>NZ_LR215980.1:0-2027500 GCF_900683745.1 Paraprevotella xylaniphila YIT 11841
CCCCATACGATTATTCCGTCACAAATATACGGATTTCTAATTAAATAATCGTGTCATGGAACTGGATTTTGATAAAATCATACGTATAAGGAAAATCAGAAGCGTAAAATCGGACTTGTCCAAGGAAGAAAACACCCTGTCCCGTCCGGTCTTGTCCGACAAGAAGCTCATACCCGAGATTCACAAAGTCTTCACAAGCCTTATCGTCGAGAGAGGGTGCAAACCGGCCACAAATACAGTGATTCAACGGAAAAAGTTCATCTTCATAGTCCTTTATCTTTATTCCCCGTCCTCTTTGGCCGGGGACAAGATGGCTCCCGGATTGCGTGATGAACTGTCCAATGTGTTGGGCGTACAGGCCAAAAGCACCATATCCAACAATTGTGCGAACCTTGTTTTCCTTTATCAGAATTATACATCCTTCCGTAAGGATGTGGAATACCTGTGCAACAAGATTATTTCATGGTTGAAATCCCATGAGTTGGTAGAATGAAAAGTAATATTTCTATTACAGATTCCAATTCAGCACAGCCATAAGCCGGCAATAATCCATATACGGAAGATTGTCGGCAATGGCTATGAGTTCATCTATGTACACGTTTCTTCGCATTTCTCTCGATTTCCCTGCGCTGACGGCGGTTTACGCCATACAGCTTGGCATATTCATTCAGTTTAACTTTTTCCTCGTCAGACAGGAGGTCATAGACTTCCTGACCCCGTTTGCCGGATATGATGGCTTTCAATACGTTCAACATCCCAACTCCTTTCTACAATGTTCGCACAAAAATTTCTTTGCAACCGGAAACATCTTCTGCCCGACGTAACCGCTAAGATACTGCGCTTCCTCCCCATACGGGTCAATCCCGGATGCCTGCGAAATATGACGGCACAGATGCCCCTTTTCGTGATCCCATGAGTTCTGAAACTGCTCCGGTGTGGAAGTGAGGGAAAGCACCATCACCGTTTCACGGTCGTGGAAATTTGAATAAGTCAGCCCGGTATTCAAGTTGCCTTCTGTCAGATTGCGGTATGCCTGTCTCAACGAATAACCGCGGCATCCACAATCATACAGGTCTTTCATTATCCGTTCAGTCCAATAGGTTGTAACGGCATAGTACACCCTCACGCTCCACCCATACTTCGGTATGTAGAAATCCTGCACTATCATAATGTTACATCATATCCTCCCAAATTATTGGTGTACCCGAACCAATACAATCCGCATAGAAGCGGGTAAAAGGAAGCCCGTCATAACCGTCAGGGTCATCAATGTAATCCTTGATGAACAATGCAAGATGGGATTCATCGGCTATCGAACTCTTATAATAATCCGCCTTGCCCATGTTGGCCGCATACACACAGTCGTACCCTGCATCCTTCTCCAGCTTGATGCCGTATTTTTTCAACAACTCTTCCACCTCGTCCTTCTTCAATGCATCTAGCTTTTTCTGTTTCCCGGTGGATTCGTCCTTGGTTTTCATTTTCGACACGGCCCACTCGCACATCTTCTTCGAGAAGTGCCACCCGTATTGCGAAATATATTCCTTCATTCCCGAAGGAAACCGGTCATAAGCATCCAGTCTCTGTCCCATAATCTTCTCCTTTATGATTTAGTAAAAGAGAGGGGAATTCCACCCCTCCCGTATCAATAAAACTCACCATTGGCACGTCTGCGCCGACGTTCTCCCATCTCATCCATTCGGGGATACTCCGGGAAGTAACCCGGCATACGGCGTTCGCCCATATCGTAACGTTCACCATACCCCCTGTTGCCATATCCGTTTCCGCCACTGTAGTTTCCGCTTTCACGGAACCCCATTCCGCCCCGCATCTCGTTCATGGCCTTTTCATATCCGTGACGGCATCCTTCCCTGTAAGCTTCTTCAATCTCACCGCCGTCTCTCATACCGAAGCCGCGTCCGTAATCGTCACGCCCTTCTTCCAAAATACTCCACATTCCCATAATCATTTCTTTGTTTTGGATGTGTCAGAACCAAGACCAAACTGTTCCATCAGTTGCTTGTTCAATGTCATAAGGTCAGCCATATTCCGGCTCATTTCCGACATTTGACTTTTCAAGTCCAATATTTCCTTTTCTTGTTGTTGCTTTGCTACAACCTCTGGGTTTAAAGCACAAAGCATCTGCTCGCACGAAGAAAGAAACTTCTTATGATATTCAACGCTTTTAAGTATTTCTTCACTCTTTTGTTTCATCGTAAGAATTTCAACATTCATCTCCTCACGTGAAGCAGACACAAGAATACCATTCTTTACATCATCAGCAATGTCAAGATTGGCAGGCATTTCGGTTATAGTAACAGTATCCCCGTTACTGACACTTGCAACAATATCTACTACTTGAACAGGCTGTGGATAAAGAGTATTGGGAGTGTTTTTATAAACAGTCCTTAGATTCTTTACTGTTACAACCTTACCACATTCAAGAACAGGGTCAGCCCCTCTATGAAGAATATATAAGGTATTGTTTGGTCTTAAATTCTGAAACATGATTGTTTGACTTTTATAAGGGAGTCTGCGAAACACAGACCCCCGCCTTGTTATTTACTTGCTCCAAAAGAAGCGGTTTCTTTTGCCCGTGCCGGAGCTGCTGTCGGTCTGTAACCTCCATTCACCAGGAACAACTCATTCGTGTACTTGTTGTAATGGATTTCATAGATACCCTTTCCGGCAAGATTGGCCACTGTTACAGGCTCATTGTTGTAAGCCATCAGCGGACGTGTGTCACCGTTCGTGCCTATCAGAATAGGCAGCGTCTGAGTTGTCCCGGCCGGGATGTCCTGACGGAGACTGATGTAGAACCCACCGACATAGTTCCTGCCATAGAAGGCATGGTTCGGAAGTTCCAGAGTGACATTCTCCGTACCCACATTCACCGCCACGGTCGGCAGGGTATTGTAGTTTACCCTGCCAAGTCCCGGAAACCCGAACGGAAATCCTGTAAAAAAGTTAGGCCACATAGCTTACCTCCTTTCTTACATTATCCCCAATAACCTCCATTGCATCCGCAACCATATCCGCTCCGACCGTAAGCGTCACCGGCATAAGCACCGAAAGCGGCTGCACGGTAAGTATCAAGATTTACACCTACGATATTAGGGTATTGTACGGGTACGGTTTGCGGCATACGGCACTTGATTCCGTCCACATCCCCCTGCAAAGCCTGCAAACCTGCTGCAAGCGGAGCGATCTGCTGCCCTACGGCATTCAGGATGGTGGCGTTCTGGTTACGCTGTGAGATTTCAGCCGTCAGGGAAGCCTTCTCGGCCGTCAGGGCTGCAATCTTATCCTGCAAAGCTTGATTTTGAATGGCATCAAGTTTCGCGAGTATGGCATTCGTGTTCGCCGTAGCTCCGTCACGCAATGACAGTGTGTTCTGGTTGGCTGTGTTCACAAGTTGGTTCGTCTGGTTGCACATGGCAAGCTGATTCTCATATCCCATCGTTGTGATGGCATTCTGCGTCTTGCAGCAGCAGTCAGCAAGCTGTGTCAGGATAGCCTGATTCCCGCTTTGCATCGCATTGATGATTTGGTTGGTAGACAAGCCGACCTGATTACCAACCTGTGTAATGCTGTTCTGAACGTTGCACAAGGCTGTCTGAATCTGTTGCGTAGAACAGTTGAACGAAGAAGCCAACTGGGAAATAGCGTTCCCGTTACCCTGTATGGCCTGCATCAGCAATTCACGTCCCGAATTTCCAGCCAGTTCCGCAGGCAAACCGTTGCAACCGTTACCGCCACGTCCGCCAAAGAAACCACCGTTACCGTTCCATCCGAAAATAGAAGCAATCACCACTAGCCAAATGATAGACCACCATCCGTCCTGTCCTCCAAAGCCGTTGCGGTTACCCATCAAGGCAAGCAGGTTGGGGTCAACGCTTCGTCCTCCTCCAATCATGCCGGGGAGCAATGCAGTGATGTCCATTTTGCTGCCTCCGCTGGTACCATCGCTGTTAAAAACATAAGTTCTCTCCATAATGTATCTTTTAAATTAAACGTTACAAGGTCAGGCATATCCTGACCCTGCAAAACTACAAATACATTATGTCACTCAAAATCAATTTTTTCCCAACTCATTCCCGATTCTTTCCCGATATATTCCCATCATTTTCCCACACCTCACACGCGAAGAAAAATTAGACAGCATATAGTTTACCGCGCGTTTCGTCTTGTGCACCAATAATGCAATCCGGGAAGGGTAGAAGCCCTCCTTGGAAAGGAAATACACGAGAAGGTAACGCGCATCAACCACCTCCGTTTCCTTGCTTCCCGACAATATGATTCTTGGTGAAATCTCCGTTTCCCTGCTGACAACCTGAATAATCTCATTAAAAATATCTTCCTTGCACATACAAAATCCGATTTTTATTCATATCTTTGTCATACCACATGACAAGGCGTTTATATACAACGATAGCTCGCGATGAAGACATAAAGCCCTCAACGCGCGAGCTATTTTCGCGTCTTGTCATGTGGTAATGCAAGGAACGTTGGGGGCTTTTTTATACTCCCGTCCCCGAAGGAGTAAACATTACTTTTTCAGCCTGTACACAAACCTCCCGAATCCTATAAGGATGCAAACGACCACGGCCACGAGCGCAAAGCCCCCATAGTGCAGCTTCGTTTCCTCCCACCTCGAAAGCTTCCGCTCCACAGGATAAGGCACGCCAACGCTGTCCGTCCTCACCGACACCAACGTGTCCCTCACCACGCGCTCCCTCCAGTGCGTCCGGTACTTGTATTCCGTCCTATACACCGTGTCCCTCTCCGTCCTCAATTCCACGTGAATCGAATCCTTCAAGTAAACACTGTCCACAGACCACCGCGCACCATGCACGCTGTCTATCCTCACCGTCTCCACCGGCACGTACTGCACCCGTGCACATCCGCACACGGCAAACAACGACAGCCCCACCACGAGCCAGAACACCGGCACCATCAGCCAAGGCCAGAACACTTTAAAAAATCTATTCATTCCTACTTCTTTTTGTGGCAACGAAAAAGCGGCAACCCCGACTTGTTTATGTGGGATTGCCGCTTGATTAATGAAATGGTTTCGTGTGGCTTGGTTACTATTCTCCTGATGCAAAATGATAGCCCGTTGAAACCTACCTTGTGAGCCACGCAAACACGTAGCCTTTCAATTCCAAGGGGCTATCTTTTGGGATGGAATAAATATTTTGCGACAAAATTGAATATCCCTATCACATTGGCCAACGATGTGGTAAGTAGGGTAATAAGTACACTGTCTGACAGTAAGATTGTCCTACGTCCACTTAAATATACGATGACCAAAGAAGCTAACATATACAAACACATGAATCCAAATATCACGTAACTGAATATTTTCCGTTGCTCACGGTCTTGTTTAAGTCCCTCTATTTCCTCCCTTTGGCGGTCTATCTGTGCACGCAGGTAGTCTATTGTCAGTTCATTGGACGTTTGTTCCAACAAATTCACCTGTGATTCTTCGGATTCCTCCTTGTCCTTGCCTTCATCAGAAAGGATTCGCATAAGGTCTTCAAACTTTCCTTTCATGAATTGTGTGACTTTAATACAGTTTCAACAAGCTTTTCATAATACAAGGCTGTTACTTCATCCGGAATGGGAACATTTTGTTCTGGTATATAACAAACAGACCATGGCGTGCCCTTCCGGTGCGTCAAAGCGACCATCTCGGCATCCGTAAAATCAAGGTAACGCTTCCATACCATCTCGACAATTTTCTTTGCCTTGTCACCCTCCAACACAGGCTCCGGAAATGAAATCGTACAATTCTTTTCGTCCCAATCCATCACAACGGCCTTTTCTGTTATAGGGCCGGCTTTGTATTGCTTGAAAGAATGGTAGACGGATGGAATTACAGGCCCGTATTTCCATGCCTCCACCTTGTCAAAACGGTTGTCAAGCAAAGATTCTTTGTTTATCGCCAAAGAGAATCCGTGAGCTATATAGACACGTTTCATCAAACCTAATTGCGTCAGGTTCTTATTCTCCTTTTTTGCTAAATCAATGAGATAATTAGCCACAGAAAGTGCATTATCTTTCATATTTTAACATTTGAATAGGACAAAAATAGAGTAAATTGTCCATCTTTCCAAGTTTGTTAAGCCTTATTTGTCTTCATTAACTGCAATCCCACCAAGTCAAAGATCGCTTCCCCGCCACCGGGTTAATAATCATTCATTCACATCGCCAACGCCCGTGCCAACATCCAGACACCAAAAGCCAACACGAGGAAGACCAACCAAGGCGGCAAACCCTTCCCGTCGCCCCCTCCGCCGTCGTCAAGCATCGGCCAGTATTCATCACTCGTTCCCATGTTCACGCGATATTAAAGAACCTGTCAGCCTCCCATTTCCTGCGCTTCACCAGTCCGTCAAGCTTCCGCTTCTTCCCGGCCACCGTGGCATACACCCACCTCATGAACTCCGCACGCACCTCCGCATCCGGCGCGCAAGCCCGTATTTTCTTCAAAAGTGTGGAACCGGCCAACGCGTCGCACCCAAGGTTGTACGCGAAGTCCACCAATGCGTCGAACTTGTTCTGCCGCTCCGTCACGCCTAATTTGTCCACGAATGCCTCATATTCTGCCAAGTCGCGCCTGAGCTGCCGTTCCGCTTCGCCCTCCGTCATCTTGTCGCCGCGCTTCACGCCAACCGTATGTCCGTAGCCTATCGTCCACACGCCCGCCGGGCACTTGTAAGCCGTGCCACGGAAACCCTCGAATCTCTTTATCGCCTCAATCAATGTGTTGCTCGCTTTCATATCTACATTTTTTTGTTTAACTTTGCCATCGCCTCCCGTGAGGGACGCCCGAAGAACTAATATGTTTTTCATGGTATTATATTTAAGTTTAACAGGGGGAGGCGGCGTGCCTCCCCGTTTTCATGACCCGCTTCCCTTCAGTGCTTCTATTTCATCCCTTAATGCGGAAATTTCCGATTTTATGGCCTCGATTTTATCATTTAGTTCTTTTCCCATAGCAGCGGACAAAGGCTTTCCTGAATTATTAGAATCAAGGTCATTAACTATTTCACTCCTTGATATTTTCCCGTTATTCAACTGTTTGCCCATCGCAGCGGAAAGTGGTAAATCTGAAGCGGAAGAGTCTAATACATTGACTATGCCAGATTTGAACAATAAGTTATCCCTCTTAACAGCACTTGGTATACTAAAAGTGCCATTGTAATGACGTATTTTTATATAGGCCGTGTCAGATGCGTCAGATAATCCTCTGATATGTAAATAATCCCCCTCTGAGGAACCTGTGTTTTCTATTCTAATCATCACATGTTGCAATGCCTTGTTATTGATGTTTAAAAACAGGATTCCTCTGTCGACCATCTTGGAAATATCATTATAAGTATTCCCACCAAGTGCCGTTTTGATTTCTTCGTTGCTTGAACCCGTAGAAAGGCCAAATAAATTCTTGAAAAGCGTTGCTCCGTACTTCTTCCCGTTAAACCAAATACTATTCTCATTTTCGCTGAATCGGATGCTGTCAAACGTTTTCTTGTCCTCCTTCGACATCAAACCGTCCTTGTCCGCAGAGGCCGGATTTGAGATTTCCGCAATCTTGTCATTCAACACTTTACCCTGTGCGGCCGAAAGAGCACTTTCTTCATTATCAGAATTCAGGTTGTTTATGACATTGGGGACAACTACTAAAGTTTCAAGGGATATTCTATCTGATGATATTGAGTATACAAAAATGCCATTGCCTGCATTTATATAAAATCCAATAAATCCATCAAGCTTGACGATTCCTGCAGGAATATATGCTATAATCCCATCATATCCAATTGAAACTTTTGCAATTACGACTTTATGATTTACGGCTTCCACAAACTCATCCCAATTCCCTACAATAGATTCCACGTCTGTTGTAGACCAATCTTTTGTCGTTTCTAAAGCTCCCGGTAAAATGTAAACTACGTTTCCACTCACATACTCATTGATTCTCTCCAACAGCACATGCCCGTTCCGCTCACCCTCCTGGAACGGGATGCCCTCTTTCCCCGTCAGCTCCGTGCGTTCCGGGGTCTGTAATATCGTCTTTCCTTCTACTGCCATGACTACTTGTGTCTTAATTGTTTCCTTACTGTCCTTCTTGTCACCTCCACCATCATAACGGGGCTTCCGTCAGCCCAAAGCCAAGCCTTGCCTTCCTCCAAGAGCAGGGCGTTGCCGACAAGCTCATACGGGTCCCCGCGCCCTATGATGCCGGAAGAATTGGCGCGGGTCGTTCCCAACCCCGCCATGTTCAACCGTGAATAGTTCATCCTCTCCATCATTCCGCCTCCCTGATAGTGGCCTTCGTCACTTCCGACATGCTCTCAATCCTGATGTGCATCGGATAAACGCCGTGTCCGAAGCACCAGTCTATGAACTGTCCGGGATTGTACAACGTGTTCGGCAGGATGCACGGCACGAACGTCCCCTCGTCCGAACTCCGCTGCGAGATGTAAAACCCGCCGCCTTCCTTCCGTTCCAGATGGAGAGCATAGTCCGCGTTCACCGTCTCTTCCGCCACATACCTGTCACCCTGTAGGGTGAAATTCAAATTCCTGAGTGCCATGTCACTTTTCCTCCTTCTTTACTGTATTATTCTCATGTTCCCTTTGAAACAGAAGCTCTGCCGCCATCTTGGCTATCTCGTCCTTGTTGTCGATGATTACCCTCATCGTCTTCTCCGCCTTCCGGAGTTCCTCCTTCTGCCATGATTTCTCCCTTACCGACACGAACTCGCAGAAAATGCAGTAAGCCGTCCACAACATCGAGAACACCGGTATGGGAACCACCACGCAGCACAGGATGTCGATGAAGCACAACGTCAGGAAAGGCGTGAAGTACTTCTTTGCCTTCGTGGCCGTCTTCTTGTACCCCGTGGAAGTCCGCGCCTCGCCGCGTTGTTTGGCCTTTTGTACCCCAGAGACCAAATCCACGGCCATTGCGCCTATCGTGGCCGCCACGCATAATGCTATCAGTATGATGTGGTTCATCATGTGATTTTCTATAAAATCAATAATCACTTTTTCCATTACAATGCTTTTTTTAGTGTTACAAAATCCTCACCGTGCCACAAGACAAGACCCGCACGACATACGATCCAGGAACGCGATGGGGTTCCCGTTTTTCCACTTCCGGCCATAACCGCACGTTCCGCCCTATGGAACCCCAATGCTTATCCATGGCCATCTTCCTTTAATCAGTACACCGCTTTCTTCAACTCCGCAACCTCCCCGCGCAACGCCTCCACCTCGGCCATGAGTTCCGCCACGCCTCTTTCCTCCAAAGCCACCGGCATGCCCGATTTGGCCGAAACCAATGAGATTTTCTTCCATGCCGTCGTGCTGTCAGGCACCTTCCCCATGAAGGAACGGTGGTATATGTTGCCATCCGAACTGAAACCCAACTGGTGGTAATAATTTCCCGCGTTCGTGTGCAACGTCAACACCCCGTTGGCATTGCTTCCATGCGGGAAAAGTCCTGCCGTGCTCGCCAATACGTCCGAATCGAAATACACGCCAGGTATTGCACTCGTCCGCGTAATGATTCCATTCGTAGACCCGCCCGAAGCGTTCATGTTCTTGATCCGAAGCTCCGAGCCGCTCCAATACACCTTCCCGTTGAACACGATGCAATCCGAGTCGGTCGCAAAGAACAACGCCTGCGGGTTGGACCCCGTCAATGACAAAGCCTGCGCCCGCGTCTTGCTCGCGTACACCTCCAAAATCTTCCCCGTGGGGGAGGATGCAAGGGGGACAATGCCGCCTTGCTCCCGGTCTTCCGAATCAATCACTTTCTCGTCCATAAGCCATGACTATTTGATGGTAAGGGCGGCTTTTATCGAGTCGGCTATCGACTTGGCAGAGTTCGCCGTGTTCGTTGTCGTAGTCAGCTTGTCATTCAGGGCTTTTCCTTGTGCTGCCGATAGTGCCTTCGCCGTGTCCGTGGAAGTCAGGCTGTTCACCACGTCGCTTTTGTTCAGCTTGGCATCCACCTGCGACTTCAACGCCTTTCCCTGGGCAGCCGAAAGCGCGGCATCCGTGCGGTCGCTCGTCAGGCTGTTGATGACCTCCGTCTTGTCCGACAACAGCACGAGGTCACCGTCCTTGCATACATAAACGCCCTTAAAAGAACCTGCCGAAGGCATCACGTACACCTTGCCCTCTATCGGCTTCCTGGCCAAGCCGTCACTTCCGGCAAGTTCGGCATATTGCTTGGCCTTGTTACTGTCATCGGCAATGGACCAGTTGTTATAATACGTACCGTCAATACGGTAACACAACTGTTTCATGTCTTTCAGGTAGACCAGGCTTCCCCCTGCCTTCGTGGACGATGCCTGCTGCACCGTCTGCGTGCCCCCCACAATCTGGTCGAGCAGCACCGGGACGCAAGCCTCCTGCACCGTAATGATGCGCTTTGTCACGTTCGTGCTAGCCACCGTGTTGCCCGCTGCCACCTCCTTCACGTCTATGTAATCGTCCACCACCTCGCTCCGCTTCACCTGCGCGTCGTTCGTCACGTTCGACAGCCCCACCTGGGCTTTCGTCACCCCGTGCGGGTTGCTCTTGTTCCCCGTGTGCGAGGTCAGCTCCGACTTCGTGGCATAAGTTTTTGCCGCGTCGGCCGCCTTCAGGAACACCGACAAGTCCACCGTGCCCCCCAGGGCGTCCCAGTTGTCGTCGTTGTGGTCACTGGCCGAAGTGTTCGTCACGCATACCACGTTCGTCCCCGCCGGGTACTTCTTGCCACCCAACGTGAACTCGGCCGTCACGTTCCACGTGTCGCCCTTCACCGCGTTCGTCAGCGCGAGCACATCGGCAATGGTCGCTTTCGTCCCCATTACCTTATACACGCTGCCCAGTTTCGAGTTGATGGCATTGTTCATCTCTTCCATTGTAGGAAGCGCGTCCACCAACGCCTTCAACGCCTTTCCCTGCGCCGCGCTCAAAGCCTTGTTCGTGCTCCCGTCCGTAAGGCTGTTGATTATCTCCACAAAATTATAAACCACGCCGTTGAACACGATGCGGTGCGTGTCCGTGGCGAAACACATCGCCCCCGGCTTGCTCGATGCCAAAGCCTTCGCATCCGCCTCCGACTTCGAGGCATATACCTCAAAAAGTTGTCCCACCGGGCCACTGGCAATGGGCATGATGTCCCCGTTGTCCGCGCCGTCCATATTCCACGAGGAAATAGGTTCTTTTACTTGTTCTTCCATCATTTTCCAATTATTATTTAACAATCAAAGAAGCATCCGCATACTTCTTCATCACAGTCGTGTAGTATAAGCTGCCGATATAAGTCAGCTCTATCTTTGCCGACTCCATCTCGTCCAACGAAAAGGTATTTCCGTTGATGTGGGTCCATGTGGTCGGGTCATCCGGCAAGGTGACCGATTGCGTGCCTTCCTCGCAGAATACGAATATCTCAATCCTGTGCCCGGATTTGGGAGTGCCGGCTATGCTTAACGACTGTGGGGAGCTGATGCTTATGTCAACCATGTCCACGTCCGCCGGTATGCCCGAAAGGGTGTCTGCATGCTCCACTTTGGGACCTTTGGCCATCTCCGTCACCACGTTGAAGTCGATGAGTTGCACCATTGCATTCCCATTGAAGAAGTACAGTCCAAGATTCCCCGTCTGGGCATGGCGCATCAGGTAAACCTTGCCCGCTATGGGAGAGTTTCCGTCAAAGCCGCAGAGGAACTCACGCTTTTGGTAAGCGAAAGGCGTCACCGAGGAATCCGACCAGTTATTATGGAGTTTCCCGTCTTCTCCCGTGGCATAGATTTTTTTGCTTCGTTCATAATAAACCACGGACTTCACTTTGGTGACGGATGACATTTCCGGCATCGGAATGGTCGTGTCATTGTAATCACAGATGCCAATGCCTTGGGAAATTGCCGTGTTGAATATCAATCCGGAAAGAGAAGAGCTTGTTGCCATTCCCGGAGATTGGAGGTCGGACAAGGAATTGGCCAGTTCAAAGCCGCTTCCTCCCTCATCAAGCAACCTTGCCAATTCATCAAGCAACCGGTTGACTTCCGCCACAGTCCTGTTTAATTGTGCCATATCTATTATTGTTTTGTTTTTTACATAAACTTTCCTATTCTACGCTGCCAAAATATTGCTTCGTACCCGTTCATTACGCCTGCACGGCATTGCAATGAAGCGAACTCCCCTACATTCAAAGTCCGGCTTGTAAAGCCCGTAGGGTCGAAATCTTCAGAGGAAGCACCGGAAAGGGCGAACGCCGTGTTGCTCATATTGTACATTATGACATATTGTCCCACGAGCGACCTTATAAAATTCTTTCTTTCCTCATCTTGTGTCACGTAATAATCTGACAGGCCCGGAAGGTACAATGGTGGAATTTCGGTGAACTCGCCACTGAAAACCACATATCCGCCAAGCTTTTCAAAATCAATTTCATATTCTCCTTCAAGTCCGTCAACAGGTTTCAGGTACTGTCCGATGTTGGTTTCTGTGATTACGGTACGTGATTTTCCAACATACCCCCTGAATATGCCTTCATTGGCAATTATAATACCCTCGAACTTCCCGTTCTTGGACTCGGTGCTCCCGTCCTCCAACACCTTGAAGTTACCGTTGGCGGTCACCGCGCCTTCAAGCGATATATTTTCTCCCTTGATGTTGACATCCCCTTTTTCAATGTCGATACCGACTTCCTTAAGGCCGTTGTTGATACCGATATGCACAGAATCCGCCGTCTGTTTTATCTCGCTCCGCAAATCCTCGTCCAAGTCCTCCACCGAAGACGTGATTTCATCAGCCCTCTGCTCCAACTTGGAAATGCTGCCGCCATGGGATTCCAAGTCGGTGACCACGTTCCTGATGGCACCGTCCAAAAGCTCGAACCTCGCCGACACGACGCTTCCGTCCTCCATCACGAAATTACCCTTGAAAAGGTTCCCGTGAGGTGATATTCTTGTCACGAGTTTCCCTTCAAGCGAAAACGAGTTCACACCGGCATACTGGGCGACGTAAGGGGAATCTTCCCCGTAGGCCGAGAGGACAACCACATTCTGCCGGGAAGCGTCAAAGGCATTCCCTACCGTGACAATATTGTCTTCCGCCAAAGGCACGGTGCTCCCCTCCATGTATTCCCCCGCATCGTCAGACAAATCAATGTAATCCTCGCCCACACCAACCACTCTCCTCCAGTAGAACTGGTTCGATACCCCTTCGTACACCCCTTCTTTGATATTGAACGTGCGGCACTGCGCATTGTCGCCAACCCTGAACTCGTTGACAATCCTTTTGCCTCCGTCGTCATTCACAAAGAAGCAGCGGTATGCGGTCACACGCCCCACAGAACCAAATTCCTCCACCGGCTCGCCTTCGGAATCATACACTTTTTCTCCCGCCGCGTCGATGACGATATTGTCCGTTATTTCCATTACCCTGGAACACACCATCCCCGCAGGAGACAGCACGTTGGTGCCCCCGGTATGGTAAGCATGCTTTATCTCCAACGAGTCGAAATAAGCCTTCATGCGCACGTACAACTCGTCCACTTCAAAGTACGAGCGTCCCGCCGCGTTCTTTTTCAGCAATCCGTAGCCGCTCCCGAGAAGCCCAGTGACAAAGTTGTCGCTCGAAAGGTCGCCACGAAGCAGCAGCGAGGCCAGTTCCGCAGCCCCGTCGGAAGAGATCTGGCCGCCGGATTCGCCGGATGAAAAACTACCGATTATCAGCCCTTGGAGGAAAGTAATGATGCCCGAAGCGGTATCATCGTTTAACTTTGAAAGGAACTTCTTGGCCAGTTCTTTGTTGTTCTTTTCTATCCCTTCTTTTATCTCCTTGTCTGTCCTTAGCGAAGAATAGGCGTTTGTATCCGACGGCTCGGTTTCATCGTCCTTCTTTATCAAATACACATTTGTACCTGATGTTGAAGAGCTTACCTTTCCAGGAAAGTAACTGCTTCCGTTCAGTTTGATGGAATCTATCTTGTCTTCAAGTGCGCCAAGACGGGAATAGGAGGCACTTTCACCGATGGTATACACCGGAGAATCCCATGGAATGTCAAGTGCAAGTTCATAGCCAAGCACACGCATGGTACGGGGGCTTGGGAAGAATGAGGGGTTGTTGACCGTTACCTTCTGGCCTACATCGAAAGGACAAGGTGTTTCCTGTGCCTCATTACGTGCCTTTGACCAGTCTGACATGAGTTTGGCCGACACGGTGCCGATGTTGTTCCTGATTTTCTCGGCATACTTCTCTGCTTCAGATTTCAGTTCCTCTTCCGCTTCTGGGACAAGGTTCTCAAAAACATATTCCGTGTCGTATCCGGCCATGACAAATTCATTCCCGGCCTCTGGTTTTATTACCGTATCCGGCAAACGGCCCCCGTAGTCCTCGTTGGCCACTATTTCAAAGCATGTGGACGTATTGTCACTCTTTTCCGGAAGGAACGTAAGGCCGAATGTAAGTCCGGCAAGCTTTCCGGTTTGGAAGGTGATCGTAAGTTTCTCTGAAATCACATAGGAATTGTCGAACCCCACAAGCCCGGTGGTCTTGATGGTATACACCGGTACTTTCATTCCTGTGGGTTTCTTTTCCTCGCCTTCCGTGACATCAATCATTTCTTCCCCAACAGAAGATATGGAAAGCACCTTGCGTGGATAGACGTAATCGAAAGTCACGATGCCCTCTATCACTTCGTCTGGTGACATGTCGGGGTATACGTCTATATACGGTGTGCCTTCAGGAAGCATCAGCCTGCGTTGTACAACCCCGTTTACCGTAAGGCCGTCAACGTCGGAATTGAAATAACCAATGGGGATTTTCATCCTTACGAGATTTCCAATTTCCACTTTCCTCCCCTGTGACGAAGGCTCAAATTCAGAAATGTCACCACGAATACAAAGCTTGTTGAAAAGAATCTCGTTCGCGTTACCCTCAGAAACCTTGTATGATGGATTGAAAACAGCCTCATATTTATGGCTGTTATCTGTAAATTGCAAATATGATGAAGCTCTTTCACCAACAGATACAAACGTCTCAGTACCTTTTATACCAAGGAAACAATAACCTTCTACGTCTCCATTTTCACAATCAAACTGTATATTGATGATTATTCGTGAACAACCATTTGGAACGATTAATTGAGAATCTGGAATATTGAAAGTCTTTTCCGCAAAACCGTCAACATTTTCCTCGTAGTCTAATATGTGGTCGGACGATTTATCCGTGTATAAAAAACAACGGAATTTTTTAAACCTGTAAGGTATTGATGTATGCCTGAATGTAAATTGAAGACCTGAAAGAACGCAATTATATTCAGTACCATAAATCAATCTGTTAGTAGAATCAATATTTGCACTGTTATACAAATCAAATTGAAATACATTGCTTAGTGTTGTTCCTACACCAACCTTCATGTTTTGCCCTTGTTCTATAATGACAGGAAGGGAATGTCTGCTCCTTACAGAATCTCTAAAATATCCAACCACCAAATCTTTATCCAAATCAAGTGGTGCATAATTTTCTCCATTGACATTCAAGGAAACACCTGGTTCCTTCTTTACCGTGAACTCCAGTTTCTTCCGGTACCGGGATGATATGTTCTGCGTGGAGCCGAATGCGTATATGCGCGTGAAATATTCACCGCTGCTCTTGGACAGGCTCATGGTTTCTGCCTCTTCGCCAAGGCTTATTTCCACAGCTTCCCCATTCTCACAACGTCCGAAACGGATTTTCTTGCCCTCAATCCACCATTCGCAGTTTGCGGCTTCCGCAAGGGAGGTAAGCGCATCTATGAGGTTGGTGTTGGAATAGTGCATGACCAAGGCATCCACGTTCACGTCATTGTCTATCTCATATTCATAGTCCTCACCGTTAAATTGGAATCCCCATGCTTTCAGGTTGCGCAGGAAGATGTCAAGATGGTATGAAAGTTGCGCCGTCAAATCCCATGCCGCCTCATTGCCTCCCGTTTCAGGGGTGTACTTGAAAACCTTGTTCTTCCACTTCATGTAAGAGGCTTCCATCTTCAACTCATAGTCATAACCGCCCGTGGAATTGTTGAAAGATGGCTTCTGGTCTTCTATGATTTCAAAGCGGCCAAACTCGCACTCTGTATGACAGCCGAGTTTGAACCGGACGGGATAAAGCAAGGAAAATTTGAGCGTGATATAGTCATCTTTCATCAACTCAAATTTTCGCTTGCTTCCTACACCTATCGGTGTGGACAAAACTAATACCTCGTTGTTATCCTTTATTTCTATCATATACCCAAAAGTAATGAATATTGCTCATGCTACATTATATTGGATAACCGATTTTGCAACAATCGGGCCATTGTCACAAATCTCCTCGATTTGCCGGGTTGGGTTCTTCAAATTTGGCTGAAAATTTTCCAAAACACCTGTTAAGGCTTAACCCGTAAGAAATACTTTTGCCAAGATAGACCAACCTGTACACTTCACTGTTTAACTTGGGTATTTGGACGGTTATCGTACCTTTATAAAGTTCGCTTTCGAAAGCTTTCTTTTTTGCCCGATAATCACTCTCCGTACTCCCCATAATGGTAAACTCCAATGTGAAATTTCTGCTGTCCACTTTCGCGTTTTCCGTTATTATACGCTTCCCGTGCTCCAATCGGCTTTCATTCTCAATGTAGTCTTTCATTGGAGCAGGTGTATCTATTGAATCAAGAAATCCTTCCCCCATACATACACCCCATGTAGTCCAAGCATCTTTTTCGTTGATTAGTAATTCACCTTTCATAATCTTGATGTGTTTCGTTTTACTTCTTCCATATCCTTTTGCATCTGTTTGATTGGCTTGACTATTTCACCTGTATTCTCTCTGATTTGTTGAAGTTCCAAATAAGAATTGGCCAAAATTGTACGGGTCTCGTCGGAAATATTGTACATGCCGCCCATTTTAGACAACAATCCAGAAATAGAGCCTTTAAGTTCAGTTATGGCAATGGCCTGCTGTTGGTTGGCGTTCTCGATACGGTATCCCGTTTCCTGAATGGCCGTGAGCCTTCCGTTGGTCTCATCCACGCTTTCTTGGGATGCCTGTACATTGACCGCGTTACTGGCTTGTTGCGCAGAAGTACCACCTGACGTTTCCCATCCGAAATCGTTCATGAGCTGTTCCCGTTCGGCAAGCAACTTTTCAGCAAGTTCTTTCTGTTCTTGCCGTAGCCTTTCAGCTTCCTCCGGAGTAAGCTTGCCACCACTTTCTGAATCTGCCGCCCATTGGTTATACAGGCTTTCTATTTCGTCCTTGTACTTGTTGGCTATAAGCGAAGAAAATATGGCTTTCTGCAAATATTTCTCGAAGTTGTCGGCAAATTCTTCGTTTGTTGAATCCAAGTCGGACAGCAAATCCACATATCCGCTTTTGAACTCGTCAAGGCCGATTCCGGTCAATGCCTCTTTTTCCTTTTGGGCGATTTCTTCCAACTGCTCCCCATAATCCGCTATGTTCTGGATGTAGTCGATGAACTCGCCGTTCACCTCACCCAATACGGACACAAGCCTTTCATCCGTCAATAGCTTCTCCATCTGTTCGGAAGACAAGTCCCACAATTGGTATTCAGCCGTTATCTTCTCTCCAACGAGGCTGGATATGCGTTCGTAATCTTCTGCGGTAAGACGGTCATTTATACGGTATCCAAGAGAATGGGAACCGGCACTACTTCCGCTTGAAGCCAACTGTTTGATGAGTTGCCGTTGACGCTCTATCTGTACATTGACAAGCCTTGCAGCTTCGTCGGCGGCTTTCTGCGCCTCGATGCCGTAATCAATGTCAATATACTCCATTTTCTTATCTATGAGTTGGTCCCAAATGTTTATCAGGGTATCATATTGGGATTTCAAGGCTTCATATTCCGAGTAGTCGGCACCGAACTTTTCCTTGAAAAAGCCGCCGATCCCTGATATGATTTTCATTCCTGCACTTATGGCGGCCAGTACTGTGGATGCTTTATCCAGAGCCGACATTTCCGCATTTATCGCCTTTATGGCACCAACCGCTTGTAAGGAAGAAGACGCGATGCTTCCGGCCAAAGAGATGATTTCACCGAATGTTCCCCCTACAGTATCTCCTATCTCCTCGAATACATCGTTCACATCGGTAAGAACTTTATACAGCTTGTCCCAATCCTTTGTGGACTTTCCGGGAGATACCTCTTCTTCTATCTTTTTCTTTTCAAGGGCATTTCTTAGCGTGTCCACTTTCGCCCTCTTGCCCGCCAAATCAGGATTGTCCGGGTCACTGATTTCCATGTTCATCATCTCCTGATATGCCTGATTAAGCGATTCACGGAGTTTTTCAAATGACAAGTCAATTACGCTGTCTGCCCACGAGTTGAAACTTTCCTCACGGGAGGCGAACTCTTTGTTAATGGCCTTTAACGCTTCTTCCTTTTGGTATTCAAGCTCTTTCAGTTGGTTGTCTGACGCTCCGGCCTCCTCATACCTTTTCCTTGCCTTGGCAAACTTCTCCACCGTGGCGTTGTACTTCGTGACATAATCCTGGTATTCGGAAAGGGAATCCTTGTAAAAATCCGCTATTTCCATTTTCTGCCTTTCCCTCGTTTCCTTTCCCATAATGTCGAACGCGGATGTATCAACACTTACGGTAGAAGAATCAAATGCCTTTGGCTTATAGTTCTTGTCCTTGGACGCTTTCAACTTCTCCTTGGCATCAAAAGCCTCCTTTTCCATTTGTATGATGGCATTGATGTAATCCTGCCGCTGTCGGCCAATCTCCTGCAACTCTTTTTTATGGTTGAGTTCCATTTGGGCTTTCTCTTTCTCAAAGCCTTCATCCATGGCATCTATCCGGGATTGGGCCACTTTATTCTCCAAATCTTCCTGTTGGCGGATGCGGGCTGTGGCATTCTTTCTTTCGATTTCAACAATACGTGATTGCTGATTAGTTATCTTATTCGTATTGTCATTCACTTTTTTATGAGATTCTTCAATACCAGATTTATCCAATTCTGATTTTGCCGCTTTTTCGTACCCTGCTGCTAAATCAAAGTAAGCATCACCAGCTTTCTCTGCGGCATCTGCCTCACTATTTAGTGATTTTATATTATCTCGAACAGATTGTTCGTAGTCTGTAACTGTGGCTCCTATAGTTCCTTGTGCGCCAGGTACTATTTTACGCCTACCATATATAGCGGCTTTAAGTCTATCAACTGCAGTTGGGCCTTCTTCTTCTAATTTATTTTGTTTTGTTTCTGCTTCATTTCTTTTCACTAATGCTTTTTCATATTCATCTGCCGCTAATTTTTGAGCAGCTGTGGCTTTAGCCCTTAACTTAAAAGCCTCTATGATAGCGCTTGTATTTTTGACAAAAGCATTCTCTGCGTCTTTTACTCCATTTATAGAGATACCAAGCTTATCAAATTCTGTTTTATTATCATTTATCCATTGCAATTGTTCTTTTTGAGAAGACAACTTTTTCCATTCAGATGAAAGTTTCTTGACCGAAAGAATATTACTACCATAACTTCCGTTATTTTTCTCCAAGGATTCATTTACTTTCTCCATTGCCTCTTCCGTAGACAATATTGCATCTTTGGACTTAAACAAATTACTAGTCCATTCCACAATTTCCTTACCATACATTGAAAGCACAGTTATCCCAACCATCATAGCTGTTTGCCAACTAAACAAAGACGAAACAAGCTGCTTCCATACCGGTACTCCTTTCTGTCCGGACTTCTTTAATTCCTCGTTGGCGATTTTTGCACGCTTTATCTCATCGGTCAAGATGGGAAGATTGTTCGATATAGCAAGAAAGAACATGTTAAGTCCCATTGTTGCCGCCGGAAGTTCACGTACTATCTGCTGTACAGACATATTAAGCCCGTTCCATCCCGAAGCATAGTTCCCTACATTGCGTTGGTGATTTCCTATCGTGGCATCCAACTCCTTTATTTTTTCGTCTGCCTGATTAATAGATGCAAGTAATTCCTTTCCGAAAGGTGATTTCCTTTCTTCTTCCGTCAGTTCACGATAAGCAATCTTCATGCGTGACAATGACTGTGAAAGCCCGTTCATTGAAGTGGCCGCGACATTATCCATTTTCACATTGTTCATCAACGTTTGACGAACTTCCGACAATGCAGCCTTATGAGTTAACAGAGAATTGTTGAGTTGTTCCAACCGTTTTTGTTGAGCCGTAGTCAAAGAGGAATTGCCTGACTGATATTTAGTCAGATTCTTTATCTCTTCGTTTATCAGACGGATAGCATTCTGTTCTTCGATTAAGCGTTTGATGTTTTGCATACGCGTTCCCATAACTGCGTCAATTTCTGCCGCCAGTTCATCATACGCCTTAGCCTGTGCCTGCACGCTTGCTGTTTCCGCATTATTCGCAGTTGTTTTTACATTACCACTACCAAATTGCGGATTCATACCTGCCGCTTTTGAAAGCTGCTCCTGCGCCTTGATAATCTTTTCCGAAGCATCGTTTATCCGTTTGGTAGAAACCATTATTTTCCCCTCAGCTTCCGACACCTTTCTTACCAAAGCATCATATTGCCCCATAAGGGATTTCAACTGAGCTTCCATCCCTTTGGCAATATCAATGTCAACTTTCACATTGATTTGCTTTAGTGCTTTTTTGACATCCTCTATCTCCATTTTTAACTTTTGGAGTTTCTGAATATCGGACGAAACGTCCACAATAATTCCTGCCATATT
Source organism: Paraprevotella xylaniphila YIT 11841 (assembly GCF_900683745.1). Classification (NCBI taxonomy): domain Bacteria; kingdom Pseudomonadati; phylum Bacteroidota; class Bacteroidia; order Bacteroidales; family Prevotellaceae; genus Paraprevotella; species Paraprevotella xylaniphila. Next base: position 20,726 of record NZ_LR215980.1, read on the forward strand.
ACCCTACGATTTTTCTTAGCTCTATTTCTGCTGTATCAATTACGTTATATCCTTTGGAATTTACATAGGAAGCATATTCCATACCGGCTACAAGGACGAAAGAATAACCTTGTTTCCCCATAATAAAAGACCGCGCAAACTCCAATCCTTTCCTGCTTCCTTCCGAACCGTCTCCATATTTTCCCTTGGCCCAAAAGTCAACATGCTTCCCCGATCTCGTCGTGAAAACTACATGCTGGTAATTTTCTCCACGACCTTTTATCTTATGGAATCCGCCTTCTTTGATAACTTTACCGTTATAACCAATCACATATCCGATAGAACTGCGCAGATTGCCCGTTATGTTTTGATACCACCCTCCTGTAATAGCTATCTGGCAAGCTTTTTCACCTGCTTCCGCTAAACGGCCTATATACTTTTCCTCTAGTTGCCGCTCCAACTTGTCCAATCCCGATATGTCACCTTTTAACTGCATTTTTCCTTCCTAACATGCTCCTTGCCGAAACAGTTTCAACTTTATCACCATAAACCGCATGCAACTTGTCCTTTTGCATTAAAACCAAATTGCGATAGGGAATCTTATAAACAACTTCTTCATACGTTAAATGCAAGTTTTCCATAAAAGAAGCTATTTGCCCCAAGAACGTATTATTCCCCGCTATTTCTGTTTCGCTGCCAGCAGACCTACGTTCTTCGCCAAGCTGACAGCTTTCTGAAAAAGCTCTATATCAATCATTGATATACAAGTTTCAAGAGCATCTACAACCTCTTTATAAGAACCTTGTTTCAATTCTTGATACAAAGATTCATTTCCTGTTATAAACCAGGATAGGGCATTGGCATACTTATCGGCATCGCCAAGTGTCAAAAGGACGTCTTTAAATGTATCCGCATCACGGACTTCCGACAAGAAAGATATTGCTCCGGATAATTTCTCTATAGTTGGAGGATAGACAGTATATGCCTTATTGTTTACCACCACAGTTTTAAAATCCAAGTCTATGATGGCATTAGCTATATTTTTAGCACCTTTATTCATGTATACTTATTTTTTATATAAAAGAGGATAAAGCTCTTATATATAAGCCTTACCCTCTTAATATTACAATTTGGAAGAAAGACTAGAAGCTGTAACTAGCGTTATTTCTTTATTAACTACTTTACCTGCATCCGATGATAATGTCTTTATATCACCGGATTGTGTTGTGTACCCCTCTTTCGATACTTCATAGTGTACAGTAGCTCCAGCGTTCACCCGCTTTGACTTAACTGTATCACCGTCCAATTTTATGGTTGCATCGGAAGGTGTAGGTGTAACTGTAACAGTAGTTCATTCGGCATATAATTCGAGTTCTTCCGCATCAAACCAATATTCGTCTTTTATATCACCGCTTATTTCTTGTGGAATAGCGGATACAGCAATACCGATAGCATTGTCCGTTGAAGAATTACGGCCGATAATATTAGCTTTTGGAAATACAATCAAAACGTTGTCCTCCGTCAAAGCAAAAACAGCTTTATAACGTTGTTCTGTCGCATCACCGCTAGACCAGGATTTTCCGGAATCTCCTGCCAACCCGCCTTGTAGTTCCGATTTAGTTTCAAAATCATATTGCCCAATGGTAAAATTGATTCTCTTATCACCGGGTTCTACATCAGAACGGTAAATTTTACCATTCAACTCATTCTTATAGCTATTGATTGTTGGTTCATCCTCCTCATAAGTGAATGTTCCCTGATGGGAGTTATCTATCTTTTTAGCTGATTTGAATTGTGCAGCCACTCCTGATAAAGATGGAGCTGCGGAAAGAACATCCATATAACGTAAGTCCTTAATTTTTATTGCTGAAACTTTTCTTCCTGCCATATCACATTACATTTAATATTTCAAATAAAATTTTCAAATTTACATAACTACATTTCAATGCATCATCCCTTTCAATGCCGAGTGACGATTTGGACAGTCTATAACGAGTTCCGTCAAATATCCCTACTGGAGTATCTTTTATCCAAGAAGCCGCCAGTCTTTCTACTTCATTGAGTCTTGTTATATTCACGTATTCCAGATAATCAGGAATACAGATGTTAACATGTACAAATGCCTTTTCCCAGTATACATCTGGTTCAATCGGTGTGGAAGTTACTATGACGATAGATTCCTCTTTCAATTCAGATTTAATGGGATTCCAACTGTTATAAATAGTTTTTATTCCAAACTCTTGAATTTTCTCATAGAGTATTTTGTATATGTCACCCGTCACTATCATATCCAAATATCACAACGTCCTTTCAGTTCTTCAGAATAGCACTCGGCATTCTTGATTACCTTGCCTTCTCCTACAACCTCTTTTGTTTCCTTATTCAAACATCTTACCTTTGTGTCTAATGCCAGTTTCTTTCCCTCATATACCACATGGTAGGAATAAACCCACAGTTTGCCGTTTACCGACACTTCCTGCTGTTGGGAATTGTCATGGCAAAAGCATTCGGCCAGTTCATCCCACGATTCACCGCCAGTACCAGATATCGGTCGCCCGTACTCATCATTATCCGGTGGTGTCACCGTCCTTACCACTAATATGTGAGGTGCTTCGTCTAACATTTTATAAGAAAATTACTTTAGGTTTGTCCGTATTCAGTTCATCTTTCAATCCATACCGCTTGCACATCAGGAAATAGTAATCTTTGATACCTTGAATGTCCCATGATTGCGATTTGGAGTGCCCGTTTTCCGATACGGACTTGGAACTACCACGAAGTAAAAGGGTAGGGATAAACTTTGTCATACCTACCGAAATCGGTTGGATATTGTCTTCGTTTACATCATCCTCTCCGCTTATCTTCGTGGTCAAAAGGATTGTAAGGAGATTGGCATCGCTCAAAGCAACGCCAAAGTCCCTGAAGGTCTGCTTTATGTAGTCAGATACTTTCATTATCCTAATGCACTCAAATCGGCAATCGCCATCTTGTTAGGAATCTCAATATTCGGAATCGCTTCCATTCCATATTCCATAAAACGACCTTCCGAGTTGCGGTAGGATGAAATAAACATCTTTCCGTCCTCCGCTTCGGTATAAGTTCTACCCGGAATGCGGTCAATCATTTCATAAGGACGTTTCCACTTCATTGTTCCCAACTTCTTGCGTGGGTCAATAGCAGGGAGGAATGAAACCTTATCGTCAGGAACGGCATTTACCATTTCATCCTCTGACGTTTGAATCCATTCTTCCTTGATTCGGATTCGGAACGGAATATCAACGGCACCCAAATAACGGTTTACCATTTCGGTAGTCACCATATTACCCGAATTAAACTCCATATCACCGAATTTCATCGTGTATTTGCCCAAGAACTCCGTAGAAGCGGCAATACGCTTGTTGAACGTGTTGCGGTTCATCTCAGCAATCGCGAACGCATAACCTTTAGTACGGAGTTTCTCTACAAACTCTGTATTCATCCAAGTGATGATATTATTCTTATCACCTGAAGTGGCTTTCTTCGTATAGATAGGCAAAGTAATATCCGCAATAGAAACACCCTTCTTGTTTTCCTTGCCATCAACCTTGCATTTGCCGGTAAAGCGCAAACTTCCCAGCATCAAGTCGAAGCGTTTCATCGGAGCCAACAAGCACTGGCGGACATCATCAACCAAGAAATTGACGATTTCATTCAGCTTAATATCTCGTGCTTCTGCCGAACGTGCCTCGTTGAACTCGTCAATAAGAATTTGCAAACGTTCCAAACGGGTATTATCCATTTGGTACGCGTCACCCAAGCAAGCCACTTCGCCATAACCTTTAGACAGCGCATGACGCTTTCTCAAAGGCTTGTTTGCATACCGGTCAATAACCGTACCGGCAATGACACCGACAACAGTTCCCATATAGGTTTTAAACGTACCATCAGGATTTGCCTTGTCATATACAAGGTAGTCCTTCCAAAAGACTTTATCCATGTCAAGCATGGAAACGATGGTACGGTCAATTACCGACTTCATAATTCGGGAACTCCCGAGAAGCATATCAATCGTTAGTAACATTTAGACCTCCTTTCGTTAAATAAACATGAATCTGTCACCCAAAGACACCTTATCTTCCTCTGTGAAAGGAATGTAAAGGTTATCTTCTTCAATGCCGAACACACGACCTACAAAAGCTATCGTATCCTCATCATCCATCTTGCGCCAACCAAAAGAAGCGAAGTTTGCTGTATATTTGGCTTTTGCATCACTTGCCCCTTTTGCTTCGGGAAGGACTGTTCCTGCCTCGATAGCCGCCGTTAAATTTTCCGATGCAGTAATTACATCATATTCCTCATTAGAGGTATCTACACTCTTGACAGTGATGACATTCGTACCATCAGACAAAAGCATTCCGGCTTTGACGAACTGGCAAAACTTATTCTTTTTTATTTTTATTGTCGCACCTGTCGTTTCTGCTTTCTCCAAAACTTTTACACGAAGGCAAACACGAGCCTTTCTCTCAACCTTATCACGGTAGAGTGGCGCAAGTTCAGGCAACCACCCTTGTGCCGGAAGATTGGATTTATCCAAGTCCATACCACCATCTTTCAAGCGATAAATGGTACTTTCATCGCACACTTCATGTTCAATGGGTGGCATATCTTCATTCCATTTAATTTTTCCTGACATAAACTAATTTTTAGCTTGTTCAACAATTTCTTTTGTTCCCTTGTCAATTGTGGCGACTATCGAGTCAATATCATCAGTCGGTTTCGGGTCTCCACTGTCGGGGAGTACACTTTGTAGCCCTGCATTGACAAACGTCTGTTTTGCGTCCTTCATAAATGTATCCAAGTCCGCATCGTTCGGAATGTTCAACATGGGTACAAGTGTTTCGGGAATACCATACTCCTTTGCCTTGGCGGAGACCTGCGCATTACGCTGTGCTTGTGCGCGCTCCTGTTCGTAACCGGCAAGTTTTTCAGAAAGAGTTTTGTTGGAATCAATCAAAGCTTGTGCCCAAGAAGGTACATCGTCTTTCTTTTCTTCTTTCGGTTTAGGTTGAGGATTGGGATTCTCGATTTTCTTTTTCAGTTCGTCCAATTGCTTTTGTAGACCCGATTTTTCGTTTCGTACATAATCAACATCTCCCTGAAAACCCTTAAAAAGCCCTTCGACCCCGTCGATGGCGGTTTCTATCTGACTTTCTTCAGTTACGGTTTTAGATAAGTAGTCGGCCACCCCGTCAAACGCCTTGTCACTAAACCCAAAGGTTTTATACTTCGTTTTCAGTGCTACTAAGATTTTCTCTTTCATACAGTATGAGTTTGATTAATAAATACCTATGGTAAAATTACGAATGTGGAAAATAAAAAAGAAATTTAGGAAAGAATAATACGTGACAATAGCGGGATTGTCATGAATTAAATACAAAGGAAGCGCGAAACCGGATGGAATCGCGCTGAAAGTAAATTATTATTCCTATCACATGATAGGGATATACATATTCTCTCGAAATAACACATTGTCGATACTACGACACGGAACGGTTTTCATTTTGAGGTTTATTCTGTGATATTTTGCTTTGTTTTTCAATCTCCATGCGTTGCTTTTCTTCTTGTTCTTCCTTGATTTGCTGAAGTTCTTCATCCAGTCTGTCCGCATTCCCTGCGAACAGTACACCATGCTTCTGCGACCACACGTTACCACTAACAGCTTTAACGGCTGTGCTAACCCGGTCATCGACATTATCAAGGCGGTAAGGTTCTATTTCCACGTTGATGTCTATCGTTTCGGCTGCTTTTTCAAGACTGGAATTGATGGAACCAAGCGCGGAAACAAGGAAATTGACACGTCTCTGCATGAACTCGCCGATTACCTCTGCCAAGTTCTCCACGTTCAGGTGGGTGGAAAGGAAAACATAATCGAAAGCCACGCCGGATAAGGCATTGCCGCTTCCTTTCAGGTTCTCGAAGGAGATACGTGGCGTGTTCGTCATGGAATATATCTTCTCAATGAGCGAATCCAATTCTAATTTCACCGTATCGCTTGCTTGGTTCCATGTCAAGTATTGGGCATTAGCTCCTTCACCGGTCAATTCCACAACCCTGTTCTTGAACTCACCCGAAAAGTTCTGCACGTCACCAAACAACATCAGGATAGGGAAGAAATGATAGTCTATACAGTCTGCGTAATTTGACATCAGCTTCTCCAACCGCACCCGGAGTGTCTTAATCTTCTCACAATAGGCTTCCGGACGATAGCAATACAGGACAGGCAGCTTCTTGAATCCATGTTTGAATGAAGAAACGGATTTCCAACCGTCTATAAACTCCCATTGGTAAACGGAATCTGCCGTAATAGTCATAAAACAGGTAATCTCCACGTCGTCCAAATCCTTTTTCTTGTACTCGCGAGAGAAAGCCACCAAGTTATTGCTATCATCAAAGAAAGGATATAGCTTGTCACCCCTAAATGGTGACCAAATCACGCTATTCAGACGGTATTCAGGAGCGGACGCGCCGAAAAGGGTGCCAATCTTGCGCTTCAACTTTGCCCAAAAACCATCATCTTTCACCACGTACCAATATTCGGCACACTCCTGTTCGGAAAGCCACGAGCGCACGATTCGCTTGTTCTGATACTTGATTTTGTTCTTTTCCAACACCTTTCTCAGGGCAGAAAACAATCCTTGTTCACTTTCTTCCGGTTCACAGTTCATCTTCGGCTCTGTGCCCACAGTGAAAGCAGTCTGTATATTTACAATGTCCTGCTCAATGGGTAGGGCAATACGGTTAGGCTCTACTTCCTTTGTTTTCTTTGGAATTGTGGTCGTTTTTCCCGACTTTTCATCATAGACCTCCTTCTCCTTTTCGACCGTGATTTTAATCTTCGGGTATTTCTCTTTATCCGTGATTATCTCGTGACGGTTGGGATTCCAATCGTTGTAGAGTTTCACCGCATCGGGAAGCTCTGTTTTGCGGCCTTTCTTCAGATAGGTTATCTTTTGATCTATGTCTTCGATTCTTAAAACTTCTTCTATCGTCCTCATATCTCAATATTTTTAATGTGCGAATATTCCTGAATTATCTCGTGGTTTTAATACGCGCCCCAATATATGTCCTAAAACATAATATCTAATCGGGTCTATACAATGATTCCAAGCGTCTATCGGAACGTTGATATAATGGCCGTCTTTATCCTTATCCCAGACATAATTGCGCAACTCTTCCATAATATGATAGGAGCGTTTTGTAACAAACAACTCATATTCTTTTGTCTTGTCAATACTGGCAACTATAGAACCAGGATATTTATCTACTGGATAGATGTTCACACCTCTGTTTTTCACCTCCTGTATCAAACGGGGGTCGGCACTGTCTCCATATACTTTCAGCCCCCACGGTTTTAGTTTCTGTGCAATTTCATTAGTCAGCATTCCTGTTTCATAGAACAGCTCATCCACATAAAGCCTGTTATCTATAATTCCACATCTAATGCCTGTTGAAGGGTCATTCGTAAATCCCCAATCGGAGGCAAGAGCCACTTTTTTACACCATTGCGGGAACTCATCCACGATGCCCCATTTCTTAAACACCGCGCCTTCCGCCACGTCAGCCCAGCGGCCTATCACCGTGTGGGCGTACTTCTCCGGATTCTCCGCCTTCATCTGCTTCACCTCTTTGATGAATTGAGGGGAGAGGTTGTCGATGTTGTCGAAGTAGGTCGTATGGATGTGGAGCACGTTCGGATGTGTGGAAATCTGTACTAGCACACCGTCAATCTCCACCAGTTTGTGAGTGTTCTCTATAAACCGCTTATATACCCAGTGATTATTATCTGTAGGGTTCATCACAATGATAATCCGGTTCTGTATCCCTTTCTGACGGATGGAAAGCATGATGGTTTCAAACTCTTTCTCTGACACCCACTCCTCCGCTTCATCAACAACGAATGTGGTTATACCGTGAATGGATTTCAGCTTTGCAGTCTGAACGCCCGAAGAAGTTTTGATGCCACGGAACATAACATAGCCACCACTGCGGAGGTTCTTCACATCTGTCTTGGTACTTATAAAGTATTTGGAATGCCCGTCCAAATCCACCTTTTCCATAAACTCAGGAATAACGGAAATATGAGCCGACACCATTGTGTATCGTGTGTATAGAACCTGATGGACGATTCTCTTTTCCGAGGAAGGATGGCGCACTTCAAAAAGTAATCGCTCAATGAATGTAGAAACATTGAACGACTTACCACTACCACGCCCTCCAGTAACAAGGATAATGAACTTGTCTTTGTTGTGGTACAATGGAGCATATATTTTCTGTGGCTTAATTTTCACTTTCGTTTTCCTCCATCCATTTATCTATGTCAATACCGTTTTCCCTCTCAAGACTGCCGTCCTCATCCTGCCGACGTTCAACCTTTCTCCATTCTTCGTCATGGTGATATAACCAAACGGACATCGCCTGAAGGTTCGGAGCCAGTTCGCTTTCACTTACCTGTAATTCTTCTTCACCAGTCAGGTTTCCTTCTTGGTCTTTCAGTTTTCTTACTACGGTACTTTTGGTCTTGATACCACCTAATGCCATTGCAAGAAACTTTGCCCTGACCGCCGCCGTGACGGTTGCCCGCCCGCGCGCTAATACTTCTGCTAATTCGGAGTATTCTCCCTTCTTCTCGCAGAAGGTCTGTGGGCATAATCCCAGCGCAAAAGCAATCTCTTTGTCCGTGAATCCCTTTTTGGCATACGTTTCCACCTGAGAGAGAAACTCCTCACTCTTGTAGTCGAATTTGGGTTTTCTTCCCGTATGTTTACTTTTTTGAGATTCACCATTCATCATTATTCAATTCTTTCTACTTGTTCATCGAATACCTCACCCTTGATAAACTTGGCATACGGGTCATACCCAAACCTTTCACAGAAGGCGGATTTTGCTTCAAATGTATCAAAGGAAAGCATTAGATAAGCATCCATATTCTGTGCTTGCTTTTGTGCTGTATCTTTTACCTGTTGCTTGACTTCCTTCATGTGGGCTACTTTCTCGGCTCTTTCCATCTGTTTGGCGGCTTTCTCGGCTTCCTTCTGTTCTGTTACAGGTGACATCATATCTTCCAGAGCATCAGCAATGGAGTTTTCTTCCTCAGTCTGCAAAAGAAAATCACAACCAATCATATTCAAGTCGGCTTCTGTCAATCCGGCATCCTTATAATCAATATCGGGAACTAAACGAGCCAAAGCGTCATAGTCCCATGAGCCTTGCGCATTAGGGTTGTTCATCAGAATATTTAATTCCTTTTCCTGTTTCTCATCTACGTCAATGACATCTACACGGATTCGGTAGTCATTCTCTGGGTACTTTTGAAGTTCGTCCATCACGCTTAGACGCTGGTGTCCGCTTACTACTGTTAGCCCTGTTCGTTTGTTTACCACAATACCACCGACCAAACCAAATTTCTTGATACCCCGTCTCAGTGTCTTTCGGGATTCATCCGAAAGTTTCCGGGGATTATAATCTGCAAAGTGAATGGCAGAACGATTGAGTTCCACCGATTCATTCTTTATGTATTTGCTTAGTTCCATATTAGCCATTGCTCAATGCAAATCTTCCTGTTCCTACACTTTTATTTTTGTTGCCATCGAATGGGCTGAAACGCCGTGCAGACATAGACCGTTCCCAGGCACTGACAATGTCTTGCCCTCTGTTTCGCATATTAGAAGCCCTATTCTTATTTGCGTTTTGCAACCGCGTCATCTGCTCCAAGAGTTGTTGTTGAGATTTTCTTCTAACTCTGCATTCCTCCTATTTAATTTTGTTTGTTATGATACTCCCAAAGGATTCTTTCAGCCATCGGGAACACTTTATAGATCTTTTGTAAGTCCTGCGGATAATTCTTCTCCATCCAAAGCATACAATCAAGATTAAAACCAACACCTGAACTCGCTTTCAACGAATACCGTACAGGTTCAGGCAATCCGTTCTGTTTCATGTAGGCCAAGATATCTTTCTGTGTCCAGTCAGCCAACGGATAGCACAAACCGTTGTTCTCGTAGCCGTTTGCCTCATAGCCTTTCAGCATCAAACGACGATTCATGCCATCGGCTTTCTTCATGCCCAAGAATGTGTAATAGATACCGTATTTGAGTTGCATAGCCTTTATGACATCAGCCAACTTTAACAGTTTGATTTTTGGATTTGGTACACAATATAACCCACTACGAAGAATATAAGTAAGATTCCAGTGCGGTACTTGCACAAACTCTATCTTCGGATATTTGGCTTTCACCCATCCAATCCAACGGTTGATATGCTCTAAGTCCTTGACAAAGTACATGAACACACATACAATGCGCTCGAACTTCTGGTAAAGCATATCCAACAAGACCAATGAATCCTTGCCAAGAGAACAAAACAATATACAAACATCAGACTTTTGCCGGATGCTGTCTATTGATTTATATGTCCTCTCTTGCAGCGTCATGATTAACCACCTGATAAGCCTAAACCTCTACGGATGTTACCATACTGCTGTCTACGGGTGATATATCTGCCACCCTGCGACAATCTTCTGGTTGTTGGGTCTGTCAATCCTTGACGTCCTCCACGATAACCAGAACTTGCAAAAGTTGTTCTTCTTCTGACTCAGCTTTCAAATTAAATATTAAACATGTTTATCTATCACTTTACCCAAGTCGTAAACAACCTGGGCTGCCAAATAAGCCTCTCCGTTATACTCGTATTCTATCAAGTTGTGATTTTCGTCCTCAAAGAGTTCTATGCGTGCATCTTTAACTTCTACAAGTGCGCTTGCCCGGTCTTTGCTGTAACCCACATAGAATCGGATGGCATCATACTTTCTTGGTATCAAAATACCATCTTCTTCTTTGCAGTAGCCCTCTTCATCCAATTCACAATATTTCTTTTGCGTGTTTGGGCGTATTTCGCGAAACTCTTGCGTTTTCGTGCCTGATAGAATTTCATCAAAATATTTCTGCTTGATGATGAGTGTCAAAATATTCATAATCGTATCTATTAAATAAGTTTGTTGCGGGGGTGGTAATCGAAACCACGACCTTCACCAAGTCAAAGTGACGAGCTGACCTCTGCTCTACCCCGCGATGAAATAATAATTCAAATATACTGCATTTGCACTTTTATGCCACATAAATTCAATTCTTATTTGTGACAATCACTGTGTTGTTGTAAAATCCCTGCATTTGCACGGCCGTTCATCCAAACCCCACCGCCCATTTGACGGTGGGGGCATCATTGCAAGAAACGTTGGCCGAAGCCCCAACTCGCTATTATTGTCTTGTCATTGTGGCCGTTATTTCGAGAACCTAACCAGATTGCATTTCTTGAAACACCTGTATTCTTCTTTTTCAGTGTCCCAATACACTTGCAGGTTTTCATTCGGCTTTCTGCCTGTGCCTTTTGTTTCACCAATCAACCCTTCTTTGAGCGTACCGAACGCTTGGCGTAACGTGCCGTCCGTTTTCTTGAAATAGAACTCTACTATCTTCTTGTGAAGCAACGCACGTAATTTAATATTGCACCATGCGCACTTTAACGCCTCGCTCATTGAATAACCGTTTCTTTTTACCATTTGCCAAGCAAGGTTCATAATCTCGCTTAACTGATTTCTTTTCTGTGTACTCATATCGCTATTGTTTAGTTATTCTTTCGTTTCTTCTAAATTTTGATATTGCAAATTTAGTTATTTCTAAATAACACACCAAGCAAAACAAAGAAAAATTTCGCTAAACCGTAATTTTTAACATTTAAATTACGTCTTATCGAAAATAATATCTACCTTTGCACAAAGCGGATATTTAATCATAACTAAATTATGAGAGTAAAAGAAGTATTAAAACAAAAAGGAATGACTGCAAAAGAACTTGCGGCGAAAATTGGCATCAGTGAGGGGGCATTATCGCAATCAATAAAAGAAGGTGCAAATCCAAATTTGCAAACTCTTACGAAAATCGCCACCGCCCTCAACGTCCCCATCACTGAATTATTCAGCGCAGGAACAAACGAAGAACTTACCGCCCTCATCCAGCACAAAGAAGATTACTACAAAGCCACAACAATAGCGGAACTGGAGAAAATAGTATCTAAAATCAAAGAAAAACAATGATTCCCTTGTTTTGCAACTGTAGATTAGTTACATTTGCGCAAACCATTCAATTATGGGTACGAAAGAGAAATTAATAGAACGATTTAAGAGCCAACCCAAGGATTTTAGTTGGGATGAGCTTGTACGATTGTTCTCCATTTTCGGATACGAGATAAGCAACAAAGGAAAAACAAGCGGGTCACGTGTCATTTTCGCGAAAGGGGGAAGTTCGTACACGGCACATAAACCACACCCTGGAAGCATTGTAAAAGGCTATGTGATGAAACAAGTATTTGAATTTCTGACTAAAAACAAACTGATATGAAGACATTGAATTATAAAGGTTATGTGGGAAGCATCGAGATTAGCGATGAAGATAACTGCCTGTTCGGTAAAGTTCTTGACTTGCCAAAGGATACAGTGATTTCGTATGAGGGAGAAACCGTCTCTGATTTAAAAGAGGATTTTAAAGGGGCGGTAGATGATTATATTGCATATTGCAAAGAAGCTGGAATAACACCCCGCAAAAGTTATTCCGGTTCTTTAAATATACGGATTTCCCCTGAGGTACATAATAAAATCGCCATTCTTGCCCAGCAAGCAGGAATATCAATAAATGCTTTCATAAAAAAGGCTATAGAAAATCAAATTGCAACTATGTTATAACAACTTATTAAGCCCCAAAAATGGAGTTATACACTCCATTAATTGAGGGAAAGAGATAAAGTTGAATCCGAATGTTTAATCAATAAAGTAAAGCTATGATTGAGTTTTTATCTATTATTATAATTGTGTTCGGCATCCTTCAAATCATTTTATTTTTTAAGATGTGGGGAATGACAAATGATGTGAGAAAATTGACAGAGTTTTTCTTGTCTAATAGACATACAACACATAATAATATGCACCAAAAAACAAGGTCGATGAATGAAATAAATGATGAACAGTTCACAAAAATTAAGCCTAAAGATAAGGTTATTCGTATCTCGGATGGAGCAGAAATGACAGTAGACACTATTGAGGGTAGTAAATTATTCTGCAAGGCAAATTCTATTGAGGGGTATAAATGGTATTCAAAAGATGAGGTAAAATTTGATACTTCTTCTAATGGAGTATGGGGGAAGGATGTTACAGAAGAAGAAAAGGATATGGCAAAAGGCTTAATTTCTAAGTTGATGGACAATGAAGTTATACTTTTGGTGAAGGGGAAAATGATTGTATATGATACAGATAGCCTAAGTGAACTTAATGATTACAAAGTTATATATTACAAATAATTTCAGCCCCGTTCTTCCGGTTCGGGGCTTAATTACGAAAAAAGATGAACCAACTTGAATTAATCCAAAGTAAAATATACGATATAAGGGGCCAAAAAGTAATGTTGGATAAAGATTTGGCAGAACTTTACCAAGTTGCGACCGGAAACCTGAACAAAGCTGTCAAGCGGAATATGAAAAGATTTCCACCTGATTTTATGTTCCAACTTACCAATGAGGAATTTTCCATGCTCAAACAAAACTTGATATTCCAAAATGGAACATCAAGTTGGGGAGGTACGAGAAAACTTCCTTATGCTTTTACGGAGCAAGGGCTTGCCATGCTTTCTGGAATCCTGAACAGCGACATAGCCATTGAAGTGAACATCGGGATAATGAGGGCTTTTGTAGCCATCCGTCAAATGGCTGCGCTCCCTAAACCATTCCAAGCGTCAGAACTGGAGCAGCGGATTGAAAATATAGAAAAATACATAGAGGAAGTCTTTGCCGACCAAAACGACATCAACGAGGACACCCGTATGCAATTGGAACTCATAAATCAAACGTTGGCTGAATTGCAAACCCAAAAGAGATTGCAGGAAAAGCCGCGTACCCCGATAGGGTTTATTAAAAACAAATAACAGAAAAAGCCGGAGAACTATACCTCCGGCTTTAAGCATCTTATCCAAACATATATTTAATTAGCTTGAAATTAGCATCATTGACGGGAGCGAAATCCTTTTGTATATACAGGTCGGTTATCCTCATTGACGAATCCACATGACAAAGCATGTCGTTGACAATATATTTGTTTATTCCTACTTTATTAATAGCGATTGTGGCCATGGAATGCCTCGCAGAATAGAATTGGAGATTGTCTATACCCAATTCCCTACCAATTCCTTTAAGTCCTATGTTTATGGAGCGGTTCAAGTCACCCATCGAAGAAAATCTCTCATAGAAGTTAAACACACGTTCCTTACCACGATATTTCTCTATCAAAGGCTTTATTATAGGATGTACCTTGACAACCATTTTTGCATTATCATTTCTCCGGTCTTTTGTCTTGGTACGATAGTAAGTGATATACTCCCCGTCATATTCTGTGGCATTATACAGGTCGGCGGAGTTCATGCCCATCAGGCAAAAAGAAAGCATGAAGCAATCCTTCGCCAAATCCCTTCTATTGTCCATTCCCCTTACTTTGATGCCGGTATAAGGAATATTGAATACATTTCTGATTTCTTCTACGGACAAAGCCCTCTTTTCAGCCACATTTTGCTGTTTGGGTTTATACTTCGACAGGTTTTGTTTTATGCGGATAATGTCATTGTCCTCATCGTTATAATAATTCCTTGCTTCCATAAACAGCCGGAGAATGGCAGATGGGTATAAGGATTGTGCACGTTTCTTGTCTGAAAGATATTCCTCGTACTCTTTCAACTTTTGGACGGTTATCTCACTGCATAGTATAGTTTCTCTTCCAAAAAACATGCAAAGTGAATTTAGGGCTGTAAGGTAATTCCTTATTCCCTTTATTTCGGTATGCGCCGCACACCATTTCCGAGAAAAGGCGATAAAATCTATGCCGCTTTTATCATCTTTTGATTTCAGGTAATCTATGACCGAATCAATGTCCATGGAGTTGATTTCAAGATTCAGTTTGTTAACCTTGTCCCGATAAATCCGAATCAAATCATCGCATTTGTCTATCACTTGTTGGTTTTTGATTTTAAAAGACGCGGTCAGGTCTTTCTTGGTGACATACATCGTTGTGGAGACGTATCGCACCTTACGTTCATGTGTGAATCTTATTAGCACGTTCCAAGTTTTATCGGAACGTTGCTTGTCTTTCTTTATTGTTGCTTTAAATGTAGCCATAACTTTTAGGATAAACAATGGGTAAACAAATTCATGTTACTTGTAAGTCTTAAAGTCTACTTGTAACAATGTTATTCATGACATATTTTCGTCTCCATCTGTGCAATTCCTTTATATACAGCGAAAAAAGAGGAATTTCATTGCTGAAAATCCTCTTTTCTTTGGGTGACTAGTGGGATTCGAACCCACGACATTCAGAACCACAATCTGACGCTCTAACCGACTGAACTATAGTCACCATTTTGGTGTGCTTGTATGAAAAGTATCATGTTCCTTTCCTAAAGCGATGCAAAGGTACGCATTTTATTTGAAACTGCAAATGTTTCGTCGGATTTTTACTAAAACTTTTTTGAGCCACAGCCTTGAAGTCCGCGAAGGCTTATATATAATAAGGTGTACCGTCAAGCAGGCGGTACACCTTATGTCTGTTCAATACCCTGTTAACGATAGAACTCCTTTTTGCCCGCCGACAGTGTATTTTTCATCAGCATGCAGATGGTCATCGGGCCGACTCCGCCGGGTACGGGGGTGATGTAAGCACATTTGGGAGCTACTTCATCGAATTTCACATCGCCATTGAGGCGGAATCCGCTTTTCTTCGTAGCGTCGGGGACGCGTGTCGTGCCCACGTCGATGACCGTGGCTCCCTCTTTCACCATGTCGGCCGTGACGAAATCGGGCTGGCCGATAGCGGCTATGATAATGTCCGCCTCGCGGCATTCTTTCTTCAAGTCGCGGCTCCGGCTGTGGCATACTGTCACCGTGGCATCGCCATACTGCTTTTGCATCATGAGCTGTGCCATAGGTTTGCCTACGATGTTGCTGCGGCCCAGGATGACACATTTCTTGCCGCTCGTCTCGACATGGTAACGCCGGAGCAGTTCCAGGATGCCTTTCGGGGTGGCTGAGATGTAACAAGGAAGCCCGATAGCCATTCTTCCCACGTTGATGGGATGGAAACCGTCCACATCCTTGCGGAAGTCGATGGATTCGATGACTTTCTGTTCGGAGATATGGCGGGGGAGGGGCAGTTGCACGATGAATCCGTCCACGTCCTCGTCTTTGTTGAGCTTGTCCACTTCGGCCAGAAGTTCCTCTTCGCTGATAGTATCCTCGAAGCGGAGCAGGGTCGATTTAAAACCGCAGGCTTCGCAAGCCAAAACCTTGTTGCGCACGTAAGTCTCGCTGCCTCCGTCATGTCCCACGAGGATGGCAGCCAAATGCGGGCGTTTTCCTCCGCTTTCTACGATTTGTTTTACCTCTTCGGCAATTTCCGCCTTGATTTGTGCGGCGGTGGCCTTTCCGTCAATCAATGTCATTTTTAACCTCCTTTTATTGCGTGTTCTTGTTGATATGTTCTTGGATTGTTTTTTCAATTTGCATGCCTCTCAGGTTTCGGGCCAGAATGGTTCCGTCCGGTGCGAGCAGCATGATGTGGGGGATTCCCGTGATGGCGTATTGTTCCAATGGGCTTGTACCCGCATCAAGGATTTGCGGCCACGAGTAATTTTCCTCCACCAAGGCTTTTTTCGTTTTTTCCAGTTCGTCTCTGACGGCTATCCCCACGATGGTCAGAGTGTTCCCGTCCTTGTATTTTTCCCATAACGGTTTTAGAAACTCTTTTGATTCTTTCCGGCATGGCCCGCACCAACTGGCCCAGAAATCGACCAAAACAAAACGGCCTTTTCCTATGTATTGGGAGAGGCGTGTCGGATTGCCGTCCATCGTGATGCCTTCGATGTCGATGAACGGTTTTCCGGGTGACGTGCTTTCCCATTTGGCAAGTTTCTCGTCCACGGCAGTTCGGGTGAATTTCAGGGAAGCGAGGTAAGGGCTGAGCGACGCACGGAGCATCCGTAAGAGTTCCATTTGTCCTGTATGGTAAAAATGGATGTAGGCATCCCGCCAAACGTATTCGCCCACTCCGTTGGTGCCTTCCTGCCCGATCCATTTTTCGTAGAAGTGGAAATATCTCTTGTAAAAGTCTTGGGTGTACTGTGCTTCGGTCGCATCGGGATGTTGCGCCTTATAGTTTTTTCTCCACGAGTCCGTGGCGGATCTAAGCGAATCCATTTCTTGTAAAAACGAAAGGTACTTTTGCGTGAGCTTGCCGCCACTGGAAGGTTTGTGCGCCTGATAGTCGATGACCACGGAGTCTTCGAGGACGAAATTGGCATAGCTTTTCCTGTCGGATGGTTCCAAACGGACGAAGTATGGCGCGTCGGCCACTCCTTTCATGCGGAAACTTTGGTTGTGTACGGTGGCGGAGTCTATGTCCCTGTTGTCATGGTCATATATGCTCAGATATATCTTCCGTCCTTCCATGGACGGGTCCTCGATACGTCCGGAGACGCTGTAGGCGGTTTGCGCTTGCGCCGCATTTCCCCCACCAGAAAGCAGTAAGAGAAATGCGGCGCAATATTTATTCATCCTTTCACTCATGATTGTGCGGATTGTTTTTTATTTCAGTTTAGGCATTTTAGGCATACCCGGAATCTTGGGCATGTTGGCCATCATCTTGCCCATTTTGCTGCCCGTCACCATTTTCATCATTTTGCGCGTCTGGTCGAACTGTTTGATGAGGCGGTTCACTTCCTGTATGTTGGTGCCCGAACCTTTCGCGATGCGTTGGCGGCGGCTGGTGTTCAGGATTTCCGGATTGGTACGTTCACGCGGAGTCATGCTCTGGATGATGGCTTCGATGCTCTTGAAGGCATTGTCGTCGATTTCCACGTCTTTGAGCGCCTTGCCCACGCCGGGAATCATGCTGGCCAAGTCTTTCAGGTTACCCATCTTCTTGATTTGTTGGATTTGCGACATGAAATCGTTGAAGTCGAACTGGTTCTTGGCGATTTTCTTTTGCAGGCGGCGTGCTTCTTCCTCGTCATATTGTTCCTGGGCTTTTTCCACGAGCGACACGATGTCGCCCATGCCCAGGATACGGTCGGCCATACGCGAAGGATGGAACTGGTCGATGGCTTCCATTTTCTCTCCCGTGCCGACGAATTTGATGGGCTTGTTCACTACCGTACGGATAGACAAGGCCGCCCCGCCCCGGGTGTCGCCGTCCAATTTGGTGAGCACCACGCCGTCGAAGTCCAGACGGTCGTTGAATTCCTTGGCTGTGTTCACGGCATCCTGTCCGGTCATGGCATCTACCACGAAGAGCGTCTCGTCGGGGGTGATACCGTGCTTGATGGCGGCGATTTCCTGCATCATCTGTTCGTCCACCGCCAGGCGTCCGGCCGTATCGACGATGACCACGTCGTAACCTTTGGCCTTGGCTTCTTTCACAGCGTTCTGTGCAATCTGCACGGCATCCTTGTTGTCCGGTTCGCTATATACGGGGATGCCGATTTGTTCGCCCAACACTTTCAACTGTTCGATGGCCGCCGGACGATAGATGTCGCAAGCCGCCAATAAAGGATTCTTACGTTTCTTGCTTTTCAGCATCAGAGCCAGTTTTCCGGACAAGGTCGTTTTGCCGGCACCGTTCAGACCCGCCATCAGGATGACGGACGGATGGCCTTGCAGGTTCAGTTCAGCCGTTTCGCCTCCCATCAGGGTTGCCAGTTCGTCGTGTACGATTTTTACCATCAACTGGCTTGGCTTCACGGCTGTCAGCACGTTCTGCCCCAATGCCTTTTGCTTTACCGTGTCGGTAAAAGTCTTGGCCACCTTGTAGTTCACGTCGGCATCGAGCAATGCGCGGCGCACGTCTTTCAAGGTTTCAGCCACGTTGATTTCGGTGATTTTGCCTTCACCTTTCAGGATTTTAAAAGACCGTTCTAGTCTTTCACTCAAATTGTCGAACATATATCGTTTGTTTTTTTATGATGATTCTTAAAGCGGCAAAGATACGAAAAAACTTCCGTCAAAAGAGGGATGACAGCGGATAAAATCTGCTCCATAAGCCTTTTCCTTTTGGAGTTTGCGGCAGAAGGCGGGTATGCGCCTGTGTCCTCACTCCGTAGTTGCCGTTGCGGCGCTTTCCAATGCCGCTTCATAGTCCGGTTCCTGTGAAATCTCTTTGACCAGTTGGGTGTGCCGTACGATTCCTTTTTCGTCCACCACGATCACCGCCCGGGCCAACAAGCCTTTCATGGGGCCGTCTGCAATCTGCAAACCGTAGTTTTTGGTAAAATCCTGGCTTCGGAAGGCCGAAAGCGGTATGACGCGGGTAAGTCCTTCGGTGGTGCAGAACCGTGATTGTGCGAAAGGCAAATCCATGGATATGCAGAGCACGACCGTGTTTTCCAGTCCCGATGCCTTTTCGTTGAATTCACGTACGGAAACGGCACAAGTGGGGGTGTCTAAACTGGGGAATACGTTCAGAATGACTTTCTTACCTTTGAAGTCGGAGAGTTTTACGTCTTGCAGGTCAGACTGTGTCAGGTGGAAGTCCGGTGCCTTGCGTCCCGTTTCTACCATTTTTCCTGTCGTATGTAGGGTGTTTCTTTTATAGATGATTGATTCTCCCTTGTTTTTCGTCTGTCCCGTTTGTACGGCCGAGGTTTTGGTGATGCCATTGGGGGATTGGGCAAAAGCAGTCACGGTGGCTCCCAATGCCAACCATAAAAATAGCGTTTTTTTCATATCCGTCATTTTTAAGTAGGTTTAATTCTCATCGAAGCAAGTATGTCGAAAGGCCACAACAAATATAAGTATAAAAAACGGAATAGGAAAGGGGGAGCGAAAATGGTAGAAAAAAGTTTGCTTATATATGTTTATTTTGTTGATATACAAATATTCTGTGTGAATTATAGGAGAGCGTTGGAGGTATTCCGGTAGAATGGAAAATCAAAGGAAGCTTTTTGTGTGGGCGTTAAACGGAGGTGCGTTGTCGTGAAATGGAATCCTTGATCTGTATTTGTTGTATTTGTAACGATTGGGAATAGAATAAAACAAGGGATTTCTTTGTGAATATAAGTTTTAATCGTTAATTTTGCGCCCGATTTTTAGAAATATTCATAGGTATGAAGAAAAAAACTCTTGTGGCTTCCTTTGGCTTGATGGTTTCAAGTTTAACTTTTGCCGGAGGGCTACTTACGAACACGAATCAGAATGTGACGTTCTTGCGCAATCCCGCGCGAGACGGTGCCATTGGCATTGACGGGGTGTATAGTAATCCGGCGGGTGTAGCTTTCTTGCCGGATGGGTTACACCTGTCCTTGAACTTCCAAAGTGCCTACCAAACGCGTGAGGTTACTTCTGTGTTTGGGCCTTTTGCATACGGTGCAGGCAATCGTGGAGAATCTTCCAAACTGTTCAAAGGAGATGCCAAAGCTCCGGTTGTTCCTTCTTTGCAGGCGGCTTACAATCGTGGCCGTTGGTCGTATTCTTTCAATTTCGCCATTGGCGGTGGAGGTGGAAAGTGCGCCTTCGAGGACGGTTTAGGCTCTTTTGAGAGTCAGGCAGCGTTGCTGCCTTTATTGGGGAAAGATATGGGCATCAACAGCTATTCCATGGACAGCTACATGCGCGGACGCCAATATTATTATGGGTTTCAAATCGGTGCGGCCTATAAGGTGACGGACAACCTGTCGGCTTTCGTGGGTGGACGTTTGGTGTATGCCACGACGAACTACTACGGTTATGTGAAGAACATATCGGTGAATAATCCGGCCGATGGTGGAATGGTGAGTGCTCCGGTTTTGTTTTCAAGCCAAATGGCTTCTTATTTAGAAAAAGCCGGCCAACTGACGGCGGCTGCCGAACAGGCTGCCGCTGCCGGAAATCAGGATTTGGCGCAACAGTATGCCGAATTGGCCCAAAAGGCCGGTGCGGCTGCCAAACAAATGGGTACTTTGGCGGTAGCTACAGAAGACGTGACGCTTAACTGCGACCAGACGGGGTGGGGCTTTACGCCCATTATCGGCTTGGACTATAAAATAGGCAAGTTCAACTTTGGCGCCAAGTATGAGTTTAAGACGAAAATTCGTTTGGACAACCGTGCGGCCAACAGTGAGTCGGCTGAACGCTTGGCCATGTTGGACAAGTTCCGCGACGGGCGGACTGTGAAGGAAGACATTCCGGCACTGTTGACCCTTGGTGCGCAATACGAAATCCTGCCATCGTTGCGTGTGATGGCAGGTTACCATCATTATTTCGACAAACAGGCTTCGCAGGAAGGCGACTCCCAAAAACTTCTTGAAAGCGGTTCAAGGGAAATCCTGGCCGGGGTGGAATACGACATTTGCGACAGGTTGCAGTTCAGTGCCGGATGGCAGAACACGCATTACGGACTGACGGATGCTTATATGAAGGACATGAGTTTTAATGTCAGCTCCAACTCTATGGGGGTGGGCTTCGGCATACAAGCCACAAAGCATATCAAAGTGAACGTGGCTTATTTCCAAACTTTCTATAAGGACTACAACCGTACGACGAACGACTATAATGGCATTAGCAATACGGTGGCCATGGCGGCCGGACAGCCTGTGGCCGACGCTTTGGTGGCGACAGGGGCGTTGAAGGGTAGTGACTCTTTCACCCGTACCAACAAAGTATTTGGTCTGGGTATAGACTTTAGTTTTTAAGGTTTGGGCAAGAGCATAATTTAGCGGGATAATAAAGCGAAAGATGGCGTTTCCGGAATATCCGGAGATGCCATCTTCCGTGAATGGGAACGTAGGAACGTTCTGTTTGCGGGTTATTGGTAAATCTCTTCCAGTTTTTTCTGGAGTTCTTCTCCGCGCAGGTCCGTGGCCACGATTTTGCCGTCTGGGCCGAAAAGTATGGTGGCCGGGATGCCTCGTATACCGTATAGTTTGCCTGCCTCGCAGTTCCAAGCTTTTAAGTCGGACATTTGTGGCCAAGTGATGCCCAAATCTTTCGTGCCTTTTTCCCATGCGCCTTTTTGTGCATCGAACGAGATGCCTACGATTTCAAATCCTTTCGGGTGGAATTGTTCGTAGGCTTTCTTTACGTTCGGCATTTCCGCACGGCATGGGCCGCACCAACTGGCCCAAAAATCTACCAAGACATAGTTCCCTTTACCTACGTAGTCGGACAGCTTGTGGGGCGTGCCTTCCATGTCATCCATGGTAAAATCCGTGAACATGCTACCGATGGCTTTACGTTTCAGGGCTGCCATGTATTGGTTTACTTCATTGAGGCATCCGTTGTCTTTGTAGGCGTACGTTTCCAGATAATTTCCTACGTATTGGTCTTCAAGCCGGTCTCCGTAGACAGAGATGAGGAGGGCCGGAATCAAATTGTCTTTGTTTTCCTCCAAGGCTTGCCGGATGCTTTCGGCTTGCCCTTGTACGGCTTCATCAAAAGCTTGTTGCAGCCGGTCGGCGTCAGCGTCCGGCAGGTTGCCATTGTGGCTTTGTGCGATATCCCGTGCTTCTATTTGCAGTTTTTTCATTTGGTTGTCATACGTTCTGGCCTTTTCCTTTATTTCGGAGTATTTACGGTTCAATGGGGAGCCGTTGATGTCCGTTGAGCCGGAAGTTTGTACAATGGTGGCCGGCGTATCGTCCAATATCAGTAAAGTTACCGGCTTCTTGGCTTGTTGGTCTATGCTGATGGCTGCAATTTGGGGGAGGTTGGTTTTCCCGTCGAATGAGGCTTTGCCGTCTTGGCAGGTTGCGCTATCCAGGACGGTGCCATCCTCTTTCGAGCACAGGTACACGTTGGTGATGTCAGTCTGGTCTGTGGTGAATGTTACTTTATAATTCGTTTGTGCAAAGGCCATTCCGCAGTATGTGGCCAGAAATAGGCTTAAAATTTGTTCTTTCATTTTTTCCGTAAAAAATTATAAATAATAGGTAAAGGTACGAATTCTTTTTTCTTTTTCCACCTGATAAACTTTTTTTATAGGTTCTTTTTGTTCTCTCCCGTCTTTATCGTATCTTTGTTCCCGCGTTCCGGATAGAATACGCGATGAGTGCTTGGTAACCTCTTAAAAAACAAGATTATATGAAAGAAAAAACAGTCAGTGTATCCTTCATGCTGATGGGGATACTGTTTTGTGTGTGTCTCATTTCGGCCAATCTTTTGGCCACGAAGCAAATCATGTTCGGTCCGTTTAATATTACGGCCGGGATTTTGGTCTTTCCCATTTCTTATATCGTGAACGACTGCATCGTCGAGGTTTGGGGGTTCAACAAGGCCAAATTCTTGATATGGACTGGGTTCCTGATGAACTTCCTGTTTGTCTTCTTCGGTTATGTGGCCGACCTCATTCCCGGTGCGCCGTATTGGAACAACGAGGAAGGCTTTCACAACCTGTTCGGTCTGGCTCCCCGTGTGGCGGCCGCTTCGTTTCTGGCTTTCCTTTCCGGCTCCTTCCTTAATGCGTACGTCATGAGCGTGATGAAGGTGGCTTCCGGGGGGCGTCGCTTTTCGCTGCGCGCCGTCCTGTCCTCTGTGGCGGGAGAAACGGCCGATTCGCTGATTTTTTTCCCGATAGCTTTGGGCGGTCTTGTGCCTTGGGATAATCTGTTGCTCATGATGTTCTGGCAGATTTTGCTGAAGACGCTTTATGAGGTCATCATACTTCCCGTCACGATTCGCGTGGTGCGTTGGGTGAAACGTGTGGAAGGCGTGGATGTGTACGACAAGAACATTTCTTATAATATATTAAAGGTGTCTCAATTATGACCATGAATAAGGAAACCGCCTTGGTGGTGTTCAGTGGCGGCCAGGATTCCACCACCTGTTTGTTTTGGGCCAAAAAACATTTCAAGAAAGTCGTGGCCTTGAGTTTTGTGTACGGGCAGAAGCATGTGAAGGAAGTGGAGTTGGCTAAGGCCATAGCTTCACGGGCCGGTGTGGACTGGGACTGTATGGATGTTTCTTTCGTCGGTTCATTGGGGAGGAACTCGTTGACTGATTCCACCATGCAGATGGATGAGGAAAAGCCGGAAGGAAGCTGTCCGAACACGTTTGTTCCCGGGCGAAATTTGTTCTTCATCAGCATTGCTGCCGTGTATGCCCGTGAACGGGGCGTCAACCATATTGTGACCGGTGTGTCGCAGACGGACTTCAGCGGTTATCCCGATTGTCGGGACGCGTTTATTAAAAGTCTGAATGTGACCTTGAATCTGGCCATGGACGAGCAATTCGTCTTGCATACGCCGTTGATGTGGATCGACAAATGCCAGACCTGGGCTTTGGCCGACGAACTGGGCGTGCTCGACTTGGTGCGCCACGACACGTTGACCTGCTACAACGGTGTGCAGGGCGACGGTTGCGGCCATTGTCCGGCCTGTAAGTTGCGTAATGAAGGCCTGCATAAATATTTGGCAGAGAAAGAATGTAAGTTGCATGTAGAGGAAAATATAGAACCATGAGTAGCGAAAGAGAAAAAGAAGGATTGCAATCGTTGGGCAAAAAGACGGAGTATCGTCAAGATTATGCTCCTGAGGTATTGGAAGCTTTTGAAAACAAGCATCCCGGCAATGATTATTGGGTACGTTTCAACTGCCCGGAGTTCACGAGTCTGTGCCCCATTACGGGACAGCCTGATTTTGCCGAAATCCGTATCAGTTATATTCCCGACCGCCGTATGGTGGAAAGCAAGAGTCTGAAACTATATTTGTTCAGCTTTCGCAACCATGGCGATTTTCATGAAGATTGCGTGAACAAGATCATGAAGGATCTCATTCGTCTGATGGATCCGAAATACATCGAAGTCACCGGCATCTTTACTCCGCGCGGGGGCATTTCCATCTATCCGTATGCCAACTACGGCCGCAAGGGTACGAAGTTCGAGCAGATGGCAGAGTTCCGCATGATGAATCATGATTTGAAATAAGGGAAAAATGAAGAAACGTTCGGATGAGAGGTTACGCCAATTCCAATCCGAATGTTTCTTTTAGTTTTTGCAACGCCGGATTCCGTTTGCTCATTGCCTGGTATTGTTGGGGTTTGCTAGTGATGCGAGTAACCTCTGTCGGCTCGGCAATACGTACGGTCATGGTGATGTTCCGGTTATGGAGTTGCTTGCGCATGTGGGTTTCTATACGCCGGGCGATTTGTTCCATGTAGAATTTCACCTGTTCGTTGTCCACCAATACTTCAAACGTGGCATCCTTCAATAGCTTGGGTTGGATGACTTTCATGCGTTGTGCGATGGCTGTTTCTTCTTGTGGCAGAAGGTTGATGAACTCATTCCAACAGAAACGTATGTTGTCTCCTGTGACAGGATAATTTTCTTCTTCTTTCAGTGCCTGTGATGCTGCAGGCGTTGTAACCTGATTTGCTGTTGGTTGGGAAGTGTCGGCGGGATTTCCTATTTCTTGTTTAAGCCGGCTGATGGATGGGCCGAAAGAGCCGAGTTTGACTTTGGGAGGCCTGCGTTCCGTGGTTTCGGTGTCCGGAAGCGGAGATTTGCGCGTTTCATACGATTCCGTTCTGTCCTGAACGGCAGAGGCAACCTTTTCCACGGGAGCCTGGGGCTTCTGCGGATTGACCGGAGTGGTAGTCGGTTGTACCGTTCCGGCAGGTTGGGCGAATAGGGGGGGTAATGACTTCTCAGGGCTACGCCCCGAGCCGGCGCTGTCATCTTCCAAGGTCAGTTGCGACAGTTGTATCAAGGTGATTTCCACTAACAACCGTTTGTTTTTGCTAGCCCGGTAGTTCAAGTCGCAGTCGCTGCACAACTTGATGGCACGGTAGAGGAATTTGGGCGTGCACCGTTGCGACTGTTCCTGATAATGTGCCCTGATGCTGTCGCTCACTTCCAACAAGGGGAGTGTCACAGCATCGTGGCTGACCAATAGGTCGCGCAGGTGGGATGCCAATCCTGTAATGAAATGGCTGCCTTCAAAACCTTTCTCTAAAATCTCGTTGAAGACCAACATGCACTGCGCTGCCTCGTTTTTCAGGAAATGGTCCGTCAGGCGGAAGTAGTATTCATAGTCCAATACGTTCAGGTTTTCTATTACCTTTTTATACGTCAGGTTTCCTCCCGTGAAGCTTACCGTCTGGTCGAAGATAGAAAGTGCGTCACGCATGCCGCCGTCTGCCTTTTGGGCAATGATGTTCAGTGCCTCCGGCTCGTATGCATATCCCTCTTTGTCTGCCACGAACTTCAGGTGGTTGACAATGGCCTGCACGCTCATGCGGTTGAAGTCGTACACTTGGCAACGGCTCAATATGGTGGGCAGGATTTTATGCTTTTCCGTAGTGGCCAGGATAAAGATAACATACGAAGGAGGCTCTTCCAACGTCTTGAGAAAAGCATTGAATGCGGCCGTGGACAGCATGTGCACCTCGTCGATGATGAACACCTTATAGTGTCCCACCTGCGGCGGGATACGCACTTTTTCTATTAAGGCACGTATTTCCTCCACCGAGTTGTTTGAGGCCGCGTCCAGTTCGTGGATGTTGAGTGAACGCTGTTCGTTGAAAGCCTTGCATGATTCGCATTCATCGCAAGCCTCCCCGTTGCCGGACGGGTGCAGGCAGTTGATGGTTTTGGCAAAGATGCGGGCACAAGTCGTTTTTCCCACTCCGCGTGGTCCGCAGAACAGGTAAGCATGTGCCAGTTTACCGGCTGCAATGGCGTTTTTCAGAGTCGTGGTGAGCGCCTCCTGTCCCACCACGGCATCGAATGCCGAGGGGCGGTATTTTCGTGCCGATACGATGTATTCTCCCATGATGGATTGATGAATTAGTTATTCGCAAAGCAAATTTAGCAAAAAAAACGGGCGTAACCTCCGTTTTCGTTGATTTTGTCGTATCTTTGCCCCTATAAACAAGTCAAGTTATGGGTAAGCTTCATACTTTTTGGAATATCTTTCGCCGGCACAAATATGGTTTTGTCATCGGGCTTTTCGTCTTGTTGATGGGAGTGGTAGACGAAAACAGTTTGTGGAGCCGCTATCGTCATAAGGCTGAGTTGGCTGAATTGCGCTCTGAAATCCGGAAGTACACGGAGATGTACGAGCATGACACGCGTTATTTGGAGGAAATGAACACCGACCCTGACGTGTTAATCGAGATTGCACGTGAGCGGTATTACATGAAAACGGACGACGAAGATATTTTTGTCATACAAGAAAAGACTACGAATGAAGAAGCTGAATAAGATTCAAAACATAGTATTCATAGCCGGGGCTGTGCTGTTGTTGATTGGTGCGGCTACTTTTTTTACCGGGTGGCTTTATGCTTTTTATTTTTACGCAGTAGGGGCTTGCGCTTTTGCGGCCATGCAGTTGTGTGCCGGGTACGAAGGGGATAATCTCGTTATCCGCCGGTTGCGGGGGCAACAAGTCATCGGTGCGCTTTTGCTGGTTTGTACAGCCTTTTTTATGGCTATGCGTATTTTTGATTTCGGTTTTGCCCGCAGACAGGAATGGGTGGTATGCCTGGCAGTCGCTTGCGTGTTGGAATTGTATACCGCTTTTCGTATTCCGGCCGAATTGGAGAAGGAAGAGCCACGAAACAACAACAATAAATTTAAAAACGGGAAAGACAAGCTTAAATAGTGATAAAACGCTTTATCCTCTGGTGACAAGCCCTTATCTTTGTACCCCTATAAGTCCGGAATAATATAAGAAGAATGAAAAATTTTTTATGGATATTGGTGAGCCTTATGGTGTTGTCTTCTTGCCACCAGACAGAATACATGGTGGAAGGAAACTCTACGATACAGACCATGGATGGGAAAAAGCTGTATTTGAAAGCCTATAAGGATAATGATTTGGTGGACATTGACTCTAGCGACGTGGTGCATGGGAAGTTTAATTTTATCGGTGCATTGGATTCTGTCATGATGGTCAGCCTTTTTATAGATGATGAATGCCTGATGCCGTTTGTCCTTGGACCGGAAGAACTGTCCATACACATCAGTACGGCACGCCAATACGTGACAGGAAGTGCCCTGAACGATACCTTATATAGTTTTATACGTCGCAAGACGCGGTTGGACAATCAGATTGCAGAATTGCCGCATAAGGAAAGCCAAATGATTATGGATGGGGTGGATGAGGATGTCATTATGGTGCGTTTGAATGACGAGGCCAACCGTTTGGCATTGCAGAACGACCGTTTGATTACCAATTTCATTACGTCCAATTTCGATAATGTCTTAGGAGCAGGCGTTTTTATGATTCTGACAAGCAGTTATCCTTATCCGGTGATGACTCCTCAAATAGAAGAGATCATGGCCAAAGCTACTCCTTATTTTAAGAACGATGTGTATGTGAAGAACTATATCAAGGCTGCGAAAGAGAATATGGAGCAAATGGGGTATGGTTATGACGATGTCTTGCCGGAAGACTCTTTGGCTGTGTTACCGGATTTTTCGGGTACTGATTCTTTAAAATAAATCTTTTGTCCGGATAGGATTACGGCTCGCCTGTTAGGGCGAGCCGTATGTGTTTGAAAAAAGGATTTACTGGTCTTCATTCTTAATAAAGCCTTGCCGTTCGGGCGGAAGGCCTGCCATGACGGCTTGGTATGCTTCCTCCATCGTTTCTTTGATATTTTCCGGTCCCTTTCCCTTGGGTAGGATGGGGTGGTGGATGGTGAGAGTCAGTTTGTTGCGCTTAACGAAACCGAACCCTTTCGTACGTGGAAGAATGTCGAATGATCCGTCGATGGTTACGGGAACCACGGGAAGTTGCAGTTCGTCCGCCAATTGGAATGCTCCTTTCTTGAACACTCCCATGTGTCCGGTGAACGAGCGGGCGCCTTCGGGAAATACGACCAAAGAGGTTCCTTCCTTTAGGATTTCACGGGCTTTGGCGTAAGTCTCCTGGATTTTCTTCGGTCCTGACTTGTCTACGAAGATGTGACGTGCGCTCTCGCATGCTTTTCCAACCAAGAAGATTTTCCTCAATGATTTTTTCATCATCCATTTGAAATTGCGGCCCAAGAAGCCGTAAATCAAAAAGATGTCGAATGCCCCCTGATGGTTGGCCACAAACACGTATGAGGTTTTCTTGTCCACGTTTTCATGGCCGCGTACGATAACCGGGATGAAGAGCACGCGGCAGATGATGATAGACCAGATTTTCCCGGGATAATATCCCCAGAAATGAGCGTTGCCTATCCACGAACCGATGATGGTGACGATGGCCGTCAGCATGGTGCAGACCAACAGGACGGGCAGCGCGATACAGAGTTGGTAGATTCGATAGAGTAACATCTTGTTTTCTTTGACAGTTTATTTGTACAAAGTTAAGGAATACCTATTTATTGTGCAAGGTTATGACGTTAATTTCGGGCCATGCACCGAACCGGAAAGGAATGAGTGCCCCGCCGATGCCCAGGCTGACGTATAATCCACGTTCGCCTTCGCGGTACATGTATTTCCACTCGGGATAAAAATATTCGGAGGGGGACCACCCGAAGAGCATGAACTGCATGCCGTGGGTATGCCCCGACAGTGTGAGTTGGATGTCGGTTTGCGGCAATACCTTGCGCCGCCAGTGGGTGGGGTCATGGCTGAGCAACACTTTAAAGATACGGGTCGAATCATTGTTCGCCCCATATCCGGGAAGTCCGTCCAACGCTTTTTTCAGGTCGCCGCGTTCGGGAAAGGGTGGTTTCCCGTCGTTCTCTACGCCGACGAGCACGATGCTGTCCCGGCCTTGATGTATGATGCGGTGTTCGTTCAGTAGCAGGTCCCAGTTCATGGCACGTTGCCTTTCCTTCAACTTTTCCCGTTGGGCGGCTTGCTCTTCGGGAGAAAGGTAGCGGGCGTATGTCAGGTAGTCGTGGTTGCCTAAGATGGAATACACCCCGTCCGGTGCGTGCAGGCGGGAAAGTATCTCGTCGAACCTGTCTAATTCGTTTGCTTCCGTGCTGACCAAATCACCGGTAAACACGATCATGTCGGGGCATTGTTCCATGATGCGTTCCACGACTTTCTCCACCATTTCCGGCCGGTTCCTGAAACTTGTGAGGTGAAGGTCGCTGAACTGCACGATGCGATAGCCGTCGAAGGCAGGCGGAAGGTCGGCCGAGGAGAAGTCCGTGTGGCGGACTTGCAAAAGGGTAGGTCCGAAACTCAACCCCGCTCCCATGATGCAGAACAAAAGGAGAGACGCGGCGGAACTTACCATCGTGCATGCCTTTTTGGCACGGGGGAAAAACAGGCAGATGCTTTTTCCTGTCAAATCCACGATAAGGAACAGCATCTTGGGCAGCGCGATGAGCATGTAGAGACTGAAGAAGATGACCATTTGGGTCATGTTCTCCGGCGTATGGTTTTCCGTCCAAGTCAGTATGAGGGCGGCAATCAGCAACAATGCGTTGGGCAGGAAAAAGAGAAAATAGGCCCAAAGAGGGTGCCTGCGTCCGCGCATGAACTTGAAGTACAGGTAGACATCGGACAATATCAACGTCAGCAATAAGACGGGAAGTATTCGTAATACCATATTTTTGTTTTGACGGTTAAAAGTTAGCGGCTAAGAATTTACGCATCGTTTCCACGGGCAGGCCGCGTCGCCGGGCATAATCTTCCAACTGGTCTTCCCCGATTTTCCCTACGGCGAAGTAGCGTGCGGAGGGATGGGACAGCATGAGTCCGCTTACCGAGGCATGCGGCACCATGGCACCGTTTTCGGTCAGCCGGATACCGATTTCCGGAAAACCCAACCATTCCGACAGCACGAAATTGACCGACTGGTCCGGCAGGGAAGGATAGCCTACGGCCGGCCGGATGCCGGCAAACTTCTCCACCAATAGGTCTTCGATGGACAACTGTTCGTCTTTTGCATATCCCCAGTAGGTTGTACGCACTTCTTGGTGCATTTTTTCCGTAGAGGCTTCGGCCAAGCGGTCTGCCAATGTCTGTGCCAACAAGTGTTTGAAGTCATCGGCGTATGCACCGGTTTCGTAGAGATGTTCCATGTCCGCATCTACAGTAGCCGCGAAAACTCCCACGGTATCGGGTATGTCTTGCGATAGCGGACGTACGAAATCCGAAAGGCAAAGATAAGGTTCGTCCGGTTTCGTGGTGTGTTGTTGGCGCAGCAAGGCGAGGCGAAGCGTACGCCCCTCCTGTTCCGGGTCGGTAAGAAGCAGGTCGTCGCCGTCCGAACAGGCCGGATATAGCCCGAAACGTACGTGGGTGTGGAAATCTCCGTCCCACTGTGCCAACATGCGGTTGGCATCCTTGAATAGCTGCATGGCCTCGGCCGCCCGCGTCCTTTCCTCTTCCGGAAATTCAGCCAACCAACCGGCGCGACAGGCGTCGCAGCCGTGTATGCGGCTGATGGCGGCAAAGCGCGGCGGGAATCCCCAGGCGTGGAAAAAGTATATCCAGTTGATGTAGGGAGCCACCTCGTGTATGTGATAAGTCAATGTATGGGGCATCGGTCGAAAGTAAGTTGCCGGCCGCAGACGTCTGTGTCTATATGGCCGTGATTATATACTAAATGCCCGTTACAGTAGGTCTGTTCTACCGACCAGTTGAACGTTTCTCCTTCTAACGGGCTCCAACCGCAGCGGCTCAGGATGTCCTCTCTCCGTAAGGTCCACGGGCAGGACGGACGGAGCAGTACGAGGTCTGCTTGTGCACCTTCGCGGAGGAAACCGCGGCCTTTGATTTGGAATAGCCGGGCCGGGGCATGGCACATCAGGTCCACGACACGTTCGACGGGCAGCACGCCTTCGTCGGAGAGGCGGAGCATCGTGACGAGCGAGAACTGCACCATGGGCATGCCGGAGACCGCTTTCATGCAACCGCCTTCTTTTTCAGCAGGCAGGTGGGGAGCGTGGTCCGTGCCTATCACGTCGATACGTCCGTCGGTCAATGCCTGTCGCAAAGCCGCCCGGTCGGCACCGCTTTTGATAGCCGGATTGCATTTGATGCGTGTCCCGAGGCGGGCATAGTCGGCATCCGTGTAAAACAGATGGGCGATGCAGGCTTCGGCAGTGACAGTTTTCATGCGTTCCGTGGTTTCGTCAAACAACGGTCCACGGCTGAAAAGGGAGAGTTCGCGTGCGGTGCTGACATGGGCCACATGGAGTCGCGCACCGGTTTCCCGTGCCAGTTTGACGGCCAGTTCCGTAGAACGGAAACAAGCTTCTTCGTTGCGGATGGCAGGGTGGTATTTCACGTCCGGGTCGTCTCCATACCGTTCCCGGAACGATTTCAGGTTGGCCGATATGATGGACGAGTCTTCGCAATGGGTCATGATGAGCAGGGGGGAGCGGCTGAATATGGCGCGTAGCGCGTCTTCGCGGTCGACGAGCATATTGCCCGTGCTGCTTCCCATGAACAGTTTGACGCCACATACCTTGTGCGGATCCAGTTGTTCCAACATGCCGGTGTTCGTATGGGTGGCCCCGAAGAAGAAAGAATAGTTGACGAGGCTCTTTTCCGCTGCCAACCGGAATTTGTCGTCCAAGGCTTCGAGGGTGGTGGTCTGCGGCACGACGTTCGGCATGTCCATGTACGACGTCACGCCTCCGGCGGCGGCCGCCCGGCTTTCGGTGGCGATGTCGGCCTTGTGGGTCAGTCCCGGTTCGCGGAAATGCACATGGTCGTCTATCACGCCCGGTATCAGGTACAGCCCTTCGGCGTCTATCACGCGGTCGGTCGGCGGAAGGGCCTTTGCCTGTTCCGTGGACGGGATGATGCTGAGTATTTTGTCGTCTTCCAGTGTAACCGTGCCTACGAAGCGTTTTCCTTCGTTGACGATGGTGGCATTTTGTATTCTGGTTCTCATAATGGTTTTCTTTATAGGGTCTTTTTCAGCTCCTGTTTTTATAATATTTTATTTTCGGAGAAGATGATAGGCGTGTTCGGTTATTTCTTTTTCGCTTTTCCGGTCAGCCGTTTCTCTTCTGATTTAAGCCTTCGTTCCACTTTTTTCACATCTTCACCGGGTGGAAGTTGTTCAGGAACAATACCTCGTTGCAGGAGCATGTCTCGTACGGCGGCATTGTTGTCTACGTGTTCTTTCCCGATTTCTTGTTGTCCGTACAAGTCCTTTTGTTGTACGTTGACAGAGGTCATTTCTGCTGCGAAGTCTTTGGCTTTAATACTGATTGTAGGCAAAAAGTCGGCCAATGGACGGCTTTCTGGTGCTCCTAATTTCCTTTTGAGCAATGCTGTGTCGATACGAAACAAGGCCTTGTCTCCTTTTGAACGGATAAGAGCAAAGCCTTTGCTGTCCACGCCACGTTCATAAAGTATACCGGACAGGCGTTTTTCTGTTTCTGCAAGTTTGGTGCGCGCTTGTATCCGTTCGTAGTCGAGGATACGTTGTTGTACCAGTTCGGCTCGTCTCGTCTGCACGGCGAAATAATTTTGGGCAAATGCTACTTGCGGTTTTCTCGGGTCACCGTTCTGGGCGACGAGGTAACAGGCATAGCGGGTGAGCATATAATCGGAAACTTCGCGTTCCGAACCGGAACCGAGGGAAACCATTTTGCCGACTTCAGCAAAATGGTATGAAACCTCTTGTTCTGCATGTTCACATGCCGCTTTGGCTTTGTTTACTATGTTTTCAAAATTGCGCCATTGGGCGTATCCAAGTAATTTGGCAAGTTCCCTTGCGCTCCAACATTCGACACCTTCATATTCGTTGGCTATCGATTCGAATTGCCGGAAAAGTTCTATGATTTCTTCTGTCTTCATGTGCCTTCATCGATGTTTTTGTATCCGCATCTCCTGCAAATTTAATAAATACTTCTTATTGGCGGAATCTTGTCGGGCGGAATCTTGTCCGGTATATGGATTTTTGTTTCCTTTGTAAATCAAAATCAAAGGAATATGGAATGCAAGACTTTATTTTCTGAAATACTGGAACGGCAGTCGGATTTGTTGGAACGTGTCCGCCATGCCGCGCATGAGGCGCATGCGGCCGTCAACCAATTTTATGGCAGGGATTTGCCTTATTCTTACCATTTGGACGGTGTGGCAGAACTGGTGGCCCGTTATGGAGGCGAGGTGTGCACGCGGGCGGAAGACGTGCCGGCCGTGATGTTCGGGGCGTGGTTCCACGACAGTATCGAGGATGCCCGTCTGACGTACAACGACGTGCGGAAACGCGCCCGGTCTTTGGGGCTGGACGAGGCGCAGGCGTTCATGGCGGCTGAGATTGTGTACGCGTTGACGAATGAAAAAGGGCGTACGCGTGCCGAGCGTGCAGGAGTGAAATATTATGAGGGTATCCGTGCCACACCTTACGCCCCCATGGTCAAGTTGGCCGACCGCATAGCCAACGTACGTTTCTCCTTGCGGCAGGCTTCGGATTACAATCATCGCATGGCCAGAGTTTACCGTGAGGAGTGGCCTCACTTCCTGGCATCCCTGTGGCCTGCGACGGATGACCCGCGCATGGGGCTTCCGCAGGAGATGGTGCTCCAACTTTGCGAACTTTTGGGGGTGGACGCAAAGGGGATTTACGAGGATTGAAAACAGCCTTTTTGCATCTAGGGAAATCATCCGGAAGAGAACCGGAAATCGTTCTGCTGAGATTGGAAAATCAATCTCAGCAGAACGATTTTTTAATCTCATGAGAAAAAAATGTTAATCTGCGGAGAAAAATCAGGGTTTCGTAAACCGTTGATTCTAAGATGGCTTCGGATAGTGTCTGAACCAACCATCGAGCCGTAGGCGGATGACCCCGAACACGGCTTCGCTGAAAATGCCGCCGCTCATCTTGCTCGTGCCCAACTCGCGGTTGACGAAGATGACCGGCACTTCCTTTATCTTGAAACCGCACTGCTTGGCGGTGAACTTCATTTCTATCTGGAAGGCATATCCTTTGAAGCGGACCTTGTCTAGTTCGATGGTTTCCAATACACGGCGGCGGTAACATTTAAATCCGGCCGTGGTGTCGTTTATCTTCAGCCCCGTGATGATGCGCACGTATTTAGAGGCGTAGTAGGACATCAGGATGCGCCCCATGGGCCAGTTCACCACGTTCACCCCGTTCACGTAGCGCGACCCGATGGCCACGTCGTATCCCTCTTGGGCACAAGCGGCGTACAGTCGCGGAAGGTCGTTCGGGTTGTGGCTGAAGTCGGCGTCCATCTCGAAGACATAGTCGTATTTCTGCGCCACAGCCCATTTGAATCCCGCAATGTAAGCTGTGCCGAGACCTAATTTCCCCGTACGTTCGATGAGATGCAGGCGGTCTTTGAACTCGTTCGCCATGAGGCGTTTCACGATGGTCGCCGTGCCGTCGGGCGAGCCGTCGTCTATGATCAGCATGTCGAACGGTTGTTCCAGTCCGAATACGGCCCGGATGATGTTTTCTATGTTTTCCTTTTCGTTGTACGTAGGAATGATAACTACACTGTCTGAACGCATATTTCTGTCAGCTTTAAAAGTGAATGACTTCGTTTGTATTCGTGAAACAAATATAGACATAAATCACGAATACAGGTAATAGAGTGGAAATATTTCTTCCGGCGGAAGTGTTTTTTTAGTGATTCTTTGTAATTTTGCACCGGATTGAATCATGGAGATACAAGGTTTACAGGCCCTCTATGCAGGGCATAAGTCGGTAAAGGCTTTGGCAAAGGCTTTGCAGGACGGTTCCGCACGGACGATTTTCGCGGAAGGACTGTGCGCGTCGGCCGCTCCTTTGCTGTTCAGCAGTGTGGCCGCAGCTTGTCCGCAGGTGATGGCTTGTCCGTATGTTTTCGTGTTGGATGATGCGGAAGAGGCCGGGTATTTTTATCACGACCTGACGCAGATTTTGGGTGACCAAGAAGTGTTCTATTTTCCTTCTTCGTTCCGCCGGGCGGTGAAGTTCGGGCAGCGGGATGCGGCCAACGAGATACTCCGCACGGAGGTCATCAGCCGTTTGTCGGCAGGACATTGCCCACTTTTCGTGGTCACTTATCCCGAGGCGGTGATGGAAAAAGTCGTGTCGCGGCAGAAACTGGATGAGCAGACGCTGAGGCTGCATGCTAGCGAGCGGGTGGACATCACGTTCGTGGAGGAGACTTTGCGTGCGTTCGGTTTCCGGCGTGTGGATTATGTCTACGAACCGGGGCAGTTCGCCGTGCGGGGCAGTATCCTCGATGTGTTTTCGTTCTCCTCGGAATGGCCTTACCGGGTGGACTTTTTCGGCGATGAAGTGGACAGTATCCGTACGTTTGAAGTGCAGACGCAACTTTCGCGTGATAAACAGGAAGAAATCGTCATCGTGCCCGAACTGGCCGGTTATACGCAGGGCAAGGTGCCGTTCACGGACTTCCTGCCCCCGGAGACCGTCTTGGTGATGAAAGATTTGTTCTTCTTGCGTGACGTGGCCGACCGGGTATATGCCGACGGTTTTTCGACGCAGGCCCTGATGGACGAGCAGGCCCGGACGGAGATGGAAGAGGCGGAGCGGCACGAGAAACTTCGTGCCGACCTGATGCTTGTCGACGGGTCGGCCTTGATGAAGGGAATGCTCGATTTCCGCAGGGTAGAGATTGGGAACAAGCCGTCCGCCACACCGCAGGCCACCGTGCGTTTCCACCTGACGGCACAACCTATTTTCCATAAGAATTTTGAATTGGTGAATCGTACTTTCCATGAGTATTTGGAAAATGGCTACACCTTATATATATTGGCCGATTCGGCCAAACAGACCGACCGGTTAGCTTCCATTTTCACGGAACAGGCTTCGGGTATCGACTTTACTCCCGTGAACCGTACTTTGCACGCCGGGTTTGCCGACGACGACCTCAAGACGTGCTTTTTCACCGACCATCAGATTTTCGACCGTTTCCATAAGTATAACCTCCGCAGCGATAAGGCGCGGAGCGGCAAAGTGGCTCTTTCGTTGAAAGAACTTCAGGAGTTTAACATCGGCGATTATGTGGTTCACGTAGATCACGGGGTCGGGAAGTTCGGTGGTTTGGTACGCATTCCCAATGGCGGCACCATGCAGGAAGTCATCAAGATAATCTATCAGAACGACGATGTGGTGTTCGTCTCCATTCACTCCCTGCACAAGGTGAGCAAATACCGTGGCAAGGAGGGCGAGCCTCCCCGGTTGAACAAGTTGGGCACGGGGGCATGGGAACGCCTGAAAGAGCGGACGAAGACTAAGATCAAGGACATTGCGCGAGACCTCATCAAGTTGTATTCCCTGCGTCGGCAGGAGAAAGGTTTCGCGTTCAGTCCTGACAGTTTCATGCAGCACGAACTGGAGGCCAGTTTCCTTTATGAGGATACCCCCGACCAGTTGAAAGCCACGCAGGCCGTGAAGGCCGACATGGAGCGCGACCGTCCGATGGACCGCCTGGTATGTGGGGATGTGGGATTCGGCAAGACCGAGGTGGCCATTCGTGCTGCCTTCAAGGCTTGTGCGGACAATAAGCAGGTGGCGGTGTTGGTGCCTACCACAGTGTTAGCCTACCAGCATTTCCAGACTTTCTCTTCGCGTCTGAAAGGAATGCCCGTCCGGGTGGATTACCTGAGCCGTGCCCGTAGCGCGGCCAAAACCAAAGACATTTTGAAGGATTTGGCCGACGGAAAAATCAATATCATTGTGGGGACGCACAAACTGATTGGTAAGTCGGTGAAGTTTAAGGACCTTGGCCTGTTGATTATCGACGAAGAGCAGAAGTTCGGGGTGGCTACCAAGGAAAAGCTGCGCCAGATGAAGGTCAATGTGGACACGCTGACGCTTACCGCCACGCCGATTCCGCGTACGTTGCAGTTCTCCCTGATGGGGGCACGCGATTTGTCGGTCATACAGACCCCGCCGCCCAACCGTTATCCCGTGCAGACCGAGGTGCACACGTTCAGTGCGGAACTAATCGCCGAGGCGGTCAATTTCGAGATGAGCCGCAACGGGCAGGTGTTCATCGTGAACAACCGTATTTCCAGTCTTTACGATTTGGAGGCACTGTTGCACAAGCATGTGCCGGATGCCCGCGTATGTGTGGGGCACGGGCAGATGCCACCAGAAGAATTGGAGAAGATTATTCTCGGTTTTGTGAATTACGATTACGACGTGTTGGTGTCCACCACCATTATCGAGAGCGGTATAGACATCCCCAATGCCAATACGATTATCATCAATGGGGCGCAGAACTTCGGTCTGAGCGACTTGCACCAGATGCGAGGCCGAGTAGGGCGCAGCAACAAGAAAGCTTTCTGTTACCTTTTGGCACCTCCTTTGGCTGCCTTGACACCGGAGGCGCGCCGCCGCCTTCAGGCCATCGAGAACTTCAGTGACCTCGGATCGGGTATCCACATCGCCATGCAGGACTTGGATATCCGTGGGGCGGGTAACCTGTTGGGAGCCGAGCAGAGCGGTTTCATCGCCGATTTGGGATATGAGACCTATCAGAAGATTTTGTCCGAAGCCGTGAAGGAACTGAAGAACGATGAGTTCGGCGACCTCTATGCCGAGGAAATCAGGAAGGGGAACGACTTGGGCGGTGAGAACTTTGTGGACGAGTGCGCGTTGGAGAGCGACTTGCAGATGTCTTTCCCCGACGATTATGTGCCCAGCAGCAGCGAGCGCATGCTTCTTTACCGCGAACTGGACGGTCTGGAACGCGACGAAGACGTGGAGGCATTCCGCTTGCGTATGAAAGACCGTTTCGGGGAGATTCCGGAGGAGGGTGAGGAACTGATTCGCGTGGTGGCGCTCCGCCGCCTCGGCAAGTGTCTCGGTGCGGAAAAGATATTCCTCAAGGCCGGGCGCATGGTGCTTTATTTCGTGCAGAACGAGAAGAGCGCCTATTTCGAGAGCAAGGCTTTCGGGCAGTGCATCGCGTATGCTGCCATGAATGCCCACCGTAGCAACCTGCGTGAGGCGAACGGCCGCCGTTCGATGGTGATTCAGGAGGTGCGTTCGGTGAAAGAGGCTGTCCAGATACTCCGGCAGATTTCGGAGTTACAGGCGGTGTGAGCACATGCTTGAAAGTATGGAGGGAAAAGATACTCATTTTGCTCAATCGTTGAGTAAGAAACGGAGAACAATGCTCAATGATTGAGCATTTCGAGGCAAGCTATCTCGGAAGCCGAACTACCGCTTTTCTTTTACCTGTTTGTACTTTTGCCGGAATCTTCGTAACTTTGGGGCTTTATAAGAACAAAAGTAGTCAGACGACAAAAAAGATAAACATATAAATAGTGGAATAGCGATTCCATTCAGCTTTTAAGAAAACGAGCTTTTAGCTTACATTCTCACTGTCTGAAAACCGCCAAAATTTGAAGATCAGAGGATAAGCTACGAGAGGTTCGCGTCCTAACGGGCGTGAACCGTCTGTGCTTATATGCGATCTTCAGGTTACTTGGCGGTACCTCAGGCAGGCAATAAGCACTGGATGGTTTACGCTTTTGTTTTTATGGTACACATTGGTCAACTCATTGAACAGGAACTGCGCCGCCAGCGACGTTCCGTGTCATGGTTCGCAAAGGAACTCTATTGCGACCGTACCAATGTGTACAAACTATTCCGTAAGGA
The DNA here is from genome assembly GCF_900683745.1 of Paraprevotella xylaniphila YIT 11841. Classification (NCBI taxonomy): domain Bacteria; kingdom Pseudomonadati; phylum Bacteroidota; class Bacteroidia; order Bacteroidales; family Prevotellaceae; genus Paraprevotella; species Paraprevotella xylaniphila. The sequence continues at coordinate 60,292 of NZ_LR215980.1, forward strand.
GAGCATAGACACGTTGTTGCTCTATCGTATTTCTTGTATTTTGTCCCATGATTTCTTTAAGTACTATACCGACGATTTTGTTTCCGATAACAAACCGTAGCGGTTTTGTCTACGCTTTGTGGCCGTTACGTCCACAAATTCTATATGTCTTAACGCATTTTCCTCCTTAACTTTGCATCAGTTTAATTTCATATTAATAATTAAAAAGAAATGTTATGAAGAAGGCTTTAAAATTTTTGAGTTGGATGTTTGTGGCCGTATTATCGGTTTTGTCCTTTTCTAGTTGTAGTGATGATGATGAAGGACATCCCTATGCGGGAACAGTTTGGGAATATGAAGATATTTATGAGTCTGGTACTATAACAACGCGTATTCGCTTTGCGGATGAAACAAAAGCTTATTATGAAGTAGAACAAAGAAATGCAGGAGGTACGATTGTTGACAATACGTCAAGTCCTTATTCTTATACATATTCTGGAACTTTGATTGTATTTAGACCCCAACAAACGGGAAAGGCAAATCTTGAAGGCGTTGTTAGTGAAGGCGTTAAAATGGTATTGACTAATACTTCAAATGGAGAGGAAATCTCTATATTATATAAAAAGTAGCTTTTATTTGTAGAATGAATAAGAGAAGAGGGGGATGTTGGTTAGCTGTGTTTTCTTTGTTTTCTATAAAGATGTATTCAGTTCCTGCCTATCCTCATAAAGTCCTTTATAAGTTTGGGGACAGTACGGAAGTGTCAATTCGTCTTAAAGGCGACGAATACAACAAATGGGCTTTGACCACAGACAATTATACCTTACTACCTTCAGGAAATGAATGGTATTTTGCTAAGGCGGACAGCATGGGGAATGCTGTCCGTTCTGGTTATAAATTGTGCGCCGATGCCGAACGCCCGGAAAGTTTGCGTCGTTTTTTGGCACAACAGCCGAAAGGGTTGCGTCCTATGGCGGACGAAGCCCGAAAGAAGAAGCTATCGTACAGAAATAGGGCTGTTGAAAAACGAGGACGGCATGCGGCAGCCGTTGGAGAACGCCGTGCCTTGGTAATCCTGATGTCGTTCGCTGATGTAAGCTTCACTAAGACTGAGGCCGATTTCGATGCACTCTTCAACGAGCCGGGTTATGCCGTGGACGGGGCGCAGGGAAGCGTCTATGATTATTTCCGCGAAGTCTCCTACGGGCTACTTTCGTTTCATTGCGACGTGTTGGGACCTTACAGGGCAGCGTATCCTATGGCTTATTATGGCTCGAACGGTTATGGCGGTTCGGACGTGAATCCCTATGCTTTGTTTCTCGAAGCCATGGAACATGCCGTGCGGGAAATCGACTTGCAGGATTATGATGCCGACGGAGACGGTTATGTGGACAACGTGCATATCGTATTTGCCGGGTATGGTGAAGAAGCCGGGGCTTCTCCCTCCGCCATCTGGTCGCATGAGGCCATGTTTCAGGAAATCACCCTGCAAGGCATGAAGATAGACCGTTATTCCTGTACGCCTGAGTTACGGGGAAACCGTGGGGGCGGTATATCGCGCATCGGACCTTGCTGCCACGAAATGGGGCATGCTTTGGGGGCGATGGACTATTACGATACCGATTATGCCACGGGCGGTAGTTTCGAGGGCACGGGCGTATGGGATGTCATGGCGCAAGGCAGTTGGAATAACGACGGTATCACCCCGGCACATTTCAACCCTTACGTGAAAGCATACGACTTCGGTTGGGTGGATGTGACTATGTTGACGCATACAGGGGATTATTCGCTCCGGCCTTCCACTTGGGAGAAAGACGGCGTGTTCCGGGTAGATACAGGTTCCGAGGGGGATTTTTATTTGTTGGAGAGCCGTGTTCGTGACGGGTTCGATACGGCATTGCCCGGTGAAGGGCTGATGGTGTACCACGTGCATCCCTGGGTAGAGGAAGGGGCGTATGGCAATACGATAAATGCCTCGGCACCGCAAATGATGTATCCGGTGTGTGCTTCTTCGTCCGTGTCCGTTCCTTCATCTTCTTCTTATTCATACGGTGAGATTAATTCGGCAGGTTGCCCTTTCCCAGGTGCGTCTGGTAAGACGGTGTTCGGCGGGCAGACCGTTCCGGCGGCGTTTGCATGGGACGGGAGCGATGTAGGCTTTGAACTGTCCGATATAAACCGCACTGCGGACGGACAGGTCTCTTTCCGTTTTACAGCGGATGGTACGGTTCCGTCTTCGGTATGGAAGACGGAATGGAACGAAAGTTTTGAGAATCCCTCTTCCGCTTCACCATGGTTAGTGTCAGGCCAATGGGGGTATACGACGGAGTGGGAACGTATGATGGCTGAAAGTTCCGGAGGAATAGGGGAAATCGCTTCGTGGGACTATATAGCCGATGCGGCAGACGGTTCATATTATATGGGGATGGTGCAGCGGTTTATGTTAGGAAACTCGGAAGGGATAATGATGTCTCCACCCGTGACGGACAATCCCGACGGTAATGCCAAATTGCGGTTCTTTTACCAGAACAAGGTACGAAGCGGAGGACGGGTCGTTTTGGAAGTGTATTGTAAAAAGGAAACCTCGAAGGAATGGATTCCTTTGCTGGTTTTGGATGCTATAACCAACACGTGGACGAAACAGGAAGTGGATTTGCCCGTGAGCGCGGAACGCCTCCAAGTCATATTCTTGGCCAAAACAGAAGGGGCTTGTGGGTCATTTGTAGACGACGTATCTGTATTGAAACCTGAAAAGGGCGACGCGCTTGAAGTCGCAAGCAAACCGGCCGGTTGCCAAATCGGCGTGAGGGAGGGATGCTTGTGGGTGTCTTTGTCCGTTCCGTCTGTCTTGTCCGTCTATGCTTGGGATGGCCGCCGGATACTGTCCGGTCATTACGAAGCAGGGGAGCAGACGTTCCGTTTGCCGTCCGGCATCTATGTGGTGCGAATCGGGGAGCACGTTCGGAAAGTTTGGATTCCCAGATATGATTAGTTGGCCGTGGCACCGGTTTCTTCTTGCAGGCAGGAGAAAGAGAATGGCGGTGTGAGGATGAGGCGGCGCACTTCCGCATTGTCCATACGTGGGATGTCGCGGATGGTCTTACCCGAACAGGCCGCTTGGATGACACGGCAGAAAAGTCCGTGACTTACTACCAATACACGTTTATCTTTGTAACGGGACACTATATTGAGCAGGAACGTTTCCGCACGGTGGAACATGGCTTCTACCGGTTCGGCCCGATGGTCTATCTTTGTGCGTGCCTTCAGGATATCCATGCCCGTGAACGGTCCCCAATCCCGTTCGCGAAGGAGAGGTGTGGATTCAAGAAGCAGGCCGTGCGGTTCGTTCAGTATCATAGCGGTGTCCATACAGCGTTTCAAGTCGCTGCACAGCAAGGCATCGAAACGGATATCTTTCAGTTCATCCCGTAGGGCTTGTGCTTGTGCAATGCCCTCGCGTGACAGGTGGCCTGGCATGTGTCCTTGCAGGATTTGGGCCGCATTTTCTTCTGTTTGTCCGTGTCTCACCAGATAAAGTTCTGTCATAAAAGATAAGATTGTAGCGTAATAAGGGGTAAAGTAAGTAAAATAAATCCGTTTAATCGGCTTTTTGACCGATTTTTCAGGGTTTCTTTCGTTTTTTCAATGATAATATCGTATCTTAGCCGTGTATAAACATTAAATATTTGCACTCATGAAAATAGTGAACAGTTATATTTTTCGTGCCGTATGCGCTTTGCTTATCGGCCTTTTGTTAGTATCCAATCCGGAGCGGATGACTGGATTGTTGGTTCAGGTAATCGGTGGGTTGTTTCTTATTTCCGGTTTGGTGTCACTCATCAATTATTTCATCATCCGTTATTCGGATAAGGTGCCGGTCAAACCTGTGTTTCCTTTGGTGGGATTGGGCAGCCTGTTGTTCGGCGTCTTTCTTGGTTTTTTCCCTGGGTTATTCATTACATATTTGATGTATATTTTCGGTTTCCTGATGGTGGTGGCCGGGATCAACCAATTGTGGAATATGTTCCGTTTACGCCGTTTGATACCTTTCCGTTGGTATGTCTTGTTTTTCATTTTGTTGATTACGGGTCTGGGAGTGTTCGTGCTTTTCAATCCGTTGGAGTCCGCTTCCGTCCCGTTCATTCTTTTGGGGATAAGTTTCATGCTTTACGGTGTGTCGGAATTGGTAAACGGTGTGCGTTGGCGTAAGTACAGCCGGATGCAACAGCAAAAGGCATCGGAAACCATAGAATTGATAGAATAAGTTCCGTGAAGATAAAAAGAAGAAAGGGTTGTCGGATTCCGATAGCCCTTTCTTCTTTTTGTGATTGGCATTCTGTGCCTATTCCTTTTTCTTCAGCTCCGCATCGAACTGCCGGATGGCGGCCATACCCTCGTTGCAGGCGCAGGGACCGCTGATACAACCTCCGGGGCAAGCCATGACTTCGATCATGCGTGTGGGGCATTTGCCTGTTTTGGCGTACGCTTTCAATGCGGCAATATTTTTCTTGTTCAGGTCGGCTATCAGTGTGCCTTGCAGTTCCGGGTCACCTACCATGTTTTTTACGGCCGTGAACACACCGCCGGTCTTGGCAAAGCCGTGCGCGTCGTGTCCTGCGTGTTCTTCGGGCGTAAAGTCCTCGCATGCCGCCATGTCTATTTCCATACCTTCAATGACGGCATCCAGTTCGCGGAATGTCCAAACGAAGTCCACGTTGGGATTCTCTCGTCCTTCCGCCTTTTTGGAAGCGCAGGGGGCGATGAACACCGTCAGGGCTTCCGGGTGTTTCTTACGCGCATACTCCGCCACGTAGTACATGGGAGAGCCCGTGGAAGACACGTAAGGCTTGATTTCAGGGATGTGTTTCTGGGCCAACTGTACGTAAGCCGAACAGCAACTGGTGGTCATGAACGCAGCCCCGCTTTCTAATTTCTCTTTGAATTCTTCTGCTTCCCGACGGATGGTTTCTTCGGCGCCGTATGCCACTTCGAGTACATCGCTGAAACCGATGGCTTTCAATGCACCGAATACTTTCTCTACAGGTTGTTTGAATTGGGCCAGTACGGAGGGGGCCACCATGGCCACTACTTGCCGTCCTTCTTTGATGCGGTTCAGCACGTCGAATACGGCACATTGGTCGAATATGGCACCGAATGGACATGCATTCAAGCATTTGCCGCAATAAATACATTTTTCGGGGTCGATATGTTCCACACCGTATTCGTCTTTGGAGATGGCTTTCACGGGGCAAGCCTCTTCGCACGGTACGGGAATGTACACGATGGCGTGGTAGGGGCATACCTGATGGCAGCGCCCGCAACTGATACATTTTTCGTGGTCGATGTAGGCTTTTCCTTCGCTGTCGTAGTGAATGGCATCTTTCGGACAGTTGTTGTAGCAAGGTCGCGCGGCACAGCCGCGGCACAGGTTCGTCACCTCGTAGTTGATTTTCACACACGAAGAGCACGCCTCGTCCATTACGCTGAGGATGCTTTTCTTCGGGTCGGGACTTTTCCGTTCCATCATGCGGGCGGCATAGGTGGACAGCCGTTCGGTTTCGTCGGTTTCATCCGTCATGTCAAAGCCCATCATGGCCATGGTCTTGTATTTGGTCACCGCACGTTCCTTATATACGCAACAGCGGCCCAACGGTTTTTGCTTGCGCGGATGCAATTCTACGGGCAACCGGTCAATCTTCTCTAATAACTCGTTTTCTTTCCACATTTTCACCAAACGCGCCAATAATTGGTAGCGGATGAACATGATGTTGTTGTTGTATGCCATCGTTTAGGATTATTTAGTTTTGATTATTGGACAAATCTACGAAAAAAAAGGCAATCTTTTGTATCTTTGTGTTAATTTTATGGCAGAATGTTTCAATAATATTTCAGAAAGCAGTTTTTCAGCTCTGTTGGATGTACTCTTGGTTGGAAAAAGTCCCGGCAGGGAAGGTTGGAGATTGCTGCTTGCCGGTTTGGACGACGGGCAGGATGCGTCTCTTCGTGCCTTTGCGGCAGAGGCGGCCCGGAAGCGTTTCGGGAACGGGGTGTTCATCCGCGGACTCGTTGAAATCTCTTCGTGGTGCCGTAACAACTGTTATTATTGCGGGCTACGCCGTTCCAACCGTTTCGCCTCGCGCTACCGTTTGTCTCAGGAGCAAATACTCGATTGTTGCCGGGAGGGGGCACGGCTCGGCTTCGGGACATTTGTCTTGCAGGGCGGAGAAGACACGGAACAAGATGATGATTGGATAGAAGATTTGATAGGCAAGCTCCGTATGGAGTTTCCCAGGCATGCCATCACGTTGTCTGTGGGCGAGCGTGACGGGGAGGTGTACCGCCGGTGGCGTGATGCAGGGGTTGGTCGTTACCTGCTTCGCCATGAAACACGGAATGAGGCGCATTATGCCCGTTTGCATCCGCGTGAGATGGACGGTGCCCGGCGTCGGGAATGCTTGCGGACGCTGAAAGCTTTGGGGTATCAGACAGGAGCCGGCATGATGGTGGGAACGCCCGGTCAGACATGGGATTGCTTGTTGGATGACATCGCTTTTTTGGAAGAATTGGAACCGGAGATGATAGGCATGGGACCTTTCGTTCCGGCTGCCCATACGCCTTTTGCCCGTCATCCGGCCGGGTCGGTGTCTTTGACGCTCCGGCTGATTGCCTTGATGAGGCTGCGCTTTCCGGACGCATTGATTCCGGCTACTACAGCTTTGGCTACGTTGGACGCGCACGGGCGTGAAGCCGGTATCTTGGCAGGGGCAAACGTGGTGATGCCTAACTTGTCCCCTTTGGCCGTGAGGGGGCGATACAGTATTTACGACCATAAAGCGTCCGGCGGGAGCGAGGCAGCCGAAGGGTTGCACCGTCTGGAACAGGATTTGAAAAAAATAGGCTACCATATTTCATACGGTCGCGGAGACAGTCCGGGACATGAGGTAGGAAAGTAGCATTAGAACGATTAGATATGAAGATAATGTATGATGTGAAATCGGAACGCGCCGAAGAGTTTATCTCCGACGCGGAGATACGTGAGACAATGGCATACGCCGAGGTGCATAAGGATGACCGTCCGCTCATCGTGTCCATATTGGAGAAAGCACGCCTTTGCAAAGGGCTTACCCATCGCGAGGCTGCCGTGCTGTTGGCTTCCGGGCAGCAGGACCTGACGGAAGAGATGTTTGCCTTGGCACGCGACATCAAGCAGCGTTTTTATGGCAACCGCATCGTGATGTTCGCTCCGTTGTACCTTTCCAATTACTGTGTGAACGGTTGCGTGTATTGCCCGTACCATGCCAAGAACAAGATGATACGCCGCCGGAAATTGACGCAGGAAGAAATCCGCAGGGAAGTCATTGCCTTGCAGGACATGGGACACAAGCGGTTGGCTTTGGAGACCGGAGAGGACCCGCGTAACAACCCTATCGAATATGTGTTGGAGAGCATCCGTACGATTTACGGCATCAAGCATAAGAACGGAGCCATCCGGCGCGTGAATGTGAACATTGCTGCCACGACGGTGGAGAACTACCGTCGCTTGAAGGACGCGGGCATCGGTACGTATATTCTTTTTCAGGAGACGTATAACCGGACGAATTATGAGGCACTCCATCCTACGGGGCCGAAGAGCGACTATGCCTATCACACCGAGGCCATGGACCGTGCCATGTTGGGAGGCATTGATGACGTGGGTATCGGCGTGTTGTTCGGGTTGGAGACTTACCGTTACGACTTCATCGGCCTGCTGATGCACGCCGAGCATCTGGAAGCCCGTTTCGGGGTCGGGCCGCACACCATCAGCGTGCCGCGCCTGTGCCCGGCCGATGACATAGACACGGCGGATTTCAAGAACTGTGTGCCGGACGAGGTTTTCCATAAGATTGTGGCGGTGCTCCGTATAGCCGTGCCTTATACGGGAATGATTGTGTCCACGCGTGAGACGCCTGCCAGCCGTGAGAAGGTTTTGGAATTGGGCGTGTCGCAATTGAGCGGTGGTTCCCGTACCAGTGTGGGAGGGTATGTGCACGAAGAAGAGGCGGAGGAGAATTCCGCCCAGTTCGACGTGTCCGACCGCCGTTCGTTGGACGAAGTGGTGGGTTGGCTGCTCGATTTGGGTTATCTGCCCAGTTTCTGTACGGCCTGCTACCGTGAGGGCCGCACTGGCGACCGTTTCATGTCGTTGGTGAAGAAAGGGCAGATAGCCAACTGTTGCCTGCCTAATGCTTTGCTGACCCTGAAAGAGTATTTGAATGATTATGCGTCGCCTGCCACCCGTGCGAAAGGAGAGGCCATGATTGCCCGTTTGTTGGAAACCGTTCCCGGCGAACGGGTACGGGAGAATGCCCGTCGCTATTTGAAAGCCATAGAGGAGGGCGGGCGTGATTTCCGTTTTTAAGATATAGACAAGATAGGCTATGATGAAAGAAGAAACTCCACGCGCCAACCGTTTCCATATCGGATTGTTCGGCCGGCGCAACAGCGGCAAGTCTTCGTTGGTGAATATGCTGACGGGGCAGGAGGTTGCCGTAGTGTCCGATGTGCCGGGCACGACGACGGATGTGATATTGAAGAATATCGAACTGCCGGGTATCGGGGCTTCCGTTTTGGTTGACACGGCCGGTTATGACGACGAAGGGGAATTGGGCGGACTGCGTGTAAAACAGACCGTCAATGCTGCCCGTAGGGTAGATTTGGCTTTGATTGTCGTGTCGGGTTTTCCGGACGGGGCAGAGAAGGAAAAGGCTTGGGGGGAACGTTTCCAAGCAGACGACATTCCCGTTTTGTATATATATAATAAGGTGGACGAAGATGGTGGAAGCCATGCCGGTGCTTGGCGCACGGCATTGGGGGCAACGGATGTGGTGTCGGTTTCGGCGCGTACGGGAGAAGGTCGTGACTGTTTGCTGTCTGCGATGGCCGAGGTGTATCGCCGTACGGATGAGGTGGAGGATTTGACTGGAAACTTGGTGGGCGAAGGCGATACCGTGGTGTTGGTCATGCCGCAAGACATTCAGGCACCTAAGGGACGGTTAATCCTGCCACAGGTACAGACCTTGCGCAATCTGTTGGACAAACGTTGTACGGCTTTGTGTTGTACGGCAGACCGTTTACCGACCACGTTGTCCGTCTTGTCGTCGCCCCCGTCCCTGATTATCACGGACTCGCAAGTATTTCCGGCGGTGGAGGCCCTTTGCCCACCGCAAACGCGGCTGACTTCTTTTTCCGTTTTGTTTGCCCGTTACAAGGGGGACATCCGGCAATTCCTGCAGGGGGCGGAGGTGTTGTGCGCTTTGCGTCCGGATGCCCGAGTACTGATAGCGGAGGCTTGCACCCACGTGCCGCAATATGAAGATATAGGACGCGTGAAGCTTCCTCGTTTGTTGCGTCGTAAGTTCGGCGAGGCTTTGCACATCGACATCGTGTCCGGTAACGACTTCCCGGAGGATTTGTCCGCTTACGATTTGGTCATCCATTGTGGGGCGTGCATGTTTACGCGCCGCCATGTGCTGAACCGTTTGAGGCGGGCGCGTGCCTGCGGTGTGCCTGTGACCAATTATGGAATAGCCATAGCAGCTTTGGCCGGTATCTTGGACAAGGTGGCGGTACCAGAGTAGGAGGATGGGGATTTCTTTCCCAAGGTCTTTCCAGGAAACATCCTTCATCTTTCAGGTTATGAGGAAATGTATTGTCATACAATGCTTTACAGGATGAAGGATGTTTCAGGCATCTTTCAGCCTTCTTTCATGGCAGGAAGCGGTAAAAAGATCTGCGCCAAACGGTTTTTCAATCTAAGCCAAACAATTTTTCGTTCTGCGCCAAACGTTTCGTCAATCTGAGCTGGTTGAAATGAAGCTTGGCTGAAAGATGCCTGAAACATCTTTCAGGATGTAATCTATTAATTATAAATGTTTTATCGTGCAATCTGAAAGATGAAGGATGTTTTTCGGAAAACTCCTGTATGGGGGTGGCGGGTGTTTTTTTATTTCTTCCGGGAGCATTGACCGTCTCATTATTTTCTGTGGAGGAAACCGCATTTTTTACTTTTTTTATACTATCTTTGTCCCACGTTTCGGCCATGCCGGAAGGAAAAACATTCAGACGGGATATAAAGAGGAAAAAAATATGCAACAACTCAAGGAGCGCATTTTGCGCGATGGAAAATGTTTCGAGGGAGGAATACTGAAAGTGGACAATTTCATCAACCATCAGATGGATCCCATACTGATGAAGTCCATGGCCGTGGAGTTCGTGCGCCGTTTCGCTTCGCGTGACATCAACAAGATATTGACGATAGAGGCCAGCGGCATTGCACCTGCCATTATGGTGGGCTACCTCTTGGAGCTCCCGGTGGTCTTTGCCAAGAAGAAGAAACCGAGCACGATGGAAAATATGTTGGCGACGAAAGTCTTTTCGTTTACCAAAAACAATACGTATGATGTATGCGTGTGTAAGGATTATCTGCAGCCGGGCGACAAGGTGCTTTTCATAGATGATTTTCTGGCCAATGGCAATGCGGCCAAAGGGGTGATGGATTTGGTGCGTCAGTCCGGTGCCGAATTGGCCGGAATGGGATTCCTCATAGAAAAGGCTTTCCAACATGGGGGCGATTATTTGCGTGCGCAGGGCATTCATGTGGAGTCGTTGGCGGTGATTGAAAGTTTGGACGGATGCCGCATCACGTTGAAAGATTAAGGCACCTGCCTCATGCCCTCTTGGCTATATAAACCGTTGTGCCCGGATTTCCGACAGGGGAGTCCGGGCACAACGGTTTATATTAAGGATATTTCACTTTTCGCTTTCGGGTCGGTAAGGTTTCAGGGGATCTTTTACGGCCAACTTACGGCGGTCCGAAGCAAATTGGGCGGCATAAAGTGTGAAGAGGATAACCGACACGGCCACACCAATCAGGTCGAACGCGCTCCATTGCTGTCTGCCAATGGCGTAATGGGTTTCACGCCACGGGGCGTAGATATACAGCGTGTTCACGGCTATCAGGATAAGGCGTACTTCTGTCGGCCCTAATTTGCCGTAAGTGAGCCGGAACTCGTCGATGATGATGGTACTGATGTAGGTGTAGATGGAGAGGCACAAATAACCGCCCATGATGAGCAATGCCACGTCCATCCGCATGACGGGCGAGAGGCCCAGTCCGAGGCAAAAGAGGCAGGTGGCTAACGCATCCAACGTATGGTCGATGAAGAAACCGTATATGGGGCGTTGGGTATGGCGCACCCGTGCCAACGTGCCGTCCAGGCTGTCACCGTACCAGTTCACCACAAGCCCGAGTGAGCCGAGCCACAGGTAATGCAGGTCGATGTGTGCTAGCATGCCGCCGACAGCGAAGAGCACAGCTCCCATTACGCCTACGAACGTGAGGAAGTCCGATGTGACCCAACGTGGTTGCCGTCCGGCTAACCACCCTAAAGCTTTCTTCTCCACCCGGCTCAGGATGGAGGTCTGTATCCTTTCTGATTTTTCGTGTCCCATTTTGTTTTTCCCTATATGTCAGGTGAAACGAAACGCCCGACCTTACCATTCCGCAAGGGGAGATAGTGAAGTCGGGAGTATTGGCGGAAAGACAGGGATTCGAACCCTGGGAACAGTTGCCCGTTCACCGCATTTCGAGTGCGGCCCGATCGACCACTCCGGCATCTTTCCTTGTTCGGTGGGCAAAGTTACAACTTTTTTTCTTATCCGCATGCCGAAAGGGCAAAAAAGTACGGGAAATAATGAGATAGGGCTTGGAATGTGAATCTTTGTCGAAGGCTTTTGTTCCTGAAAAATAATGTTAATATCTTGATTTTAAAATATTTTTGTAGGTTTGAAAGAATTTTGGTGGCGTTATGATGTCATTTTATTGCAATATGAATTGATTTTTATGGGGAAATATGAATAATAATTTGTTTTTTATATGGTAACTTGATTTCTTTTGTATATATTTGTCAGGTCATAACATGAGAAAACTTTTCAATTTATTATTCATATAAAACTTAAGCGTATGAAAAAGTTTACAAATGTTAAATCGGGGGGGGGTAATTTTGACATTACTACTTCTCGCGTTGGTCTCCGGCAGTGTTTGGGGGCAAGAAGTAAGCGATGAGTTTACATACCGTGATTTTAAAGCTACGACTAATTCGTATGTGGAATTTTCTAATGTCCAAGGTGCTTCCGGGGCTGTGTATGCGGGTAAATCGGCTACAAGCCATAACGCTATCCAATTAAGAAGTAGCGGTAGTGATTGCGGGATTGTCGCGACAGTATCAGGAGGAAAACGGGTCAAGAGAGTTTCCGTGGAATGGAATTCAAACACGTCTTCAAAACGTCAATTAGATGTATATGGTAAAACTTCGGCCTACTCTTCTGCTGCGGATTTGTATAAAAGCGATGTGGCTACCAAGGGAGAATTGATTGGTGAGATTCCTAATGGAACTACTTCTTTGGAGATAAATGGTGATTACACTTATATTGGTATTCGTTCGAATGACGGTGCTCTCTATCTTGATAAGTTGGTAATTACATGGGAAGGAGGTGAGCAGACCCAAGTGGCAGCACCTGTTTTTGCACCGGCTAACGGAACCACTTTTGTGGATAAGCTTACGGTAACAGCTTCTAGTCCTACAGAAGGTGCCACAATTTATTATACAAAGGATGGAGCAGAGCCTACTACAGGTTCTGATAAGTTTCCAACAGAAGGCGTAACTCTCACGGAAACTACCACATTAAAAGCTATTGCCGTGAAAGATGGGTTGGACAATAGTGAAGTAGTCACTGCGACTTACACTAAATTAGAACCATATACTTCTTTGAAGGCATTGAAAGAAAGCGGTATAGCTACGGCGGAAGGTGTAACTTGTTTTGTAGAGTTGAAAGATGCTGTGGTGACGTATGCTGACTCCCGGAAGGCTTATATTCAAGATGAGACAGCAGGATTGTATGTTTTTGGCTCAAACAATTTGAAGGTTGGGACGAAACTGAACGGTGTGGTATCAGCCCCATTGGCATTATACAATGGCCTGTATGAATTGAAGGTAGAAGGAGGGGAGTTCGACAATGTGGAGGTTGCCGAAGGCGTTGAGATTCCGGTACAAGAGGTGACTGTGGCTGAATTGAACCAAAACTTTGCCCAGTATGAATCCATGCGTGTAAAGGTGGTAGATGCGACGGTAACATCAGGCTTTAACAATAAGAATGGGGAAATCGAGCAAAACGGTGAAAAGATAGCACTCAGGGCGGCTGATGAAAGCATTACGGCAGATGTGCAGGCCACGGTTGACGTAACAGGGTATCCGGGTTTGTTTCACTCTGATAAACAACTGAATGTAATCTTGCAAGAGGATATTGCCGTAAAGACCGCAGGCAAGACGCAGGCGACCTTGGTTTTCGAACAAGATGCTTATTCTGTGAACTTGGGTGAATCCTTAATCATCAAGGCTACTACGAATTCTACATCCCCGGTTATTTATTCTTCTGAGGATGAAGAAATAGCCAAAGTGGACAGCGAGGGCAAGGTTCAGGCGGGAAACAAGGCCGGGACGGTAACGATTACAGCCTCTGTCGCCGAAAATGATGAATTTACCGGTGCGACAGCAACATGTACCGTGAACGTGGTAGATCCTTCTGCATTGCCGGAAGCAAGGGCTTTAGTGGCAGAAAAGGATGGTGTGTATTATGCCATGCTTTCTTCCAATAAAATTTCAGATAAAAAGTTGGATACAGATGTAGTTGATGTTTTGAATAACAAAGTCGTTAAGACTTCTGAAACTGTAGATTTTGAATTTTATATAGATGAAAGTAAGGGTACTATCCAAACTGTATCGGGAGAGTATGTAGCCCACGTAGGAAATAGTACTGATTTAGGAGTCGATACAAAGAAATTCACGTGGAAGAAAGAAAGTGATGGTTATTGGCACTCTTCTACAAATTCTGCTCGTGTATTAGGACTTGGGGTTTCAAGTGGTAACAGTGTTTTCGGAACATATTCACTTTCGAGCACGACTAACCAATTTGCAACAGATATGCCTATCGTTGATGGTTATGTTCGCAATGTCGCTTCCGGCGATTACGGTACTATCTGTCTTCCCTATGCCGTGGCCGCAGAAGATATGGTTGGTGCAGAGTTCTTCAGCATTGCCGGAAAAGTCATGAAGGACGGAGAGCCGCAGTCCATGGTATTGGAGCAAGTGACCACCCTTGAGGCTGGAGTTCCTTATATATTCAGTGCAACTTCCGATAAGCTTATAGCGGCATACAGTGGAAAGGCTGTAGCTGAAGCTGGTGAAGCAAACGGATTGGTCGGTTCTTTTGAGGGGCAAGATGTGGCTGAGGGCATGTACCTGATTAGTGCCCAAAACAAAGTGCAGCTTTGCGGTAAGGGTTGTAAGATTTCGGGAAACCGTGCTTATATTGATATGGATAAGGTTCCGGAATACAGTGGGGAAGTTGGCGTGAACCAACGCCTGATTTCATTTGAAGATGCGACCGGTATCTCCGAAACAATGGTTGAGGGCGGTTTGGCAGATGTGTACACACTTAGCGGTGTGGAAGTCCGTCATCAGGTCAACGAATCAGAGGCCACTCAAGGCTTGCCGCAGGGCATTTACATTGTGAATGGTAAAAAAGTAGTAGTAAAATAGTATTAACAAGTTGGAATATGAACAAGAAAATATATATAAAACCGGTTTGCGAAGTGGCAGAATTTGAGATTCAAGATTCATTGCTGTTGAATTGCTCCATAGGAGTCAATAACACGCCAGAGGATGGAATAGAAGGTCGGGCCAACATGAATCAAGGTTTTACCGATATATGGGGTAACGAGTATTAATACTTTGGTACACTTTTGAACGTGATACGGCAAAGCCGCTTCGGATGAAAACCCGGAGCGGCTTTTTCCTAATCTGCTGAAAAGGGTTATCTTTGCAAAAACAAAAGTGGTTTGCGGTATGAAAGACGATACGCTCAAGAAGTTGAAGATATTGGCTGAGTCGGCCAAATATGATGTGTCCTGCTCTTCGAGCGGCACGGTGAGGCGTAACGTGAAAGGCGGAGTGGGGAATACCGTGGGAGGCATAGGCATTTGTCATAGTTTTGCCGAGGACGGGCGTTGCATCTCCTTGCTGAAAGTCATGCTGACGAACTATTGTATTTACGATTGTGCTTATTGTATCAACCGCCGTACGAATGATATTCCCCGTGCCACACTCTCCGTATCGGAATTGGTAGACCTGACGATGGAGTTCTACAAAAGGAATTATATCGAGGGATTGTTCCTGAGTTCCGGTGTGGTGAGGAACCCCGATTATACGATGGAACGTTTGGTACGTGTGGTGAAAGACCTGCGTACGGTGCACCGTTTTAATGGGTATATCCATTTGAAAAGTATTCCGGGGGCCAGTCGTGAGTTGGTGGACGAGGCGGGTTTGTATGCAGACCGTATGAGTGTGAACATAGAGATTCCCCATGAAGCTTTGCTTAAATTGTTGGCACCGGAAAAGGACCATGAGAGCGTCTACCGCCCTATGGGATATATACAGCAGGGTGCACTGGAAAGTGCGGAGGAACGTAAGAAGCACCGGCATGCCCCGCGTTTCGTCCCGGCAGGACAAAGCACGCAAATGATTGTGGGGGCAACAGGGGAGTCCGACCGGGATATTTTGCACCTTTCGTCCGCATTATACGGTCGGCCTACCATGCGTCGCGTGTATTATTCCGGTTATGTGGCAGTGAATACGTACGACCCTCGCCTTCCGGCCTTGAAACAGCCACCGTTGGTCAGGGAAAACCGTTTGTATCAGGCAGACTGGTTGATGAGGTTCTATCAGTTCAAAGTGGAAGAGATTGTGGATGAAACGCATCCTGATTTGGATTTGGAGGTGGATCCGAAGTTGGCTTGGGCTCTTCGGCATCCCGAACAATTTCCCGTGGATGTGAACCGTGCGGAGTATGAACGGATTCTACGGGTGCCCGGTATTGGGGTAAAGTCGGCCCGTCTGATTGTCTGTTCGCGACGTTTCGGACGTTTGACGAGTTTTGATTTGAAGAAAATGGGATGCGTGATGAAGCGTGCCCAGTATTTCATAACCTGTGGGGAGTTGGAAGCCAAGGGAGTGAATGAGCTTTATCCCGAACGAGTCCGTTCTTTATTGGCGCAGTCGAAAAGCCGGAAGAAACAGAACGACGGGCAGTTGACGTTGCTGTTTAAGGAGGAACCTGCATGAGGAGTATGACAGAGGATAGTGTATTCGTGTACGACCGTACGTGGGACGGTTTGCTGACAGCGGTGTTCGATGCATTCTACCGTCACCAGTTTCCTGTGGCGATTATCGGAGAAAAGGATACGCCTCCTCTTTTTGCGGTCGTACATCGGGTGATAACGGACGAGGAAAAAGCCGGAAGAGTGTTTCGGGCATTGCAACGGAAACTTTCATCCGCTGCATTGGCTTGCCTGACGACCAGTCTTTTTTCCGAACTGCCGGATTTGGACTTACCTTTGTTTCGGTATGTATGCAAAGCCGTGAAGGCCGGGCAAAGCATTGAAACGAATTTTGCAGATCCGGATGTGCTTTTTGTGACGAATACCTATCGTAAGGTACGTTGTGAACGTCTTCGCATGATGCAATTCGTGCGCTTCCAGAAAACTGCCGACGGGACTTATTTTGCCATGATTGAGCCGGACTATGACGTGTTGCCTTTAATCGTTCCGCATTTTAGTGACCGTTTTTCGGAAGAATGTTGGCTGATTTACGACCGTCGCCGCCGGTATGGCTACTATCATGCCGGGCATAAGTCCGTACGTGTTACTTTTGAAGATGGAGCAGAGGTTTTCCGGTTGCCGGACGGACGCTTGAGCGAAGCGATGCGGGACGAGGATGAAATGTGGTATCAGGAGATGTGGCGGACATATTTCAAGGCCATTTGTATTAAGGAACGTTTGAATCCCCGTAAGCACCGGAAAGACATGCCGGTGCGTTACTGGAAGTATCTGACCGAAAAGCAAACTGGGGAAGAGGAAAAATAAGAGGAGAACGCGGGCACGTTCTCCTCTTTTAAAATGAGAAAAATCAGTGTGGTTAGGCGGTGATTTTTCTCATGGCGTTTAATGCTTGGATCGCTTTCTCTCCTGCTTTTTTGTCGCAAGTGGAAGGAGTTGTTTTTGCATCTTTGGTTTGAGTCGTATCCTTCTCCTCAATCATGGCTACTAAAGCTGCCGGTTTGGCCGGTTGAGCTTTTGTGCTGTCCGTCGTAACTGTGTCGTTCTGTGCTACTAATGCAGCCGGAGCGGATTTTGTGGAGTCGGTGGTTACCGTATCATTCATAGCTACGTACGCCAACATGGCGGTTAATTTGGCTTTGGTGCTGTCTGTGGTTACAGTATCGTTGGAAATGAGGGCAGCCAATGATTTCTGGCAACCTTTTGCAGGACAGTTTTTTGTAGTATCCGTTTTTACAGTATCGTTTGCTACGATGTTACCCTGTGCAAAAACACTTCCCATACTCATAGCCATCAAGGCTGTTGCAAATAACTTTTTCATAATGCTTTCTGTTTTATTTAATTGTTTGACTGTTTTATCTTGTCATCTGCCAAACTAATGGACAAGAGGTGTGCCAGAAAAAGAAAGATGATTGTAAAGTGTTGATTATAAACGACTTCTTTCCGCTTAAGATAGCATGAGGCTCAAAAGCATACG
Source organism: Paraprevotella xylaniphila YIT 11841 (assembly GCF_900683745.1). NCBI lineage: Bacteria > Pseudomonadati > Bacteroidota > Bacteroidia > Bacteroidales > Prevotellaceae > Paraprevotella > Paraprevotella xylaniphila. Next base: position 77,958 of record NZ_LR215980.1, read on the forward strand.
TGTGGAATGTGGGGATGAGTGGGGAAGAATTCCACACTATTATTGTGGAATGTCGTAGAGCTTGATTTTGTTGTAGAGGGTTTTGCGGTCTATGCCTAAAAGGCGTGCGGCACGCGCTTTGTTGTGGTGTGCCGTTTGCAGGGCCTGCAGGATACGTTCTTTCTCGGTATTTTTATCGTGTAAGGCGAAAGGAGTTGCTGCAGGGAGTTCTTCTTCGCCACAGTTTATGACATTGAACTCTCCCAAATCGGTCTTATGGATCAGGCGGTCTTGTGCTAGCAAAGTGGCGCGTTTCACCCGGTTTTTCAATTCGCGTAAATTACCGGGCCATGCGTAATTGAGCAACGCTTCCGAAGCCGGGGCGTCGAAACCTACGATATGCCTTTCCAGTTCCTTGTTGGCTTGGTCCAGAAAGAAGTTGGCAAATAAAAGGATGTCTTCACCCCGGTCTTTCAGGGAAGGCATGTGCAGGGTGAATTCGTTCAGGCGGTGGTAGAGGTCTTCACGGAATTCTCCACGGGAGATGGCCTGTTGCAAGTTCTCGTTGGTGGCACAGACAAGCCGGACATCCACTTCTATTTCCTGATTGGAACCCACCGGACGTATTTTGCGTTCCTGGATGGCCCGCAAGAGCTGTACTTGCACGTCGTAGCTCAGGTTGCCCACTTCGTCGAGAAACAGCGTGCCGCCGTTGGCTTCTACGAAAGCTCCGGTTTTGTCGGTTACGGCACCCGTAAATGAACCTTTCACGTGGCCGAAAAATTCGGAAGCCGCCAGTTCTTTGAGCATGGCTCCGCAGTCGATGGCTACAAAGGGTTTATCAGCCCTCTTGCTTAATTGGTGTATGCGGTGGGCCACATATTCTTTTCCGGTACCGCTGGCACCGTTGATGAGTACCGAAAGCGGTGTCGGAGCTACCAAAGCCACGTAATTGTAAAGTTGGCGTGCCGCCTCGCTTTTCCCTTCCAGGAATGCCGGGCGGGATTCGGTACCTGCTTGAACCTCTTCGGGAGCCGTATCTTTTTTGGAGCGGGTTGCAGAAGACGCGGACAAGGCATCCTTTATCTTGTCCAGAAGCATGGCCGGTTGCACTGGTTTGGCAATGTAGTCGCATGCCCCTTGTTTCATGGCGTTTACGGCATTCTGGACATCGGCATAGCTAGTCATGATGATAAAAGGAACGGCAAGGCCGTGTTTTTGCATCCAGTCAAGCAGGGAAAGGCCGTCGCCTTCCGGTAACCTCAGGTCCGACAGGATGAGGTCATACGACTGATGTTCCAATAACTTGTGCGCTTTGGATAAGTCTCCGGCTGTACTGGTTTGGAATCCTTGTTTGCCCAACCACGTTTTAAGCATGGTGGCAAACGTCAAGTCGTCTTCTACTATGAGAATGGCTGCCATGTGGTCTTTATCGGATTAAGTTGACGCAAAGATAATGCCTTTTGCAGTACGAAAGTATATGCGGGGCGGCTTTTTAAATGTTTTAATATTCATGCTGATGTGCAGGTCCACTGCCATTCTTTTCTTTCAGGGCACGGACGATGAGGTGGAAAGACTCGATGACTTCTTGTGCCGGGACGTTGTCCGTGTCGTCCCATACCTGTTCATCCCGTTGTTGTTCCAAAGTCCGTAATGCTTTGATGCAGGGAGCGCCCACAAGGGTGAAGGTAGGAAGCAATTTATGGGCTATCCTGCATATTTCGGCCTTATCCTTTTGTTCGTAAGCCTTTTTGAACGCTTTGGCATGCAGGAGGGTTTCTTGTAGGAAGGTATTCAGGATTTTCTGTGCGGCGTTCCGGTCGTCTCCGGCGAATTCAGTCAACGGTTCAAGGTCGATGGCGGGCGACGTTTGGGATGGCGCAACTTCGGGTTTCCCTGGTGCTTCTTTTACTTCTGGACAGGCTTCTCCGAGTGCCTTCCGGATGGCTTGAGCCAGGTCTTTTTGGTTAAATGGCTTGTAAAGGCAGGTGGCGAACCCGTGTTCCCTGAAAAACGCTTCTTGCATGTCGTTACGTGCCGTGATGGCCACCACAGGGAGTTGTGCGTGGGCGGGAGGATTCAGTGCTCGTACTTTCTTCAATAATTCGAAGCCGTTCATGGACGGCATTTGTATGTCTGTGAACAACAAATCGAAACGGCATTGTCCAACCCGGTGGAATACTTCTTCCGGCGTTCGGCAGGAAACAATCTCCCAATCCGCTTTTTCCGGTTGGATTTGCTGCAACATCGCTTGGGTCAGCTGCATTTGGATACGGTCGTCGTCAATCAGCAATATATGGAGAGGACGCTCTACGGATTCAAGGGTGGCAGGGGCTTCTGCGACAGGAACCTGTTTTTTGTGGGTGAGTTGCAAGGGGAGTGTGACAAAGAAGGAACTGCCTTTTCCGAGAGTACTTTCCAAATGGATTTCTCCTTGAAGGAGTTGTACAAGTTTCAGCGTGATGGATAGTCCCAAACCAACCCCTTCTTCCCCTTGTGCACTGCTCAGGCGGGTAAATTCCTTGAAAATCATTTGTTGTTCTTCCGCAGTCATTCCGCATCCTGTATCGCGTACGGTGATGCAAAGCAGGCGGCCGTGCATTTTGGCGCGAAGGAGGATATGCCCCTGCCGTGTGAATTTCAGGGCATTGCTTAACAGGTTGTCCGTAATCTGCCGGATGCGGAAAGCATCGCCGGTATAGGTCCGTCGGGTTTCGGGAGAGGTCTCGAATTGCAGTGCCAATCCTTTTTTCTCCGCCATGGGCAAGAAGCTTTGGGCTATGGTGCGTAAGAGTTCGTCCGGACTGAAGCTGACTGGGTGCAAATCCATTTTATGGGCTTCCAGTTTGTGATAGTCCAACAAAGAACCGACGAGGCTGAGCAGATGTTCGGACGAGCTGCGGATATTGTCCAAATAGTTTTTGGGGCGGTTTTCCCGGACGTAGGGGACCAGGAGTTCCGTGTACCCCATGATGGAACCTACCGGTGCCTTGATGTCATGTGTCACGGTCAGCATCAATTTCTCGCGGGAAACCAAGAGGTCTTCGGCTCTTTTCTTGGATTTTTCCAACTCGTGGCGGTAATGGTTGCTTTTGGTGATGTCACGCCATACGATGACGAAAAAGACAATGGCTAAAAGGATGGCAGCCGTGGCGATGAGTCCGGTCGTGAGGGCTGCCTGTTTCCGCACCATATAGGCTTTCCGGCTTTCTTCTTCCAACCGTTGCTGTTCTTCCTTCTCGATGCTTTCCAGGAGTTGCGTGACGCGGTTGTTAAGTTCGAGGCTCGTGTACCAAAGCCGTTCCGCTTGCGCGTTGATGCGTTGCCGCCGTCGGCTGTTATATTGTTTCATGCTGCTTTCTATGCTGTCCAGGATATGTGCAAGGGTGTCTCTTGCGTTGAATTCTTGATGGATGGTGTCCGTTTCCAAGATTTGCACGGTTTGTTTCACGGCGGTAGTGTCCGCTTCTGGTTTATGGAAAGCGGAAGCCAACCGTTGGAAGAAATTCTTTTTCGGTTCTTTCACCGTGTAGGATTTGTCTTTCTGTATGATTTGCCGGGTAATATGCGGCTTTTGGATGACGGTGTCCTGGCTTTTGACAAGTAGGCTGATTTGGTGTTGGTAAATCTGCGGGGCGGAGTTGTTCTCCAAAGTCAATACCAACCGTTTCATGTTTTCCTGTTTGCCGGTCAGCAAGGAAGACAGTGTGTCTAGCCGGGCCTTTTGCAGGGAATCGGTGAATAAAGTGTCCAATGCAGATATGGTCTGTTGTACGTTTGACATGGATTGCACGTATTTGCGGTATGCCTCCCAACGGCCGAAATGGACGGCCTGGCCGATGTTTTCCGTTTCATAAAGTTGGCTGACGAGTTGGTGGGTCACTTTCCGGCGTTCTGCCAACGTCTGTTCATTGCCGGACATTCGGGCCAGTGAGGAGGTTTGGTGGTAAATATAATAGATGGAACCCAACAGGAGACAAATCAATAAAAAGTATCCGCAGGCGATTTTGAAGGATGTATTTTGTTTCATAAGAGTAAGGCTGTGGCTGTTCATTCCTTTTGCAAAACTAAGAAAAACTTCCGAAAAGAGGGAAGAAGACGGCTTCAAAAGTCTTTTTGCCGCAAAAATCGTATTTTATTACGGGAATGTATGGTGCCCGGCAGGATGATGGCCCTTATCTTTGACATCATTTTGTATATGCAACTTAACCTTTTAGAACCGATGAATGTATTAAAAGTAAGGTCCGTGGCCTTGGCGATGTTTTGCGCATGCCTGTCCGTTCCTGTGGCCGGGCAGCTCAGACAGCAAAGTTTTTTGAGTGAGAAATGGGATTTCCGTCTGGATAGGGATGAGGCGGAAGACGTATGGGAGCAAGTGGACGTGCCCCACACATGGAATGCGAAAGACGGCACGTCACCCGATTATTACAGGGGCGACGGCACGTACCGTTACACCTTGTCCGTTTCGTCCGCGATGATGAAAAAACGTATCTTTTTGCGTTTCGAGGCGGCGAGCCAAAAGGCGGAAGTGAAACTCAACGGACAGGAGGTAGGAGAACATGTGGGAGGTTTCAATGCCTTTTGTTTTGAAATCACACCCTACGTGCATGCCGGCGAGAACCTGTTGGAGGTCGCCGTGTCCAACCGTAAGGAGTTGAACATCGCTCCGTTGGAGGGGGACTTCACCGTCTTTGGCGGCATCTACCGGCCTGTCTCGCTCCTGCTGTTGCCCAAGGCTTGCATTACGCCTTTGGATTATGCTTCTTCCGGGGTATATGTCAGTCAACAGGTCAGCGAGCGACGTGCGGACTTGTCGGTAGTCACTAAAGTGGACAACGGACTGAAACGGGTGAAAGAATTGTCCGTGAAGGCGGACGTGTTTGATGCCGCCGGTAAACTGGTGGCGACATCCACAACCTCCCAAGCCGTGGAAGGACAGGCACGGCTCGATTTTACGAATCGGCTGAAAGTGGACAATCCCATGTTGTGGGACGGGCGTAAATCACCTTACCTGTACCGTGTCTTTGTGGAGCTGAGTCGTGGCAAGGAAGTGTTGGACACTTTGTCGCAGTATGTCGGCCTGAGATCTTTCCGTGTGGACGCTGAAAAAGGTTTCATCCTGAACGGGAAGCCTTATAAGATAAAAGGAGTGAACCGCCATCAGGACCGTCCGGACAAGGGGTGGGCCATCTCTTCGGCCGACCACCGGGAGGACATGTCACTCATTAAAGAGATTGGTGCCAATGGCATCCGGCTAGCACATTATCCGCATTCGGACGAGTTTTACACTTTGTGTGACCGCGAGGGCATGTGGGTTTGGGCCGAGATTCCTTTGGTCGGCAAAGCCTTGGACACCCCGGAATTCACGGAGAACATGAAAACGGAGTTGACGGAACTCATCCGGCAGAATTTCAACCACCCTTCCATCTTCTGTTGGAGCTTGTCGAACGAACTGTCCAAGGGCGATGTGAAAGGATTAATTTCGGAACTCAATGACGTGGCGCACCGCGAAGACCCGGGAAGGCTGACCGTATTGGCCTCCAATGTGGAGGGTCGGCCGGAAAACACCGTGCCCGACCTTTTGGCGTTCAACACTTATCCCGGTTGGTATTGGGCGGAACCGTCGGAAATGAAACCCACTTTGGAGCGTTGGAACCGTAAAGGTGGCAGAAAAGGCATCGCCGTGAGCGAGTACGGGGCGGGAGCCAACGTGTGGCACCATTGGCAGACGGGGAAGAAGACCCCGAAAGCCGACGGCGTGTTCCATCCCGAAGAATGGCAGGCCACGGTGCACGAACAGACTTACGATGCCATCAAGCGCTGCGGTTTCGCGTGGGGTTCTTTCGTCTGGAACATGTTCGATTTTGCCAGTGCGTCGCGCAACGAGGGTGATATGCCGGGGATGAATGACAAAGGTTTGGTCTCTTACGACCGTAAGATACGGAAGGACGCTTTCTACTTTTATCAGTCGGAATGGTCGGAAGAGCCGGTGGTACATATCACCAGCCGGAGGGACGTGGCCCGTCGGGATTCTTTGACGGATGTCAAAGTATATACGAATTGCGAAACCGTCCGCCTGAAAGTGAACGGGAAGGATTGCGGCAGTCCGGAGCGCGACGGAAGCGTTTGCATCTGGAGGAAGGTAGGTTTGAAGCACGGGGAGAACCAAGTGGAGGCTTTCGGGAATCGGGATGGACAGGAGTTCTCAGACCGTTGCAAATGGGTGCTTTTTTGAGTGCGATGAGGCTTCCGTCAGGTAAATGTTATTTACGGCAGAAAGCCTGAAACCGTTGTGCTGAGATTTGAAAATCGTTCTCAGCACAACGGAAAATCGTTCTGCGCCAAATGATTTTTTATTTGGCGCAGAACGATTCTTCTGATATAAGTAATTGAAAACCAGTATTAATGTGGAAAATATTATATCTTCCTTGTTTTTTACATTTTATTCCATTAGAACCGTAAGGTTGTGAGTCAGTGCAGCAGGTCCTTGAAAGCATGGCCGAAAATCACGTAGCTTGTGTTGTCGGCGATGGTGCCTTCGTTCTGCCCCCAGAGGAATGGCCAATCGTCGTAATTCTCGAAATGGTCGGGTTGCCGGAACAGTACGCCGGGAGCCATGTTGCCTGGGATGAAGGAGAAATCTGCCCGGTTGTTGCCATAGAAGACGGCTTTGGGGCGAGTGGCTCCGACGGTGGCCACGAAAGAATAATTGTGGTAAGGGTGGCAACCGTAAAGCCAGTTGGCCACTTTGAAAGCATAGCTGTTGTCGATGATGTCGGGGAAGTATTTGTTGGCGAAGCAGGCCGAGATACCGAAATCGACAATTCCCCTGTTTCCGGCCCAGTTCCCCCGGCCGATGGGCACTCCGTAAGGATTCTCCTCGTCTTGGCTGTCGAGGTATTCTTTGTATTTCTTAACATAAGGTCGGAGCTTTTCTTTGTAAGACGCGTCCATGTAGGGGATGGCTTCCAAGGCCGTCATGATGTTGCGGTTGGAGTTGTGTTCCAGTGCCATCCAGATTCCTTGCGTGAAGTTATCCAAGTATTGTTTTTCGCCGGTAGAGGCGTATAATTGCAGGTTTGTGGCCATGTCGCCGCCGACATTCTGCCTTTTGTCCTTTTGTGATCCTTCCGACATGAGTTCCGTGGCTTCTTTCAATAGTCTTTTGGATTGCTTCAAGGTTCTTTCCGACAAGTCGTCATTGTATCCTTTTAGGGCGCGGCTTGCGGCAGCAAACATGGTGGCCGCCCTGAAGTCCATGCGTGGGTTGCGGCTTGTGAAGGCCCACATGTCGTCCGGTGTGCCACTCGATTTCCCGTCAGCCGATTTTTCGTAGGGAGCCAGGCGGGGGTCGTAGTGCAATCCGTCGGTGATGCTTGCGGCATCTCCTAAATGGTGGTAGTTGTCCAACACGGAGTTGGAGAGTGTCTGCGACATGTGTCCGATGTTCTCGGCCTGTGCCAAGAGGTTCAACACCCCGTGCTCGATGTACTGGATGATGTCTGGTATGCTGTCCGGACGATGGAGGTCCACGTAGCGTTGCTGTTCGCTGACGAACGTTTCGTCACGCAACGGCTTGAAAAGTTCCCATGTCCTGACCAGGTTCTGGACGACGTTGATGTTGGCACCCGTTTCGATGTCAAAGTCACCGGCATCGAAGTACCCCCCTACGTTCAGTCCCGGAATCAGTTCTAATGCCTTATAGCGAGTGTCGGTGGTAGCTCCCTGCCAGTGCATGTCGAAATGGTCGGTGTGGGGCGGTGCCTGCAGGTATCCTTCTTTGAAAGGCTCGCCGTGCCAGACCCGGTAACCTTCGTTGACGGTCATGTGGTTCATGTGTATGGGAATCCATACATCGGTGGTAGCGTCCGTGATGTGGTCGTACACGTTTGGGCTTATGGTGAAGTTGTTGGTCTTTTCGTTGCCGTATTGGATGTAATAGATTCCCGGTTCCTGCACTTCGGAGAAGTCGAACTTGATGTAATTGTATTTGTAATAAGGCCCCCATACGGCAGTTTTCCCTTTGAATACTTCGGCTTCCGTCCCGTCTGCTTTCACTTGCCAGATGGATGCCTGGGGGATGACTTTGTCGTTCTTGTCCAATTCGATGACGGCCTCCTTGGGCTGTGAAGGCAAGTAGCCCACTTGGGAGAAACCGATGTTGGGCTTTCTTATCCATCCTTCGACGGCGTTCGGTTCCACTGTCCATGTCAGCACCTTTCCCGTCTTGCCGGCTGGCAGGATGCTACGGACCACGAACCAACCGTTCTGTGCCAACATGCGCCCGTCGTAGAGGTACAGGCAAGAGTCTGATGTGATTTTCACCATGCGTTCGGGGGTATCGGGTGCGAGTATCATGGTGTGGCCGGAAGATAGGGGCAAGGGTTCCACGAATTGGCCAGTCCCACGGTCGTCGTATGTCTTGTATCCCTTGAACTGCTTTACTTTCTCGGCATTGGGGCGGCAGACAGTGTTGCTCACTGCGTAGCGTGGGAAACGGTCGGGATGCCCGTCCATGAGATAAGCCTTGCCCCAATATTGAGACGGGAGGAACTCAAGGTTTAAGCCGGCATCGCCCTCCAGTTCGTGGGGTAGGGGTTTGTCCAGGTAGACGGATATCTCAACTGCTTTTCCTTTTCCCGTGACCACGACACGCGAATCGAAGTCGTAATCTTCGTAGCGCAGGCCTACTTCAATCAAATTGTCCTCTGCGTTTACTTTCCGTGATGTGGTAGTGGGCACCAAATCCCATTGTTCAGGAGTGTTGGAGAGCCTTATGGCACCGCCTTGTGCAGTGCGTACGCCGTGGTGGATGAGTTCGATGCCGGAGTTCTTTTCGTCGTTGAAGCCTCCGGTGAATTGGTTGCTGTAAACGAGGACATTGACACCTTGGGTCTCGAAGTACTCAAGTTCATTCAGCCTCAAATTCGGGCCACTCACGTGGCTGCAAGCCGTAATCCATAGCACATGGAATGCCAATAATGCTTTTCTCATTTTGTTTTTAGGTATTAAGGTGGATTTGTGTTTCTTTATAAAATAGCGGAAACATGCCACGCTATTTGGGATAAAGATAGTATTTAGAACAATCAATGCCTTGTTCTTATGAGAAGATTTATGCTTTTTTTATTCTTTCTGAAGGGAATTTCCGTTTGGAAAGGAGGATGCAAAAAAGTTCCACCCCGGAATGCTTACTGCATTCCGGGGTGGAACATATTCATATCCGTTCGCTATAAGTGCGTGCAGGATAGGGTTATTCCAACACCACCAGGTCCTTGCCTTCCATGACTGATTCGCCTGGCGTGACACAGATTTCCGAGACCCGTCCGGCACGGTCGGACGTGATGTTGTTTTCCATCTTCATGGCATCCAGGATAACCACCGTGTCGCCGCGCTTGATTTCGTCGCCCGGTTTCACCTTCACGTCTACTATCACACCCGGAAGCGGGGCTTTCACGCCGTACTTCTTGGGTTTGTCAATTACGGCGGGCACTCCGGCGGGTTTCACTACTACGGGATGATGTGCCGGCTTTTCCGGTTCCGGCATCTTCACCGTGTAGCTTTCGCCGTTCACCGTAACGGTGGCCACATAGTTCTCGATTCCTTCCACGGCCACTTCATAATCGTTGCCGTTGATGTTATATTTGTATGTCTTCATTTGCTATTGTTTGCTTTAAAATTTGTGCTCAGGCAACTGGCGTTGCGTACGAAGTTTGGAGTTCCACTCAGTATCTGCATTTCCCAAAGTCAGGATACCGCTTTCCGGCACATGCATCGTGTAGCCCTGGTATTCGTGCAGGGCCAGTGTGATGGCCGCGTACACTTCATTCTGTTTCTGTTCCATGACAATTTCGTTTTGAAAGGGATTACAGAGGAATATTGCCATGCTTCTTGGCCGGATTGGTCAAGCTCTTGGTTTTCAACTGGGCCAAGGCGCGGATGACACGGAAGCGTGTATTGCGCGGTTCGATGACATCGTCGATATAACCGTATTTGGCAGCCTGGTACGGGTTGGTGAAGAGCTTGTTGTATTCGGCTTCTTTTTCGGCCAGGAAAGCTTTCGGGTCCTCAGCTTCCTTCGCGCCTTTGGCATAAAGCACGGCTACGGCACCTTCTGCTCCCATCACGGCAATCTCGGCCGACGGCCAAGCGTAGTTCAAGTCGCCGCGCAACTGTTTGCAGCTCATGACGATGTGCGAACCGCCGTAGCTCTTGCGCAAGGTTACCGTCACTTTGGGTACGGTGGCTTCGCCGTAAGCATACAGCAGCTTGGCACCATGCAGGATGACGGCATTGTACTCTTGTCCCGTCCCCGGCAAGAAGCCCGGCACGTCTACCAACGTGACCAAAGGTATGTTGAAGGCATCGCAGAAACGTACGAAACGTGCGCCCTTGCGGCTGGCATTGCAGTCGAGCACGCCTGCATAGCAGTTCGGTTGGTTGGCCACGATACCCACGCTCTGGCCGTTGAAGCGGGCAAAGCCTACGATGATGTTGCGGGCATAGTCTTTTTGAACCTCGAAAAACTCGCCATTGTCCACGATAGCCCCGATAACTTCGTACATGTCGTATGCTTTGTTCGGGTTGTCCGGAATGATTTCGTTCAGCGCGTCTTCCATACGGTCGATAGGGTCTGTGCATTCCATGCGCGGAGCTTCCTCCATGTTGTTCTGCGGGATGTAGCTCAACAGCGTGCGGATGGTGGCCAAGCCCTCTTCTTCCGTCTGGGCTGTGAAATGCGTCACTCCGGACTTGGTGGAGTGCACGCTTGCGCCGCCCAAGTCTTCTTGCGACACGTCTTCGCCCGTCACAGTCTTCACCACTTTCGGACCGGTAAGGAACATGTAAGAAGTGCCCTCCATCATCAGCGTGAAGTCCGTCAGGGCGGGAGAATAGACCGCACCGCCGGCACAGGGGCCGAAGATACCCGAAATCTGAGGTATCACGCCCGAAGCCATGATGTTACGTTGGAATATCTCGGCAAATCCGCCCAAAGCGTTGATGCCTTCCTGGATACGTGCGCCGCCGGAATCGTTCAGGCCGATGCAGGGTGCGCCCATTTTCATGGCCTGGTCCATGACCTTACAGATTTTTTCAGCCATCGTTTCCGACAGCGAACCGCCGTTGACGGTGAAGTCCTGTGCGAAAACATAAACCAGGCGGCCGTCTATCGTGCCGCTACCGGTCACCACACCGTCGCCCAAGTACTGTTTCTTTTCCATGCCGAAGTTCGTACAGCGGTGCAGTTTGAACATATCCATTTCCTCGAAGCTGCCCGGGTCGAGCAGCATGTCGATGCGTTCGCGAGCCGTGTACTTGCCTTTGGCATGCTGTTTTTCGATGGCTTTCTCGCCGCCTCCCATGCGTGCTTTGGCGCGCAATTCTACTAATTCCTTGATTTTTTCTGTTTGGACACTCATAATCTGTTTTATTTTCTGTTTCAAAAAGAAGGCTTTGAATTTCCCTATCCCTAAAAAAACAAGCCACCAACGGAAGACTTTCATAGAAAGCGGTTCCGCTGGTGGTATCAGGTTCAAGGACGAGCCTTTATATGAAGTTCAATGATTGGATTGAATTTCACTTGGAGTTGTGTTAATGTTCACAAAGTTCGGTCAATACGCCGCATGTCGTTTTCGGATGCAGAAATGCGATTTGCAGTTTTTCCGCTCCGAGACGCGGTGCCTTGTCAATCAGACGGATGCCTTTTTCCTCACATTCAGCCAAGGCGTTGGCCACACCGTCTTCCACACAGAAAGCCACATGATGCACGCCGCGTCCGCCTTTTTCCAGGAACTTGGCGATGGCGCTGTCCGGGCTTGTAGGTTCGAGGAGTTCGATTTTTACTTCGCCCACTTTCAGGAAGGCTGTCTTTACCTTTTGGTCGGCTACCTCTTCCACAGCGTAGCACTTCAGTCCCAATACGTTTTCATAATAAGGCAGTGCGGCTTCGATGCTTTCCACTGCGATACCCAAATGTTCGATATGTGATATCTTCATGACATATAAATTTTAGTTGTTTGCACGTTATTGTGCGTTTACTGACTTGCAAAAGTACGCATTTTGCGGTGAAACAGGAAATAAATTCATGTTTTTTTGGCAGTAGCCGTTCCGGTGGTTACAATTCAATCAGTATACGTGCGTTGATTTGCCGTCCGGTCAGGTAGTTGGGCACGGCGTATTGTTGGTTGGTCACGTCCGTCACCCAATAGTATGAGCTTACGTTGCTGATGTCGAACAGGTTGAAGCAGTCCACGCCTAACCATACGTTGCGCAGGTAGCGGATGAATTTCTTTTGGTTGCGCCCGTCTTCGTTGTCCAACAACCGGTAGCTCATTCCGATGTCCACGCGTTTGTAGGCCGGGGCGCGGAATACCATGCGTTCCAATCCCGTGTGGGGAGGACCGAAAGGAAGTCCGTCGGCAATGCTGGCTTTCAGTGTCATCTTCCATCGCGTCGTACCGGGGAAGAAGTCGCTGAAGAAGAAGTTCAGGTTATAGCGTTGGTCGGTGGCTTGCGGGAAACTCTTGCCGTCCACTTTCTGCTGGGCTTTCATCAGGCTGAAGCTGATCCAGGAATCCGTACCTTCCACGAACTCCCCGAAGATTTTGAAGTCGATGCCTGTGGTGTATCCCGAAGCGATGTTGCCTCCGTAGTATACGATTTTCACGTTGTCCACATTGTAGGGTATCAGGTTGTTCAATGCCTTGTAATAGACTTCCGTGGTGAATTTGAAAGGACGGTTCATGAGCTTGAACTTGTAGTCTCCCCCTAATACGACTTGGAACGAACGCTGCGACTTGATGTCGCGGTTCAGGTGTACTTTGGTGGAGACACCGGTTGTCACAGTGTCTCGTAGTTCCTTGTAGAAAGGAGCCTGGTAATACAGTCCCGTGGCGATGCGGAATGTGAAATCTTCGTTGAAAGACGGGATGATGCCGAGCGAAACACGCGGACTGAATAGCCATTCCTTGTTCCAGCTCCAATAGCTTAACCGTGCCCCGTAATTAAGGGAAAATATGCCGTGTCTGTTAGTAAACCGCCAAGTGTCCTGACCGAAAAGTTCGAGGCGGTCGCTGCTGATGCGATTGGAGGATTTCAGGTTGTAAATCAGATCCAGACGGTTGCCCGTGTGGGGGATGGAATATCCGGCAGAGTCGCGCATCTCCCATTCGCGTGAGTTCTCTTTGATGATTTCGTGCTTCCATGTGAGTCCGGCTTGTATGTCGTGCCCTTTCGGTTTGTGAGAGAACAGGAGTTTCAGACTCTTCATGTTGGCATCTAAGTAGTTGCGGGCATGCTCCATGTAGGTGCCTACGCCTAATTGTTCGGTCGTGTTGGTCTCGTCGAGCCAGTATTGCCCTTGGATGTCGTATGTTTCCCTTTCCTTGGTGGCGAATGCCGAAGCCAAAAGGGAAAGCTTTGTGCGGTCGGTAAAGCTATGCGACAGGCTCAGTGTGCCGAATAGTGTACGGAAGAGGTCTTCTTCCTTTCCGTCAAAATATACGCGAAACGACTTGACATCCTGCATTGTGCCGAAATTGGTCTGTCGGTTCGTCGGCAGGAAGTCATATTGGTTTTGGGAGATGTTCCCGATGAAGTCCAGGCTCCATTTCCGGTTGGGCGACCAACTGATATAGGTCTGGTAGTCGAGGAAACGCGGGTTGTATTCTCCTTTGGTTTCCAACGACCCCAACATATATTGGTTAGTCTTGTAACGCACGCCGTGTGTCATACTGAAGTTCTTTTTGGCGTAACCTACATAGAGGCCGGCCCCTAAAAGGCTAGCCGAAACTGAAGTCTCGAATTTCTTGGGCTTCTTATAGGTGATGTCCAAAACAGACGACATCTTATCCCCGTATTTGGCATCGAAACCTCCGGCCGAGAAGTTGATGTTTTCCACCATGTCACTGTTGATGACGCTCAGTCCTTCCTGTTGTCCGGAACTGATAAGTAAGGGGCGGTATACTTCCACTCCATTGATATATACACTGTTTTCATCGAAACTCCCGCCTCTTACGTTGTATTGCGAACTCAACTCATTGTGTGTGCTGACTCCCGCTTGTGTGGCCACCAGTTCCTCTACGGCATTTCCGGTGGTGGAGGGCAGCCGTTTCAGGTTTTCGGCATTCAAGTGTTGGGTGGAATTCATTTGTCGCCGTACTTCCTTTACCGTTACTTCACCCATGTCGATACTTTGGGTTTGCATGGTGATGTTGAGCCGTAAACTACCTTTGGGACGGACCAGTGTCTTTTTCTTGGTTACGTAACCTATCATGCTGAACGACACGGTCACGGTGTCGGCAGTGGAGAATTCCAGTTGGTAACGCCCTTGCAGGTCTGTGGTAGTACCTGCGGCCTGGCCGTCTACTTTTACTACGGCAAAAAGCACCGGGTTTTGTTCATCGTCGATGACCCTTCCCGACAGTTTTACTTTGTCTTGGGCGGCCACGCGCAAGGCCATAAGGGCCAGCAGGAAAAGGCAGGATATGGATTTGAAAAGTCTTGTCTTCACTTCGTTGTCTGTCTACTTACACTTTTTAAATAACGCAAAAATACGCTTTTTTGTATAAAGAACCGTCGATTTATTTGGTGAAACTGTCGATTCCGTCTGGATTTCTTTTCTCCGTAATAGGGAAATCATGTATCTTTGCGCAGTGACATGATAATAAATATAGGATAAGGAAATGGAAAAGTTTAGCGAGCTGATTCGCATCCGTCGTAGCATGCGGAAGTTTACGGAAGAAGAGTTGACCCAAGACGAGGTGGTGGCATTGTTGCGTGCGGCGTTGATATCCCCTTCTTCCAAGGGAGTGCGTCCTTGGGAGTTCGTGGTTGTGGACAATAAGGATTTGTTGCAGCAACTGGCGCATTGCAAGGAGCACGGAGCCGAGTTGATAGAAGGTGCTCCCTTGGCGGTGGTCATCTTGGCCGATCCGACGCAGAGCGACGTGTGGGTGGAAGACGCTTCGGTGGCTACGACCATGATGCTGTTGCAGGCTGAAGATTTGGGTCTGGGTGCTTGTTGGGTACAGATCCGGAACCGTACAATGGCGGATGGAAAACCTGCGGAGGAGATGGTGCGGGCCATTCTGCATGTCCCGGAGCATTTAAGGGTGCTTTCCATCGTGGCTGTGGGCCATAAGGGAATGGAACGCAAACCGTTTAATGAAGACCGGTTGCAGTGGGAAAAAGTGCATATCAATACCTTTGACGCGCCGGAAGAATGAAAATTGTCTGGATTGGTGCCGGAAATTTGGCTACGCGGTTGGGACTGGCTCTGCACGGTGCAGGCCATGAAACGTTGCAGGTCTTCAGCCGTACGATGGCTTCCGCTGAAGCTTTGGCCGTACGTTTGGGATGTCCGGCGACGGATGACCTTGATGCCGTGGTGCCGGGTGCGGATGTGTATATCTTCTCCGTGAAAGATGGAGTGTTAGAGGGCTTGGTGTCCCGTATCGCTCCCCGGATAGGAGATGCCTTGTGCCTGCATACGGCCGGGAGCATGCCGATGGATGTTTTCCGTGGACATGTCCGGCGTTATGGCGTGTTATATCCCATGCAGACGTTTTCTAAAGATTGCCCGGTGGATTTCAAGGAGATTCCGGTTTTTGTGGAAGCATCCGCCCCCGACTCGCTTGCACAGACGGAACAGTTGGCGCGTTCTGTTTCGGACAGGGTGGAGGATATGAGTACGGAAAGACGCCGCTGTCTCCATTTGGCGGCAGTATTTGCTTGCAATTTTGTGAATCATTGTTACGCTTTGGCTGCGGACTTGTTGGGTCGGGACGACATACCGTTCGATGTAATGTGGCCTTTGATAGACGAGACGGCGCGGAAGGTACATCGTCTTCCGCCCGTGGAGGCGCAAACGGGGCCGGCCGTGCGCTATGACCGGAATGTGATAGAACGTCAATGTGCCATGCTCGATGGAGAGCCTGAATGGAAAGCAATCTATGAAATGATGAGCCGGAGCATCCATGCTCTGGCCTTGAGGAATGAAGCGGAAAGGAAGGAAATAAATGATTAATTACGAATTAAAAAAGATAAAGGCGTTGGTTTTCGACGTGGACGGCGTGCTGAGTGCCGAGACCATCACCTTGCATCCCGGAGGGGAGCCGATGCGTTCGGTCAATATCAAAGACGGGTATGCCTTGCAGTTGGCTGTCAAGTCGGGCTTGCATGTGGCCATTATCACCGGCGGGCGTACCGAATCGGTGCGTAAACGGTATGAGGGACTGGGCATTCCGGACGTGCATTTGGGATGTGCCGTGAAGATAAAGACGTACGAAGCCTTTTTGGAACGTTATGGATTGCGGGACGAGGAAGTGCTTTACATGGGTGATGATATCCCCGATTATGAAGTCATGCGGCGTTGTGGCTGTCCTTGTGCGCCGGCCGACGCAGCTCCGGAAATCAAGGCTTTGGCGGTATATATCTCCCATTTGAAAGGAGGATATGGATGCGGGCGCGACGTGATAGAACAGGTATTGAAGGCGCAAGGATTATGGCTGAAGGATGAAAAGGCTTTTGGTTGGTAGTAAAACAATGGAGAATATGTTGGAGAACTTGAAGAAATACCGTCTGGTCTTGGCCAGCAATTCCCCGCGCCGTAAAGAGCTTTTGGCTGGGTTGGATGTGGATTATGAAGTGAGAGTGTTGCCAGGCATCGACGAGGCTTATCCGGACGGGTTGTCGGGGGAAGAAATCCCGCAGTACATTTCCCGCAAGAAAGCGGAAGCGTATGAAGCTATTATGCAGCCGGACGAGTTGATTATCACGGCTGACACGATAGTCTGGACGGACGGGAAGGTTTTGGGCAAGCCGAAAGACGAGGCCGAAGCCAAGGACATGTTGCGCCGCCTGTCTGGACGTACGCATCAGGTAATTACCGGGGTGACATTGGTAACAGTTGGTAAGAAAAAGACTTTTGCGACGGTCAGTGAAGTGACTTTCGACGAGTTGTCGGATGAAGAAATAGAGTATTATGTGGCGCACTACCGTCCGATGGATAAAGCCGGGGCATACGGCATTCAGGAGTGGATAGGCTATGTGGGAGTATCTTCCCTCAGCGGTTCTTATTTTAATGTCATGGGGCTGCCGGTGCAGCGTTTATATAAGGAATTAAAAACATTATAAAGATAAAGAGACGAATGGAAATGAAATCTTTGATGCGTCTGGCATGCTTGGGTGCGGTGGCCATGGCCTTTGTTGCTTGTGAAGAAGACAAGCATATTTGTACTTTGCCGTCATTTGCCGGTTTCCGTATTGAGCCTACGGTTTGGAATGCAGGGGACTCGGTCACGATTACTGCAGTACAGCAAAGTTTGGGAGATTTGTTGTATAAGGCTGAATACCATTGGAGTGTGGAATGTACGGATACGACTTTCACAAAAGATTATAATGTGGTGTATGACGCAGATAAATCCAACCCATACATCGGTATCCGGCTTCCGGATGATTTTCGCAGCAGGATGGCTAAAATAAATTTCAGCGTCCAGTATAGTTATTCGGCTACGGCTCCGCAATCGGCACCGAGTGGCTCCAATAGCGGACAATCAGGCCTTTACGGTAGTATTACGACTACGGCTGCCAGTCAACTTTATGGTACGGGGCGTGGCTCATACACTCTTTCTTGGTGACAGCCCGGTGGAAAGGATTTTATTCGTTTGCCTCGGAAATATCTGCCGGTCTCCGGCTGCCGAAGAAGTCATGCGGAAGTTGGTGAGTGATGCCGGTTTGGAGCATGAGTTCTTCTTGGATTCCGCCGGTTTGATAGACTATCATGAAGGGGAACCCGCCGATGCCCGTATGCGGGCACACGCTGCCCGCCGGGGGTATCATATCACCCATTTCTCGCGCCCGGTGCGGTATGATGATTTCTTTGATTTCGATTGGATCGTAGGAATGGACGACCGTAATATCAGTAAGTTGAAGTCTTTGGCACCCGGATTGGAAGAAGAAAAGAAAGTCGTGCGCATGACGGACTATTGTCGGCTGAAAGTAGTAGACCATGTGCCCGACCCTTACTATGGAGGCGACAGCGGATTCGAGAATGTGCTCGACATACTGGAAGATGCCTGTGCCGGTTTGTTGGATACGTTGCGTGGTGCCCGTTAGCGGGTATGCAACGTGTCCCACATCCGTTTGTAATCTTCGGCCAGTCCTCCTTCTCCTGTTTCTTTATATAAGGACGGGAGGTCATGGCCGGTTTTTTTCATAACTTCTACCACTTTGTCGAACGACACTTGGTGTGCCCCGTCAGTCAGCATGGCATACGAATTGGCATCCATGGCACGGGCGGCGGCATAGGCATTGCGCTCGATGCAGGGGATTTGCACCAAACCGCAAACGGGGTCGCAGGTCAGTCCCAAATGGTGTTCCAATCCCATTTCGGCTGCATATTCGATTTGTGCCGGTGTGCCTCCGAACAACTGGGCTGCGGCCGCAGCCGCCATGGCACAAGCTACGCCCACTTCGCCCTGACATCCTACTTCGGCACCCGATATGGAAGCATTGTTTTTTACGATGTTGCCAAACAGGCCGGCCGTGGCCAAAGCCTTGAGGATACGTTGGTCGCTGATGTGCCGAGATACGGAGAGGTGGTATAACACAGACGGCAGCACTCCGCACGAGCCGCAGGTGGGGGCTGTGACTATTTTTCCGCCTCCGGCATTCTCTTCGCTCACGGCAAGGGCGTATGCGAAAAGCAGTCCGCGGGTACGCATGGAATGTTGGTAGCCGTCGGCACGGACATAATAAGACGTAGCCTTCCTTCTCAATCCCAATGGGCCGGGCAACACGCCTTCGTGTTCCAGTCCGTTCCGTACGGCCTGTTGCATGGTGTTCCACACTTCTTCCAGATAATCCCAGATGTCTTTTCCCTCGCATTCCTCCACGTATTCCCAATAACTTTTTCCGCTGTGCATGCACCAGGCCAGGATTTCTGTGGCAGAGTTCATCGGGTATATTTCTTCAAACGTCAGGTTTTGTTTTCCCTCTTCACCCAGTGCTCCTCCACCGATGCTGAACACGGTCCAATCTTCCGTGATGTGCCCTTCTGGGTCGAATCCTTGGAACTTCATACCGTTCGGATGGTAGGGAAGGAAAGTTTTCGGCTTCCAGGTGATAGTAGTCCGTGGTTCGTCCAATACGTCGAGAATCGCTTTGTCCGTCATGTGTCCTTTTCCCGTAGCGGCCAGACTGCCGTAAAGGGTTACTTCGAAACGTATGGCCTTCGAGTTACGTTCCAAAAAGAGGGTGGCGGCTTTGCGCGGAGCCATGGTATGACTGCTCGACGGTCCGTAGCCGATACGGTATAGTTCTTTCAGAGTTATCATTGTAAGCGTTGTTTTTGTCTGCAAAGGTAGGGGAAAATCCCATATTATTTATTACTTTTGCCTGTATTTTAAAATGAAATGGATATGTTGACAGCTACGCGTAGGGAATGGAACGAATTATATGTGTTTTTCAACTTGTTGGCTCAGGGGGAGGTAGTCTTGGGTAACGAGGAGGGGCTACCTTCCGGCCGTGTGTTGCCTATTTTTCGGGTGACGCGGCAGGAGCATGACGGAGAGCGTCGTTATACGATGGAAGAGACCGACATCCATGTAGAAGGGGAACAGATGGACGAACGTTTTCCGCGTGAAGACTTCGGCACAGTGGCATCCATGATTCTCGATGCGCTGAAACGGGATCGGAACGAAGAGGTGGAGGCACCCGAAGGGGTAGAAGGTTTCCTCGACGCACTGAAGATTTATGATATGGAAGCCCGGACAGACGACCGTACCGATTTCTACATTACTTTTCATGATGACAGTTTCCCGCCCGTGGGATTCCGCATCTATTCCCGTCTTTGCGCCATGATGCCCTTGTTGGACGGTGGGCGGACGGCCAATCTGAAATTCGAGCAGGGAGGCATTCGTTTTTCCCAACCGGCGGTCAACAAAATCAATTATACGGAAGACCCGGACAATCCGAACGAGGTGGCGCGCCGTATGCTTTACATCGAGAGCATGGGCGGTGTGTTGAAATATAATGACGTGGCCGATAAAGTGTTCCGCAGTAACCTTTGCTTGATAGACCTCAACTTCTCCCGTGTGTTGGCCGAGATGGTGCGTTTGATGCATTTGGACAACATAAGCCGGGTGGACGAACTGACGGCACTTATAGAAGACCGGAACCCGCTGAAAATAAAGGAGGAATTGATCCGCAAGCACGGGTATTATCGTCATAAGATGAAAGAGTTCCTTTTGGCCGTGGCTTTGGGCTTGCGTCCGGCCAAGCAGTATGACGGTACGGATTCGGCTGTGGCGGGATTCGTGATGGTGGATGCGGAGGGACGTATGGTGGCCTATCGTAAGACGGAGCGTCAGGTCTTTGCCGATTTCCTGTTCACGCATACCCGTTTGGAGAAAGGGCATCCGGAAAAGGACAAGTACGGTTATTTGGAGCGTGAAAACCGTGCCTACTATTTGAAGTTGAACCTAAAGATAGGTTTTGTGAAGAAATGAAGATCAATCATGTGGCTATGTATGTGAGGGATTTGGAGGCGGTAAAGGATTTCTTTGTGCGTTTTTTCGATGCCGTTTCTAATGAAATGTACCATAATCCCCGGACAGGCTTGAAGAGTTATTTCCTTTCTTTCGAGGATGGAGCCAGGTTAGAAATCATGTCTCGTCCGGATATGACGGAGGGGACAAAAGAACTTTGCCAGATTGGATATATCCATTTGGCATTCAGTGTAGGGAGTAAGGCACAAGTGGATAGGTTGACTTCCTCTCTGCAGGTTCAAGGATATGCCGTGTTAAGTGGGCCGCGTTTTACAGGCGATGGTTTTTATGAGAGTTGCGTGTTAGGACCGGAAGGTAATCAGATAGAGATTACGGAGTGATGCGATGTTCTCCGGATACCTTTTTAAAGGTCAGAATTCCCAATGAGTTCGAGAATCTGTATAGCCTTTCCTTGGTTTTTGCAAAAACTCATGGGGTGGGAGTTGCGCCTAACTTCCATGCCTTCCATTGGGCTTTGTTCCTTTTTTAGTCCTTGAAATCGTTTTTGAAGTGAGTGACATTCTCTAATTTTTGGGGAATGCCGGACAAATCGTACTGGTCAATCTTCCGTCCTCCGATATGCAGTTGCTTTATCGTCAGTTCTTCGATGTCAGAGAAGATGGCAGAGGGGTCCGCTATGGGGTTTGCGAAATAAAGATTCTGCAGCACCACTTTACGTATTGATGTGTGGTTGTCTTTAGAGGCCGGGATTAAAGCCCATGCCTTTGAAGCCGTCCAGAAAGAGCAGTTCTTGATTACCAGTTCGCCTTTCGCCGGCAAATCGGTTTTGTCGTAGAATTGGATTCTGATGTTTCCGCCCGCTTTTCTTCCTGCGATGGAATGGAAATTATCAAAGTAATAACCTTTTATGTTTTTTTCGCTTGAATTGTTCTGAGGTTTGCCAACCAGGACGTTTCCTCCGATACGTATGCAATGGGCTGTGCGTGTCCATCCGATGGCATTGTGGACACGGATATTTTCCGATCCGCCGTCGCGGCTCCATTTCATCCGGTCTTTGTTGTAAACACCTGCTGCAGCAAACGTGTGGCGTATTTCTGCCGGATTCTCGTTTGTGTTCACGAGATTGACGGAAGGGGTTTCCCGATAGGTACGTATTGGGAATTCGTTCGAGGGGTTATAATGGCCGGTTGCGAATGTATCGTCATTTCCCAACGTAATGGAACCGTTGACCGTGATGTTCTTTCCGCTTGACAGGTTGAGTCCGTCTATCCACCCGTGGTTATAAGGCGACAATCCTTTGATGTTGTTCAGCTCGATGTCCGTGGCATCATGTGTTTCCCAATTCCATTGTTGGCTGTCACGTATATATGTATCATTAAATGTGATATGGTTTGATTTCTTTATGACTGCACCTCCTTGGTGGGGAGTGTTCCGTGCGTCCTTCCTGTCCATGGCGAAAGTAAAGCAGCCTTGCCCGTCGTGCATGCCGCGGCCGGAAATGGTCACGTAAGAGGAATTGGCGATGTAAATGGCAGGCTCATTGGCTTCCCGGCACTCTTTCAAACGGTTGATCATAAGCGCGTTTTCATCAGTGTAAACGAAAAGGGGCTTTCCTCCGTTTTTACGGTTTCCGTTCCAGTTGATGATGCGCAGTCCAGACCATAGGTAAGTTCCGGCCGGAATGTATAGCGTGTTGAGTTCCGGTGTGTTCTTGATTACTTCCAATGCCGCTTGCAGGGCATCCGAAACGTCATTCCGGCTTCTTTTTCTCATATTCGGAAACGCGACAATCCGGTCTGTATAGGGGACGAACACCCCCTTTTCGTAATTCCACGTGAACATTCTCCCGTCATTCAGGCTAGCGTCCGTGATGCTTCCCGCAGGCCGGCATACTTGTCCGGATGTCTCCGTAATAGGGTTTTCCTTTAAATAGTTCTTTGCGAACTTCTTAAAATCAAGAACGTTGGGAGCTTTCGGCAAAGGGTGTTCGGTCAAGTCTTCCAAAGGATCGTTTATCAACGTAAGTTGCGGATTGGAAGTAGAAGCGTCCTGTGGGTCATTACCGTTGATGATGACTATGGCGTAGGGTAGTTCTTTGGCCATTTCGAATGTGACACTCCTTTTGTCAGGGCTGATTTTCAGCTTTTCTTGCGGATAGAAGCGTACAGGATGGATGGTTACGCTGTTGATTTCGTTTTCTCCTTTCACATTGACTTCGATTTCGGGAGTCCGGCTGTTCGTGGCAAAACGGGCGACATCCATGTTGTGGCCTTGATTGCCAAAACCAGTATTGTCATAGCGGATTGCAGCAACTTTGGTATCTGCCACTTTTACATTAAAGCGTGCAGAGGCTACATCGTTTCTTACATGCGAAGGATAGGCTTCTCCGCCAAGGCCTGTTTCTGGAATGACAAACGGAGCGTATGGATGAACCGTTATGTTTTTGGGCTTTGCACAGATGGTTTGCCCTGTGAGTATGAATACAAACATCATCCACATGATGCTTACCGTTTTCTTTCTAATCATGACTTTCTTCATATTTTTAAATATCTGTTATTCACTGACTCTTTCATGTTTCCGCTGCAAAGGTATGGACTTATTTTGGAAGTGTATGGGACATTTTTTTCCAAATGATGGGACAAATCAACGTGAGTATGTATTATCTGTTTCCGATTTCCACACAACGGGTTTTCCGTCGGTTGTAATGCCTTCGGCCTCCACGGCTATCACCGTCTTTTTACTATTATTATATAGTCGGATGACGGCTTCTCCCTTATTGTTGAATTTCACCTTGGGTGTCCAGTAAAGCGTGCGTCGGTAGTCTTTGGTATCGGGCATCGGCTTCTTGCTGTAATCGGGACTGTAGAACTCCGTACAGACGGAGTATCCTTTTGCGGCATACCGTCTGTCCCGGTAGGTGGGTCGTACCCCGTCGTTGGGCAGAAGCCTGTAGTCTATGACCACCTCCGGTTGGTTGGTCTGGCTGTATTTCCAGCTTCCTTGTTCTCGTGGGACGTAATCGGTATAGATGTACAGCTTGTCCAGATGGCGGAGGCGACGGTACTTTTCCATTTGTGCGTTGGACATGGACATGCCCGCTTCGGACTCCCTCTTTTGCTCAGGCATAAAATCTAATATCTTTCCATCGTATTGTTCTTGCAGATAGAAATGCCTGTCCATGCCCATGTCTCCGAAAAATGCCGTGGCCACTTGCCTCGAGAATGTTCTCCAGTCATGCATTCCGCAGTTCAGCCCATAGTCGGCTGCAAGGTTGAAGGCTTCGTAAGCATCCACGACCAAGGCCGGCTTGCTGTGGTCTAATTTTCTCAATCCTCCACGTTTGCTTCTTACAGTGACGGCATTCAGTTTCCGTTCGGTGAAGCTTTCCCGGCTTGCGGAATCCTGCAAGGTAAATTTTTCCTCGAAGGTAGCATCCTGATAGTAACTGTATGGCTTGGGAAACACAGGAAAGAATGGGTCGAGTTTGACGTAGAACTCCGGGTAGGCTTGTTCGTCCATGAATCCTTTCCTTTTTATTCTTCTTTTATATTTCTCGCTTTTTGTACTGTCCGAAGCGCTTAGGAATAAGACGTAGTTGTCGTTGACGACAGCCGAAGGCATGTAGAACTTTCCGTTTTGTGTGGTTTGGGATACATCCACGATGTCGCGGTCTTGTATGAACGAGGCGGACACGTTCACCTCCTTTTTCATCTTTTTAATGAGCGGGCCATAGAGGTCTTGTAGGGTCAGGACTTTGGCGAGGGCGGGGTCTATCCCCCCTTTTTTACTATAGTCTTGTGCCGTGGTATAAATTGCTGCCGTGTTAGCTATGGCTGGTATGTACACAGGTTCACCGTAGTTCGTTTCCTCCAAGAGCGAATTGGTTTGGTGCACGCTTCCGCTGAGTGTCTGAATCTTCTCCGGCAGGAACTCGAACTGCGTTTTTTCCGCTCCGGCCATCATTTTCCAGTCATGTCTTCTCCATCCCTGTACCATCATGAGCAGGTCGAGTGCTTGCCGGTGCAGGCTGTCGTCAGTCTCGAAATACCATCCGGGATTTTCCACGAACCCTTTAATCTCGCTGGCCAACAGCATTTCGGTGAGCATCGTGCCGTTGTCGTAAGTCGTTTCGTCCGTGGCATGGTCGCGTATGGCGAGTGAAATGTCTGCGTCTTGGTGCCGGAGTAACTTCATCCTCAGTTCGATAGGTTCGAACGGGGCATATTCCTGTTTTATGCCTTCTACGTTGACGAGCGGTTGGTCATAGTCGTGATGGTTCACGAAAAAGAGGCGGTCTGCATAAATCCGTCCTTCTGCGTTAAAGAGCGTGATTTGGTTCACACCCGTGGGGAGCGATGCCCAATATACGTCCACCGTATCTTTCCCATTGTTACGGGGTGACAGTTTCCTGACGGCCTTGCTTACGCCATTGCATTGTATCTGAATCCCCAATTCCTCCTTGCTTTCGGTGGCCCCTTGTATAATCATCCTCAGTACGCTGTCTTTCCTTTCCACATGCAAGGCGTATCCTTCCTTTTCCACTTTCGGTAACTTCACTTCATAGTCGTAACCTTGGTAATGCAGTCTGGCTTTGTATTCTTCGTTCGGTTTCATGTCTGTTAGGGTGAACACGCCTCTTCCCCGGTTCAATGTCCGTGTCTGGGTGATTTCCTTTCCATCGCTATCAATGATGGAGAGTTCAGCTTCCAGATGCTTTCCCTCTTCATCGTTGATTTCAAAAGCTACCCTCCCGTTTGTCCCTGCAATCAGGTGCCCTCCTTCGGGATAGAATCGCAGGTCTATTTCGGGCTTTCCCTTTCGTGCCTTGTAGTACCTTCTCATGGGGCGCACAGTCATGTCCTTGGTATAGCGCCCGGCTTCCTTGGGCTTGTCGAACACGGGGAACACGCGGGAATACAGTTTGTCATAGTCCCGGAAGAAGTCCCTGGCCATCTGTTCGTTGTAGAACATGTCCTCGGTGTATTTTGAATGGGGGTGCTCATATCGTCCGAAGTTGAGCATCCACCGGGTGTAAGCCCTCAACTCATAGTATCCGGCATAGAGCGAGTCTGTCAGGGTGAACGCGCCGTGCGCCGTTCCGTCCTCCATCTTCAGTTGTTGCCGTTCCACGAGATATCCGTCCGGCGTGAGGAGTTCCACGTACATGATTTTGCTCAGGTCGGTAAGCCACCCCTTGTCACTCCGTGTGACGTATGCCTTATACCAGATGGTATCTCCCACGAAGTAGCAGGTGTTGTCAATATGGAGGTGCACTTTTTCCTGCGGTAGGCCGGTTCCGAAGCGTTCCACGCGGGCGGCGAGGGAGTCTGTTTGGTATGTCTGTGTCCAAATGTCTGTGGTGTAATACAGCAATATGCCTAAAAGGGTCAGTTTTTTCATTTTTGTTTCTCCTTATTATAATAGATGATAGGATTTCCGTCAGCTCCTATGCCTTCAGCGGAAATATGGAGTGAACGGCAGTTATTGTTGTTGTAGAATGTGATACGGGCAATACCTTGGGCATCCGTTTTTACGCTTGGATTCCAGTATAAGGTGCGTCTGAAATCAGCATCCAATTCTTTAAGTGAACAGTTGTATTTTGGTTGGTTGAGTTCTTTTGGTCGTGAGAACCCTTTAATGATAGTGGCGCGTGAAGTAGGGCTAAGTCTGATTGTGGGTTGTAATTTTTTGGCAATCTGTTCCTCGGAAGAGTATGGAATGAGGCATACCAAGTAGTTTAACAATCCGGCTCTAATGGAGTATGGATTGTCTTCAGAGGGTATCCCGAGACTTTTGTATTTGTGGGCGATGGTAATTGTTCCGGTGGGATTTTTTTCGATATGATGTTGGAAAGGCACACGGGAATAGTCATATTGTAAGCATGTGGCACGGTCTGTTCTCACAACGATTTCTTTGATATTGTCGGTTTGTTTTAAATTGCCATCGTGAATGTGTCCTTCAGGAATGCCATAATCTCCGTGGTAGTGCTTGGTTATCAGGAGTCGTGTATACCGTTCGGGGTAGTAATATCGTGATAGGAGGCTGGAAACGACTTTCCATGTCGGATAAGAACCGTCAAAATTGATGGATCCAGTTTGGTCTAAGGCGTATTCTTGTTCTTCAGCGTAGGAATAGTGCACTAATGAACGTGTGGTTCCTTTCCAAGTCCGTTTATGCTGTTGGGCTGTAACCTTCACTTCCTTTAACTGTTTGATGCCAACTTCTGCCGTGCCGGTCAAAGAGTCTGTTTTTATAGTGTAATCCTGTATATGATGGTATTCGTTGTCCTGGTATTGCCGAGGGGGAGGCGAGAACCATTTGTGCATTCTTATTCTTGATTCGTTCCAAAAGAAGTCTGCCCTGATTGCATTCAAACTCCCTGTTCGTTTCCCGTAGAAATCATCCATGGTGAAAGCCCAATACCCACATGAATCCGTTTTCGTGTTTCCTCCGAAGTGCAGTCTGTCCGTACGTATGGACAAACTAATGGTTGCTTGTGGCAAGAAACGGATCTTTCTTCTTTTGTTTAAGATAAGGTCTCCGTCCACGGTGATTCCTTTTTCTGGTGCATAACGGATGTCTTTTTGTGGGTTGAAGTTTTGTAAGGCTTGATAACTTCTTTCTACCCAACTGTAGTCTTTGAACAAGGTTTGGTAAATGTCACCTTTATTGTGCGTGTGGATAAAACTTTCTTCCGCACAAACGGAAAGGGAAAATTGGCTATAGGGTGTAGCCCGGAATACAAGTTCCACTTTTTCTCCCGGTCGTAAGTCTTTTGGTATGCTTTCGCATGCAATGGTGTCGGGGGTGAAATAGTTATAGTGCCGTATGACGGAATTGACAGCTTTTTGTACGGACAAAGGCAATGTGTCCTTTGAGGGCTTTCTTGCCTTTTCCTTTCTTTCCCTGAACGTCAGATTGTTGTCTTTGGACAAGTCGGGGCGTAAGCGGTCAAGCATGCTACGGATATGATAGTTCCCGTCTGTGGCTATGTCATAAATAGGGAAGACCCGTGAGAAATAATTGTCTTCTCCGAAATTCATCATGTGGCGAGTATAGGCTCGTATTTCAAAGTACCCGGAAAGGTAGGCACTATCCAATGCGAATTGCCCGTGACAGGTTCCATTCTCTATTTTTCCTTTAAATGTGTTCACGATGCCTCCTTCCGGTGAAACGAGTTCTACGTAGAGTACTCGGCTGATGTCTGTAGGACGGTTGCTTTCGTCCAGTATGTAAGCGTTGAACCATATCGTTTCTTTGAGGAAATAAGCGGTCTGGTCAAAATGCAGGTACACTTTTTCTTGATGCTGTGGGGGGTAAATGCAGTCTCCACTTTTGGGAAAAGTGGGGACTGCGATAAATAGTAACAATAAATAGATGCTATTGTTAATTAATAGTGATGACATCGAAATATGTAACTTTATAATATGGTTTTGATGAGGTGCTTCCTTTTCTACGTAATTCGCATGAATATGCAATTTGGAGTCCTGTTGCACCAATCCATTGCCAGCTTAGTTGTTCATTGCTCACGTCAACTCGTTCTGCTAAACCTGAATCCATTTCTATCTTAGCTTCTACTTTAACATTTTGGTTTTTGTCAGTTGCATTTGTCCATGAAACATCAATAATTAACCAACAGCTATAGGTATTACCACTTTCAAAATCTATATTATAAGACTCCTCTATATGAGCATCACCTGTATACCCTTCTCCCTCCACGTAAATTCGTTTGAACATAGGGTGTCTTGTGCGATAGCGAATATGGTTTTCAGATGAGTCTATGGTTTCCATAGTTTGTGTTAACGAGTGTTTTATCATGCTGAATAATAGGAAAGTTTCTTTCATCTCTTCTACTGTAGGTAGACCTTTTTCAGATGCTGTGGCATACTTGACTTCAGGTACGTCATACTCCTCGGCCAATGCACGGATTTCGGCCAGCTGTTCTGCCGAATAGTGATAAATGGGTTGCCCGTTATCTAAGTCATCTTGGGAACAACTCCAGATGAATGCACCGCCAATGAGGGCGATAAAAAGGATGACTATATACTTTTTCATTTGTTTTTTCTTTTAAATTAATTACTTGATTTGATAAGTGTAGTGGTCGTATTCTGTTGACTGAACTACTGTATTTCATTTACTTATTCCATTGGCTCTTGTTTTTAAAGGGTTTAACATAGATTCATTATCTCCAAATTTGTTTTCCGTTTTGGTATGTGAAAATACGCTCTTCTTTTCCTTTTGTATGGTTCCGTAGAAGAAGTAATGCTCCTGAAGGTACGTTTTTGAAAACTAACTCGGATTTAAAGTTTCCAGTTTGTTGTCCTAAAGAATGCCATTCTCCATTGTCCCAATATAATAGTTCGTATATTTCTTTCTCTCGGATAAAATTATCGTCATTCCGTGGAAGAAAAAGAATCTGGCTAATTTGTGAGGGGCTTTCAAATTCCCATCCATACCACACGTTGTATAGGTCGTGGGATTCATAATATGATAAAGTATTGCCGTCAGACAGATTCTCAATGCCCATACCGGGGCGTGTGTGTAAATTGCCGAAATATTCATGAGGGCGCAAAGTATCTCCGGTTTCATTGAAAACGTATAATTCCGCCATATTGCCGCGTGACAAGTTTGGTGACAAGTAGCGGAAATACTTATAAGGTTGTGACATGTTGGTGTTGACTTTATGGTAACGGTTGTCTTCGATTCGGGGAATGTCGTATAGGGTTATGGAGTCTCTGAAGTCTTTTCTGTTGGCTACTTGGAATTTTCCTCCGATAACTCCTTGTAGGAAGTGGTTAGATTTCGTATCTCGGAATTTACGTTTTACTGTGACTGAAATTTTTTTGGATATGTCTGGCTGAATATCCGTTTTCAGTCCTTTATGGTCTAATAGGAATGCGTTGCCGGCCGGAATGGTCAGACCTTGTATGAAGTATACAGGAAGGTACACGATGTCGCGTCCTAATTTGGTGAAACGAGCTTTTGTACCTTTCTTTCTTGCCCAATGTACGATACTCCATTTTTGGTCGTTAAAGACGGAAAGATATACGTAACGGGTATCATAGTCCAGATTGTATAAGTGGACATCTACATCTGATGTTTCTACATACTGGTCTGTCACGTCCAATATATAAGGTGTGTTGAAAACGTAGGGTAGGGAGTCCCGTTCTTTGTTCTGCACATATAGTGAATAGGGATTTTTTTCATAAGTATTTCTGAAAACTTTGGGAAGTCGGTCTTCTCGTCTACGCATGAATTCCGTGCCTAACGGTTCGCATAGTTCAACCGGTATGGAAGTTTGGTTGTTTGGGAAAAACACGCACCAAACGTGTCCCAAGGAGCGATTTCCCCACTGCGGAACGAAGTCTACAGTGGCCGGTATTCCCCTT
Source organism: Paraprevotella xylaniphila YIT 11841 (assembly GCF_900683745.1). NCBI lineage: Bacteria > Pseudomonadati > Bacteroidota > Bacteroidia > Bacteroidales > Prevotellaceae > Paraprevotella > Paraprevotella xylaniphila. The sequence continues at coordinate 107,833 of NZ_LR215980.1, forward strand.
GCCCGGAATAGGGCTGCGCATAAGTGGGCATATTCTCGGCAAGAAGCAAGTTTTAGGTTTGGCAATTTGTCAAGTGGAAAATTCGGGAGGTGGCGTGAGGGATAATAAATAGCAGGTCTAAGTAGCCATGATATGGTATTCGCTATTTCGTATACGTATGTTGAATTGAATATGTTTTGTTTATAACTTTCTTGTTCCAAGGCTGCCATAGATAGATTGCCCCTCCACAAGCTCAACCCTTCATGCCCTATCCGGTAAGGCAGGACATAACGTAGGAACATGTCGAAACTGTATTGCCGGTTCCAGTTCCGGTCCCACACGGCAAAAGCGCTGTCTATATGCGCTATCAGGAAATCGGCTTTGATATGTTCAATGTCGAAGAGGGGGACGGACATGCAACTGTCCAAGCCTGTCCCTACTTGTGCGAGGATGGAATCGTACTGGCGATTCCAATAGGTTCGGTCACCTTTCCCGTGGCGGAATATGCTGTCCATGGCATGGTAGTATTCTTCTACGGCTTCGCCGCCGAAACCATAATGGGCATCCATGTTCTCAATCAAGAAACGGGCGGCCTGAAGTTTTAGTGGGGCGTTCCGGTAATGTCGCAGGACGGCTTCCAGTTCCTTACGGTTGTTTCCTGCCTGTGACAGGGAACGGTCAAGTCCGGATTCTTTGCAGGAGTTTGCAATCCCGGTGGTCATACATAGAAGAATGAAAAAATGCAATAGCTTCTTCATCATTTTTTGTGAAATTCATGTTCCTTTGGGCAAAGAAAGGAAATATTTAGAAGAATGAATGGGATGATTCGTAACCAATCATGGGTCATTTTGAAACATCAGTTCGTTTTTGGGCTTGATTTCCTTCTTTATCCTTTCAACGTCGTATGAGGGGATTTTTACTTTTTTTTTGTTGTATGAATTGTGCAATGGAGTCGGCACGGATGGTGTCCCCGATGTTCCGGTAGGCATAATATAAGCCTTCCAACGGAGCAAACCTTACGGGGCACATGTAAGCCGCTTGTCGGTAGTGGCAGACGGCTTCCTCATACTTTCGGAGTTCCCGGCAAATGTCTCCGGTTAGTAGTTCCAAATTGTACTTGCTCCATTGTTTCCGGCAGACTTGTGCTGTATGCCATGCTTTCTCCGTTTGTCCGGCTTGAAATAGTTCAGCCGTATAATTATATAGGAATTCCGGATTATGAGAGAAATGTGGGTACAGGCGTGCGTACCGGGGCATCATTTCTCGTCCCTTCCCTTTGAGGGCTTCTCGGGCGACATGTCCCCATTCTTTTTCTTGCGGAAGTGCATGGGCGAGGTATGTTCCTATGCCTATTCCGATGGAAGCAAGACAAAAGGTGGCCAAAGCCCTCAGGCTTTTTCGACGGGAAAAAGCTTTGAAATAGGTCTTTCCGGCTATGCTTACGCACCATCCTACGGCAATCCAGGCCAAAGGATATTTGAACGGGTAGGAAAACAAGGCGAACAACAATAGGGGAATGAGCGTGTAAGAGCCTATTTGTGAGGATATGTCTTTTCTTTTTCGTAGGACATGCCATAACCCTGCCCATGAAAGGAGTAAAACCAAGGGGGCACCGATGCCATGTTCCACCCATAGGTAGGCGAATTCATTCAATGGGTGTCCCGTCTCGTCGGCCAACATCGTTACCGGGCTTTCGGGATGCTGTTTGAAGAACTCCGCTTGCTGATTCATGTATTCTCGGTCGAAGCCTCCTGTGCCATATCCGCTCCAAGGTCTTTTACAGATAAGCTCCCATGTCTGTTCCAAAATAAACATTCTTCCAGAGGTGGATTCCGGTTTGAAAAACAAGATGGAGAAGCCTGTGAAGGCAATGGCCGGGATGATGGTTTTCCATGTCGGGCGTATGGAAATCTTGCCATAATCTTTTAGAGCTATAAGGATATATGCCACGAGGCACAGTATGCCGGTGCGCGAGTGGGTGAGCACGACGGTTGTCCCTGCGAGTAAGGCGACTGTTATGTATATGTTTCTTTTGCCATTATCTTTTAGGAAGCGTAAAGCCATACCTGAGATGAAGGGCAGGAGGGCGCATAAGAAAAATGCCAGTCCGGCGGGGTTGTCAAACGTTCCGGCTATTCCAATCCGCCATGTCGTCGGGTATTTGAATAGGAACATGAGGGCATAAAGGCATTCCAGTGTGACAATCATGGTAGCGGCTTCGCTCCATACAGAGAAATGGGAAAAGTCGCTTGTCTTTTTCCGGTTATGTCCAAGTATGGCGGTGCATACGGCAAGCAATCCTGTCAAGAAGAGGGTGCATAGCCATTTTGGAGTGTTCCACCGGTCGTAGAACATGTTCATGGAGGGGAACGCGCAAGCAAAAATTAACCCTCCATATAGCAGGGTATAAATGTTCTTTATCATTGTACATTTCAAGGGTTTGGTCTTCATGCGTCAAAGTTAGAACTTTATCAGGGGAAAGTATAGGCCATTTTTTACCGAAATCAGGGACATTTTGGTATGAAACGTTGTTTTTCGCTTTCAGAAAGTCTTTTCATGCCTTTTTTTTCTGACATCAGAAGAAGACGTTCATGGCAAATCCATGAAAACAATCTGTATAAATATGCGGATTCAAAGTGTTTTCCTGCATAAACACTGCATAACGTCAGACGGATTACAGCACAATGAAAAATCAGTCTCAAGAGATTGATTTTTTTATACGGGCATGTCTTTTCCGTTTTGTCCGCATGTCACGGGAACAGAGGCTCTTTTCCGGTACTGGAACCGGCTTTGAGAGGGCTGAAGGCCGGCTTGGGACGAGGACGGGAGATTTATTTGGAAAGTTTTTATGGTCATGTCGGATGTGGCAGAATGTAAGCCGGAACGGTTTTTCTTGACCTTGAAAGCGAGGAACATACGGAGAAAATGAATGGGCTTGTGCCGGAAAGGAAAGAATAAGCCTCTGTCCCTGACTTTTGGGCTTGGCGGAAATTCGTATGGCTGCGTTATTTTCCGTCCCGACCGGATTCGGGGCGGAATATCCGAATCTCGTGGCTGTGGAAAATACAAAAAGTCAATATGAACTTTGCTCTGTCATTCTGTCAGTCTGTGTGAAATTTGTAACTTTGCACGAATTTATAAGAGAGAAGACGCATGAATAACCTGTATGAAGAGCGGTTGGGTACGGACCGCATGCTGCCTTTGGTGTTCCGTATGGCCCTCCCGGCTGTGGCCGCCCAAATCGTGAACTTGTTGTATAGCATCGTGGACCGCATTTATATCGGCCATATTCCCGGTATCGGGACGGATGCGTTGGCCGGTATCGGCGTGACCAGTTCCGTGATCATCCTGATTTCGGCCTTTTCTTCCATTGTCGGAGCCGGAGGTGCTCCGTTGGCGGCCATTGCCTTGGGGCAGGGCGACCGCGTGCGTGCCGGTAAAATCCTGGGGAACGGACTGGTATTGTTGCTGCTATTCACGGTGCTGACTTCTGCCACGGCCTACCTTTTCATGGAACCCATGTTGATGGCCATCGGGGCTTCGGAACATACGATAGGGTATGCGACGGATTATCTCTCGGTGTATCTGTTGGGTACATTGTTCGTCGAGGTCTCGGTGGGGCTGAACACTTTCATCAACACCCAGGGGCGGCCCGGCATTGCCATGTGCTCGGTCATTATCGGTGCGTTGCTGAACATCGGTCTCGACCCGCTGTTTATTTTTGTGTTCGGCATGGGTGTGAAAGGGGCAGCTTTGGCTACTATTATCTCGCAGGCATGCAGTGCCTTGTGGGTGGTGCGTTTCCTGACTTCGCGGAAAGCCACTTTGAGGTTGGAACGCAGGTATATGCGTCCCGACCGTAAGGTGGTCTTGTCCACGCTTGCCTTGGGCGTTTCGCCGTTCATCATGGCCAGTACGGAGAGCCTTGTGGGCTTCGTGCTGAATAGCAGCCTGAAGACCTATGGAGACATCTATATCAGCGCGTTGGCCATCATGCAGAGTGCGATGCTGGCCGTCAGCGTGCCGCTGACAGGTTTCTCGCAAGGCTTCATCCCCATTGTGAGTTACAATTACGGGCATGGGAACGGCCAACGCGTGAAGGACTGTTTCCGGATTGTGCTCCAAGTCATGTTTACGTTCAATTTGTTGTTGGTGCTCTTCATGATACTTTTTCCCGGGTTGGTGGCTTCCGCTTTCACGTCCGACGGGAAGCTTATTGCAGCCGTGGAACAGACGCAGCCCGTGTTTTTGGCCGGAATGACCATTTTCGGGCTGCAACGGGCTTGCCAGAACATGTTCGTGGCACTCGGGCAGGCCAAGGTGTCCGTGTTCATCGCCTTGCTCCGTAAGGTCATCCTCCTGGTGCCTTTGGCTTTGCTTTTGCCACGCGGCATGGGCATGATGGGGGTGTTCGCAGCCGAGGGCATATCCGATGCCACTGCCGCCGTGTGCTGCACGCTGATATTTGCATGGCAGTTCCCGAGGATCCTGCGGAAGATGCCCCGTCGCCTTGCTTAGGGCTTGAAATGTGCTTTTAAATCCTATTATTTGTATGTTTTTGTCCTATAATGATTAAAGGATATGCCTTAACTTTGCGTTGTGGTTAGAAAAACAAACAAATATGGATTTTAAGGAAATAAATCAAGGTAAAAGGAGTAAATTCCGTTATTCCGTTTCCTGCAAGGGAGTCTTTGTGGCCTGCATGGCTTTGATGTGCCATTTTCCGGTAATGGCAGAGGGGGAGGGCTATGCAGTCCAACGCAACGGTGTGCATTTCCAGACTCCGGAAGGGCGCATGAGGGTGGAATTTGTCCGTCCGGACATCGTGCGGGTCCGCTACACGTGCGAGCCTGCCTTTTTGGGCAACGGCACCATCGTGTGCACGGGGCGCGAGGAAGAAAAAGTTCCTTTCCGGCTGCAACGCGAGAACGGCAGGCTTTCTTTGCGCTCGGACAGCCTTGAAGTATGGGTAGACCTTGGCTCGTATGCCTTGACGTATAAGGATAGGCGTACCGGACGTACTTTGTTGTCGGAAAATCCGCAACGGCCGCGCGAGGCCGAACAGACCTATCGGGAAAATGTTGTGTATGACCCGCAGAGCAAACGTATCGTGAAGACGGCAGACGGGGAAAAGGAAGTGATGGACGTACTTCGGCGCGACACGGTGGGAAGGAGCTGGAAATTCCGCAACCATTTCCGGTGGGCGCAGGGGGAAGCCCTCTATGGTTTGGGATGCCACATGGAAGACTACTTGGATCTGCGTGGGAAAACGATGTACCTGTGCCAGCACAACCTGAAGGAGATGGTGCCGGTCTTGAATTCCACGGCCGGTTACGGCCTGCTTTTCGATGCGGGATGCGGCATGGTGTACCAGGACGCTCCTGAAGGAAGCTTCGTGGAATTGGAGGCGGCCAATGAGGTGGATTATTATTTCATGAAAGGGTGCACGATGGACAAAGTCGTGGCGCAATACCGTTACCTGACCGGGCAGTCTCCCATGTTCCCCCGTTACATGTTCGGGTATATCCAATCCAAGGAAAGGTACCGGAGTTCGGAGGAACTGGTGGATGTAGCGGAGGAATACCGCAGGCGGCAGGTGCCTATGGATGTCATCGTGCAGGATTGGAACTATTGGCCTCAGGGATGGGGGTACATGAAGATGGACCGCCGTTTTTATCCTGACCCGCGCCATTTGGCCGATTCGTTGCATGCCTTGGATGCCAAGCTTATGGTTTCCATCTGGCCCAATCCGACGAATTGCCCACAGACGAAGGATTTCGCGGAGCGTGGCTTCATGTTGGGGCATTCCGTGTATGACGCTTTCAACCCTCTGGCTCGGGCGCGCTATTGGGATTATGCCAATGAGGAGTTTTTCGGAAACGGTTTCGATGCATGGTGGTGCGACTGTACGGAACCTTTGGATGCCGACTGGAGAGCGATGCCGGAAGGATACGGGTGGGACAGCCATGAGGAGCGTTGGAAAGGCAATTTGGCCTTGTTGGATGCTGTGTTGGGTGCGGAACGCAGTTGCCTTTTTTCTTTGTACCATTCCAAAGGGTTGTACGAAAACCAACGTGCCACGACGGATCGTAAACGTGTGGTGAACCTGACCCGTTCCAGTTATGCGGGCCAGCAGCGTTATGCCACCATTACATGGAACGGCGACACCCATGCTTCGTGGAAGTCATTCTCCCAACAGATACCACAGGGACTGAATTTCATGGCCACGGGCTGTCCTTATTGGACGGTGGACATCGGTTCGTTCTTCACGCGAGGTGGACGCGAATGGTTCCGTGCCGGGGATTTCGACCGGGGCGTGGACGATATGGGTTACCGGGAATATTATGTACGCATGCTGCAATATGGGGCGTTCCTGCCTTTGTTCCGCAGCCACGGTACGGACACTCCGCGCGAGATTTGGCGGTTCGGTGAGCCGGGCGAACCCTTTTATGACAGCATCCTGCGCATGATTCATTTGCGTTACCGCCTGATACCTTATATATATTCTCTGGCCGGAAAGGTCACGCAGGAGGATTATACCATGAGCCGGTTGTTGGCTTTTGATTTTGCGGAAGATGCCCGTGTGCACGACATCAAGGATGAGTTCATGTTCGGTCCGGCTTTTCTGGTTTGTCCCGTGACCCGTCCGATGTATTACGACAAAGGTTCCGTGACGTTGCAGGATGTGGCGAAATCGCGTACCGTTTACTTGCCCGAGGGGGCGGACTGGATGGATTTCTGGACCGGTAAGAAGTATGAAGGAGGGCGTGAAGTCACGGCCGATGCCCCCATCGACAAGATTCCGTTATTCGTGCGCCAAGGTTCCATCGTGCCGATGGGGCCGGTGGTACAGCATACGGGTGAATTGCCGGGGAAAGAACTCACCATCGTGGTTTATCCGGGACGGGATGCCCGTTTTGTGTTGTATGAAGATGAAGGAGACAATTACGATTATGAACAAGGCTGTTTCTCGACCATTGAATTGCAGTGGAATGACAAGCGTCGTGTGTTGACGTTCGGGGAGCGCCGGGGCGGCTTCGAAGGCATGGAAAAGACACGCCGTTTCAGGGTAGTGGTGGCTGACGGTACGGAAGCCCTCGGTGAACGGACGGACGGCAAACTTGTGCGCTACGAAGGGAAAGAGTTGAAATGCCGGTTGTGAAAGGAAATAAAGTATAACGAGGTTCAGGTATCATGAAAAAACGTATTTTGTCTGTCCTTATCGGCTTCGGGCTGTGCCAGTCCGGAGTGTGGGGAAACGGGAAAGTAGAATCTCCTTCCGTGGTGGAATTGCGTCCTTTTTCCGGTAAAGATGTGGAACTGGAAGCTTCTTGGATCAAGCAGCGGGAAGACTTGGATGTGGCTTACCTTCAGTCTGTCGAGGCCGACAGGCTGTTGCATAATTTCCGGGTCACGGCCGGGCTTCCGTCTTTGGCAAAACCATTGGAGGGATGGGAATCCCCCGGTGTCGGGCTGAGGGGGCATTTCACGGGGCATTACCTGTCGGCATTGTCGGTATTGGCCGAGAGATATGGGGACGGGTGGGCTTCCCAACGGTTGGAGTATATGGTGGATGAGCTGTACAAATGCCAACAAGCGCATGGGAACGGTTATTTGAGTGCCTTTCCGGAAAAAGACTTCGAGACATTGGAAACACGCTTTACGGGGGTATGGGCACCGTATTACACGCTCCATAAGATTTTGCAGGGCTTGTTGGACGCTTACACGAAGACAGGCAACCGGAAGGCTTACGGTATGGTGGAGGCTTTGGCCGGTTATGTGGAAGGCAGGATGTCGAAGCTTTCTCCGGAACGTATCGAGAGGATGATGTACACCGTGGAGGCGAATCCGCAAAATGAGGCGGGAGCCATGAATGAGGTGCTCTATGAACTGTACGGCATTTCGGGCAATCCCAAACATTTGGCCTTGGCTGCTTGTTTCGACCCGGCCTGGTTCCTTGAGCCGTTGGTGCGGAACGAGGACATCCTGGCAGGCTTGCATGCCAATACGCATATCGTGTTGGTCAATGGCTTTGCCCGCCGTTACGAGGTGACGGGCGAAGAAAAATACAAGAAGGCGGCCATGCACTTTTGGGACATCCTCCAACGGGGGCATGCATACGTGAACGGGACGAGCAGCGGTCCGCGACCGGTAGCCGTCACGCCGACCTCGCTGACAGCGGAACATTGGGGGGAACCCGGACATTTGTGTAACACCTTGACGTGCGAAATTGCCGAAAGTTGTGTGACGCACAATACGCAGAAGCTGAGTGCTTACCTGTTCGGATGGACAGGCGACCCATGTTATGCGGATGCCTATATGAACATGTTCTACAACGGGGTGCTTCCCGTGCAAAGCAGGTCTACCGGAGCGTATGTCTACCATTTGCCTTTGGGTTCGCCGCGCAATAAGAAATATTTGAAGGAGAATGATTTCTTCTGTTGCAGTGGGTCTTGCATAGAGGCTTTTGCGGAATTGAACAGCGGAATTTATTACCACGACGGTTCGGATGTGTACGTGAACCTTTATGTGCCGTCCAAATTGCATTGGGCATCCAAAAAGGTGGCTTTGGAACAGACAGGGGGATTTCCCCTGCAGCCGGTGGCGGATTTTACCGTTTCGGTGCGTCGTCCGGCGGGGTTCGCCCTGAACTTGTTCATACCTGCTTGGGCCGAAGGGACAGAGGTGTATGTAAACGGTGAGAAACAGGGCATGTCGGTACGGCCTTCTTCTTTCCTGAAGCTTTCCAGACGTTGGGAGGATGGAGACCGGGTGCGTGTGGACTTCCGTTACGCTTTCCGCCTGCAGTCCATGCCGGACAAGGAGAACATGTTTGCCGTGTTCTACGGCCCGATGCTGTTGGCTTTTGAAACCCGTAGCGAAGTGATATTGAAGGGAAGCAAGGACGAGGTGCTTCAAGGGCTTTCGGTCGTGGACGGTGAACCCAACCGGTTTGTCTTGCGTAACGGAGTAAATGAGTTCCGGCTCCGTCCCTTGTTCGACGTGGACCAAGAGTCTTACGGTGTATATGCCACGATACGGAATTATTGAAAATTGTACGGTGGCGATGGTTGCGAGTATATTAAAATGTGAAATCATAAAAATAGAAGAGAATGAAGACTGGAGTTTTGAAATGGGGATGGTGTTTAGGCCTTGTTGCGGGACTTTGTTCCTGTGCGATAGAGGACATGCAGGAAGTGCGTTCCCCGGACAAGCATGTGTTGGTGGAGTTGACCGGACTCGACAAGGAGCATTATGGCGATGCGGTCCTATCGGTGTTTTATGACGGGACGCGTGCGTTGCCGTTGGTGGATTTGGGGATAGAGACCAACTTGCAAAAGTATGCAGGGAACCTGAAATTCAAAAGCGTGACGGAAGCCAAGCCGGTAGAGGACGATTACCTGATGCCGACAGGAAAACGCAGCCATTGTGTGAACCATGGGACTGAAAAGGTCTATTCTTTCGAGAACGAAGAGGGTAACATCTTGGATGTGACCGTCCGGGCCTACAATGACGGCGTGGCTTTCAAGTATGGGGTAAAGTCCGTATCGCCGGAAGAGTATGTGGTGGACGAATATACGGCATACGATGTGCCTAAGGGCGCGAAACGTTGGATGCAACAATACACTTTGGGGTATGAAGGTTTTTATCCTTTGTCCACGGATGGCCGGGGCGAGAATGGTTCGGCTGACAAATGGGGGTATCCCGGTTTGGTGCAATTAAGGGACACCGTGTTCATGTTGGTGACGGAAGCCAATATCAGGCGCGGCCATTGCGGTTCTTTCTTGTGCAATGCCGACAGTGCCGACCGTTATCGCGTGCGTTTGTTTAGTGAAAAGCAGGCCATGGACAAGGAATGGGAATCACCTTGGAGGGTGTTGGTCATAGGGCGGTTGTCGGACGTGGTGGAGTCTACGTTGGTGACCGACGTGTCCGACCCGTCAACGGTGGAGGATACCTCATGGATAAAGCCCGGTTTGGCTTCATGGATTTATTGGGCAGAGAACCATGGGACGCGGGATTTCCAAAAGCTGAAAGCTTATTTCGACCTTGCTGCCGACATGAAATGGCCTTATAGCCTGATTGATTGGGAATGGGACCAGATGTCGAACGGCGGCGATTTGCAGGCTGCCGTGAAGTATGCGCAGGAACGCGGTGTAAAGCCTTTGTTGTGGTACAATTCCAGTACGCAGTGGTTGGGACCCACGCCCTTGTATCGTCTGAACAAGCCTGAAGACCGCCAAAAGGAATTCGGATGGTTGAACGAATTGGGCGTGTATGGCGTCAAGGTGGATTTTTTTGCCGGTGACAGCGTGTCTTCCATGGATTATTATATCGATTTGTTGGAGGATGCGGCCAAGCATAAGCTGATGGTGAATTTCCATGGGGCTGCCATACCGAGGGGATGGCAGCGGACTTATCCCCACATGATGTCGGTGGAAGCGGTTTATGGTGCGGAATGGTACAACAATAACGGGACATTGACCGGACGGGCTGCAGCCCATAATGCCACGTTGCCCTTTACGCGCAATGTGATAGGTCCGATGGATTACACGCCCGGTACTTTCTCTGATTCCCAAAACCCGCACATCACGACCTATGCCCACGAACTGGCACTTCCTGTCATTTTCGAGTCGGCTTTGCAGCACATGCCCGACCGTCCGGAAGTATATCGTGGCTTGCCGGAAGCGGTGAGGAGTTTGCTATCCGGTTTGCCTGCGGCATGGGACGATACGAAGTTATTGGCCGGTTATCCCGGAGAATATGTGGTGATGGCACGTCGTAAAGGGAATATATGGTATGTAGCCGGAATTAACGGTACGGAAGAAGGCCGGAAGATAGGAGTGCCGTTGGGGCGGCTTGACCTTGGGAAAGGCCGGAACGTGTCTTGCTTTAAGGACAATGCCGACGGCAAGGGCTTTGTGGTGGAAGAGAACGTGCCTGTTCCGGAAGGAAACAAAGCCTTGACGGTAGATTGCCTGCCGCGTGGAGGTTTTGTGGCCGTTATCAAGTAGAGATTATTAAATAGGTGAAAAAAGATATGGTAAATAAAATGTGGGGCAGGGCTTGCATGCTGTTATGTGCCTGCACGTGGGGGAGTTATGCCGAAGGGGACAATTTGCTTCGTTTATGCAGTCCCGGCAAGAATATTGAAGTCTGTGTGGATACGGACGGAGGCCAGTTGGTTTACTCCGTGAAGAAAGGTAAGGTTGAGGTCTTGGAGGCATCGCGCTTGGGGCTTGTCGTGGACGGGAAGGACCTTGGGCGGAATGTGTCGTTGGCGGCAGAACCCGAAGTGGAGAAATTCAAGACGGAATACCCTCTGTTCGGACATCATGCCATGGCGTCGGACAAAGCGGTGGAAGCCATGTTGCCGTTGTCGGCCGATGGGGTGCGTTACGGCCTTGTGGTCCGGGTGTATGACGACGGTGTGGCCGTACGTTACGTCTTGCCTGAAAATGCCCGGCGCATAGAGCGGGAACATACAGCTTGGAATGTGCCCCGGAACGTGAAGAAAGTGGCGTGGGCGGGTTATGACATAGGTTATGAGAAGGAAGCTTATGTCACCCGGATGGATGAGATGCCGGAAAACGAATACGTATGCGGCCCGCTTACGGTTGAATTGCCAGAAGGGTATATGACATTTACGGAGGCAGATTGCGAAGACTTTCCCGACATGGCCTTTTCACGTTCGGGGAATGGTTTCAAGTCATGCTTTCCCTCCTCGGAAAAAGGATGGGACATCAAGCGCCTGCCGGATGAGTCGGAAAAGGTCTTGGCCGGGAAATATAAAGGAAAGGACGTTTCTCCTTGGAGATGTGCCATCATTGCATCCGATTTGACCGGCTTGGTGAATTCCGACTTGTTGACGAACTTGTGCCCGTCGCCGGAAGAGGGGCGTGACTTTTCGTGGGTAAAGCCCGGACGGTGCCTGTGGCAATGGTGGAGCGTGGGTGCCCCGCGCTATGAGGACCAAAAGGCTTGGTTCGATGCGGCTGCAGAACTTTCTTGGGAATATTACCTGATAGATGACGGGTGGAGAAATTGGCATAAGGACGGCAAGGACCAATGGGAATTGCTTAAGGAGGTGATTGACTACGGACGGAGTGTCGGTGTGAAGTCGTTGGTTTGGGTCAATTCCAACGAGATGCGCGATGCAAAGTCGCGGAGGGCTTATCTGGAACGGGTGAAGGCCATCGGGGCCTCCGGTATCAAGATTGATTTTATCCCGACGGCTACGGTGGAAATCATGCAATGGTATATGGGAGGCATGCAGGATTGTGCGGAACTGGGACTGTTGTTGAATTTCCACGGCAGCGTGAAGCCCACGGGGCTTTCGAGGACTTATCCCAATGACATCACGCGTGAGGCGGTGAGAGGAAATGAATACCAAATCCGGCGTTACAGGCGTGTGCTCCCGCAGGCGCATTATGTGGCTTTGCCCTTTACGCGCTTGATGGCGGGGCCGGCTGATGTCACGCCGGTGACGTTGAATCCGGAAGAGTTGGCCACAGGCGGATACTCTTGGGCGCACGAGTTTGCCCAAGCCATAGTATTCCTGTCGCCGGTTACTCATTTCTCCGACCATTATTCGTATTATCTGGAAAGTCCTTTCGTGGATTTGCTCAAGGCTGTGCCCACGGTGTGGGACGAGACCCTTGTACTTCCCTGTACGGAAATGGGGGAGGTCGTGGCTTATGCCCGCCGGAAAGGGAAAGAGTGGTGGATAGGCGTGATGAACGGGGACAAAGAACGGGAGATTGAGATACCGTTGGATTTCCTGAAAAAGAAGAAACAAGCGGTTTTCCTGCATGATGGGAAAGAACTTGCTTCCGTGGTACGGGAAGAACGTGAGGTGTCGAAGAAAGAGGTGCTGAAAGTGAAGTTGCGGGCTGGCGGAGGATTCGTCGGACGGTGTTATTGAAATGCCCGCTTTTTGGGGAGGAACCGGAAGGAGGGCATGGCCGGTAACCGGCATGTTTTTCCCTTAAAGGTAGGTTGACATGATAAAAAAGGGCTTAATTTCTCTGAATTGGAGATTTTAAGCCCCTTTTTTGTTTCGATTTGTCCCATCCTGTTTGTTGGGGTTGGGCTATATTTGCAACCGGAAATCAATAATGGAAACGGAATGAAAATAAGACATTGGCTTTTGATGGCCTTTATGGTGATGACGGGAAGTGCCGCATGCTATGCCTCGTCTTCTTTGGTGACTTACGCTGCACCGGAGGGAGCGGAGTTGAATGATGATTTTACGGTTCAAGCGCGTCAAGGAGATGGGGAATGGAGGAACGTACCTTCTTATTTGGTTTGCGTGGATGAAGTGAGGGGGACGCAGCATTGTGTGGAAAAGGCTTCGATGGCGACTTTCGACTTCTCGGGAAAGGTGGAGGTGAAAGTCACTTATAACAAAGGAGCGGTGGACAGTGCAAGGATTCGTCCTTTGTCATACGGCATACCTTTTCAGTTGAAGGGAAAGGAGCTGACGTTCACTTTGGACAAGCCGTGCAACTTGTCGGTGGAAGTGAACGGCGATATTTTTCATAACCTGCACCTGTTCGCCAATCCGGTGGAGGTGGATGTTCCAAGAAAAAAAGACCGTAATGTGGTCTACTTCGGCCCGGGTTACCATACGCCCAAGGATGGCGAGGTGAAGGTGGAATCCGGACAGACAGTTTACTTGGCCGGTGGTGCCGTGCTGAACGGGCGTGTGCTCATTGAGGGCGTGCAAGATGTGAAATTGATAGGACGTGGTATTATAGATTATAAGGTAAAAGGAGGCATCCGTATAGCAAACTCCCGTAATGTACTGGTGGAAGGCATTGCCACTACCCAGTGCGCTACGGGGGGCTCGGATGCAGTGACCATCCGCAATGTGAAGGCTATCAGCTATTACGGGTGGGGAGACGGGATGAATGTCTTTGCCAGTAATAATGTGTTGTTCGACGGGGTGTTCTGCCGAAATTCGGACGATTGCACGACGGTGTACGGCACACGTTTGGGGTTCAAGGGGGGCTGCAAGCATGTCACGATGCAAAACTCCACGCTTTGGGCAGATGTGGCCCATCCCATATTCATAGGCATCCATGGTGACACGAAGAATCCGGAAGTGCTTGAGGATTTGAATTACGTCAATATCGACATATTGGACCATCGGGAGAAGCAGTTGAATTACCAGGGGTGCATGTCCATCAATGCCGGAGACAACAATCTGGTCCGCGATGTCCGTTTTGAAAATATCCGCGTGGAGAATTTCCGTGAAGGCTCATTGGTCAATTTGCGTATTTTCTATAATAAGAAGTATTGTACGGCACCGGGACGGGGTATTGAAAATATCACGTTTAAAGATGTCTCTTATGATGGAAACCGGGCTGAGTTGTCTATTATCGAGGGATATGACGAAGAGAGGAAAATCAGGAACGTGCGTTTCGAGAACCTGCGCATCAACGGACAGCTGATTACGGACGACATGCCCGGTAAACCGGCTTGGTATAACACCGGTGACATGGCGGGTATATATGTGGGGCCGCACGTGGAGGATGTGACGTTTGTGTCCACAGAGGGTGCAATGACGAATAATGTAAGGTAGAGATGCCGTATGGTGTTTTTAAATTCGCTATATTTGTCGGCTGTATTTTGAAATGAAAAATTGTAAAACCATGAAAAGTTGGAAGAATGTTATAGGCAGGTTATGGCTGTTCTTGGGATTCCTATTGCTGTCGTGCCCTGTGCTTGCGGCAGCTTTCGTGCACCCCGGTGTGTTGCATACGGAAGAACGGATGCAACAAATCCGTGGTTTGGTGAAAGGGAAAAGCGACGACGCTTATGCCTCCTATCTGTTGTTGGAAAAACATCCGTGTGCACAGTCGGATTATAAAATGGAAGGCCCGTTCGATACCATAGCGCGTGACGGTAAATTCGGTTATACCAAATCGAGAATGGAGCGTGACTTCAGTGCGGCCTATTTGAATGCGCTGATGTGGCGTATCACGGGCGATGAGTCACATGCCCGTAAGGCGGCGGAAGTATTGACGGCCTATGCACGCACCCTGAAACGCATACCCGATACGAACGACGCTCCTTTGTTGGCCGGTTTGGAAGGTTTTAAAATCATTTATGCACTTGAAGCGTTGAAGCATACGTGGCGTAAGATGCCTGCGGAGGATTATGAAGGTGCTTTGCGGATGTTCACGAAAGTGTTCCTCCCCGTATTGGAAACGTTCTATAAGCGTAACCCTTATACGAACGGGAATTGGGGGGCTATCGTGACCAAGACTTATATGGCGGCAGCCATCCATCTGGATGACCGGAAAATGTATGAGAAGGCACGGGCTTTCTACCTTGACGGGTACGACAACGGCACATTGGCCCATTATATCGACGGGGAAACCGGCCAACTACAGGAGAGCGGGCGCGACCAAAGCCATTGCATGCTGGGACTCGGGGCAATGGCCACGGTATGTGAACTGGCTTGGCAACAGGGGGATGATTTATATTCCGCTAAGGATAACCGCTTGTTGAAAGGATATGAATATGTGGCGCGTTACAACTTGGGTTACGATGTTCCTTTCGTGAGATGGACGGACATTACCGGGAAGTACTGCGATTGGGAGGAAGTGTCGCCGAAGGCACGCGGACGCTACATGTACGTGTTCGACATAGCCTACAACCATTATGTGAACCGGATGGGGCTTCCTATGCCTTTCACGGGACAGGTGCTCGGACAAATCAGGCCGGAAGGGTATGACCGTGACCAACCGGGTTTCGGGACGCTTTTGTTTAATGAGAAAGCAGATCATCGTAAGTTTGTGCATCCCGGCGGTTTGCATACCTTGGCCGATTTGGAGCGTATGAAGGCGATGGTGGGCGAAGGGCAGCATCCTTGGGCAGAAGGTTGGGCGGAGTTACAGAAGGATCCTTGGGCGCAATCGACGTTTGCGGCCCGCCCGATGGCCAACATGGGCGACAGCCGCCAGAAGGCTTCAATAGAAGCCCATGCAGCTTATCTGAACGCCATCCGTTGGTACATTTCCGGTGATGAGGCGTATGCCCGTTGTGCCATCAATATTTGTAATGCCTGGGCGAATACCGTGAACCAAGTGCCGAAGGCGCGGCAAGACCAAGGGCTTTTGGGCATCCCCATCGGGGAGTTTGCCATGGCTGCGGAAGTGTTGCGTGTGTGCCCGTTATGGGAAAGAACCGACTTTGAACGTTTCAAGGAGATGATGGTGGAATATTTGTATCCCGTGAGCCGGGATTTCCTCCGGACCCATGGCGGCGGCCGTGTGGACTATTGTTGGACAAACTGGGATGCTTGCAACATGGTCGCTTTGGCTGCCATCGGAGTGCTGTGCGACCGTCCGGACATTTACCGGGAAGGGGTTGAATATTTCAAGCACGGCTTGGGGAACGGAAGCATCCGAAATGCCGTGCCTTATCTGCACCGGATGGAAGATGGAACGGTGCTCGGGCAATGGCAGGAAAGCGGGCGAGACCAAGAGCATGCCCAACTGGGAGTAGGTTTCTTGGCTACGTTCTGCCAGATTGCCTGGAACCAAGGAGATGACTTGTTTGCCTACGACAGCAACCGCCTGTTGGCCGGGGCCGAATACGTGGCACGTCACAACCAGATGCGCGGTGTCCCTTTCACTTATTATAATAACAGCCAAGGGCTGAACAACCGTTGGCCTTCCGTAAACGGGTTGGGCCAATTGGAGGACCGTCCGGTTTGGGAGATGATATACAACCATTATGAAGTGTTGAAAGGCGTACCGGCACCTTATTCCAAGAGGATGGCCGAGCTTTTGCGTCCGGAACACGGTAGCAAAGACCATTTCGGATATGGGTCGTTGACCTTTTCATTACGTCCTTCCAACTATCCTATCTTGCCTGTACCGGCAGTGCCCACGGGATTGCGGGCAGAAGCCTCCATCGGGCAAATCCGTCTGGATTGGGAACCCTCTGCGGAGTATTTCGCCAACGGTTATGTGATACAGCGTTCGGAAGCAGGCCGGGATGACTTCAGGGATGTCGGGGTATACAAGGAGAAAGTGACCAATTGGTTTATTGATTCCCGTATCGAAGAAGGCAAGACGTATGAATATCGGGTGGCGGCGGTCAACAAGGCCGGAACGAGCCGTTTTTCGGAGAGTGTGAGGGTGAAGGCCGTATCCGTGACAGGATGCCCGTCCGGATGGACTTATGCAGAGGTAGGCCATGTGGAGGAAGGCAGGGCAGACTATGCCGGCGTGCAGGGAGGTACCTATCGCCTGTCTTGCCGTTCGGCGGCCGTGGACGCGCTGTCGGACAATGCTCCATACCTGTACCGGAAAGTGGCAGGAGACTTTGCCGTGTCGTGCCGTATCAACAGGATGGACGGGAATACGGAAGAATGCGGCTTGATGTTAAGGGCAGCCTTAAAGGGGGATGCCACGGCCGTGACGATGACGCTTGGCCATTGGGGGCGGAGGTTTGCCCGTATGGGATACCGCAAGGAGAGCGGTGGTGAAAGGCGTTTTGCCATAGGCAATACTTATACTTGGATACCTGCCTGGTTCAAGTTGGCACGGGTGGGGAATGTCTTTTATGCGTATGAGTCTACAGATGGGGTGAACTGGTTTTATGTGCATTCCGAGGAGGTGGAAATGCCCCGGGAAATTTATGTCGGGGTGGCAGGTAGCTTCGGCGGCGGCAAGGCCGCAGGCAGCGTGGTTTTTGATGGTTTGTCGATAGAATGAAAGCTGTGGGGCGTAAGGAACAAGGGCACGTGTTTTTTTGATACGTGCTCTTTTTTTCTGTTTTTTTGATAGGGTTTACTTTCTTTTTGAAGTATATTTGCATATATTAATACCAACGAAAAATAACGTCACATAAAGAACGTGGAACGATTATGAAGAACATGTCAAGAATGTTTTGGGCATTTGTGTCTTGTATCTGTCTTGCACTTCCGTGCAGGGCGGTAGAACAGTATAAGTTTCGTTTGATAGATGTGCCGGACGGTTTGTCCGACAATCAGATTCGTGGCCTGAGCATGGTCCCGGACGGGCGTGTCGGGATAAGGACGGCCTCGATATTGAACATTTACGATGGGGCATCGTTTGAGTATTTTCCATACGACAAAGACCGGAAGTACGTGTGGACATATTCCCGTCCGCCGAAAGAGTATTATGACGGGCAGGATCGTGTGTGGATGAAGGAACTGCGTTATTTGCTGCTTCTGGACTTGAAGACGAACACTTTCAATTATGATATTCAAGGGGAGTTGGCAAGCATGGGAATCGACAAGAGGTTGAAGAACCTTTTCATTGACGATGCTAAAAATTATTGGTTCCTGACAGAGGACAATACGTTCTTTTTTTATGATGTCCGAAAACAAGAGAAAAAAGTGATAGACCGTGGTGACAGCGAGTTCACGCGCCGCTACGGCGTTCCGTTGGAATTGGCCCAATATAAGAATTTCTGTTGGATCGTGTATGATAGCGGCCTGATCCGTTGTTGGGATTATACTTCTTCCGAGTTCCTTTTTCAGGATTCACGTTTCGAGGGGATTATCAATGGATATACAGACCGGCTTTATTTGCATCCCGATTCGGCGGGGAACTTGTGGCTGATGTACAACAATGGCATTTGTTTTTATAACCGTACACTCCGGGAGTGGAAGGATGTGGCCTGCATATCCGGCATATCCAACTTCTTTACTTGCATGGACATGGATCGTGACGGGAATGTTTGGGCCGGGACTTCGCGGAGTGGCCTGCGGCGTATTGACGGGAAGACATTTTCTGTGTCCGAGATGCCGGACATGGCCTTGACGAACGGCGGAAGGCTCCATAATGACATTTATGCCGTGATGGCAGATCCGCGCGGCGGGCTTTGGGTCGGCACGTTATTTCAGGGGCTGTGCTATCATCACCCCGGCATGCAGAAATTCCAGTTGGCACAGACATGCCCCGGAAGTTCTTACATCACCAACGAATCCGTGCGCTGCTTCCTTGAGGAGGACGATGGCACAATCTTGGTGGGGAGTGGCAAAGGCCTGTTTCGTTTCCATCCGGAAACCCATGAGGTGGAACAGGTTTTTAAAGATGAAATCAATGAATTGGTCTTGTCGCTCTCCCGCGACCGTCAGGGAAATGTGTGGGTGGGAACTTTTTAAAAGGTTTTTACCAAATTTGCGGGGGATGTAAGCATTTTTTAAGAAGCCAAGGCGATTCCGAGCAGGACGTGGCGCAGAATGTGTCGCGGGCATTGTATGAAGACTCCCATGGAAATTATTGGGTCAGCGTGAATGGCGGCGTGGGGCTGTTGGACCCGGAGGACGGAACCATTGAGTTTATGCTGCATGAACGGCATCCGGAGTTGAAGAACTTTAAGTTGATTCTTTCTCTTTGTCCCACAGGGAAAGATTGTTTTGCCGCGTTGGGGGACAACGGCTTGTTTTATTACGACGCAGGAAAAGACGAAGTTCGGATTCCCGATACACGTAAAGATAAATACTATAAATCCGGCATAAAATATTTTGGCTTGCTGACCGACGCACGCGGTTTGCAATGGTTTGTCACGGAGGACGGCATCCGGATTTGGGATAAAAAGACGGAACGTCTTTATTTGCTCACGATGTCCGAAGGGTTGCCGAACAATACGGTTTCTTCCATTTTGGAGGACTGTGACGGGGTAGTGTGGGCTTCGACCCTGAATGGTATATGTAAGATTATTCCCCGTGAAGAGGGAAAAGGCGGGTATCATTTTTCCGTAGTGGCATTCGGTGTGCCGGACGGGTTGCAAAGCGGGATGTTTTATGACCATGCCGCACTGAAAGCGAAAAACGGGATGCTTTATTTCGGAGGGGCACACGGGTTTAATTATTTCAATCCCGGTCACATGGTGTGTGAAGAAGCTGCCAACCGCCCCATCCTGACAGGGCTTAGTATTTTCAATACACCCGTCCGGGTGGGAGAAGAATATGAGGGACATGTCGTTTTGTCTGCCCCCATGACCCGTACGGACAAGATAGAACTTCGTTATGATGAGAATTTCATATCCATAGCATTTTCCGGGTTGAATTACGCCAACCCGTCCCACACTTATTATAAATACAGGTTGAAAAATTATGAAGAGGGATGGACGGAGACCCGTGCCGCTAGCCTTGGACGTGCCGTGTATACCGGCTTGCGTCCCGGGACGTATGAGTTTGAAGTGTATGCGGCCAATGGCGACAAGGTGTGGAGCAAGGAACCTGCCCGGCTGTCCATTGTCGTGCATCCTCCTTTTTGGGAAACCTATTATGCCATGGCGGTGTATGTCCTTGTAGCTATTGGCGTGGTCTATTGGCTTTCACGGATGTACGTGCGCCGGGAAAAGGAAAAGATGATGGAGGAGCGCAGGGAAAACGCCAGGAAGCAGCAGGAGCATCTGGAAGAGATGAAGCTGCGCTTTTTTACGAATGTAAGTCATGAATTCCGTACGCCCCTCACGCTGATCCTGACACCTCTCGGGACACTTATCAAACAGCAGGGCGACGTGGACTTGAAACAGAGGCTGACCGTGATTTACCGTAATGCGGAAAAACTGCTCCAGTTGGTGAACCAGTTGTTGGATTTCCGGAAATTGGAGATGCGGGGGGAGAGATTGTCGGTCAGCATGGGGGATATGGTCGTGTTCGTCCGGGATGCGGTCGAGGCTTTCCGCGGACTTGTGAAAGAAAAAGGTATCACGTTGACTTTTGAAAGCAAGGTGGAGCATTTTTATATGAACTATGACCATGACAAGGTCTATAAGGTGGTGAACAATCTGCTTTCCAATGCGGTGAAGTTTACCCCCTCGGGCGGTTGCATAGGCGTAGGTGTGGAAAGTTCGGTCCGCAACGGGCGTGAATATGTAGCCGTGTCCGTCCGGGATACGGGGTGCGGCATGGAAGAAGGGGACAAGGAGCGTATATTTACTCGTTTCTACCAAGTGGAGGACGGCCACAAGACCCAACCGGGCAGCGGGATAGGTTTGCATCTGGTCAAGGGCTATGTGGATTTGCACGGTGGAGAGATTACGGTGGACAGCCGGCCTGGTGAGGGCAGCACTTTTACGGTTCTTTTGCCGGCAGACTTGTTGCACGACGAAAAAGCCACCGTGCCGCACGGGGAGGACAAGGAGACGGTGGAAGCTTCCGTCCTGTCGGCCGGAGAAGAAGACGAAGAGCCGTCCGGTGGGAAGAAAAAGCTGTTGGTCGTGGAAGACAATGCGGATTTCAGGGCTTATTTGGTTCATGAACTCAGTGCGGATTTCGACGTGGTAGAAGCTGGGGACGGCGTGGAAGGGGAGGAAATGGTACGTGAGGAATGGCCCGACCTTGTCATTTCGGACCTGATGATGCCTCGGTGCGACGGCATAGCCTTTTGCCAACGGATGAAGAATGACATTCATACTTCCCATATCCCTTTCATCTTGTTGACGGCCAAGATGTCGGATGACGCACGTATAGAAAGTTACAAGGCCGGTGCCGATTCGTATATCTCGAAACCTTTCAATTTCGAGCTGTTGCAGGTCCGTGTCCGTAAACTCATCGAGCAACGGGAGGCGAGGAAGGAAACGTTCAGGAAAAACATTGAAATCACTCCGAGCGAGATAACCACCACGTCTTTGGATGAAGAATTCGTGAAGAAGGCTTTGGCTTTCGTGGAGAAAAACATGGGCAATGCGGAGTATTCTTTGGAGGATTTGAGCAAAGACCTCGGTTTGAGCAAGACACACCTGAACCGAAAGCTGACGGTCATCTTGAACATGAAACCGCTTCAGTTCATCCGTTCCGTCCGTTTGAAACGTGCCGCCCAGTTGTTGGCGGGCAGCCAATATAACGTGGCGGAGATTGCGGATAAGGTAGGGTTTAACACCATCAAATACTTCAACCGTTATTTCAAGGAAGAGTTCGGCATGACACCTACGCAGTACCGTGAAGCGAACAAGAGGGAAAACAAAAGTCCTAAAGCCTAAAAATGTCTTGTTTTATTGTCGTGTGAAACCCTTAGTGCATGGAGTGGATTTTCGGTCTCAGCCAAACGGATTTTTAATCTCAGGAGAATGAAAAATCAATCTCAGCCAAATGATTTTTCATTCTCCTGAGATTGATTCAAGGGTTTTATGCTATCTTTTTCGCCATCTTATGTATGTGGTTATGAGTGTCTTATGTGCGGTGTTAGAAATTGTCCAATCATTTGTTATTTTTTGTCCCATATTGTATGGAATGAATCATATAATTTTGGAACGTTGTATTTTTAAAATGAATGCTATGAACAAAAAGAGCGTATTGTCGTTTCTGTTTGCCTGTATGTCTTTGTCCGGAATGGGGCAGGGGTTCATACATCCCGGCATATTGCACACGCAGGCGGATTTCGACAGGGTGAAGGAAAAGTTGGCCACCGGGCAGGAACCTTGGACGGCGGCCTACAACAAGTTGATGACCAGCAAGCATGTGGATTTGAATTGGAAGCCCAATCCCACAGTCAAGATTATCCGTGGAGGATGGAATGTCTGGGAACCGGAAGGTGACAATTATGGAGCCGCCATGAATGATGCAGCTACAGCCTACCAGTGTGCACTGGTTTGGAAGATTACCGGAGATGAGCGTTATGCGGAAAAGTCTGTTGAAGTCATGAACGCATGGGCCAGGACCTGCCAGAAAGTGTCCGGTAATTCCAACGGAAGCCTTGCCTCCGGGCTTTATGGATATGAATTTGCCAATGCAGGAGAATTGATGCGGGACTACGAAGGGTGGAACCGTGAGGATTTCAAACGTTACCAACAGTGGATGCTGAGGGTGTTCAGTGACCAAAGTTTCGGTTTCCTGCAGGAGCGTCATGGTTGTGCCGACGATCATTACTGGTCGAATTGGGGGTTGTGCAACGTGTTGTGCGAAATCAGTGTGGGCATTTTGTGCGACGACATTTATGTGTACAATGCCGGTATGGAGTATTACAAGTACATGGAGGACCACCGCTATGCCGAGACGCTTCGCAATCTGGTATGGAAGCTCCATCCGGACGAGCGTGGACCCTTCGGTTATTTCGGACAAATGCAGGAATCCAACCGAGACCAAGGACATGCTTCCATGGCTGTGGTTTTGGCAGCGGATGTGTGTGGGGCAGGTTTGAACCAGGGAGACGACCTTTATGCCTATATGGACGACCGCATTGCGGCCGGTTTTGAGTATGTGGCGGCTTACAATACTTTTGAGGAAAACCTGCCCAATTCTCCATACACCAATTCGGACGGCACTTTCCCCGAGATGGGGTCTGGCGGGCAAGGCACCAACCGCTGCGGTTGGCCGCGCATCGTGAACTACTACGAAAACATCCGTGGCGTGGACATGCCCTATTCGCATAAGATCATGATGGTCCACGGTGACGGCATAGATGCTGGAGGAGGGTTCTATGGCGGCAACAGCGGCGGATACGACCATTTGGGTTTCACCACGCTGATGTGTTCCTTGGATCCGTTGGAAGACAAGACCCTTGTGCCGACCGTCCTGAAAGGGAGCATCGGGTATGACGGTGAGGCGTTGGACCGTACTTTGTTGAATGCCGTCCCGAGAGGGGCGAAAGTGACGCTGAAGGTGGCTTTGCCGGATGGTGAGACTGATACCGGAAAGTGGTCGTGGGACGATGATGCTTCTTGCACTTCGGCCGAGCGTGAGGTGGAAGCGGATACCTCTTTCGTGTACCGCGTGCGTTATACGAATGCGGCAGGAGTGGTAAGCACGCAGATGTTCTCCATACAGGTGGCTGGTGAGGCATACGTGCGTGACTGTACGCCTTATTGCAAATATGCTTACCGGGAAAGCCAGGACACTTTGATTTACGTGAAGAAGAACGAGAGCGTGATTTTAGGTATGGATTACGGTGGATGGCATGTCAAGTCATGGCGTTGGGAAAAGAGCACGAACGGGGAGAGGTGGTCGAAGCTGAACAACGCGACAACCAACCGTTTTGAATTGGCCAGTGTGGCTTCCAGTGCCTATTACCGTGTGACGATGGAACACAAGTCGGGAGTGCTCAAGTCTCAGGTGTTCCGCGTGGAGGTTTCCGAAATAGATCCTTTCATTATTTATAATGGCGAAGAATATCCCGGTACTTCCATGGTGTTGCCTCGTGGTGCTTCTTTCAGCCTTTATGCCAAGCCTACGTCCATATTGAGCCAGTCGGTGAATTCGACGCGTATTTATAAATGGGTCGTGGGCAACGATACCATCCAGGCCGACACGCTGACTTACCATTTGGATGATTTGGGCGGGCAGGTGGCCGATTTGAACGATACCCTGCATGTATCGGCCATGGACACCAGTTTCAATGTTACCTTGGTGTTCCAACGTTTTTCATCTACAGGGAAAGAGGCTCGCACGGTGTACCATTTCGATGTGCCGGTATATGAGACCAATGTTTTGTCTCCTTCTGATAAGGACAGCTACTATATCCAAGAGGCTATGGGCGGTCGTTACCTGCGGAATACGGACGGTCAGTTCATGACTTATTCAGAAGATACCGATGAAGAGTATCTGTGGCGCATCCGCCGCCTTCCCTCTACATACGGTTCGCGTTACATGTTCATCAGCCGTACCAACAGCGGGCAGCATTTGTCGGAGGACGGGCGTCTGAGTTCGGCGAGCGATTATTCCCGTCATTCTTTCAATTTGTGGCATAAATGCGGGTCGGACGACTTGTATGCCATAGAGCGTTCCTCGTCCGCGTCCGGCGGTTTGTGGGAGATTGCTCCGGAGTCATCGGTCATATCGGTGAACCAAGGGCTTTGCACTTCATTCCCGTTCCGTCTGGTGAAGAAGGAAGACGGTTCATCTGTAGAGGATGCCGTTTTGGAGAATGAGGAGGGCATCCCGTTGTTGGAAGTTGTCGGTCGTGGTGAAGGCAGTCTGGAAGTCTCCGTGGACGAAGAGGGCTTGTTGGATGTATATACACTTGAGGGTAGCCTGTTGAGCAGTGTCCGTTGTGTGCCGGGTACAAACCGTGTGGATATGCCGTCGCGGAAAGGCATGATGATTTTGCGCTATGTGACGGCTTCAGGGCGTTGCAAGAGCCTGAAGGTGATGTAGGGCTATGGGATGGAATGAGTATGGGACGATAGGATAAAGGTGGTTTTTTACATTTTGTATGTATTGAAAATCAGTGGTTTCTGTGCCATGTTATAAAATGTCTAATCATTTGTTATTTTTTGTCCCATACCTTAATTTAAATAGTGCCTACCTTTGAAAACGGTTGGATAAAGAAACGCTTTTGCAGTCAATGGGTTCGGCTGTGATATGCGATAAGAATAATGAACCTTAAAACTTATGAGCATGAAAAGAAGAACGACGAAAATTTTTTCTGTCCGGTTGGGCAAACGCTTGCCAGTGGCTTTGATGACCATGGCATTGACGGCTGCCAACATGGCCTTTGCCCAAGAAGAGAATCCTTGGGTGGGTGAGGCTCTGCCTGCGGAAGGCGGTGAGTTTTACCTTTATAACAAGAGTGGTGACGGTTTCCTTTTGGGTGCCAATACCTGGGGGACGCAAGGTTCCTTGGGACAGCCGGGATTATTGTGCACGGTAGTCGTGTCGAACGGGAAATACAAGATTGTGACCCGTTGCAACGGTGACAACAGGGGCTTGGGTAGCGATGGGTATATCGACAATGGCAATCCGGCTGAATATACCTTCACCGATCCCACGCCGGATGACGGCCTTAATGAGTATGTGATGAACTTGGATGCCAACAAATGGTTTTATTATGGAGGGGAAGGCACAGTGCTGACTTTGGACGGTAACGGAAGTGCCACTGACGCGCAATGGTTGTTCGTTTCGAAAGCGCAGCGTGAGCAAAAGCTTGACCAAGCGACCAAAGACCATGGAGTGGATGCCACGTTCTATATCATGGGAGCCAGTTTTGTCCGCACGGAACCTCATAATTGGAAAGAAGTGCATAATGGGGGAACGGTCAGTTTGAGTTCTCCGGGTGGAGCTTCTGGAAATCATTTTTATTGTGCGGAGGCGTCCAATAATGACAATTTCGATATTTACCAGGAACTTACTGGCATCCGTAACGGGCGTTACCGTTTGACCTGCCAAGGTTTTTATCGAGGTGACGGTTCGGCCCGGAACGCCATGTTGTATGCCGGCTTGGTTGAATCCCCTCTTCTTTTGGCCGAGAGTGAGGAAGATGTTCCCGCAGATGCCAACAAGGCTGCGATTGCCTTTGGCGACGGGCGTTATGCCGGTAATACGGTGGAAGTGATTGTGCAGGACGGTACTTTGCGTCTCGGTGTGAAGAAAAATGCGTATATCAAGAATGATTGGGCCGTTTTCGACAATTTCCGTTTGACATATTTGGGAGAGGCAACGGCAGAAGAAGCCTTTACTGAGTTGATGGGTTCATTCCAGAATCTGATTAATGACTTTAATGACCTTGGAGCTGAAGCTATAAAATCAGAGCTTCAGGCCGTATATGACAAGTATGCCGGAACCACAGGCGATGTCACGGAAGCGTTGCAAGTGGTGTCGGAGACTGTGAAATCGGCTAATGCCGCACGTGCTTTGACCATGGCTTTGAATAATGCCGTGAAGGGGGCTGAGGCATATTGGGCAAAAGTCGAGAACGGGGAGGTCACATTGAACAATGCTTTGAAGACTTCTTTGCAGCAACAGATTGCGGAAGCTAAGAAACAACTTGCGGAGACCAATATGGCTGATATGGTCGTCGGGGCAGAAGAAAGTGCCACGAAATTGAATGCAATGGTGGTTTCGGCCCGGAATTGGGCCGGATTGTCATACGCTTTAGGAAAGGCAAAGGCTTTAGCAGACCGGTTGGGCGGATTGGAGAACACGGATGAGTATAAGAAAGTGTTGGTTGATTTGGATGCCGTGGAATTGACATTTGACGATGCCATCTTGGATGTGGCTGCCTTGAATGCGAAAATCCAAGAGAAACTGACGCCGGAATTCTTGGCTACTGTCACGGAAAAGAACAAATTGGATATGACAAGCTTTATTACCAATCCGAATATCTTTAATAATACCGGTGTACAGAACCAGATGCCTGGTGGATGGATTCTCGGTCGGAACGATGCCCGTGACAACAGTATTTGGTGTACGGTGACTGACGGTGATGGCGAATTGCATGCCGGTAACTGGTCTGGTAATAAAGGCAACGACGTGACAGGAGTGCATTATTATCAGAAAATAGGAATCGGGGATGGTGCGGTCAAATTGCCGGACGGTTTGTATCAGTTGGCGGCTGCCACTTATTCAGACGGTGATCCGAATAAGATTGTACTGTATGCGACATCTGACAGTGTAAATATCGACACGGTGTATTTTAACCGCGACAGGATGCTTTATGATGAGGCTCTTTCTAAGACAGATGTGACCAGTACGGTAGAAGATGTCGTGGTGGTGGATGGCCAGTTGTATATCGGTGTAAGGGGAGCAGATCCGGAGAATAACCATCAAGGAGGTAATGGTAAGAATTGGTATGCCGATAACTTCCGTCTTTATTTTGCCGGTTCTGATGTTCTTGGTGCTTACCGTGGACGTTTACAAGACCGTTTGGATAAGGCTGTCGTATTGCATGATTCTTTGGCTGTTTATGGCATTGATGACAGTGAGTCTTACGGTTTTGCCTTGGATCCGGAAGAGGGTTATTATATATTCTTGACGGAAGGGACTTTGGATGACGTTTCTTATGCCATAGACGACTTGGACAAGATGAACGCAGATGCTGAGAAATTGATTGCGAATTATTTGCTTTTGACTCCGTTGGTGCAGAATGGAAATAATTTCAATAACCAATTGAATGAAGGTGTTTTGTTTGCCCAACCTACAGCAAAGAAAACATTTAGTGCGGCTTTGGAGATGGCTGCGGAAGTGGCTGAGGATATGTCTTGGGACAATTATTTGTCGGACGCAGTGGTTGAACAGGCGGAGGCTCTAAAGGCGGCCACTGCGGAGTTGATGAATTCCGTGGCACTTTGTTACCCGATGGGTACTGCCAAAGTTCTGGCTGACCAGATAGGGGGCTTGGCACAAACAGAGGCTTACCTTAACGTAATGACTTATCTTGCTTCGGATGAGTTGGATCCTTTGGATGTGGATTTGGCGGTACAAGCCTTGCAAGGGGAGTGTGTCAATGCCATGACTCCTGAAGTGTTGTCCCGGGCAACAGCTGATGAACCGTTTGATATGACGACATTTGTTGTCAATCCCAATATCTATCAGGATGCCACGGATGATGAAGGCAATCCGACGGATGTGAGAATCAATGGATGGACATTGGAGACGAATGCCGACCGCGCACCGCGTACAGGAGCCACTTCTGGTGATACTTGGATGTACACGACCAGTCACTCTAGCAATGATGCTCATAATATTTCTTCGGCTACGGATTATCGTCAGGTTATCGGTACGCAACCCGAAGTGTCTGCCGAGGGTAAGTATGGATTACCTACCGGTGCCTATCGTGTGGAAGCTGCTACGTTCTTGAACCATGAATGGGACAAGATGAGGCTTTACGCACAGACGAACAGTGTGGAGGTAAGTACTGTGACCGGAAGTGCCGGACAAGACAGTCTTGTATATGCCTATACTGAAATTGAATATGCCGACAGTGCCTTTAACGGAAAGCAGGATGTATGGGATGCAGCACAGGCTACTTTGGGAACGACCACGGTGGTTCCTGAAATCTATGTGGAGAATGGGGCCGTAACTATCGGAATACGTGGTAATGGACGAGTTGGAGGAAATGATTCTTGGTTCTTGGCCGACAATTTCCGTCTCTATTATATAGGTACGGAAAGAGGAAGCAATATCGGTGGCACCATGATGGATTGCAACGCTAATTCGTCGGAACTTGTAGATGTATACGATATTACCGGCAAGCTTGTGCGCAAGCAAGTGAAACGTGCCGATGCGGTGAATGGCTTGAAGAAAGGCATCTATATTGCAGGCGGCAAGAAATATGTAGTGGCAGGCAATTAATCTAAAACAAAACGGGACGGGACACCGCCGTGTGCCGTCCCGTTTCTCCCATTTAAGGTGAAAGGAAAACAAAATTTAAAATAAAGGTTTTATGCTAATAAAGGTATTACGTGCAAGGACGTATAAGGTGTTGCTCTCCACGGCTATTGGGGTGGGTGCACTTTGCATGATGCCCTCCTGTTCGGATGATTATGAATGGGCACAGGAGAAACCCTCGTGGTTGGGGCAAAGCATTTATGACGAGTTGTCACGTCGAGGTAATTTCAGTATTTACTTGAAGATGGTGGATGACTTGGGGCGCACCGAATTCTTAAGCAAGACCGGTAGCGTGACGGTCTTCGTGCCCGACGATGATACTTATCGCGCTTATTTCAAGGCGCACGGTGTGGACGAGAACCATATTTCTATTCCGATGAAGAGGTTTTTGGTGAACACTTCCATGTTGGAGAATGCCTACGTGCTTGATTTGTTGACCAACCAACCGTCAGGAGACAATATATTGAAAGGGCAGGTGATGCGCCGTACCAATACGCAATGGTCGGTGTATGATTCCATTCCGGCTGTGTCCGTGGCAGAACTGCCTGAGGCTTCAGTGAGTGCGGATTACTGGGGCGGATTGCGTGGAAGGCATCAGCCCGTGTATAACCTGATTGAAGAAGGGACTGTGCCGATGGTGCATTTTATTTGGCGCCAAATGATGTCCAAGGGCATCACTAAAAAAGATTTTTCTTACCTTTTTAATGGAACGGAGTTCCAGGAAGAGGATGTATATATAAATAATGTGAAGGTACGCGAGGGGAATGTGACGTGCCAGAATGGATATATCCATATTATGGATGGTGTGCCGGAACCTTTGCCCAACATGGCCGGTTATTTGCGTACGAACGGGGCTACCTCTTTGTTCAGCAAATTGATGGACCGTTATTCAGCTCCTTTCGTATCAGCTTCCCTTTCCAATTCTTACAAGGATTTGCACGACCGTTATGCTGACCAGAATCTTTATCCGGCATTGGCCGGAGGTGACTCCATATATGGACGACGTTATTTTTTCTCTTCGGCCGATGGGAATTCACTGACTTCGTACAACGGTGTGGAAGTGGACGGCGTGCTGAAATTTGATCCTTCGCGTAACGATTATGCAGAAGGGAATATCTATACCGCAGGTGGGGAGTATACGGATAATGTCAACTTGGACATGGGTGCTGTCTTCGCTCCTACGGATGAGGCGTTGAATTCGTATTGGAACAGTGAAAACGGCTCTTTCTTGCGTGAACGTTATCCGAGTGACGAGCCTTTCGAAAACGTTCCCAATGATGTGTTGGCAGAGTTCTTGAACAACCATATGCAGTATTCGTTCTTGTCTTCTTTGCCCAGCAAATTCAATTTGGTATTGGATGATGCCAAAGATCCTGTCGGACTTGACGAGGCTGATATTATAAAAGGAAGCACGGCTGTGTGTAACAATGGTGCCGTGTACGTGATGAAAAAAGCCTATGCTCCGGCATCGTTCCGTTCCGTATTGGCTCCGACGTTGGTCAATGAGAATATGAAAATCATGAATTGGGCTATTAGAAGTTTGGAGTTCAGGCCTTACTTGTTATCTATGGTGAGCCATTATGATTTCATGATATTGACGGATGAGGCCCTTTCCCGTTACATTGACCCCGTGTCGTATAGCGGAACGGACCCGCGGTGGTTCAAGTTTTATTATAATGCGGAGAAGAACCAGGTGGAAGCGTATTCTTACCGCTATGATAAGAAATTGGGCGGATGGGCCGGCTGCACGGAGGATGACATGCGCATATTGGGCAGCACGTTGCAGGAGGATAGTGAGGGCAATTCATATTATCAAATCAATCCTGTGGTCGAGAACCGTCTGACCGATTTGCTGAACTTCTGTATCGTTCCCCGGGATGTGAACGGGGGCAATTATGTGGGTAATGGTTCTGTATATTACCAGACGAAGGATGACGGACCCATGAAGGTTGAAAAAGTGGGCGGGCAAGTGACCGTGACCGACCAGTATTCCGGGGAAAAAGTAACAACGCAGGATTTCGTAACGATGGACAATGGGGTGTATTACGTGCTTGACCAAATGGTACAGCCTACATTCCATAGTTTGATGCAGGAGTTGGTGGAACATCCGGAGTATTCTGAATTTTACGAATTGCTTTTGGGAAATGAGGAATGGACGACCAACGAGTCTAACCTGTATTCTTTGATTTCTACAAAATCTTTGAATATGAACGATGACAATGCGGCCATACAGACTTTCAGTTCTTATCATTATACGGTATATGTGCCGGATAATGCGGCTATGGAAAAAGCTTACAGCCTCGGGTTGCCGCGTTGGAAGGACATCAACAATCTGGCCAACGTGTATGCCGGGACGGATGTCAATGTGGATTCTTTGAAACAGGCTTACACCCAACGGGTGATGAACTTCTTGAAGTACCATTTCCAAGACAATGCGGTTTATATCGGTGGGGATGCCCGTAATATGTCTTTCGAGACTGCGGCAACCCATTCGGACGGTGCAGACAAGGGGTTGAGCTATACCTTGCGGGTGAATTCTGATGCCACAGGTATTACGGTGGCAGACAATTCGGAGAAGACGGGTGTAGTTCGTATAACGACTGAAAATCCAGAATTCTATAACCGGATGACACGTGAGTACACATTCTCGGAAAAGACGGAAAATGGTAATATCAACGCTTCTTCATACGTGGTGGTTCATCGTGTGAATGAACCTTTGATATACGATGACGAATGTTTCTGCCTGAAAGATAATGAACGTGTTCCGGAGGATTAACAATACCATGAATCATAAAAAAAGAGGTTATGAATAAGATAAAATATTTGATAGTATTCCTATTCTGCTTATGTCCGCTGTGGGCCGTCGGGCAGAACCAAGTGGCAAGCGGTACCGTGTCGGACGATTTGGGTCCTCTGATGGGAGTGTATGTGGGAGAGATAGATGCGGCCAACCGTATTGTATCGGCCGCAGTGACCGATATGAACGGGCATTTCACCCTAAAAGTACAAAACCCTAAGAATAAGTTGCGTTTTACTTATATGGGGTACAAGACGGTTTTGCAGGAAATAGGAAAGCGGGTGGTTTTCGATATCATGATGGAGGAAAACAGTAAGGTGATGAAAGAGGTCGTGGTGGAAGCCCGTCCGAAGATAGCCACCGGAGGATTGGAAATACCGGAACGTGAACAGTCTTTTGCCCAACAGACTATTAAGATGACGGAATTCGAAGGTTTGTCCTTCACTTCTGCCGACGAGGCTTTGCAAGGACGCATTGCCGGTTTGGACATTATCGCTTCATCCGGAAACCTGGGTTCGGGTACGACGATGCGTTTACGCGGTGTGTCAACCATTATGGGAAATGCGGAACCGTTGATTGTCGTGGATGACAACATCTTTGAGACCAATGCCAATGATGACATTGATTATACGAGTATGACGGATGAAAAGTTTGCCGAATTATTGTCTATCAACCCGGAAGACATAGAGAGCATTACGGTGCTGAAAGATGCGGCGGCTACGGCTATTTGGGGATCGCAAGGTGCTAACGGGGTCATCAATATCGTAACCAAGCGTGGAAGGCGTGGCAAGCCCCAGTTTACTTATTCTTTGAGGTTGAAGGGGACTTATCAGCCGGAGGGTTACAAATTATTGAACGGAGATGAGTATACCATGATGATGAAAGAGGAACTTTTCAATGTGAACCAAAATCCCGAAAGTCAGCCGGAACTGAATTATGACCCGACGTTTTCTGAATACGAACAATTCAATAACAATACCGACTGGAGGGATGCCGTGAAGCAGTTCGGGTTGTTCCAAACGCATTATGTTTCTTTGTCGGGAGGCGGGGAAAAAGCGAATTATCGTATTTCTGCCGGTTATGACCATCAGATAGGTTCTATCATCGCTCAGAAACTGGATCGTTTTACAACCCGTATGGCATTGGATTATTTTGTGAACGACCGCATCAAGATTTCGAGTGACTTTGCACTGACTTATACGGACAACCACATGAATAGTGATGATTTGTTGGGGATAGCTTATACGAAGATGCCCAATCTGGCTATTTATGACGAGGATGCGTACGGTAATTCTTTGGGTACGTATTACATGCAACCGAGGTTTGTGGAACGGTACCAAGGGGACAAGGATGAACTTTCGTCACAACGCGGTAAAGTGAATCCGGTGGCTTCGGCATATTTGGCAAAGAAGGAGGAACGTAGTTATAACATCCAACCCCAATTCGATTTCCAATACCGTTTGTTGGGACTTGACGAGACTTCGCACCAATTGACTTATAAGGGGACTGTGGTATTGAGCATTTATAATAAATACAATGATTCTTACTATCCTTGGGAGTTGAGGAATGTGGATTTCAAGGAGAATGAGAAAGGGATAAATTCCGCTTCTTCGGCTTTTGAAAAGAGTTTCGGTTTTAACACACGTCATCAGTTGACATATATCCCTTATATCATGAACCAAGACCACTCGGTACGCTTGTTCTTTAAAGGGGAAATGGTTTCCGGTACGTCCAGTTCCCAGTTCTTGAGTTCATACTTGTTGCCAAGCGGAACCATCACTTCCGGGACAGCCGGTGGCTTTTTGAACGAGACGAAAACGGGGGCAGGTCATTGGCGGAAGGCCAATTGGGTGCTTCAGGGGCATTATGCCTACCAGTCCAAGTATTCGTTGGATTTGGCCTTGCGCGGAGAAGGAAACACCCGTTTTGGCCAAAAGTACCGTTGGGGGTATTTTTATTCAGCTTCCGGCCGTTGGAACATTTCGGATGAAAAATGGATGGAACCTACCAAAAAATGGTTGAGCATGTTTGCGGTTCGTTTCGGATGGGGCGTGACGGGTACGCAACCTCCTAAGGAAGATACTCATTTCAGTGTGTATGGTGTAGACGGAGGGTATATTAATTCCATCGGGATGCGGCCGAACAATGTCCGCTTGACGGATTTGCGTTGGGAAAAACAGTCTGCGTGGAACTTAGGGTGGAATATCGGATTGTTTGATGATTTGGTTACGGCGGATATCAATTTGTATTCCCATAAGAAAACAGACTTGATGACCGAACATGCTTCTATTCCCACAACGACCGGTTTTTCGGAGTTGATTGTGGAGAATGGTGGAGACATGTTGAATAAAGGTTATGAAATCAATTTGAACCTGAACCGTGTAAAATTGGCGGGAGATTTGGCAGCTACTTTCAATCTTACGTTCGCTAATAACCGGAATACCATTACGGCCATGACACCTACGCGTCTGAATGCCATTAATGGAACAGGGGTCAAGTTACCTAAAAACGGGGAGTATATGTCCCGTGTGCAGATAGACAACCCGTTTGGTGCGATTTACGGCTTGCGTTACAAAGGCGTGTATGCTTACAGTTACGACCAGTTCGACAAGGCACAGGCATCCGGCGCGACTTGT
The DNA here is from genome assembly GCF_900683745.1 of Paraprevotella xylaniphila YIT 11841. NCBI lineage: Bacteria > Pseudomonadati > Bacteroidota > Bacteroidia > Bacteroidales > Prevotellaceae > Paraprevotella > Paraprevotella xylaniphila. The sequence goes on from NZ_LR215980.1 coordinate 142,286, forward strand.
CCGGTGGCGCGGGATGAGGCCGGAAGCGTCATTTATGGTGCCAATGGAGAACCGATGCCCATGTATTATGATTATAATGGTACGAAATATGCTTTTACCGGTGGTGATGCTATTTATGAAGATGTGAACCATGACGGAAGCATTGATCAATATGATGTGGTCTATTTAGGCAGCTCATTGCCCAAATTGACTGGTGGTTTTGGGTTTAGGTTGTTCTATAAAGGATGGAGTTTGAATGCGCAGTTCAACTACCGTTATGGTAACAAGATTGCAAATGTGGCACGAATGAGGGCGGAAAACATGCATGGTGCCGACAATCAGAGTACGGCGGTGAACTATCGTTGGCGTAAGGAAGGTGACGGTGCAAATGGGGGACATGTGTTGCCTCGGGCTTTGTATGGCCAAGGATATAACTGGATGGGTAGCGACCGTTTTGTGGAAGACGGCTCATTCTTGCGCCTGAACTATTTGCAATTTTCTTATGGGTTTGACTCCAAGCTTATCAAGCGCATCGGGCTTTCCCGCCTGAACCTCTACGTGAGCGGAGAGAACCTGTTCTGCCTGACCAAATACTCAGGCGTGGATCCCGAAGTGAATTATGGTGATATGGGAGTGACTAAAGACGAGGCGATTACTCCTCGTGCAAAGTCTTTCACATTCGGGTTGACAGCAACGTTCTAATGACATGAATAAACAGAAGGAAATATGAAAAAGATATTGAAAACCGGGACATTGGCCATGGCCGTTTCTCTCGCCGCTTTTACGACTTCCTGTGGCGACTTCTTGGATATCACGCCCCTGAATGCTGTGGTGGTGGAAAACTATTGGGAGAAGAAAAGCGAGGTGGAGAGTGTGATAACTTCTTGCTATTTTCACATGCAGGACAAGGGCTTCTCACAACGTGTGATAGCCTGGGGGGAGTTACGGGGCGACAATTTGACTGAAACTTCCACAATGGCCGCAAAAGAAAAGGAGCTTTATGATTTTTATACGAATAATATCGTTCCGGACAACAGTTGGACTTCGTGGGCGGATTTCTATAATGTAATCAATTTATGCAATACCATCTTGCATTATGCACCTGGGGCCCAAGCCAAGGATGGAAATTATTCAGTAGACGAATTACGTACGCATGAAGCCGAAGCCAAGTCGATTCGCGCCTTGTGTTATTTCTATTTAATCCGCACCTTTAAAAAAGTGCCGTTGGTGCTTCAGGCGACTATCGGCGATGATGTGGATTTCAAAGTACGTGCATCCTCCGAGCAGGATGTGTTGGAACAGATTATTGCAGATTTGGAATGGTCAGAAGATTATATATGGAATAAAAAGTTTTTTGATGATGAACGCGAAAGGAAAGGACGTTTCAATAAGTTATCCGTGAAAGCCCTTTTGGCAGATATTTACTTGTGGAAAGGGGATTATGCCAAGTGCGTGCAATATTGCAAGGAAATCATGGATGAGAAAATGGCAGAGTACAATGTCATCAAAACAGCAGAATTGGAGGGAAATTTTATATCTTCTTCTACGGAAGGCTCTCTGGCCTTGTACAATGGCTATCCGCTTTTGGATGAATCTTATTCATCGCATTATCCTTATACCATGTTGTATGAGCGGGGTAATTCATTTGAAAGTATTTTTGAGCTTCAATACGATTATGACAACCGTAAGGATGGCAATGAAGGTATTTCTTATTTCTACGGAAATCATAAAGACCTTTCAGGCAGGGTCAATGCAGCGGCTTATTTGACCAATCAGACGGCTGATGCCTTGTTTGCAGACGCATCTGATTTACGGTTGGAAGAGAATACCGGATATAAGGGCGAACCCTCGAACAGTTATCCTGTCTATAAGTTTCGTTTCTTGTATTTTGGAAATGATGAAAGAGTGCTTCGCTCCACGGCAGAGAATTGGATTGTTTACCGTTTGACGGATGTGATGTTGATGCGTGCTGAGGCTTTGGCTTATATGGGAGGGGATGAAAACAAGCAGGAAGCTTTTGAGATTGTGAAATCTGTGAACATGCGGTCGTGCAAAGGGCGTAGCTTGTTGGTGTATGATGCCGATAAGATCAAGAACATCGTTTTGGATGAACGGCAGCGTGAATTGATGTTCGAGGGGAAGCGTTGGTATGACTTGATGCGGATGGTACGTCACTCCGATAATCCGGTGAATGCGATGTCCACCTTGCGTAGCACGTATTTGCAACGTAAATATGGAACGGGAGGACGTGATGCCGTGGCTCGGATGGGGTCATTGGACAATTTGTATCTGCCTTTTTATCAGAAAGAGTTAGATGTGAATCCGTTGTTGGTACCGGACCAGAATCAGGCTTACATCATTTATTAATCAAGAGTAAATAGAAGTAATATGAAACGTAACATATATAATAAGGTAATAGGATGTGTGGTTTTGGCAACCATGCTGTCCGGCTGTTATGACGACGGTGTGGAAGGTGACAGTTATTATGTGTTCCAAGGTCAGACGGTTGGTGATTATTTGGATGCAGACGGGAAATATGGTGAGTTTTCCACTATTTTGGAACGTGCCGGCATGAAAGGTTTGATGTATGCTTATGGGGATTACACTTGCTTTGCACCGACCAACGAGGCCATAGACCGTTATGTGGATAGTAATTATCCGGGCTGCACGTTGGAGACCCTGCCGGATTCTGCAGTGGTGGCCTTGGCCAAAAGCCATTTGATAGGCGTTCGCTACTTGACCTCTGATTTTTCAACAGGTTATCTTCAGAAGCCTAATATGTACGACCGTAAGGTGCAAGTGACCATTGAGAAGGAGTTCGATGCTGCAATAAACGATAGTATGACGGTATTTGTCCTGAATGATTATTCACGGATTATCCAAGCTAACGATACGGTGAGCAATGGGGTCGTCCATACCATAGACCGTGTGTTGGAGCAGTCCAGTTATGTATTGCCTGATTACATGCAGTCCAAATGTGAGACATTAGGCTTTACCCTGTTTATGGAGGCATTGAAACAGACTCATTTGACGGATTCCATTTTAAGGGAAAAAGATGAAAGTCCGGAGATGTTGTCCCGGTTGGCCCAATATGCTTCGAACTCAGAGTACACCACGGAGGGGAATAAAGTTCCTCCGGCCCGCAAGTTCGGTTATACGGTATTGGTGGAGAAGGATAATTTATATAAAACTGTATATGATCCGCAAAATATGGGTAAGCCTGTCTATACGGGAGATCTTCAGGCGGATTTGGTATCCTTGTTCAATTATGCAAAGGACATATACGACAAGGTATATCCGGACGACAAGGGGGTATATGATGATGACTATACGCATCCCAAGAATCCTTTAAACCGTTTTATTGCTTATCACATCTTGGACCGTAATGCAAGCTATGGGGATTTGGTATGTTCCACTCCGGATTGGTCTGTGCAGGAAGGTGGGGATTTTGTGGAGTACTACGAAACCATGGCCGGTAATTTGTTGCGTGCGCAAAAAGTTTCTCTTTTGGGAGACGGGATATATTTGAATCGCTGTGACGATGTGAATAGGGCTGACAACAGGATGGATGGTGTGGAAGTCCTTCCTTCCGGAGGTTCTTCAACTGTAAATGGCAATTTCCAATTTCTGGGCAGCATCCTTTCTTATAATGAAAATGTCGTGAAAATGCTTCGTAGTGAACGAATCCGTATTGATACGGGCGTCTTGTTTCCTGAATTGGTGAACAATGATGTCCGTCTGGATCCGGACGGAGATATGTTGTGGTGGCATTTCCCGGAAGGGTATTTCGATGATGTGCGTTATGACAGCCAATGCGATTGCAAATATAACCGTTGGCCTCAGGCTCAGGGAACCGGAATGGGGTCGCACTATGATTTGGCAGCATTCCGTACGGATAATATGAATTTTGCGGGGGAATATGATGTGATGTTACGTTTGCCTGCCGTACCGGCCGGCCAATATGAAATCAGGTTGGGGTACGTGGCCAATGGCTTTATGGGAATTGCGCAAATCTATTTTGGACAAAATACCGAATATATGCAACCCACCGGAATTCCTTTGAATTTGGGATGGGGAGGCGGAATGCCAAAAGTGGGAATGATAGCAGATAATGATTTATTTGACGATATCCATAACGACGTGTCGTATAACCTCGAAGGAAAGACAACCATTACTGAGAATGACAAGGCTATGCGTAATTTGGGGTATATGAAGGGGCCTGCCTGCGTGTATAGGGTAGACAATGACAGGGTTTCATTACGTGCGAAGTTGGTTAACGATTGGTGGTATATACGTAATATCGTTACCACCCAGACTTTGGAAGAAAAACCTTCTTATTTGCGCTTGCGTAAAGTAGACGAAAGAACCGGGCGCATGTTGAATATCGATTTTATCGAAATTGTGCCGAAAAGTGTGTATAATGGTGCCATACCAGAAGATAGAAATTAAATTAAAAGCAGAAGATTATGAAAGGTTCTAAAAGATATGCCAAGGCAACTATTTGTTGCATGGCGGTATTGGCTTCCGGATTGGTCTTGTCTTGTTCGGACGATTGGGATGCACATTATGATGGTGTACCCCGTCCTACAAGGACTTTGTGGCAGGAAATTACTGCCCGTCCGGAGTTGTCGGATTTTGCAAAATTGCTTAAAGGATACGGTTATGACAAGTTCTTGGATTCGGGCCAACGCTATACGGTTTGGGCACCATCCGGCAGCATAGACACGACATTGGTGACCGGTGAGGACATGACTCCGGACGAAGTGATGGAGCAAGTGGTTAAAAACCATATCGCCCGTGGGGTTATTGCGGCATCCTCCGTTGTGAACGATACCATAAAGGTGTTGAACGGGAAGCCCATGCCTTTTGTGTCAGAAGGAGGCGTGCCTCATTTCAATGGCTCGCCGGCCAAATCTTTTAATATTGAATGCAGTAATGGAGATTTGCATATATTAGATTGCCAGGCGGTTTACAATAACAATGTTTGGTCTTATTTGAGACAGGATGCTGATTTTTCTAATATTACCGATTATTTGTATAGCTTTAATAAATTGGAGTTTGTGCCTGAATTGAGTACACCGGGCGGTGTGGTGAATGGGGAACAGGTGTATACGGATTCCGTGTTTGTCTTGACAAATGAATTGTGGGGGCAGATTGGCTACTTGAATGACGAGCAGCGGGATTATACGATGTTGGTTCCCGTGAATGATTGTTGGGACCGGTTGGTGGATAAGTTTAAGGGCTTTTATCATTATTCGGAAGACGAAGAACCGGAATTGGCAGACAAGTATGCGTGTCGCAGCATATTGGATGCTTTGGTATTTGAAACCCGTAGTCAGTCTTCGACATCCGATTATTGGGAAAGTACGTCCGGAAAATTGTTCTATCGTCCACAAGATGCCGGGGGCTTGTTTGAAGGGACCGAAGCCATAGGTTGTAGCAATGGACAAATATTGAAAGCGGCCGATGTGAATTTAAGCCCCTATCAGGTCTTAAACAGCGACATTGTCGTTGAAGCCGAGAATATCGGTGAGTATCTGCTTACGGCTAATTATTACGATGAAAATAAGGATCGTCCGGTGTTTGTTGCCGCTGCAAATACCGGTGTGTCATCAAGCTACTACATGAAGTTTACTTCTACGAACATGTTGCGGGGTGCCACCGTCACTTATGCAATCCCGAACGTGCTGTCTTGCGCTTATGACATAGGGATTGTATTTGTTCCGATGAATCTGACGCGTAACGGTTGGTCTTCTTCCATTGATACGAAAAAAGGACGTGTTGATGTAGAATTGAATGATAAATACACGAAGGAAAAGTTGGAAGTGGAAGGGATTGAAATACCAGGCGACAAGGTTGATACGATATGGGTGGCACGAGGGCATCAGTTTGCTTATTGTGATTATTTCCCCGATCGTGCTTCTATGGAAGATGCCAAAATCTCTTTGAAAATCGTCAGCACGCCTAAACGTAGTGAGTCGGATTATACACGTGATTTATATATTGATTGCATATTGTTGAAACCCTCAATTGATGGAGATTTAAGTGATGAAGAATAAGAATCTATATAGTATATGTTTTTGTATGGCCTTGGCAGGCAGCCTGCAAACGACCTATGGACAGGTGGATGCGGAAGGGGTGGCAGATTCCACGTTATCGGCCGCAGGAGGAGAAACTGATTCGCTTCAGATTGTAGTGCAGAGGGAAATGAATAAGATACCCACGGTGGTTTATAAGGGGGCATTGGTCGATGCAGCCACGGGCGGGCCGGTACAGGGCGGCATCATACAAGTGGCCGGAGACGACCGGTTCAGTTCCATTTCCGACGAACAGGGTACCTTTGAAATAAAAGTGCCGTTGTATGCCAATCAATTGTTGGTGCGTACTCCTACTTATGCTTTGGCCAGGGTACATTTGGCCGGAAAAGGAAAAGAATTGGTAGTGAGGATGTATTCGGAACATTTTTCCAATGGTTATGCCAATGAAGTGAGGGTGACGAATAAGAGCAGTGTCGGGGATTTTTCTGCAAATTCGTCTTTGACCGTTGAAGATGAAATGGCAAAAAAACTTGGTGCTGATTTGCGTGTGTTGCTTCGTTCGGGTAATCCCGCCCAAGGGGCGAACATGTTTATTGGAGGATATAATTCGTTGAATGGAGGCGGGCAACCTCTGTTTGTGGTGGACGGTGTGATTCTTGATACTCAAAACGGACGTTCGTTAATGCATGAAGGTTATGTCAATAACGTGCTTTCGGCTATCAGTGTCAATGACATTGAGAAAGTGACAGTGTTGAAAAACGCCACTGCATTATATGGGGCGAAAGGTGCCAATGGGGTTGTGGTGATAGAGACAAAACGTGCAAAGAGTATGGCTACACGGATTGATGTAGACATCTATGGGGCGGTTGAATTGTTGCCGAAATTGCCTTCGATGATGAATGCCGGGCAATATCGTTTGTATGCAACGGATGTAATGGGGAACGTGACCGAAACTCCGGATTTCTTGGACGATTTTACAACGGACAAGCAAAAGTATGCCATGTACCATAACGATACGGACTGGAAGGATTATGTTTATCATGAGGCTTTCACGCAGAATTACGGTGTAAACGTGCAAGGTGGTGACGATGTGGCTAATTACAATCTTTCCATAGGCTATGCAAATGCGCAAAGCACATTGAAGTATAATGATTTCGCAAGGTTGAACATGCGTTTCAATACAGATGTGAAGTTTATGAAGAATCTGGATTGCAGTTTGGATGTAGCTTATTCCAATACGACCCGGAATTTACGGGATGACGGAATGGGCAGTGGGCTGGCATTGTCTCCGGGAATGTTGGGCCTGATTAAATCCCCCGTATTGGCTGCATACAATCCTGACCAATATGGCCGGTTTACGGCATCCATGGCAGACTACGATTGTTTTAACTTGTCCAATCCCTTGTCCATATTGGAGAATGGCGACGCGAGTAATAAAAACCGGTTGGAGTATACTTTGTTTTCATTGAGTGCCATGCCGAAATGGAAAATCAATCGAAACCTGACACTGTCTGAAAAGGTAAGTTACGTGTTGAACAATGTCACGGAACGTTCGTTTATTCCGGATGAGGGGGTACCGACTTTTACAGAGAGCGGTGACGATATGACAGCCAACAGGTCAAGGGCTTATTCCAGTAAGCAATTGTCCGTGGCGAGCGATACCAGGATTGATTGGTCATGCCGTTATGGCGGACATGTGATTCATCTTTTTGGCGGTTTCCGTTATTTAAGCGATTCATTTAATTCGGATGCTATTCGTGCAGACAACAGTGCGGGAGATAAGTTGCCGAACATCACCAATGAAATGAAGAACCGTAAGGTGGACGGCATTATTGAGGAATGGAAATCCACGGCTGTGTATGTGAATGCGGATTGGAATTATGCAGATAAGTATTTTTTGCAGGGAACGTTGACGGCGGAGACATCTACGCGTTTCGGCAGGAATGCCGCAGGGGGAGTGAAACTGGGCGATTATGTCTGGGGGATATTCCCGTCCTTGCAGGCGGCTTGGGTGGTTTCCGCCGAACCTTTCTTCCAGAACGTGAAGGGTATTGACTATTTGAAACTGAATGTCGGCATCGACCAGTCGGGCAATGACAATATTGATTGCTTTGCCTCCCGCTCTTACTTTGCTCCAAGTGCATTCTTGAATCATACGTCGGGTTTGTCCTTGGCCAATATCGGCAATGATAAACTGAAATGGGAGACGGTCACGCGGATTTCAGTTGGTTTGGACATGTCCGTTTGGAATGACCGCTTGTCGCTTGGATTCAATTATTATAAGTCTTATGTGAACAACATGTTAGCTTACAAGACATTGGGAGGGGTGAGCGGATTGCGCAATTATTGGAGTAATGAGGGTAAGATGGAAAACCAGGGTTTTGATGTTGCGGCTGTGGCCAAAGTCATGGCATTAAAGGATTTCTCATGGGAAATTTCTGCAAGTGTCGGCCATTACAAGAATGAGGTGACTGCATTGCCGGATAACGATAAGACGGTTTATACTTCTGTTTATGGCGGTGAGGTCATGACTAAGGTAGGGAACCCGATCGGTTTGTTCTATGGTTACAAGACTCAGGGTGTGTTTGCCACCTCGGAAGAAGCTGCTGAAACGGATTTACGTAATGGAAGCAAAAATGGAAGTGCTTTCCGTGCCGGTGATGTACATTTCTCCGATTTGGTAGCTGACGGGGTGATTGATAATAAAGACAAAGATGTAATCGGCGACCCTAATCCGGATATTTTCGGTAATTTCGGGACTAGCCTGCATTACAAAAATTGGACATTGGATGCTTTCTTCAGTTATTCTTTGGGGAATGACATTTACAATTACCAGCGTGCCGTATTGGAAAGCGGAAGTTCTTATAATAACCAAACCACGGCTTTATTGAACCGTTGGACTTCAGAGGGGCAGCAGACATCGATTCCCCGTGTGGAATACGGGGACCGGATGAGAAACGCACGTTTTTCCGACCGTTGGATTGAGGATGGCTCTTATTTGAAGCTCAAGACTTTGAGTTTGAGCTATCGCTTTCCCTTCAACTTGACGTTCCTGCAAGGGATTACAGTTTGGGGAGCTGCCAACAATCTGTTTACGTGTACGAAATATTTAGGTAGTGATCCGGAACTCTCCATTTCAGGCAATCCGATTTACCAGGGGATTGACCGTGGTTTGTTAGGACACGGGCGCAGTTTCGTTTTAGGGGTTAAAATTAATCTTTAACAAGGATATGAAGATGTTAAAAAACATATTAAAGTCGACCGCAATTTGGATGGCGGCTACGGTGTCTTTCACAGCTTGCGAGGTGGATACCACTACGGTGATGTTTGAAGAAGACCATGATTTTTCTCAACCGGGCGATACCGTGTTCTCTGTGTTGGGTATATTGGACAAGGTTCAAGACGTGGTCGAAAAAGGAGTGCTTTTAGGTGAATTGAGGGGAGATTTGGTAAAGCCTGTTCCTTTAGCCGGTGCAAGTAATGCTTGGGTGGATTTGGCTCGTTTTGAGAATTTGGAGGATGCGACTTTCAACCGCTACCGGGATTACTATGCCATTGTGAATAATTGCAATTTCTATTTGGAGCGTGCGGATGCCGAGATGGAGCGTCGCGGGCAGAAAGTGTTCCTGAAGGAATATGCAGCCGTGAGTGCCTACCGGGCGTGGGCTTACTTGCAATTGGCTTTGCTTTATGGCGAAATCCCGTTCTATACTCAGCCTCTGCTGTCTTATTCTGAAATAGAGCAAGTGATGAACGACCCTTCCAGACGGAAGGGACTGGGTGAGATTTGTTCTTATTTCATTGATGATTTGCTTCCTTACGTTGATGTGCCGTTTCCCAATTACGGGAACTTCACTTATGACCAGAATAGCTCGGTAAACAGTAGCGATTTTTTTCTTCCAATCCGTTTGCTGAGAGGCGACCTTTATTTATGGCGTGGTTCATTGGATGGCAATAAATCCGATTTTGCCAAGGCGGCTCAGGAATATCGTGATTATTTATTGTCCGAAGAACGATTTGTAAATCCTGAAATAAAGGTAGCTTATCGGACTGTGGATTTGGACGGCGCCCAAATTGTGGACCGTTGGAATTCCGTTTTTGTGGGAGGCAATACTATGGAACGTATCAGCCTCGTTCCATTTGCAGGCAACTCCCAATATGGTAAATTAGGAAGTTTGCAGCAATCGTTCAGGTTTTTCATGGGTTCTGACGCGCTTCAGAAATTGGTGGATGAATCTTATTATTGCTACGTGATGTATACAGAAGAATCAGAATCGGATGAAAGTGAGTATATGTCTCGCTTTACGGGGCTGGCAAAGGATACTTTGTATTACGGGACAAAGGAAAATCCCCAGTATTATTCATATATCACGGTGCCGGGCACACCGCAATATTTCATGGGCGATTTGCGTTTCAACCGGGATTATCAGGAAGGATACGGGTTGAGCATCAATAAGTATTCTTCACTATGGCCGCATGTGACCACTTACCGTACGGGGGCGGTTTACCTCCGTCTGGCAGAGGCTATCAACCGTGCGGGTTATCCGTTGACGGCTTTCCATGTGCTGAAGTATGGTTTGAGCCGTGGCAATCTGATACAATACGATGCCAACGGGGAATACCGCCGTTTGATGCAGTCCGGTTATACGTTTTACGACATGTATGACAACAAGGATAATATGGGGTTGCATGCACGCGGTTGCGGGAATGCGGAGATGGACACGTTGCATTATGCGTTGCCGGCCATGGCTTCGCGTGAGGACAGCATAAGGAAAGTAGAGGATATGATTTGCGACGAGATGGCTTTGGAGACGGCCTACGAAGGCAACCGTTTTTACGACTTGATGCGTTTTGCGTTCCGTCGTGGAGAAGATTTCCTGGCTTCCCGTGTGGCTCGCCGTACGAGTCCGGACAATCCCGACCAGGCGCTTTATAATAAATTGAGAGACCGCAATAACTGGTATTTGCCGATGGTGGAGAATTGAGAATGACATACTAAGGAATGGCAGGCATGGAATTGCGCTTATATCGTGGTTTCCATGCCTGTTTTTTTTGAGGAAAGTGTGAAATGGGAAAAAATGACATACGTTTTGTCGAAATTTGCCCTATCCTGTTTTGCCGATGTGGCTTAATTTTGCAAGAAGAAAAACTTGAAAGGAACAAATATCATGGAAATATTCACGGAAAGTCAGTTTTCTGCATGTTATATGCAGTATAGGGAGAAGGTGAACGGGTATATCTTCTCTCGGGTTCGTGACAGGGAAGAGGCGGAAGATTTGACCCAGGATGTCTTTGAACATATATGGAGATGCCGGGAAGGAGTGCGCATGGTAACCCTCCAGAATTTAGTCTTTAGGGTCATGCGGAATACCGTGATAGATTATCTGCGCCGCCGTTATATGAAAAAAAGCCGGATGGACATATACAGCTACGGTGAGGTACAGTGTGGTCGCAATACGGTCGAAGAAGACTATTGTTATAAAGAACTCCGCTTTGTGCATAAGAAGATGGTGAAACGGTTGACCGAAAGACGCCGTCAAGTGTATCTTTTGTATTTTTACAAGGGAATGTCGTATGCTTCCATCGCTGACCGGCTTGGTGTGGCCGAATGCACCGTGGGTGCGCATCTGTTGAGGGCACATAGGATGGTACGTATGGGGGTGGATAGGGCGTACCGGAATAAGGCAGGGTGAATGGAATCGGATATCCCGTTTTTGACAGTATGCACGGCTTTTCCGCTTTCCTGTATGCAAATGGAAAGGGAAAAGGCTTTCCTTTCGATGGCCTGAGGGCGGGAAAAGTACAGAAACAGGTATGGAAATGACTTTTTAAGAATACTTTTTTTAAGGTTTCAGGGCGTTTTTTTATGTTTATTTACTAAAGACGTGAATCGTTTGGAGCAGAATGGAAAATCGTTCGGCTGAGAAAACATTTTTTTTCTCCGCATGACGGTCGGAAGTCATGCGCTTGTCTGCGGGACAAGCACCTTGAAACCTTGGCATAACTTGCTTCGGGAACCGTTATTTTTTCTATTTGGAAAGGAAAAGCCTGCGGGTCCGGAGTGTCTTTTTGTAAGGCGAAACGCTTTACGGGGTTACGCCATTCTCTTGGGGCTGCGCAGGACGCAGCCAACGGTTTTCATAATGATAACATAATATGTGTCCGGCTTCCATCTTGTCTTTTCCCGACGGTACGGGAATCGCGTATTTACGGCGGACATCCGAGTGGGGGACGGATAAACGGGCCACGCACTATCGGATTTGACTTTTTGACATTTTGTAATGGGGGATTTTACAGACGCAGGATTTGCCCTTTGCTTAAAAAATCCAGAAACTCCCGGTAGGCCGTGCATTTCCGGAGCAGCGTTTCGTTTCCGGTCATGAAGAATTGCTTGCGTGCCCGGGTGAGGGCCACGTTGAGCTTGCGGTCTAATTCCCGGCCGTCTGTCATGACGGGTTCGGACAAGATAGGGAGTTGGTACGGGCGGCTGACAGTGGTGCTGAATATGATGATGTCGCGTTGGCTGCCTTGGTAACGTTCCACCGTGTCGATGGTGATGCCGGCCGTGTCGGGAATGTGCCGTTCGGCCAAGGCTTTGCGTATCATGGCGATTTGTGCGCGGAAGGGGACGATGATTCCGATTTGCTTGCAGGGACTGAAGGGGATGCCCGAGCGGCTGTGCAGTTGGCAAAGGGTGTGTACTAAGTGTGCCACGGTCTCGGCTTCCCGCTTGTTGCTTTTTATATAATATTCTGCTTCGTCGGCTTGTACGGAAATGAATGCCATGCGTGTACCGGCTACGAAAGCGGTCCATCGGTCATCGTCCGGCCGGATGCCGAAAGCCAACGGTTCCTGTTGATGGGGGAGGGGAACGGCATCCAGTCCGCCGTTATAATAATTACGGTTGACAAATTCGCAGATGGACGGATGCATGCGTCCTTGGCGGTGAAGCATTTCCACGATGCCTTCCGTGCCTTGCAGGCTGTTTAGCCGGTGCAGGCGTTCAAACAGGGAGTTACGGCAGTCGGTCAGCCCGATGGCTTGCAGGCTATCCTCGGTCACCCGTGACATTTCCCGGGGTTGGCTCACCACGGCGGGCAGTTGCTTGTGGTCGCCGATGAGGATGAACTTCCCGATGGCCAGACGGTTCAGGTTATAGTCTCCCCGGTTCACCGGAGTGGTGGCGCATAACAGGGGGAGCAGTTGGGGTTCGAGCACCTGTGAGGCTTCGTCGATGATGGCCACGTCGATGACCTTTAGGCTGAACAGTTCCGTCTGGCTGCATAGGCTGCTGATGGTGCTGGCAAACACCCTGACGGGCGCCAACTTCTCGTAGATTTCTTTTCGGGAGGTGGCATCCCCGATGACGTGCTTCATGAGCCGTGTCCGGAAGTCCGGGGCGCAGTTCAGTTCCTGCCCGATGCGGATATATTCCGGAGCAGGGTTGATGGCAGACAGCGTATGGCAGATTTCATCCACAGCCCGGTTGGTATAAGCCATGAGCAGGAGGGTCTTTTGCGGATGGTCCGACAAGAACTCTTCTACCATGGATTTCAGGGCCACCGACGTTTTTCCTGTCCCCGGCGGCCCGACAAGCAGGAAGTAATCCCGGGCCTGTTTGGCTTTCAGGACGATACGGTCTATTTCTTCATTCAGGTAATGCCGGTGGAGCCTTACGGACGGGTCGGTGGCCGGTGGCCGTATGCCCAACAGCAGCTCTTTCCGTTCCCGTGGGGCGGTGAGCAGGCTGAACAGTCCCGAATAGGCTTGGTTGAATGTGGCATCCATGTAGCCCGGTTCTACGGCATAAAGGCTGTCGGGGCGGAATACTTCGGCATTCCGCTGTTTGTAAGATAGTTTCAGCAGCATGCGTTCAGGATGGATTTCCTCTATGGTGCAACGGAAGAACTGTTTGTTCGTCACGTTGTCCCCTTCGTGGTTCCGTTCGTAGAGCATCACCATGTCACCCTGCCGGAAGTTCGGGAGGAAGTCTTCGCCATATTCCGGAAGTTGCAAGTCCAACCGCACGACGGCACCTTCCTCGTCGGGGACGGGATGCAGTTTCAGTCCGGTCAGGATGTTCCCGTTCTGTTGTTTGGTCTGCGTGTCGCAGCACCATGTTTCGGCGAACCCGCCCGGCGAGTCAGCCCGGTCGTCCCCGACTTTGGCGCGGAATTGTTCGCGGGCGGTAAACGTCAGGAAGCGATGGAAATAATCGGCTTCCATTCCCCTCATGCCATGAAGCGGTGCCAGTATTTCCATCATGCGGGGGCGCAGGTAGCGGCTGTAGAGCCGGTCGGCGCGTCCGTCCACGTTGAGCCGTTCTTCCGTCAGCTCTTCTATCAACGTGCGGGATTCCCCCCTTCTCAGGCGATGCTCTATGTGCAGGATGGCATTCCGCAGGGCCATGGCGCGGCGGATATGGCTGCGCGGCACGTCTACGGCATAAAGCCCGGGGTAGCGTGAATAGAAGAGGTAAGACTGTACCTGCTCACGCCTGCGGTCCAGGTTATAATACAGGATTTCTTTGTACAGGGCCATTTGCAGGCTGTGTTCTTCCTTCGGGCTGCGGTAGGGATATTCGTCCGCTTTTCCGCTTTTCAGTTCCACTAATTTGTCGGCGTTCCGGGTGAGCAGGTCCATACGCCCTTGCAACCCGAGGGCTTCGCAAAGGAAAGAAGGCTCCAGTTCCACTTCCGTTTGCCGGATGTCGATGCCTGCGGCGCTGAAACTGTTGCGTACGGTTTGCCGGATGTGGTGGAATTGCATTTCGCACCGGTTGAAGAAATCGCGGTCGATGTCCGGCAAGGTGGACCAGGCAAGAGGGGAGAACCGGAAAGAATTTTGCATGGAACGCAGGTAGAGTTCCGCTTCCGTCGTCCCGTCTGCGTTTTGGATAAATCGCTCATTCACGCAGTCGTCCAGAAACTGGTTGGCCGCATTTCCCAACTGTATGGCCGCAGAGCGTGCCGGAGGGGCGAATTTGTTCAACAAGTGGGTGTATGCCGAATACCCGTATGGCTTGATGCAGGCGCACAAGGCTGTAATGTCAATCAGGAAATCCGGGTCGAGAACTAACATCTCGGGTTTTAGGACGTAAGGATATGCGCCTTCCGCCTTTATGGCCTTGACCGATAAGAGATTGAGCTGTGCCCCTTCGTACAGTTGTCCGTTCAAGTCGGCGAACGTGCGGTCGGTTTCGTCGGCATATTCCACTTTCAACAGTTGTTCCGTGGGATGCGTGTGGTCTTTTCCATAAATGAAATGCTCGTCCCACCGGTGCACCGTTATCCGGATACGTTTGGCCTGCAGTACTTTTTCGGCAGGTGCGGGAGCGGGTCGCCAATGGCGGGGCAGGCGTTTTTGCACGTCCTCCGGGACATGAGTCTGGTAAAAAGCTGCCAATCCTTCGCAGACCGCTTTTAAGTCGTAGGTTTCATCCTCTCCGTTGGGCAGGAAAAGCCCTTTTTGTATTCGTCCTGCCCGTGCACGGAACACTTCCAACGGGTGGGACGGATGGCCGGTTTGTTTGCAGAGCCAGTGCAGGCGTGCGGCCGTGTGGGTGAAATCCACCGGACTGTGGCGGGTCCGGTCTTTCAGCGCACGGAGCAACAGCGTGTCAAGGGCATGGTAACGTGCGGTATGGTCCATGTCCGGCTGCATGATGTTTCTGATTTCATCGAATATGTCCTGAATCTCTTCCGTCATGGGTTATGGCGTATTCTGTTTGGACTTGGCTTCCAGTTCTTCGGCACTCAGTACTTTGCTTTTGAATCCTCCGCGAGAATTCTTGCGCGACGGGGCGGGAGCGGCACCGGTCGTGCCGCCATGGACGGCAGCGCGGTAGCGTTGCCAACGTTCACGGATGGAAGTCACGTAGCCGTAGGTCTCTTCTCCGCGCAGGTAACCGTAACGCACCACGGGGTCGTTGTAATATTGCGGTTGGCTCAGGCGGAGGATGAAAGGAGCCACGTCGTTCCACAGGTGCGGGTTTTTGCCGTGCTTGCGTGCCAAGGCCATGGCGTCGCGGACGTGTCCCGTGCCTCCATTATAGGCCGCCAGGATAAAGTTTATACGTTCCGCCCTGCCGGGTATATCGCTGAATTTACGTTCGAGTTCACGGAGGTACCGGGCTGCCGCACTGATGTTCTTTTCGGGTTGGTGCATTTGGTCGGCGGGCAAGCCGAGATGTACGGCTGTCTCAGGCATGATCTGCATCAGTCCGCGTGCTCCGGCCCACGATACGGCTTCCGGGTCGAAACCGGACTCTTGGTAACATTGTGCGGCCATGAGCCGCCAGTCCCACCCGATGGCTTGGCTATGACGGATAAAATGGGTGTCGTACGGCGAGATAATGCCCTTGGCGCGATTCTGGAAGGGGGCACGGACACGGCGTTTTACATTTCCGCCGGGAGACAGGCGCAACTGTTCCCTTTTTTGCAAGAAAGACCGCGTCTCGGGTTTATACCATCCGTCCAAGGCTTCGGCCAGGAAGGGTGCATCCTTTCGTACGACCCATCCGGTTTTGGCTGCGGCCGTGCTGTCTGACAGGCACGACCGGACACCGGAGAATTGCAGTTCCATGTCTGTCATGTGGTTCTCCGGAATTTCCAACGCGATGAGGTCTGCCTCTCCTTTTTTCAGACGTTGGAAAAGTTCCGCCGTATCGCGTACGGCTTCCATACGGAGCTTGGCACCGATGGAAACGGCAAAGTGTTCGGCCAATTCAAATTGCAGCCCGAATCCTTTTCCCTTATATTCATAATAGGTGTCGGGGCCGGACAGCGTGACGGCTATCAGTTCGCCGGCTTCCTGTATCTGGTCTAAGTCATAAGCTGTTTCCGCACCTTCCTCTTCCGTAATACCCAAAGGGGATATTTTTTTCTCTTCTTTTTCTCCGCAGGATACGGCATTGAAGGACAGCAATAGGGAGGTTATGAGGCTGATTGACAGATAGGGTTTCCATAAGTCCGGTCTCCTTCTTTGTAACTGGGAACGGGTTTCCGTTCTGTTTCCGTTTGCACGGACTCTCATAAGGCTTGTCCGCTTTGTTCCAAACGGAGGCTGAGATGGTGAAGGATGTAGGTACGCATGATTTCGATAGCTTTTTCGTTTTCTCCTCCCTGGGGAATGATAAGGTCGGCATAGCGTTTGGTCGGTTCGATAAACTCCAGATGCATGGGTTTGAGTACGGCCCGATAGCGGTCCACCACCATTTGTACAGTTCTTCCCCGCTCCACGATGTCGCGTTCGATGACACGGATGAGGCGTTCGTCCGAATCTGCATCCACGAAAATCTTCAAGTCCATCAGGTCGCGGAGTTCTTTGTTGGACAAGGCGAGTATGCCCTCAATGAGAATTACCTTTTGCGGTTCCACGTGTATGGTCTCTTTGAGCCGGTTGCACTCCAAATAAGAATAAGTGGGTTGCTCAATGGCTTGTCCTGCCTTCAAGGTCTTGATATGCTGTATCAACAACTTCCAATCGAAAGCACAAGGGTGGTCGAAGTTGATTTTACGTCGCTCTTCCATCGGTATTCCTGTATTGTCGTTGTAATAGGAATCTTGTGGTATGAGGGCTACTTCGTGGGCGGGCAGGCTCTCTATGATTTTGCGTACGACTGTTGTTTTTCCGGAGCCCGTGCCTCCGGCTATTCCGATAATATACATGGGTATTCTGTTTTTGTATTAATATACATCCTCGTTCTCGGTGACTTCTTCCGATGTGAGCGGTTTGCGGTCCATAACCTTCCACACGTATGCGATGTAGGCCACGACAATGGGAAGGAGGAGAGACACGTAGGCCATGGTCTTTAGGGTGAATAGGCTGGAGCAGCTGTTTGCCAAGGTCAAAGAGCTTTGTAAATCCGCAGTGGAGGGATAGTAGGCTGTATGGTTATAACCGACACACAGGAGTAAGGATAATACGGTCAGTATGGTTCCTGCGCCTGTAAACCAAAAACCGTTGTGACAGGTGTGGCAGAAGATACCACGAATGAGGCCGAAAAGCACACCTGTCACACCTGAAAGGAACAAGACAAGCAATATCGGCATGTCTGTCAAATTGTGGAAATACTTGTATGGCTCCATGAAAATGATGCCGGTTTCCGGATGGACGGCAAAACCGTCTTTCAATAGCGTGTGGACCACGAAAGCCAGGAAAAAAAGCAAGAATGGGATGCTGTCTCCCAATAACTGGCGGCGGCAACGTGGAATCAGCCCTGTGTCGCGAATGCTGCGGATGAAATAAAGGCAACCCAAAATACGAGCCAGAAAACAGACAGCCAGTCCCAACATGAGATTCCAAGGATTTGCCAAGGCATCCAAACCGTGCCATTCGTTACCCCAATGACTGATGACGGGATTTGTAGTTTCCGTCAGATTGGATTTGCAGACAAGGAAATCAGACCCGTTAAAGAATGTAGCTACGGCCACTCCAAGCAGAACCGGACCCATGACTCCGTTGAATACCAAAAAAGATTGGTAAGTACGTTTGCCTAACAGATTTCCTAATTTCGATTGGAATTCATAAGAAATGGCTTGTAGTACGAAACTGAAAAGTATGAGCATCCACAGCCAATATGCTCCGCCGAAGCTTGTGCTGTAAAACAGAGGGAAAGAGGCAAAAAAAGCCCCTCCGAAAGTGACGAGCGTGGTAAATGTAAACTCCCATTTGCTGCCTGTCGCGTTCACCAATAAGGCGCGTTCCGTTTCATTCTTTCCCAAGCGGAATAACAATGAGTTGCCCCCTTGTACGAACAACAAGAAGACCAATAGCGCCCCTAACAGGGATATGATGAACCACCAATAATGCTGTAGAAAAATATAGGTAGATTCCATAGTTTTGATATTTGACAGTGACTAATCTTTTTATCGGTTACGCCCGGGATTCAGGCCCTTTTTGGATGGCTTTTACCATGATGCCTATCTCGGCAATGAATAAAATAGTGAAAATGGCCAGAAAGATGAAGAATGTCGTTTGTACCGCTCCTGCGGACAGGTTGGATATGGCGGCATTGACCGGTAACAAATCCTGGATGGCCCAAGGTTGTCGCCCGACCTCTGCTACGACCCAGCCGGCCTGGCTGGCTACGAAGGCGCAAGGAATGCTCCATAGGGCGATTCGGTGCAGCCATCTTTGTCCATATAGCATGTTTTTCCATGACAGGAAAATAACCAAGGCGAAAAAAGCAAGGAAATACATCCCGAAACCTACCATAATCCGGAATGTCCAGAACGAAAGTCCTACATTCGGCACAAGGTCGTCAGGGTTTTGAATATAACCGTAACCGAAGTATGGCATGTTTTCTTCCAATGTGCGGCGGGACGCGTCCATCTTATCTTGTTCGCCGTCCTTTTGAGCCTGCCGGAAATCCGATAAGGCCGCGATTGCCATTTTGCCTTTCGCTATCTTTTCTGTGGCGGACAGAGCCTTGGAACCGTCGTTTGTCGTATATCCTCCCGCTAGGATGTTGTGGATTCCCGGTACGTAACCGTCGGGATTCCGTGTGGCCAGAAAAGACAGCATGGTCGGGATTTTCCATTCGCCGACCACTGTTAACGGCTGTCTTGTCCCACCTTCGTAAAGCGCTTCCATGGCAGCCAGTTTCATCGGTTGGTATTGTGCGACCTGATAGGCGGATTTATCTCCGCTATATAGTGTCAACAGTGAGGCGGCCATACCTGTACATGCTGCAATTTTCATACTGGCCAAGGCGAATTCCTTCTCACGCCGTTTCAATAGGAACCAGGCACTAACTCCAATGACGAACACGGCTCCTACAATCCAACTGCTGAGTACCGTATGCAAGAATTTCATTACGGCTACAGGCGAAAAGGCTACGGCGAGGAAATCGACCATTTCATTGCGTACCGTTTCGGGGTTGAATACCATTCCTACGGGATATTGCATCCATGAATTGGCCACCAGAATCCACCAGGCAGACAAGGTGGCTCCCAGGCCGGTGAGCCATGTCGAAGCCAAATGGAACTTCTTGCCGACTTTGTCCCATCCAAAAAACATTACGGCCACGAAAGTGGCCTCCATAAAGAAGGCCACGATACCTTCAATAGCAAGCGGTGCTCCGAAGATATCACCTACGAACCAGGAATAGTTGCTCCAGTTCGTACCGAATTGGAATTCGAGAATCAGTCCGGTAGCTACTCCGATAGCGAAATTGATTCCGAACAGTTTCATCCAGAACCGGGCTGTCCTTTTCCAGAAATTATGACCGGAAATGACGTATCGTGTCTCCATAACTCCCATGATGACGGCCAGTCCCAACGTGAGCGGAACAAACAGCCAGTGGTACATTGCCGTCAGGGCGAATTGTGCCCTTGACCAGTCTATCATTGTCTCCATATTGTCTAACATAAGCCTTGTTTTTATTTCAAATTAAGGATGGATAGCTCTTTCTATCAGTTCGTTGCCTACATAGTCTTCCTTTTCTTCGGTCGATTTGCCTTTGAGGAAAGGCGGGAAGAAAAAAAGTTTCAGGATAAAGAACATGATGAAAAGTTTGATGAGAATCACGGCCCACAACGTACGTCCCAGCGTCATGCTGCGGAAACCGTCGCGGTAAAATCTCCAAATACCGATGATTCCTTGTCTGATCATAATGGATGCATAAGTGTGATAAGGCAAAGGTAAGCAAAAAACAGTTGGAAGCGGGTGCCATGAACGGATTTTTTGCTAACTTTGGATGAAAATAATATAAAAGACGTTGTATTATTATGGTGAAACATATCGTATTATTTCAGTTGGCTTCTGAGATGGAAGCTGGGCGTAAGAAAAATGTGATGGACGCTTTTAAGAAAGGGATAGAGGCACTGCCTGCCAAAATCCCGTTTATCCGGAAGATTGAAGTCGGGTTGAATGCCAATCCGGAAGAACAGTTCGACATCGCGCTCTACAGCGAGTTCGACACGATGGACGACGTAAGGGCTTATGCGGTCCATCCGGCTCATTTGGCCGTAGCGGCTTTGCTGAAGGATTGCAAACAGAGCCGTTCGTGCGTGGATTATGAATGTGAGGTGGAATAGGAGTACGGTTTTGTGGGGCGGTGTTGCCTTGCTTTTATGTGGCGGCACTGCTTTTATGGCGGCTTTTCCACATTTCCGCCTGGCTCACTTGTTATGCCACATGTGGGCTGCATTTAGCGTGATGGTCATTGGCATCTGCTTTTGTATGGCCGTTGTCTTGAAACGGGATTACTTGTCTTCAACACACGCAGTTCTCATGTCTTTTTTTTGTGTGGGAATCTTGGAAATAGTATGTGCCCTATTGCAACTTGGCGGTCTTTTTCCTGTAATCAACCCTTACTATCACTTTACCGGTAGTTTTGACAATCCGGCTGTTTTTGCTATGTTCATGTCCTTTTGCTTGCCCATAGGTATGTATTTTACTGCAAGGTCAACTGCTGTTTGTCGTTTAGTCTGGGGTGTTTTGACTTTTTGTATGGGGGCTTTTTTAATATTGTCAGCTTCTCGCACAGGCATACTCGCAGGGATATGTTCCGCTTTTATCATGTGGATGCCTAAGTTGGGGGTGATAAAAGATTACAGGTTCAATCGAAAACGAATAATTCTTTTGTGGGTTGCTTTGGCTTTGTTGGCAGGAGTGTTGTATTGGTGTAAACAAGACTCGGCAGACGGACGGTTGTTGGCATGGAAAGTTTCTGCGAACATGATTGCCGACCGTCCGTTTCTGGGATGGGGAAACAATGGTTTTGATGCTTTCTATATGCCGTATCAGGCCGATTATTTTATGCGGAATCCTGAATCTTCTTTTCTTTTGTTGGCAGATAACCTTTCTCATCCGTTTAATGAATTCTTGTGGTTTACCGTTCAATATGGTATTGCGGGGTTGATTCTTTTATTGCTGATGTTGGGGTGGATTTTGAAGAACGTTTTTAAGGGTTGTGATAAGCAGAAGAAACTTTGGATAAGTTTGTATTTCGCTCTTGCCATTTGGGCGATGTTTTCTTATCCTTTCCATATCCCTTTTGTTTGGCTTGTCATAGCTTATCTTCTATCAGTTAGTCTTTTCCCGGTGTTTGCACGGTTCCGTTTTGTCAGGCCATTGGCTTTTTGTGCTTTGCTTGTTGCTTTTCTTTACTCTGTTCCCATGGCCGTGTCATATAAAAATGAGGTGCATTGGGTTAAGGTGCAAGAGAAAGCCTTGATGGGAGAAACTTTGGATATGTTACCACAATATGCCGAATTATATAAGGATTTGAAAGATGACGGAGCTTTCTTGTATAATTATGGTGCAGAACTTCATTTTGAAAGACATTATAATGAAGCACTGAAAATACTTCAAGAGTGCGCCAGTAAATATAATGATTATAATGTGCAGATGCTCATGGCAAGCTGTTACCAACATTTAGGGCAGCCTCAAATGGCTATTGAAAAATATAGGTATGCCAACAGGATGGTGCCTAACCGCTTTTTACCTTTATACCATGAGATGCGGATTTATAGGGAAAACGGGGATAGTGTAAATGCTTGTGAAGTGGCGAGAACAATTATGAATAAGCCTGTTAAAATTAAGAAATCCGCAGCGGTGAAAAGGATTATCCAAGAAGCTAATGAATGTTTGGACCATTATACGGAACGAGTTATGAGGCGGTAGAATTTTACGGTGGATTCCTCTTGTCTCGTATTGCATCCCCTTCCAGAAGTTTTCCCAAGAGGTTTTGCAAAAACATCCTTCAGCCTATAACTTCAAATTAACATGTACCCTGAAGGATGAAGGCTGTTTTGTAATCTTAGAGGTAGACAAATAGTGTCTGTTTGTTGTGTTATAAAACATGTTTATTGATTTTATTAAAAAAATATTTTGTAAATGCAGGCGGGATACCTATATTTGCAACAACCCATAGATAAAAGTTGGTAAGGCTTTTATAGGGTAAAGTATAAACCATTTTAAATTGTGTATTATGAGAAAAACGTTTTATGTGTCAGTCGCAGCAATCGCAATTGCATCAGGTTTGTTTTATTTGGGTAGTTGTACTGCCGATTATGAAGAGCCGGGATTATCCAGTTTGGATATCGAAGACCAAATCATGAGGGGAAAACGGTTAGGGCCGGAAGTAGGAGGAAACCCTGATGCTGATATTCCGGTGAATAAGGACGAGTGTGCTCTTTATGCTTTAGTGTCCTTGAAACACAAGACTCCGGAAGGTTGGACTAATTCAGGGACAACGGCAGAAAACTATTATAATCAATTATATAAATACGCTCATGATAATTATGATTATCAAGGAGGTCGAATGGATCCGTCTGTGATGTTGAATGTGGGAATTCATTTTGGTTTGTTGCAAGGAGGAAAGACGTTTAGCAAGGATAATACGGCATCGGATTTTTTTAAGGATCCTGGAAAAACGAAAGTAAGAACAGTGAATTTTGCGAATCATACCGGAAAATTTATAAGATATAATCCGAAGGGAGATACCGTGACGTATAGCGATAGCGAAGGTGTAAAAACTGTTCCGGCAAGTACGGTTGTTTCTGTTTATTATTAAAATCCATGTTGCAAATGCGTGTGACTAATTTCCTGTCTGTATTTGTAGTTTTGTTCTTTCGGACAATTTTAACGGTCTGTGCCGGAGGGGTATTTACGGACGGCCATTTTCAATATATGGTAGAAGACTATGTATATGATGGGGATTCTGCTGTGTATATAGTGGGAATAGAAGACTCTTTGCGTACGGCAACAATTTTGGTACTGCCCGGTTCGATTGTGCATAACGGTTATGAGTATCGTGTGACGGGAGTGGGGGAGAATGCTTTTGCCCGAAATGGATGTGTGGAACAAGTGGTTATCGGAGAGGGAGTAGAGGCTATATATGATTATGCTTTTTTTGACTCTCCCTTACTTCAGAGCATAGTGATATCCAGTACCGTAGATTATATAAGTAGCAGTGCTTTTGGATTTTGTCCCAATTTGCGTTCAATCAGTGTAGACCGTAGGAATGAAATTTTTAGTTCACCTGAAGGTTGTAATGTCATTGTGGATGAAAAAAATAAGGAACTCGTTCTTGGTTGCCGTACTTCTGTTATTCCCAAAGGGATAGGGCGTATTGGCGAATCTGCTTTTTATGGTTGTTTGGGTATGGAAGAATTGTCTATTCCGGAAGGGGTTGTGGAGATTGGCAGTGGGGCTTTCAGTGGTTGTGCAGGCTTGAAATCTGTTGTGTTGCCACATACTCTTGAAAGGATAGGGAATTTTGCCTTTTGGGGGTGTGCTCAAATGAAGTCTTTGCATATTCCTTCTAAGGTTTCTTCCATACAAGCACCCTTGTTTGGAAAATGTTGGATGTTAGACACAATCGAAGTTGATACGTTGAATCCGGTTTATGATTCACGGTATGGTTGCAATGCAATCGTGGAAACTGCAAGCGATAAGATTATTTCCGGATGTGGAAATTCACGTATAGTGGAGGGCGTAAAGGAAATAGGAGAGGCTGCATTTGTCCATAGTTCACTTCGTACGGTAGAAATTCCCAAAACGGTAACTTTAATAGGTGAACGTGCTTTTGCTTGTTGTATATTTTGTATCTCAATGGAGGTGGATGTGCAGAATCCGGTATACGACTCCAGACAGGGATGCAATGCTGTTATAGAAACGGCGACAGGAAAAGTTGTGGCTGGATGTGCTAAAACGAATTTTGTCAACGGAGTGGGCGAAATCGGTGCGTATGCTTTTACAGGGATGTACATGCCTCCGTACTTTATTATTCCTGAAGGTATCCGTAAGATAGGGAATAGTGCTTTTAGTTTCTGTGAAGGACTTGATTTAGTTCTTATTCCTAGCTCGGTAGAAGAAATTGGAACTTCTGTTTTTCATTCGAGCTCTTTGAGGCAGGTGTATTGGAATGCTTCTATAGATGAAATTCCTGAAAGTTCTTTTTCGGATTGCAAGGATTTGTATGCCATAGCGTTCTCGAAAGAAATAAAGTCTGTAGGGGCATATGCATTTAGACGTTGTTTAGGTTTGTTTTATATGCAGTTGCCTGATGTGGAATATATTGGTTACAACGCATTTGGAGGTAGCCCATGCGAGGAGGTCATCAAGAAAAATTATTCTTCGGCATTGTCATCCGATTATGGACAATCTCAAAGGAGTATTCGTGAGAGGCACCCCATGTAAAAATGCTATGTCTAATTTTTATATATTCCTTTGGGCAACGATAACTTCTTCGTAATTTTCTTGCGAATTTGTTGCTTATTTGCGGATAATAGTTTAACTTTGCCATAAACAAAAGAGAAAATGAAGAATATTGCAACACGCCACCATCATCATCCTAACGGTTAGAAATCGGTAGGCTGTCCCGCGTGTGCCAATGGAAGGATAGAAATGAAGGCTTGCCGATATGAACGGTGAGCCTTTTTTGATAGTTTAAGAATACATTATTGAAAAAACAGATATGCTTAGAATTGCAGTACAGTCGAAAGGACGTCTTTACGAAGACACCATGGCACTCCTGGCGGAGGCCGACATCAAAGTGAGTTCATCCAAGCGCACCTTGTTGGTGCAGTCTTCCAATTTCCCCGTCGAGGTGCTTTACCTGCGCGACGACGATATTCCGCAGTCCGTGGCGGGAGGAGTGGCCGACTTGGGTATCGTGGGCGAAAATGAATTTGTGGAAAGAGAGGAGGATGCCGTGGTGGTACGCCGTCTGGGCTTCAGCAAGTGCCGCCTTTCGTTGGCCATCCCCAAGGCTGTGGATTATTCCGGCCTTTCTTGGTTCGAAGGCAAGAAGATAGCCACTTCCTATCCCAATATCCTGAAAAAATTCATGAAGGAAAACGGGGTGGAGGCTGACATCCATGTCATTACCGGTTCTGTGGAAATCGCGCCCGGTATCGGGTTGGCCGACGGTATTTTCGATATCGTAAGCTCCGGTTCCACCTTGGTTAGCAATAACTTGCAGGAGGTGGCCGTCGTCATGAAGAGCGAGGCGTTGCTCATCGCCAACCGGAATATGGACGATGCCAAGAAGGCGATTTTGGACGAATTGCTGTTCCGCATTGAGGCGGTAAAGAGTGCGGAAGACAAGAAATACGTCCTGATGAACGTGCCGTCGGACAAGGTGAAAGATGTCGTGTCCGTATTGCCCGGAGCCAAAAGCCCCACGGTGATGCCTTTGGCGCAGGAAGGGTGGAGCAGCGTGCACACCGTCATCGACGAGTCCCGCTTTTGGGAGATTATTTCCAAGCTGAAGGAACTGGGAGCACAGGGCATTCTGGTTGTTCCCGTAGAGAAGATGATTCTTTGAGCCGGACAGGTCGGCATTTTCATATCAAAAAGAGGAGGACAGCAAATGAATGTGATAAGATATCCGCAAAAAGAAGAATGGGACGAACTGTTGAAACGTCCCGTAATGAACGTGGACACGTTGCGTGAAACCGTATGCCGGGTGTTGGACGACGTGAAGACGGGTGGCGACCGCGCCGTCATGGCCTACGAAAAGCAGTTCGACCATGTGGAACTGGAGTGTCTGGCCGTCACGGAAGAAGAAATGGACGAGGCCGAACGCTTGGTGTCGCCCGAACTGAAAGATGCTTTGCGCCTGGCGCACGAAAATATAGGGAAGTTTCACGCTTCCCAACGCTTTGAAACGACGAAAGTGGAAGTCCGTCCCGGGGTGACCTGTTGGCAGAAAGCCGTTCCCATAGAACGGGTGGGGCTTTACATTCCCGGAGGGACGGCACCGCTTTTCTCCACGGTTCTGATGCTGGCCACACCGGCCAAGATTGCCGGATGCCGTGAAATCGTGCTTTGCACGCCGCCGGGACGTGACGGCAAGGTGCATCCCGCCATCCTTTGCGCAGCCCGTGTGGCCGGAGTGAACCGCATTTTCAAGGCAGGCGGCGTGCAGGCCATCGGTGCCATGGCCTACGGTACGGAAAGCGTGCCCAAGGTGTATAAGATATTCGGTCCCGGCAACCAGTATGTCATGGCGGCCAAACAACAGGTGTCGCTTCACGACGTAGCCATCGACATGCCCGCCGGACCTTCGGAGGTGGCGGTATTGGCCGATGCCGGTTCCAATCCGGTGTTCGTGGCGGCCGACTTGCTTTCGCAGGCCGAGCACGGCGTGGACAGCCAAGTCTTGTTGGTGACGACCGACGAAGCCTTGGTCGGCAAGGTACAGGACGAAGTGGAACGCCAGTTGGCTGCCCTTCCGCGCAAGGAAATCGCGGAGCAGGCATTGGCCCACAGCAAACTCGTCGTGGTGCGCGACATGGACGAGGCACTGGAACTGACCAACCGCTACGCACCCGAACATCTGATTATCGAAACGGCCGATTACATGCAGGCCGCCGAACGGGTGGTCAATGCAGGCAGCGTGTTCCTCGGTTCTTATACGCCGGAGAGTGCGGGGGATTATGCTTCGGGCACAAACCATACGTTGCCTACCAACGGTTATGCCACGGCTTATAGCGGTGTCAACTTGGACAGCTACCACCGTAAGATTACGTTTCAGGAACTTACGCCGCAGGGGGTCCGTGCCATCGGTTCGGCCGTGGAACTCATGGCGGCAGGCGAGCATCTCGATGCACACCGCAATGCCATGACCGTAAGATTGGAATCCATTAAAACCGAAATGAAATGAGCATGAAACCTTTGCAAAAACTGGTGCGCCCGAACATCTGGGCGCTGAAGCCGTACAGCTCGGCCCGTGACGAATACAAGGGTGCGGCGGCTTCCGTCTTTCTCGATGCGAACGAGAATCCTTACAATGCCCCGTACAACCGCTATCCCGACCCTTTGCAACTGGAGGTGAAAGAGATGTTGGCTCCCGTCAAAGGCGTGAAGCCCGGACAAATCTTCCTCGGCAACGGCAGTGACGAAGCCATCGACTTGGCATTCCGGATTTTCTGCGAACCGAAGACGGACAACGTGGTGGCGATAGCTCCTACTTACGGTATGTATAAAGTGTGTGCGGACATCAACGACGTGGCCTATCGCCCCGTATTGTTGGACGACGGTTTCCGGTTGGATGCCGGCAAATTGCTGGCTGCTGCGGACGAACATACGAAACTGATATTCCTTTGTTCGCCGAACAATCCTTCGGGAAACGACTTGGAACGGGAGGAAATCGTCAAGGTGCTTGAGCGTTTTCCGGGGATGGTGGTCATCGACGAAGCCTACGCCGACTTTTCCGGACAGAAACCGTTCCGCGAAGAACTGGAGACATACCCGAACCTCATCGTGCTCAACACGTTTTCCAAGGCATGGGGGAGCGCGGCCATCCGCTTGGGCATGGCCTTTGCCTCCGAAGAGGTCATCTCTTTATTTAATAAGGTGAAGTACCCTTACAACGTGAACCAACTGACCCAGCGTCAGGCCGTGGAGATATTGAAGAAGCGTTTCGATGTGGACAAGTGGGTGAAGACGTTGCTGCGCGAACGCGGGCAGGTCATGGCGGCCTTTGCCGAACTGGATATCTGCGAGAGGATTTATCCGACGAATGCCAATTTCTTTCTGGCGAAAGTCAAAGGAGCCGATGCGATATACGCCTATTTGGTGAAGAACGGCATTATCGTGCGCAACCGTTCGAGGGTGGAACTTTGCGGCGACTGCCTGCGCGTGACCATCGGTACGCCGCAGGAGGACAACAGTCTGTTGGGCGCGTTGCGTTCTTACAAACCGGAGACGATAAAATGAACATCATGAAAAAAGCCTTGTTTATAGACCGCGACGGCACTTTGATAAAAGAGCCTGCGGACGAGCAGATAGATGCGTTCGAGAAACTGGGGTTCGTGCCGGGCGTGATGCGCAATCTGGCATTTATCCGCCAGAAACTTGATTATGAGTTTGTCATGGTGTCCAACCAGGACGGTTTGGGCACGGATGCCTTCCCCGAAGAGACCTTCTGGCCGGTGCACAATCTGATGATGTGCACCTTGGAGGGAGAGGGCGTAACGTTCGACGACGTGTTGATAGACCGTAGTTTCCCGGAAGAGCATTTGCCCACACGCAAGCCAGGTACGGCCATGTTGGGGCGTTATACTTCGGGCGGTTACGACATGGATGCCTGTTGGGTCATCGGTGACCGCGAGACCGACGCGCAGTTGGCCTTGAACCTCGGGTGCCGTGCCTTGATCCTGAAGGAGAAGGACGAGGAGTCCTTCACGGACGAGCGCATCCGTTACGTGGACAGTTGGGACCGCATTGCTGAAATCCTTTTTGCCGGAGAACGTAAAGCCCGTGTGCGCCGCACGACCAAGGAGACCGATATCGAGGTACGCTTGGATTTGGACGGCAGCGGCCGATGCGACATCCGCACGGGGTTGGGATTCTTCGACCACATGTTGGAGCAGATCGGCAAGCATGGCGGAATGGATTTGTATATCCGCACGGAAGGCGACTTGCAGGTGGACGAGCACCACACGATAGAGGACACGGCCCTGGCTTTGGGAGAGTGCCTGTTGCGTGCGTTGGGCGACAAGCGCGGCATCGAGCGTTACGGCTATTGCCTGCCCATGGACGACTGCCTGTGCAGCGTGGCTCTCGATTTCGGTGGGCGGCCTTGGTTGGTGTGGGATGCCGAATTCCGTCGTGAGAAAGTGGGCGAGATGCCCACCGAGATGTTCCTCCATTTTTTCAAGAGCCTGAGCGACGCGGCGCGGATGAACTTGAATATCAAGGCCGAAGGCGTGAATGAGCACCATAAGATAGAGGGAATTTTCAAGGCTCTGGCCCGGAGCCTCAAGATGGCGGTACGGCGCGACATCTATCATTACGAGCTGCCTTCGAGCAAGGGAGTCCTTTGACGTGAAGTTAGTATCCTTTACAGAAAGGACGGGGTTGCGGAAGGTGTGACGCTGTCCTGCTGAGAACGGAAAATCGTTTGGCGCAGAACGGAAAATCAATCGGCTGAGATTGATTTTCCGTTCTGCGGTTGTTTTTGTGAGTTTGTATAGTGTTGGTTATGAATGTGTTATTGGTTGATGGATTTTTCTTGGAGAGGAAGCAGGTGCTATTGGTTTTTGTTGACAAAATCAAAAAGTTCAGATAAAAAGTCCCCAAACGTAGTGGTTTGTTGAGTTATTTATGTATTTTTGTATCATCTTGTGAATTAACCTAATAAAATAAACCCCATGAAAAAGAAACAGATTTTGTTTTTTGCTTGCTGCTTGGCTTTAGGAAGCAGCACAATGGATTTGTGTGCCCAACGGACGATGGACAAACTGGGACGCGGCCTTGTGGCCACTGTCACCCAAAGCGGAAGTGGAAACTTCGTGAGTTGGCGTGTGTTGGGTGAGGAGTACTACGATGTGGCTTACAACCTTTATGCCGACGGTGAGTTGGTGGCCAAAGGGCTGTCTGCGAGTAACTATGTCCATACGGGAGGAACGGCCGAAACCCGATATACGGTGGCTCCCGTGGTGAAAGGCAAGGAGGGGGAACAGTGTGGCCCCGTCAAACGTTTCAAGGAATTCAGTTTCTATTCCCTTACAGGACAGAATACAGGCTTCCTTAGAGTGCCGGGCGCGGAAATGAAAGGACGTAACGGCGAGGACCTGACGGAAAACTATATGTTCAACGATGCCGTGTTGGCCGATGTCGATGGAGACGGGATGCCGGAGATTATCGCCAAGCGTCTTTATACGGGAACGCCCGGAGTGACGGACGTGGCCAATACTTCGGCTTACAACCGCATCGAGGTGTACAACGTCAAGGGGGAGCGGCTGTGGTACATCGACATCGGCCCGAACATGCAATCGGGACCCGATGAACAGTTCGATGCCGTAGCTTTCGACTGGGATGGTGACGGCAAGGCTGAAGTATTGATGCGTGGAGCTGACAACATGATTGTCCATCATCCGGACGGCACGGTCACGGAGGTGGGCAATATGTCCCATGATATCCGTAGGATTAACAATACCGAATATTCCATGCCCGATAACGAATATTTGCTCTATATGGAGGGAGCCACGGGCAAGTTGTACGAAATCGGGGAAAACGGCGAGAAATGGATGCCTTACCCTTGCAAACGGTTGGAACCGGGCGAGACGGACTGGACGGCAGCCTGGGGCGACGGCACGGGGCATCGTGCCACCAAGCACTATTTCGGTGCGCCTTATCTGGACGGCCGGCATCCTTCCATTTTCGTCGGACGTGGTTGCTACACGCGTCACAAGTTTTATACTTTCGACGTAGACCCTGCTACGCATAAGCTGACGGAACGTTGGAATTGGGTATGTAGTGTGGGAGGTCCGTGGTTCGGACAAGGTTACCACAACTTCGGCGTGGCCGATGTGGACATGGACGGACGGGATGAAATCGTGTTCGGTTCAATGATAATCGATGATAATGGAAAGGGATTGAGTACTACCGGCCTCGGGCATGGCGACGCCCAACATTGTACCGATTTGGATCCTTACCGCTTCGGACAGGAGATGTTTGCCTGCAACGAAAGTTCCCCGGCCATGAACTACCGGAATGCCACCACGTCGGAACTGTATTACCGTTTGCAAAGTACCAGTGACGACGGGCGTGCGTTGGCCGGCAAGTTCTATAAGGATTATCCGGGTTGCCAAGGGGCAAGCAGCCAGTCGGGTGTCATCAGCCTCACGGCAGACAAGCCGTTGCCCGACGTGGCGGGGTGGGACTTGAATTTCCGTATCTATTGGGATGGCGACTTGTGTAGCGAGGTACTCAACAGCCCGGGGACGGAACGCCAACCCAAGATTGACAAGCCTGGTGTGGGGCGCATCTTCTTGGGGAATGGTGCGATGAATAACTGGAGCAAAAACAACGCATGCGCCACGGGCGACCTCTTCGGAGACTGGCGTGAGGAACTGCTCGTGCGCGACGGGAAAGACTTGCTGATTTATACGACCAACTACCCGACGGAATTCCGTATCCCCACTCTTTGGCACGACCATCAATACCGGCAGGGCATGGTGTGGGAAACCATCGGTTACAATCAGCCTCCCCACTTGAGCTATTTCTTGGGCGAACTGGAGGGCATCACCGTGGCTCCGCCGCCGCTCACCACGGAAGGGCGTACGCAGATTGCAAACGGAGGAAGTATTACTACGGCACACAACGGCAGTCAGGTTCTTGTGTTTGACAATGCGGACATGTCGGTATCCGTGGAGTCCGGTGCCGAACCGTGGGTGGCCATGTTCAACGTGCCTGCGTGGGTGAAAGGGACGGCTTCGAGCGATTGTACCACGAAAGACGTGCCTATTGATAATGACTATTATACTTGTACGGTAACGGGCAGCGGGTTCAGTGGATTCACGCGGGTGGTAAAACAGGGTGAAGGCACGTTGGTGCTGCCGGACGTGGAGATGACCCATAGCGGCAATACGGATGTATGGAACGGGACACTCGTTTTCAACGGGACGATGAAACAGTCTT
Organism: Paraprevotella xylaniphila YIT 11841; assembly: GCF_900683745.1. Classification (NCBI taxonomy): domain Bacteria; kingdom Pseudomonadati; phylum Bacteroidota; class Bacteroidia; order Bacteroidales; family Prevotellaceae; genus Paraprevotella; species Paraprevotella xylaniphila. Next base: position 174,688 of record NZ_LR215980.1, read on the forward strand.
CCCTTTGGCTCAACCGCCATACGTCGCTCCGTTCCTCCGGTACATTCCGTAGCATCAAGGCGGACTATAACGCCACTGTCTTTCCGGGTGATGACGGACAGGTCGGAACCCTTACGTCAGACTCCGTGACGTTGGGTTTCGGTTCGCGCATGGTCTTTGATTTGAAGAATGACTTTACTTCCGACCGTCTCGATACCAAGGTGCTTACCGTCGAGACGAAGTCGTGGAAATACGGGCCGAAGTATTTGGCGCCGGTGTTTGAGTTCCGGGGCGAAGAAGTGCAGCCCGGACGGTATCCGATAGGTACGGCAGCTACGGTCAAGGGGGATTTTTCCAGTATCCTCATCGAGGGTATCAGTTCGCAAATGAGTGCCAGGTTGGTGTTGGAGGATGGGATGCTTTACCTTTCCCTAAGCGATGTGCGTGCTGCATCCGATGTGGTTTGGAACGGTTTGAACAGCAATATTTGGGACTTTGGCCAAAGCGAGAATTTCACCTTGGCAGAGGAATCCGATCCCGTATTTTTTGTGACGGGTGACAGGGTTCTGTTCGATGATACGGCTGAACGCAAGAATGTGAGCCTTTCCGGCAGTATCGAAGCCGAAAGCGTCACTGTGGACAATAGTGAGAGCTATGTTTTCAACGGGAACGGTTTTCTGGCAGGGCATATGGCATTGGTGAAACGTGGCAGTGGCGTGTTGGCCATCAGCAATGACAATACGTATACAGGCGGTACGCGCATCAGCGGCGGTACGGTGTCGGTGAATATGTTGAGCAACTCCACACGGGCTTACGGAGGTCTGGGCGGTGTGGTGGAGTCGGCCAATCTTTTTGTCATGGAGAACGGTGCCACGTTGCAGACGACGGAGACCGTTACCCAAGGCTCTCCCATGAAGATGGAAGGCAAAGACGGGGGATGCGTCGAAAACCTCAAGGATTTCATCGTCGAAACCCCGGTGGAGGGTACGTTACTCACCAAAAAAGGAGACGGATGGATGAAACTGAACACGGCCAATCCCTCGTTGGAACGTCTTGCCATCAACGGTGGAACCGTACAGTGCGTGGCTTGCGACAGGCCTGCACAGACGGTAGAATTCATATCCGGTACGTTGTATGAAAATACAGGTTCAAGTTATGCCATCCATGTGCCGGAAGGCGGTAATGGTACGTGGTCATTGGCCAACCGTTCTACCTATAATAATAAGATTACGGGCGAAGGTACGCTTACGATATATTGTGCAGTGGAACATGGTAACGGTTGGTTTGCCACACGTACGCCGGTGGCCGTCAATTTGAGCCTGTTTACAGGGACAATCAATGCCACGGCCGACATGGCCGACAGCTATCCGCGTTTTACGCTCAATACGTCTTCGGGCATGCCGGACGGTACGCTTAACATAACTGCAGGCGTGACGGTGCAAAACACGGGGCGGACTTTCCGTATTGGGAAATTGGCCGGAAAGGGCACGTTGGGCGGTTATGCCTCTTTTGCCAATGACGGGGCTACGGGTTTCAACACGTGGCAGGTGGGATGTGACGATGATTTCGCTTGGGCCGGAACCGTGACAGCCAATTCTAAGTTCGAGAAAGTGGGCAGCGGCAAGATGACGGTCAGCGGAGTATGGGACAATACGGGCGAAGTGGCCGTGAAGGAAGGCACACTTTGCCTGAATGACCGTTCGGCAGAAAATGCCATGTTGGGAAGCGGAGAACTCTCGGTTGAGGACGGTGCGGTTTTGTGTGGCATGGGTAAATTGGGCAATGCTTCGGTCACGGTGGAACGTGGCGGACGCTTGTATTCCGGAACGCGTGAGGGGGCTTCCTCAGGGACGTTGGATTTCTCAGGCAAGAGGCTCACGGTAAGTACCGGTGGGGAGGTGCTGTTCAATGTGGCTTCCAAGGTACGCTGTACGACCTTGGAAGGAATAAGCTCGTTCTCCCTGCGTGGTACGTTGGAAGTGTCGGTACGTGAAGGGCTCGAACTGGAAGCCGGTGATGAGTTCCAACTGTGGGTCGCAAACCGGACGGCACTTTCATCTGCCTGCACGTTGGATTTGGATAGCCCCGGAGAGGGTTTGGAATGGGATACTTCTGCATTGGAGAACGGAATCTTGAAGGTGAAAACTGCGACGGGTATTACGGGGGTGGTTTCTGGTGAACCGGTAGATTGCGTGGTTTATACGTTGGATGGAGCACGTGCGGGGAGTTTTACCTGCATGCCGTCGGAGGTCGGGGAGTATATGGAAAGGAATGGATTCAGGTCTGGTATGTACATGGTTAAGATGACCCAAGGTCAGCGGACGGAGAGTCGTAAGGTAACTATCGACTGACAGGCCATGCCGCACGGCCTTCAGCTGTGCGGCATAGCATTCTTTAACATAGAATTAAGGAAAATATGCTGTAATGATTACAAATATGAACGTTTTTATCCGTATCTTTGAATCGTTAGAAACATTATAGGTTTAAATTCAAAATTTAAAAAAGTTATGGGAAAGAGTATTAAGGGTACACGTACGGAAAAGAACCTGATGGTTTCTTTTGCCGGAGAGTCTCAGGCCAGAATGAGATACACTTACTTTGCCAGTGCGGCAAAGAAAGAGGGTTATGAACAGATTGCAGCTATATTTACGGAAACGGCCGATCAGGAAAAAGAGCATGCAAAACGTATGTTCAAGTGGTTGGAAGGCGGCATGGTAGAGATTACGGCCAGTTATCCGGCCGGTGTCATCGGAACCACCATGGAGAACCTGAAGGCTGCGGCTGCCGGAGAACACGAAGAGTGGTCATTGGATTATCCTAAGTTTGCGGACATTGCAGACGAAGAAGGTTTTCCTGCCATTGCTGCGATGTACCGTATGATTTCTGTGGCGGAAAAAGGCCACGAAGAGCGTTACCTGGCATTGTTGAAGAACCTGGAGGAATTCAAGGTGTTCGTGAAGGACGGAGAGACGGTATGGCAGTGCCGCAACTGCGGTTATATCCATGTGGGTAAAGAAGCTCCGCAGACCTGTCCGGCTTGCTTGCATCCGCAGGCTTACTTCGAAGTGAAGAAGGAGAACTATTGATCGTTTGCCGTATTTTTACGGTGGACGAAGGCGGCTTTCCGGTTCTTTCCTGATAAATGGGTTCAGGGAAGAACCGGATTTTTTATGAAAGGGGATTTTAACATACCTTGCTATTTGGGGTTATTTTTAAGTTTTTAAAAGGGTGTTATTGCTCTTATAATGCAAAGCGGTTTTTGTTCTTCTGAAAAATGGGTAAAAGGAACATCTATTATAAAGAGGTTTGTTGAGGACACGATTTTAATTCGTTTCTTTGCAATCAACAACAAGGAAACATTATGATACCAGACGAGAAAACCATCAAATCACGCAGTATGAGCGTTTACAAGACATTGTCGAATGCATTGCGCTGCACGTTCGACGAGTTACAAAACCAATGTAAGTTAGGAACTACGGAATTATGTCTGAGCATTGCCCGGCTGATGCTGGAGCATAAGATTAGGCAAGAGCGCGAAGGAGATAATGTGTATTACATGTTGGCTTATTGAGTAAGCTTGACCTAATAGGTAAAGAATAAAGGGGATGTTAAGCATCCCCTTTATTCTTTCTATATGGACAGTTCTGATTACTTGTTCAGAGCCAAAGCCACATTTACGGCACAAGCTACCGTACAACCTACCATCGGGTTGTTGCCGATACCCAGGAAGCCCATCATTTCCACGTGGGCGGGAACGGATGAAGAGCCTGCAAACTGAGCGTCTGAGTGCATACGGCCGAGCGTATCCGTCATACCGTAAGAAGCCGGTCCGGCAGCCATGTTGTCCGGATGCAAGGTACGGCCTGTACCGCCACCTGAAGCTACTGAGAAGTAGGGCTTGCCTGCCAATACTCGTTCTTTCTTGTACGTACCGGCTACGGGGTGTTGGAAGCGGGTCGGGTTGGTAGAGTTACCCGTAATGGATACGTCTACGTTTTCCTTCCACAAGATAGCCACACCTTCGCGCACATCGTCTGCACCGTAGCATTTTACTTTAGCACGAGGACCGTCTGAGTATGCGGTTTCCTTCACTACGTTCAGTTCGCCCGTGTAGTAGTCGAACTTCGTCTGTACGTAGGTAAAGCCGTTGATACGTGAGATAATCATGGCGGCATCCTTGCCCAAGCCATTCAAGATGCAACGCAACGGGTTCTTACGAACTTTGTTGGCCATTTCGGCAATCTTGATGGCACCTTCGGCAGCAGCGAAAGATTCGTGGCCGGCCAAGAAGGCGAAACACTGCGTCTCTTCGCGGAGCAGACGGGCTGCCAAGTTTCCGTGTCCGATACCTACTTTACGGTCGTCGGCCACAGAACCCGGAATACAGAAAGCCTGCAAGCCGATACCGATAGCTTCGGCAGCGTCGGCTGCGTTCTTGCATCCTTTCTTCAATGCGATGGCAGAACCTACCACGTAAGCCCACTTTGCATTTTCGAAACAAATCATTTGGGTTTCTTCGCAAGTCTTGTAAGGATCCAAACCAGCTTCTTCACAGATTTTGTTAGCCTCTTCAATATCTTTGATACCGTTTTCGTTCAATGCAGCCAAAATCTGCTTGATGCGACGGTCCTGACTTTCAAATTTCACTTCTCTAATCATAATCTGGTTCCTCCTTATTATTCTTTACGTGGGTCAATAGATTTAACGATTCCCTGTTCCGGTTTTGTACGGCCGTATGTACCTGTTACAGACTTCAAAGCTTCGTCTGCGGGTACACCTTTCTTGATGGCCTCCATGAATTTACCCATGTGTACGAATTCGTAACCGCATACCTGATCGTCTTTGTCGAGGAACATTTTGGTGATGTAACCTTCAGTCAATTCCAAGTAACGTGTACCTTTGGCCAAAGTACCATAAAGGGTACCGGTCTGGCTACGCAGCCCCTTACCCAAATCTTCCAATCCGGCACCGATCATCAAACCGCCTTCGGAGAAAGCAGACTGTGTACGGCCGTAAACGATTTGGAGGAACAATTCGCGCATGGCTGTGTTGATGGCATCGCAAACCAAGTCGGTGTTCAATGCTTCCAGAATCGTCTTGCCCGGAAGGATTTCAGAAGCCATGGCAGCCGAATGGGTCATACCCGAACAACCGATAGTTTCCACCAGGCATTCTTGGATGACACCTTCTTTTACGTTCAGTGTCAACTTGCAGGCACCCTGTTGGGGGGCACACCATCCGATACCGTGAGTCAAACCTGAGATGTCTTTAATCTCCTTTGCCTGTACCCATTTGCCTTCTTCTGGAATGGGGGCTGGTCCGTGGTTCGGGCCTTTGGCAACACAACACATGTTTTCTACTTCGTGTGAATAAACCATAATTATACTAATTTATTATAGGTAATATAATGAGTTTCTTATTAAAAATCCTCATCTTTTTGTGCTGCAAAGATAATCAATTTTTAGTATTTCATTAAAAGCCGGTACCAACTTTTTGGGGGCGGTTCATGATTTTTATCACTTATATGAGGTATGGGGTGTTTGGACTGATATTGGGGGAGTATTGCTTTACCGTAAATTTACATGAGAATGAAAAAACTTTTAAAATAGAAATGCCAAATGAATTATTTTTTATACTTTTGTCTCGTGATTTGTCCTCCTCTTGTGGGAACGATTGTTTTGGAGAGTGCTTTTCATTTGATATGTAAACAGCGTCGCATCGGAGGCAATCCATAGGCAAACGGGAGAATACAAATTTTCAGGAATGTCTGTTTGTTTGATGTAAATATCTAAAAACCAGTAAAATATATAGTTTTACCGGTATGGTCATCAAGTATTTATGGGTAAGATAGTTTCATCTCGTAAGGGGATGGGAAGCCATGCTGTACGTTGGTATATTCTGGTACTTCCCGTGAGGCACAGGGGAGATCCGGCTCGTGCATTGCGTATGGAGGCTGACCGGAGTGTGAAGAGGGATGAAGCGATGTTGGAATATTTTGCACCTAAATATATAGAGGTGAAAAGAAAGGGAGGGGAATTCGTGCCTACGGAACGTCCTTTGCTTTACAATTATGTATTCATCCGTTCTACGGAAGCCGAAATTTACCGAAGGCAGCGAAGTGCTTTGCATGCCTATAGTTTTTTACCGCGCGTTCATAGCGGTGGCGAAAGTCATTATCCCTATCTTTCTGACGCTGAAATGAGGAACCTTCGTTGGGTGGCGGAAGCATACCGTGGCGAGCTTCCAGTGTATGTGCCGGAGTCAGGACGCCTGGTGAAAGGCGACCGAGTCCGGATTACGGAAGGGGAGTTTAAAGGAGTAGAAGCCGTGGTGGCAGTCCAGCCCGGTGCCGGGCATAAGGAAGTAGTGGTTTGCATAGAAGGATGCTTGTGGGTGCCTTTAATGCGTGTGTCTGCCGGACAATATGAAATCATCGGGCTGAACGAAAGCGGCAAACATGTGTATACGAAGTTGTCCAATGAACGTATTTTCCAGGGGCTTCATAAGGCATTGCGGAATTACCATTCCCGTAGCGGTGTGACGGATGCCGACCGGGCTTTGGCAGAAGAGGCCTTGCGTGCCTACGGTAAGTTGCAGATGGATAGCGATGTGATGCGTTGCAAGTTGGCCTCCATCTTGTTGATGGCTCATACGGTATTGGGGAATCGGGAAGAGAGGGGGGAGTTGGAAGCTTTTTCCCGCACCATCCTGCCTTTGCTGAAAGCGGAGCAATCCCGTGCCTTGTTGTTGGCTACGTTGTATGGTTGTACGGATAATAATATGTATTACCATGAGGCGCATGCTTTAATCGTCCCATGGCGTAAGGAACCCGATATGAAGAAAAGCAAGCGGCAGCTTTTGCAGTGGTTAGATGATTATGACGAATGGTTGGGGCATCGGGGATAAATATTTATAGCCGGAAAGTTTGGAATGTCTGTTTGATTTTTCTACCTTTACGTGGGCGTTATGACAAAGGCTTGGATGAAGTATCCGGTTGGTGTACGGATTCAGAGAAGATGTTATGGATTTCCCGGGAATGTTGAAAGGTACGTGTTGGAACGGAAATGAAATAAAAGGGAGGACTTGGAATGGATTTTTTGAAAAGGCTTTATCCTATTGGTATACAAACGTTTGAAAAGATAAGGAACGGTAATTACTTGTATATAGACAAGACGGAATACGTCTACCGTATGGCGCATTCCGACTCAAATTACATATTCCTGAGCCGTCCGCGCCGTTTCGGCAAGTCGCTGTTGACAAGTACTTTGGAAGCCTATTTTGAAGGGCGTAGAGAACTGTTTAAGGGTTTGGCTTTGGAGAGGTTGGAAACGGAGTGGACGGAATATCCCGTCCTGCATTTCGATATGAGCACGGCCAAGCACGTGGACAAGGAAGGCCTGATTTTGGAACTGGAGAAGAAACTGCTGAGATATGAAGCCCTTTACGGGCGCGGTGAAGGGGACGTCAAAGTCAACCAACGTTTGGAGGGACTGATTCAAAGGGCTTACGAACAGACAGGCCGTCAAGTAGTGGTGCTCATCGATGAATACGATGCGCCCTTGCTCGATGTGGTGCACGAAGAAAAGAACCTGCCCGTCCTGCGTGACGTCATGCGCAATTTTTATAGTCCGCTCAAAGCCTGCGACCCTTACCTGCGCTTCGTCTTCCTGACGGGCATCAGCAAGTTCTCGCAACGGAGCATCTTCAGTGAACTGAACAACATTAAAAACATCAGCATGTTGCCGGAATATGCCGCTATCTGTGGCATCACGGAAGAGGAGATGGCCACACAGATGGACGAGGATTTGGACATTTTGGCCGGACGGTTGAACGTAAATTGCGAAGAGGTCGTAAAGAAGCTAAAAGCCCATTACGACGGTTACCATTTCACCTGGCCCTCGCCTGACATCTATAACCCATTCAGCCTGCTGAACGCTTTTGCTGACGGGCGGTTGGATTCTTATTGGTTCGGCAGCGGCACGCCCACATACCTCATCGAAATGCTGAACAAATTCGGTGTATTGCCCTCCCGGATAGGAGGTAACGAGGCTGTGGCGGCCGATTTCGACGCACCGACCGAACGAATGGAAAGCATCACGCCCTTGTTGTACCAAAGTGGCTATGTCACCATCAAGGGGTACGATGAAATGTTCCAAATTTATACGTTGGACATCCCGAATGCGGAAGTAAGGATAGGCCTGATGCGCAGCCTCATACCTTATTATGTGACACGTGACACGCAGACGACCAATACCACGGTGGTCAATTTGGCTCGTGCCTTGGTGCGCGGCGACATGGACGGGATGTTGCGCCTGTTGCAGACGTTCCTCTCCACCGTTCCTTATTGCGACCGCACGGACTACGAAGGCCATTACCAACAGATGCTCTACATCATTTTCAGCCTCCTTGGCGCGTATGTGGACGTGGAAGTACGTACCCCAATGGGACGGGTGGACTTAGTGATGCGCACGGCCACCACGCTCTACGTCGTGGAACTGAAACTGAACCAATCTGCCGAGGCCGCCATGCAGCAGATCGACCTGAAGAATTATCCTGAACGCTTCGTCCTGTGCGGCTTGCCCGTGGTGAAAGTCGGCATCAACTTCGACATGGAACGGCACACCCTGAAAGATTGGGTAATCGCTAACTAAAATACACCCAGGGGAATTTCCAAAAACATCCTTCATCCTTCAGGATGTATGTTAAATATCTATCATACAATACATTAGAAACTGAACGATAAAATTTCATCTTTCAGTTCCCTTTCATGGCAGAAAGCCGTCAAACGTTCTGCGCCAAATGATTTTTCAATCTAAGCCAACTGATTTTTCATTCTCAGTCGATTGATTTTCCGTTCTCTACTAAAGGAAATGAAACACGGCTGAAGGATGTCTGAAACATCCTTCAGCCTGTAACTTCAACGTAATGAGAGAATTAATGTACATCCTGAAGGATGAAGGATGTTTTTTGGAAAACTCCTGTGTAGGTGGAGTGTTATTAATAAGTGTCTAATGCATAAAGTTGCTCAAAATCATATAGTTGTATAAATATAGTGAATGATTTGTTTGAACAATGGAAAGACTGATATTTTCAATACCTTGTCGAACGTATCATCCAAAGTTTACCGCATAGCGTAATAGTTCGCTTCATTATGGCAGTGATGTGAAATTTGAAATGTCTGCTGCTTACCATAATAAAACCTGTTTTTACTTAACTCTGTTTCGGACACTGTAAAGTGCCCTTTCAAGAAGGATTGTCTAAATATGAATGCTTGTCGAAAATATGGGTACCATTAATAAAAATAGAATTGTTAAGAATACCGTTGCTTTATACTTTCGTCAGATACTATCTATTGTCGTTTCGATTTATTCAGTAAGGGTTGTTTTATTGGAATTGGGTGAAGTGGACTATGGCATATACAATGTGGTTGGTGGTATAGTGTTTTTGTTTACATTTATATCTCACTCATTGGCAAGTTCAACCCAGAGGTATTTGTCTATCAGTATTCCAAGTGGGATTGAAAAAGTAAGGAAAACGTTTTCTGACTCGCTTTGGATGTATGTGGCATTGATTCTTGTTGTTTTCATATTGGTTGAAATAGTAGGCATTTATATGCTTAATAATGTCATGCGAATACCTGTTGAACGATTGGCAGCAGCCCATTGGGTGTTGCAATGCACTATCATGTCATTCTTGATGACGCTATTTGCTTCACCATTTTTCGCATTAGTAATAACCTATGAAAAGATGACTCTATTTGCCATAGTGGCTATTGTAGAATCGATACTAAAGTTAATAGCGGCATTGTTGATTTCTTGCTTTAATTCTGACAACTTGATAGTCTATTCTATGTTGATTCTTATAGTAACAATATGTACGCAAGGTTACTATGTGTTGTATTGCAAATGGCAATATAAGGAGGAAACTAATGTGGATTCTATAAGGATTTTTGCTCTTACAAAAGACGTTAGGAGTATGATTGTTTTTGCTTTTTGGAACTTATTCAAGACTTTGGCGGCAGCTTTGAAAGGACAAGGAGTTAACATCATACTGAATATGTTCTTCGGTCCGGTGGTAAATGCTGCACGAGGCATTGCCTATCAAATAGAAAATGCAGTAATTAATTTCACGAATAGCGTATATTTGGCAGTTCGCCCACAGATATTCCAATCGTACAAAAAGAACGAATTTAGTAGTATGTTCTCGCTCGTGTATATGTCTTCAAAAGTTGCGTTTTTTCTCCTGCTGCTTATTTCTTCAATAATCATATTCCGAACAGACTTCATTTTAGCAAAATGGCTTGGAGAGGTACCCCAATACACAGATGTGTTTGTCCGCTTGGTATTGGTGAATTGCATAATTGATGCATTTTCCACCCCAGTGCTTAATGCCATTTATGCATCAGCAAAAATAGGTAAAGTACAATTCTTTACAAGCCTGGTTCTTTTTGCAAACTTGCCGCTTTCATATCTATTGCTGTGGTTCGGCTCATCTCCTCATGTAGTGTATTACATATCAATATTATTGTCGGTTATGGTCTTTGTGATAATAATATATTTTGCCTATAAAACTGTAAAATTACCGATTGGAGAATATTCAACAAGGGTTCTTTTCCCTGTTCTGATTACTACCGTCCTGTCGCAAGTACCTCTTTATTGGGTCAACCAATATATTGGGCAAACTTGGTTAGGAGTGACTGCGTTCTGCTTAATCGCCACCATTTGGACAATATTATCAATATTTTGCTATGGTCTGTCACGCGATGAGAAATCCAAAATATTAATCGTAATAAACAATAAACTTAAAAAAAATGAAATCACCAAAAATCATTGCTGAAATTGGTTGCAACCACAAGGGTGATATGGCAATCGCAAAAGAAATGATCATGACCGCTGCCACGTATTGCAAGGCAGACGTGGTCAAGTTCCAAAAACGTTGCAACAAGGAGCTGCTTACTCCCGAGGAATATAATGCCCCACATCCTCATCCGGAAAATTCATACGGCTCAACTTATGGTGCGCACCGTGAGTTCTTGGAGTTCGACTTGGAGCAGCACCGTCAGTTACAGGCATGGTGCAACGAGTTCGGCATAGAGTATTCCACCTCTGTGTGGGACATCACTTCCGCCAAGGAAATCTGCACGCTGCAGCCCAACCTTATCAAGGTGCCTTCGGCATGCAATCTGAACAAGGGGCTGTTGGAATATCTCTGTAATAACTTCGGCGGCGAAATTCACCTTTCGTTTGGTATGACCACCCGCGAGGAAGAGGAGCAGATAATCAGCTTCTTCGAATCCAAAGGCAGGAACAAGGACTTGGTGGTTTACGACTGCACTTCGGGTTATCCTGTCCCGTTTGAGGACATCTGCCTGTTGGAACTGACTCGCCTGCGCGAGCTGTATGCAAGCAGGGTGAAGGCGATAGGCTTCTCCGGGCACCACTTGGGCATTGCTGTGGACTCTGCTGCCGTAGCCCTTGGCGCAGAATGGGTAGAACGTCATTATACGCTTGACAGAACATGGAAAGGCACTGACCATGCAGCTTCCTTGGAACCAGACGGTGTGCGTAAGTTGGTACGCGATTGCCGTGCGGTTGCCAAAGCATTGACCTACAAGCAGGAAGAAATTTTGGATATAGAGAAAGTGCAAAGAAACAAACTGAAAAAGAATCAAGTGAAATGGTAATTGCATTCATACCCGTGAGAGGGGGAAGTAAGTCTATTCCCCTCAAAAACATCAAACCGTTTTGTGGCAAGCCGCTCGTATGTTGGAGTATTGAGGCATTAGAGCAGTGCAACGAAGTGGATGAAATAATCGTGGCTACTGATTCTGACAAGATAGAAGAAGTAGTTAGTAACCAGTTGTATAACAAGACTAAGGTATACCGCCGTTCTGTAGAAAATGCTTGTGATACTGCAAGTACGGAGAGTGTGATGTTGGAGTATGCGAACTATGCCCAACTTCCAAGTGATTGTGTGTTTATATTGGTTCAAGCTACATCGCCATTGACTGGGACACAGCATTTTGCGGAGGCGTTGGCTATGTATCGTAAAGGTGAGTTTGACTCAATTCTTACTTGTGTGCGCAATTACCGTTTCTTTTGGAATGTTGACGGTACAAGCATGAACTACGACTATAACAACCGTCCTCGCAGGCAGGATTTCGATGGGATGCTGATGGAAAATGGGGCTTTCTATATCAACACGGTCGGCAACATCCTTTCGTCGGGCAACCGCCTTAGTGGGCACATCGGCATCTATGAAATGCCTGCGTACACGGCTGCTGAGATAGACGAACCGGATGATTGGATTGTTTTGGAGAACTTGATGCGTAAGCATGTATTAGCAAGGGAGCTTGTACGAAAGAAACCTGTGAGGCTTTTCCTCTGCGATGTAGACGGGACATTGACCGATGGAGGCATGTACTATTCGGAGGCTGGAGATGAGCTAAAAAAGTTCAACACACGTGATGGAATGGGGTTACAGATGTTAAGAGAGGCAGGCATTAAGACTGGTATAATTACTTCAGAGGATACTAAGTTAGTAGCCAACCGAGCCAAGAAACTGCAAGTGGACTTTCTCAGCCAAGGTAAGCATAATGGTGGCAAATTGGAGGCAGCCATTGAAATATGCCATCAACTCGGCATAACACTTGAAGAAGTGGCTTACATTGGCGATGACGTGAACTGCATCGGGTTGCTACAGGCCGTAGGAATAAAAGCCTGTCCGGCTGACGCATGTGAAAATGTCAAGCAAATTAATGGAATCAAGGTGATGACAAAAAGAGGTGGTGAAGGATGTGTAAGAGAATGGATAGAAACATTATTATAAAATAATTTTTATGAATATACTTTTTATTGGAGACTATCGTTCTGCCGCTAATTATGGTAGCATTGCTACCACAGAATGTTTGATTGATTTGATAAATTCAAAGGTTTCAGCCAATGACGATATGAAAATTATCGACAGGAGAAGTTATGATCATTCTACGCCAAAAGCAGGATTCAATCAAACATTAAAATACAGGATTAGAAAAAAGATACCATTGCGCGTTTGGCAAAAAATGCAGCATGTTAGAAATATTTTTAGGCGCACTCCCCCATTACCATACAGCATTGAGAGTTACATGAATTTATACCACGTTCCTTGTTTGTATAAGCAATTTGAAACTTATTTTAATAAAATGGACGGGGGTAATATATTGCAGTATGAGAAAGAGTTGCTGGAGTGGGCCGATATAGTCATTATAAACGGAGAGGGTACAATCGTAAATGGTGTCAACCAACATGGCGTATACAACGGAGGTGGAAGATACACCATTTATATGGCATGGCTTTCTAAGATAAAGTATAATAAGACTACAGCACTAGTTAATTTAACGGTTGATCCTGGCAACAATGATGCATGGGAAATGTTAATTCATACTTTGCCACATCTTGATTACCTGTATTTAAGAGAGCCTCTGTCTATTCCCAAGTTGGCAGACCATGGAATATCCAATGGCAAATACGTTCCTGATGCCTTGTTTTCATACGAAGAGGATGAAAGCGTGGTCTATGATATTAAGCAGGCTTTTAATTTAGCCAACAATTATATGGTACTTGGAGATACAAGTGCATTTAACGAGACTGAATATCAAAGTTCTGTACGTTGGGATGTTGAACAATTTTACGACAAGCTCATACCAAGGCTACAGGCATTGGATGTGCAAGTTGTGCTGTTAGATGGTTTTAATGGTAAGAATAAGCAAATAGACTGTGCATATAAGCGATTGTCAAGAAAACACAATATGCCTATAATTAATCTTTCCAACTGTGACTATCATAGGCTGTACGCTGTATTTAAACATTCCAAGTTATTCATTTCAGGAAGATGGCATGCATCAATACTGGCTAGTTTAAGCTATACACCTTTATTGTTGTTTGGGTCTGACAGCCATAAGACAAAAGCTCTTTATAAAATATTAGATTATCCATATCCTTTTTTTGATGTGAACACTTTGCCTTTACACATAGATGAAATTGTCGAGGCTGCAAAATCAATTTTGGCAGACACATCAATAGTTAATCATTTAAAAGTTTATGTTGGCAAGGCTGCTTTGGTCTCAAAAAACAATGTGGACTTTCTTTAATATTTATAATTATGAACATAGCATTTATCTCAAATTTTCAAAAAACATACCTGTTTTCAATGATAGCCAAAGGTTTGTCAGAAATGGGTTATGGTATATACTGGATATGCTTCCAGAAAAAATATTACGACTTTTTGTTGGAAAATAATTCCAAAAACAATATTCTGTTGTTAAACAGAGACGTGGCTAAAGTTGTAGGAGAGCCAGTAGGAGAATATAAACTTAACGAGCTAGTTTATAACGATCGTGCGTTGGGGAACGAAAGAGACTGGGGGCTGCAGTTTCTACGGAATATCCAATGCCCTTTCGTTGATTTTGTGACGAAAGCCCACATTAGATATGTATTTGGAGAGATGACATATGCCCATGAGATACTTATGAACCGAATATGCCGTGACAGGTTTTCAGGGATATGCGACTATTTGCATCCACAGTCGATTCGGATTCCGAATGGCAGGTTCACATTTATGGATACGGAATTTCAAGATACATTTCATCCAACGTGTATTAACATCAACAAGGGGGATGTAGCCAATTACCGCATTCCTATCATCGCTGTCCGTCCTCAAAGGGTAGCGGAAGTTGATGTGGAGGTGAAAAAATCGATGTCGCTTGCCAGCAAATTTGCCCGGATAAAGCGTATGGTGACAGAGGAAAACATTGACAAAGATTCGCCTTGCCTTATAGTTGATAGGAAACAGCGTTATGTCAAGGCTGTAAGAGAAGAAATCAACAAGCGACAATATGGCAAATGGGTACGTTTGAACATAGATGATGTCAGAGGAAAGAAATTCTTCCTTTACCCCCTGCACATGCAACCTGAAGCTTCGGTAGACGTAGTGGGTCGTTACTATGAAGACCAACTACAAATCATAAAAAACATTTGGCGAATAATGCCTGATAACTACATCCTGTTGGTCAAGGAACACTCCAATGCCATAGGCAATAGGAGTTATGGGTTCTACAAGCACTGTAAAGAATACCCAAACATATACTTTATTAACGAATATACAGATTCGCATGAATTGATAGACCTGTCAGAGGCAATCTTTACCAACAGTGGAACCATAGGTTTGGAGGCGGCCCTTAAGGGAAAGCCTGCATTTGTGTTCTCCCACATCTTTTACGACAAGTTAAAAGGGGTATACAACACATCAATAGATGATTTAAAATCTTGCGTTAACTATTTTGACCTGTTGGAGAAGAAACAAACTGAAAACGAGATGAAAATGTCGGTAGAGGAATATAGCCATTATATCATCGCGAGTAGTTTCCCCGGGGTGGTTGACCCGCCTGTAAGCTCTCCTTTGTTTACGGATGAGACAAATATTCGAACAGTAGTGAAATCATTCGATTTGTTCCTTAAAAATGCTTAGAATTGAGTTTTTCTTCTTCAAGATGTTCGTGTTGCTCTCCATTTTTCATGATGTCGTGTTTGCGACACCGGTAGGAAAATTCAGACTGTTACACTTTTGCATACCTGTTATGTATGTCATAGTCTTCAGGCATATCAAGGTCGTGGTGCGGATGAAGAAATATCGCAAGTATTTCATTGTTTTGTTTTCTGCCCTGTGCTATGGAGGGCTGACTTATTTCACCTCGAAGTTTCAAAGTGGCACTATCCGTATCTTCTTTTCCATGATACTTAATTTTGCAGTGTTCTATTTCTTTCTTTTCTTTTTGGAAATCCATAAGTCAAGGATAGGACAGATCTTGCTTTTTCTTAAAAAGTTTGTGTTGTTTCTGTGTGTGTTGACGTTGCTTCAATGGCTTGGTGCCCTAATTCACATTGTGCCCATAAGTCAGCCGGGTGAGGGCTTTTTGGCCGTGGGACGTCCGGATTTGTTTTTCAACGATCCAAACTGGCTTGCTTTTTATATCGTGTTTGCCTATATGATGGTTGATGTAATGAGCCAATGGTGTGGTCTTAACGTGTCCTCAAGATATAGGTTAGTAGTATTTATTGCCCTTTTATTTATTCAGTCGCGAATACTTTTGTTGTGTTTTGCCATGCATTATGTATATTGTGTGGCTAAATATCGTAAAGCTTGGAGCTTAATCCCATTTGTTTTGCTTTTACTTGTTTGTTTTACAGATACATCCATATTGATAAATGTTTTGCCCGAAAGGTTCGTTTACGATCTTGTGGATAGTGACAATAATCCAAGATGGTTGGATGTGATGAATATTTCGGGTGAGGTGCAATGGTACCACAGGGAGATGTTCGGCATGGGATGGGGCAGTTTGGGGAGTATTGCCGATGATTTTCCATACAGGAACTATGATATTACAATCAATGTCTGGCCGGGGCAAATATATTTCGACTTTGGCATTGTGGGTGTTTGTGGTTTCGCCCTTGTTTTCCTGTACACTATATTTAAGGTTAAAGGTACTACATTTAAGGTGATATTCGTATTTTTTATCATTAACTGTTGTTTCCATATGCCGGGTTATTTCTTGTTCACATGGGTGTTGTTGGGTCTGTTTGTTTATACATATAAAAATAGTGTAAAGGTAACTGTGAAATGAAAATAGTTCTTTTTGATGTAATAGGACAAAAGTCGGGTATGGATTACTACGATACTGCATTTTATAGCCAATTGCGAAGTAATGGGTTTGATGCAGAAATCCATTCCAACTATTCCATAGGTAAGGGTAAACCTTTTATTACTAATATCTACGAAGGTAACAAGGTGAAAAAGATTTTTAATTTGCTAAAGTTGTTACCTGTGTTTATTAAAGACGTATGTAGGAACAGAAAGTCGGCATATGTGTATATGGCTTTTGGCGAGTGGGTTGACATGGTGTTGATATGTTTGCTGTTGGTATTTCATCCTAAGCCGATTTTAGATGTGCATGAGTTCGTTTCGTTAGATAAAGAAGGTAATAGAAAATACACTAAAGTGTTTGAAATGCTTTATAAACATATTTACGCTTTGATTTATCATTCGGAACGTAGTGAGAGGTATTTAGACAGGATAAGCTTTGGGGGCAAGCGTCTTTACGTTCCGCATTTTAAATACGAGTTTCCAAAAAGTTACAATACGCTTGAGTTGAATGAGAGCGTTATAAACTCAATTTCGTCCCATCATATCAACATTTTATTTTTTGGACATATGAGAAAAAGTAAGGGCATTAACTTTGTGTTTGATTCTATAAAGAAGACGGAAGCTGATGTCCTGAAACGGTTGCATTTCATTTTTGCAGGTAATGATGCACATTTGATTGTCAAGAAAAGGATAGGCGAAATAAAAGAGCTTGTATCGTGTTCTACAATATTGCGTTTCATTGAGGATGAAGAGCTAAACTATCTTTTTGACAATACAGATATCGTGTTGTTGCCATACGAAGAAGTGTCGCAAAGTGGAATTTTGGAAGCTGCGGTGTATTTTAGAAAGAAGATGATATTGACAGACATTCCATATTTTAAGTCGTTTTCGCAGCAATACCCTTCATTTTCGTATATAGTGGAAAAAGGTAACATCACAGCTTTGTCAACTGTTTATAAAGAGATATGCTATAATGGAATAAAGGCATACATGCAGCAAGACATCGAACAGTTTTATGAAACCAATAGCTTTAAAGTTTTTTTTCAACAGTTGAGGCACATTTTATAACGTTTTGATGGTTGCTATGACAAACTGAAACAACCTCAATCATAACCATTTAATTAGGGGTTATGTTCATCGATTTTTAATCCATAAACATATTATATGAAAATAGCATTTATCAGCACCCGTGGCATACCGAACAACTACGGGGGCTTCGAGCAGTTTGCAGAATATATCTCCGTGGGATTGGTCCGGCGGGGGCATGAGGTCGTGGTGTACTCTCCGCATTTCCATCCTTACCGAGAGCCTGATTATAAGGGGGTACGCATAAAGCATATTTATAGCCCGGAGAAATGGATAGGGAGTTCCGTGGGGAGTTTCTTTTACGATTTCCTGTCTTTGCGCGATGCCTTGAAGAAGGAGAAGTTCGACATTATTTACGAAGCGGGCTATACGAGCATCGTTCCGGCTTATATCTGGTTCAATGTGAAGCGTATCAAGTATCCGCTTTTTACGACGAACATGGACGGGTTGGAATACAAGCGTACGAAGTTTAACAGATGGGTGCAGAAGTTCGTATTCTGGGAAGAACGTATGGCAGTGAAGCATAGCCATTTCCTGATTGCGGACAATATGGGTATACATGATTATTATAAGGAGAAATATGGAAAAGAAAGCAAGTTCTTGGCATACGGGGCTGACATTCATGAGGATTACGATGAGGACATATTAAAGGAGTTCGGTTTGGAAGCGGATGGTTATTTCATCGTGGTGGCCCGTTTGGAACCGGAAAACAACCTTTTCATGGCCATAGAGGGATATTTGGCTTCAGGCCAGTATGGCAAACGCCCGTTGGTGATTGTAGGCAAGACGAATACGCCTTATGGAAAACATCTGGTGGAACGCTACGGCGATGACCGGAATATCCGCTTTGTGGGTGGTATATATGATTTTCGTAAATTAAACTCCATCCGTCATTATTCCTATGCTTATTTCCATGGGCATAGTGTGGGCGGAACGAACCCTTCTTTGTTGGAAGCCATGGCTTCCGGCTGCTTTATCCTGGCTCATGACAATATCTTCAACCGTGCGGTCTTGGGTGAAAACGCCTTATATTATGGTTCCACGGATGCTGCCATGGAGATGTTGGACGGAATAGACCAGGCGGTGTCTGCCTATAAAAAGGAATATACGGGACGTAACTTGGAAGTGATACGGCGTGATTATTCATGGGAGAAGCTAGTGGACGAGCATGAGGAATACTTCAAATGGATGTTGGCACAACCGAGGCATGGCTGATGTGCTTTTTATACCAGTGGGCACGGCATAGATAAGCAAATCCCCGTGAAGACTTCAACTTTTATCCGGTCTTCACGGGGATTTGCTTTTGAGGTAAGGGAAATCTACAACGGTTTCACGCCTTCTGCCGTGGGAGGAATCGGCTTGATGCTGCCGTCGGCATTGTATTCCATGGGTTCGGCCACGATGGAGCGGCTGTAACTGGTGCCGGTGGGCAGGCCGCCATTGTGGCTGATGAAAATCCATTGTCCTTTGAAGTTCACGATGGCCGGATGGGTCGTGTTGCTGTTCCCGGCTATTTCTGAGATTATCCCTTTCGTTTCATACGGGCCTTCAATGTGGTCGGCTACGGCATAGGCTATTTTTTCCGGCCATTCGCTAGCGTATGTGAGGTAATATCTGCCATTGTATTTGTGTATCCACGGAGCCTCAGTGAAAGGATGGCTTTCGTCGATATGGATGCGTTTCACCTCTCCCTCTGTTTCTATCATGTTGTCTTTCAGTTTTACGATATAGCATTCGCGGTTACCCCATGTCAGGTAGGCTTGGCCGTCATCGTCTATGAATACGGCAGGGTCGATACAAGCCCAACTGTGGCGGGAATCGAAACAGTCTTTGTTGGTGAGCAGCGGCTTGCCTAAGGCATCTTTGTAAGGGCCGGTGATTTTGTCGGATACGGCCACGCCGATACCGCACCAGTTGGTGCTGACATACCAATAGTATTTGCCGTTGCGTTCAACTGCGTGCCCGGCGTATGCCTGTTTGCTTTCTGCCCATTTGAATTCATCGATTTTCAGAGGGGAGGGGTGTTGCGTCCAATGCTTCATGTCGGTGGTGGAGAACAGCTGCCAGTCTTTCATCACGTAGCCGTTTTGGTTGCCGTTCAGGTCGTGTCCGGCGAAGAGCCATAGCGTGTCGCCCTTGACGAGCGCGGCAGGGTCGGCTGTGTGCATGTGGCGGATGATGGGGTTGCCGTGGCTTTCAAACTGGTAGGTCACCACGTAGCCCCATTTCTCCTGTAGGCGTTGCAGTTCGTCGCGGGTCAGCGAAATGACGGAGCCATGGCGCGGGAAGAAGTCTTTGGTGAACGCTTTGGGTTCGGAGAAATGGTAAAGGTCGGTACTGGTCTGGTACTCATACCGTCCGCTGGTGTACATGTCGTACATCAACACGTATTCGTCTTTCCCGTTCAGCTTGAAGATGCTCGACCCCTCCACGGGTGTCTTTCCTGCGTAAGCGTCTACATACCTGAAGTCTTCCTTCCATTTGCCTTTCAGGCTTTTCGAAGTGGCTTGTTGGATGCCGTTTTTCACTTCCTTGCCATTTTCGTCCTTGGTGTTGCCTTTATAGAAAAGGTGGTAAGTGCCATCCCGTTCTATGATGTCGTTGTCTATGCTGCCGTATTTGGCCGAAAAGAGCTGTTTGGGTTCGTTTTCAAAGCCTGTGAAGTCCTTGTTGGCATATGCATAATAGGTGATGAGGCTTTTGCGGTCGTTGCGTTGCAAGGTAAAATAAATCATATATTTTTTGGCCTTGCGGTCGTAAATGGTCTGAGGGGCCCATACCCAATAAGCATCACCGAAATGTTTCGGATAATCCTTGGATAGATTGATCTTGGCATGCTTCCAATGAAGCAGGTCGTCCGAACTCAGGAGTACGATGCCCGGGTTTTCGTTCCAACCGTTTTTGGCGGTATTCATGTCCGTGGCCACGATGTAGAAGCGTCCGTCTTCGCCGCGCAGGATGTGCGGGTCGCGGATACCCCCGCTTTCGCTGATGGTGTCGGAAGCGATGACCGGGCGGTTTCCGTTGAGTGCACGCCAGTTCACTCCGTCATCACTGAGGGCGAAACGCAAATGTTCCTGTTGTTTGGCATCTCCTCTGCCTTCGAAATAAGCGAAAAGATAGCCTTCATAATTAGCAGGTGTTTCGGTTCGATTCGGTGCCGCCTTTCCGTGGCTCATGGTCGTAGCTAATAAGAGAGCGGCAATGATGGTTTGTTTTTTCATGTGACTGTTGTTCTTTTAACTGTAATGTTTTTCTGTCATTTTCGGCGGCAAAACTATGAATAAAATGTTGTACGGGCAAGAAAACGGGCGAAAAAGGTGTTAAATATACACGCGTTATTCCTTTTAGACGTAATTTCGTGGGACGATGTCTTTATGAGGCCTTCCGCTTTTATTCGAAGGCGAAATGGTTCATAATGAAGTTCGGCATCCAAACGCAAAGCCCCAGTCCGATGAGCAAGGCTGCAAAGAGCACTAACGTAGTCTTGTCTTTCCACGACGGGAGAAGCGTGGCACGGCGCATGCGGAGGTAAGTCAACAGGTAGCCCAACAGGACGAGGAAAGCGGGGACACCGAATGTCCAACCGTATACCCATTGTTGTGCGGTATTATGGTAAACGAAATCCGGTCCGATAAAATAAAATACGGTGCAGAAATAGGTGAAATAATATATCAAGGACGTGAGCAGCACGAGGCTCAGCGTTTTTTGGAAAGGTTTCTTCTGCCAATAGGTACCGCCCAGAATGAACAAGGCTTGCAGGCTGTAGGCTTGGAGGATGGCTAAGGGCAGGTACACCTCACATTCGCTACTTGACCATGGGACAGGGAACGACAACGAGACTTCGGGATAGAGGAAATGGATGAAACCGATACGGGTGAAGTCTGCCAATACGGTGGCTAAACAAAAGACGGGGAAAGGTATGATTGCGATTCTGCCCCACCGTATGATAAACTTCTCTGCATTTGAAACCGGGAGTGTCAGGTCGGTGATGTAATCTTTCCGGTATTTTGATGTTTTGAAAAAGGTGCTGCCAACGTAGGCCATGAAGAAATAAAAACAGAAAATGGTCGTTAAGGTAATGAATGACCAACAGTCGTCTTTTCCCGACAACGCATTTTCTATGATTTGTTGGTAACTGTTGTTGTCGGTTTCCATGCCTTGCCGCACTTGTTCCAATGCCACGACCACAGAATGCGTTTTGGAAAAGTCCATCCAACTGAATAGCAGGGTCATGATGCCGTAAGGAATGATGAAATAATAGTATAACTGCATGTTGTTCTCACTCCAGTCCTTGCGGAAATATCGGAGGAGGCGTTGGGCGTTCAATGTATTCTTGTTCATGATGAGTGTTTTTAAAGGTTGTACATAGGGTCTAAGGTGTCTGATAAATATTGCCGGTAAAGGGTTTCGAGTTCTTCTGCCGTGATGCCGATGGAACGGGCTTGCCGGAAGAAATCGTAGAGTTCTTCATTCATGAAACTTTCCCTGCGAAACGAACGGATGCGTTCCGATGCGCTCGGTTCTACGAAATAACCTATGCCGCGTTGCATGCGGATGACAGAGCGGGATTGCAGGAAGTCGTAAGAGCGCATGGCCGTATTGGCGTTCACCTCCACCGTGGCGGCGTAATCGCGCACGGAAGGGATACGGTCGTTTTCAGCGTACCGTCCTTGCAGTATTTCATCGCAGATGCGGTCGGCGATTTGCAAGTAAATGGGTTTGCTTTCCTTGAAATTCATACGCTTTTCGGATTGAGTGCATATTGGTACTTGAGGTCGTTCTTTTTCATTCTGCGGTAGGCCGACAGCCAAAAGAGGGAGGTTACGACAAGCCAAAAGGCATGCCATACCACTTCGGCAGTCGCAGCTCCGGGCTGTTGGGGGTAAGTGTCAGGGTCGCCTCCGGCAATGAGCGAGACTCCAATCATCAAAAGGAGGGGCAACAACAGGATTGGGCATTTGCCGAGTGCGCGGCGCAGGGGTGTCCGTCCTGTTTCGCTCCGGGCAGAAATGGCTTGGCCCAAAAGGCCGGTCGTGAGGAGCATCCTGAGTACAAAGCCGGAGGAGGCTGTATGAAGTCCGGAAGTAAAGAGTAGGGGGCGGGCGAAACTGTAATCCGGGAAGACCATGTTGCAGATGATGACACGGGTGATGTCTGCCGCCAAAATAATAAGAACGCCTGCTAAAATCGAAAGAGGAACGGTATAGAGCCACCATCGGGCGAACTTCTCGAACGTGGAGGCAGGGAGTAACAAGTACCTGATGTGCTGTCCCTTGTTGTATATGGGCGCATTCCATAGCCACGGAGTGAATATAAGGAATAGGAAAAAGAATGCCGTAACGGTGACGAACGCAGCATTTTGGTTAGTGGCTGTGTCAGTGAGGTGGGCGAACTTTTCTTCTAACATGTCCGTTGGGAGGGTCTGTAGCAAGGTGGCGTTTTCCGAATATACTTTGAGGCAAGACACCGTGAGAATGACAGAGAGTAACAAGTAGCCTGCGGTGAGGATGACGAGGCTGCGTGTACATAGGATAGCCCAGTCTGCGTGAAGCAAGGCTGCGAAGCGTTTCCGGTTGAAAAACTGTGATTCCATATCCTTTTATTTTTCAGCATTAAACAAGGGGCAGATGGTTTCCGGGTGTGCCAGGGTACCGTTGAAAAGGAGTTCCAAGTTGATTTCCGAATCCTTGTCTTCCGGATTCGGGAGCATGACGCTGTGCCCGTTGTAAGAAGGGAGGGCGTAATAAGCCTCGGAGGTTTCCGATTCATTGTCGGTCTGCGTGAAATATAATTTATGGCAGATTTCAGTTACCGACGCATCGAGCAGTACGCGGGCGTTATCTAAGATGACCACGTGGTCGAGAAGTTGTTCCACATCTTGCACCTGATGGGTGGAAATCACGATACCACGCGATTCGTTCATTTCGCGGATGAGGAGTTTGCGGAATTGGCTTTTGCCGGGGATGTCCAGTCCGTTGGTCGGTTCGTCCATGATGAGCCACGAGGTACGGGTGGCCAAGGCAAAGCAGATGAGTGCCTTTTTCTTTTGTCCCATCGAAAGTTCGCCGAGCTTGATGTCTTCCGGTAGTTCGAACATTTCCAGATTGCGGAGCAGGTTGTCATGGTCGAAATGCGGATAGAAAGGAGCGTTGAGGCGGACGTACTTTTTCAGGTTGTAGTCCGGAAGGTCGAATTCTTCGGGGATGAGAAAGAAGTCGCTCAATGTGTCCGGACGGCGCAAGCGTACATCTGTGCCGTTCAGGCAAGCATGTCCTTCTGTCGGTGTAAGGAGTCCGGTCATCAGGTAGAGCAAGGTGGACTTTCCGACCCCGTTTTTCCCTAAAAGCCCATAAATCTTGCCTTCCTCGAGATGGAGGGAGCAGTCGTTTAACACGCGGTTTTTCCGTTTGGAATATCCGAATGAAAGGTGTTCAATGGTCAGCATAAGGCAATGTTTTATAAATTAATTAGTGTATTAGTATAATAGTACACTGCAAATATAGGACAACATTGCGGAACGTACAAATAAAAGGCGGAATATTTTTAGGATTTTCTTTGCCAATGCGAAAATAGGATGCGGCTCGGCAGTCTTTCGTTCAAAAGCAAGCTTTTGGCTTGGAACTGCGCTCGTCTTTCACTATCTTTGCAAATTCAAGACGCAAAGGAATGGAACAAGAAAAAATAACAATCAGCGATGCGTGGTTGCGCGAGGCGGCTGCACAAGGAATGGATGAGTTTTTGCAGGTCTTCATTGACCGTTATCGGGAGGTTATCGGTGGAGAGTTGAGTGCCGGGAACATGGGGATGCTCAATGGGGAACAAATTTCATTGTTGGCCTATGCCCTGTTTCGTGAGGAGGTGATGGACGGAGGATTTATCCAATTGATACACAACGGCTACGGGCCGTTTATTTTCGACAATCCTTTTGCGAAAGCCATGCGGCTGATGGGGGCGCATGATTTCTCCAAACTGGTATATAAAGGAAAGAGGCTGTATGACAAATACAAGGAAGAACTGACGAAGGACTGTTCGGACGAAGACTTTATGGCTTTGTTTGAGGCGTATCCGCAGTTTGACGACTTGGATGACGGGTTTGTGGAAATGGAAGAAGAAGTCACGGCTGCATTGGCTTGTTATGTGGATGAGCATCTCGAGCTGTTTGCCGAGGTAGTGAAAGAGTAAGGAGGGAAAAAGATGGCAGAAAAGAAAAATAAGACCAAATCAATAAACATCAAGAATAAACGGGCATCGTTTGATTTCTTGCTGTTGGACAAATATACGGCCGGCATCGTGCTGACCGGTACGGAAATCAAATCCATACGGGCGGGCAAGGCCAGTCTGGTGGATACTTTTTGTTTCATCCATAACGGAGAGGTGTGGGTGAAAAACATGTACGTGGCCGAGTATTCGTACGGTTCTTACAATAACCATGCGGCACGGCGCGACCGGAAGCTTTTGCTCAACCGCAAGGAAATCCGGAAATTGCAGCAGGAAATGAAAAGTCCCGGCTTCACGTTGGTGCCGACCTTGTTGTTTATCGACGAGAACGGACGTGCCAAAGTGGATGTGTATTTGTGCCGGGGTAAGAAAGAATACGACAAGCGGCAGACGTTGAAGGAAAAGGAAGACCGGCGCGAGATAGACCGGCAGGTAAAAAGGTATTAGAGTTTGAAATCATGAGGTTGGAAGAGATTGTTAAGGAGAGGATATTGATATTGGATGGTGCCATGGGCACCATGATTCAGCGGTATGGCCTGACAGAGGCTGATTTCCGGGGGGGGCGTTTCAGGGATGTTCCGGGACTGATGGCCGGTAACAACGATCTGTTGTCGCTGACGCGTCCCGATGTGATTCGGGATATCCACCGTAAATATCTCGCGGCCGGGGCGGACATTATCGAGACGAATACGTTCAGTTCGCAACGGGTGTCGATGGCGGATTATCACGTGGAGGATTATTGTCGTGAAATCAACTTGGCAGCTTGCCGGATAGCCCGTGAACTTGCGGATGAGTTCACGGCCCTCAATCCCGAAAAACCGCGTTTCGTGGCCGGTTCGGTGGGACCGACCAACAAAACCTGCTCGATGAGTCCCGATGTGAACAATCCGGCATACCGCGCCCTGGCTTTCGACGAATTGGTGGCTGCCTATCGGGAACAGATGGAAGCCTTGCTCGAAGGCGGTGTGGATGCCTTGCTCATCGAAACTATTTTCGACACGCTGAATGCCAAGGCCGCTATTTATGCGGCGGAAGCGTCCATGCAAACCGTTGGACGCAAAGTGCCGCTCATGTTGTCGGTTACGGTGTCGGATAAGAGCGGACGTACGCTTTCCGGCCAGACGATGGAGGCCTTTTTGGCTTCGGTATCTCATGCCGATATTTTTTCCTTGGGGCTGAACTGTTCTTTTGGGGCGCACGACCTGATTCCTTTCCTGCAAGTTTTGGCTCATCGTTCACCTTATTATATATCCGTCTATCCGAATGCAGGACTGCCCAACAGTATGGGTGAGTACGACCAGACTCCAACCCAGATGGCAGAGGAAATGAAATTCTTTGTGGACGAAGGTTGGGTGAATATCATCGGGGGCTGTTGCGGTACGACGGACGAGTATATCGCCCGTTTTCCGGCTTTGGCGGCGCAAGGGCGTCCGCATGTGCCGGCCGGAAGAGCCGAAACCTTGTGCCTGAGTGGTTTGGAGCAGTTTGAACTGACGCCTGAAGTGCGGTTCGTCAATGTGGGCGAACGTTGCAATGTGGCTGGTTCTCGCAAATTCCTGCGGTTGGTCAAAGAGAAAAACTACGAAGAGGCTTTGGAAATCGCCCGCAAGCAAGTGGAGGATGGTGCGTTGGTCGTCGACATCAACATGGACGACGGGCTTCTCGATGCCCGGCAGGAGATGGTGACGTTCCTGAACCTGTTGGCCTCCGAGCCGGAGATTTCCCGCGTGCCCGTCATGATAGATTCTTCCAAATGGGACGTGATTACAGCCGGACTGAAATGCGTGCAGGGCAAGAGCATCGTCAATTCCATCTCGTTGAAAGAAGGAGAGGAAGTTTTCTTGGCCCATGCCCGGGAGGTGAAACGCCTTGGGGCGGCCGTCATCGTGATGGCTTTTGATGAAAAGGGGCAGGCCGATACTTATGAACGCAAGATCGAAGTCTGCGCACGGGCTTACCGTTTGTTGGTGGACGAGGTCGGTTTCAATCCCCATGACATCATATTCGACCCTAACGTGTTGGCCATAGCCACGGGAATGGAGGAACATGACAACTATGCCGTGGACTTTATCCGTGCTACGGGATGGATTCGCCGTAACCTCCCCGGAGCACATGTAAGTGGCGGGGTGAGCAACCTTTCTTTCTCTTTCCGGGGCAACAACTATATCCGCGAGGCGATGCACGCCGTGTTCCTCTACCATGCCTGCCGTGAGGGGATGGACATGGGCATCGTCAATCCCGCCACGTCGGTGATGTATGGCGATATTCCGTCCGACATTCTGACGGTCATAGAAGACGTGGTGCTCAACCGTCGGCCTGACGCGGCGGAGCGGTTGATAGAGTTGGCCGATAAGCTGAAAGCTGAGGCAGAAGCGGCGAAGGCCGGGCTGTCTGGAGCGGGAGGCGGCGGGGTGCCTGTGACAGATGCCTGGCGTGGCGGCAGTGTGGAGGAACGTTTGCAGCATGCTTTGGTGAAAGGTATAGATTCCTATTTGCAGGAAGATTTGGAGGAGGCGGCACAGTCTTATCCGCACGCCGTAGACATCATCGAAGGGCCGCTCATGAAGGGGATGAATACCGTGGGCGAGCTGTTCGGGGCCGGTAAGATGTTCTTGCCGCAGGTCGTGAAGACAGCCCGTACGATGAAGAAAGCCGTGGGCATCCTGCAACCCCGTATCGAGGCCGAGAAAAAAGAGGGGGCAGCACGTGCGGGATTGGTCTTGGTGGCTACGGTGAAGGGAGATGTGCATGACATCGGGAAGAATATCGTATCGGTGGTCATGGCTTGCAACAACTATGAGATAGTGGATTTGGGGGTCATGACACCGGCAGAAGAGATTGTGGCGAAAGCCAAGGAACTGCACCCCGACATCATCGGCCTGAGCGGACTGATTACGCCGAGCCTGGAAGAGATGGTGCATGTGGTGGGCGAATTGAAGCGGGCCGGGCTGTCCATTCCGGTCATGATCGGCGGGGCCACAACCAGCCGTTTGCATACGGCATTGAAGATAGCTCCTGTGTACGACGGGCCGGTCATTTGGATGAAGGATGCCTCGCAGAACGCGCTGACGGCTGCCCGTTTCCTGAATCCCGACACGGAGGGAGAGGCTTTCCGCGAGTTGCGCGAAGAGCAGGAACGTTTGCGTGAAAGTGCCGGAACGCGGCGTGTAGAGACCGTCTCGATAGAGGAAGCCCGGCAAAAGAAACTGAATCTGTTTTAATACTGTTTTTCGTAAGATATGAAACGCTATACTATTTATATTTTTGATTTCGACTATACCTTGGTCGATTCTTCACGGGGCATTGTGACTTGTTTCCGGCATGTGCTCGACAATCACGGGCACACCGGAGTGACGGATACGGAAATCAAGCGCACCATCGGGAAGACGTTGGAGGAATCTTTTTCCATCCTGACGGGAATTACCGAGGCGGGAACGTTGGCGGATTACAAGCGTGAATATGTAAAGGCCGCCGATGTCCACATGACTGCCAATACTTTCTTTTTCCCGGAGACGATAGAGGTCTTGGAAACTTTGAAAAGCCAAGGAGCCGTGTTGGGTATTGTGTCCACCAAATTCCGTTACCGCATCCTCGACTTGTTTGAAAAAACGGGACATGACGGTCTTGTGGATTTCATCGTGGGCGGAGAGGATGTGACAGCGGCCAAGCCGGACCCAGAAGGATTGTTGTTGGCCATCGGACGTGCTTCCGATGGCGGGAAATCTGAGGTGCTGTATGTAGGGGATAGCGTAGTGGATGCCGCAACGGCACAGGCCGCCGGTACGGATTTTGCCGGTGTATTGCATGGCATGACCACGTGTGAGGAATTGAAAACTTATCCCCACGTGGCTATCGTGGACGACCTTCGGGGGATCCTGCCCATCTCGGTTTAATATTTTTTGCACAGTATAATGCCCCTTCACCTTAACAGTTTGTGTTTCAAGGATTATAAACATGCACATATTGCGTGACGTGAACGTTAGGTGAGGGCACTTGTCGAAGAAGTTTCACCGCAACAGATTGGTTTACAGCATGTATGAAGGATGCGAACCCTTTTCCCATTTAAATACTTGTACGTAGGGGAGGGGGAGTTTGTATGTTGTTGTTGTCTGCTTAAAAGGCTTCCGTCAACCGGAAAATCGTTTGCCACAGAACGGAAAATCATTCTCAGGAGAATGAAAAATCGTTCGGCTGAGATTGAAAAATCGTTTGGCGCAGAACTAAAACGAACGAAAAAACAGGGTAATTGTTCCCTGTTCTTATATTTTTTGTATCTTCCTCTATGAAAAGATAAAGATTATCCCTGTCTTTATGGCTCCTTTACTTAATTTATGGTGTTAAGGAGCATGATTGTATTGACCGTTCTATCAAGAGCAGTCTGATATACAATGCAATAAATATCATTTTCCTCTTCAGGCTTTATTTCCTAACACTGGCATCCTAAGCCGCTTAAAGCATCAGTCAATTTGCAAAACGGAGTCTATGCTACCACAAAGATACTGGCCTTACAATAAGCGGTATATTAAGAGTTGCCGTCTGCTATAGCTTCAGGCTTCTTATAATCATGATATGCAACTCCTTCATTCAGCACATGCCAAATGGCAACGAGCATTTTCCGGGCTATGGCCACTTTCACTTTCATGGCATTCTTCCTTCTGACGACAGTTTGTATGTAACTGAAATTCGAGTAAAAGCAGTTTTGTGTCCGGTTGGCTCCCCATGCGCATTCAATCAAAGTCTTCCTGATGTACTTGTTACCATGCGTTATCTTACGCGATTTGATTTTTCCTGCGCTTTCTTCATTCCTTGGTTTGAGTCCGCACCACGACACCAATGCAGATGCTGTCAGAAACATTTTCATATCGGCTCCTAATTCTGAGAGTATGGAGGTTGCCGAACGTTCCTTTACACCGGGTATCGTTTGAAGGTTCTCGAACTCCTTTGGGAATTCCTTCCTGCAGATTTCCGTCAGTTTTTCCTGGCACTCTTTCAGATGCTTGTCGTCCATAAGGATTTCCTCCCTGTACTGGCGGATCAGGTCTATGTCCACTTCGTTGACAACTCCTGTCAGAGCGGCAGCAATCACCTCTTTCCCGACACGTTTCAACGTCCGTCCATGGATAGCCTCTGTCAGTTTTTCCGCATCGGCAATCCCCTCAGATAGTAATTTGACCACATCTTTGTAGCTCTTGCTGTCTGTAGAAGATACGTAGTTACTGATGCGGATATTGCAGCGTTGGAGCAAGGTGTCCAGTTTGGTCAGTTTATAGACCTTCTCCTTGTTCAAGTCAAAAATGCGTCGGTTATACTGACGCATACGCTGCACTATATCATCCGGAACGAAACTGCCACGGATGAGATCCTTCATGGTACATTCAGCTATCCAGGCAGCATCACGGACATCACTTTTCCGACCGGGAAGCTGCTTGATGAAGTAGGGATTGACCAACTTCAGACATTCTATATCACTGAGAATGCGCCAAATGGGATGCCAGTAAATACTCGTGCTTTCCATAGTAACTTCCTTTACTTCATGAGTAAGGAGAAGTTGGTGCAGCTCTTCCAACTCAGGTGTCAAAACACCATACTTAGCTTCAAATTTCTCACCTTTTTCGTTGAGAATACAAACAAATACACTATCTTTGTGTACGTCAAGACCACATACTATCCGCATAGGCTATTACATTTTGAGACTAAGAGCTCGTTAAACATTTACTTTGAGGCTCACACACTGAGACCTCCACGCCATAAAGATAGGGGTGGTCTTGATTTTTTCTTATTCCACTGGCATATAAATCGTGATTTATATCTAAATTTGGAATATAATCCTTATCCCTTTATAATAAGGGCTTTGGGTAGATAACCCGATTTTGAGGTAATGAATTGCCAACCGTTCTTCTTGCTGTATTCTGCTTTGAATTGCACTCAAGTAACTCTATTGAGTACAAAAGTAAAAAATAAAAGTGAATCTAACATCCACAATAAACTTTTTAACTGTAGATATTCAACCATCCATACTCTTCTCCAAATTGTATAGGATAAAATATTGAAACAAGTCGATTATTTTGACGTTTCCTTGTCTTATAAATAGCATCAGCTATATTGACCTTAGGTATATCTAATTTGCATTTGCCAATTTGGTAATTAATAACATTATTCATCCATTTAATCTGGTTATTGGGAATGTCAGTAAATGCATAGTAACCACACCATTGAGCAATAGCCTTTTTAATAGCTACTTCTTTTTCTTTGGAAGTCAATGCGTCTTTGAGTATGCTTTTTATTTTTCCAATTAATTGATTATAGCATTCTTTTGTTGGGAATAAATATTGACCATTAAAAATTACGCCCAAATACTTCATGCTATTTTTCTTTGGATTTAGGAAAATAGCTGTCTTTGCATCAGAGGATGTTTTTAAAGGGTGTATGGTCAATTTACGCCTCTCTAATAGGTATTTTTCAATTTGAGATAGAATTAACTTGGCTTCTCCAATATTGGACACAGAGAATGCCATATCATCTGCATACCGAACCATTTTCCAGCCCTTAGAAATTGCTAACTTATCTAATTCATAAAGATATAAGTTACTTAATACAGAAGAAATCGGATTCCCTTGAGGCATTCCACCTTTTGGAAACTTTTCAATGTCACTTTTTTTTAGGTTTGAGTAGTCTATAATAGGATTAATACATTTGAAAATCAAACGTTTCACATAATCATCTATTTGATATTCATCTAACAGTTGAATAAGTATTGCCTTATCTATTTCATCAAAAAAGTGCTTAATGTCGATTTTTAATAAGATGTTTTCGGGATTATGTATCCGTTTTAATTGAATAAGAGCATCTCGTGTACATTTCCCTTTTTGATAAGCATAACTAATAGAGCTGACACTATTAAACACACAATATAATGAGTCTGATAGATAGTCGCTTATTGCTTTTAATACGAGTTTGTCGCTAATACTATTGGGAATGATTAGTGGGCGATTACCTCCATCTTTTTTGGGAATCAGAATTGCTTTCCATTTACCAAAATTATAGTCTTTCCGATGAAGATGTCGTTCTATAATAGCTAATCTTGTTTTATGATTCTCCGCAAAAGAATTAAGGTATGGCATAATTACCTCTCCATTATTCTTTTTCTTCTTAAAAAAGCTACTCCATGCATTATGTAAGAATTTGTACCAATTCACGGTTGTTATAGTAAGTATGTTTAGGATAAATACATAAACTTAGTCAATGATATATACTCCTATAGAACAATGTCACCACCCATAAGTTATTATGTTCAGTAGTCAGAATCTAAAAATTGTCAATGTTGATGTTATTGTCAATGTTGATGTTAGGAGCATCAGTTCTTACAAATTCAGCCCTTTCATTAAGTTCAAACTCACGCTTATTTCCGTGATTGTCTTCTACAATGATTGGAATGTAATTATCTCCATCTGTAAGATGTAACATATATGTGAATGTATATGGACTGCTCTTGTCTATTAAATCTATAACTTTGTTTTCTACTTTGTGCGTCCAACTATCATAACAAAGTTTCTTAGTTCTTTTAACTGTAACCGATTTTACATCCCCAGCAAATATAATCCGAAAGGAAACATTACATTCAATTCCATTACCAGCTGAATTAGTAATAGACACATCACAAACCCCATTGATTAGTGGCTTGTTGGATGGGAAGAGAACCGTCATATTATTCGGAAAATTAATCTTTGAAACATTGTCTTCATATGAAGATAACGTAGAGACAGGAGCTGAATTATCTATAGCAATAAGTCCCAATGGCTGTATTTTGTAACTCCAATCGCTGTTTATGGCAACTAAGCATATACATTTATATCCATTGCTTTCTGATTGTCGATAACAGTCCATTTCCCCATTAGGGTTTTTCACACATAGGTCAAAATCGTTAGATACAACATCTTCTACAAATGCATCAATTTCTTTTGCTGAAGAGCAAGCGTACAATACATAATAATCTGCTATAATAGAAGTGTTTACTCTGTATTTCACCCCAGAGAAACTATGAATAACAGGAATAATAGAATTTGTTACATATTCAATTGTATTGGTTCTGGATAATTGATTAATTAACCCACATAATAAATGTATGCTTTCGTTATCTAGATGTTCTTTTTTTCTAAATAGCCATTTTTTAATATCAATAGTTTGTGTCGGATTAGAAAATTTAGGCACCAATGGAGCACATTGTCCTGAAATCGAGAATACAACATCTTCATTATAGTATGGTGAAATACTATAATTGTAGACTGTGTCTATTTCGTTTTCAACAACGACTTTGATTTGTAGCACATTATCATTCTTTAAAGCAAGTAAAGCGACCTCATTCTTATCTTTAACCATTCTTGCAACATCAAGCAGTGATACAACTATTGAGTTCTCTTGACTTGAATGGAGAGATATTACACTCTCATTTTGTACAGATATGGAGATGTTTTTATTAGATACATTATCAATTGACAATGTGTCAGATGAAAGACCAACAATAGACTTGGATTGCTTTGATGCGGTATTACCATTGTTACATGATGACCAACAAATCATAAATGCCATCAAGAGTGTATAGAGAATTTTATTGCGCATATTTACCCGATTTTGATTTTTTTGAAACTGAAAGAGTTTGCGAATCTGTTTTTTGCGATTTATTTGAAGATTGTTTTTGATGCGAATTTGTTTTGGGTTTAAAAGGAGCTTGCATAGATACTAACTCATTATACACCTTATCTCTCATACCTTCTGATTTACAAGAAAAAGTAAACCAATCCACCAATATCGTTTCTGGCTCATTACCTGTTTTTCGAACAATAACACTTCCTGGATTTTCAAACCACGCATTGTAATTATATCCTGCTCCTTTTTTAGTTTCTACTTTTCTCAAATCTATTTCGATAGAATAACTGTTAGTATATGATTGGTTCCCTGAAGTGTACTGAAATGTCAAAATACCATTTTCAATATTCATATTTTTTACCTCATATGGACTTCGAGTCATTAGTTGTTTCCCCTTATAATATTCGGGGAGTTCTATAGATGATTTAAATTCATTAATAAGGTGCTGTAATCTTTGCTGGGCATTGGTACTTAAATTAATAAATATCAACACTATAATAGCTAACAAGAGAGACCGTTTACTCATAATTTTTCTTTTTCTAAGAGATTATTTGTACAAGACATAATTTTGTCTTCAATTATGCCACAAAAGTACAAAAAATCCGTGATACTACATTCAATCATCACGGACTTTATTTTGATTTACAACCTAATACCTTTTCCTGTTTTCTTGTCGGCATTCCCAATGATTGCATAAACTCGTCTTTCTTTCGTCTGAACCAACTGACATATGAAACACCGTCTATATTGAGGTTGAAATTGCCCTCCTTGTCCTCTTTAAGTGAACATATCGTTTTGTCTGCCCTGAAATGTTGGTTAAACTCACGAGAATACAGTTCGCCTTTAATGGAGACATCTTTGAATGTGCATAGTTTCCTAATAACGGCATCGCCAAAGTTCAGCGTATCACGCAAAAATTTAATGGTCGGCATCAGCTTCTCCACATGCGGAAAGTAGCGTCTGACAAAATCCGTAAACTCAGACAGCTTGCGGTGCTGTTGCTCGTAAGTATTTCTTATCTCCTGTATCTGTTCGGCTTGTTGCCGTTCCCGTTGTCGGGCTTCGTCTTCAAGTTCAAGGATGCGGTCTTGCAAGTCCTCGTTCCTGCGTTCCAACGATTTCATTTTTCCACTTCCGAAAAGAGAACCCACACTGCTTGCAAGGGCGGTTGCCGTATCGGTGGCTGCGCTTTTGAGCTTGTCGGTGCGAATTTCCGCTTTTACCTGTCTCAATTCCTCCTGCGCCTCGGCTTTCTTCTCCTGCAACAGTCTGGTTTCGGTTTCAAGGGTTTCATTCTTCTTTTTCAAGTCCCGATAATACTGCATGGTGGTGGTGTGTCGTGCTTCCGACCCCCGTACCCCACGTTGCAATCCGTATTTCGCCATCACCCATGCGTAATTGTCGTGGTAGGCAATCAGTGTCTGGCGGTTGAACAGGTCATCGGCACACAAACGGACGGAATTTGTTTTCTTGCGGTACTTGCGCTTACCGTCCGTTTGTTCTTTCTTGGCTTTGCGCCTTTCACTCGTCACGATAGGAACAACGGCTGCATGTATGTGCGGTGTCTTCTCGTCCATGTGCAGATGGGCGGCAACCACATTGTCTTTGCCGAATGTGGCTTACAGCCATTGGATGCTGTCGCTACACCATTCATCGAGCTTTCCTTTTTCCTGTATGTTCATCATATCCTCGTGCGTACCCGACAAAACCACCCGAACGACACGGACTTGGTCGTGCGTGATTTTCCGTTTGATGCCTGCCGTGTTCAACCTGTGGGCAATCGCTTCATCCCTGCCGTGAACGCCATCGGGGTATTCGACAAGTACCTTGTTCAGATGTGTTCTTGTAGGGTCTGCGTTTTTAGGTATTATCTTTATATGGTCGGACTGTGTGGTGTCCGATGCACCTTTTGCTTTCTTTATGTCTAATGAAAAATATCCTATATTATTCCTATTTTTGCGGTTATCGTTATGTGTCTTCTCTCTGCCTGTAGTATTGGCTCACGGGGTTTATCTCAAGGATGAACTCTTGCCGCACTCGGCATAATCCAAACGAGTTTGGTTTCAGCTCTCGTTTACACAGGGTTTCCAAAGGGATTTCCCTTTGGCTCGATAGGGTGTTTTTAGCGTTACGGAGTAATGCGTGAAGAAAACGCCCTATTGAGCTATGGTATTTTCTTGCGGAAATACCTCCGTGCGGCTGCAAGCGTACTTCTCCCTACATCTTCAGCCCTCGCTTTTTCGGTGGCTGCATCATCCGCCTTGCGGATTGGACTTGCTTCTCCTGCTTTATCGGTTCTGCCGATTGGTTTATACTTTTCCCACACAGGTAGTCGTTCAAATCCTTGTATTCACGATAGTTGGTACAGGTCATATTTGTCGATGAAGGAGCGGTCCAATGCAGAAAACGGAATGTCCGATAGATTGAATTGTACTTGCAGGAATCTCTCTATATGGTTGTAAGCATTCCGATAGGCTTGCAAACTTTTTGCCGTTCGGTTTACTCCCACGCGTTTTTCAAAATTGCCAATGAACCGTCTGAAATATCCTAAAAGTGTTTCCTGCCCGTCTGCCATTCCAAGCAGTATGCTTTTCACTTCATCGGCTGTCACTCCGTCATGGACAGCCGACTGTTCCATATAGATATTCAAAGCCATCGCACGTATCTCATCCAGCCGGTTGTTGATTTCCTTAGCCGCCAAGCTCTTGCCGGAAGCACGTCCGGAAGTCCAGCGTGACTGTGGCACTTTCATCTTCACACTGAATGCCGCTTCAGAGTATTTTCCTACACTTAACTTAGCCATTACAGGGCAGTTCCCGTTAGCATCCGCCTCGCTCTTTTTCAGGTAGAACGAAACCCTTACATTTGCCTGATTCATAACCAATTTCTTTGTTTGCAAAATTATTATATAGCGAGCAAATGAATGGCATGAAAAATATAGCGGAACGAAGAATAAGACCCTTCGCCTAACAAACAAACCCTGTCTTTTTTTCTAATACAGAAAAATATGACTAAGTTTGCATTATAGACATTGCAAGAAACATCGTTCCATGCAGTGATAAACAGGATATGAAAAGTGGATATGGAAGCTATTTCCAACCCTATTTTTCAATCAGGAAAAGGCAACGGATAAGTAGCGATTTGTTTTCCTAACTCCCTCAAAAACGGTCAAAAACCACAAATGGAAGAATCTGGAACAAAACTACATATTCCTTTAGTTCTCAAACACTTTGCACTATTTTCTCAAAAGTTATCCGTATGTGGACGAGTTTCACTATCTTTGCCATAGTAGTAACCATGGAAGGAAAGTAACTATGGAAGAAAATACTGAAAAAGCAATGGAACCGATGAAGAAAAGTAAGGTGGAAGAAATCTTGGAAGCGGACAGGAAAAATCCTCCGAAGAGAGTAAATAAGACGTGGGAGGCAGCTATGAGACTAAAAGGTAGTCTGATTGTGAATGACCCTACATTCTTGTTGTAAAAGTATGAGGGTGCTTATCGACACCAACATTTTCGTATATATGGCTACAGACCCTGATTATTTGAGTCGGGATGTGTAGCCAAGGACTTGACTTGATTTTCAACAAGAAGTAGTCCTTTGTTTCATAATGGTGCTCGTAAATATGAACGGCGGCCGTAATCCTAAGAGATTACGGCCGCCGTTCATATAAGTTATGGCTTTTTAGCCCTTGATGCGTCTTTTGTAGTCCACCATTTTAATGGCTGTTACGGCACATTCATCGCCTTTGTTTCCCAAAATGCCTCCTGCACGGTCTTGTGCTTGTTGCAAGTTGTTGCAAGTGAGCAGTCCGTAGATGACGGGTACATCGCCATTCGTGTTCAATTCTGCTAATCCTTGGGTTGCTCCCTCGCAGATGTAATCGAAGTGAGGAGTGTCGCCGCGAATCACGCAACCGATGGCTATCACGGCATCCACCTTGCCGCTTTTAGCCATTTGGGCGGCACCGAACACCAATTCAAAACTGCCCGGCACGGTCATGACCAAAATATCTTCTTCACTGACTCCATGTTTGAGCAAGGTGGTTTGCGCACCTTCCAACAACGAGCCGGTGATGTGGTGATTCCATTCGCTGACCACGATGCCGAAGCGCATGCCTTGGGCCGAGGGGACGGACTTGGGGTCATATTCAGACAAGTTATGTAAATTCGTTGCCATGTTCGTTTTCTGCTTTAGGACTTTATTCGCTTACACGTTCGATGTATTTGTCGATTTCGGCATACTGCATGGAGTTCACATACTTGGTCTTGATTTCTTTGTAGCATTCCAAAGCCTTGTCTTTCTTTCCTTGCGATTCGAAAATCTCACCGGCCTGAATCAGATAGAGGGGGCTGAGGCTGTTGTTGTCCGCCTTCTTGGCTGCTTCCAATAAAGTGGAAGTCGCTTTGTCTAATTGGTCCAATTCTGCATAACAGTTGCCCAGTGCACCGATGGCAGCCGGAGACACCATGGCATCGCCGCAATTTTTGAAATCTTCCAGACGGGTAACAGCTTCCTGATATTTACCCAATTTGGCATAACTTAATCCGGCATAGAGTTGTGCCAGATTGCCGGCTTTCGTGCTTCCGTAGTCGTTGGCGATTTTCAAGAAACCGGGAAAGCCTTGTTCGTCACCGTTCAACGCCTTTTCGTAATTGTCCGAAGCAAAATATTGCTGCCCTTTGAACATCAGTTCATTGGCTTTGGCCTCGCGCGGTTCGCTTACGAAACTCCGATAGAGGAAGTATCCGCCTACCAATACGACGATGGCGATGAAAACGTACATAATAGGCTTCTTGTATTTGTCGATGAAAGCCTCGGAAGAAATCAAAGTCTGTTCCACGTTGAGTGAATCATGCTGTGTCTTTTTGTTCGTCATTTTATTTGATGGTTTTATTATTATTTCCTGTTTTTCGTCCCGTAGTGCATGGTACGGGAATAAAGCGGAGCAAAAGTAGCGAAATTCTCCCGTTTGATGAAATTTATAGCCTATTATTTTTAGGATTCGGGGGATAAACCTTAATTTTGCAGGGTGATTTAACGGGAAAACCTACGGATGATACTGAAAAAAATTTCTGTCTTGAATTATAAGAACATAGCGCAGGCCGAGTTGGCCTTCTCTCCGAAGATGAATTGTTTCATCGGACATAATGGTGAAGGAAAGACCAATTTGTTGGATGCTGTGTATTTTCTTTCCTTTTGTAAGAGCGCAACCCATTCCGTAGATTCCCAAAATATCCGGCACGGTGAGGACTTCTTCATGTTGCAGGGAGAGTATGAGCATGAGTCGGGAGAGCCGGAAGAGGTATATTGCGGTTTGAAACGCAAACAGAAAAAGCGTTTTAAGCGTAATAAGAAAGAGTATAAAAGATTGTCGGAGCATATCGGATTGGTGCCGGTAGTGCTCGTTTCTCCGGCCGATGCCGATTTGATTTCGGGGGGGAGTGAGGAGCGGCGACGCTTTATGGACATGGTAATCGTGCAATATGACCATGAATATCTCGATGCATTAGTGCGTTACAACAGGGCTTTGCAACAGAGGAACGTGTTGTTGAAACAGGAGGAGGAACCCGATGAAGCCCTTATAGGGCTATGGGAAGAAATGATGGCTCAGGAAGGGGAGAAGATATACGAGAAGCGAAAGGCTTACGTGGAGGAATTCGTTCCGGTCTTTCAGGATTTCTATGCGCGGATTTCCCGTGGAAAAGAACATGTGGGGCTGCGTTACATTTCTCATGGCCAACGTGGGGATTTGTTGGAAGTCATTCGTCGCGACCGTGCCAAGGACCGGATTATGGGGTATTCCCTGCATGGTGTCCATAAGGATGATTTGGAGATGACCTTGGGAGAGTTCCCTATAAAGCGGGAGGGTTCTCAGGGGCAGAACAAAACCTATTTGATTGCTTTGAAGTTGGCGCAGTTTGATTTCTTGCGCCGTACGGGAAGCCGTACTACTCCTTTATTGTTGTTGGACGATATTTTCGACAAGTTGGATGCTGACCGCGTGGAGCAGATTGTCAAATTGGTTTCCGGCGAACAGTTCGGGCAAATCTTCGTGACGGATACCAATCGAGACCATCTGGATCGTATTTTGGAGAAGACGGACGAAGACTACAAGCTCTTTTATGTGGAAAACGGAGAAATCAAGGCATGAGACGGAACAAGGCGGAATGCATAGGCGACATCATCCGGCAATATCTCCGGCAGGAAGGGTTGGAGACACCGTTGAATGAGACCCGGATGGCGGCAGCTTGGTCCGAAGTGATGGGGCAGGCTATTGCCCGGTATACAGGGGATGTTTTCGTGAAAAATCAAGTGTTATACGTCCATCTCAAGTCACCGGCCCTCAGGGCTAACCTAATGATGGGTAGGGAAGCATTGGTACGCAAACTGAATGAGTATGTGGGAGCGCAAGTCATTCAGAATATTGTGTTCCGTTGACAACGATTCAAAGAATCTCGTCCATGGGGATGTCATGGGGTTCGGTAGGAACATGTTCTACCCGTTGGAAATCGAAGCAAACACCTATTTTATATATATCGTAATGTTGCAACCGCGTCAGCAAACGGTCGTAAAAGCCTTGTCCGCGTCCCAAGCGGTTTCCTTTTGCATCAAAAGCCACTCCCGGGATAATGGCTAAATCAATAGAGGCGTAGTCGGTAAAGACCTCGCCGGTGGATTCTTGGATGCCGAAAGGCCCCTCTTCGAGCCGGTCTTCAGCTGCATAACGGTGCAACTCGATTTCTTTACCTTTTACGGTGGGAAGCAGGATGCATTTGCGCAAGCTCCAATAACGTACGAAGTCTTGTGTATCCACTTCGTCCGGCAATGAATGGTAGAGTAAAACCGTTCGTGCAGCGATGAATCGCGGATGTACAGCCAAACGTCTCAAAATCGGGCCGGAAAGGTCGAGTATGGCCGCCCGGGAAGTTTCTTTCTTATTTCGGGTCATTGATGCCCTTAATTCTTTTTTATCCATAAGCATAATTAATTTTGGAAAAACTACGGCATCATCAAATGCCATAGTTTTTCCAATAAGTCTCTATATTATTGGGAGGTTACAGTTTTCTGTGGGGCTTCCGGAAAAGCTTTTCCTTCTTCCAGAACCTTGATGGCACGTTCAACTGCCGGGTCATCACTGTTGACGAATTCGTAGAATTGTTCTGTTTCCTTCACGTTGTTGATGATGGAAGCATAAAGGCTTCTTCTGAAAAGTTTGCGTGACTTGTAAAGCATCAGGTTTCTTTTGCGAAGTCCCCGTTGTTGTGCAAAATCGGCAAACTTGCGGACTACGTTTTGTTGGTCTAAGTAGCGGACGAGTTCCTCATTAGTATCTATTTCATTCAATTCCGGACGATGGCTGTCGGCAAAGTTAAATGCATATTGATGTATTAGTCCGCTTATCCACGCTTCCTTATAGTATGAGGTTATGTCTGCTGTATCTTCCGGAACAAAGATGTCCGGCATGATGCCTCCACTGCCGTAAACGGTGCGTCCCAAGCGAGTCTTGAACTGCGGGCCTTTTTGTTTGATGCTGTCTTGAGAGAAAAATTCCCCTCGTTCGTAACGTTCCATAAGGTCATTCTCGTATTCTTCTCCGTGTCCTTTTACGTAAGGCTTTTGGATGCACCGTCCAGAAGGTGTATAATACCGTGCGATGGTCAGGCGTATCATGCTTCCGTCCCGGAATTCGATGGGTTGTTGTACCAATCCTTTGCCATACGTACGGCGGCCTATGATGGTTCCCCGGTCATTGTCTTGTATGGCTCCTGCAAAAATTTCGCTGGCCGATGCCGATCCCTCGTTGACCAATACTGTCAGAGGCAGATTGGGGAAAGCTCCGCGCCCGTCGCTTTTGTATTCTTCACGTGGGAATTTGCGTCCTTCCGTGTAGAGAATCAAACGGTTCTTGGGCAGGAATATGTTGGCCATTTGTATGGCGGTCTGCATAATGCCCCCGGTGTTGTCCCGCAAGTCGATGACCAGGTGCTTAAACCCTTTCTGGTTTAATTCAGCCAAGGATACCAAGAGTTCGGGGTAGGTCGTTTCGCTGAAACTTTTGATTTTGACATATCCGGTTTCGGGGGTGAGCATGTAAGTGGCTTCTATGCTGTGTACCGGGATGTCGCCTCGTGTGATGGTATAGTAAAGTGTCTCCTTTTCACCCGTACGCCGGATGCCTAATTTGACTTTGGAGGCTTTCTTGCCTTTCATGAGTTTCATGCAGTCTTCGGCTGTGATGTCTTTTCCTGTAATGTCTTTTCCGTCCACATTGACAATACGGTCTCCTGCCAGCAATCCTACCTTTTCAGATGGGCCGCCTTTGATGACACTGATGATGCGCGCTGTGTCGTTTTGTTTGGTGAAAGACACGCCGATGCCGGAAAAACTGCCTTTCAGGCTTTCCATTGCCGCTTCTGTTTCCTTGGCTGTGGTGTAAGCCGAGTGCGGGTCCAGTTCCGCCAATATGCGGGGCATGGCTTTTTCCACGAGGTCGGTCATATTGACCGTGTCTACATATTGGTCGTCGATGATACGCAGCAGGTCGTTCACCTTGTTACTGTTCGTATTGATGATGTTCAGCCGGTTTCCCGAGAAATGGTTGGCATAGAACGTTCCTATCAATATTCCTGCCACAAGGCATAACGCCAATAGGATAGGTGTAAATCGCGATGAACTATTCTGATTCATAAATACATGTTTTTTAAAGTTCTTCAGTCTGAGTCTCCAATGGTAGGTAGTGTACTTCTATACCGGCTCTTTGAAGCAGGTCGATGCCGTCTGTCAGCCGGTATTGCCGGGCATAGAAGACCTTCTTGATGCCGGACTGTATGATAAGCTTGGAGCATTCGATGCAGGGAGCGTCTGTGACGTACAGGGTAGCTCCTTCGCTGTTGTTCCCAGACCGTGCGATCTTGGTGATGGCGTTGGCTTCTGCATGCAGCACGTAAGGTTTGGTCAGGTGGTTTTCATCTTCGCACACGTTTTCGAATCCGGCCGGTGTGCCATTGTAGCCATCGGAAATAATCATTTTGTCTTTCACGATGAGGGCTCCTACTTTGCGTCGTTCACAATAGCTGTTTTCTGCCCATATCCGAGCCATACGCAAATAGCGCAGGTCCAGTTCATGCTTTTTTTCTTCCGGAGTTTTCATTTTTTCTCTCAAGCTTTGTTTATGGGGTTGATACCGTTTCGTTTTAACAGAGCATCTATGGTGGGAGCTTGTCCGCGGAATCGTTTATATAATGCCATAGGAGGTTCCGTGCCTCCCTTCGACAAGATATTGTCGCGGAAACTTTGTGCCACTTCCCGGTTGAATATACCTTTTTCCTTGAACAGGGAGAATGCGTCAGCGTCCAGGACTTCCGCCCATTTGTAACTGTAATATCCGGCTGCATAGCCTCCGGACATGATATGTCCGAACTGTACGCTCATACAGGCCTCTTCAGGTTGCGGCAACAACTGTGCCGCTTCCCACGCACGTTTTTCAAACGAAAGCACGTCTTCCTCGAAAGGTTTGTCCTGCGTGTAATAAGCCATGTCCAACAGAGCGAAACTGACCTGTCGGATACAAGCGTAAGCCGTGTTGAAATTGCGGCTTTTGATAATCCGGTCGATAAGTTCTTCCGGAAGCGGTTCACCCGTCAGGTAGTGTTGGGCAAAGGTATTTAAAAAATCGCGTTCTACGGCAAAATTTTCCATAATTTGTGACGGAAGTTCCACAAAATCCCAATAGACACTCGTACCGCTGAGACTTTCGAAGCGCGTATTGGCGAATATGCCGTGTAGGGCATGTCCGAATTCATGCAGGAATGTTTCTACTTCTCCTAAAGTGAGTAAGGCCGGTTTGCTCTCTGTCGGTTTGGTCAGGTTCATGGTGACGGACACATGGGGACGATGGTTGGTGCCGTCTTCATCTATCCATTGGTCTTTGTAGGAGGTCATCCAGGCACCGCTCTGTTTACCTTTCCGGGGATGGAAATCCGTGTACAATACGGCCAGGAAAGTTCCGTCTTTGTCGAACACTTCGTATGCCGTCACGTCCGGATGGTATACCGGAATGTCGGCATTTTCCTTGAATGTAATGCCGTACAGGCGGGAAGCCAGTCCGAAGATACCTTGTTTGACGCGTGACAGTTCGAAGTACGGGCGTAGCATTTCCGCATCCAGATTGTACTTCTCTAATTGCAGTTTATGGGCATAATAACCGAAATCCCAAGGTTGCAGCACGAAGTCTTCTCCTTC
Organism: Paraprevotella xylaniphila YIT 11841; assembly: GCF_900683745.1. NCBI lineage: Bacteria > Pseudomonadati > Bacteroidota > Bacteroidia > Bacteroidales > Prevotellaceae > Paraprevotella > Paraprevotella xylaniphila. Next base: position 218,538 of record NZ_LR215980.1, read on the forward strand.
TTTTTCACGTGCCTTTCTTTCCACTTCTTTTACCTCTTCCCGTGCCGTGGGCAGGTAAGCTTCCAACAAGTCGTTTAACAGTTGGTAGACATTCTGGCTGTTTTCAGCCATACGTTTCTTTAATACGAAGTCTGCGTATGTGGGGTAGCCCAACAGTTGCGCCCGTTCGCGTCGCAGGTTGACAATACGCTTGACGATTTCAAGGTTGTTGTATTCGTTGTCGTGCGTGCAGAGGGTATTCCGTGCCATATACATTTTCCGGCGGAGTTCCCGGTTGTCAGCATAGGTCATGAATGGGTTATAGCTCGGGGCGTGCAGGGTGAAGACCCATCCCTCCAAATCCTTTTCCTTGGCTGCCAATGCGGCAGCTTCGACAGCAGATTCCGGAAGGCCGGCCAAATCCTTTTCGTCAGTCAGGTGGAGTTGGAATTTATTGGTCTCCTTCAGGTTGTTCTGTGAGAATTGCAAAGTCAACTGGCTCAGTTCCTTGCTGAGTGCGCGGAACTTTTCTTTGTCCTCGGCCGTAAGGTTAGCCCCGTTGCGTATGAAGCCGTCGTAACTCTTGTCTAAAAGCATTTGTTCTTCAGGCGTCAATTCACGGTGGTTTTCATACACTGCCTTTACCCGGGCGAACAGTTTCTCGTTCAGCAGGATGTTGTTGGCATGTTCCGTCAATATCGGTGACATTTTCTGCGCCAGATTGTCCATCTCGTCGTTGGTTTCCGCGCTCAGCAGGTTGAAGAACACATTGCTCACCCGGCTCAGCAGGTTGTCGGGAACGCTGAATGATATGGTATTGTCGAACGTGGGAGGTTCCGGATTTTGGATGATGGTGTCCGTCAGTTCGTCATCTTGCCGTATGCCTTCCATGAAAGCCGGTTCGAAATCTTCGAGGTGTATTTGGTTGAAAGGTGCCGTGTCGTGAGGCGTTCCATAGGAAGAGCTGAAAAACGGATTTTTCCTTTCTTCGGTTTTGTTTTCTTGTATGATGTCCATGTCGATACTTGTATTTTTAGAAGGCCTGGATCAATTTCTCCAAGGCTGGTATGATAATTTTCCTTCTTTTTAATAAGACTAAGTTTTCTTTCTGTAAACGGTTCAGGGCACGTGACACATTCATGCGTGGCTCATTGATTTGTAATCCGAGGTCTTCCATGCTGATTTCCAAAATTTTTTCCCCGGCAGGGTATACGCTGCGGGAGTGAATGAAATTGACGATACGTTTCTCCGTATTCCCTGAAAGGTTATGCCACAGCCATCTTCCCTGACGGTAAATATAGGAGGACAAGAGGTTGATCATGTTAAGCCGGAATACCTCGAAACGACTGAATAACAAGGTCACTCCGTCTTTGGGAATGATCAGGGCGCGTATGTCTGTCTGTGCTGTATAAGTATGCGTGTAGTGTGGAGTAATGCCGTACAGGGCTTCCGGTTGCAGGGCTACTGGCGATTGTAGCCGTTCGTAGAATGCGAAGCGGTTGTTGTCCGACCGGGTACGCATTTCGATGGTGCCCCGGAAAGCCAGTATCAACTGTCGGCAGGGGTGGTCCTGTTCTGCCAGGTTCTCTCCTTCGGCATATTGGACGATCCGGTGAGGGACAGACGTGGAAAATTGTGCCAATTCACTTTTTCCGATGCCTTGAAACAATGGCAGGGCGGTCAAAGTGTCCAATGTAAAGTTTTCCATATATGTCTGTTTTATCGGGCCATCATCGTTTGGAGGGCCGGAGTTGTGTACACTTGGTTCTTCCCTTTCTCGTCCGCATAGATAAGGTAAGCTTGTATGTCGGGAGTGGACTGCAATATCTTTTTAGCCTGTTCCAATCCCATGACCATAAATGCCGTAGCGTATGCGTCGGCGGTGGCGCAGTCTTTGGCCACTACGGTGGACGACAGGATGGAGTGCTGCACAGGATAACCTGTGTGCGGGTCTATGGTATGTGCATACTTTTTTCCATTTTTGTAATAGAAGTTACGGTAATTTCCCGAAGTCGCGATACCGAGGTCCGTGACGTTCAGTATGGTTTGGATTTCATTGTTGACATTCAATGAATCGTCTATGGGCTTATTGATGCCCACTTTCCATTTTTGCTCTTTGGGACTGAGTCCTTTCACCACGATTTCCCCTCCGATTTCAATCATGTAGTTCCGGATGCCTTTACGGTCGAACAGGCGGGCTACCGCATCACTGCCGTATCCTTTGGCAATGGCACTGCAATCCAGTATTACCCGAGAATCCTGTTTCACGACCTTTCCGTTTTCCAAAGCCACTTTTTCAAATCCGACGAACGAAAGGATACTGTCGATTTGTGACGGAGTGAGATTCTGCCCGTTTTTGAAGCCGAATCCCCAGGCATTGACTAGCGGGGCGACGGTGATGTCGAATGCACCGTCGGTATGTTTGCTGATGGTTTTGGCCAGTTGGAATACGTGGACGAACATGCTGTCCGGGGTAACCTCCTCATTCCGGTTGATTCGGCTGATGACCGATTCTTTATTAAAAGGAGAGAGGGAAACATCCACTTTTCGTAATTCGGCTTCAATTTCCTTTTGCAGACTGGAATCGCATTGGTAGGTTACGTGGTAAAACGTGCCGAAAACTGCTCCTTCTTCCCGTTGGAAAGGAATATTGGAGTGTGGGCTGCGTATGGCATATATCGTGCCGATAACCAACAGGATGAGAAATGGCAGTTGCCAACGTAGTTTTTTTCTTTTATCGTTCATGAGCATAAACCTAAATGTTCTACAATGATTTTAATACCGATACCTATCAGGATAAGACCTCCGGCGGGTGCCATGGAGCATGGTATCTTGCGTCCGATGAATATGCCTGTTCCCAATCCGGCTATGGTAAGGGCAGACGAAATGGCGGCAATGAGGACGGTTGGCATTGCGATGGTGTCCCAACTGCTACCTATTGGCATAAAAGCCATGGAAACTCCTACGGCCATGGCATCTATGCTTGTGGCTACGGCCAGTGTAAGGATGACTTTATAGCTTAGCGGGTCGAACTTGGTTTCCTCTTTTTTCCCGAAGCCTTCCCGAACCATCTGGATACCGACGGCAGAGAGCAATCCGAAAGCAATCCAATGGTCTATGGGAGCCAGAAAACGGCTGAAGAGTGTGCTGACATACCAACCGGCCAATACCATTGCACCCTGAAAGAGGCCGAACGAAAGGATCATGGCCAACATTGGGCGCAAGACGATGTGCTTGACAATAGCACCTGAAGTGATGCTTACGGCAAAGCAATCCATGGCGAGTGCCAATCCTATTAGTATAGCTTCTGTGATGTACATGTTTGCATGTTTTTGCCAGGGTTTAAATGTCGAATATGATATTGAATGTTCCACCGATACATGAATTGCCGTATTTGCCGAAACCAGGCACATACCATGGAGAACCTTGCGGGGCCTCGCTGTGGCTCATGCGGATTTTATAGCGTACGTTCCATCCTAAGTGGAAAATTTTCCATATCCGTGTTTCTATGCCGAACACGATTTCTCCCCAATGGGATTTGGCCGAAAGCCCGTTGAACACGAACGGGACTTCGTTTCCCCACACCGGATCGGCGAATCCCGGGGAGCTTATATCGTATTTGAAAGACGTGAAAGCATAACGTAAGCCTAAATACAACCGGTTGCCAGTGTACCACTTTTTAGTAAAGTTGTAGTCCATACCGATGCGGAAATAAGGTGCCTTGGTTTTGTAAGTATTGCCTGTTTCCTCACCCTCGCAGTTACTTTCCCCATATCCCAATTCAAAAACCGGAAAATATTTCTCCTTGAAATTCAAATGTGCGGCCACTTCCATTTGCGAATAATCCGAATTGAGGGATTTCATAATGACACCTACAAGGTCGCCTGACAGGGCCACTCCTCCGAATATGGGTGCTTCCTTTTTCGTCAGGTCTTCTACGGTTTCCTGAGGCTCCTTGTTGTCGGTTTGTTGAGCGTAGGAAGCGAAAGGGAGAAGTAGGCTAATTACCGCTACGGAAATATATTTTAAAATTCTCGGATACATTATAATTGATATTCGGATTTACAATTGAAACGGAGTCTACAAGCAGTCGGGTCCAACGGACGGCGGTCACATGGTGGAACATCGAAGCCGGACAAGTAGGGGATTCGTAATGCGGAATGTTTTCTTTGTCAATCCAAATGGTGTCCCTCCGCGTACGGCCCACCGTATCGGTGAAGTGGAAGATAAGCGTGTCGGTTGCGGCACTGTAACTTACCGGAAGTTCCACTTCGCTTCCTCGTACCAGGCGGTTAATCAAAATGGAATCCGTTCCGGCAGCCGTGACCGTCAGTGTGTCCAACACTTGGATTTTGCTTTCCCCTTCATCCGTGGCGGCATAGAATCCATACGTACTGTAAACGACATTGTTTATCGGGCAGTCGGTAGATTCGCAGGAAACGGCAGCAATGAAAATGCTGATGCAAACCAACGTGAGGGTTATACCTTTTAGTTTCTTCATCTTCAAAAGATGTAATCTTTATATTTCTTTTTCAATCAAGTAATTGTTGCGTTCTGGCGAATTGCGGCTGATGAGTTCTCCCAAGAAGCCGGTCAGGAAAAGTTGCGTACCCAGTATCATCGTAGTGAGCGCGATGTAGAAGTAGGGTGAGTCGGTAATCAAACGGTAGTCGTTGCCGCAATACATGTCATACAGCTTGTTCACGCCGATAACCCCTGTGGCAATGAAACCCAAAATGAACATGATAGAACCTAAAAAGCCGAAGATGTGCATCGGTTTGACCCCGAATTTGGATAGGAACCAAAGGGAAATCAGATCCAGATAACCGTTGAAGAAGCGGTTCAGGCCGCCGAATTTGGTCTTGCCGTACTTGCGCGCCTGATGGTGCACCACCTTTTCCCCGATTTTGTCGAAACCGGCGTTCTTGGCCAGATAAGGGATATAACGGTGCATTTCCCCATAGACCTCAATGCTTTTCACGACTTCCTTGCGGTAAGCTTTCAATCCGCAGTTGAAATCGTGCAGGTTTTTGATACCACTGACCTTGCGTGCGGTGGCGTTGAACAGTTTGGTAGGGATCGTTTTAGACAACGGGTCATATCGTTTTTGCTTGTATCCCGACACCAAATCGAATCCGTCTGTCACAATCATACGGTAAAGTTCCGGTATCTCGTCGGGGGAGTCCTGAAGGTCGGCGTCCATGGTGATGACCACGTCGCCCTCCGCTTTCTTGAAGCCGCAATATAAGGCAGGGCTTTTTCCATAGTTACGGCGGAATTTGATGCCTTTCACGCAACTATGCTTTTCCTGCAAATCTTCAATCAGTTGCCAAGAACGGTCGGTGCTGCCGTCATTGACGAAAATGACTTCGTATGTGAAGCCGTGTGCGTTCATTACGCGTTCAATCCATGAATATAATTCCGGGATGGATTCTTCTTCATTGAAGAGAGGAATTACGACTGAAATATCCATATTTATCGGTTTTGACTGTGAGTCGTACGGCTCTTTCCGCTCAATCCGATCCACGCGGTGGGGATGGCCAGTAGGAAGCCGAACATGAGATTATATACTAAGAATTCGAAAGTCAGTTGTATGGGAGAGATACTTTTAAGCAGGTCTATGACTTGGCGGCTGACTTCGGCCACGTCCTCTCCCGGCATCATGCTTTGCATCATAGCTACAGCCTCGGGCTGTTGCATGATGGTGGAATAAGTCTGGAGGAGCAATCCGTTGTCGATGTAGCGGAAATAAACAAATTGGGCCACCGCCATGAGCAAGGAGGCATACATGAAAATCAGCGTCGCCATCCACCACGACTGGCCGAAACGAAGGGGAAACACTTCACCTCTGAATTTCCGTATCAGGAAACCGGCTGTCACCACGGACAACAATCCGATGATGAGACCCACGTTGCCTACGAGCGGACGGGTCAACCCGATAATATAAAAAGCAAAACTGACAATCCACATCAGGCCCACCACGGCACCGTATTGGGCGGCAAAAGCACGGAGTTGCTTGTAGCTTATTGCATTCATTATGACATATATTACATTTAGCGTGCAAAAATACGAAAAATTAGCGGAATACGGCGAACTAAACTTCTTTATTTTTGTAAAATCTAAGCGGTTGAAAATGAGTTTTATTTCAGGAATGCATTAAAAAAGTATATACCAATGTTTGGAACGGAAAGAAAAAGTTCCTACCTTTGCAACCGCAAACGGGAAAGTCCTGTACGGCCAGCTCCCTTCGAATCCCCCAGGGCTTGATCGCAGCAAGGGTAGTTGGTTGTAGCGGCGCGATGCAGTAAGCTTTCCCACCCGCCTCTTTAGCTCAGTTGGCCAGAGCACGTGATTTGTAATCTCGGGGTCGTTGGTTCGAATCCGACAAGAGGCTCAAAAAGCACAAAGGCGAAACCGGAAAAGTTTCGCCTTTTTATTTTATCGGGCTTATGGCGTATGGAAAATATTATAATCCGTTGATTTTAGCACGTCTTGAATCCTATTTCGAGTCGGGCGATTGGGACGGATTGGCTGTGTATCTGGACGGCTTGTCCCATCGCGAGTTCCGTATGGCCGGTGAAATCATCAGCATGCAAATCATGCCTCGTGTCTCGGATACGGTGTTTTGGGAAGCGTTTTGTTTCCTGTTGGTGCGTAATTCCAAAGCTTTTCTGGTGACTTTGCTCAAGTCCGTTCCCCTTCGGAAGCAAAAAACCGGTTTTACATTGCGGCAAGACGGCTATGTGCCGGTAGCGGAGTTCCTGAACGATGCCGGGACGGAATTGGACCGTGCCAAATTCATCCGGTTTATGGTGGAGGTCTTCGGGGAAGATACGGAGGAATTGTCTTATTTATTCGGAAGCCTTCATGTAGATACGTCGCACGAACGTGTGCAATATTTGTTGCAGGGCAGAGGAATGTCCTGTTATTATTTATTATTCCAGTGTATGCGTCAGTTGGAGCATGAACGCGATCTTCTGGTGCGTTGTTGCCAATTCCTGATGAAAAAAGGCGATGCCTTGTCGTTCAATCTGGCCAGCGTGGCCAAGCTGTATTTCGACCTGACGCCGGTGAAGGGTACCTTCTCCTTGCATCTTGCTCCTTATCAATTGGGATGCCTCGATGCTTCCTTCGAGAGTTTCTGCAGGGTCATGAAGAGCATATCGTGAAAAAATAAAGACATCCACCCAAGGGATGTCTTTTATTATGTAATTTATGAATGATAACCTCACGGATATTCTTTTCTGTTAGAAACAATTATTAAAATGTGTAGCTTGTGCCGAGACTAACCTTGGCCACTATGTCATTGAACGGTGACAATACTTCACCACCGATGAAACCGTTTTTCAAGTAATAATGGACTTCCGGTTCGAGTAGCAGGCTCCATTGGTCGTTGATACGGTATTGCGCCACGGCACCGAGCAACAATGCAGGTGCTCCGCCAGGGTTCGCGGCGGACAGAGGACGGGGGGAGGAACCCACTTCGAGTTCGCCGCTGTATATCCGGGCATTGTCCGACATGCACTTGCTGTACAAGGCACCGCCTTCCACGAAGAGGTTGAACTTCCGGTTTAAGTCATATTTCTGGTAGACGTTGGATAAATTAAGCATATAGGCCAGTTTGATGTTCAGCAGGTTGTAGCGGTATTGCCATAGTGCGGTGAATTGTTTCTCCACGCCCATGAAATCCACCACATAACTCCCATACTTGTTTTCGTTGAGGGTTTCATACTCTATGGCAGCCTTGAGTGAGACGTAAGGCCCGAGGTGGTAGCCCACGTAGAACTGTCCCGAGTAGTTCAGGGCGAAGTCGCCCACGGTGTTCACCGAACGCATGTGTTTTAGCCCTCCTACTTGCACGCCGGAGAACAGGCGTGGCTCGAAGATGTAAGGGGGCCACGAGGCGCGTTCTTTCCGGTTGGCTGCACAGACGCGCACGCCGAGCGATATGGAGGCCGAAGTTTCGGTGAAGGATGCTTCGCGATCCACATTCACGTATGGTTCGCGGAAGTTGGCCACCACCACACGGGGCTCCACGAAAAAAGAAGTTTCTTTGTCCATGCTGTACAGGAAAGTGGCGGCACCTGTGAAACCGGCGTAGTTGCATTTCAGGCCGTTATCCGTTCCCGGGATGTATTTGGTCAGCCAACCGTATTCGCCTCCCACGGCGATGTTCATCTCAAACGGATGGCGTACTTGCCGCCAATAGGGGAAGAAGTTGAGAGGATTGACCAATCCTTCGAGCCGTCCGGCAAACATGCTGCCCTTGTAACGTGTCTCGTAGGAGGGGCGGGCTTCGGTGGATGCCGTGGTGTTGTAGCTCCAATAATATTCGGAAGCCGTGGCCGAGAGGCGGAGTCCCACGATGGGGTCGAACCACCGGCCCACGGAAATCTTGTAGCCCGTGCCGGTCGTTTTGAAGAAGCCCAAATCGTCGCTGTCATAAAAAGTCACACCTTGTGCCAGTTCGTAGAAAAATCCACGTGTATAGACCACCTCGCTGTTATAAAAGTCATTGGTATTATCCATATTGACCGTCAGGCCGGTTTTCACACCGTATTGTATGTCATACTTTGACACGTTCGTATGGCCGGAATGGTCGGCTTGGTCGGTCAGTGCGGAAAAGAACGGTTCTATGAAGAACTTGGCGTTGCGTCCGAGACCTATACCGACGTTTATACCTGCCTGTCCTTTAAAAATGGAAGCGAGCTCCCCTTGGAAAACGGAATGTATATAGCCCACGCCGAGAGTCGGAGAGATGCGGAATATGCGTCGTTTGTCGTAGCCATAAAGGTAATCGGACAGATGAAATACATAGTCTATATTGGCTTCCCATTGTTTCACGGTACCATTGCCGTCCTTCATGTCGTAGTTCGTATGCAATAGCGTGGCGCGTAGGCCATGTAGCCGGTTGAAGTCATACCCAACCACGCCACCGAAAGGTATCCCGTTCTTCATGGCCCGCTGGCCTTTTGGGGATACTTGCGAGAAGCCTGTCGTGAATCCTACGTACAGGTGGTCAAGGAAACGGTTGCGGAAAGTATCGCCTTTTTCCACGTAACGGTCTGAGTACAGGTAGTCTAAGGGGTTGAAATCCACGGTGTGGTCCAATTTGGGTTTGGAGGAGGTGGATACTGCCGTGGAAACCTGTGTTTCCGTGGTTGGCCGTATCGCAGTGGTGTCGGCTGTTTCCGGTGTGGAGGATGTCGCCGTGCTGTCGGGTGTTTCCACAACAGGCCGTACCGCTGTCACCATCGTGTGCGCCTGTCCCGGTGATATGTACCACAGGCATAGGCATGTGCATATTATTGTATATTTTTCGTACATCATCATGTTTTGTATTCGTTATATTGTTTTGCCTTTGTTTTATGCCATTTTATTCTTTACCAACCGTTTATGTCATCTTGAACCTATAATGCCTTTTTCATATTCATTTCATTCCTCCATGGGTGTTGCGGCGGGTTGTTGTACCGGTATGGCAGGCGGACTGGCCGTGTCGGCACTGTTGGTCTGGATTTCCGTTCCGGATGCCGCTTCGGCAGACGAGGTGGTTGTGGGTGCGTCTCCTGTCCCTATGTCCTGTTCCCCCGTAGTTGCGCCGCCATTTTCGGCATCTCCGGGGATTGCCGGCTGCGCTGCTTGTTGGGGGGCTGCGGACTTCTCCAAATCGGTCAATATCTTGCGGCATTGTTCCGGATCGGCTTTGAGTTTTTTCCAGTATTTTTTGAACGCTTTGCGGTATTCCTTGTTGAATGTACCGTCGTTGAGCATGTATTTCAGGTTGCGCTCATCCTTCAGGCAGCATTGTACCATAGGTAATCCCCAGTCTATACGTTTGTCCCCGAAACTGTTCACCGTGGGGTCATCGGCCGATGGTTCGAAAAACTCATCGAACATGAAATTGTCGTCCATGTATCCCGTCGTGGTGCGTTTTGGAGCATCCAAGTTGAAGCGTAGCTGTGCCTTGAGGTAAAGGGCTCTCGGGTCGGCGGGGGATACTTGTGTGGCATCGTCCAACATGTAGAGCGCAGTGCCCCAGCATCCGGGGTCTTCCTGCGCCGCCAATACGACGATTTTGTTCCAATATGAGGAGTTTGATACGGTATCCATGACCTCCGGGTCGTTCCATTCGCAGTTCAGGCAGCGAAGGAACATTTTCAGTCTGCGATATTCCGGTTTGCCGTCAGGCAGGAGCATTTCCGCTACGCGGTAGGCCGAAGCGAAGGCACCGGCATTGGCCAACATCTTAATGTGAGATGTGACGATGGCTTCGTCGTTGTACCATCCCTGCCAACTTGCGTTGCCGAAGTCGTCCATTTTTTGTTTGTGGTATTCCAGATTTAGTTGCACGTCGATGTAAGGTTTGAGCAGATTGGTGTCTGCCACGCCGCGTTGGGCGTAACACCGGGCCAGTTCGTAGGCTGCCAATGGCCATTGGCGCAGGCCGTCCTCGTCTTTGACCGACGTGTAGGCGGCCCGGGCTATAGTTTCCTTTTCCTTCGGGTCTTTAATCATGCCGAGTAGTTCGTAGAACTCGTAAGGTACTTGTTTTTGCCCGGCGCGGTATCCGGGGTCGGTCTGGTAGAGTTCCCATATCTCTTCACGTGTCTTCACGCGGTTGGTGTAGTATTGGTATTCGATGTCCACGATGCGCAGTTGGGGCAGGATCTGCTGTTCGATGATGCCCCAGCACGGCAGTTTGCGGATGGCGGCCTCCTGCCGCCCCATGTCTTTCGTCGTGGAGAGTACAGCTCGCACGCTGGCAGCCTCTTCTTTTAGCGAGTCGGCTTCCAAAAGGTTCGCCACATCAGTCCATGTGGCCACCTTGTGGGTGGTTTTGATTTCGCCCGTGCGGCGGGCATCCTGCAAGGCCGGGAAACGGCTCAATTCGCCGCGCAGGTATTCCGCACGTTCGCGGCAGAGGCGGGCATTGATGGCGTTGCCGCCTTCGGGCGAGGCCGACCCGTGGATGACCGCACTGGTGATGCCCGCATCGGCACCCATATAGCGCGACATGTTGTCTTTGAGTTGGTTCATTTGTTTGAAGTTCAACGTGTCTGTCGGGTCGAGGCGTGCTTCTCCTACCACGAATTTCAAATCGAGCTTTTCGTGGTCTTTGCTGAATTCTGCCCGTCCTCTTCGTGCATAGCGCTCGCGGTTGATGGGAAGCTCGATGAGGCTGTAATCCAAGAAGCGCATGGGATCTTTTACATAGCCTTCGCTCAGGCAGACACTGTCTTGCCGATAGGGGATGTTGGAGTTCATGCCGTATGCCTGAAGAGCATCCACCCGGTAACGCGTATTGCGGTCTACGGGTTCCAATACGAAGTGGATGAGCATGGAATCTTCCACATGGGAATGCATGAACGTTCCTTCACGGTATTTGAATAAGGGGTCGCGGGTTTCGTCAAAGCCCATACGGCGCAAGTTGCCTTTTTGAAACTGTTCGCCGTCTTTCACGAAAGGAACCAGATGGCCCACTACCTCGCCGTTGCTTTCTTCCTCATTCTCGTCCAGGTTCACTTCTTCGCTGATGGGAATCGCCTTGACCACGGGGCTGACGATGATGCGTGATTTGTCATCCGTGTCATCGGCCGACAGGTAATAGTAGAAAGGGCCGACCACCATGCGGTTACCGCACATGTTGGGGATTTGCGGTTCATTCTTCCGCTTGCGTTTGGCGGTTTTGGTGATTGTGCCCATTTGCTTGGCGGCCAAGCAGGTCACTGTAATGTCCATTCTGCCGCGCAATGGCTGCTTCACGAGGGTGGCTCCTTCCGGTTTCACTATGATATAGCCTGTCAGTGGAAGCTGCATCAGGCAGTAGCCATCCTGGTCGGTCTCGCCCAAGGCGTCGTACTCTGACTCTGATTGTGGGACATAGGTCCTGCCCTTGGCTTCCTCCTCTTGGCATTTCTTTTCGAAAGCACTGGCCTTGCTCGCATTGAAGAAGCCATATACGATGGCATTCCGCCAAGGGGTGGTTTCCTTGCTGTTCAGGTCTTCCGTGCGGTGGACCGTGATATTGATGTTCTTCACCTGGGCTTCTGCGGGGATATGGACCGCTACGATGAACAGCAGGAACAGCAGGTAGCGTGTAATCATATAGAAATTCGTTTTATACATGGTGATATGCAAGTTGCGGGTTTACTTGATGATATAGGCGAAGGAAACGCCGAGTTTAAACGGGATGAAGGCATAGCCGTGCGCTGTGCGGCGGTTTTCGGAATAATGGTCGTCGCGGTAGTAATGCTTGTGGTCGTAGTAGACGGCACCCACACTCCCGTAACATTCTATGTTCCAATGGGGCGAGAGGAAGAAAGCGTAGCCGAAAGTCAGTCCGCCACCCCAGGCGTCGCCCTTATAGGTCTCGCTGCCCCACGTGATGTCGTAAGACGTGCCAAGGGCTGCCACTCCGATGAATTCGCGCATCATGGGGCGTCCGCCGAACCAATAGCGGAACTCGGGGATGGCACCCGCCATTTTCATGTCCATGCCCCACGGTTTGTAGTTGCCGAATACGGACAGGCCGAAAGTGGTCTTGTTGCCCGTAACGATTTCCATGCTTAAGTTGGGGGTCATCAGTCCATCCCATAGTGCGTCGGTCTTCAGGGCCAATAGCTGCGCTTTCAGTCCGGCTGTTACAGCTACTGTTATGATTGTTGATAAAAGGCGTTTCATTCGTTCTTTTCGATTGGTTTGTTCTTTTTTATTCAAAACATCTTCCGGCGCACACGGTTGCAAGGCATGCGGCCGGAAGATGTGCCGTCGGGCTTTTATGCCAGAAGGGAGGGCATGTCATAACTCGACGGAGGGGCCGTTGACGGAATCCTGCCAATCGGTGAGGCTGGCATTCGCTTTCACTTCTTCTATGTCATTCACCGTGATGGTCACCATGTAAGAGATTCCTTGTCGGAACAGGTTGGTCTCGCTGTCGGAAGCACCGTAAGGAGGCCCTACGGTAAGCCATTCTTCCGTAGTGATGTCGAAGCCTTCTTCTGGGGCTTCCCCCTCTTTGTGCAGCGTGATTTCAAGACGGTATTTCTTTTCCGGGTAGAGCATCAGGCTGCCGCCCACTCTCGTGGCCTGTCCCAAGGTAGTGCCGATGGCTACAGGCTGCAAGTCTCCGTCTTGTGCATCCTTGAGCGTGAAATCTGTCCTTGCGCTGTCGTCCGATGGCTTGATCCTTTCAGCTAGCGTGAGCCTCTTGTCCGGATCTTCTCCCCATGGTTCACGTTTTTCCAAGTCGGCCACGATGAGGTCTACTTTGGAATGCGTATCGAGGATTCTGATGGACTTCACGGAAATCTTGTCGGCATCCTCAAACACGGATTCTTCTTTTAGCGGATCCGCTCCGGGTTTCACCTGAAACTGTAAACGTGTCAGCATGTGCTGCAAGCCGATTAAGGGCATGGCTGCGTCCGCGTTCTCCCGGAAGTAGCGTGCGCTGTAAGCATACTTGTCTTGGAGCGTGGCTCTCCCCCAGATAATGTCCTGCGTGCCGTCTATCGTATAATGCACTGTGGCGCGATGGCGCGGGCCGCCGGAACCGTCTCCGTCTGCCGACGCTTCATACGTGATATGGGTATCCTCTGCATACGGATAGTAGCCGTAGAATTCATACATGTAGAATTGGCTGATGGGGTAGAAGTAGTGCCCGTCCCACGACACGTTGCTGCCTTCCTTCTTCGCTTTCACGTTTTTCATCAGGCAGGAAGCGTAGTTGTCTTCAGGGGCGAACCACGAGATATCGGGTGCGCCGTCGTTTTTCTCCTGTTTTCCACGTGCGAGACAGAACACTCCCATTTTGTCCAGATTGCCGTCATCGTCCACTGTGGCCCGCTTGTCCACAGAAGTGGACACGTCATCCGAATGGGCGGCGAAGCGGATTTCCACTTCGCTGTTGCCGGGTATGAATACGGGGGCGGCCGCATAATCCGACAGGTTTTCGTTGGAACAGCCGGGCAGCAGCGTGCAAGCTGCTGCCACGGCCCAAAGATAATGATGTAACTTCATCTGTCTCTGTAGGGTTTATTAGTTGACGTTTGTATCCACTTCGAGGTCACCACCGTTCTTCCAACCGGTAAGCGTGGCGTCGACTTCAACCTTGGCCATGCCATAGACCTTCACATTGACTGCATAAGAAGAACCAGCGTCGGCTTTTGCGCCTGATGCTGTTCCACCTTTGGTCAAATCGATGGACTTTTCCAAGGTGACTTCACCTACGGCTTCGTGTTCAGAATCATTTTCCTCGAATGTCTGTTCTATGGTAATATACATCGTATATTCTGATTCTCCCGGAGCTACCATCAACGCATGGCCTATCGGTTGTTTTTCATACGTCTTGTCAGGGGCTTCACCGGAACCTTCATTGATTGTGACTGGTTCGAGGTCTGTTACAGCTGAGTTGGCTGTAGTACGGCTCTTCAAATATAGTTTTACAGGTTCTTCTATGGCAGGTTCGCTACCGGTAGGAAGCGTCCATTCCAACATGTTCTCCGGTTTGAATGTTCCGTCGGTCAAGTCGTAAGCCACAATCATTTTACCCGTGGTCTTGGATTTTACCGCAATGTTCGTAACTTTGAGGCCTACGGCTGATTCTGCTGCGGCTTGTACGGTGAAAGTGAAACGGGTGAGCAAGTGTTGCATGTTGATAGCAGGCTTGATACCGGCACGAGCCGTTTGGGCGGAGAAGCCTAAGTTCTTGCCCTCGTCATCATCATCCCCTGCATTTGTGGCTACACCTGTCATCAAATCTTGTGAACCGTCAATCTTGAACCATACATATTTCATCTTAGCTTCGCCATCCACTAATGAGTCACGTACCATGAAATCTGTATTCACGCTTACGTCCGTTTTATTCGCTTTCCAAACAGGATTAGTGTAAATCGTTGCGGCATCGTCGATGTTATAAGCGAAGAAATCATGTATGCCTCCGTCGGGATAATACTTGGGAGACATCTCGTCTGCCCATGACAGTGCCCCGGATGTTGCACCAGTAGGAGCCGTGACTTTTACGTTGGGGAAATTGACGATTGTGGCTGTCGGATCCTTATGCTCTTCTGTTACCCCGTCATAGTCAGGGTCGTCGATGTTTGGGTCGTCAGTACCTGATTCGGCAGCACTCAAATAAGTCCAAGTGGTGAATCCCCACGGATTAGTCTGGTTTTTGTCAGACTTGGAGCGTTGCATCATCAGAAGGTATAACTCTTCTCCCATCCATTTATTGGCTTCTTGTCCTTCAATGTCGCCGACGGTACCAATCCCACGCTTTTCAACCGACACAGAGGGGCCGTTCAGGGCCAGTTCTACCGGCACCAGTCCGTTGCCAATCCCTATACCGGACGTGCCGTTGGTTACGGCAACGTCGTCGTTGGAACAACTTCCCAACATACCCATGCCTGCTACTAAAGCAGATGCAAAAAATAATTTTTTCATAAAATAAAAATTTTAGTAAAACAATATGTTAATTACACGCATTGTGTCAGCATTGCGTCAGTTTGTATCTTCCTCTTCTTCTCCGACGGTGATGTCGCCTCCCGAAATCCATCCCAGTCCCTTGCCGTCCACGGCCAGTTCTATTTTGCGCGGGCCGTAGACTTTCAACAGTACATCATGCTCTTTACCGGCCTGGAATCCGCTTTCAAGCCGCAAGTTGCTGTAATTGGCAATGAAAATGGACCCCGAAGGAATCTTATCCTCCGGATTAGCCGTGAGGAAGCGGTAGTAGATGATTACCCCTAATCGGTCTATGGGAGGAACCAACAGTGGCTTGCCGATTTTGACAGGCTCTTCTTCCGGGTCGCTCACGCCGGGTTCCGGGTCGAACGTGGCATTTTCCCTTTTCAGTGTCGCCCCGAATTCGGTCGGTGTGTTTTCGTTGGGTACGTAGACCGTGTCGCACTCCGCTTCCCATGAAATGCCCGTCCGGGGCGCATTGGTCTCGTCCGTCCAGTCGTGTGAAACGCCGGCCCAGTCGGCGGCTACCGTGAATTGCGCCCTCGTGGGGATGACCAAGGCGACGGACTGTATGCGTATTTCCCGTCCTTGTTGCTTCAGGGTATCGTAAGCTTGTACCAGGAAGTTGAGCCGTGCCAGTTCGTGCTTCACGCGAAGATGAGGTTCGACATGCAGGCGGGCACTTTTCGTGCTGTATACCAAATCCCCGGCATGATTCATGAGATATTTGGTTTCATCATTGTCCGGCAGCCTTTCGGCATCTTCTGTACCGGGACGGGCGTATGCCGACATCAGGTCTTGTGTGCCGTCAATCCGGAAGAACTTGGTGATGCTGCCTTGTGTCCGTTGTTCCGGGGCATATTCTTCTGCATCTCCTTTATAATAAAGGAAGAAATTGTATTTATGCTCCGGGTAAACCGCGCTGTAATACGGCGGCTCGCCATCGGCCCATATCAGTTCGCAGGCGGCTGAAATCCGTGCTTTGCGGTCGTTTATCAGGCAAAGGGGCGCACCGCCCCCAGTGGAAGTTTCGTCGGCTGTGAGGTCTGAGGGGCCGTCGTACACATGGTTGCGCGTCAGGAATGCGTAGACGCCGAACTCCGCTGCCATCCATTTGGCACGTTCCTCTTCGTCGTCCCAAAAGCCGAAAGACCCTTGGCCCCGTTTTCCCGTCACTAAAGCGTAGGCCGGGTCGGTGAGCGACAGGGTGACGGGGATGCTGTCCGCTGTCATTTCCGGGTTCGGGTTGTCTGCGTCGTAGACGGGCGCATACAGTCCGGGGTAGGACTCGTTGCAGGCTGCGAGTGCGCAGCACAAACCTATTCCTGCGATGTATCTTTTCATTTCAGTATGTTTGCTTTTCCTCTTCATACGTTTCACACTTCAATTTCAAACGTTTCGCCGGGTATCCACTGGTCCAGTCCGGTCGAGGTGCTGCCACTGTTCAGGATACCGTCTTTGTCGATTTCCAGTGGTGTGCCAATTTCCACTGTGATGCTTCGGCTAGCTTGCCGGTAACCGCCTGCCTCTTCGTCCCATTGCAGTGACTTGCACTCTTTCAAGGTATGGTAGAGGTTGATGCCTGCATGGAACACTTTGGCAGCTTTCCTTTGTGTTCCTTCCTCTTCGTAGTCATAGTGGGTGTAGATGGCAATCTGCAGGATGCCCGGTCCGGTGACCATGTCTTCAGTATGGCTTCGCACGATGCCGGGAATGTTGACGGCGGCTTCACAACGCAACGCTTCCGTCGAGGTGCTATCGGCCGCTGAAGGCAGGGCGGCGTATGCCGGCCTGAACAACAGCTTGTAGGTCTTTTGGGCCAGAATCAGCCCCGTGGTCAGTTCCATGGTGGAAGGTACGCCGGAGATTTCGGCCGTAAGGCTGTCCACTACCACGCCTGCCGTCTTTTCGATGTGGAATGCGAACGACACGTCCTGCGTGAGTGGTTCGGGCGTGAAGTCCACTACCACCTGGCCTGTCCCTTCTTTGTCCAAAGGGACGGACACATGGTCCACCCGGGCATAGAACACGGGGGCACCCTCACTGGAGATGAAGTCGGAGTAAGCGTTGTAATCCTTCCATTCACCATACGCCCCCGCCACTTTCGGATCGTCTACAGGGTAGTGGCGGTAGGTAAGGTAGAGTGGGGTCAGGCCGCTTCCCAATGTGGCTGCGTCGCCTTGCGCGTCCACGATGTCGGTGGCATCTACCAGTTCACCTTCGTCCCATCCGAATGTGGCGAAGTTATATTCACCGCTGCGAACCCATAGGTTGTGCGTTCCGATTGGATCCAACGTGTCGGCCGAAGGCTGCCTTTCCGTCTCGGGCTGCATGAGGATGCCGTTGTTGCCGTTTTCTTCGGCGGTTATCCGGAATTCATACCGCAAGATGTTGACCGGACGCACGGCTATTACTCCCATGCTGTCGGGGCGGTTTCCTTGGTATTCCTCTTTCCAATGAAAACGGAAATCCATGAAAGAACGGTGAGGGTGTTCTGCCTGGCATAAGTCCACTTCTGTACATGAAGCCATGGCGCAGAGGAGCGGGAGTGCGGCAATCAGGCTGCTATACGGTTTCATACGCGTCCCTCCTTTCTTGTTTTCTCGGGGATGCTGTGTCGTAGCCTTCCTCTGTCGGCCCAATATCCGTCGGATAGTTTGCCTTTTATGTGAAAATAGGTTTCCACGGGATCTTCTTCTTTGGATTCTTTATTTTTCTTCTTACGTCTTTTTTCTTTCCGGCTTGCTTTCTTCTTGTCGCCAGTGTCTTCGGGCGTGTCGGCTTTGGCGCTTCCGGATGGTGTTTCGGAGGTGCCGTTGCCCGTTGTGGCTTGGGGGGCAGCCGTCACTTGCTCTTCCCCTTCCGTTTTCTTTCCTTTCCTCTTACGGCGGGACTTGCCCTTCTCCCCGGCCTCTGCTTTGGCCTTCTCCTTAGTCACATCTTTTAGTGAGTCGTTCAGCTCCAGTGTGCGGCGGAGCGAGTCGCGTGAGAGTTTCTCAGCTTCTGCTTCCTTGCGGCGCACCTTGTACATGGAGTCACGGATTTCCCAGTTGCGTTGCCGTACGCGTACACGTTCGTTGAATTTTTCTTTTTGCCGGGTATCCCATTCGTCGTAACGTTCGGCTCCCCCCTGTACTTTCTTTCCGATAGAGCGGAAGCGAAAGACGAATGAAAGATGTACGTCCTGTACCACCGGAAAAGGTACGATATGCCGTCCTTTCGAGCCTTGGTAAGTGTAGCATCCGTATTCTTCGTCATAGCCGAACTTGTCGTATGCCGTCATCTTGGCACCGACGGCCAAACCCAGATCCAAGTCTACGCTTCGACCATCCTTGAAAGGATAAAGGGGAACGCTCCACCCTCCGGTGAAGCCGAAGTTATAACTGTCGCCCTGTTTTCCCTTCCTTCCTAAGCTGAAAGTGTATTTTTCATACCCGACGTATAGACCTACATAATAGGCGCGCCAATTTCGGGGATTTGTGAATGTACGTCCGGAGAGCACATTGCGTCTGAAGCGTCTGAAGCCCCAGAGAGGTAAGGAAATGGTGGTGTCTCGGTTTTCTTTCGTGTAGCGTTCCATAGCCCCTCTGATCGAGCCACCCGTACGCCAATACTTCCGGAATTCCACATTTCCTGCTGCTACGTTGTACACGATGCGCGGCTGTATGGAATGGTGGGTATTCCAATTATATTTGCCGTTCATAAGTATGGAGAAACGGGTCTTTTCATTGCCTGCCAAGTCAAACTCCACCCCGAGGTTCGGAGTGGCTACTACCCAATCCACGGCGTTGGTCATGATGGACCAACGTTTAAGGAAGGGCACGGTATCGTGTTTTACGTCCTTTGTTCCGGATAAGGATTGCCCGTAAAGAATAGCGGGTGTCAAGCAAACCCACATCAAGAGTGTCCTAATGATCAACTTTTGCATTCAAACAATATCGTACAATTCGGTTATCAACACTTTTTTAGCATTTTACAAGTCTATCTCTTACTAAGAGAGCGTACAGGCCGCGTAACTCATTATGTTACAGCTATTATTATGGAAAATATTTCGCAAAAGGTTTGCGTATTTTGTTATTTGTTTTAGGGGGGGGTAAATTTTAACAAAATAAATTTCTTCATTTGCTTTCTTTTACCTACTTTAGCGGTCGATTAGTCGCTCTCTTAGTAAGAGATAAACCGGATACATATATTTTTAACCGGTGTTGTCATGACAACTTGTGGAAGGGGAATATCAGACTTCTGTTGTCAGCAAAGTTGTATCGGAATTACGTTAATTTAAATCAAACGTTTTTTGCGGTGTTTTGATATGGGCGTAAAAACTTTGTGGGAACATCCCCTACACAGGGATTTCACAAAAATATCCTTCATCTTTCAGGTTGTATGGTAATTCTTTCATAATATTGATGTTACAATCTGAGGAATGTTTCAGATATCTTTCAGCCATGATTCATTTCAACCGGCTCAGATTGATGAACCGTTTGGCGCAGACTGAAAAATCGTTCGGCTGATACTGAAAAATCGTTCGGCGCAGAACTTTTTATTGCTCTCTGCCATGAAATGGAACTGAAAGATGGCCTATCTCTCCTTCATTTCATAATACATTTCGTGACAAGTAGTTGGTGTACGGCCTGAAGGATGAAGGGGTTTTTCTGAAAAACTCTTGGAAGGGGAAACATGTAATCAGTAAAATGGGAGGAAACGTGTTCCGTTTTCCTCCCATTCTTGTTTATTTCTGCTGCGGTGAGAATATCAGGTCAATGATATCTGCTTCCTTGAAGAACTTCTTGGCAAACTTCTGCACGTCCTTCGGTTGGATGGAAGTCACGAGGGTTTCCATGTTTTTCGGGTCGTTCAGGTTCACTCCTGTCTTATAATATGTAACCAAGGTGGTCAGCCAATAAGCATTGTGCTGTTTGCTTTGTTCAGCCTCTTTCAGCGTGTTCTTGACCACTTTGCTGAGTTCTTCTTCCGTAACACCCTCACGTATGATATTGTCCACTTCCTTATAAAGCAAGGGTTTTAGCTCATTCGCCTTTTCAGGGTCACATTCGAAGGTCATATACATATTATAATTGTTATAGGGTTCGCGTGAGGCTGATCCGCTTACTCCTACGCCGTAGGTTCCGCCTTGTTCTTCGCGGATAGTCTTGGTATAGCGGTTGGTGAGGATATTACCCAGTATGTTGATGGTGTAAGCCTCTTTCAAGGTATATTTCATTTCCCTGTTGAACAGGACTATGACTGTGGACTTCGGAACCTCCAACGGAATTTCTATGTTCTTTTCCACTTTGCCTTTCGGTGCCCTGACCTGACGGTCCACCCACTTCTCATTCCGGTAGAGGGAAGGGAGGGAACCTATGTATTTCTGGGCCATGCCCCGCGCCGTGTCTTTGTCCACGTTCCCGACGATGAAGAAAGTAAAATCGCTGGCGTCGCAGATACGGTCACGGTAAGCCTTTTCAATACGGTCGAGCGTCAACCGGTCTACGTATGCGTCGTTGAACAATTGTACGCGCGGATTGTAGTTGGCAGAAATCAATGAGAGAGAATCACGCATGATGGTCTGCGGTTGCCCGGCAATCTGCTTGGCATAGATATGGTTGCGTTCGATGATGACTTTATGTGCCAGAGTATCGAAGCGAGGTTCCATGAAACGGAGGTACATCAGTTGCATCATCGTTTCGAAGTCTTTGGGCGTAGAGCTTCCGTTGACGTTCTCATACAATCCGCTGATAGAGACCTCACACCCGGCCTTTTTACCAGTCAGCAGCTTGCCCAATGCGATTTCGTCGTAGGTTCCCAAGCCGTAGTTCGAAGCGAATTGTCCGGCATTGGATGCCGCAGGGAGGAAATTGATATCCGTATATAAAGAAGAACCACCGGGACTGTAAGCGGCTAAGGCCACTTCGTCTTTTTCATAATCGGCCTTGCGGTAGATTACTTTTGCCCCGTTGCTTAAAGTCCATTCTTCGGCTTGGAATTGTGGCAGTTCCTTCACTTTTGTGATTGTTCCGGCTGTGGGCTCTTTTTCGATGAGGTTGCCTTTTACGCTATTGTCTTCGTATGCAGTTACTTCCTTTCCTTCCATTTCGGCAAGGATGTCCCGGGCCTCTTGTTCCGTCAGGTGTGTGACGCCTTCGCTCGGGCCGCTGATGACGATGGTACGGTTATTCGCTTTCCACCATCTGCGGGCTTGTTGGGATACCTCCTCAGCCGTGATGGTCGGAAGGATTTCCTTGACAGCTTCGGCGTAGTCCCCAATATCAATAATGGCTTCGTTGGTCAAGAAGTGGGATTGCATTTCCTCAGCATAAGCATCGTTGGAAGTTTTGTCCTTGTCTTTCACCATAGATTCAAGGCTTGTCAGCATATTGGCTTTTGCGCGGTTCAGTTCGTCTTCGGTAAAGCCATGTTGGAATATCCGTTCGTGTTCCTCTAAGGCCCCGATGAGGGCTTCTTTTTCCTGGTTCGGTTTAGCTGTCGCACTCACGGAGTAACCATAATATCCCCTTGCCATGCCGAAAAAGCCGACCGAAGCTTTTACGTAAGGGGCTTGTCCGCGTTGAATAATCTCTCCGATACGTTCACCCACCATACTGTTGTAAAAGCCGATCATCAAACCGTTTTTCACGTCCTGATACGTGGCATATCCCTTGCCGTCGTATTCTTTGTCGCGGAAGATGCGGATAACTTGTACGTTGGATGAAGTAGCTTCCTTGTCGGTGGCCAGGCAGAAATAAGTTTCGTCATGGGACGGGATTTCAAAAAATGGGCGCGGTTCCGGATTAGGGATAACGGGAATGGACGAAAAGACTTTCTTTATCTTTCCCTCCATATTCTTGATGTCGAAATCTCCTACAATGGCAATGGCTTCCAAGTCCGTGCGGTACCATTTGTGGTAAAAGTCGCGCAGGGTTTCGGGCTTGAATGTCCGGATGACATCCAAATTGCCGATGACATCACGCTCGGCATATTTCGAGCCTTTGTAGAGTATAGGTCTTTTCTGGTTATAGATGCGGGTTGCGCTGGTATTGCGTGTACGCCACTCCTCTGTGATGACCCCGCGTTCCTCGTCGATGTCTTTCGGGTCGAGGGTCAGGTAATAAGACCAATCGTGAAGGATGAGCAGGCACGTGTCCGTCAGGCTTTCGTCTGCCATCGGCACATCACTGATGTTGTACACCGTTTCGTTCTGCGTGGTGTAGGCATTCAGGTTTCCACCGAAAGAGATACCGTGGCGTTCGAGTGTGGAAATCATGCTGTTGCCCGGGAAGTTCTTACTGCCGTTAAAGGCCATGTGTTCCAAGAAGTGGGCTAAGCCGTCTTGATCGTCATTCTCCAGTAAGGCGCCTGCATTGCGGATGATGAAGAAACTGGCCCTGTCTTTAGGTTCTTCGTTATGCCGGAGATAATAAGTGATACCGTTCGGTAGCTTGCCGATCAGGACATTCGGGTCTGCCGGAAGTTTCTTGTTCCAGTCGATGGGTTGTGCATACCCTATCAGGCTGAGAAACAGGAATGACAGCAATAGAATTTTTTGTTTCATAATTTAAAAGTATAAAATCAGACTGTATGAGCAGCCTGTGATTAAGATTTCTGATTGTCTTTGTTGCGGATTTCCACTCTTCGGATTTTTCCGCTGATGGTTTTGGGCAGTTCGTCTACAAACTCGATGACTCTCGGGTATTTATAAGGTGCAGTGACTTGTTTGACATGGTTTTGCAGAGTCTTGACCAAATGCTCTTTATCTACATCTTTGTAGTCTTTTGCCAGTACGATGGTAGCTTTTACGATTTGTCCGCGAATCTCGTCGGGTACGCCTGTGATGGCGCATTCCACTACGGCAGGATGTGTCATCAATGCGCTCTCCACTTCGAAGGGACCGATGCGGTAGCCGGAACTTTTGATGACGTCGTCTACCCGTCCTACAAACCAGAAATAACCGTCTTCATCTTTCCAGGCCACATCGCCTGTATAATATATGCCGTCATGCCAGACTTCACGGGTGAGGCCTGGGTTACGGTAGTATTCCTTGAACAATCCCAATGGTTTGCCATGGGTGGTGCGGATGACTATTTGTCCCTGTTCGCCCGGTGCAGCCGATGTTCCGTCTGTTTTGAGTAAATCTACTACATATTCCGGATTAGGTACTCCCATGGAACCGGGTTTGGGAGCCATCCATGGGAATGTGGCGATAGTCAAAGTCGTCTCTGTCTGTCCGAAGCCTTCCATCAGTTTGATACCGGTCAGTTTGCGGAATGTTTCGTACACGGCCGGGTTCAGCGCCTCGCCTGCAATCGTGCAGTATTGCAGGGAAGAAAGGTCGTAATGCGTCAGGTCCTCCCGAATCAGGAAGCGGAAGACCGTGGGGGGGGCACAGAGCGATGTGATATGGTAATCTTGTATCATTTGCAGGATGTCGGCCGGATGGAACTTTTCATGGTCGTATACAAAAACCGTGGCTCCGGCAATCCATTGGCCGTACAGTTTTCCCCATACGGCTTTTCCCCATCCCGTGTCGGCCACGGTCAGATGCAGGCTGTTTTCGTGCAGGTTATGCCAATAACATCCGGTTGCGATATGCCCGAGCGGATAAGTGAAATCATGAGCCACCATCTTCGGTTCGCCGGTAGTTCCCGAAGTGAAATACATCAGGGATATGTCATCGTTCCGGTTGGGATGTTCCGGTTTGACAAACGGTGCGGCTCCTAAAACGCCTTTTTGAAAGTCTTCAAAACCATGGGGCACGATTGGTCCGGCTGAAACGAGATGTTTGACGGAAGGTGAATAGGGGAGAGCGTCTTTGACGTGGTTCAAGATGACCTCTTCGCCGGCACAGACAATCATTTTGATGTCGGCGGCATTGTTACGGTAGATAATGTCTTTTCCGGTCAGCAGATGGGTGGCCGGAATGGCTACGGCTCCGATCTTGTGCAAGGCGATGATGGAGAACCAAAATTCATACCGGCGTTTCAATATAAGCATGACCATGTCTCCGTGCCCGATGCCTAACGATTGGAAATAAGAAGCCGTACGGTCTGTGTAGTCTTTCAGTTCGGAGAAAGTGAAGTCATGGTGTACACCATGGTCGTTCGTCCAACATAAGGCTATCTTGTCCGGGGCTTCTGCGGCCCATGCATCTACTACATCGTATCCGAAATTGAAGTTCTCCGGTACCTTTACATGGAAATTTTGGATGAAGTCGTCTTGCGACGTGAACGTCGTTTGACTTAAAAATCTCTCCAGCATAATCTTTTTCTTAAAGTCTAAAAAGTCGCAATATGTACTTAATTGGGTACAAAGGTAATAAATAATGGCCTATTTAGTCCTTGTCCCGTTGGAAAAATAATATGCGAATCCGCTTTGCAGTGCATATTTGCCGCCCTGAAGTCAGGCCAAGTCTACTACGGTGATGCCGGATCCTCCAAACTGTACATGTTCGTCTTTGAAATCTTTTACGCCGGGCACCGTGTGCAGGTATTGGCGAATCAGGGTTCGCAAGATGCCGGATCCCGTCCCGTGCAGGATGCGTACTCTGGATATACCTAATATTATGGCATCGTCTATAAAATAGGTAACAGCTTGGATGGCTTCGTCTCCCCTCATGCCCCGTACGTCGATGTCCTGTTTGAAATTCAGTTTCTTTTCGTATATGCTGTCTTGCGTCTGTTTGCTGACGAAGGTGGCAGCCTGTGTCCGTGCCGGGGCATCGGGGGCTGTGGCCCGTTCCAACCGTTCCGGTTTCACGTTGGTGCGCATCATGCCGAAAGTGACGATGGCGTTCTTTCCGTCTATCTCCTCTATCGTGCCTACGGTGGTTTGCCCTTTGATGCGTACGGTTTCGCCGGGTTGCAGGGGACGGTTGCGTTCTTCCGCTTCCCGTGCGGTTTGCAGCAAGGCATCGGGCTGTGCTTTCCGCATGGCGGCTTCGGATGCTTTTTTCTCTTTCCGTTCGGCCTGTCTTTTTTTCCGTTCCTGCAGTTGTTGCATTTTGCGGGCTATCTTGTCCGCTTCATGTCGTTTTTCGATGTCGTCCAAGGTCTTTTTAAAATCATCCAATTCCTGGCGTACGTTGCGGGTCTTTTCTTTTTCAGCCTGAGCCTCCCTGATGGCTTTAATGGTGTTCTCTATCTTGGCATTCGATTCCCGGAGCAGTTGTTCGGCATCTTCTTTGGCTTTGCGCAAGATTTCTTTCCGGCTGCGTTGCAACTCTGCGATTTCCGTTTCGTAACGGGCTATGGTCTTCTCCATTTCCTTTTCCCGGAGATGGATGTTCTGCCGTTTGTTTTCCCAATACCGCTTGTCTCTTACGATGTCTTGCAGGTACTTGTCCGCGTTGATGTATTCTTTGCCCACCAACTCGGACGCATCGGCTATTACTTCCTCAGGAATGCCTATCTTGCGGGCGATTTCCACGGCAAAAGAACTGCCAGGATTGCCGATTTGCAGTTGGAACAGGGCCTGCATGTGTTGGCGGTCGTAGAGCATGGCCCCGTTCACTACCCCCTCATGGTCCTCGGCGAAGTGTTTCAGGTTTTGGTAGTGTGTCGTGATGATGCCGAAGGTCTTTTTTTGGTTGAACCGTTTCAGGACGGCTTCGGCTATGGCGCCGCCGATTTGCGGTTCCGTGCCGCCTCCGAATTCGTCGATGAGCAGAAGACTGGTGCCACAGCAAGCTTTCATCATGTTTTTCATGTTGAGCAAATGGCTGGAATAGGTGCTCAAGTCGTCCTCTATGCTCTGCTCGTCCCCGATATCGATAAAGATACTGCCGAAAATGCCGGTGCGTGAGTTTTCCCCGATAGGAACGGGAAGTCCGCATTGCAACATGTATTGGATGAGGCCTACGGTCTTCAGGCATACGGATTTTCCGCCCGCGTTGGGACCGGAGATGATGAGAATACGCTGATGTCCGTTCAGTTCGATGTCGAGCGGTACGATTTTTTTCCCGTGACGGGTCAGGGACAGGTATAGCAAGGGATGGCGGGCCATGGTCCAGTCTATCAGCGGCGCCCCTTTGATGTCCGGTGTCGTGGCATCGAACTGGTGGGCCAATCCGGCCTTGGCATGGATGAAGTCTATTTCGGCCAAAAACTCGTAGGATTGCAGTATTTCCTGATAATGAGGCCGGACCTCAGCCGTGAATTCTTGCAATATGCGTATGATTTCACGCCGTTCTTCTCCTTCCAGTTCGCGGATACGGTTGTTTGCCTCCACCACTTCAGCCGGTTCGATGAAGACCGTACGTCCTGTGGAGGATTCATCGTGGACGATTCCTTTTATTTTACGCTTTAAAGCCGGTGCCACAGGAATGACCAGACGTCCGTCGCGCATGGTGGGAGTGACATCCTTGTCCACCACGCCGTCTTGTTGCGCGTTCCGCAAGATGGCGTGCAGTGTGCGCGAGATTCCGCTTTCGGCAGCGACAAGTTCGCGGCGGATGCGCAACAGTTCGGCGGATGCCGAGTCTTTGATTTTGCCGTATTTGTCGAGTATGTTTTTAATGCGGTGTACCAATTGAGGGTAGACGGAGACCCCTTGCGTCAGGCGGCGTAAAGCCGGATAGGGGACGGAGGCATCGTCGGCGGGGCGTCTTTCTTCTGTGTCGTTATCTTCTTCGGTTTCCTTATTAAGAAACCGTACGATGTTGATAATCGTGCAAAGCGAGCGTTTCAGGTCGAACAATTCCGTTTCGTCGAGATAAGTACCTTCTATTCTGATGCGTTTGATGGCCGGGCGTACATCATAGAAGTCCTGCTCCGGAAAGTCCTCTTCTCCTTCCTGAATGCGCAGGAATTCCCGTGTCTGCTCTTGCAATTCGCGCAATAGATGCAAATCCGTCAGGAATTTCATCTGTACGACGCGCTCTATGCCAAGCGTACTCAGGCAGTGTCCCGTCAATAAAGTACGTATCTCGTCAAATCCTATTTTCTGTTCAAAATTCTGTGGATAAATCATATTTCATTTGGGTTAGCGGGTGCAAAGTTAAGAAAAAGCGGCATAAGATATTCTTTACTCGGTTCTTTTCTGGCCTGGCTGTCCGTATAAGGATAGGATGTTTTTAGTACGGAGGAATACTGGCGTGGAGGTTAGCCATCCCCCTCTACATAGAGGAATATAAGTCTGTTTTAGGATAGTTTTAATGTTATTCAGAACACTCTTTGCGAAGAATCAGGTCAGTTTATAAACATGAAGATATTTATTTTGCAATTTGAAAAAAAAAGAAAATGGAAGAAGGATTATTGTTGGTGAATGATGATTTTGTGATATTGCGAAAAAAGGATGTATTCTCGTATGATGGTCTAACAGCAGTGAAGAGTTTTTCCCATTCGGTCTCTGATAAAATAAAAGTGGAATGGGTGATTATTACTATTATTATTTCAGGGGAAGCGGAATGTACCATCAATGGAAAAAATTACAGGGTACAGGCACGCGATATAATTATGTCTTTACCTAATTACGTCTTGGAGCGACGGGGGGAAACGAAGAATTTGTCTGTAAATAGCCTGTGCATTTCTCGTTCTTTATTTCAAAAGAGCATTTCATTCTCTTCTTATAATTGGGATGTAGTCTCATTTTTGATGGCTCATCCGGTGTTGTCGCTTACGGATATGGAGTATACATGTTTATCTTTGTATTACTCTTTAGTATCAGTTAAAATTGGAGATAAAGACAAAATGGGGTATAAGGAATCCATGCGTTGTTTGTTAAAGTCGTTTATGTGTGAGTTGTACGGTGTGATAGGACGTTATATATCTGTTGGTTCGGTTGATTATTCACAGGGGAATAACTTGTTCAAAGGATTTTTGGATATACTTACATCGGTGTATCCCAAACCTCGTTCCGTATCCTTTTATGCAGAGAAGTTAAACGTGACTTCTAAATATTTGTCTTCTGTTTGTAAGGCGACATGTGGCGACACGGCTTCTGTATTGATTCATAAGGCGGTGACGAAAGACATCGCGGATTTGTTGTCTTATTCAAACAAAAGCATTAAGGAAATTATGGTGGAATTGGATTTCCCTTCCCTTTCTTTTTTTGGCAAATATGTGAAAAAGCATTTTGGTGTCGGGCCTAAAGAGTATCGTTCCAGACATTTATCCTAATACGACATCCAGAATCATCATTAGTACGAAACCCATGGCAAAGCCGATTGTCCCTACATTGGAATGTTTGCCTTGGGAAGCTTCCGGAATCAACTCCTCTACGACCACGTAAATCATTGCGCCAGCGGCAAACGACAGCAAATAGGGCAATATGGGGGTAATGTAGGCCGCCAACAGAATCGTCAGGATAGCTCCGATTGGTTCTACGACGCCGCTTAATGTGCCGATGCCGAAAGCGCGCAATCTGCTGTTTCCCTCACTACGCAGGGGCATGGAGACGATGGCACCTTCCGGAAAATTCTGTATGGCGATTCCCAAAGATAAAGCCAATGCACCGGCCATGGGAAGATAAGTGCTGTGTTCCATGGCGGCGGCCAATGCTACTCCTACGGCCATTCCCTCCGGAATATTGTGTAATGTGACGGCCAATACCAACATGCTTGTCCGTGACAATTTGCTGTGCGGTCCTTCGGGTGAGGGGCTGCCTAAATGGAGGTGCGGGGTGATCCGGTCCATCAGCAAGAGAAATGCAATACCTGCTATGAAACCGCTTACGGCCGGGACGACCCGGGTAGCATCTTCCGTGCCGCTCATTTCTATGGAAGGTATCAGCAGCGACCATACGGAAGCCGCCACCATGACACCGGAAGCGAATCCCAATAAGGTTTTCTGTACTAAATCCGGCATTTGCTTCTTCATCAGAAAAACACAGGCGGCACCTAAGGTTGTACCGGCAAAAGGTAATAATAATCCTATGATTAGTCCTTCCATGATTGTATATTTGTCATATTATTCCAATGTAATTTCACCGGCCAGACTGGTATTCATGAGGTGCCTGACTTTTTCGGAGGGCAGGTCATGTCCCAAAAGGAACATCAATTTGGTCAATGCACATTCCGGGGTGCTGTCATATCCGCTGATAACCCCGGCTTCCAGTAACTGGCGTCCTGTTTCATAACGTTCCATCTCCACACTTCCCGACTGGCATTGGGTTATGTTGATAATGATGATGTTACGTGCTGCGGCTTCCTTGATGAGTTTGATAAACCACGGCTTCTGTGGGGCGTTGCCCGAACCGAAGGTCTTCATGACTACGGCTTTCAATCCTTTGATGTTGAAGACTGAAGTAATAATGCTTTCTTGTATTCCGGGAAAAAGTGTGAGAACCACTACATTGGTATCGAACAAGTAGTGTGCTTTCAGGGGACGGGACGGGTCAGGCCGGCGTATGCGTTCCGGTTTGATTTTGATGTCGATGGCACTATGCCCCAGGCACGGATAATTATACGACTTGAAAGCATTGAATTTTTCTGCATTGATTTTCGTGGTACGGTTGCCCCTCATCAGGTCTCTTTCGAAATAGATACAGACTTCCGGCACCATGGCCGTACCGTCCGGATGTTTGGCTGCAGCAATCTCGATGGCGGTAATCAGGTTTTCTTTGCCGTCTGTCCGCAACATGCCCATCGGAAGTTGTGAACCGGTCAAGACAACCGGTTTAGACAGGTTTTCCAACATGAAACTCAATGCAGAAGCTGTATAAGCCATAGTGTCGGTTCCATGCAGGATGACAAAACCATCGTATTGTCCGTAATTCCGTTCTACAATTCGTGCCAATCTAGCCCAATGGTAAGGTTCCATGTCGGAAGAGTCAATGGGGGGATCGAAAGAATAGGTGTTGATATGATAATTAAAACGTTTCAACTCCGGAACAAAGTTCAGCAAGTGGTCGAAGTTGAAGCTTTCCAATGCTCCTGTTTCCGGGTTTTCTATCATTCCGATAGTTCCACCTGTATAAATCAGCAATACGGAGGGGGCAAAGTCTGTCATATATCCATGGTTTTGCGGTTCATTTGCAAATATAGTGATAATTTCTGGATTTTGAGGTGGAGTGAATCGCTTTTGTTTGTGTTTTCTAAAAATGCTTAAACTTGGAAAGTTTTCCGTTGGAAATTTGTTTCATTGTAAATTAAAGGCGTTCTTTGCAAAAGTTTCTATTGGAAAATAATGATAATACAAAATAATAAGAAAGAATATGAAGTATGTAATTATAGGAGGAGTGGCTGGTGGTGCGACTGCGGCTGCCCGGATTCGTAGGAATACGGAGAAAGCGGAAATCATTTTGTTTGAAAAAGGAGAATATATATCGTATGCCAATTGCGGTTTACCTTATTACATAGGTGGGGTGATTAGTGACAGGGAGCGGCTTTTCGTACAAACTCCGGAGGCTTTTGCCCGTCGTTTCCGTGTGGATGTCCATACAGCGTCCGAGGTGACGGCAATAGACGTGTCCCGGAAAGAAGTTACGGTAAGGACATCGGCCGGTCGGGAATATGTGGAAGCTTACGACAAACTCTTGCTTTCTCCTGGAGCGTCTCCGGTACGTCCTCCTTTACCTGGTATCGACAGCCGTGGAATCTTTACATTGCGTAATGTACAAGACACCGACCGTATCAAGGACTACGTGCGGCAACATCAGGTCAGGCGTGCACTTGTCGTAGGTGGCGGTTTTATCGGTTTGGAAATGGCTGAAAATTTGCAACATGTTGTGGCTGAAGTGGCCGTGGTGGAAATGGCGGCCCAGGTCATGGGACCTATAGATTTTTCTATGGCGGCTTTAGTACATGAACAGCTGTTGCAGAAAGGGGTGAAGCTTTATTTGGAACAGGCGGTGGAATCTTTTGAGGAAACCGTTTCCGGAGTGACGGTAAAGTTCAAGTCCGGTATCACGATAGAGACGGATTTGGTGATTCTTTCCATTGGGGTACGTGCTGAGACCTCGTTAGCCTCCGCTGCAGGTTTGGAACTGGGAGAGATGAAAGGAATCCGTGTGAATGACTATCTGCAGACATCGGACGAGTCGGTGTATGCGGTCGGTGATGCGATAGAATTTCCTCACCCTTTGACCGGTAAGCCTTGGCTGAATTTCTTGGCGGGGCCTGCCAACCGGCAGGCACGTATCGTGGCCGACAACATGGTGTTCGGCAATAAAACAAGATACGAGGGAGCCATCGGGACTGCCATTGCCAAGGTGTTCGACCAGACCGTGGCTTCAACAGGTCTTCCGGCCAAACGTTTATTGCAGTTGGGGATACCTTATCTTTCGGCTACGATACATTCCGGTTCTCATGCCGGATATTATCCCGGAGCCTTGCAGATGGCCATAAAGATTACGTTTTCTCCCGATGGAGGCAAACTTTACGGAGCACAAATCGTGGGGTATGACGGTGTGGATAAACGGATAGATGAATACGCTGTGGTCATTAAGCGCGGAGGTACAGTGTACGATTTGATGGAGTTGGAGCACGCTTACGCTCCACCTTTTTCATCAGCCAAGGATCCGGTGGCGGTATCAGGCTATGTGGCCGGGAACATATTGAACGGGAAAATGAATCCGCTTTATTGGAGGGATTTAAAAACGGCTGATTTGAACCGCGTGACATTGGTGGACGTGCGTACGCCCGACGAATATGCACTGGGAGGGATAGACGGTGCGGTGAATGTGCCGTTGGATGAGATGCGGGAACGTTTGGCAGAGTTACCTCTCGATAAACCTGTGTGGGTGTATTGTGGTGTGGGGTTGCGAGGTTATCTGGCTTCTAATATCCTGAGAGAAAACGGCTATGACGTGAGGAATCTGATAGGAGGGCTTAAGACCTATAAAGCGGCTGTGAATCCGGTTCTTCTTCCCGATGCGTCTGAAGGCGTTTGCGTTCAGAAGTCAAGTGGCACATGTTGTGCAAGTCAGGAGGAAAAGGTGCCGGTTGCCCGCATTGTCCGGGTAGATGCTTGTGGTATTCAATGTCCCGGTCCTATTCTGAAATTGAAGAAGAGCATGGAACAACTACGACCAGGAGAATGTTTGGAGATACGTGCCACGGATGCCGGTTTTCCCCGTGATGCCGAAGCCTGGTGCCGGGTGACAGGAAACCGTTTTGTTTCTGCCCAAACCGAAAATGGTACATACATAGTCAGAGTAGAGAAAGCGACACCTTGTGCGATGGAGGTTTCACTTCCGGACTCGACGGCAAAAGGCAAGACCTTTATCTTGTTCAGCGATGATTTGGATAAGGCGTTAGCCACTTTTGTTTTGGCTAATGGTGCTGCGGCTACTGGAGAGAAAGTGACCATTTTCTTCACTTTTTGGGGATTGAATGCCATTAAGAAGACAGAAAAGCCAAAAGTGGAGAAAGACTGGTTGGGAAAGATGTTCGGCATGATGTTGCCGTCCGATTCCATGAAACTGAAACTTTCAAAAATGAATATGGGAGGCATGGGAGCACGGATGATGCGCCATATCATGAAACGTAAAGGCATTGACTCGTTAGAATCATTACGCCGCCAGGCCATTGAAAACGGAGTGGAGTTTATAGTCTGCCAAATGTCCATGGATGTGATGGGGGTGAAAAAGGAAGAGTTGTTGGACCATGTGACGATTGGCGGAGTGGCTACGTATATGGGGCGTGCCGAAGAGGCTAATGTAAACTTGTTTATCTAACGGCGCGATGGAAAAAATCAAATGTATTTGTGTCATGAGGGACCTTTACCGTTCTCTTGCTTTGTTGGAAACCCGTTTGTCGGAAACATACGGTTTATCATTGAATGAAGCGATGGTCCTGTGTAGCGTTGGGGAAGAAACCGTGATGGCAGGGGCGGTCGTGGAACGTACGGGGCTGACGGCCTCGCATGCTTCCAAAGTGATACGTTCGGTAGAAGAAAAGGGCTTGTTAGTTCGATCCTTGGGAGAGAAAGACAAACGCCAGATGTTTTTTACCCTGACTGATAAAGCCAAGGAAAGGTTGGAAGACATCAGAAAGCATGGGATAGAGATCCCCGATTTACTGTTTCCTTTCTTCCAATAAGAGACGGAACATATCTGAAAATCCCCATGGCCGGTTAGGACCATGGGGATTTTCAGATGTCCGAATTCTTTTCAGAACAACAATTTTACAATGGCATATCCACCGAATACCAGCCAGACATAGAGGATGCCGGCCAGATAGAAAGGTTTGGCTCCGGCTTGTTTGAATTTGTCTATGCTGGTTTCTGCACCGAGCGCCGTCATGGCCATGGTAAGTAAGAACGTGTCCACGTTATTGATGAACCCTATACCTGCCTGCAAAGTTTCCTGAGGAATGAAAGTGGCGGATTGTAACAGGGAATTAATACCGATGACGACCAAAAAATAAAAAGCGAACCAAGGTATTGTGATTTTACTCTTTCCGGTTATGCCTTTATTTTTTTGTTTTCCGGAGAGGCATACACTCATGATAACCAAAACGGGTGCCAACAGCATGACGCGTATCATTTTGGTGATGGTGGCGGCATCTGCCACGTTGCCTCCCGCAGCATCGATGGCGTTACCTGCTCCGACTACATGGGCGACTTCGTGCAGGGTCGAACCTATGTATACGGCTATGGCTTGGTCGCTCAAGCCGTCCAACCATCCGGCACGGTACATGATGGGGTAGAGGAACATGGAAAGCGTCCCGAATATCACCACGGTGGATACGGCAACCGCTGTCTTGTGGGCTTCGCAGCGCACGACCGGTTCGGCTCCCAACACGGCTGCAGCCCCGCAGATGGCACTGCCTGTAGAGGTCATTAAGGCTGTCTGGCTGTCTACTTTGAGTAATTTTCCCATTAATATACCTAAAGCCAATGTACCGGCGACGATAATCAAGTCGGCCGTAATGGCCGGAAGTCCTATGGCCAGTACCTGTTGGAAAGTCAGCTTGAAGCCATAGAGTACTACACCTGTGCGCAAGATTTGTTTGGAACAGAACTTGATTCCCGGAACCCATGTTTCGGGCAGTTTGTTGCGTAAGCTGTTGGCGTATAGCATGCCTAAGATGATACCGACAATCAGCGGGCTGAAGGAAAGCTGTTTGACGAACTCGAATTCTGCGATGTAAAAGGCAGAAAACGAAAATAATACGATAAGCAAAATTCCGTGCAGGACTTCTCCTTTGTTTTCCTTGAACATAAATTTATATGGGTTTGGTTATAAACATTTTGTAGGTCTTTCGCGCAAAGGTACGACAAATAATTGTTATGAATGTACGAAAAGGCATGTTTTTTAGGTTGTGGGGATATAAGTTCATATTTCCGCCACGCGGTACCGGTTCCCATAATGCGTATGCACTTTCTGCACCCCTTCGGCCACGAGGGCCTGGGCAAGTTTCGGCAGCGTCACGCCTGCCATCGCCCCGGGTTCCAACCGTCGCAACCGTGCGAATATTTCGGGCAGCGAAAGCGGGCGTACCTTCTCGCCCGGCTGAGCCGCACGATAGTAACGGCGCAACACCTCCCCGGCCGGGCAGATGCGGTAGAAAGCCGCATTGTGCAACCGCAGGGCGTTCTCTTCCCCGTGGCTGAACCAGTACCGTTCCCCGTTTTCCAATTCCGCTTTCAGTTGGGCGTAGATTTGCGCATGGTCGATGCCCGTGCAGTCGATGGGATGCTCCACGAGCACGCAGATGAACCTGCGGCTTCCCGAAGGATCGGAAAGCAGTTCGCGCGAGTTGGAGGTGCCGATGAAGGAGGCGATGCGCGGCAGGGCTTGGCCATGCCTTTGGTACGCCTTGCGCAGGTTGAGTGCGGAGAGCTGCATGAGGTTTTTCAGGAGCGGGTGCTTCTTCTCGGGTATGCGGTCGAACTCGTCGAGGTTCAGCAGCCCCATCTCGGTGAGCTGCCGTTCCACCTTGTCGGGGCGTGCGAGGTCGACGCTGTCGTTGTAGTAGGCCTGCAACTGCGGTGGCAGCAGGGCGCGGCAGAAGGTGGACTTCCCGAGTCCCTGTTCGTCGCTGACGAGCAGGGGCGCGGTGCTGTGTGCGTGCAGCCCGTCGGAGAGACCTGCCCATTGCGCGGCCAACCCGAGCATCCACCGGTGGAAGGCTTGTATCCACAAGGGGTTGTCCGACACGCGGGCGGCCAGGTCGTGCAGCCGGTCGCGCCCGTCCCATGCCGGTAGCCGTTGGAAATACTGCCGGAAGGGATGGTATTCCGGTACGTCTGCGGAGTGCACCATGCGTGCCACGTCGCGGTCCCAACAGTCGATGCCGTGTCGGTGCGCTTCGAGGCAGACGGCGTTCAGGTCCCGTTCCGTGACGGGCCGGAAGGTGCCGTTTTCCTTATCAGGCAGGCAGCGGAATTCCGTGGCTCCGGTGAGCACGTTGAAGCGGAACCCGTATCGTCCGGCGAGGAAGCTGCCGAGGGCGGATTCGAGGTTGGCGGCTTTTAGGGATGCCGTCTCACGGACAGCGGGTGCGGTTTCCGCTACCCGGAGGATGGCCCCCGTTGTTTCGGGAAGGGTATTGTCTTGTGGGGCAGTGGAGTTTCCGGTTTCCGGTAAGTTGGTACGACGGGTGTCCGCCGTTTTGTCCGCATGCCGTTTTTCATTCCACCGGCAGACGGCGGCATGCGCGATTTTCTTGAAGTCCATTATGCTTTGTGTTTTCGGTGTTTTCTCGTTTGCAAATATACGAAATGGAAAAGCCCTTGTCAAGTCCTTCACCGTAACCCTATTGATTACCAGGTGATTTACATTTGTAAATCGGAGCCAGTATGCTGTTTCCTCATTTTCCGGTGAAATCCCGGTGAAGGATGTAAAGTCAGAAAGTTCACCTTAAAGCATTGGTACAGAGGGTGTATGAAGGATGCGAACCTTTCCGGGTGAAAATCCGTTTGTAGGAGGAGTGGGAGCTGAGAATACCCTCCGGAAAACATTCACACCTCCTTTTTAC
Source organism: Paraprevotella xylaniphila YIT 11841 (assembly GCF_900683745.1). Classification (NCBI taxonomy): domain Bacteria; kingdom Pseudomonadati; phylum Bacteroidota; class Bacteroidia; order Bacteroidales; family Prevotellaceae; genus Paraprevotella; species Paraprevotella xylaniphila. The sequence continues at coordinate 254,830 of NZ_LR215980.1, forward strand.
CCGATATTCACCACGACAAGGCTTGTAAAACGGATGTCGGCATGTCCGGAAACCGTTCTCAGCAGATTGAAGAATCGTTTGGCTTAGAACGAGAAATCGTTTGGCGCAAAATGTATGGGCGGTTTTGTATGCTATTGGGTCTACATCTGTCAATGCAAATTTCTTTTCATCTTGTTTTTTATCATTTATATTTTATGTCAAAAAATTGCAATGAACTAAACAGAAGTTAAATATTGTGGGCTTTCGTTATTGGTATTGTAAAAATCGAAATTTTTTCCATATTTTGCAGGTAAGTGGTAGAATATGTTTTATTCTTTGTTGACTTTGTGAAGTTGAAGTGAGAAGTTGGTTCCTTATATTAACTTAATGTGATAAATTGAACTGAAAATATGAAAAGGATTTTACTGTTAGTCAATATGACCCTTGGGTTGGGAGCTTTGGCCAATCACGCCGTAGCCAATATAACGCATGACGAGAAGCCCGGTTATTATAGTGATAACCGCACGGACTTGGAATTTAATGGGAATACGTGTGGAGTCATGGTAAACGGTTTCTTTGTGAAAAGTGACATCGGCATCGATTTCCGTTCCGTGGGACATCTTTGCCAAAGGCCACCCGTACCCTTTACCATAAAAGGAGTGGGGGAAAACGGATTGGACTCTATTGTGGTAGAGGCGGCTCCGAGTGAAAAGAATCCGGTCGTTATAAATGGGGTTCCATATTCTGATATTGTAAATTATGTACAAGAAAAGAAGTCTGAATGGGTAACTTTGGAGGAAATAAAGAAACAGTATTTCCCGAAGGTTCGAGGAAAGTGCCTGTATATGGTTAATAAATACTTTATCACAAAGGATTGGGAGTCTTATAGATTGGATAAGGATTTCATATTGAAAGTGGAGGCATTGCCCTCTTCGGAATGTGAAATTTTTGAAGGCCAATCTCCCTTTACCATTATTAGGGTTTTTACGGACGTGATATCTAATCACAATCCGGGGCGCATCGGGTGATTTTGCGGATTAAAATAGGAGTAGGATGTATAAAAAGATGGGTTATGAAAAATAGTTTTTTCCCTTGTGGCATCATTGTTGGTGTTTTCTTTTGTTGGTTTCCGTCTTATTCTGTCGCCAGGACTCAACTTCCTCCGGCATGTGTAGATTCAAAAACGGACCAAAATGGTTTCTTGAACGAATTGTCCACCGAGGATTTTAACAAGAGTGCTATCGGTGCTTTAGTGGACGGAGTGTTTGTAAAGAGTCTGATAGGGGTGAATATGGATTCTTTACGTACGTTCAACATTGTGAGTGGCGGCCCTTTGACCATAAAGGGAATAAAGACGGAAAATGATTCGATCGTAGTGACGCAAAAGGATTTCCATAAGAATCCGGTACGGATTAATGGTATGGATTATACCCGTTTTGCTTGCACGTCATTTGGAAAGAAAGTGGAACTCCTTTCTTTGGATGACATACGAAAGACTTATTTCCCTCAGATGGAGGACACGCCTTGCATGTATATGGCCAACAAGTTTTTCCTGATGAATGATTTGTCTTCTTACAAGTTCGACAAGGATTTTATCTTGAAAGTGGAACTGTTGAAGTCGACGGATTTCGAGGAGTTCAAACATGCCCCGTTGTTCTATATTATCCGGATTTTTACGAAAACCAGAGAGAACCTGAAACACTATAATGTCATGCGCTTAAAGTAAACCAAGCATGGAAAGGCAAGATAAAATACCTCTTCATGATGTCGCATTCCTGCTGATAGTCAGGTTTGACACTATTGTCAGATTGGAAAATGCCGTGCATGTGGCCCACCATTGTATCCTCCCAACCCCGTAGGAGGAGCTTTTCTGCCCAATCGGGAATCTTATATCCGAAGCGGTTTGGAAAATGAAAAATTCTATGGTTGGGGATGGAAGATGGGGAATGTTTTGCACGGTGGAAAAAACGCCGATGCTTGTATTTATGGCATCGGCGTTTTTAGTTTAAAGGCGGGTCGGGTATTTATCCGAATTTGAACATGATGTCTTCTTCTTCGTCCGATACCCAGAATGTAGAGTCCTTTTTCTGAATGAAGATGTTGTTTTCACGGGCCAACCAACCGACGGCCAGTGCCGTGTCTTCTACACTAAGTCCTAACTTCCCTGCCAGGTCTTGCAGGGTGATTTCACGCGTTTCTTTCAGGATGCGCCAGATTTTTCCGGCATTGGTCCCAATTTCTGATTTGTACATAATTTATTGAATTAGTGTGGGTATAATGTACCCGCTGCTTTCTTGTACTTGACGTAACTCAGGTACAGTTGGTAGTGGGCGTTTACTTGGGTTTCGTATGCTTGCTGCCAGAGGGCTTGTGCCTCCAAATGGTCGGACAAGGATTCCAAGCCGACAGTATATTGGCTATGGCTTACTTTCCGGTTTTCTTCTGCCTGCTCCAAAGAGCGGTCCGCAATCTGGCATTCCATTTTGGCCTCGTCTAAGTTGTGTGCCGCCTGCGTCAGTTCGAGAAGCATTTGTTCGTTCAGGTTTTCTTTTTCCAACAGTGTCTGTTCCAGTTTGGCTTTGGCAGCCCGGACTTTGTTGGAACGTTCACCAAAATGATACAAGGGCAGGCTCACGTTCAGCAAGACGGAAAAACTGCCGTCTTTGAAAAAAGTTTCATCGTTCAGTTCAAAGCCGTGCATGTAGTTGAATGCGCCTTGCAATCCGACTTTCGGCATCAACTCGCTGCGGTTCAGCTTGATTTGTTGACGTGCCATGTCTTCCTGTTTGTCGAGCAGTGCATATTCCGGGCGTGCAGAGATGTCGGAGATTTGTATGTCCATCTGTTGCTCAATCTCAGGGAAATCTTCTGAGATACGGATTGGGGAATCCAACGGTTTGCCTATCAGATGGCAGAGGTTCATGGCAGCCAACCGGAGGGCGTTATCGGCTTTGCGGACGGCGAGTTCGCTTTCGTTGAGTTTGACTTGGACTTTGAGTACGTCGTTACGTGGTTTCAGGCCGTGACGGTGTGCGCTTTCTACATTGTTTAAAAGTTCTGTGAGGACAGTTTGGTATTTTTCTGCCACTTTTTTCATCTCTTGTGCTTTTACCATCAAGGCGTAAGCATCATCTGTCTTCACGATGACTTGGGTGGCCGTCAGTGTTTCGTTGATTTGTGCCATTTCGTTGCCCAAAACGGCCATCCGGTAGGCTGCTTGGATTTTCCCACCCATGTAGAGCGGTTGTTCCAATTGTATGCCGCCCAGGAACATCGGTCCGATTTCATAGTCGAGGCTTATACCCGGGAAGAAGGCGAATTGTTGGAGTTGTCCCGTGGCAGAGAAGATGGGGAGTTGGCCACTTCCGGAACTGTATCCGCCGTCGGCGGTGCTATACAGCCCGGTAGCGTTGGCTGTCAAATTGGGAAAGAAATTTCCTTTATAACTTTTCATCGTGTAGCGTGCACTCTCCGTCTGCCGGAAAGAAGCTGCCATTTCTTTGTTATGGGTCAAAGCCATTTCCCTGCATTGTTTCAGGCTTAATGTCTCTTGTGCACGCGGTTGGGGGATGAGACATGTTATATATAGGATAGAAATGATAATCTTTTTCATGCTTCGGTCTGTTTGATGTGGAAGAATAAGGCATAAAGTACCGGAATAAATAAGAGGGTAATGAGTGTGCCGAACAGCAGGCCGCCCATAATGGAAGCTGCCAATGAGCCGAACATGGAATCCGTCAACAGGGGAATCATACCCAGAATCGTGGTAAGCGAAGCCATCATGACCGGTCGCAACCGGCTTTGTGCACTGTCGATGAGGGCTGTGATGGGTTCTACCCCCCGGTTGAGCTGCAATGTGATTTCGTCCATCAGTACGATGCCGTTTTTAATAAGCATGCCGATAAGTCCCAAGGTTCCTACGATGGCTACAAAGTTGAAAGTCTTTCCGGTCATGAGCATGACCGCTACGACACCGACTAATATGAATGGCAGGCAGCAGAAGATGATAAGCGGTTTCCGGTAGTCTTTGAATAACATAATCAGGATGGTGATCATGAGGATGATGGCGAAAGGGAAGTTACGGAACAAGTATTCCATGGACTGGTTGTTGGCCGCTTTTTCTCCTTGCCATTCCAAACTATAACCTTCAGGAAGGTCAATCTGTTCTATTAAGGGGGCGATGCTTTGCCAGGCCTTTTCCGTTTCTATTCCCGGAGCCGGTGAACATTGCACGCTTTGGCTGCGTTGTCCGTTGTAACGTGGTATGACCGGGTCTTCCCAACGTATGTCTACTTTTTTGCTGATTTGCTTTAATGGCGTACTGCCCATCAGACTTTCCACAAGTTCTTCTTTTGACAAGGTTCCGGATTTCAGTTTCACCATGGTTTCCTCGTTGAGAAGTCCGTTCAACGAAGGTAAGGAAGAAAACACCTGGGCGTTGTTCAGGTCTTCTATGGGGGTGCCTTTTTCGTTTAGGCAACGTAGGTAAATGTTGTCCCGATGAATACCTTGATAGAACGAACCGATGGGAATGCCGCTGGTCGCTGTAAGCAACGACATGCTGACATCATTCCGGCTTAACCCCAATGTACGTGCAGCCGGTTGGTCGTATTCAACCGTGAGTACTGGTATTTGCGGATCCCAGTTGGTGGTGATAAGTCTTATCTCCGGACTTTTTTCCATGATGACCCGTGCACTGTCGGCCAGCCTGTGGAGCACGGCTGGATCCGGCCCCAGGAATTGTGCTTCGATGGGGTACTTCTTGAACATCAGATTGTAGCGTTTCATCTTGACGTAAGCGTCAGGATAATGGGCCGTCAAGTAGTCTTGAATCTCGTCCATGTGATTTTCCAACTCTTCCGGTGAGGTGAAATCGATAATCAGTTCTCCGTACGACAATGAGGGGTTGGCAATGCTGCGCACCAAATTATAACGGCCGGGAGTTCCTCCTACTGAACGGGTTACGTGCGTGATTTCCTTACGGCTTTTCAGGTAGGCTTCTATCTCTTCCAGGTCATGTGCCACGCGGGATGAGTTGGTACCTTCCGGTAATTTGTATTCCATATACATTTGATTGTACACCATGTCGGGGAAGAAACCTTGCCGCATGTAACCGTAGCCCCAGGCTGACAATCCTAATAAGGCAACCATGGACAGCACAAAACTCCAACGGTGGCGCAGGCCGAAAGAGAGTGACTTACGCAGAAGGGCATACGGCCAACCCTTGTAAACCCGTTTGCCGGAAACGTTTTGATCTGCTTCCGGATGAAGACGGCGTTCGGCCATTAAGGGCACATGCGTCAGGGCCAATACCCAACTTAATAATAAGGATACGGCCAAAACGATAAATAAGTCCCGCGTGTAGACACCTGCCGTGTCAGGAGACATGAAGATGGGAAGGAAAGCGATAATGGCTATCAGTGTAGCTCCTAATAGAGGCATTGCTGTTTGCCGTCCGATGGCTGTCATGGCTTCCATCCTGTTTTTCCCGGCCTTCAGGTCCACCAGGATGCCGTCTACGATGACGATGGCATTGTCTACAAGCATTCCCATCGCCAATACGAATGCTGCTAATGACACACGTTGCATGGTGCCGTCCATGGTTTCCAGAAATAAGAAGGAACCAAACACAGTGACGACTAAGCTGATTCCGATAATCAATCCGCTTTTGAATCCCATGGTCAGCATGAGGATGAACACCACGATAATGACAGATTCAATCAGGTTGATGACGAAGGTTCCTAAAGAATCTCCGACACGTTCCGGTTGATAGAATACTTTATGGTAGTCAACTCCAACAGGCAAGCGTTTGTCCTTTAGTTGGGACAGTTTCTTTTCGACGGCACTTCCCACTTTGACGATATCCGATCCCGTGGATGCAGCTATCAGGATGCCGATGGCGCGTTCGCCGTCGTAGAACATCTCATTCCGCGTGGGTGATTCGTAATCTTTTTCGATTCGGGCAATGTCGCGTAGGCGAAGTTGGTCGTCGTCATGTCCTTGTATGAGCATGTTGCCGATGTCTTCCACGGTTTGGAACTTGTTGTTTACCGTAACACGGATACGGTTGTCTCCATTTTCGTAATATCCAGTATAAGTGGTTTGGTTCTGTCCGTTCAAGGTTGCCAGTACTTCAGCCGGTTTTACACCGAGGTTGGCCATGCGGTCTTGCAGCAGGGATATGTTGATACATTCCGGCCGTTTGCCATATAGTTCCACACGTTCAATCCCTTTCAGTACAGCGAGTTCCCGTTTGATGAGTTCTGCATAGTCGGACAGCTCGCGATCGCTCAGACCGTCTCCGGTGAGGGCATAAAACATGCCGTATACATTCCCGAAATCATCTTTTACTATCGGTGCGGAGGCTCCGGCGGGCAACGTATTCCGTACGTCTTCTACTTTGCGTCTGAGAAGGTCCCAATACTGTTCCACATCGTCATCCTTGACGGTGGTCAGCAATTCCACTTGAATAAGTGAAAGGTCGTTGTAAGAGTAGCTTTCGATATAGTCGATGCCGCCCATGTTGCGGATGCTTTTTTCCAATACGTCTGTCACTTCTAGCTCGACCTGATGAGCAGAGGCTCCGGGGTAGGTGGTGACAATCATGGCCGTTTTGACTTTAATTTCAGGATCCTCCAGTTTGCTCATCTCGTAACACGACCATGCGCCGCCTGCTATGAGTACCGCAATGAAGAAATAAACCAGGTTACGGTTTTTGAAAGCCCATTTGCTGATGTCTGTCATAACAATCCTCCGATATTGGTTTTACTTGTGGCCGACAGTGGAGTTACAGTTTCCCCGTCTTGAATATGATGGATACCGGAAGAGACGATGAGGTCTCCAGGTTTGATTTGCGCTGAAGTGACTGTGGCTTTTCCGTCGGTATGCAGTCCGATGAGGATGATATTACATTTACGTACTTTCTTTTGTGCCGTCTCATAAAGGAAAACGCTTGTTTTTCCATTTTCGTGCAATATGGCATTTGCAGGGATTGTCATTGGAGCTTTTTCCGTGGTGTCGCATAGGATGGTCACCATTGTGTTCATGCCAGGAGAGGGTTGGGGGAGAGAAGTGTTTTCCCATTTCAAACGCATGGTGTATAATTGGTTGGCATTGGCTCTCGGGATGACATAGAGCGGTCGTAGGGTATGGTGCTTGCCTGGATAAATGTCGAAAGTGCAATAGTATTCTTTGAATTGCCCGCGTCGTATGTATTCGGCTGCAGGCAGATTGATTTCCACTTCCGGACGTTCGCTGCTCATCATGGTGAGTACGGGCATACCGGCTCCCACTGTTTCATGAGGTTCAAACAGGTGCTTGTCGATGTAACCGTCAAAGGGGGCATACAACCGGGTATAGGATAGTTGGTCCTTATGATGGTTGTATTTGGCTGTGATTTGTTTCAATCCATATTCTGCTTTGTCGTTGGCTGCCGGTGTGGTGCCTCCGTCTTTATATAAGGCCATGACCCGTTCAGCCTCACTCTTCACTTGTAGGTATTCAGCTTCCGTGGCATCCAGTTGTATTTGGTAATCCGTGGGGTCGAGGTCTGCCAGAAGTTGCCCTTTTCGTACCCGTGTTCCGTCCTTTACATATATTTTACGAATGGTTCCGCTGACCCTGAATGACAGGTTGGCATCTTCCGCAGCCTTTACTTTACCCGGGTATTGAAGGATGCTCTGTTCGGCAGCGGAAATCACGGTGTCTGTTTTGACAGTTTGCCGACGGCTGCTTTCCTGTCGCGTTTGTGAGCAGGCTGTGAATAAAAAAAGGATAAATCCTCCTATGATAACATTAAACTTCTTCATAAAAATAATTCTTTGGTTCTATATGCAAATATATCTGGTTTGTCGGATATTTGAAAGTTCTAAAGGGCTTATTTTTTGTCTGATTTGTATGTTTTTAACTACCGATGTGACTAAAGTTTTTCAGAATTATATTTATTTTGTTCCAATGAACAGTTTTATTAATAATTAAGGATGGAGCAAGCTATGATTCCTATACGGGTAAGCCGTTTGTCCGATTGGAAAATATATGGTTCTCAGTGGGGGCGTTTGCGTTCCACGCTTGATCGATGTGGTGTGTTCTTTTGTCGTGCGGGAGAAGTGGAATTGGAAATAGACAATACACCTTATATAATAAAGCCGGGAGATATTTGTTTTTATGTGGCTTCGGCTTTGGTACGCGTATTGCGGGTCGGTGGAGAAATAGACGGTGTAGTGGTAGAGGTGGACGTGGATTATATTTTGCCTATCAGTAACAAAGTGTTGAATGTGCAGGACATTTTGTTCATGCGCGACCATCCTTGTATTACGCTGACAGATGCGCAGTGTCGGTATGTGGATAAACTTTTGGAACTTTATATGCGTAGGATAAAAGAAGGAGACGGGCAAGTGGGCAGTTCCAAATGCCGTTCCTTGAAAGTCGAGTTGATTAAGGCCGGTGGTCAAGCATTATTTTATGAATTGCTGATGATATACTATACCAACCGGCCGATGCATCCTGTACAACGGACACAGAAAGATATTATTTTTCAACGTTTCATTGTGGATTTGTTCAATCATTACCGGGCAGAGCGCGAAGTCCTTTTCTATGCGGAAAGACAGAACCTTTCGGCACGTTACTTTTCTTCGGTTGTGAAAGAAAAGTCCGGGCGTAGTGTTTTGCAATGGATCATACAGATGGTGATTTCAGAAGCCAAACAGCTATTGGAGTGTTCGGAGTTGAGCATTAAGGAAATTGCTGTCAGGTTGAATTTTTGTACGCAATCGTTTTTCGGAAAGTATTTCAAGCAATACGTAGGCGTGTCTCCGAAGGAATATCGTGAACGTTCCTTGGCTTTGTGAGATTTTGGTATACTTATTGTAAAACGGCTAAAAGAGGCGGATTTAACGCCTCTTTTCCGTTATTTCACGATGAACCATGGGTTTAATAAGTTTTCCTTGTTGTAATGTAACGGTGTCCTTTCATCCGTTAGGTATATATTTTTTCCGGAAGCCCTTACAATGGCATGTCCGGCTGCCGTATCCCATTCCATTGTGGGGGCAAAACGCGGATAGATGTCTGCCGAGCCTTCTGCCACCCTGCATATTTTGAGTGAACTTCCGCAAGAGATAAGGTTTACATGTCCATATTCGCTTTCCAGCTTACGGATGTATTCCTCCGTCTCAGGGGAAAGATGGGAACGGGAGGCTACGACCACAAAGCCTTTCGTGTCGGCCTGTTCCAAAGGCAACCGGTCTGCCTGTTCCATCAAATCGTCGGGAGAAAGGCCGGCGGAACGGGTATCAATATCTTCTATCCTGTAAGCCCCGATGCTGTCTTCCGAGAAATAGAGCGTACGGCTGACCGGTACGTAAATTACCCCCAATACGGGGATGCCGTTTTCTACCAGTGCAATATTGACCGTGAATTCTCCGTTTCGTTTGATAAATTCTTTTGTGCCGTCCAATGGGTCTACCACCCATAAGGTTTTCCATCCTTTTCGTTTGTCATAGTCGGTCAACCGGCCTTCCTCGCTCAATACGGGAATGGACGTGGCATCCAATTCGTCCATGATACGGGCATGAGAACGTTTGTCAGCTATGGTCAGCGGGGAATTGTCCGCTTTGCGTTCGATGGCGAAATCTGCCTTGGGGTCATCGTAAATGTTCAGAATGTCCTTTCCGGCAAGCAGGGCTGCCCTGATGGCACAAGATAATAATTCGTTTTGCATGATGTTCCTGTTGTAGATGCTTTAGTAAAGATGGCAAAAGATGAGTGCACAATCTCCACCTTACAAAGATAACAAAAATCGGTGTAAAACTTGGGCTTGCAATACAAAATCTGTATGAAAAACGTTTATGAATGCCTTTTGAATGGGCTCGGAATGAAAATTCTACCACTCTTTCCAGAAAACCGGACTGAACAGGATTAGCACACTGAACAATTCCAGACGACCGATAAGCATAAGGAAAGACATGACCCATTGACACACGTCGGGCATGCTGCTCATGGTGTATGCCGGACCGTAGTAGCCGAAGCCCAAACCGGTATTGCCCATGGCAGAGAGGGAAGAGGTCAGGGCTTCCAGGAAGTCTATTCCGAAAAACGTGAGCAGGAAACACCCTGCAAAGCCACATAACAAATAAAAAAGCGTGAAAGTCGTGACGGTATTCAATAAGGGGAGAGGGACAACGTGTTTGTTGATTCGCACCGGCAGAATGGCATTGGGGTGAATAAGCCTTTTGAATTGGTTCTTGATGGCGTGAAACAGAATCATGATACGCATGTTCTTGATACCGCCGGCTGTGGAACCTGTACATCCTCCGGCCAGTATGGCAAAAATCAGGAGCACCCAGGTGAATTGGGGCCATAAAGTATAGTCGTCGGTCACGAGGCCGCAAGAGGTATGGATGGTAGAGACTTGGAAGAGTGCCTTGCGGAAAGCTTCTTCGAGTGGATATTGTCGTTGGAAGAACAGGCTAGCCGTGATGAGGAGTGTGATGACACATACGGAACCCAGGAACCATCGTGTTTCACCATCTTTGAAGAATTTGCTGAATTTGCCTTGCAGGCATAAAACCAACAGGGAGAAATTCAAACTGGCGATGACCATAAAGGCTGAGGTGACGTATTCAATGAAAGGAGAGTCCCAATAGGCTATGCTGTCTTGTTTGGTGGAGTAGCCTCCGGTTCCCATAATGCTGAATGAATGGCACACCCCGTCGAACAGGTTCATGCCTCCGAGACAAAGTAAACCGATACATAAGCCGGTCAGGATGATGTACACGGTCCAGATGAGTTTGGTGGTCATGCTGATTTTCGGGTGCAGTTTGTCGTGCGTCACGCCCGTAGCTTCTGCGCTGAAAAGCTGTAGATTACCTCCACCGAATATGGGCAGTAAGGCTATGGTGAAGCATACGATGCCCAAACCGCCCACCCATTGAGTCAGGGCGCGCCAGAAAAGCATGCCTTTGGGCATGGAGTCGATATGGTCGAGCACGGTGAAGCCGGTGGTTGTAAAACCAGACATGGTTTCGAAGAATGCACCTGATACGGACGGGATTTCACCGCTCATCAGGAACGGAAGCATACCTAAAATGGTAAACATCAACCAAGTGAGGGTTACGATACAATAGCCGTCCCGGCGTGTCATCCAGGTTTTGGCACCTTTACCATAAGCCGTCAGTCCTCCTCCGGTAATCAAGTTGATGCCCGCAGCGTATAAAAAATATTTATAGCTGTCTTCGTGGTATAGTAAGGAGACGCCCATACAAATGAGGAGCATGCCGCCCTCTACCCAAAGCAGGATGCCGATTACGTAGGCAATGAGTTTGGCGTTGATGATATTGTTGAGCGGTGCATGTCCGTTGTTTTCTTTGGATTGAAAGTCGTAAGTCGTTTGGCTCATATTAATAAGATGAATGGATATGGAATATAATATTGAATTATTGGGTAACGGGTTCACGGGCGTAATATCAACTCCCAGTCTGTGACATCCAAACGTTTTCCGAATTTGGTACCTACTTTTTCAAAAAAGGCTACTTGTTCAAATCCGAGTTTGCGGTGCAGGGCATAGCTAGCTTCATTTCCGTGGGTGATACAAGCAATGAGTACATAACAGCCTGATTTCCGGCATTCCTCAATCAGCCGTGACATCAGTTGTCGTCCTATGCCCTGGCGGGCAGACGAAGAAGAGACGTAGACGGTTGTTTCCCAAGTATGGCAATAAGCAGCCCTTTCCTGCCACAAATGGGCATAGGCATATCCGATGACCTGTCCGCCCTCTTCGAACACCAAATAAGGAAACCGGGAAGAGATGTCGGCAATACGTCGGTACATCTCGTCTTCAGAAACGGCTTCAGTCTCAAAGGTAGCTACGCTATGTAGGATATATTCATTATAGATGTCTGCGATGGCTTTAGCGTCGCTAAGCTTTGCATATCTGATCATGACTGATTTTTATTTGATATGCAAAAATACGAAAAACGCCTGTCATTACAGCCTTTCGGGAGGATTTATTCGCCAAGAGGATACAAAAAACTCTGAAGTAACTGTACTTCAGAGTTTTAAGCGGTGCGTACGGGACTCGAACCCGTGACCCCATGCGTGACAGGCATGTATTCTAACCAACTGAACTAACGCACCTTTAAAAGAGGAATCAGGCGATTTCCTGATTGCGAGTGCAAAGGTAGATAAAACGAATGGATGAACCAAACTTTTTGGCGTTTTTTTCTCTGCTTCGTTTGTCTTTTCTGTCGTTTTTCCCCCGCAGACTCTGGTTTTACGCTTTCCTCTTTTCGTTTTTGCTGTCTTTATTCATTTAAATAAGTCAGAACCTTTCCGCTGAGTTGGAGCAAAGAGATTTCGCACATTTTGGTATCGTATTCCGAAACCAGAAGTCGTTCTTCCGCATCCAAAAGGCTTTGTTGGGCTTCTCGCATTTCAAATCCGGAGAGGTCTCCTTTCATGTAACGCAGATTGGCATATTCGTAATTTTCCTGGGCGGCCACAAGGTTTTGGCGTTCCATCAGCATCACCTGCCAGTTGTTGCGATAGGCTTGCCACAAGTCGCTCAAATCCGATTTCAAAGACAGTTTCAGATCTTCCCGTTCCAGTTCGGCGTATTCAATGGCCAGTTGTGCATTTCTTTTTTGCATTTTCCGTTTGCCGTCGAATAAGTTGAAACCGATGGTGATGCCGGCGTTCAGTCCCCAGTTGTCCCGCTTCTTTGTGGAGGAAAGCTCGTAGCGGTTTAAAGTGTATCCATATCCTGCATTCAGACGTACGTAAGGATAGTCGCGGGACATGATTTTCTTATAGTCGGCTCGTACGACTTCCGTATTATTGTCCGCCATTAGCAAGGAGGCGTTGGTGGCCAATGTGGCTTGCCATAATTCATCGTATTGCAAATCCGGATTGACATCTATCGCCGTATCTCGTATGCCGATAAGTGCCGTTACGTCATGGTTGGCCATCAGTTCGTTCAATTTTATCCGGGATGAGTTCAGTACTTCCCGTTGTTTCATGTATTGGGCACTGTCTGCGTTGAAGTCGACCTTGGCTTGCAAATAATCCAGACGCGAGAAATTACCGATGTGGTACCTGACTTCCACGATACGCATGCGTTCCTGCGATAAAGACATGGCATGGCGGAAGTTCTTCAAACGGATTTTTTCTTGTATGTAATTGTAATATTCGGCCGTAAGCGATGCCACATAGTCTTCTATCGTAATGCGGGTTTGCAGTTCCCCCTGTTCTTTCAGGAGCTGCAGTTGCTTGTAATTGGTCCACACGCTGAAACCGTCGAAAACAGTCCAGTTCAGGTCGATGCCGGCATCTACAGTCCCGTCATACGCTCTGCGCTCGGTGGTGGTAACGTTTGTGGAGCGGGGAGTAGTACGGGTTGACCCCAAATCACCACTGTAGGATGCACTGAGGTCTACAGTGGGCAACATTCCCGCATTGGCCCGCGTGGCGTTGTTTGCAGCCGTCTCTTGTTGGTTTTTTACCATTCGGATGGAGAAGTTGCTCTCCAGTCCGCGTGATAAACATTCTTGCAAAGTGACTGAACCTTCCGCTTCCATCATGTCTTGTTGGGCCTGTATAGGCAATGTGCACAAAAATAAAACAGGCCACAGTATCTTATTTTTCATTTTTCTCCTTTTTATTGATTCGATTGGTTGATATGTAACTATACACAGCCGGAACGATATACATGGTAAGGAAAGTGGATACCACCATACCGCCTACTACGGCAATACCCATGGCAATACGTTGGTTGCAGCCTTCTCCTGTGGCAAAGGCCAGGGGGATCAATCCTAAAACGGTAGAAGCGCTGGTCATTAAGATTGGTCGCAAGCGTTGCAGGGCAGCATCGTGTACAGCCGTTACCTTGTCTTCACCGTTTTCTTGTTTTAAATTCGCGAACTCTACAATCAGGATACCGTTTTTAGCCACCAGTCCGATTAACATGATGATACCGATTTGGCTGAATACATTCATGGTGATATCGTTGAAGTACATGAATATCAGTGCTCCGGCAATCGCAAGCGGTACGGTAAGCATGATGATGAAGGGGTCTTTGAAGCTTTCGAACTGTGCTGCCAGAATCAAATAAATGAGTACTAACGCTAAAATAAAAGCGAACATCAGGCTAGAGGAACTTTCGCGGAATTCCTTCGAGTCACCGGACAATGAGGTGCGGAACGTGTCGTCCAATACCTCTTTGGCAATCTTGTCCATTTCGTCCAATCCTTGTCCGATAGTTTTTCCGTCGGCCAAGCCAGCTGAAATCGTAGCGGAAACGAAACGGTTGTAACGGTAAAGTTTCGGAGGGGCAATGCTGCTTTCCAATTCGATAAGATTATCCATTTGAATCATCTTTCCGTCGCTGCTTCTCAAATAAATGGCTCGTAAATCGGCCGGTTTGTTACGTTGCTGCCGGTTTATCTCGCCCAGAATTTCGTATTGCTTTCCATTCATATAGAAATATCCCATGCGCTGTCCGCTCAGTCCGTATTGCAGGGTTTCAGACAAATCACGGGTGTTGACTCCCATGATGTTGGCTTTGTCGCGGTTGATGTGGATGCGAATTTCCGGTTTACTGAATTTCAGGTCGACATCTGCCATTTGGAAAACAGGGTTCTCGTAGACTTTTTCCATAAATACCGGAAGGACTTTTTCCAACTTCTCGATGTTGGTCGCTTGCAAAACATATTGTATAGGCATGCTTGAACGACGCCCGCCGAATGAGGATTGTTGTTGCACGAAGGCACGTGCTTTGGTTTTCTTTTTGACGGCTTGCGACAATTTTTCGGCAGCTTCCATCTGAGTGTAATCCCGGTCTCCCATGTCTTTCAGGCGGATTTGTACATTTCCGCTTCCGCTGGATACACGGGCGGTCACAGCATCTGCGTCGGGGATTACGGAGTCTACGATGCTGTTGATGTCTTCCGTATAATCCCGGATGTATTCATACGTCACGCCTTCTGCTCCACGTGTGTTGATGGTAATCATGGAGCGGTCTTCCAATGGAGCCATTTCCGAAGGTATGGCTCCCCACAGATATACGATAGCTCCCAACATGAGGACAATGACGGGAAGTGTCCATATACGATGGCGCAGGACAACTTGCAAGGAGCGGCTGTACATATTGTTCATTCCGACGAAGAAGGGTTCCGTAATACGGTAAAAGGCATTTTTCTTTTTCTGTTGTTTAAGGAGCTTGGTAGCCAACATGGGGGTGAATGTCAGTGCCGCGAACGATGATATGACTACCGCTCCCGATATGACCATACTGAACTCCCGGAAAAGCCGTCCGGTCGTTCCCTCCATAAATACGATGGGGAAGAACACGGCTACCAACGTGACCGTCGTGGAGATGACGGCAAAAAAGATTTCTTTGGCACCTTCTATTCCGGCTTTCTTAGGATTCATGCCCTGCTCTATGCGGATATAGATGTTCTCAGTCATCACAATGGCATCGTCCACCACAAGGCCGACAGCCAGTACGACGGCCAACATGGTCAGTACGTTGATGGAGAAGCCAAACAAATACATGATGAAAAACGAACCGACAAGAGAGACCGGAATCACAATACATGGTACCAATGTGACGCGCCAGTCGCGCAAAAACAGGAAAATGATGATAATTACCAGGACGAAAGCTTCATACACCGTCTGTTTTACCTCATTGATGGAGGCGCGAATGAATTTGGTATTGTCGAATCCGTAGCTGTAATGCACATCGTCCGGCAGGTCCTTTTTCATTTGCTCCATGCGTTCATACACGGCGTCGGCGATGTTGATGTGGTTGGCACCCGGTTGAGGCACGACGACTACGCCGACCATTGGCACGCCATTCATTTTCATATAACTTTTGATGTCGGCAGCTCCAAGTTCTGCCCGGCCGATGTCGCTGAAACGGATAATTTGGTTTCCCTCGTGTTTCACAATCAAATCATCGAACATCTTGGCCGTGTTCATTAACCCCATGGTACGGATGTTCAGTTCTATGGTATTTCCTTCTATGCTGCCCGACGGCAATTCGACATTTTCATTGTCCACTGCATTTTTCACGTCCATAGGCGTGATACCGTAACCGGCCATTTTGATGGGGTCAAGCCACAAACGCATGGAATATTTTTTCTCTCCCCAAATGGAAACACTACTTACGTCGGAAATCGTTTGTAACTGTTCCTTGACGGTCAAGTCGGCAATTTCGCTCAATTCGAGCAAGGAACGTTTTTCGCTTTGCAGGGCAACCATAAGGATAGGAGAGGCATCGGCGTCGGCCTTAGATACGGTAGGAGGATCGCAGTCCCGTGGCAAGTAGCGTTGGGCGCGGGAGACTTTGTCGCGGACATCGTTGGCCGCAGTTTCCAGGTCGACCGAAAGTTCAAATTCTACCGTGATGCGGCTTTGCCCTTGTTGGCTGACACTCGTCAGAGAGCGGATGCCTGGAATGCCGTTGATATTCTGTTCCAACGGCTCTGTAATTTGGTTCTCAATGACATCGGCATTCGCCCCTGCGTACGAGCAGGACACCGATATGATCGGGTTGTCCACCGAAGGATATTCACGTACACCGATGTAAAAATAACCAATCATTCCGAATAACAGGATGATTACGGTCATCACGGTAGCCAATACGGGGCGGCGGATACTTAACTCTGATATGTTCATATACGTCCTCCTTCTCTTAATCTACACGGTCGAGTACAATGGGTAAGTCGGTGCGTAACTGCAACGTACCGGATGTGATTAACGTGTCTCCCACCTGCAATCCTTTTAATACCTGCACGCGGTCTTCTGTGCGTAAACCTACGGTCACTTCAACCGGTTGTGCTTTGCCTGATTTATATAAGAATACTTTGTCTTTACCCATTTCCGGTACGATAGCTTCGGCCGGGATGGCAATGGCGTCTTGAATTTCCTGTTTCTTGAGATTGATGCTGGCGTAGCGTCCCGGTGTAAGGCGTCCGTTGGGATTTTCATATAGGGCACGGACTTTCAGCGTGTGCGTGTTTTCATCAATGGCAGACTCCTTGGCATACACTTTTGCCGGGAAGTTTTGTAAGGAACCGTCTATGGTGAATGTCAGAGCCGTACCCGGATTGACTTCATTAACGTAACGTTCCGGGACGGAAAACTCTACTTTCAGTGGGATGATACGGGTGAGTTTGCTCACGATGGTGGTAGGAGAAGCGTATGCTCCCACACTGATTTGGCGTAAACCGATCACTCCGTCGAAAGGTGCCCGTAATTCCGTCAATTCTATTTGGGCTTTTACGATGTCGATTTCTGCTTTTAAGGTTTCGAGTTCCGTACGTACTTGTTCGTATGCTTCCTGGCTTACTGCATCGTGCTGCAATAGGGTACGTTGGCGGTATACTCTGTCATTGGCCAGTTTGAGTTGGGCTTGCAAGCGTTTTAATTCGGCTTGTAATTGCCTGTCGTTGACTTTGGCTAATAACTGTCCTTTTTTCACATGGCTGCCTTCTTTAAATCCAATCTCAACGACTTGTCCGGATGTCTCGAATGAAAGGTCTACTTCTTCGTCTGGTAATAGATTGCCGCTGACTGTGAATTCATCAGTGAGTTTGCCTGTACGGATTTTTATGGCATTGACATTTAAGATACTTTTTTTAGTCTTGCCTCCTTTGTCTGTTTTGTCGGCTTGGGCTAATTCAGGATTCATTTTGGGTAATTGCGAATAGATGCCCCAGACGGCTAAGCCGCAGGCAATAAAGGCTACAAGCCCCCATTTTACTTTTTTATTCATTTATGTTTTTCTTATATGTTGCTGTTGGGTTATTTTGAGCGAAACAGTAAGTAGGCGCATTTGCCAAAGATAGTAGTGGTAAATGCACAAATCTTATCTTTTCATATATATCCCTGCATATAATAACAGTATTGCCGGTTTCTATGTGCAATTTGTTGGGTTGTATATATAAAGTATCGCATTTGTCTTTTTAATAAGATGGGATAAAAGTACAAATAATTTCGGTAAGGAAAACTTATTCATACTTTTTTTTAAATAAAATAAACAGTTTCAGGAAAAACTATCGCTAATGAAGACGCAAGGGATTATTCAATCTGAACGTATAAGAAATCTCCGACTATTTTCGATAGCCGGAGATTATCAGCGGTGCGTACGGGACTCGAACCCGTGACCCCATGCGTGACAGGCATGTATTCTAACCAACTGAACTAACGCACCTTTAAGAGCGGAAAACGAGACTCGAACTCGCGACCCCGACCTTGGCAAGGTCGTGCTCTACCAACTGAGCTATTTCCGCAATTTTATGGTTGTGGGTGGAGATGGATTCGAACCACCGAAGGCGTAAGCCAACAGATTTACAGTCTGCCCCATTTGGCCACTCTGGTATCCACCCGCTCTTGGTGACTCCGACAGGATTCAAACCTGTAACCTTCTGATCCGTAGTCAGATGCTCTATTCAGTTGAGCTACGGAGCCGTAAGAGGTGGTGGGCGTTGACGGATTCGAACCGCCGACCCTCTGCTTGTAAGGCAGATGCTCTGAACCAACTGAGCTAAACGCCCCTCTCTCGCATTGAAAAACGTTCAGGTTTTTAAGTTTTGCCTGTGTTGTTTCTCGTTTGCGGTTGCAAAGGTACGCACTTTTTTTTATCTAGCAAACATTTGAGGGATTTTTTTTTTCGATGTTTTTTTGTGTGTATGCTGTGATGTTTTTTAAGAATCTAATTCTTATAGGGTTATGAGGATTGTCTTTTTTGTATACAGAAGTGTAGAAAGGACGGTCTTCTACTTTCTTTTAGGGGGACATTCGTTTTTGGAGTATTTTATATAACTTTGCCGGCGTTTTTTTAAAATCAAAAGTAATGAAAAAAAAGTTTATTTACGTCGGGGCATTGTGCCTGTGGGGTACAAAAAGCCTCGCCCAACTCAACGTCCAGTTACATTACGACCTGGGTCATGGGATGTATGGCAACGAGATTTCTTCGCGCCAGCATCTGACAGCAACCGTTGAGAATTTCTCTGCCGACAAGTGGGGAAGTACCTATTTCTTTATGGATGCCGATTTCGGTGACAATGTTTTGCGTGGAGCCTATGGCGAGTTTTCCCGGGAAATCCAAACTAAGAAAATGCCGGTGGCATTCCATGTGGAGTACAACGGTGGTTTGAGTTATGGAACCGGAAAGGGAGATGGTTATGCTTTCGGTGATGCCTATCTGGCCGGCGCGGCTTACAACTGGAATAGCAAAGACTTTGCCAAGGGATTTTCCGTACAGGCCATGTACAAATACTTGGCTAAGAATGGCCCTTATTGTCATAGCTGGCAGTTGACAGGCGTTTGGCGAAACCGTTTTGCCGGAGGCTTGTGTACGTTCAGCGGTTTTGTCGATTTGTGGTACAATAATACCGTGAACGGGAATCTCATCCTGATGTCGGAACCGCAATTTTGGTTTAATCTGGCTGCGTTGAGAAGGGTAAGTGACGATTTCAAGTTGAGTATTGGTACGGAGGTTGAAATCAGTAATAATTTCGTGTATACGGAAACCGGACAAAACAACCGTTTTTATGCCATACCTACGATTGCATGTAAGTGGGAGTTTTAGACTTTTGGGGCTGAACAGACGTTTCCGTATGTTGAGGAAGTTTATATAAAATAGGAAAAGGAGGAAGGCATAACCCAAAAGCCCTTCCTCCTTTCCTTTTCTCCGGGTGCTTTATTT
This sequence comes from Paraprevotella xylaniphila YIT 11841, assembly GCF_900683745.1. Classification (NCBI taxonomy): domain Bacteria; kingdom Pseudomonadati; phylum Bacteroidota; class Bacteroidia; order Bacteroidales; family Prevotellaceae; genus Paraprevotella; species Paraprevotella xylaniphila. The sequence goes on from NZ_LR215980.1 coordinate 274,511, forward strand.
TCCTTTCAGCATCTCTTCCATACGCAGCATTTCGTCCCGATATTGGGCGGCTTCGATGAAGTCTAACTTCTTCGCCGCTTCCTGCATGAGTTTTCGGCTGCGTTCTATGCTCTTTTCCAATTGGTCGCGCGTCATATATTCCATGATAGGGTCGGCCACTGCCATTTTTTCTTCCGGTTCGATATAAGCACGGGGTTCCGCGTGAGCTTCCGCATTGGCACTGATAAGGTCGGTCATTTTCCGGCCTTTCTTGATTTGTTGCGGAGTGATGCCATGTTCTTCATTGTATTTAAGCTGCTTTTCGCGCCGTCGGTTGGTTTCGTCGATGGTTTTCCGCATGCTGTCCGTGATTCGGTCGGCATACATGATGGCCTTGCCATGTACGTTACGGGCTGCCCGTCCTACGGTTTGTGTGAGCGAGCGATGCGAACGCAAGAAGCCCTCTTTGTCTGCATCCAGGATAGCTACTAAGGAAACTTCCGGAAGATCCAACCCTTCACGGAGTAAATTCACACCGACTAGCACATCGAAGCGTCCGGCACGGAGGTCATCCATAATTTGCACACGTTCAAGCGTGTCTACGTCGCTATGGATAAAATTGGTGCGTATGTCGTGCTTCATGAAGTAATCGGTGAGTTCTTCCGCCATTCGTTTGGTCAGCGTGGTGACCAAGATTCTCTCGTCTTTCTCGATGCGTTGCTGTATTTCTTCCATCAGGTCGTCCACTTGGTTCAGGCTTGGACGCACCTCGATGACGGGGTCGAGTAGTCCGGTAGGGCGGATAACCTGCTCCACTACGATACCTTCGCTCTGTTGCAGTTCATAGTCGGCCGGAGTGGCAGATACATAAATGACCTGTTTGGCCAGTTGTTGGAACTCTTCGAATTTCAAAGGGCGGTTGTCCATGGCAGCCGGAAGCCGGAAACCGTATTCAACCAAGTTCTTTTTGCGGGCGCGGTCTCCGCCGTACATGGCATTGATTTGCGGTACGGACACGTGGCTCTCGTCGATAACAATCAGGAAATCCTCGGGGAAGAAGTCCAACAGGCAATAGGGGCGTGTACCGGCCTCACGCCCGTCGAAATAGCGCGAATAGTTCTCGATGCCGCTGCAATGCCCCAATTCGCGTATCATTTCCATATCATACGTGACTCGTTCGTATAATCGTTTGGCTTCATACGGCTTTCCTGTCTCTTCGAAGTAACTTACTTGTTTGTGCAAGTCGTCTTCTATCTGGTGTATGGCTTTCGCCGTACTTTCTTTTGTGGTCATGAACAAGTTGGCCGGATAGATGCGGTATTCGTCGAAACTCCCCAAGCGGAGGCAGCTTACGGGGTCTACCTCTTCTATGGCATCGATTTCATCGTCCCAGAATGTCACGCGCAAGAGATTGTCGGAATAAGCCAAGTAAATGTCTACTGTATCACCTTTGACCCGGAAGCACCCACGTTCCAGATTCAAGTCGTTCCGGGTGTACAGGCTGTCGACCAAACGTCGGAGGAATACGTTGCGGTCTAACAATTTGCCTCGTTTTAGTTCTATCACATTGTCATAAAAAGCCGCCGGGTTCCCCATGCCGTAGATACAACTGACGGATGAGACGACCACTACGTCTTTCCGTCCGGACAGGAGGGCGGAAGTTGCCGCCAACCGCAACTTGTCTATCTCGTCGTTGATGGCCAAATCCTTTTCTATATAAGTGTCGGTAGACGGGATGTAAGCCTCCGGTTGGTAGTAGTCATAATACGACACATAATACTCCACGGCATTGTGCGGGAAAAAGCTTTTGAATTCACCGTATAATTGTGCGGCAAGTGTTTTATTGTGGCTGAGAATCAGCGTAGGCTTGTTGATGTTCTGGATCACGTTGGCTATCGTGAAGGTTTTACCCGACCCGGTCACGCCCAACAGCGTTTGGGCCGGCACGCCCTGCAAGACTCCTTCCGTGAGTTGGGCAATGGCTTCCGGTTGGTCTCCGGTAGGAGAATAATCGGCGGTCAGCTCGAATTTAGGCATATTATGGCTTGGATATTTTAAGTTTCTTCAAGCTACAAAAATAGGTATTTTATCTCTAAAAAGCCGTTTCATGTGCTTTTTTTGCATTTAAAAACTTCCTTTCTTTGCAAAATTCGATGCTTTTCCATAATTTTGCAGTTCAATTGTACAATATGAAACGGATTTTTTTATGGCTGTCGGGAGCGATGTTGTTGTTGGCTTCGTGTAACCAGTATAACAACGTGATGAAGACTGCAGATTACGATTATAAGTACGAGGCTGCAAAGGAATACTTTGTCAAGGGGCAATATTCCCGTTCGTCCGTATTGTTGGGGGAGCTTGTCACTTTGATGAAAGGGACTTCGCGTGGGGAAGAATGCCTTTATATGTTGGCGATGTCGGAGTTCTGTGACGGTAATTTCGATGTGGCGCATTCCTATTTTAAGAAATACTATCAGTCTTATCCTAAGGGAGTTTATGTAGAGTATGCCCGTTTTTATGCGGGGCGTGCCCTTTATGAAAGCGTGCCGGACACGCGTTTGGACCAGAGTAGTACGATGGCTGCGGTGAAAGAGTTTCAGGATTTTTTAGATTACTATCCCTATACGAGTCTGAAAGATCGGACACAGGAGATGATTTTTGCTTTGCAAGACAAGATGGTGGAGAAAGAATTTCAGGCCGCTAAGCTATATTACGATTTAGGTTCATATATGTATAACTGTTCGTATGGAGGCAGTAACTATGAGGCGTGTATTGTGACGGCTCGTAACGCCTTACTGGATTATCCGTATGCCAGTCCGGAACGTCGCGAGGAGTTTTCCATTATGATATTGCGTGCCAAGTATCAGTTGGCTTTGCAAAGCGTGGAAGAGAAGCGGTTGGACCGTTATCGTGATACCATAGACGAATATTACGGCTTCATGAACGAATATCCCGAATCTAAATACTTAAAAGATGCGCAGCGGATTTTTGCGCAGTCGGAGAAATATGTGAATAAGAAATCTTAAGGGTAAAAGAAACAAGTAAATCAATTATATAATTATGGATTATAAAAAAACAAATGCGCCTACAAACACAGTGACCCGTGACATTATGGATCTGTGTGACGAAACCGGTAATATCTATGAAAGCGTAGCTATCATTGGCAAGCGTGCGAATCAGATTTCTTTGGACATTAAGAATGAGTTGTCCAAGAAATTGCAGGAGTTCGCCTCTGTAAGTGACAATTTGGATGAAGTTTTCGAGAACCGCGAACAGATTGAGATTTCCCGTTTTTATGAGAAATTGCCGAAGCCGTCGTTGATTGCCACGCAAGAATTTGTAGAAGGGAAAATATATTTCCGTAATCCGTTGAAGGAGAAAGATACGATAGAATAAGCGGATATTTATTTTTATAATATTGTCGAACGGTATGATTCAAAGAATCCAGTCTGTCTATCTTTTCTTGGTTGCGGTATGTGCGGTGGTATGCTTGTGCATGCCCGTAGGACATTTTCACCAAGGCGGTATCGGGATAGCAGATTTCTATAATTTATGGCTTACGATGGCCGACGGGGCGCGAGTATTTGCTCCGTGGGCCATGTTTGTACTGTTGGTTTTGGCAGCGTTCACTTCGTTTGCAGCCATATTTTTGTTTAAGCGCCGTATGTTTCAGGTGCGCTTGTCCGTGTTCAGCAGCCTTATCTTGGTGGGCTACTATATCGTGTTCGGGGTTTTCGTTTACGTGTTTAAATCCCGTTATGATGCTGATTTCACCCTTTCTTGGACTGCGGCCTTTCCGGCGGTAGGATTGATATTAGACTATCTGGCTTTCCGGAACATTATGAAGGACGAATTGATTGTCCGTTCGCTTGACCGTTTGAGATAGGGAAAAGAGGGATAAAATAAAAAGAAAGTGCGTTGGAATGGATGGCTTCATTTTAACGCACTTTCTTTTTTTTACTTTTTGTCTGAAGACCGTCGCGTACGTACAATATCGAATAGGTAACTGGCTTTTACCACGATAGTGCCATTGGCCGACCGGCCGAACACGTCTTTCTTGCCATTGCCGAATATATCGCTCAATCCGTAGTAGTAACGGCCTTCCAAAAGGAAATGTCCGATTTTGGTATTGACCTCAAGACCAGCACCGGCTGTGATGCCATATTCAAATTTGTTTTTTACCGGCATGTCGTATTGTTGGTTCACTTGTCCCGGACGGAGGTTCAGAGTCGAGTCGTTGAAAAGCCCGCCTTTGTGTCCCTTGTCGCCTAAATAAAAGCCGACTTGTGGACCGGCTACGACATAAAACAAAGCACCTTTTTGTTCGTATCCCCAACCCATGCGGGCTAACAATGGAATTTGTATGTAGCTGATATCCCGCTTGTAGGTATCGTTGGACGTTTCTATCAATTCTTCCCATCCCAAATTGGTATAATTAACCTCCAGTTGGATGGAACACAAACTTTTGAAATACTTTTCGCAGGTATATCTGGCCGTGAAACCAAAAGTCGGTGCCCCTTTGAATTTTTGTTGGATGGTAGGGTTGAACATGACTTGGTTCAGCGTGTATCCTGCATTGAAACCGACGGCCAGGTCGTTACGCGGTTCACCGATTTGACCGTACACTTTAGAAGTCCCGATGCAGCAGGTCGCTATCGCGATGAGGAATGCTTTTCTCATTTTTTCAGTCGGATTAGTTCAATGCTGTGGGATGGACTGTAGTGGATAAATTCGATTTCACGGTTAATAAAGCCGCTCCAATTACTGATGCGTTGGAAGTCGAAACGATGTTGATAAGTAGTCGTGACGATTTGCGAAAGATGTTGGTCGAAAGCTTCTCCATACGTAGATATGCCTTTCAGGAAATAAATCGCCGTGTCGAAACCCAACATACCGAAACGTGGCCACGACACGAGGGTCGGCGTGTGGAATGCCTTTTGGTAGGCATTCTCAAATTCGTCGGCGTTGCCGTTCAGCGGATTCCTGAAAAAGGAAGAATAGGCGTATGTGTTGAATTGGTAGAAGTTCTCCAAATGATTGTTGGCGTACGTCTGCCATTCTGGATACCCTACCAGTTTGATTCTGTATTCGGGGTTCTTTTTAGTGAACTCTTTCAGCTTGGGAAACAGTTGGTTTAACAGTTTGATACTGGATGAGTTGGGAATGATGACATTGTCTTTGTATTGGGTCATTGCCTCCATCCACTTTATTTCATCGTCGTTAAGTCTCAGGTGGTTTGCCTTGCTGCCGTTTTGTTGTAACCGTTTCCGTGTTGCATCGACGAATGCAGCTGCGTCTTTGTCGTTTTCAGTGCCTTCCAAGAAAATGACGTTCTCTTTTCCGAAGAGTTCCGTGGTCAGCCGCGCAGCTTCCGCAAACTGGTATGATTTGGGAGGGTTGATGGCGTAATAATATGGATTTTCATATACATTGTCGCCAAGGGAAGAAAAAGGTACTACCAACTTGATGTGATGGTGTTGGCAGAATTTGCTGAGAGGTGCAATCTGTTCCGGGTACAAGGGACCGATGATAAAGTCAAGATGGTTGAGAGGGTGGTTGTTTACGATGGCTTGGATGTCACCCGGGCTTTTACCTGAATCGTAGGCGAAGATATCTACTGACGTTCCGGATCTCTTCATGTTTTCTACCGCCATCAATACCCCCCTGTAGAATTCAATCATCTTTTCGTTTTCCGGCGTGCCTCCTTTGAAAGGCAATATCACCCCTAAACTGATTTTTTTCTGTGGGGCAGACACTGTTTTCTTCCCCATCAATTCTTCATTGGTTGGGATAACTTCTTTCGGCTTTTCCGGTTTAGGAAAAGGGATACAGACGAAGTCTCCTTTGCGGAGTTTATAACCAGGCTCGTTCATTTCCGGATTTGCCGCTTTCAATTCGGCTTCCGTCAGATTGAAATTCTGGGCGATGCTGTACAAAGTTTCCTTGCGTTTTACCTTGTGCATTTCCCGGCATCCGGATTGTGCTACTCCTTGTGGTTGGGCGGTTTCCTTTGCCGGGGCTATATTCACGGGCATGGTGGAAGCCGGGATACGGATGACCATTCCCGCCTTGAAGTTTTCGGCCGTAAGTCCCGGATTGGCTTTGCAAATATCGTCGGCACTTACTTGGTAAGTTTTAGTCAGTTTGTAAAGTGTTTCTCCGGCTTGAATCGTATGGAAACGTTTTTCTTGCGTGCCGTTTTGCTGTTGCGGGATTGTCAGTGTTCCTCCGGCTTTGATGCCTGTCGAGGCTGTCGGGTTCAGCTTGAGGATAGATTCGGGAGATACCTGATAAGTGCGGGCTATGGAATATACCGTTTCTCCTTGTTTGATGGTATGTACAAATGTTTCTGTTTCCTGCGCACGAGCCGTCAGTTGTAAGGAAAACAGGGCGATTACGACATATATAAATCTTTTCCAGTGTGCCATTTCTTTTTTTCTGATATTGCGGACAAAATTACATAAAAAAAGTGGTTATGTCAACGGGAAACATTATTTTTGCACAAATATTCAGGCATGAAAACTATTTTGAAGTATTTGTTTTTAGGTTTATTCTGTGCTGTTCCTTTTTCGCTTTCGGCACAAACGGTTTATCCTACGGCCAATCCGGCTGCGCGTTATACGACCGCTACGGGTGAAGAGTTGGAAGATGCGTCCGAACCCCAGTCGGCTCCGTTAGCGGGGCATTTTACTTCCAATGTGGAAGATTTAGGGGATTATATGGTACGGTATGAGTGGCGTGTGTATCGCGAAGGGCAGGAGAATGCCCCGATAATAGATCGTTTCGATGAGAATCTGGAGTACACTTTCACCGAAAGCGGTACGTTTTACGTGCAATTTTATGCCACTTTCGTGCATGGCAACGACACTATCGTGTTCCCCGAAGAGGGAGCGGCAGAACCGTTTGTGGTCTCCATCAGCGAGTCCGTTTTGGAAATGCCGAACGCTTTCTCTCCCAACGGGGACGGTTACAATGATATATATAAGGTAAAGGAAGGCTATCAGTCCATCGTCAGCTTCAAAGCGGTCATTTTCAACCGGTGGGGACAAAAATTGTACGCTTGGGATACTTTGGATGGCGGATGGGATGGGAAGTTTCATGGCAAGACCGTCAAAGACGGTGTGTATTTCGTGGTAGTCAATGCACGTGGAGCCGACGGAAAGGAATATAAGATAAGAAAAGATGTGAATGTGTTGACCGGTTATTCGGGGACGGGCACCAATGGAAATGATTAATAGGATGATGGATAACGAAGCAGAAAAAATAGAAGTGTTCGGTGCGCGAGTGCATAATCTGAAGAATGTGGATGTGGAGCTGCCGCGCAACAGTCTGACGGTGATTACCGGGTTGAGCGGGAGCGGGAAGTCTTCATTGGCTTTCGATACGATATTCGCCGAAGGGCAGCGTCGCTACATAGAGACATTTTCGGCATACGCACGTAACTTTTTGGGTAACTTGGAGCGTCCGGATGTGGACAAGATTACGGGCTTGAGCCCTGTGATTTCCATCGAACAGAAGACGACCAATAAAAATCCCCGTTCTACCGTAGGGACCACTACCGAAATCTATGATTTCCTGCGTTTGCTGTATGCCCGTGCCGGAGAGGCTTATTCCTATTTGTCGGGCAAGAAGATGGTGCGTTACACCGAAGAGCAGGTGATAGATTTGATTATCAGGGATTACGAGAGACGGCGCATCTATCTGTTGGCTCCCGTGGTGCGTAACCGTAAAGGACATTACAAAGAACTGTTCGAGACGATACGCCGCAAGGGGTTTTTATATGTGTGCGTGGACGGCGAGATTCGCGAAATATCCCATGGGATGAAGCTCGACCGTTATAAGAACCACAGCATAGAAATCGTTGTGGATAAGCTTTGCGTACAGCAGAAGGATGACAAACGGTTGCACGCTAGTGTGGCTACGGCCATGCAACAGGGCGAAGGGCAGCTTATGGTTTATGATGCCGAAACGGAGGCCGTACGTCATTACAGTAAACGTTTGATGTGCCCCGAAACGGGGTTGTCCTACCGTGACCCGGCTCCTCATAACTTTTCTTTCAACTCTCCGCAGGGGGCTTGTCCGCGGTGCAAAGGATTGGGCTATGTCAGCCTGATAGACATGGATAAAGTGATTCCGGACCGTAACCTTTCGGTGTACGAGGGGGCTATCCTGCCTTTGGGGAAGTATAAAAACAGCATGATATTCTGGCAGATAGATGCTTTATTGGAAAAATACGACGCTGATGTGAAGACACCGGTCAAGGATTTGCCGGAGGAAGCGTTGAACGAAATATTGAACGGCAGCATGGACCGCGTACGCATCAAGTCTCAACTGGTGCACACCTCATCGGATTATTATGTGACCTACGAGGGATTGGTGAAATACATCCAAATGATGCAAGAGAACGAGACTTCAGCTTCAGCACAGAAATGGGCAGAACAGTTCTCCAAGACGGTGACTTGTCCGGAATGTGGAGGACGCCGTTTGAATAAGGAAGCTTTGCATTTCCGTATGGCAGACAAGAACATTGCGGAGTTGTCGGCGATGGATATCGGTGAATTGTATGATTGGATGTTGCACGTGGAGGAAAGGCTGACCGACCGGCAGAGAAAGATAGCCCCGGAAATTTTGAAAGAAATCCGTTCGCGCCTGAAGTTCCTTATGGATGTAGGCTTGGATTATCTGTCCTTGAACCGTTCGTCGGTGTCATTGTCGGGCGGCGAGAGCCAACGTATCCGTCTGGCTACGCAGATTGGCTCTCAACTGGTCAATGTCTTGTATATCTTGGACGAACCCAGTATCGGTCTGCACCAACGGGACAACCGCCGCTTGATAAACTCGCTGAAGGCTTTGCGTGACACGGGAAACACGGTGGTTGTGGTGGAACATGACGAAGAAATGATGGAGAGTGCAGATTATATCATTGATATGGGACCGAAAGCCGGCAGGTTGGGTGGCGAGGTGGTCTTCCAAGGCACGCCGGAAGAGATGTTGAAGCGAGATACGTTGACTTCACGTTATCTGAACCATACCTGTTCCATTCAAATTCCTGGGCAACGTAGGAAAGGCAACGGACACTCTTTGTGGTTGAGAGGCGCACGGGGAAACAACCTGAAAGGTGTGGATGTAGAGTTTCCTTTGGGTAAGTTGGTTTGCATTACGGGAGTGTCCGGAAGCGGAAAGTCCACGTTGATTAACGATACTTTGCAGCCCATCCTTTCGCAACATTTCTACCGTTCATTGCGTGACCCTTTGCCTTACGACAAAGTTGAAGGTTTGGAATTCGTGGACAAGGTGGTCAGTGTGGACCAGTCGCCCATCGGGCGTTTGCCGCGTTCCAATCCGGCTACCTATACCGGGGTGTTCAACGATATCCGTGCGCTTTTCGTCAGCCTTCCCGAGGCGAAGATACGAGGTTATAAACCGGGACGTTTCTCTTTCAACGTGAAGGGAGGACGTTGCGAAGCATGCGGTGGAAACGGATATAAGACCATTGAGATGAATTTCCTTCCAGACGTGTACGTTCCGTGCGAGGTATGCCACGGAAAGCGTTACAACCGTGAGACGTTGGAGGTTCGTTTTAAAGGCAAATCCATAGCCGATGTTTTGGACATGACAATCAACCGTGCAGTGGAGTTCTTCGAGAACCAGCCGGTGATTCTGAATAAAATCAAAGTTTTGCAGGATGTGGGCTTAGGATACATCAAACTGGGGCAGCCCTCTACCACGTTATCGGGTGGCGAAAGCCAACGCATCAAGTTGGCCACGGAACTGTCCAAGCGCGACACGGGGCAAACCATATATATATTGGACGAGCCGACCACCGGATTGCATTTTGAAGACATACGCGTGTTGCTCGGCGTATTGAACCGTCTGGTGGACAAAGGCAACACCGTGATGGTCATCGAGCACAATTTGGATGTCATCAAGTCGGCAGACTTCCTCATCGATATGGGACCGGACGGCGGCCGTGGTGGCGGCGAGCTTTTGTTCGAGGGTACGCCCGAGGATTTGGTGCGTTATGGGAAAGGTTATACAGCCGCATATTTGAAGGAGGTACTTTATGGCAAAGCAAAAGGTTAACAAGACCAATGTGGCACGCTTGTTGGACAAGGCCAAGGTCGCATACGAATTGATTCCATACGAGGTGGACGAATCGGATTTGAGTGCCGTGCACGTGGCCGCCCAGTTGGGCGAAGATGTGGAACGGGTGTTCAAGACCATCGTGCTGCATGGCGACAAGACCGGTTATTTTGTTTGCGTAGTACCCGGAGAACATGAGATAGACCTGAAAAAAGCGGCCCGTGTGAGCGGCAATAAGAAGTGCGAACTGCTGCCGATGAAAGAACTTTTGCCTACGACCGGTTATATCCGTGGCGGATGTTCCCCGATAGGGATGAAGAAACATTTTCCTACCTACGTACACGGGACGGCGGCACAGTACGGTTATATTTACGTCAGTGCCGGGCAGCGCGGTTTGCAGGTCAAGTTATCGCCCCGGGATTTGTTGCATGAGGCAAGGGCGGAATATGCCGATTTGGTTGCGTTGTGATTGTAGTCAGCGGATGCTCACGGAAAGGGTGCTGGCTCCGTATCCGCACCAATAGCCTTTTCCACCTCGGATATTGGATTCCAAGTCGTTCGTGTAAGGGAAGAACATGTTGGAAGACAGGTGGTTCAGGTTGGAGTAACTTTTCCAGAATTCGTAAGAGGCTTGGTCTATATGGCAGAGTTTGACTTGCACCAAGTCACCCTTTTTGAAATAGGCGGATGCGTTCCTGTCGGCTTCCGTATAGACGGAGGTCCCGCAGTACACGTCGGCTGCCACGTGCGTGGGGATGACTTCATTCGAGAATACTCCCATGAAAGACAAGAGGAAAGCCTTGTCTTTTTCGTGCCTTTTGCTGAACAGTCCGTAGTAGTTCCTTTCGTCGGGATTGTCTTCAAAAAAAGCTTTTATATAGAATAAGGTGTCGCTTTCGCTGCGGATGGCACGCAGGGAGTCCAGTTCGACGGGGTGGGGGATGGTCGTGACGGCCGTGGCTTTTTGCCCCCGGTACTCGGCGGTCAGCGTGTAAGTCTTTCCGGCCTGTCCGGTCATTTTGAATGTCGTGTACTTATAGGGTGGAAAGAAGTCATTGTCATATCCTCCGGTCAGCACCACGCTGTCGGTCCCGTCAGAGATGGTTACTTTCCCCCAACGTACGATGTAGTTCTCGATATTCTGCATACCGGCATCTATGGCATGGGTTTCGCCCAACAAGACCACGGGGTATCCACCGTCCTCAATCCATCCCTCTACGACTAATTGCGTTTGGAGTTCCGCGTCTTCTTCCTCTATGCAGGCCGTAAGTGTGGCACATGCTATAAGTATCAGGCCGAGTGTGTATATGCAATATGGTTTCATGGCTCAGAATTTTAAAGTATAACCGATGGAAGGCAACATGCGGCAAAGGGAATACACATGTTTGTAGCCGAAGTTCTCTTCCTGAAAGCCCAGGTAACTGAACAGTACATTGCGCCGGGCATATAAGTTGTAAATGGAGAGGTTCAGGCTTTGCTCCCTGTGTCCACGAGGAGAGAAGCGATAGGTCAGGGCGATGTCCATGCGGTGGGTGGACGGCAGGTTGGCGCCGTTGTACTTTCCGTATTCGCTCACTATGTTGTTGTTGATGACGTACACGCTTTTGGCTTTGGTGTAGGGCGTGCCACTGGCGTATACGAAATCTCCTCCTAAGCTCCAGTGCCGGTTGAACCGGTAGTTGGCTACTACGGACAAGTCGTGGAGGCGGTCGAAAGTCGAGTTGAACCATTCTGTCGGACTAAGTTCGGGAAAACGGCGCCGGCTGCTCCCTATGGCATAACTGACCCAACCGGAGAGTTTGCCTCTGTTCTTTTTCAGCATGAGATTCAGACCGTAGTTATAGCCTTTCCCATGTATCATATTGTTTTCTATGTGGTAGACCTGCGTGAAGAAATCCAATATGGAACCTGAATATTCGTGCTGATGGCTCAGCTTCTTATAGTAAACTTCCGCACTGATTTCCATCATTCCTTTTTGTGACAGGAAATAATAACCTAAGGCGATGGAATGAGCCTGTTGGGGGCATACGGAAGGAGACGAAGAGGTCCAATAGTCTACGGGCAACCCACCGTTGGAGACGGACATCTGATGAAGGTATTGATGGTACAGGCCGTAATGTACAGACAAAGTATGGGAGGACGAGGGATGGTAGTTCAGGGTGATGCGCGGGTCTGGCGAAATGAAGCTGCGGCCATGGCTGTGGTAGGATGACAATCTCAATCCTCCGAGTACCGACCAGGAGGGGTGGATGGAAATGTCGGCCTGAAGGTAGGCATTGGCTTCGTGGGCATCTTCGAGGAATTTGGGTGTTTCGTTTTCGATGAACGAACCGGAGACTTCGAACTGCATGGGACGGAAATGGTAATAGTTGTATTCCACACCTCCGTTCCATTGAAGGTTGCCCCGTGTCCATTCCAAACGGGCGGCGTAACCGGCTTGCGTGATGCCGGAGGACAGGTTGAGGGATACGGAACTGATGCCCATATCCAACGTGTTGCGGTAGCGGCTGAAGGTGGCGTTTTGTTGGAGGATGAACCGGGATGAATGGTGTTGCCAGTGCAATGCGGCAGCTGTGTTCTGCCAATTCAGCTTGTTTTCGTCTGCAAAGTCTTCCTGCAACAGGTTCATGCGGTCCTGACCATGATATAAGCTAAGGCGTATTTTATCATGTGCTCCGGCTTGTTGCACAAAAGTCAGGTTATAGTCTTGCAGGCCATAGCGGAGTTTCATTTCGTCTATTTCCAACAGGTTGCCATAGAGCAGGTTCAGGTAGCTTCCGCGTCCGGATAAGTAGAGCGTGGAATGCTCACCAACAGGGAGCGTCAGCGTACCTTCGCTCTCCATGAAACTGACGGTGGCGTCAAGGTGGACTTTATGGGCTATGGAATCGGTAGGATAGAAAGAAACTTCTCCGCCCAAACGGTTGGAGAAAGCGGCATCGTGACGGTTTTTGACCAATGACATGCCGCGGAAGTGAGAGGCGTTGAATACGGAAAACAGGCCTAACAGGTGGGAAGCGTTGAATATCGGTGTCCCGTCCATGTTCAATATGCTTTGGGAAGCCGCACATCCCTGTATGTGGATGCCGGAGGTATAGTCGTTATTGGTGGCTACTCCCGGAAGAAGTTGCAAGCTGCGTAAGGGGTCTGCACTGCCCAATACATGAGGCATGTCTGCTAGCGATTCCATGTTCCAATACAGGCGGCCGTTCCGGTCATCCGACAACGTGCGGGGGCTGTAAGCTTTCACCTCCACTTCTTCCATCCGTTCGCTTTGCAGGCTGTCTGCGAGCGAGGCACGTAGATTTTGGTGGAACCAAACGAGCAGGAACAAAATGCTTATGGTTTTGTACATGTTGGTATGCCGGACACACGTGAAAGCAGGCCGACAACGGATTCCGACGAAGTGGAAACGCGAGCCAGCCTGCCATGGTCAAACTAAAAAAGTATATTATAAATTCTCGAAGCGTCCGAACAATTCTTCATACACGGCAATCAGGGATTGGAAACGTGCAACCGTGAAGTACTCTCCAAACGTGTAAGTCGTGCCATTCTCGAAGTTCAATACCGGTTCGGCCGACCATTCACCGGAATAATAGTAGCCTCCGGGATATGAATAATCGTAATGGACGGTTTGCCATGTCAGAGGTACGGAATAGGTACTGTTCTTGAAGAACATCGCAGCTTGTACGTATTGGTTGGCGGCATCGACAGCCCTTTGTGCCTTTACGCGGGCAGCCTCTTTCAAGCTTTCCAATGAGCCTACCGTGTCACCTTGGTAGTAATAATAATACCCATCGTAGTCGAAGGCGTCTACCAGTCCGTTGTTGTTGTCGGCAGTGATGTTCAAGCTTATGTCGTCCATGATGTTGCAACCCAAGATTCCGTTTTTCAAGTTGGCGTTTCCGTCGAAATATCCGGATTCGATCAAATCGATGTCAGCCAAATTACGCCCGTTCACGCTGCACGACATGGTAATCAGGCGTTCGTTTCCGCTGTAAAGTTCCGATTTCACGGCCGCCTCGCTGTTATTGTCGAGCAAAGAATGGGTGACTTTATAACCGGCATTGGTGGCCTCGAACGTTGCATTTGCGGAATATTGTTTGCCGGCATAGTCGCAGGCTTCCGTGTTGACGGTAAGCTGGATCATAAGCTCTCCATTGAGTTTTATGGTTCCGGTTATAGTAGCCGGAATCTTAATGGTTTCAGAATATACATATCCGGTAGAATCCTTACGTGCGAACTCGAACTCTTGGCCGCTACCTTTCAGTTCAGCCACACAGTCCTTGCCTTCGTATTTGAACATATAGATGGCCGAATTGTTCATCGAAGCGTCCGAAATCTGATCCCATTCTTCCGTGGTCTCGTTCCATTGCCATTTGCCATGGAGCTGGCTGATTTCGTACACGTCGCCGATAGCTCGCTTGGAGGCTAATGCGGCAATATCGCCTTGTGCGCTAAGGCGCATGGTGCGCATGAGGCTTCTCCAACCGTAATCCGGATGGTTCGGGTAGTCGGGTAGTATGACCTCGTCATCCTCGTTGAAGAAAGTGTTCTCGCAATATTCCAACAGCGAGATGGTCGGTTTGAGGCGTTCCACGTCAATCTTTGCCGCCAATGCCTTGCCCACACGGTCTATCTCTTCTTGTGCCTGCTCTACGGTCGTGACGGGGACGTTTCCATTTCCACCACCGCCGTCGCCCGGGCCACCGTTGTCATCGTCGCTGCAAGCTGTTGTCATACACAACACCGCGCCTAAAAATAAAGAATAGAATAGTCTTTTTCTCATTGTTTAGTTGGTTTAAGTGGGAAGTTAACGGTTTTTCTCGCATGCGTACGGGAATGCTTCCCTTCATTTCCTTGTGCATGGATGTGTTAATTTCATTTACAAATATAGTGGTTTTAATAAAAGGAGAAATGTATTTACTTGAATTTATATTATATTAACATATTGGTGCGGCTCTGAAATACACTCTTTGAATTTCTTTTCTTTTACAACGTGGTAAGAGGGTTAGGACATTGGTGCACGGTTCTGCGCCAAACGGTTTTTCAGTCTCAGCCGATTGATTTTTCAATCACAGCCAATCGAATTTTCATTCTGCGGAGATTGATTTTTATTTTGCAAGTAATTGGAATACAACTGTTTATGATGTGCGGTTTGTCGAATTTCTGAGACTTTTATATCCTATTCTTGAGAAGAATAAAACCGGACAAACAGAAGTAAAAAAACAAAAGCCGGTATTTTTCGGCGAACCTCCAAATACCGGCTTTTTCCTGTTCCGAAAAAGATTTATTTCTTAAGATTGGCCTTTTCCAGTCCGTATCCGTATTTCTTGTCTGCGGATTTGAGAAAGAATGCCACCAACAAAGAGAGAATGGCTATACCGGTGAAGATACACATCGGGAGGGTATAGTCGTAAAGATTGGTCGTTTTGCCGTTCACTATTTCCTGCCCCGTGATGCAATAGTTTTCGAGTACGCTGCCGATGAGGGCCGGGATGCCCCATAAACCGATGTTCTGGATGAAGAATATCAGGGCGTATGCCGTACCTAATTGTTTGACCGGGAATATCTTGGCCACGGAAGGCCACATGGCGGACGGGACGAGGGAGAAGGCGATGCCCAGAATAATCATCAGGATGATGGCTACCCAAGAGGCGTGAATGAAAGGAATGGCATAGATGGCATGCACGCAGATGAGCATGAAAGCTCCCAACATCATAATGGAAGCTGCCTTTCCTCTCCGGTCTATCATTCCACCGAACACGGGAGTCAGGAACAGAGCGCCCAAAGCGGGAAGGCCCGCAAAAGTACCGGCGATGTCTTCGGATACGTTGTATTTCGTCACCATCAATTCGGTAGCGAATTTCTGGAAGGGGAATACACAAGAATAGAACAGGACACACAAGAGGGCGATGAGCCAGAATCCCGGATTGCTGACCACGGCCACCACATCCTTGAAAGAGAATTTTTCATCGTCACCGCAAGAGGTGTC
This sequence comes from Paraprevotella xylaniphila YIT 11841, assembly GCF_900683745.1. Taxonomy (NCBI): domain Bacteria; kingdom Pseudomonadati; phylum Bacteroidota; class Bacteroidia; order Bacteroidales; family Prevotellaceae; genus Paraprevotella; species Paraprevotella xylaniphila. Next base: position 290,565 of record NZ_LR215980.1, read on the forward strand.
GATTGTCACCTGGCGGTCGAGCTTGCGGTCCATGAAAGTGAAGCACAGGAAAGAAACCAGCCCGCCGACGAGCAGGATGGCACCGATGAGCAATGGAGTGTCAAGATGCCAGTTCTTGGCTACGGGGATGGCTACTGCGTATGCCACTTGCGAGCCGACGCGGGCCAAAGCGACCTGTACGCCCATGGCCAAAGCCATTTCTTTGCCGTGAAACCATTTGGCGATGATTTTTGTCACCGTTATGCCGGCCACTTCGGCACCGACACCGAATACGGAATATCCGGCCGAAGCCATGAAAACATCCAGTTTGTAACCGAACAGCATCTCTTCGGTTCCGCCGAAGCGGGTAATGGCAGCGTATTCGCATATCGTGCCGCCTACCATCAGGATGGTGGACAACATACCAGTGAAGCGGATGCCGAATTTGTCCAAAATCAGTCCGCCCCAGATGAGCATGAGCAGGAAGACGTTCAGGAAACTGTAAGCTCCCGTGAAGAAGCCGAACTCACCGCTTGTCCAATGCAGTTCGCCTTCGAGCATGCTCTTGAGCGGAGCCATGATGTCGTTTACGTAGTAAGCGGCCATCATGGTGAAAGCCACTACGAAGAGGGCAGACCAACGTGCCCATGCCTTGTCATTTAATTTTTGATTCGAAGTTTGGTTCATGACGTTTATCGTTTAATTTATTTTTTCAACCAACGGTCCAGCCAACGGAAGAAAGTGCGCTGCCACAATATGCCGTTTTGGGGTTTCAATACCCAGTGGTTCTCGTCGGGATACAACAGGAGTTCGGCGGGGATACCGCGCATGACGGCGGCACTGAAAGCCGACTGTCCCTGCGAGCTGAGGATACGGTAGTCTTTCTCGCCGTGGATGCAAAGGATGGGTGTGTCCCAACGGTCTACGTAGAGGTGGGGACTGGTGGTGAAGGGATTCACCTTTTGCTGGTCGTTCACCTTTTCCGCGTTGTCTGGGTCGGCACTGATGCCCTTGCGCCAAGGGCCTGCACCGAGGTCCCAGTTGGGAAACCACATCTCTTCCGTTTCATAATATTGCTGTTGCGTGTTGAAAATGCCGTCATGCGCGATGAAGCATTTGAAGCGTTTGTCGTGGTGCCCGGCCAAATAGTACACACTGTATCCTCCGAAGCTGGCACCCACGCATCCCAATCGTTCTTTGTCCACATACGGCTCCTTGCAGATGTCATCGATGGCGCTCAGGTAGTCTTGCATGCACTGTCCGCTGTAATCGCCGCTGATTTCCTCCAACCACTCCATGCCGAAGCCCGGCAGGCCGCGGCGGTTGGGAGCGATGATGATATAGTCGTTGGCCGCCATGATTTGCAGGTTCCAACGGTAGCTCCAGAACTGGCTGACGGGACTTTGCGGCCCTCCTTCGCAGAACAGGAGTACCGGATATTTTTTGGCCGGGTCGAAATGAGGCGGGTAGACCACCCAACAGAGTTCCTTCTTGCCATCCGTGGTAGCGACCCAACGTTCTTTGACTTCACCCATTTCCAGGCGTTCCTGGAAATATCGGTTTTCCCGGGTGAGCTGCCTGATTTCCGCGTTTTTTTTCTTTTTAAAGGAAAGGCTGTAAATGTCATCCGGCGCACTGATGCTGTGACGGGTGACGATGAGGCTTTTGCCACATAAGGCCAGTCCGGCTCCATAGTCGAAGTTACCGGTGGTCAGCGGTCTCACTTCGCCTTTGAGGTTGGTGGAGTGTACCATGCTGCGTGCCTGCCATACGCCGGTGAAATAGAACGAGCGGCTGTCGGCTGCCCAACAGAATCCGTCTACTCCGGATTGGAAAGCTTCCGTAACGTAAGTTTTTGCCCCCGTCTTCAGATCCAAGACGCACAGTCGGGTACGGTCGCTTTCGTAACCGTTTCGTGCCATGCTGAGCCACGCCACATATTTCCCGTCGGGAGAATAGGCCGGGTTCGTGTCGTAGCCCACGTTACAATCCCGGTCCAAATGGTTTATGGCTTGGTGTTCCATGGAACGCGACGGGTCGATTTCAGGCTCTTTGTAGTCGGCCGGTTTGCATAGGTTCTCGGTTTGTCCGGTCGCCGTATCGTAGCGGTAGATGTCGCTGTCCGTACTGATAGCGTAGTCCCGGCCTGTCTTTTTGCGACTGGTGTACACGATATAACGGCTGTCGGGACTCCAGTTGAACTGTTCACTGCCTCCGAACGGTAACATCGGGCATTCAAACGGTTCGCCGTTCAGGAGGTCGATGCCGTCACCCGCCCGTCCGTCTTGGACATCCGCCACGAAGATATGGGGTATAGTGGTGACATAACGATCCCAATGTTTGTAGTTGAGGTCGGTGATGACCATACCGCTGGATAATGGCAGGTCGTCGTATTTTTTCTCGATAGAAGTATAAGTGTCTACAGAATGGACGATGATGACTTTTTTCCCGTCAGGGGAAAACTTGTATCCTTCCACGTCCTTATGGCAGAAACTGACTTGACGGCGTGACGTGCCGTCCAAGGCCATTTCCCATATCTGGCTACTGCCGCTGTTACTGCTCAGGAAGGTGATTTTTTGTCCGTCCGGAGTGAAGGCCGGTTCGCTTTCGTTGTCGGCCGTAGTGGTAAGCAGGGTCGGGTTCGCGCCGTCGGCATCCATCAGGTAAAGAACGGTATGGCTCTTGTTCTGCTGTACGCTGTAATAGCTGACGGTATACACAATCTTTTGGGCATCCGGCGAGACAGCAAAAGTGCCAATCCGTCCCATGGCCCATAATGCCTCGGGAGTGAGGCGGTCTCCGGTAAGTGTAATCTGGTTTTTTCCGATGATTTGTCCGTCGTTGGCTCCGGATACCGGACTGGCGGAAGCCAAGGTAAGGGCTGCGGTCATGACATGAATGAGATTCATAATAGATGTGAGCTAAAAAAAATGAATCATTCCGGACAGTTGTGGATAGTCCGGAATGATTCTTAAGGATGTATTATTATTTCTTGTTTTGAGCTTGTTTCTTTTTCTGTTCTTCCAAGATGGCTTGCTGCTGTTTTTGCAGTGCTTCCAACCGTGCGGCCATTCCCGACATCTTTTTGTTAGGGTTTGCTTTATTGGCCTGGTAGTTAGCTTCGAGCTTGGCCAAAAGCTTCTTGTCATCGGTGGTTTTGCGCAAGAACCACATGATAAGGATGCTAGTCAGACCGGAAAGGAAATAGTAATAGTTCAATCCGGACGAGTAGTTGTTGAACATGAAGAAGAAGGCTACAGGCATGATGTACATCATGTACTGCATGAACTTCATTTGCTGTGCTTGTTCACCGGTCATGCTGTTCTGCTGTTGGCGCATGCTAATCCACGTGTTGACGATATTGGTCAGGCAGAACAACAAGCAGAAAATGCTGAGATGGTCTCCGATGAGCCAGATGGGCTTGTCCCAACGTATCACGTCATCGTATGCAGAAAGGTCGGAAGCCCAAAGGAAACTTTCCCCACGCAATTCGATGGCATTCGGAACGAAGTTGAACAGGGCAATCCAGATAGGCATCTGTAACAGCATCGGCAAGCATCCGCCCATCGGGCTGACCCCGTACTGGCTATAAAGCTGCATGGTTTCCTGCTGCTTCTTCATGGCGTCTTCCGGTTTCGGATATTTGGCGTTAAGCTCGTCAATCTTCGGTTTCAGCACACGCATCTTGGCAGAAGACAAGTAAGACTTGCGTGTGGTGGGGTAGACCAATACTTTCACCAATATTGTGAGCAACAGGAGGACAATCCCCATCGAAAGCCCCAGACTGCTCAACCAATCGAAAATGTAGATGATGAAGAAACGGTTGATCCACTTGAAGAGCGGCCAACCCAGATAAACAAGGTCTTCCAATTCCAAGTCTTTGTCACTGGCACTGAGCTTGTTTGTGTGTTGCAACAGATGGTAATTGTTCGGAGCGAACAGCATCTGCATTTGAGTGGGGGTCTTTCCGTTGGGATCGAAGAACGTTTTCATGTCGGCCTCGTAATCTTTCAGGTAACCGCTGGCTTTTTGCTGCGGCGTGCTGCTGAGGTGAGCTTCCGTGAAATCCTGATGTGCTATCAGTACACAACTGAAAAACTGGTTCTTGAAAGCGACCCAGTCCAAGGGCTCTGCAATCTTTTCGGATTCGGCACTGGTTTCACTCAGATAATCTGTTCCCTCGTTCTTTATTTTATACGTCAGGGAAGAATAACGGCTTTCGAAATCGAAGCCTTTTTCTTGTTGGCGTGCCATTTCATTCCATGCGATGTCCAACGTTTTCATGGACGGTGCGAAGAAATTGCCCAAGCCGTTGGCCCGGATGGTAAAGTCGACCATGTAGGAATGGGGCAGCAACGTGTAATCGAAATCCAACGTACCTCCAGTGGAAGCCTGTAGACGCATGGTGAGGGTCGTGTCGCTGACGTTGATGGGGGTGAAGAAGAAGTCGCCGGAGTTGATGTTCTCCATCTTACCGCCCAACATGAATTGCATGCGTGCGTCTTTCTCGTCGAACAGTGTCACCGGACCGCCCTGTTGGTTCTTATATTCTTTGAGTTCAACTTTTTGGACGGTGCCCCCGCGTGTATTGAACGTTAACTTAATCAGTTCGTTTTCCAATACGACATCCTGTGCTTCCCCCCTCCTGTGAGCGTAAAACAATGACGTCGTGTCTAAAGCTACTTGTGCTTGATGCGCGATTTCTGCCTTTTCTTTGGCTTCTTGCGCCATCTGCGCTTTTTGTTGAGCCACGGTAGCGATAGAGTCCTGTCGGCGTTGGGCTTCCATTTCCGCTTCGCTCGGGCGACTGAAATAACTGAATCCGATAAGTACTGCCGCAATGAGGATAAATCCTGTAAGCGTGTTTTTGTCCATATTCTTATTTATTTGTCTTTAGATTGCTTTTGGGTGCTCAATGAATTCTCAATGGCTGCCTTTACGAATGAAAGGAACAAGGGATGCGGTTTGAGTACCGTACTGCTGTATTCCGGATGGAATTGTGTACCGATGTACCATTTCAATGCCGGGATTTCCACAATCTCCACCAAATTGCTGTCGGGGTTGGTGCCTACGCATTGCATGCCGGCTTTTTCATACTCCTTAATATATTGGTTGTTGAATTCGTAGCGGTGACGGTGGCGTTCGGAAATCTGCTTTTGTCCGTATGCTTCAAAAGTCTTACTGCCCTCACGTACATCACATTCGTAGGCTCCCAGACGCATCGTACCTCCCATTTGGGTGATATTTTTCTGTTCTTCCATGATGTCGATGACATTGTGCGGAGTCTTTTCGTCCATTTCGCGGCTATTGGCATCCACATATCCTAATACGTTACGTGCAAATTCAATAACCATCATTTGCATGCCGAGACAGATGCCGAATGTCGGAATATCGTGGGTGCGGGTGTATTCGGCGGCAACGATTTTGCCTTCGGTGCCTCGTTGTCCGAACCCGGGACAGATAACTACTCCCGCCATACCTTTCAGTTGTTCTGCCACGTTTTCACGGGTCAGTTTTTCGCTATTGACGAAATGCGTCTTGACTTTATAGTCATTGTAGGTTCCGGCATGTGCGAGTGATTCTAAAATGCTCTTATATGCGTCTTGCAAATCATATTTGCCAACCAGGGCGATGTGGACAATTTCCGTAGCCTTGTTGCGGCGGTCAAGGAAAGAGCGCCATGGGCCGAGTTGAGGAGTTTCACCTACCGGCATATTCATCTTGCGCAAAATAATGGCATCGAGCTTCTGGGCTTGCATGCTCAGAGGAACTTCGTAGATGGACGGCATGTCCAGGCTTTGAATGACGGCTTCTTCGTCCACATTGCAGAAATGAGCCACTTTCTTGCGGATGTCCGCATTCAGTTCATGTTCCGTACGAAGTACCAAAATGTCCGGTTGTATACCTAAACTTTGCAACTGCTTGACCGATGTTTGGGTCGGCTTGGTCTTCAACTCTTTTGCAGCCGCCAGATAAGGGACGTAGGTCAGATGCAGGTTGATGGCATCTTTGCCCAATTCCCAACGTAATTGGCGGATGGCCTCCAGGAAAGGCAGGGATTCGATGTCACCTACTGTTCCCCCGATTTCGGTAATTACGAAATCAAACTTGTATTTTTTACCCATCAATTTGATGTTCCGTTTGATTTCGTCCGTGATATGAGGTACGACCTGGATGGTTTTACCCAAATAGTCCCCTCTGCGTTCTTTTTCGATAACGCTTTGGTATATCCGGCCGGTAGTTATATTATTGGCACGGGTCGTCTGGATTCCGGTGAAACGTTCGTAATGTCCTAAATCCAAATCCGTTTCCTGACCGTCTACGGTAACATAACATTCGCCGTGTTCGTAGGGATTGAGCGTACCCGGGTCGATGTTGATATAGGGGTCGAATTTTTGAATGGTAATGTTGTATCCACGAGCTTGCAACAATTTACCCACAGATGAGGATATAATGCCTTTGCCTAATGATGAGGCTACTCCGCCAGTAACGAAGATATACTTTGTTTCTCCCACAATGTTATAATTTTTGGATTAGAATTCAATTATAATACAACTATTAAGTTGCAAAATTACAAAAAAACTTTGAGTTCCGTGGGACTTTTCCTTTAAAAAAGATATATCTTTGTGTCGACAAAAGGAAACGTGGATGCGAATAAGGTTCTTTTTTATCTTTATAGTTGGAGGATGTATATGGAGTACGATGGTCGGGGCGCGGATAAAACGTGGGAACATGGTGGACACGTTGGCCATGAATGCCATTGTGGATAAATATACAGCCATGTTGAACACTCTTGTCATGGTGACGGATAGTCTGCAACCGGATTCAAACGTAAGATATACTCCATATTATTTCCGTTTGTTTGCACCGGGGACACTTTATAATGCACCCTTAAAGCAGGAGTTCGGCATAACATGGGAACCCTCTCTTCCGGGGCGTGAGAAAGACGTGCCTGCTTTATTGGACGATAAAGATGCGGGCCAGTTGATATTGGAGGAGGAGAACCGGATGTTGATGTATACATATGTAAATTCTCCTTGGCTGATACGAATCACGGAAAGCGATTTGGTTAAAGCCGGTGGTTTGCAGAAAGAAGTCTTGCCGGAACTTCCTCCAGTGTCCCATTTGGTGGAAAATGAAATCAATGTGGACTTCACACAAGATGTGGACACCGTGCGTTTGGCAGTACGTCGTCCGAACTTTTGGAAATTCAAAGGAGATTATTCGTTTCAGTTCACCCAAAATTATTATTCCGAGAATTGGTATCAAGGTGGCGATAACAATTATACGATGTTGGCTTTGGCAACCATGGAGGCAAACTTCAATAACAAACAAAAAATACAATGGGACAACAAGCTTGAGATGCGTTTGGGATTCCAGACTTCAAAAACGGACGAGAAGCATAAACTCAAGACTAATGATGACTTGTTGCGCTTGACCACTAAAATAGGATACAAGGCTACCAAACATTGGTTTTATACCTTGCAGGTCCAGGCATATACTCAGTTTTATCCGAGTTTCAAGGCAAATAGCGATGAGGTCTCTTCCGATTTCCTTTCTCCGTTCAACTTGGTCGTTTCTTTAGGTATGGATTATAAATTGGAATTGAAACGCTTTAAGGGTTCTGCCAACTTGTCTCCCGTAGCTTATAACTTTCGTTCGGTAGAGCGCAGGTCGTTATTCGGTAATTTTGGATTGGAGTCGGGACGAAGCATGTACAATAATTTCGGTCCGAATATTACGGTGAATTATAGTTGGGAAATATGGAAAAACGTCAAGTGGGATGCCCGTATATATTGGTTCAGCAACTTGGAGCAGACTGATATTGAATGGGAAAACACGTTTACTTTCACGATAAACAGGTTCTTGAACTCCAAACTGTTTCTCTATCCTCGTATAGATGACAGTTCGGAGAATTATCGAAATGAGGATAAAAAGTTTTCTTATCTCATGTTCAAAGAATGGTTCAGCTTGGGGGTCAACTACTCGTTTTAAGTAGCTAATCCAAATTAAGCGACATGTTTAGAGAAGAGTTTGTACGCAACCCTTTTCCGATATCTGCCAAAGCTCTGGTAGTATAGAAAAGCATGTCGGAAGTTGTGTAATCTTGTGGTCTTATCTACTTGCCTTTGAGGATGCGCCAGAGTGTTTCCGAAATATTCAATTGTGGAGAATATGGAGGCAGGTAAAAGAGAAAAAGTCCTCTTTTCTCCCATATTGGGTGAAGTTCTTTTATCTTCTTGTTTCGATGGGACGGAAGCGTTGTCAAGAACGACAAAAGTGTCCATTCCAAATAGACACCTCTGCAAAACTCAAACCACTCTCTTGTTTATCAAGAGGATACGCGGCGAAAAACGGACTTTTGCAGAGGTCTCACATAAAGGGAGCAAAGCCACTTTAGCTTGTTCCCTTAATGATTCAGATACTTCTTGAAACTACTATCAAGGTACTATTCAAAGGGTGTTGAACCTTACCAGTTGTCATCTTCATTGCCAACCAAGCCATTCTTAATACATTCCTCTATCTTATCCATCACTACATTTGAGTAAGCATAAGACATGATAAGCGCTTTGCTGGATGTCTTTTTGTGAGAATCCTTTTTTGTCGAAAATGGAAAACATTCATCAAGTACCCAATTCTCATCGGAGCGTGAGGGTACACTACCCGCTATGGCTCCTACCCATCCTCCGCCAACTTGGCAGGTAACAGAATAGAAAGGTACGGTATAGGTCACTCGTATCTTGTTGTCTTTGATGTCGCATTTGATAATCGGCTTGATATTTACGCTATAGGCGTTCATGCCACCTGCATGTTGGGCGATGCCTGCCATGAAACCTTGGGCAATAATGCTTCCAAGTTCTTTGTCGTTCAACTGAATAACAGAATTTGCATCATTGAAAGTTGCAGAAAACCAATAGTTCAACAGTACGTAAAGTTGGTTTTTTGTCTTTCCCGGGGCTTCAATCACCTGAGTAAAGGTCAAAGCGTTATTCTTGTCCAATTTAAGTTGGCTACCCAAATTTTCTGCGGCATTCACCCATTTTTCACCAAACTTTTCCTTGGCATAGTCTTCCAATTCTTCTGTACGCAGAATTTGTGCATTGATAGATAAGGCGCAAAATACCAGAACTAAAGTTGAAATTATTTTTTTCATACGTTGTTTTGATTATATACTTAATAAAGGTTCTGCTTATAACGACTTGTTAATGCTTTCAATATAGTTCAGGAGTTCCGTACGTCCCGTTTTGTTTTCGGATGAGGTTATGAAATAAGGGGGCAGTTCTTCCCATTGTTCCTTTAAGGTTTTAAGATAAATGTCAATATTGGCTTTGAGTTTAGTCGGCTTGGACTTGTCGGCTTTCGTAAAAACAATACTGAATGGGATTCCGTTTTCTCCAAGCCATTCAATGAATTCCATGTCTATTTTTTGAGGCTCGTGCCGTGAATCAACGAGTACGAATAAATTGGTCATCTGTTCTCTGCGCAGTATATAAGAAGAGATGATTTGCTGCAACTTTTCTTGTTCTTTTTTGCTTATTTTGGCATAACCGTATCCTGGAAGGTCTACCAGATACCATTCTTTGTTGATTAAAAAATGATTGATAAGCAATGTCTTACCCGGTGTGGAAGAGGTCTTTGCCAACTTTTTATTATTGGTCAGCATGTTAATCAAACTGGATTTGCCCACATTCGAACGGCCAATGAAAGCGTATTCGGGAGCATGGGTAGAAGGACATTTCCCGACCGAAGAGTTGCTGATGACGAATTCTGCTGATTTGATTTCCATGTCAGTTTGTATTTTTTTGTTGGCAAATATACGCTTTTTATTTGGCTTTTGGTTATCTTTGCACAAATTTATGTATTTTGATTGTAGATGAATCAACAATATCCTTCAGTATTATTAGAAAAGGCCGTAAATGAATTTGCGAAGTTGCCGGGGATAGGTTCGAAGACTGCCATGCGGTTGGTTCTACACCTGTTGAGGCAAGATGTACAGGCAGTTGAGAGTTTCGGACAGTCGTTGATTACGTTGAAGCGTGATGTGAAATATTGTTCTATATGTCATAATATCTCGGATACGGACGTTTGTGAAATCTGTTCGGATATGCAACGCGACCATTCCACGATATGCGTGGTGGAAAATATTCAGGACGTGATGGCTATAGAGAATACACATCAGTACAAGGGTGTTTATCATGTGCTTGGCGGAGTGATATCCCCGATGGACGGGGTGGGACCTTCTGACCTTCAGATGCAAACTCTAGTGGAACGCGTGGAAGACGGGGGGGTACGAGAGGTGATATTGGCTCTTAGTCCGACAATGGAGGGAGATACGACCAATTTTTATATTTACAGAAAATTGGAGAATGTAGCTGCACGTATCAGCGTGATTGCACGTGGGGTTGCGCAAAATGATGAACTGCAATATACGGATGAAGTAACGTTGGGACGTTCTATTGTGAACCGCGTAGTCTTTACGGGACAAATGTAGGAGAACAGAGAGATGGAGAATATTATTATAAAGAAACTCCGGTTGGAGTTTTGTTTTATTTTTATATGGGCGGCCGTACTTATAGGGCTGTTTGAGTGGGACGTTTGGACTGCCGGATGGGCTGTAGGAAATGAACTGGCAGATTACTATATCAATCTGACGGGAATCATCATGGTTATCGTATTGGTGCCTATGGCTCTGAAAATGATGTCGTTTAGAGTGGTGAAATCTTCTTATTCCGTAGGCTCTCCGCAACGGTCCGGTTTGAAATATAAAAGATGGAGTGAAGTTCGTATGGCTATGTTAGCTGTCACGGGATGGACGAACATCGTATTTTATTATTTGACATTGGACTCGACCGGTTCTATTTGTGCGCTTATTGCAGCTTTGGCTTTATGTTTTTGTTGGCCTTCCCGTGAAAAGTTTGAGAATGAAACGGGGTTGGAATTGAATCATGACGGTGTAAAGACAGAAAACCAAAGAAAGGCATGAAACTTTCAATCGTAATCGTCAGCTACAATGTGAAGTATTACTTGGAGCAGTGCTTGTGCTCTGTGGCACGGGCATGCTATGGACTGGATGCTGAAATCTGGGTGGTAGATAATGCTTCTTCCGACGGGTCGGTGGAATATATACGTTCTCGTTTTCCGGATGTCCATTTTATAGAGAATCAGGAAAATGTAGGTTTTTCCCGTGCGAATAACATGGCTATAAGGCAAGCGACGGGCGATTATATTTTATTGCTTAATCCGGATACAGTGGTAGGAGAAAACACATTGTCCGGATGTTTGCAGTTTATGGATGCTCATCCGGAGGCCGGTGCTACGGGGGTCGCTATGTTGAAGGATGACGGTGGTTTTGCTTGGGAATCTCGTCGGGGGCTACCTACTCCTTTTACGTCTTTTTGCAAAATGACCGGTTTGTGTGCGTTGTTTCCTCATTCGCGGCGTTTGGGACGTTATTACATGAGGTATTTGGATAAGAACAAGACCAATCAGATTGATGTCATCTCAGGTGCTTTTTGCATGGTGCGCCGTTCTGCACTTGATAAAACCGGACTTTTGGATGAGGACTTTTTCATGTATGGAGAAGATATCGACCTTTCTTATCGTTTGTTGCAATGTGGCTATAAGAATTATTATCAACCGTTGAGGATCCTGCACTATAAGGGAGAAAGTACGCATAAAAGCTCTTTCCGTTACGTGCATGTTTTTTATAAGGCTATGCTTATCTTTTTTGATAAACATTATCGTCGTTCGAATCGTTGGTTGACACCTTTTATCCAATTGGCTGTTATTGTCCGGGGAATCTTGGATTTGTGTATGCACCAGAAAGAGCGTTTGTTCGGATGGGCAGGAACAGGACGAGACCGCGAGGCTGACAAATCATATTTGTTTTTGGGACGTCCGGAAGCTGTAGAGTCGCTATGCAGATTGGGGCTTGAAAACAACTTGAAAATAGATTTTGTGGTAGCGGATGAATCGAACAAGCCAGACGGCCATCTTGATCCGTCTCTTTCGGTGAAGGCCTATGATTATGTCATATATGATACCGGGGCATATAGTTATGAGAAAATGCTATACCTGTTGTCTCTCGGGGCAGGACATACCCGGATACGGATAGCGACTTACTCTATGGATACATCTAAGTTGATAACGATGAATAACGTATATTAAAAAACGAAATACGATGATGTTTGCAGCAGATAATATACGGTTGCGTGCACTTGAACCGGAAGATTTGGAGTGGTTATATAGTATTGAAAATGATGAAGAGTTGTGGCAATGGGGGAGTTCGAATGTTCCCTATTCCCGTTATTCCTTAAAAACATATATAGCAGAGTCACGCCACGACATTTATGCCGATGGACAATTGCGTTTGGTTATAGAGACGGAGGATGAGCATTTGGTTTTAGGCTGTGTGGATTTGATGGACTTTTCTCCTCGGCATTTACGTGCGGAGATAGGAATCTTGTTATTTCCGGAGTATAGGGGGCGGGGAGTTGCAACCAAGGTATTGGGGATGCTTGTTTCTTATGCTCGCGAACATTTGTATATGCACCAACTTTATGCTATAGTTTCCCAAAAGAATATGAAAGCGCAACATTTGTTTGAGAGGTTCGGTTTCAAACGTGTATCTCTGTTAGAGGATTGGCTAAGGGACAAAGAAGAAGATTACGTATCAGCCTATGTCTATAGTTTCCGGTTGTAGTTTTCGTTTCGGCAAGAGCTTTAGTTTCAAAAAGTAGGTTTAGTATTTGAAAAAAGTTCGGAAGCTATTTGGCAAATTGAGATAAAGTCTTTACCTTTGCACTCGCAATCAGGAAATCGCCTGATTCCTCTTTTAAAGGTGCGTTAGTTCAGTTGGTTAGAATACATGCCTGTCACGCATGGGGTCACGGGTTCGAGTCCCGTACGCACCGCAATAATATTTCAAATCCCTTGAAAGTCAATCACTTTCAAGGGATTTTCTTTTTTGGGGGCTCAATCGGGAGACCAATCTGATAACAAAATCCAGGACGAGTTCAAGGATATCTATTGGATTTTAATCCAAGAACACCCGGAACTTACTGCAAGGGGATTTGTCGGTGTGGTTCATGGATGAATACCATAAACTACTTTCAGGGGACGTCCTGATGGGTGGTTAAAGCAAATCCTTAAATATAAGGAACCGAAAGCCAAAGCTAAGAAACAGGATAAAGATGAAAGCCGGAAGAACCGGGCAGAGGATAATCCGGATAATGTTGGTTGTTAAAGACGGCGGGCTGCTTCCATTATTTTACAAACTTGCGCACATTGTATTCTATCAGATATATGGCAATTTTCATCCCCAAATAGATACCGCAGGCAAGAGGTACGGTAAATGTAATGAAAGGGTTACCTACCGGATAACCAAACAACGCATAAATGACTGAGAGGATAACAAGTGCTTTTTCAAAGTAATAATAAAACCATAAGAAAGGTGTCAGACAAAGTTTGTCATGCCATTTATACAACAATAGTCTGTGACTTTTTTTCTGCAAATATGAACCGGATAAGAGTACAATGCACATTAGCGCAATGATTGTTCCGCTGAACCATGTGCCTGTAATTGTTTCTGTAAACTGGACTTTCAATATCAGTAACAGGCAGATGGCTATATTGGAGGCTTCGTTCAATAAATAAATCTTTGTCTGCATATATGTACTACTTAATGTTATGATTCGTTTTAAAAATACGTATGCGGTTAAATTTATAAAGATACAAACTATTTCTTATAGAGCCAAAATTCAGAGGCAAAGTCAAGCATGAAGTGCGTTCTTCCCCCAGGAAGTTTGCAAAAGGGTATTCATCCTTTATTCTGTGAAGTGCTATATAATAGTATGTTAATGTGTGTTTTGAAGGATGAATGATATTTTTTGAAAAACTCAGGGGGAAGGAATACGCGAAAGAGAAGAATAATACAGGGAAGCCCGTCTTAAAATAAAAGAGACCGGACTCAAAAGTATATTTTGAGCCGGTCTCTTCCTCCAACATCATTCAGGAACATTGAATGAAGTCAGGGACTCCTCAATCCACCATTGGAAATTCAATGGTTTCACTAACTTCGTTCCAGTTTTCGATTGTGAAGTCCCCGGTACTACCCCCAGATAAAATATCTCCTATCACGATGTTAAGGGTTAGACGCGTGTTTGCTGATAAAGTTGAATTCAGGTTACGTGACAGCTTGTGTACGCTGCCATCTTTCAACGTGATGAGTAATTCCAACGGAGGAGTTTCTGAGGATGGGAATACCATTACAGTGGCATTACTCATTTCCGTTCCGTCTTCCGAACGTTTCAGGTCAAATTTAATCGTCTTTGTCATGTCGGATGCTTCTGCTGTATAGAAGTTGATTTGGTTTGCGATATTTCCGATACGCACCTGCATGTTTGTAATGTTCGAACTGAAGATACCATTGTTTTTCTTCTTGACAATGACTTTCATACCGGCGATGACACGTTTAAGCGATGCTTTTAAGTCTTCTTCTCCTACTTTAGCCTCTTTCACAGCATATACGAGGTCATATACAGGGCGGTAAGTCCCGTCATTGTTGCTCCATAAACTGAAGTAAAGAGAGGATAAGTCTACGCCAATGCTGAAGCCTGGTGTATGGATAGCCGGAGTGTCATAAATAGGTTCCTCATATTTAGGAGTACCCCAGTATACCATGTTATATGTATTCATAGGCAAGTGGAGTTCCCGATTATGTTCACCTTCAAGGATATGCCCGTCTATGATATGGTAGTAGCCATAGAATGGTGTAAGATTGCCATTGACATAGTTTCCGAAATAGGTAGAAGTTCCTGAAATACAGGGGTAAATTTCGATGACGCCAGTCAGTGGGCTTTGATTAAGGGATTCATCAGCGACCGTGGCACTGATTCTTGGGGTTATCATCCTGGTTTCATTGAGAATTTTGTTGTGGTCATCGGATGAACATGATGCAGCCAGAACAAGGAGGCTTAATGCTCCCATCATAACATAATTTTTCATAACCATGTTTTTTTAGAGTGAATAAATAAAGATTGGAAACAGAGGAAATTTGGGGATTAGATTTAAATACACTTCATAAAAGAGGAGTATACCAATAGGGCGGTAAAGTGAATTATGGCCTTATGGAAAAATAATCGGTTGTAAAAAACTTATTTCTTTAATCTTAAGTTGTAAAGATAGGTATTTAAGAGGTATAATCCAAGTTAAAAACAGCCAATCTATATTTCTAAAACGTAATGAAGCTATTTTATACCTTGAGCAAACAGAAAAACTTGCATTCTAATTATATTCTAATTTCGTCTAAGTCCTTTATAATGCCTTTCACCTGTTATTCTGGTTGGAAGATTCTATTTTTGCACAAAAATTGAAAAGTAGCATGAAGGGATTACTGATTATCGGCTTGGCTTTTACTGTCTGTGATGCTTTGTATGCCGAGGAAGGCATGCCGGGGCTTTCGTTGCGGGAAGCGGAAAAGTGCTTTCTGGAACATAATGTGCAGTTGACGGCTCAGAGATATAATGTAGACCGGGCACATGCACAGGTGGTGCAAGCCCGTTTGTTCGACAATCCGGTCATTTCGTTGGAGCAGAATGTATATAACCGCTTGAACGGGAAATATTTTGATGTGGGCAAGGAGGGAGAAGCTGCGATAGAGATAGAGCAGGAGATTCCGATAGCGAGGCAGCGTAGTAAACGTATCAAGTTGGGGGAAATCAACCGTGAAGCGGCCGAATACCGTTTTGAAGAAGTGTTGCGTACCTTGCGGAGCGAATTGTACCGGAGTTTTGTGGATACGTATTACCAGTCACGTTCCATCAGGGTGTACGATCGTGAAATAACTTCGGTAGGCAAGCTCTTGCAAGCGGTAAGGGAGCAGGAGGGAAAAGGAAACATGTCCCGGATGGAAGTGTCGCGCCTGGAACTGTTTCTTTTGTCTTTGCGGAAAGAACGGCAGGACGCAGAACAGAAATTGGTGGAGATGAGAGGGCGGTTGAATTTGTTGTTGGGTGCTCCGGTCGGACAAGACCGGGAACTGGTATTGGACGAGAGCATATTGGAAAAGGTAGACCTGTCCGCTGTTTCGTTTACCGATTTGGGCACGATGTTGGATTCGCGTCCGGATGTGCGTGCGGCCCGTGCCGGAGTGCGTGCGGCAGAAGCGAATGTGAAATTGCAACGGGCGATGGCAGCTCCCGAGTTTTCGGTGAGAGGGATGTACGACCGTGCCGGAAATTTCATCAACGACTATTTTGCCATTGGTGTCACATGCTCCGTGCCGATTTTCAACCGTAACCAAGGAGAAATCAAATCGGCCAAACTGGAATTACTTCAACAAGGCAAAGAGGAGGAGTATGCTGTGGATAAGGCGGAAATGGAACTTTATTCGGCCTGCCATCAATTACGGAAGGCCGTAGAGCTTTACCGGGCATTCGACGGCCGCATGGAACAGGATTTCGAGCAACTCATGGAGGGCGTCAACGAAAACTTTTACGAGCGCAACATCAATATGTTGGAATTTATCGATTATTATCAGAGTTATAAAGAAGCTTGCCTGCAATGCTATGCGTTGCGGCGGGATGTGTTCGGGGCAATGGAGAACCTGAACACGGTTGTAGGACGTACGATATTTAAACTTTGAAAAGCATGAACAGTATATTTTTTCTTATAAGTTTAGGAGTGTTGGCAGGGGCTTGTTCCCGTTCTGCACAGGTGGCCGGTACGGAGGAGCCGGGAATGTTCCTTACAGGCAGTTTGAAACGCGTGGTGTCTGTCGATACGGTCCGTTGCCGGCCGGTGGCGGATGAATTGACGTTGACCGGCCGGGTGGCTTTCAATCCGGAAAAGGTGGCGCAGGTTTATCCTATATTCGGAGGGACGGTCGTGGAAGTACGGGCCGAAATCGGGGATTACGTGCGCCGGGGAGACGTGTTGGCCGTCATCCGTAGCGGCGAAGTGGCCGAGTATGAGAAACAACGCAAAGAAGCGCAACACCGGTTGGCTCTTGCTCGCCGCAACCTGCATTCCGTGCAGGATATGGCAGCATCCGGAATGGCTTCTGAAAAGGATGTCATGCAAGCCCGCAAGGAAGTGGGCGAGGCCGAAGCCGAGGCTGAGAGGTTGGCTGAAGTCTTTTCGATTTACCATGTGTCGAGTGGGGCCAATTATCAGGTCAAGGCTCCGCTTTCCGGGTTCGTGGTGGAGAAGCATGTCAATCCCGAAGAACAGTTACGCTCGGACGACGGTGAAGACATGTTCACGATTTCCGGATTGGAAAACGTATGGGTGATGGCAGACGTATATGAAAGCGACATCAGTAAGGTAGGCGAAGGCGATTCGGTGCGTATCACCACGTTGGCCTATCCGGAGGATGTCATTGCCGGGAGGATAGACAAGGTATATAATATGTTGGACGAGGAGAGTAAGACCATGAGCGTGAGGGTGAGGTTGGACAATCGCGATTATAAGCTGAAGCCGGGCATGTTTACCCAAGTCCGAGTCTGCGGACGGGGGACGGGCAAGGAACGGCTGTGTGTCCCTTCGCAAGCCTTGGTCTTCGAGAATGGCCGCTATTATGTGGTTACGGTGGCATCGGACGACCGTTTGGCGGTGAAAGAAGTGGAGGTGTACCTGCACTCGGATGAGGTCTGCTACCTATTCTCTGGGTTGACGGCGGGCGAGCGCGTCCTGAACCGTAACGTGTTGTTGGTTTATAATGCATTGAATGCTGGCTAGTCGGGAGGAAGGAGTATGTACAAGTTCATAGATAACATCGTGGCTTTTTCGCTGAAGAACAAGTTCTTCATATTTTTCTGTACCGCCGTGGCTGTGATAGCGGGGATTGTGTCATTCAAGCATACCCCTATCGATGCGTTCCCGGACGTGACCAATACCAAGGTGACGGTGATTACCCAATGGCCGGGGCGAAGTGCCGAAGAAGTGGAGAAGTTCATCACGATACCTATCGAAATCGCCATGAATTCGGTACAAAATAAAACGGATATACGTTCCACCACGCTTTTCGGACTTTCGGTTCTCCATGTGATGTTTGAAGATGACGTAGATGATTTCGTGGCGCGCCAACAAGTGTATAACCTGTTAAATGATGCAGACTTGCCGGACGGGGTGACACCGGAGGTACAACCGCTTTACGGTCCGACGGGGGAGATATTCCGCTATACGTTGCGCAGCGAGAAGCGGGACGTGCGCGAATTGAAGACTTTGCAGGATTGGGTGATAGAGCGTAACTTGCGGGCCGTCTCCGGTGTGGCGGACATCGTGAGTTTCGGTGGCGAGGTGAAAACATTCGAAGTAAGCGTCAATCCCCATCAACTGAAAAACTACGGGATTACGTCTTTGGAGCTGTTTCAGGCGATAGCCAATAGCAATATCAATGTGGGTGGCGATGTCATTACGAAAAGTTCGCAAGCGTATGTCGTGCGGGGTATCGGGTTGATTAACGACATGGAAGAACTGCGTAACATCGTGGTGAAAAATATCCACGGCATCCCCGTGTTGGTCAGGCATCTGGCCGAGGTACACGAGGCATGCCTGCCCCGTTTGGGGCAAGTGGGGCGTATGGCCGAAGACGATGTCGTGCAGGGAATCGTCATCATGCGTAAAGGCGAAAATCCGGCCGAAGTAATCGACGCACTGAAAGCCAAGATAGATCATATTAACAAGGAGGTCTTGCCGGAAGACGTGCAGATCGTGACGTTCTACGACCGGGAAAACTTGGTGAATCTTGCCGTCCATACCGTGTCGCGCAATCTGGTGGAAGGCATCTTGTTGGTGACATTCATCGTGTTGATATTCATGGCCGATTGGCGTACGACGGTGGTAGTGGCCGTGGTGATACCTTTAGCCCTGCTGTTTGCTTTTATTTGTTTGCGGCTCATGGGCATGTCGGCCAACTTGCTCTCCATGGGAGCCATAGACTTCGGTATTATTATCGATGGGGCGGTCGTCATGGTGGAAGGGATATTCGTGGCACTCGACCGGAAAGCCAAAGAAGTGGGGATGCCTGCTTTCAACTTGATGTCGAAAATGGGGCTTATCCGGCAGACGGCCAAAGAGAAAGCCCGCGCCGTGTTTTTCTCCAAACTCATTATTATCACTGCGCTGATACCCATCTTCTCCTTCCAGAAAGTGGAAGGGAAGATGTTCTCCCCGTTGGCATACACCTTGGGATTCGCTTTGTTGGGAGCTTTGTTGTTCACGTTGACCTTGGTTCCGGTCATGTCGTCCATGTTGCTGAAACGGAACGTGCGCGAGAAGAACAACTTCTTTGTGCGTTTCATCAACGGGAAATCCGTGGCCTTCTTCGATAAATGCCATGCCAGTCGTAAAATGTCCGTCGGCATTGCTGGTATCGTGGCCGTGGGCGGTCTGTGGATGTTTACTTTGTTGGGGACGGAATTCCTGCCCCAGTTGAATGAAGGATCCATTTATATCCGTGCCACTCTGCCACAGAGCATTTCGCTGAACGAGTCGGTACAACTGGCCAACAAGATGCGGGCCAGACTGGCCGCTTATCCCGAAGTGAAACAGGTGCTTTCCCAAACCGGGCGGCCGAACGACGGTACGGATGCGACGGGATTCTATAATATCGAATTCCACGTGGACATTTATCCCGAAAAAGAGTGGGAGAGCGGATTGGACAAGATGCAACTAATCGAGAAGATGCAGGAAGACCTTTCGATGTATCCGGGCATAGACTTCAATTTCTCCCAACCCATTACGGATAATGTGGAAGAGGCGGCTTCGGGGGTGAAAGGTTCCATTGCCGTGAAGGTATTCGGGAAGGATTTGTACCGTTCGGAAAAGATTGCCATGGAAATCGACAAGATTCTCGGTACGGTCGAAGGGATTGAGGACTTGGGAGTGATTCGGAATATCGGGCAACCGGAGTTGCGTATAGAATTGGACGAGGGACGTTTGGCACGTTACGGGGTATCCAAAGAGGATGTGCAGGCCATTATCGAAATGGCCATCGGCGGAAAGTCGGCTTCGTTGTTGTACGAAGATGAACGCAAGTTTAACATCATGGTACGTTATAAACCGGAATTCAGGCAGGACGAGGAAGAAATCGGGAAAATACTCGTGCCGACAATGGATGGGACGATGATACCCATCAAGGAATTGGCGGAAATAAGGACCATTACCGGCCCGTTGTTGATTTTCCGCGACAATCATGCACGCTTTTGTGCCGTGAAGTTCTCGGTGCGTGGCCGGGATATGGGAACGGCTGTGGCCGAAGCACAGGAGAAGGTGAATGCCTCCGTCCGTTTGCCAGAGGGGTACAGTTTGAAATGGACCGGGGATTTCGAGAACCAACAGCGAGCCACGAAACGTTTGTCGCAAGTGGTCCCGGTAAGTATCGCCATCATTTTCGTCATCTTGTTCATTTTGTTCTCCAATGCTCGGGATGCCGGTCTGGTACTGTTGAATGTACCTTTTGCAGCTGCAGGAGGTATTGTGGCATTGTGGGCTACTGGGTTTAACTTTTCGATTTCGGCCGGTATCGGTTTCATCGCCTTGTTCGGTATCTGTATCCAGAACGGCGTGATTATGATTTCGGATATCAAGCATAACCTGAAAGAACGGTTGGCATTATCGTGTGCCGTGAAAGAAAGTGTGCGTTCCCGTGTCCGTCCGGTGGTCATGACGGCTGCGATGGCCGCCATCGGTCTGATGCCGGCAGCCGTAAGCCATGGCATCGGTTCGGAGTCGCAACGCCCGTTGGCCATAGTCATCATTGGAGGTCTGGTGGGAGCTACTTTCTTTGCCCTGTTCGTATTTCCTTTGATTGTAGAGTTTGTCTATGGTAAAATGTTGTATGATAAGAACGGAAATCTGAAGCAAAGGAGTTTGTGACATGCAAAATCCGTATATTTGCAGATGAAATCCCATGGATGCGAAGATTATGGCAAAAATACTATTGGCGGAAGACGAACAGAACATCGCTTCGTTCATCAGGCGGGGCTTGCAGGAGTTCGGGCATGAAGTACAAGTGGCACACGACGGAGGCACGGCATGGGCTATGTTACAGGAAGGAGTTTTCGATTTGCTTGTGTTGGATGTCATTATGCCGAAGATGGACGGGCTTGAGGTTTGTCGGCAGTTCCGTTTGAAGGAAGGATACCATACACCGGTCATCATGCTGACGGCGTTGGGCACGACCGAGGATATCGTAAAGGGGTTGGATGCCGGGGCGGACGACTATCTGGTGAAACCGTTCAGTTTCCAAGAACTGGAAGCACGTATCAAGGCTTTGTTGAGGCGGGGAAAAGAACGTCCGGACAGGCAACTTTGGTGCCACGACCTCGTGTTGGATTGCGACACCCGTCGTGCACGGCGCGGGGATACGGTGATAGAACTGACTGTCAAGGAATACCGCCTGTTGGAATACTTCATGACCCATCAAGGGGTGGCGCTTTCTCGCCTGACACTCTTGAAAGACGTGTGGGACAAGAATTTCGATACGAATACCAATGTGGTGGACGTTTATGTGAACTATCTCCGGAACAAGATAGACCGTGAATTTGAGGTCAAGCTTATCCGCACGATTGTCGGAATGGGATATATCATGGGGGTACAGTAAAGCCGGGAAGGAAGAAGGATGAAGATCGGGTCGAAGATAGCTTTGTTTTATACCGTAATAACCGTCGGTGCCATTGCGCTGATTGTATTGGTGTTCTATTTCTTTACATTGAGATATATAAATAAGGTGTATGATTCGTATCTTTCGGAAAAGGCTTATCTGACGGCTCAAAAGTATTGGGAAAAGGATGAGGTGGACGAATCCCGTTACCGGGAAATACAGCAGAAGTATGACGAACTCTTGCCCCAGGCTTATGAAATCTTGCTGAATGCCGACAGTGTGACGGCCGTGGCAGACACCTTGGCGAAGTACCTCGACCGCCACCAACAGGCTCGGCTTTTCAAAAATGAACCGGTTACGTTCGTTTATGGGCATTTGCGGGGCGCGGCTCTTTATTATCCGGACAATGAAGGAAACTTTGTCGTTCTGGTGATGGCTTCCAACCATTATGGGCAGGACATACAGAAACATATATTGATGTTGGCGTTTCTCTTGTTGGCGGTGAGTTGCGGCTTGGTCTTCCTCATCGGGAAGCTGTATGCCAACCGGATTCTCCTTCCTTTGCAGCATTTACTGAAGGATTTGAAGCGCATACGTATCAACAATCTGGATGTCCGGTTAGAGACCTTCGGGAATAAAGATGAATGGGATGAACTCATTCGTGCGTTGAATGAGATGTTGGATCACCTGGACGCGGCTTTTCAGGCCGAGAAGGCTTTTATCAGCAATGCTTCGCATGAATTGAACAATCCGTTGACGGCAATTCAGGGCGAATGTGAAATCTGTTTGCTGAAACGACGTTCGACTAAGGAATACGAAGAGGCTTTGCAGCGCATCGCGGATGAAAGCCGACGTATCAGTATGCTGATAAAACATTTGCTGTTTCTTTCGCGGCATGACGAGGATATTCTGTGCCGGGGGGCAGAGAGGGTTGAATTGGCTGTTTTGTTGCAGGACTTGTGCCGGCAGTATGGACGGGTTCGGTTTGATGTTACGGGAATAGGTGCTGGGAGCGAACTGCGGGCCGATTCTCATCTCCTTCGAGTGGCTTTCCGGAACATTATAGATAATGCTTGCAAATATTCCCAGGAGGATGTGGAGGTTCGGATGGCACGTATGGAGGACGAGGTGAAGGTGGAAGTTCTGGACCATGGTATCGGTATACCGGAAGATGACATCAGATATATTTTTAATTCGTTTTATCGTGCCGGTAATGTTCGTGAATACCATGGACAGGGTATCGGACTGAGCTTGTCGATGCGGATTCTGAAGGTATACGGTGGCCGGATTTCCGTTGATTCGTGCCAAGGACAGTATACGAAGGTGACGGTAATTTTTAAGGTTTCGACAAAAACGAAGTAGGCCTCGTATCCGGAGGGGCCGTCACTGTTTTCTTGAATGTTTCTTCCAAAAACGCAAAAAAAGCCTGTTTTTTGCAGTTTTTTCCCGATAATGTTTCATTTTAAAAAGTATAGATTACATAACCGAAAATGAATCTCGGGTAAAATTTGTTACTTTGCAGCGTGGTGAAGTGATGAAAAACTATTTAAAATATAATAAAGGAACATTATGGATAAAATTTTAGGGAAAGTGCCGATAGGCGAGAAGATTGGTTATTCGTTGGGAGATGCCGCAGCCAATCTTGTTTTTCAGATGATGATGATTTATCAGTTGAAGTTCTACACCGACGTGTTCGGACTTGAAGGGGCGATAGCTGGTACCGTGCTTCTGATTGCGCGGATAGTGGATGCCTTTGTCGATCCGGCTGCCGGCATCTTGTCGGACAAGACACAAACGAAGTGGGGGAAGTTCCGGCCTTGGGTCATTTGGACCGCTCTCCCGTTCATGGTCTTTTATGTGTTGGCTTTCTACAATCCGGGGATTGAAAATAAGACCTTGGTCGCCGTGTATGCCGGTATTTCGTATGTGTTGCTCATGTCTCTCTATTCTTTTAATAATACGCCTTATAGTTCGTTGGGTGGTGTGATGACGGGGGATATGAAGGAGCGTACGAGCATTACTTCTATTCGTTTCGTAGCTGCCACCGTAGCACAGTTTGTGGTGCAAGGGCTTACGCTTCCTTTGGTACATAAATTCGGTCGTGGCTCGGGGGCGGACGATGCACAAGGATGGCTTTCTACCATTACGATTTTTGCGGTGGTGGGATTTATCTTTCTGGTCGTGGCCGGTTTTTCGGCTAAGGAACGTATTGCTCCACCTGCATCCCAGAAAATGGATGTCAAGAATGACATTAAGGGATTGTTTGCCGATGTGTCATGGCGCTCCATGTTTATTCTGACGTTGTTCGTGTTCATCACTTTGGCCATGTGGGGATCTGCCATGTGCTATTATTTCCAACATTATGTTGACCCGCAGGCGTTGGGGGCTTTTCTTGACAGGCTTGGATTGGTGAAAGAAGAAGGTGCCGCGTTGGGAGCAGGGATGCAGATTTTGGATTCTTTCAGCTTGTTGGCTACTCGGGGGGCAGACGGTAGCATTCCCTCAGCAGAGTCTTATTCCATCGGGCTTTCCGTATTCAATATGGCCGGTGCACTCGTGCAGTTGATAGGAGTGATTACGCTTTCCGAGTTCCTGGCGAACCGTTACGGCAAGAAGTCTACGTTTATTGTATGTTTAGGACTGACGGCCTTGTTTACGGCGGCTTTCATGCTTCCGGACAAGGATGATGTGGGGCTGATTTTTACCTTGGGTATTTTAAAGAGTTTGGCGTATGCGCCTACGGTACCATTGCTTTGGGCCATGATTGCCGATGTGGCCGACCACATGGAATATGTGAGCCATCGAAGGGCCACAGGGCTTTGTTTTTCCGGGGTGGTGTTCGCATTAAAAGCCGGGTTGGGCGTGGGAGGAGCCGTGGCCGGTTTGATTCTCTCTGTATTTGGTTATGTAAACGATGCTGCTGCCTCCCAATCGGCAGACTCGTTGTTCGGTATCCGGATGGCCTCAAGTATAGTGCCCGGTTTGTGTTTCGGTGTGGGAGTGGTGGCTCTTTTCCTCTACCCTATATCCAAGACGCTGAACGAAAAGATGCAGGCTGAATTGGCACGGAGAAGGACGAATGATGGTAAATGACGTTTTATTAATTTTTTAAATAGGTCTATTATGAAACGAAGTGTTTTTTTACTGGCAGCGGTAATGGCGACCATTGGGGTTTTTAGTCAGAAAGCTACTACCATGCGAGAAGCTTTTGCAGACAAGTTTCTTATCGGAACAGTCTTGAATACGCGGCAGGTGGTGAGCCGTGATAAGGCTTTGCAGGCTTTGATTAAGGATAATTTCAGTGCTGTGGTGGCAGAAAACTGCATGAAAGCCGAAGTGCTGCAGCCGCAAGAAGGTGTCTTTAACTTTAAGGACGGGGATCGTTTGTGCGATTTGGCGGAAAAAAATGGGCAGGTGGTTACTGGCCACTGCTTGATATGGCATTCTCAAGCCCCTCGGTGGTTTTTCAAGGACAAAGACGGTAAGACTGTGAGTCGTGAGGTTCTTGTACAGCGGATGAAAGACCATATATATAAGGTAGTGAGGCATTACAAAGGACGTGTCAAAGGTTGGGATGTGGTCAACGAGGCCGTTGAAGGCAACGGTGAACTACGTAAGTCGCCTTTCTACAAGATTATCGGGCCGGACTTTATCCGTTTGGCTTTCCAGTTTGCCCATGAGGCAGATCCTGATGTGGAGCTTTATTACAATGATTATGGGATGGATTCACCTCGTAAACGAGAGGCTGTGGTACGTATGGTCAAAGACTTGAAAGCTCATGGTTGCCGTATAGATGCAGTGGGGATGCAGTCACATGTGGCATTTAACACCTCTCTTGGTGAATATGAAAAAAGCATGGAGGCTTTTATCAATGCCGGGGTCAAGGTCTTGGTGACAGAATTGGACCTTAGTGTATTGCCTTGGCCGAAAGGGAACTATGGTGCCGCTATTGAGACAAATTTTGATTATAAGAGAGAAATGGATCCTTATACTGATGGGTTGCCTGCGGAGAAAGCGAAAGAATTGGATGATTTTTATATAAAGCTTTTCGATATATATTTACGCCACAGCAAGGACATCGGAAGAGTAACGTTCTGGGGAGTGACTGACGGGGATTCTTGGAAGAATAATTTTCCAGTGCATGGCCGTACGGATTATCCTTTGGCTTTCGGTCGTGACATGAAGCCCAAACCCTTTGTGCGTACCATTATTGAGATGGCACAGTCGGGGAAGTATGATTGATGAGGTGATTTTAGGAACAAGTAGATTGTATATAATATAATAAGGTGTAACCATTCATTAAATATTTGTATCATGAAGAAAAGATATTTGATACCGGGCGATTATATGGCAGACCCGTCGGTACATGTGTTTGAAGGCAAAGTGTATATTTACCCCTCCCACGATTGGGAAAGTGGCATACCCGAGGACGATTGGGGGGCGCATTTCGACATGCGCGACTATCATGTATTCTCGTTGGAAGATGTGATGGAAGGAGATGTGACAGACTATGGTATGGTTCTTGACAAGACGGACGTACCTTGGGTGAAGCGTCAAATGTGGGATTGCGACTGTTGCGAAAAGGATGGGAAGTATTATCTTTATTTCCCTGCCAAAGACCATACGGATATCTTCCGTTTGGGAGTGGCTGTCAGCGACACGCCTTACGGGCCCTTTGTACCGGAGCCGGATCCCATCAGGGGAAGTTATTCCATAGATCCGGCCGTATTCAAGGATGATGACGGTCAGGTGTATGTTTATTTTGGGGGACTGATGGGCGGTCAGCTTCAGCGTTATAAGGATAATAGTGCTTTGGAATGTGCGGAGTTTCCGGCTGATGGTGAACCGGCCATACCTTCCCGTGTGGCACGTCTGGCGGAAGACATGAAACAGTTTGCCGAAGAGCCGCGTCCCGTGGTCATTTTGGATGAGGACGGAAAACCTCTGAAAGCAGGCGACCATGACCGCCGTTTCTTCGAAGCTTCATGGATGCATAAATACAACGGGAAGTACTATTTCTCTTATTCCACAGGAGATACGCATCTTTTGTGTTATGCCATCGGTGATAACCCATACGGTCCGTTTGTTTACCAGGGGGTAATTCTTACTCCGGTTGTAGGATGGACTACCCATCACTGTATCGTGGAGTACAAAGGAAAGTGGTATTTGTTCCATCATGATTCTATGCCGTCGGGAGGGCGTACGTGGTTGCGTAGCCTGAAAGTCTGTGAATTGCGTTATGACGCAGATGGAAAAATCGAGATGATAGAAGGAATGGATGATTAACGGTTTGGGCAGGATGAAAAACTGGTTGTGGATTATAGGCTTGTTTTTCGTGCTTTCGCTCCATGCAGAGGATGGCCATCGGCTATGGCTCCGCATGGAGCGAAATGCGCTACCGGCTGATGTCTGTCTGTCGGAAAGTACGGAACGGACGGCAACTTTGGATATTGCGTCTCGTGAATTGAAAGACTTTTGGAAAGGGGAGGGGCGTGTGCTTCTTCGTGTCTCTAAGGATGGGGTTATGAGGGATGGTTTTACGATTTGCAGGAAAGGTCTGGACGTGGAGCTTTCTTCGGCATCCGACAACGGCGTGCTTTATGCCGCCTATGATTTGTTGCGTAGACAGCAGGCCGGAGATTTACTGTCGGATGGTGTGGCTGTGACAGAAAGACCTTCTTACGACATTCGCATCCTGAACCATTGGGACAATCCCGATGGGACGGTAGAGAGAGGTTACGCAGGACGTTCGGTATGGAAGTGGGACGAGCTGCCCGAAACGGTTTCCCCATTGTACGAGGAATATGCTCGTGCCAATGCTTCTGTCGGCATTAACGCCGTGGTGCTCAATAATGTGAACGCCAAACCTCAGATGCTTTCCACCGGAATGCTTCGTAAAGTAGCGGTTATTGCCGAAGTGCTGCGCCCGTATGGCATAAGGACTTATTTGTCGGTGAACTTTGCTTCCCCGAAAGCCCTTGGGGAACTGTCTACGGCCGACCCGTTGGACGAGGATGTACAACGGTGGTGGAAGAAGAAGGCTAAAGAAATCTACCGTCTGATTCCCGATTTCGGCGGTTTTTTGGTCAAGGCGAACAGTGAAGGGGAACCCGGCCCACAAGATTACGGGCGGACGCATGCCGATGGGGCCAATATGTTGGCCGACGTGCTCGCTCCCTATGGGGGATTGGTGATGTGGCGGGCATTTGTCTATCAGGCGGAAAGTCCCGACCGGGCATGCCAGGCATACGAGGAGTTTATGCCTTTCGATGGGCAATTCCGTGATAACGTGATTGTACAGGTGAAAAACGGGCCGATAGACTTTCAACCCCGTGAACCTTTCAGCCCCTTGTTCGGTGCCATGCAACACACACAGGTTATGCCGGAGTTCCAAATAACCCAGGAGTATTTGGGACAGTCCATTCATACGGTATTTTTGGCAACGATGTGGAAAGATTGTTTGGATGCCGAAACTTATCGGGTTGGGGGAGGAACTGTAGCAGATGTCACACAGCATCGGGTCGGCATTCATTCCCGGTCGGCCGTGGCGGGAGTGGCCAACATCGGGGATGTGGTCAATTGGACCGGAAACGACATGGCACAGGCTAATTGGTATGCTTTCGGTCGTTTGTGTTGGAATACCGAACTGTCGGCGGAACAGATTGCCGAAGAGTTTCTGAAGCAGACTTTCTCAACTGATGAACATTTCATCGAACCGGTGCGCCAGTTGCTTTTACGTTCATGGGATACGGCGGTTAGCTATATGATGCCGTTGGGGTTGCACCATATATTTGCTTTCGGGCATCATTACGGACCTGAGCCATGGTGTGCTCCTCCTGATACACGCCCGGATTGGTTGCCGAAGTATTACCACCGGGCCGATACGGTAGGAGTTGGTTTCGATCGCACGGTACGGGGGTCGAAGGCCGTTTTGCAATACCATGAACCGTTGGCTACGCTTTACGGAGATTTGGAAACATGTCCGGAAGAATATCTTTTATGGTTTCATCACGTGCCTTGGGAGTATGTGATGCGGAACGGTTTGACTTTGTGGGATAACCTCTGTTACATTTATAACAGCGGAGTCGAAGATGCCCGGGAGTTTGTGGATTTGTGGCAGAAAGTTCAACCGTATGTCGACACGGAGCGTTACGAAGCCATACAGATGCGATTCGAGCGGCAAGCACTTGATGCGGAATGGTGGCGGGATGCTTGCCTGCTTTATTTCCAACAGTATTCCCGTCGGTCGATTCCGGCCGATTGTCCTCCTCCGGTACATGATTTGGAGGAATTGATGGAATTCAGGTTACATTTGGACAATTATACGGCAGCTGATATGGATAAATTACCATAATTCATAGGAAATGTTACAAAGAACATAGAGAATGTAACATGAGGGCATTAATGCTTTTTTGAGTTACAAAAGCGGGAAAGACCTATCCAACGGGCTTTTTCGCTTTTTTTGTAGGTATGTAACAAAATAAAAGGAATATGATACATGAGCGAAAATGACTTTCAGTTTTATGCTGTAATTTAGCACCCGATAACGAGAGTTTCGATTTATTTTTAAATGAAGTAATAACACTAATAAAATAATCTAATATGAGTGCAAGGAAAAACAGAAGAAGATTCGCTCCTTTTTGGGCTAGCTTGGCATGCTGTGCCTTGGGTTGTGTCTACTCCTGCAATGATGGCTACGATTTGATAGATGAAGATCCGGCGTGGCTAGGCAGTAGTATTTACGACTATTTGAAGTCGAATGGGAATTACACCAATGTAGTGAGAATGATTGACGACCTTGGTTATACTGAGGTTCTTGCCCGTACGGGTAGCAAAACTCTCTTCGTGGCTGATGATGATGCCTACGCACGTTTCTATAATAGTGGAAAATGGGGCGTGAGAAGTTACGAGGAGTTGTCCATGGCGCAAAAGAAGCAGTTGCTTTATGGCTCAATGATTAACAATGCTTGCCAGGTAGCTTATTTGTCCAGTTCCACAGGCCCGACAGAGGGAGACTGTATGCGCCGTTTGACTTCGGCATCGGCATACGACACTGTTCCCGTACTTCGGCCGATTGATATGCCGGATACAAAGTATTGGGCATATTACAAAAATTCAGGTAAGACTATCCCTTGTTTGGCAGATATGACCACGGCGCCTATGATCCATTTCATTGAGGCTTATTTGCAGAACCGTCGTATTTCCAATGACGATTGTAATTTCCTCTTTAATTACGCCACGGAGCGTAAGCCGGGTGATGCCAATGTGAATGGAGTGATGATGGTAGAGCAAAACATTCGTTGTTCTAATGGCTTTGTACATAAGATGGGAGATGTGATGACCCCGCTTCCTAATTTGGCTAATGTCATTGCGGGGATGCCACGCGCACAACAATTTTCAAAGATGTTGGATCGTTTTTCAGCACCTTATTATGATGAATCGTTGACGCAGGAGTATAACCGTTTGTATGGCACCAGTTATGATTCCGTTTTTCAGAAACGTTATTTTTCAGAGCGTTCACAAAAAGGACAACCTTTGAATTTGACACAGAAGGAAGAACCGGTGGAGGCGATGCTGAAATTCGACCCGGGTTGGAATGAATATTATTCCGAGTTGAATGCCAGTGTCTCTACGGATGTCCTTTTGCAACAAGACATGGCTGTCATGCTTGTGCCAACCGACGCCGCACTTACGGATTATTGGGAGAATGGTGCCGGAAAAGTATTGAAAGATAGGTATGGGACTTGGGAAAATGTGCCAGACAAGGTGCTTTCGAAGCTATTGAACGTAAACATGCTTAATTCTTTTTCCAATTCTGTTCCCAGTAAATTCAGCACAGTGTTGAATGATGCGAATGATGAACTGAAGATTAAAAAGGAAGATGTGGATAGCGTGTTCTTCGCTTGTAACGGGGCTGTTTATTTGACGAATAAAGTGTTTAGTCCGGTAGCCTATATATCCGTGTCGTTTCCGGCCTTAGTCAATGAAACTATGAATATCATCAATTGGGCTATTGAACAGTATGATTATGATGTATATCTGAATTCGCAAAATTCTACTTATAGCTTCTTCATTCCGACGAATCAAGGACTGCTGACTTATGTCGATCCATGTTCTTTTGGCAAGAATCAGACTCAGGTCTATGAGTTTCATTATGATGAGAAGGCCCAGACGGAAGCAGAGAAAGTACGGGCTTTTATCTTTAACTATGACGTGGAGTCTGGGACAAGGCTTGATTCGATAGGTGAAGCTTCGACGACTCAGATACGTGACCGTTTGACGGATATTTTGGAAACACATATTGTGGTTGGTAATGTGGAAAGCGGGGAAAAGTATTATAGAACAAAAGACGGAGGTACGATTTTTGTAGAAAATGCAGGAAAGCCTAATATGACCGTTGCCGGAGGATGGCAGGTGGAACATGGTGAAAAGTTGCCTGTTGCACAAATTTATAAGGAGGAAAACGGTAAGGCTTATATATTGGAGGGCTCGCTTATACAGACCGCCCAGAAATCTGTTCCCGATTTACTGAAAGAACATGATGAGTTTTCGAAATTTTACGAATTGTTGGAAGGTTCCTCTATCATGTCAAATGTTATTTCGACAGGAAGTGGTGCAGATGCACCGTCTTATGCTTGTCCAAGTCCGAGTATTACATTATTTAATACGTTCCATTATACGGTATATGTACCGACTAACGAGTCCATACAAGCTTTACACGATGAAGGAAAGTTGCCGACTTGGGATGAGGTGGAAGCTGAACAGGACGAGGATGAAAAAGAGAAGATGACAGAGCGAATTGAAAAATTCCTTAAATACCACATTCAGGACAATTCGTTGTATATCGGTCAGGGAAAGATTGCCGAAGCTGACTATGAAACCTCAGCTTATGAAATCAATGGGGCGGATAACACCATTTCTTATTGTCGTTTGACAGTGGAGGGTGATGACAGTCATCTGACAGTAAAGGATGCGGCAGGGAACAAGCGCAACGTGTTGAAAAATGGCGGCCTTTACAACTTGATGGCACGTGAATACCAGTATAATACTGCAGACGTGGCCTCAGCTTCGGAGATTTATACGACTTCTTACGCTGTGGTGCATCAAATAGATGGACCGTTAATGTGGGAAAAGGATGCTGAAACGGGGAATATGGAATAAAATGTCAAACCAAATAATACTATAAATGAATGAAAACCCTATATCGACATATTATGTTAGGTGCGTTTGTCGCTTTGCCTTTGATGGGTTTTGCGCAAGCACCCGGGACGATGATTAGTGGTACTGTCTCTGACGATATTGAGCCATTGATGATGGTGAATGTGGTCGAAGTAGACGAGGCAAACCGTATCGTGGCTCATGGTGTAACGGACATCAATGGAAACTTTTCTTTCCGCATTGTGGATCCGAAGCACCGTCTGAAGATTTCGTACGTAGGCTATGCCACACAACTTATCCCTATTAAAGGGACACGTTACAATATAAAGTTGAAGAGCAACCTGCAATTAAAAGAAGTGGTTGTGAAACAGAAACGTGTAATACAATCCAGTGGTTTGGCCATACCGGAACGCGAAGTGTCGGTGGCTCATCAAACTATTGATGCTAAAGAATTTGAAGGATTGAGCCTGACGAGCATCGACGAGGCTTTGCAAGGTCGTGTGGCTGGTTTGGATATCGTGTTCAATTCCGGTGACTTGGGTGCCGGTACGACCATGCGTTTGCGTGGAGTCAGTTCTATCAACGGTAATACCCAACCTTTGGTGGTCGTAGACGGTAATGTGTTTGAAAGCGATTACTTGTCCGGTTTTGATTTCGCTTCGGCCACAGAGGAGCAGTATTCTGAGCTGTTGAATGTCAATCCGGACGACATCGCCAGTATTACGGTGTTGAAAGATGCCGCAGGTACGGCCATTTATGGTTCGCAGGGAGCAAATGGTGTGATTGAAATTAAGACAAAGCGTGGGGCAAGGGGGAAGACGAAAGTGACTTATTCCTATGCGGCTACGATGACTTACCAACCCAAAGGCATGCGCATGCTGAATGGTGACCAGTATACTATGTTGATGAAAGAAGCGTATTATAATCCTGCATTAAGTGATGCTTCGTCCAACATACCGGAATTCAATTATGATCCGTCGTTTGCGGAATATGAGAATTACAACAACAATACGGACTGGGTGGACGCTGTGACTCAAGTGGGTTGGTTGCAGAAACATTATGTGACACTCTCTGGAGGTGGTGAGAAAGCTGTATTCCGTATCTCTGCCGGTTACGACCACCAGACAGGTACGGTCATTGCCCAGAAGCTTGACCGTTTTACGACGCGTGTGGCCTTGGATTATTT
The DNA here is from genome assembly GCF_900683745.1 of Paraprevotella xylaniphila YIT 11841. Classification (NCBI taxonomy): domain Bacteria; kingdom Pseudomonadati; phylum Bacteroidota; class Bacteroidia; order Bacteroidales; family Prevotellaceae; genus Paraprevotella; species Paraprevotella xylaniphila. The sequence continues at coordinate 323,495 of NZ_LR215980.1, forward strand.
TGTGAGCGACCGCATCAAGATTGTGACGAACTTTAACCTGACGTATCAGGATAATCAGAAGAACTATGATGATTTGTTGAATATTGCTTACCGTAAAATGCCGAATATGTCTATTTATGAGCAGGATGCTTATGGTAACAATACTTCAAATTACTATCACATGTTGCCGACGGCATCTTCCACATTCCGTCAGGATAAAGATCAATACAGTTTGGTGAATCCGGTGGCTTTGGCATACGAGGCCACGAATGATGAGACATTGTATAAGATGCAGCCCGAGTTCCAATTGCATTATAACCTTTTGGGCTTGGATGAGACCAAAACACAGTTGAAGTATGAAGGCAAAGTGTTGTTCAATATTGAGAACAGGTATACTGACAAGTTCTATCCTTCCAGTTTGGTAACAGCCGGATGGACGGACAAGAATAACAACAAGGCTTCATCAGAGGCATATAAGGGGCGGGCTATCACGACGACACATCGCTTGACGTTTATTCCGCACATTATGAATACCGACCATTCTTTCATGGCGATGGCACAGTTCCAACTGACGGATGGTGATTCCAAGAAGCAGTCTAATTCTGTGTATAACCTTCCGACAGGAAGCATCCAGTCGCCTACGGCAGACGGCTTGATATCCGATATGTCTACGTCGGCAGGTCAATGGCGAAGTATTTATATGACGTTTTCAGCCCATTATGCGTTTAAGGGCCGTTATATTGCAGACTTTTCTATTCGTCGGGACGGTACGACAAAGTTCGGTGATAACAAGCGTTGGGGAACTTTCCCGGCTCTGTCTTTCCGTTGGAATGTGGTAGATGAGCCGTGGATGAAAGGCACGCAAAAATGGCTGTCCATGCTTTCGCTTCGCCCGGGATGGGGGCGTGTGGGTAGCCAACCTACGGATGAATATCTTTTTTTCTCGAAGTATACGGGTACGGATTCCTACAACGGAGCCAATTCTATTTATCCGAGCAATATACGGTTGAGTAATTTGCAGTGGGAAGAGAAAGAGACATGGAACGTGGGCTTCGACCTCGGTTTGTTCAACAATATGATTACGGCAGATTTTAATATCTATACCCAAATGACATCCAAACTTTTGATGCGTGATGTGAAGCTTCCGTCATCGTCCGGATTTTCATCGCTTTCTTGGACTAATGTAGGAAAAATGCGTAATAACGGTTGGGAGTTCAATGTCAATGGGACGGATGTGGTCAAGGTCGGTAAGTTCAGATTGGGTTTCAACGTGACGTTCGCCAATAACAAAAACGAAATCGTGGAGATGGAGCCTACGGCATTGTCCAATCTTAATAAAGACTTCGATAATAAAAATGGTTCTTATCTGACCCGAATCCAGCTCAATAATCCATTTGGAGCCATATACGGTTTCCGTTATAAGGGTGTATATCAGTATTCCGATTATTCGGAGGTGGAAGTTCCGGGTGTAAGTGGTCCGAATGCTCCGGTAGCTCGGGATGAGAACGGTAATGTGATTCGTGACAAGGCTGGGTTCACCATTCCGATGGTATTCGGTTATGATAAGACGACGAATACAGAATTGTATGAGTTCCAGGGCGGAGATGCCATTTACGAGGATATTAACCATGATGGTAATATCAATGAGTTGGATATCGTTTACTTGGGTTCTTCTTTGCCTAAGATTACCGGTGGTTGGGGACTGAAGCTTTCTTATGGTCGTTGGTCGCTCAATGCGCAATTTAACTTCCGTGCGGGGAACAAAGTGATTAATGAAGCCAGGATGAATGCAGAGTCCATGTATAATAACAACAATCAGGCCGCTTCTGTGAATTGGCGTTGGCGTACGGAGGGGCAGGTTGCGGAAATTCCCCGTGCTTTGTATAACAAGGGATTTAATTATTTGGGTAGCGATCGTTTCGTGGAGGATGCTTCCTTCATGCGTCTGAATTATCTCTCTTTGGGATATTCTCTGAATCCCAAATTGTTGAGGCGGATTGGCGTGAACTCATTGAGTATCAATTTGAATGCTAGCAATTTGTTCTGTCTGACAAATTACTCGGGGGCAGACCCGGAAGTCGGATATGGTGGGATGAGTGTGGCCACGGATGGAGCCAAGACACCGCGTTCGCGGCAGTTTACGGCACGTGTGCAGATAGGTTTCTAATATTTAAAATGTTTACGTTATGAAATTCTATATAAACAAACAAGTGACAAGATTGTTCTCTGCGGCTTTATTGGCATCTTCGTTGACGGCTTGTGATGATTTTTTAAGTATTATCCCGCTCAATGACGTCGTATTGGAGAACTATTGGACAGAAGAGGCCGATGTGGCCAGTGTGGTGAATTCTTGTTATGCGCAGTTGGAATCGGGCGATTGCTTGAAGCGGATGTTGGTATGGGGTGAGATGCGTTCTGATAATTTGACTACGGGGGCAGGTGCTCCACAAGACATTATCCGGATTGCGGAAGAAAACTTGTTGGAAACGAATGGTTTTGCGAAATGGGAATCCTTCTACCAGTGTATCAACCGCTGTAATACGGTGATTCATTATGCGCCTCAGGTGCAAGCAAAGGATCCTAATTATACGGAGGCTGAATTGAAAGCGAATATTGCAGAAGCTACAGCTATACGCAGTTTGTGTTATTTTTATTTGATTCGTACATTCCGTAACGTTCCTTACGTGACGGAACCGTCCATTGACGATACGCAGGACTATCAGGTTCCTGCTTCCGGTTTCGATGAGGTTTTGGCTCATATTATTGCTGACTTGGAAGCCGTGAAGAATGATGCGATACGGACTTATGGCGAATATAGTAATGACAATATGAACCGTATTACCCGTTATGCCATATATGCCATGTTGGCAGACATGTATCTGTGGCAGGGGGATTACCAACGTTGCATAGACTATTGTGATTTGATTATTGATTACAAGAAAGAGCAGTATGACGATATGCTCCAGGAATCTTCTTCTTTCATTGAAAATGTAGAGCTATACGGTGAATTTCCTTTGATTTCAGAAGCTCCTTATGGTTCGTCTTATGCGGGTACGGCATTCACGGAGATATTCGGGGAGGGAAATTCCTTTGAGAGTATCTTTGAATTAAACTTTGTGGATTCGGAGACGCGCGAGAATCTCTTGACGAAAGAGTTTTATGGGGCATACAATAGTACGAATGTGGGACAACTTGCAGCATGCCCGTATTTGAATGCTCAAGTGGCGGATGGTTCAAATTCTTATTTCAAGCGGACTGATTGCAGGGTATATGAGAACATGTCGGGAGAATCTACGGTAAGTATCCGCAAGTATGTCACTGCAGGCGTTGAATTTAGGACCAATACGACTACGGGTTCGGCTCCTACGGTGAGTGAATATCTTCGTTCGAACAATGTGGGCAATTGGATTGTGTATAGGCTTACGGATGTGATGCTGATGAAGGCGGAAGCGGAGGTGCAACTTGCCGGAAATGTGGGAGATGGTTCTTCGCTGACATCGGAGCAGGAGGCTCGTTACCGGTCTGCTTTCTCTTGTGTGTCAGCTGTTTGGAAGCGGGCCAATAATAAACGCATCGCGACTACTGATACGTTGGTTTTTGAGGATTATGGCACCTCACGCTTGAGTATGGAAAATCTTGTGTTGGAGGAGCGTCAACGTGAATTGATGTTTGAAGGCAAGCGTTGGTTTGATTTGGTACGCCTTTGCCGTCGTGAAGGCTCCAACACCCGCATGTTAGATAAGGTTATGCAGAAGTTCAGCGAGAATACGGCTGCGCTCCGTATCCGCCTCTCTACTCCCGATGCCCTTTATTTCCCCTATCACGAAGATGAGTTGAAGGCCAATCCTTATCTGGTACAGAATCCGGCCTATGAGAATGAAAATATAACCACAACTGAATAATAGATATGAAAAAAATAGATAAAATATTAATGCGGTTCGTGATGGCGGTTTTGGTCATGCCTGCTTTCACAGTGTCTTGTTCGGACGAACCTTTGGCAGAGAACTATTATACGTTTACAGGAGAAATGGTGACTGACTATCTTCAGAACCGTTCCGGTGAATTCAGCGACTTCATAGCCATTCTCCAACGTTCCGGTATGTATGGCATGATGGCAGCCTACGGGAGCTATACTTGTTTGGCTCCGAATAATAAGGCCGTGGAGCAATATCTTCATGAATTGGGGATTCAAAGTGTGGACCAACTTACAAAGGAACAGTGCGATACCTTGTCATGGAACCATATTATTGACCAGGCCTACTTCACTACGGACTTGATAGATGGGAATATCCCCACGGCAAACATGAATGAACGCTATCTGACGTTTTCTTGTGACTCCGATGCCTTGAACAACAATAATGTGATTTATTACATCAACAAGAGTGCACGTTTGATTGTACGGGACGATTCTGTGGAAAACGGTGTGGTACATACGCTTGACCGTGTGATTGTGCCCCAGTCGTTCCTGTTGCCGGATTTGTTGGCGGAAGATTCCACTATTTCCATTTTCAATGAAGCACTCCGGTTGACAGGTTTATGTGATTCGTTGAGGCAGTATATCGACCCTACTTACTCTTGCGGAGAAGATTCCGTAAATCAGGATATGATAATTTCTACGGGAGGGTCATCGTACACTATGCGTTATGTGGGTACGCGGATGAAACGTTACACGGCTTTTGTGGAGACTGATGAAGTCTATGCAGCCAACGGCATACACGATTTGGATGATTTGAAAGCACACGCCAAGCAGGTATATGATCAGATGTTTCCTAAGGATGCAGGATTGTATGATGACGATTGGACGAACCGTAAGAATCCCTTGAACCGTTTCATTTCTTATCATTTGTTGCCATATTACGGGGCTTATAATGATTGGACCGTGTCGGGTGACATTAAAAATACATGTGCCAAGACGGATTTGATTGATTGTACAGACTGGTATACCACAATGTTGCAGGGAACTATCATGAAGATGAGTACGCCGTCCGATGGACTTTTCATCAACCGTAAAGGAGTGGGGGCACGTTATACGGTTCGGGGTACTAAAGTACTTTCTCCTTCAGAAATCGGTGACGTGGACCAACAGGCCTTGAATGGCATCTATCATTACATTGATCAGGTCTTGGACTATAATCAGGAAACTCGCGATGTCGTCTTTAACGACCGTATTCGTGTCATGGCTGCCACGCTATCTCCGGAATTCATGAACTGCGGTGCGCGTGGAAATACGGAACGTGCCACGGGATTTAAAGTTGTTGAAGGATGGGATTTTCATGGCAAGACCCCGACCATGACTTTACGTAAGCGTGATGTCTGGATGGTGACTTATGCGGATTGTATCGATATGGTGGGACAATTCGACGTGACGTTCAAGTTGCTTCCTGTACCTAAAGAAGGGACTTACGAGGTACGTTTCGGCTATGGTTGGGGAGATATGCGCGGAAAGGTGCAAGTTTATTTCGGTACGGACCCGGATGGTTTGTTGCCCATGGGGTTGCCTATCGACTTTACGCTTTGGCCTACAGACCCCTTGATTGGTTGGGTGGCTGATACTCCGGGTGACGAAGAAGGAAACCGTGCCATCGACAAGGCTATGCACAATCGTGGTTATATGAAGGATATGGATTCTTGGGCGCAAGGCGGAGCCAATATCCTGCGAGCACAACCGATGAAATTGCGTAAGATCTTGACCACGGAGAATATGAGTCCGGAAAAGGATTATTACGTACGGATTAAATTGGTTGTGGATAACCCACAGGCCGAGTTGCCTATCAATTATTTCGAGATTGTGCCGAAGAGCATCTATGCCGGGGTAGAAGCCGAGGATACCCATTGATTTGAGGTGATATAGGGAAAATATAAAAATAGGTATATGAAAACAAATAATAAAATAAAGATGTTTGCGGTAGTGGCAATGGCCTTGTCGGCTGTGGCTTGTACCGATACGTGGGACGAACATTATGGTAATGAAGGCCGTCCTGTGTCTGACAAGTCCCTTCTTCAGGTGATGGAGGAACAGGGTGATTTGGGTGACTTCCTCAAGGTGCTCCGTGCCACGCATGTGTTTAGCAATAATAAACCCACAAAAGTGACGTACGCAGATTTGTTGGCCAGCGACCAGACTTTTACTGTTTGGGCTCCCAAAGACGGGCAATTTAATGTGGACTCTTTGTTGGCGGAGTGTCAGACTGTGTCGGGTGATTCTATGTGCGGGCAGCATTTTGTGCAGAATCATATTGCGCATTTCGTAACCAACAGTACGGATGAGAAATCAGTTCTTATGCTCAATAATAAGTATCTTGATGCCATTCCCGGTTCTTTCCAAGGTGTGACGTATGAGTCCGGGAGGGCTAATGAAGCAGCAAAGAACGGGGTCCTGCACGTGCTTTCCGGGGAATTGCCTTATTTGTATAATGTATATGAAGCTTTGACTACCTTGTCGGAGTATTCCGGAATCGGTTCCTTTTTCAAAGGTTATGAAAAATTGGAATTGGATGAGAACTCCAGTATTCAGAGCGGAATTGTGGATGGAAACATCGTCTATTCCGATTCAGTGATGGTTACGACTAACATATTGTTTAGCAAGTTCGACCGCATAAATGAGGAAGACAGTAGTTTTATTATGTTGGTTCCTGAAACTCGGGTGTGGGATGAGGTTTATAATGAGGCAATGTCTTATTTCAATTACGGCAGCGTGAACCAGGCGGATTCTTTGCAGCGTTTGTATGCCCATCAGGCGCTTATTCGTGATTTGGTGTACAACCGGGATATTGGTTGTTCCCACATGGCAGATTCCGTGTATTCGATTGCATATAGCAAATATGACGAGGAGCGTCGCCATGTGTATTACAAGCCGTTGGCTGCCGGTGGAATCTTTTCTTCCGATTTCGTGCGAGACACGATGGCTTGTAGCAATGGAGCTATTTATAATTTGTACGAATGGCCGTTCAAGCCAGAAGACATATATTTCTACCCGGTAAAGACCGAAGCCGAGTATGAGAGCATGATGACAGATTACGAAGATTGTACTTATGCGTCACGAAGCTCGGTAGCCGACAGTATTTCCGATGGCTATTTGGTGATTTCGCCCCGTACGAATTCATCCAATTGGACTATGGAGTTCCAAATACCCTCTGTGTTGTCCGGTACGTATGATGTTTGTGCGGTTGTGTTGCCTCGTACAGTGTATAATGCCAGTGACCGTAATTTCCGTCCATGTAAATTTAAGGCTTCCATTGGTTACGAGACGGTAGACGGCGTGGAACAGACTTACGATTTTGAAGACGAAGTGCAGAACGACCCTTATCGGGTAGACACGGTGAAAATAGGTACGTTCACTATTCCGGTATGCAGTTATGGCCAATCCGATGCCAAAGTCCACTTGACGTTGGAATGCAGTATCAGCCGTATGGAGTCCGGACGGTATAACCGCGAGATGTATCTTGATTGTTTATATTTCAAACCCAATAGAGAAGAAGAATAGTGCCATGAAACATATTTTATCAACATTTTGCCTGATGGCCGCCGTGGCAGCTCCGGCGGTGGCTCAAGAGGTGGATCAGGAATCTGCCCAGGCTACGGTACGGGATTCTGCAAAGATGGTAAAACCCATGTTGCCGGAAGTTCCGATGCGCGAAATTAAAGGACGTGTCTATGATAATGCCACAAAGCAGCCGACAGCCGGTATCAGCGTCTCTGCTTTCAATGACGCACGTTATGCGGCTATGACCGACGAGAAGGGGGATTATGTAATCCGGGTTCCGGAATATGTTACTTCCTTGTGGATGCGCGGAGACGGTTACAACTCCCTTCAAGTGCCGCTCGGCAAAGGGAAAGGTCCGGTGGATGCCTATATTTTCAGCGATACTTTCAATCCGGTCTATACGGCTTCTGGGGCAGCTACGAGTGAAAGGACGGTGGCTGTGGATTATAACACGAATGAAATCAGCATTGACGGTCAGATTCAGAACAAGTTGGGAGCTGATATACATTCCATTACGCGTAGTGGTGTGCCAGGCATGGGCGTGGCCATGTTCATGAACGGCTTGAACTCGCTCAATACGAACGCGCAGCCGTTGGTTGTCATTGACGGGGTCATCACTGATATGAGGCTTTCGGCTCCTTCCGTCCATGACGGTTTCTTCAACAACCTCCTTGCGAATATCATGGTGGAGGATATTGAGAAAATCAGTGTTTTGAAGAACGGGACGGCTATTTATGGTGCGAAAGGTGCGAATGGGGTGATTCTCATCGAAACTAAGCGTAATAAGAGCATGGCCACGAAAATCGATGTTTCTATCGGTGGAAGCTATGAATTATTGCCCAAGTCGATGGATATGATGGATGGGGAACAGTATCGTATCTACGCTTCCGAACTGATTGGAACGACGGGTACGACCAATAACAGTTTCAAGTTTTTGCAGACGAATCCGAATTATTACTACTATGATGTGTACCATAACAATACGGACTGGCAGAAACATGTGTACGAGGAAGCCTTCACCCAGAACTATAGCATCAACGTGCAGGGTGGGGATGACGTGGCCAACTATAATCTGTCGGTAGGGTATGCTGCGGCTGATGCCACGCTGAAGAACAATTCTTTTTCGCGTTTCAATCTGCGTCTGAACTCTGACATCGTGTTGGCGAAAAACCTCACAGTACGTTTCGATGCAGCTTATAGCGATGTGACGCGCGACATGCGTGATGACGGGGCACCGGCCACATTGGATGACGGCGTGATTTCTTCACCGGGGTTCCTGAGCCTGATCAAGTCGCCTTTCCTCAGTCCGTATGCGTTTGACACGAATGGGAACATTTCTTCTTATTTGGCCGATGCTGATGATTACCTTTCAGATGTGTTGGTGACCAAGCCTTATTTGAACTCGTTGGCCAACCCTCTGTTTATTCTGGAAAACGGAGACGGTGACAACAAAAATTATTTCGGTAACCGTCTTATCACATTAGCCGTGACTCCGAAATGGAATATCAACCGCTATTGGAGCATTTCAGAGCATTTCGCATTCCAATTGGTGAATACGGACGAGAATGCCTATTTGCCGATGAACGGTGTTCCGGACTTTGATGTGGAAGGTGTGGGTGAAGCCTTGCAGAACCGTGCTTCTGCTTTGGCCGCACGCGAAACGGTCATCATGAGTGACTCTTATTTCGATTATGCCCGCCGTTTCAAGGCACATTGGCTTGGCTTGCGTGGAGGCTTGCGCTATCAGCGTACGAGTTACCAACTGAATTCCCAAGTGGGGTACAATAGTGGAAACGACAAGACCCCTAACATGTCGAATAACTTGCTCTACAAATCTACGGACGGTACGGAAGAAGAAGTGGTGGACATGACTTATTACCTTTCGGCCGATTACAACTGGCGTGAGCGTTACTATGTTTCGGCAGCGCTCAGTATGGCCGGTAGCTCCAAGTTCGGAGTGGATGCTGCCGACGGGGTGAAGATCGGCAATTATGCTTGGGGATTCTTCCCGTCAGTGCAGGCTGCATGGGTGTTGACCAATGAGTCGTGGATGCCCCGTACACGTGCCCTGAATTATTTGCGGCTGAATGTGGGTTTCGACCTTGTGGGTAACGACGACCTTGAAAGCCAGGCATCGCGTACGTATTTTGTGGGACAGAAGATGTGGAATACGTCGACAGGCTTGTCTATGGCCAATATCGGTAACACGCAATTGCAATGGGAGACTACGGCACGTTGGACGGCAGGTTTGGATTTGTCCCTTTTGGACAACCGTTTGGGCGTGAACTTCAATTATTTTTATGGAAAGACATCCAATTTGCTTAGCTTGAGCGCGTTGTCGTATGTCAGCGGTTTGAAGACCAATTGGAAGAACAGCGGTGAGATGAAGAACCAAGGTTTCGACGTGAGCCTGTCTGCCAGGGTCATCGATTTGAAAGACTGGAAGTGGAGTTTGGGAGCCAGTGCAGGACATTATAAGAACGAGCTGACTTCCTTGCCGAATGGTTCGTTTATTACGGAACTTTACGGAGGCAATGTGCTTTCACAGGTAGGTACGGCTGCCGGCGTGTTCTATGGTTACAAGACAGACGGGGTTTTTTCCACAACGGAAGAGGCTGATGCCGCAGCTTTATACCAGATTGACGAAACTGGGGCGAAGACCTATTTCAGGGCAGGAGACATGAAGTTCGTTGACGGGGATGGTAACCATATAATTAATGAAAAAGACATGCAGGTTATCGGTGATCCCAATCCCGACCTTTACGGGAATATTTTCACTAACGTGCGTTGGAAGAACCTTTCATTGGACGTTGTCTTTAATTATTCTTTGGGTAACGACGTGTATAACTATCAACGCCGTTTATTGGAGAGCGGGTCACGTTTCCACAACCAGACTACCGCCATGTTGTCCCGTTGGACACATGAAGGACAGGAAACAGATATTCCCCGTACCTATTATTTGGACACACCGGGCAACAGCCGCTTCTCCGACCGTTGGATTGAGGATGGTTCCTACCTTCGTCTGAAGAATGTCACGTTGAGCTATTACTTTCCTATCCATACAACTTATTTGCAAGGTATTACGGTGTGGGGAGCTGCCAATAACCTGCTTACGTTCACGAAGTATTTGGGAGCAGATCCGGAGTTCAGTGCAGACAACAGCGTGTTGTCCAGAGGTATTGATCGCGGTTTGTTGGCCCAAGGACGTAATTTCTCATTGGGCGTAAAGATTAACTTGTAACATTCAAATGAAACGAATCATGAAAAAGAACAAGATATTTTCTATGGTATTGGCATTGGCTTTTGGTGCCGGTGCAGCCTTTACCTCCTGTGTGGATACGGATTCAAGTTTGGTGGACTTCAATCCCCAACTGAATTCACCTAACGATACGGTGTTTTCCCTTTTGGGCATTATGAACAAAATGCAAGTGGTGGCCGACCGTACGATTATCCTCGGTGAAATGAGAGGGGAACTTTCATCCGCGACAGAAGCAGCCACGACCGACCTGAAAGAACTGGCAGACTTCACGGCAACTGTGGAGAACCGTTATAATGCGCCGGAGGATTATTATGCCGTCATTCAAAACTGTAATTATTATATTGCCCATGCCGATACGATGCTTGCTTTGCGTGGTGAGAAAGTGTTCATCCGGGAGTATGCCGCAGTGAAAGCTTTCCGTGCATGGACTTATTTGCAGTTGGCCATTTATTATGGCAAGGTGCCTTTCTTTACGCGACCGTTGATGACGGAGGTGGAAGCGGATCCTTCACGTTATCCGTTTTATGACGTGAAACAGGTTTGCGAATACTTCATTCCGGATTTGGAACCTTATGTGGAAACAGATTTTCCCTTAGCCGGGAACGACCGTTATTTCATCCCCGTGCGTGCCTTGTTGGGCGACCTTTGCCTTTGGGCAGGGCGTTACCGGGAGGCTGCACAATACTATCATGACTATCTGACGCATCCCGACAATCCCTTGGCTCCGGCCGGCAATATGGAATCCCGTTGGATGAGTTATGAATTCAAAAGCTATTCTGCGAGTTATTCAAGTACTACCGATGTGACTGGGATACGGATGGAAACCAGTGAATATGACGGGGTGGTAAGCCGGTTGGGAGATATCCTGAATTCCACGGAGGATAACCGTTATTATTTTGAGATGACTTCTTCGCAGGCGTTGTTGGAGCTGTCTCAGGCGCAGCGTTACGTGATGGTGTATACGGATCCGACCACGAATTTACGGGATACGATATCACCGGGGGAGAATACGATATATAATGACAGCCGGGCGAGGGGAGACTTGCGTTTGTGTTCAAATGTCACTACTTCTTATGCGACAAGTCTCGATGACTATTCGGAGGATTATCAAAGCATAAGCCGTTTCTCTGTGTCATCCAATTCCCCTTTCTTGTCGGAAATCCCCCTTTACCGGCTTTCGTCCGTCTACCTTCGTATGGCTGAAGCTTACAACCGTGCGGGGTTGCCCGAATCGGCTTTTGCCATTCTGAAGTATGGGCTGAGCAACGGGACTGTATCCAAGTATATCAGTGCCGGTGAACAAGGACGTGCAGGTGATTTGCTGACGTGGAGTCCATATAATTTCATTACGCAGGACATGTCGTCCACCTCTACGACGACGGTGAATACGGAGGGAATCCATTCTTATGGTTGTGGCGAGTCTTATGCCGACACGCTTTATGTCATTCCCGAAGGATTGGCCACTCGTGAAGATTCCATCCTCTTTGTGGAAGATTTGATTTGCGATGAGATGGCTTTGGAGCAGAGTTTCTTGGGGCAGCGGTTTGGCGACTTGCAGCGTATCGCGCTTCGGCGCGGCGACACGGACTTTTTAGCCCGTAAAATAGCCGGACGTGACGGGAAAGATGGTTTCAATACGGAACTTTATGGCCGACTTTCTGATCGGGAAAATTGGTATTTACCTTTGGAATGATGTTGTAATTGGTTGTAAATCAATGCTGATTGAAAGATGTTACAAATACGAAAGTATATGATACAAAATATTTTGGAGAAGATTCCGGCAAAGGCTAATTTAGCAGCCGGAATCTTATTTCCGACAGAAACAGAAGAGATATGGTAATTTTAGTATTAATCTTAAATTGAAGTTTATGAGGAAGAAAAACTTTTTGATGTTGCTCGGCCTTGCCGGATTCGGTTTGACGGCGCAGGCACAGGTCATTGCAACGTTAGGTTTCGAGGATGGTGACCAGTTCTACCATCACAAGGACTCCACGCAATTTGCGGACTTTTACGGTGACCACATCAATCTCCAACCCGGGGATGTGTGGAATGAGAAGTGTGAAGAGTCCTATTCGGGCAAGTATGCCTTGGAGGCGAACAACTCCAATACGGTACAGGGTTCCCAATGGTTTCGCGGTTTGAAGTTACGCTATCTGCCCATTGAGGAAGGCAAATCCTACCGTGTGTCGTTTTGGGTGAAGGCCAATCAGACGTTTATAATGGCCGATGGGGGCGATCCTATCAATACGGCCATCAAATCGAGCCTGTCCATCGGAAGGGAAAACCTTGAGGCTCCCTTGATGTCGCAGAGCGGTACGCAGTATTATTACGATTGGAAGGATGGCATCATGACGGGCGATTGGCGGCGTTTGTCGTTCGTGGCTTACAACTCCGGAAAGGCCGTGCAGGACAAGTTCTTCGACCAGTTCGACGATAACATCAAAGACATCATCGTGAATGATCCGGACGACCCGTCGAAGAACGACACGATTTGGTGGAAGGGTGATGATACGTCGTTCCCTGACACGTATTTCCTGACCATCAACATGTACAATCCTGGTCGTTACCTTTTGGATGACATTAAGATTGAAGAAGCCACGATGGCAGGCTGTACGTATAATTATGATGCCATCAAGGTGGACTTCGGTTATCCTACGAATGCCGCCCAGTTGGCTTCCGCCAGCACGGACCCGATCGGGGTGCGCCTGTTGCCCAATTCGTATGTGAAGGTGACGAACGGCGAGGAAGAGATGGAAGTGGCTTCTGTGGAACTGAAGAAGGATGGTTACATGTATATTTTCATGGCGAATGAAATCGCCGAGGATGAGAGTGCCAATATCAAAGTCAGCTTCACGCCAGATGCGGATTGCCCTCTCATCTATACCACCGACCAACGTCCGAGCATGGATGTGACGAGCGAGATGAAAGTGCTCCCATTCACGAGCGAAGCCATTTACTATGATGAGACTATTGAGGAAATGTCTTATCTGATGGATGGTCCGAACTATTTGTCTTCCGTGCCCGAAGACCATAGCTTTGAGTTGGATCCGGCCACGTTCAATGAGGTTCACGTAACTTACGACCGTGCCGTCTCTACGGAAATTGCTTCCGTCTTATTGATGCAGAATGGGGTTCAAGTGGCTGATTTGTATAGTTCCACAGTGGTGTCTGAGACCGATCCGAATACTTTGGTCGTATCGGTCGGGACATTGGAAAATGGCGAATACCAGTTGGTGGTGTCCAATGTGACTAATGCAATGAGCGGTTTTGAGGCTTTGCAGTCGCAGACCATCAACTTCTCCGTGGGACCGGACCAGAGCACGGGAACGAGCGAAATGGTTTATTCTGCCGCAAAAGACTTTGCCACCTATGCTAACGGAACTTTCCCGAAAGGATGGTTGTCGAACGACAATGGGACCATCCACCAGTATGGCGTGACGGAAACCGGTGAGGTCTGGAATTATAACTGGGGTGGTAACATCGGAGGCGGAGGATGCCGTTTGCAAGGTCCTTATACCGGTGATTTCAATGGCATGGGACTTTATTGGCGTGCTACCGGCGGTACGGTGGGTACGGCTACTTATGGCGAACAGGTAAAAGACTATGTGATGCCCGACGGCACTTTGGATCCGGAAATGGATCCGGGAGTGGCTCTTCATTTGACTCCACGTAAATATCAGGTTTCATTCCGCATGGCGGCATGGAAAGGTTTTGCCGATGGCACGTTCCCGAAATATGACTTCTCGCTCGAAAAGATTGATTTGAACAATCCGGATGCAGAAGGTGAGGTGGTAGCCCAGTTCAATGGTGTGGAAGCCAAGCCGAGCGTGGAGGGTGCTCAAAATGTTCAGGTGACGGGCACAACCCTTTCCACTACGGAGTTCACGGTGGCAGAAGAGGGTTATTACATGTTGAAGTTCTCTTGCCAGAGCGAGGGTGGTTTCCATGAATTCCTTTTGGGGGCCGTGGAATTGATTACCAAGCCTTCCGATGCGGCATATTACAAGGCGCAGTTGGCTGCGGCCGTGGACAGCGCGACCGTCGTGCTCAATGCTGTGGCCAATGAGATTTACAATGGCCAGACAAAGACAGCCTTGGCCGAGGCTTTGGAAGAAGCCAAGGGCACGTTCAACAGCCCGTCTGCCGTGGAGGCCATGAACGCGAAGTTGTATGGTTTGTGCGGTACGATGTTGGCCCGTCAGGCTAATGTGGATAACTATGATCCGAAATTGCAGACATTGCGCGACAACATGGCCAAGATAGACCCGGCTTCCAAGTATGTGATGACGGATGAATATATTGAAGGCGAAGCTTTACTGAAAGAATATGGCGAAACGTCTTCTTTGGACTTGG
Source organism: Paraprevotella xylaniphila YIT 11841 (assembly GCF_900683745.1). Classification (NCBI taxonomy): domain Bacteria; kingdom Pseudomonadati; phylum Bacteroidota; class Bacteroidia; order Bacteroidales; family Prevotellaceae; genus Paraprevotella; species Paraprevotella xylaniphila. Next base: position 338,569 of record NZ_LR215980.1, read on the forward strand.
ACGATGAGGCATTGGCAAGTGCCGTAGAAAAGCTTGAAGGCGTGGCCGCTAAAGTGGGTAACATTGTCTCATGCACGGATGCTCTGACTTATCGTTTGACAAAGGCTGCCGATGCCGCAGAGAAGTTGGGTGTGGAACCTGAAAGTGCTATCAATGATGCACGTAACGCTTTGTTTGATGATGATGCGTTGGCTGGAAACATGGTTTACCACAACAGGCAGGCACTCTACAAGATGTTGGCTGAGACAGGTAAGATTGCCGATGAGGCGAGAGATACACTGTACAGCGAGACGGAAACGGATGAGACTACGGCCACTGGCTATAAGGTTTTGACTTCCGGTGTTGACCTGACAGGTTTCGTGAAGAACCCGAACTTCTATTCTTACATCAGTGAGTCTACCGATAGCGTGGACAGCGAGAACACACCGGGTTGGGATGTAGTTGAAGGTAAAGTGACGGTGACTGTGGATGGCTCTTGGAATGCCACAGAGGACAAGCCTGTGGCCGACAACCGTCTGCATGGTTTGAAGATGGAGTACAAGATTTGCCAGACTGTGACCGGGCTTCCGGTAGGTATATACGATGTGCTCTTCGATACCCGTACTTTCAAGAACGCCAACGCTTATTTCAATGCCGTGAACGATGAGACGGGTGTGCCCGACAAGTACATCTGGGCTGTGACTTCCGATGCTCCGAACGATACTATCCGCGTGATGTTTGTGGGCGGCGATATCCAGTATGATGGCAAATGGGGTGGATTCCCAACTGTCATTCCGGACATTACGGTGAAGGAAGGTACGGTGCTGACCATCGGTATAGCTGAGAAATACGTTTCCGGTAAGAACTTCTGTCTCAAGGATGAGAACGATCAGTGGTATGATGCCGGTCCGGAAGCAGGCGACCAGGGTAACTGGGATACACAGACCATGGCCGATGATGCACGCCTCTTCTTCAAGGCTCCGCTTGCTGGTTACGACTATGCCAAGGCGTATGCCGACAATATTGACGGCGTGAAGGCTGCCGAGGCCGTGTCTTATGAATACTACACGTTGGACGGCATGAAGCTCGAACGTCCGATGAGGGGTGTGAATATCGTGAAGATCCATCGTGCCGACGGAACGACCGACGTGAAGAAGGTGGTAGTGAAGTGAACTCATAATTTTATTTTTTAATATTCCATTTCAGGGGGAGGTTTTCAGGTAAAGGGAAGCCTCCCCTTTTTCTTGGGTAGAACGATGTAGGTTAAGATGAGTATTATGAAAAATCAGAAAAGAATCCTAATTGCCTTTTTGTGCTTTTCGGCATTCATGTTGCATGCGGCCGATGCCGGGGGCAAGTCTTATTATGTGTCAGCTGCTGCGGCTGACGGTGACGGGACACGGGAACACCCGTTCCGGAGCATACAGGTTGCTGCCTCCCTTGCCCGAGGGGGCGACACGGTGTTCGTGTCCGGAGGTTTGTACGTGCTCGACGATGTGAAACCCGGCAATTCCGGCAGTGAAGGGCGTTATGTGGTGTTTCAGGCGCAGCCTGGCACGGGAGAGGCCGTACTGCAGCATCCCGACACGTCACCCGGTGGCTACAGCGCGGTGTTCGATCTCTCCGGAATGCGATACGTCTGGTTGGAAGGCTTCACGTTCCGAGGTTTCAAGTATGCACGGTGCGCTGTGGCGATGAACGGGAGCGAAGGTTGCGTGGTGTCCCGTTGCAGGTTTGAGCAGTTGGGGCATCCCGAGGTGTCGGCATGGAATGCCAACTCCGTCATTTGGATGGGGAATGCCCGGAGGAATGCGGTGGTGGACAATGTTTTTGAGGACATCATAGGCGACGGGGTTTCCCTCAACGGCCAGGAATGTACCGGCAACATGGTGGCACACAATTCGTTTTTCCGTTTCAGCGGCAAGAAACGTTCCTGGGGCGGAGAGAACCTTTATACGCGGTGCGTCGACGTGCAGGACATGTCAGACGGGGATAACCTCGTCGTTTCCAACTATTTTTCGGAGGTACGCACTTGCATTTGGCTCGACCGCGATGGTAGCCGTAATGTCATATTGAGGAACCGTGCGCACGATTGCGGTGATTTTGTTTTCAATGAATCGAGGTGTGCCGGCAACGTGGTGGCTGAAAACATCGGGGGCAACTTGGAGGGGATAGGCTACCAGACGGCGCGTTATGCCACGGGATGGACGGAAGACGCGCAATGGACAAACAATGTGGCTTACCGTTGCGAGACCGGTTTCTTTGTCCACAAGTCGCGGCGCGACCGCATGCGCGGCAACATCGTTTACGATTGTTCGGGATACAACATCGAGTTCTCCGATTCCGCATACGGTGCCGGCCCCCATTTGTTCGTAGACAACATCGTGTACACGCCGGGGAATACGAAATCGGTCGTGTTGTGTGGCCGGGAAGTGATGTTGCGCACGTTCCAATCCCGTTTGGACGGCGAGGGCAACTTGGAAGGCTCACCCGGATTCGTGTCGACGGCCTATGGAGAAGAGGACTTCACGTTGAGGGAAAACAGCCGGGCCAAAGGCATGGGATATGGCGGGGTGGACGTTGGGGCGTATCCCGTCTATGGACCCGGACCGGTCGGGGCTGCCGGACAGGATGTACCGGTGCCCGTGCAAGCCGGTTTCGACCGCTATGTCGTGCGGATGGACCGCGATGCGGAAGTGGCTTTCACCGTACGTCTTTCGCGTCCGTGCGCGGAAGAATTAGGCTTGGCCTTGCAACCTGTGGCGGGAGAGGCTAGGGAAGGGGAAGATTTCCTTCTTTCGACGGGCGAATTGGTGTTTGCGCCCGGCGAGACCGTGAAGCGTTTCACGATGGCAGGCATGGGGCTTTCGCCGTATGACGAGCTGTTGGCTTTGCGTCTCGTGCCGAATGTCGGCGAAGCCGGTGCGTCTTGCGGATATGTCGTGGTGCAAATCCGCAAGAACACGGAGGGGGAGCCGGAGTCGGTGGCCGGAAACCTTCGGGATGCCGGGGACTGCAGGATAGTTTACGATAGTGGAAGAGGGACGTTGGCCGTGGGATGGCAGGACGGCGAGGCTGCGGTTTGCATATACAGCCACGACGGGCAGATGGTGCATCAAGCCCGTGCCACAGGCGGCAGTTACAACTACGACATGGGTGGGATGCCACGCGGGTTCTACATAGTCAGGGTGCAAAGCTCCGATGGGCAGGCATCGAAGATTGTCGCGAAAGAGTAAGCCTGTGGATTTGTCAGTTTGTCAAAAAGTCAATTCACGGCTTATGAGAATCTGTTATTTGTGCCCGTTGCAGGGCGTGTCCGGAAATAAACGAATCTCGTACGTTGGTGGGATGACTTTTTGTCGGTATGGTAATGTTTTTGTTCGCAAATAGAAAGTAAGGAGGGCGTGTCGGGCGTATGCTGCAATGGAGCGTGAAAGCCGGAAGTGGGATTTGCCTGACATGCCTGCTTCCTTTTTTGGATGGCAGGAGGGGGGCAATTAGAGAAAAAACAAGCCTGTACGGCACGATTTTGAATGGCCTTCAAGACGTTTTTGGACGGATTTGCGGAACAGGCCGGTATGCCATGCGGAGAAAAAAAATGTTTTTTCAGCCAGATGAAAAATCATTCGGCTGAGATTGGGTCTTATTTTTGGTTATGAAAGTATAAAAACGAGCTTGTAGTGTGAAATCGTGTGAATGTTTCGGGCGAAAAAATCTGTGGAATACACTTGAAACGGACTTTTCTTTGCCGGAAAAATGGCATGGTAATTGCATTCTGTTACCAGGACTATTCAAAACATATCATTTTTCTATTTGGAGCTATAAACCGAATATCTGTTTTCAGATTGATTTTCAGGTGGAATAAAAGTCTATCTCTTAACAAGAGAGCGACTGGCATACGTTACGCGTTGAATATCAAATTTATATATAGATGAATGGAAATAAGAACAAAAACGGAATAATCACTTTATATTGGCATTTCCCAAAAATATTCTCTAAATAGCGTTTAAAAATCAGTTTTTTCCTTTAATTTTGTATGCCAGTCGCTCTCTTGTTAAGAGATAGACCGTTTGGGCGTTCAAAGACAGGGGGGGATTTAACGGAGATATAGAAGAAAGAATCTATTGAATTGATATTTTATCTAAAACCATGAACGGTAGAAAGTATTTTTTAAGTTTATTTTGGACTGTGTGTGTTATCGCAATGAAAGCACAGTCGCCAATTTCTTTTACGTCCGATCAAGGATTGTCGAATACACGTATCCGTTCCATAACGGAGGACAGTCGGAAAAACGTTTGGATTTGTACCCAAAGTGGCCTGAACCGTTACGATGGGGTGAAAATGAATGTTTACCGGCATCAGGACGGGATGTCGGGAACCTTGGGGCATGATATCGTCACTTGCGTCTTGGAAGTAGAACCCGGGTGTGTGTTGGTAGGCATGGAGTCCGGGGTGCAGGTTTATTCTTACGATACGGATAAGTTTACCGATGTACCTCTGTTGGCAGAAGGAGGCGATACGCTTTCTGCCCATATCGTTTCGATGGCCAAGCTTTCCGGGGGAGACGTATACGTCTGTACGGCAGGATATGGATTATACCTGTTGTGTAAAGGGGACAAGGGCAAAATGTATTTGAAGGAAACGAAAGAAATGCAAAGTGGCTCTCCTCTTTTGCAACTGTTTGAAGATAAAAAAAGGCGTTTGTGGATGTTGGGGGCGGATGGTTGCATATACTGTCGTGCGGAAGGGAAGGTGCATAGGTTAGCCCGGCGACCGGGTGCCGTGGATTTTTGCCAAAGTTCGTCCGGACGTGTTTATTTGGCTATGCAGAATGACGGGCTTCTGTGTTATTCCGAAAAGGACCGTAGTTTCTACCGGGTTTCTTCCGGGCATGAAAGTGGAGTCATCGCTTCCATCAATCCCGGAACGGACGGGCAGGTCCTGATTGCCACCGATGGGGGAGGCTTACGGGTGTATGACGAGTCTACGGGACGAATCACCCAAAGTCCTATCCGTACGTATGAGTACAATCTGGCTACCTCCAATGTGAAAGAAGCCATTGTGGACAGTGACGGGAATACATGGGTAGGTGTGTATTGGAAAGGCGTATGGGTTATGCCGGACATGGCTACGGGCTTCGACTATGTAGGGCGGCGATCGGTACAGAAAAACACCATCGGCACGAACTGCGTGACCGCCATAGTCGGAGACGGCAGGGGCGACTTATGGTTGGCAGCCGACCATTGCGGGGTGTACCATCTGAAAGCGGACGGGAGCAGCAGCGTGCATTTCAAGCCCGGAGTGGTGAAGACCATGCCTTCTACGGTGGTGAGCATCCTGGTGGACTCGGAAGGAGGTGTATGGCTTGGTTCCACGTGGTCGGGTGTATCGAAAATGAATCCGGAAACGGGGGAATGTACCCGTATCGGGGCATGGGTAAAGGGTGGGGAGAAAATCCCCAATGCGTATGCCATGGTGGAGGACGGGGCCGGTAACATTTGGATAGGCACGAACGGTGACGGGTTGTACTGTTACCGGCCGAAGACGCATGGATTGGAACATTATCAAGTGAGGGAGGGCGACGAGGTTCGTTATCCTGACAGGATTTTGTATAACTCTTATATTACGGCGTTATTGGTATGGGGGGATTGCCTTTATGTGGGGATGGCGGACGGGATGGATGTGTTCCGGTTGACACCGGAAGGTCCTAAAAGGAAAGGGAGGTTTTTGCCAAAAGCCAATGTCCGGGATATGGAGATTGGTGAAGACGGGGTGCTTTGGGTGGCTACGTCTACCGGTCTGGTACGTTTCGATGTAAAGGACGGCAGTATGAAGTCTTATACGGCGGCAGACGGGCTTCCCACGAATTCTCTGTGCAGCATAGAGAGGGATGCCGGCGGAAAGGTGTGGGTGGGTACGGATGACGGGCTTGCTTGCTTCAATCCGGCCAAGGAGACTTTCGACAATTATCGTATCGAAGACGGGTTGCAAGGCAATGAGTTCGGTGCGAAGGCTTCGTATGCCCAAAACGGTCTGTTGTATTTCGGAGGAATCAACGGGCTGACTTGTTTCCGCCCTTCTGATGTGGGAAAGAGGGATGGCGTGAACCTGGAAAAAATGGATTTACGCATCGTGGATTTCTACGTCAACGGTAAAGCGGTTCATGCGGGTGACCGTTCCGGACATTATACGATTATCGACCGTTGGCTTCCGTTGACGGACGAAGTAAACCTTTCCCATCATGACAAATCTTTCAGTGTAGAGCTTTCCACGATGTCTTTCAGCAACTCTCGCGTGACCTATCGGTATTGTGTCAATGATGGTGAATGGATGGCCTTGGAACATGGGCAGAACCGCATATCTTTTGTGAACATGGAGGCGGGAACCTACCGCATAAGGATAAAGGCGGAGGCATACGGGGAGTCGTCGGATGTGAAGGAACTGACGGTGAAGGTGCATCCGGTATGGTACCTGTCTCCATTGGCTGTCATGGTCTATTGCGTGCTTTTCCTTTTCATTTGCTATATGGTATTTTTGCAAGTCAAAGAGCACTTCAAAACCAAACGGATTTTTGAAAAGCATCGCCAGGAAGAGGAATTGAATGAGGCCCGGATCCAGTTTTTCATGAATATCAGTCATGAAATACGTACGCCGATGACGCTTATCCTCAGTCCGCTTATGAAATTGATGAAGCAAGATCAGGATGAAGCGCATCAACGCAGTTATTCGCTCATGTATCAGAACTCTCAGCGTATCCTCCGGCTGATCAATCAGTTGATGGATGCGCGTAAGATAGAAAAAGGGCAGTTCCGTCTGAAATACCATAAGGTGGAAATGGTGGGGTTTGTCAATAATCTCTATGAGTTGTTTGAAACCACGGCCCGTAACCGGGGCATTACGTTCTGCTTTGTGCACGACATGGAACGGATGGATGTTTGTGTGGATCCGCAGAATTTCGACAAAGTAATCATGAATTTGCTGTCGAATGCGTTCAAGTTTACTCCCGACGGGGGGGACATTACCATCGAACTGAAGGAGGTGGACGGCAATGTCTCGGGCGAACGGGACTTCAGGCTTTCGGTGACGGACAGTGGGGTGGGAATCCCCGACCAGGAGAAGAAGCGGGTGTTCGAGCGTTTCTATTCAGGCAAGTGGGGAGGCGATTACGTCGGTACAGGCATAGGGCTGAACCTGACAAAGTTGCTGGTAGAGCTGCATGAGGGGCATATTTGGGCAGAGAATAATCCTAAGGGCAAGGGCACGCGTTTCATCGTGCAGATGCCTCAGGCGTTGGAATTGTTGGAAGACATTTCGGATGACAAGATGCCCCGGGCTGTTTATTCCGCACCGTTGGAGGCAGAGCATGTGGCAGAGACGGTAGCCGAATTGCCGGAAGAAAAGAAAGGCGGAAGCAAGCACGGACGTATATTGGTCGTGGAGGACGAGACGGCTATACGGCGTTATCTGCATGGTGAGTTTTCCGGGGAATATCATGTCTGTGAATGCAGCAACGGGCAAGAGGCATGGGACTACATTGTCCAGAACGTTGAAAAAGTGGATTTGGTCGTGAGCGATGTCATGATGCCGGTCATGGACGGTATTGCGCTTTGCCGCAACATCAAGGGAAGTTTCAACACGAACCATATACCGGTGATTCTTTTGACGGCAAAAAGCGATGATGCCGACCGGTTGGAAGGATTGTCCATAGGAGCTGATGCCTATATGTCCAAACCTTTTAATATGGATGTCTTGCGGCAGACTGCGGAAAACCTGTTGAAAAACAAGCGGAGGCTTCAGGGCAAATATAGCGTGGCTCAACAGGAAGGAAAAATAGACAAGATAGAATGGATGTCTCCGAACGACCAGATGATGGAACGGGTGATGAAGGTGATCAACGAGAATATTTCCAATCCGGATTTGGGTGTGGAATTCATTGCCGATAAAATAGGTATCAGCCGGGTACATTTCCATCGGAGATTGAAAAACGCGACGGGACTGACTCCGCGCGACTTTGTGCGGAATATCCGCCTTATGCAGGCTGCAAAGCTGCTTTCAAGGACGGATACCGATGTGACCGGCGTGTCGGTGGCCACCGGGTTCAGGTCGGCATCTACGTTTTCTACATGCTTTAAGGCTTATTATGGTATGTCGCCTACTGAATATGCCCACAAGAATTCCAAGTCGGAAGATGGACCGGAAAATAATGAGGGCGGGAATGTGGCAGAAGACGGACATGAACAGTAGCTTCTGATGTAACAGGATGCTATGTGAAATGTAATATCCGGGCATTTGTTACAAAATAGCAAAAATCCGTTACGCAGGAATAAACAGGAATGGTTTGTTTCTGCGTAATTTTGTATCTGGTAATTTCTTTTGTCCTGTGGATGTCTGATTCGCATGTTTGATGGGCATTGGGATTTTGGTAAAAGGTACAAGTCTTTTCATATAATGTTAGTTAGATTTAGAATGCGGAGTGCGTTGGGAAGTGATTCCCGGCGCACTTTTTTTCCGTTTATGGGATAAAAAAGCGCTTTTGTTACTTTATCAAAAAATAATGTTACATAGGCGAAATTAAGCAATGCCTTTTTCGTGTAACTTTGCGAGAAACAATAAAAGGTGAACCATGAAAAGTAACTTCTTGAAAATATGGGTTTGTACTTTCTTCTTTGTGGAAGGGATAGTGAGTGCATGGGGGGCAGGTCATGTGGCCTTCTCGCCATTGCGCGGTGCTTTTTGTCTTGCCGGGCACGGGCGTGCCGCTACCATCCATGTGGATACGGCAGATTATAAAGGTGTGTATCTTGCCGCCCTAAATTTGGGGACGGACATCGGAAAAGTGACCGGAACGAAAGCCGATGTCTCTACGGCTTTGCCCATGGGGCAGGGAACTGTGATAGCCGGGACGCTCGGCCGGAACCGACGGATAGACGAATGGGTGAAACAGGGGAAAATTGACGTGTCTGCCATCGAAGGGAAATGGGAGAGCTTCCTGGTTCAAACGGTGGAGGGGAACCTCGTGATTGCGGGGAGTGATAAGCGTGGTACAATCTTTGGCATATATGACCTTTCGGAAAAGATAGGTGTTTCGCCGTGGCACTATTTTGCCGACGTTCCAGTACAGCGGCACGAAGTATTGTTTGTGAATCCGGGGCGGTATGTACAGGGTTCACCGAAAGTGAAATACCGTGGCATTTTCCTGAACGACGAATGGCCGAGCCTTGGCGGTTGGGCATCCACGAAGTTCGGTGGGTTCAACAGCCGCTTTTATGCCCATGTGTTCGAACTGTTGCTCCGGTTGAAAGCCAACTACATGTGGCCGGCCATGTGGGCCAGTTCGTTTTATGAGGATGACCCGGCGAACGGACAGTTGGCAGACGATATGGGCATCGTGATGGGCACTTCCCATCATGAGCCGATGATGCGTCCGCATAAGGATTATACCAAGCGGCGGAAAGAAGTAGGGCCTTGGGATTACGCCACTAATAAAGAAGGCATTGATTCTTTCTTCGTCGAAGGGGCGGAACGGAGCCGTAAGTACGAAAGTATCGTGACCATCGGAATGCGCGGTGACGGGGATGTGGCCATGGGAGGCGGCACGGATGAGGAGAACATGGCTGTGTTGTCGGATGTGATTAAAGGACAACGTGAAATTCTCGGACGTGTACATGGGAAAGACCCTGCCGGAATACCGCAACTTTGGGCGGTGTTTACGGAGGTACAACGTTACTACGACAAAGGTTTCAAAGTGCCGGACGATGTGATGCTGCTTTTCTGTGATAACAACTGGGGATATATCCGCAGGGTAGGACCGTGGCGGGAACAGCGGCGCAAAGGAGGCATGGGGTTGTACTACCACATCGACATGAACGGCGGACCGTGGAATGACCGATGGATTAACACTACGACCATCCCTAAGTTGCGCGAACAGTTCAATTTGGCTTACCAATCGGGCATAGACGACTTATGGATTGTGAATGTGGGAGACCTGAAGCCAAAGGAATTGCCTATTGATTTTATTATGCGTTATGCTTGGAATCCAGATGCCATACAAGCGGATGAAACGGATGATTACCTGAGGGGGTGGGCACGGCAGAATTTCAGCGGGGCGCATGCGGATGCCATTGCCGGCATTGTGTCCCGTTATTCCCAATATAACCTGTGGCGGAAACCCGAAGTGCAGTCCACCGATATATTCAGCGTCGTAAATCACCGTGAAGCCGACCGTGTGACGGAGTTATGGCGTGCATTGGTACATGATGCGGATTCTGTAGGACAACTTATGCCTCAGGCATACAAAGACGCTTATTACCAGTTGGTGCTTTATCCGGCCAAAGCTTCGGCCGGAGTGGCAGAAATCTATTTAGCTGCGGCAAAGAACCAACTTTATGCGCGGCAAGGACGTGTGACGGCAAACGATTATGCGCGGCGGGTGGAGGATTTGTATATGGCGGATACGGCCATGACCGCCTATTATAATAAGGTGTTGGCCGGAGGAAAATGGGAGAAGATGATGAGCGATATTCATTTGGGATATACCCAATGGTCGATGCCTAAAAAAGATTCCGTTCCGCAGGTGGTACGTGTGGAGCCTTTGTCGAAGCCCGTGATGGGCGTGGCCGTGGAAGGAAGCGAGGCGGCATCGCCGGAAGGAGATTTGGAACTCCCGGTTTTTGATAATTTTGAGAACCGTAAGTATTACATCGACATCTTCAATCGGGGGACGAGGGCGTTCGATTTCAAGGTCAAGGCCGGCGAGCCATGGATGGACGTGAGCCTTAGGAAAGGGACAGTGGAAACAGAAACCCGTCTTTGGGTCGGTATAGATTGGACGAAAGTAAAGGTCGGAAAGACGGAAGGCATGCTTTATATTTGTCGGGGAAGGGAGCGTGTGCCGGTGAAACTCCGTGTGGTAAAAGCTGAGAGGCCCGTTCAGGTAGAGGGGCACTGGTTCGGAAATGCTTGCGGAAATGAGTTCTCCGTACCTGCATGGCAGTTCAACGCTTGTTGGCCCGGACGATATGCAAAGTGGACTTTCCTGCCCGGTTTGGGCCGGGGTAAGGGCTGCATGGGACTGACACCGGTCACGGCACCTTCGGTTGAGGCGTTCCAGGATGCTCCATGTCTGGAATATCAGGTTTATTTTCCGAATACGGGGATGCAGACAGTTTGTCTCGGTATCCTTCCCACGCAGGATGTGGCACCCGAACGGGGTTTGCGGTTGGCTTTTGGTCTGGATGATGGGAGTATTCATACGTTGGATGCTCGTCAGGGATTTGTGGATACTTTCGGTGAATATACTTCAAAGAATTTGAAAAACTCACCGAACCTCAAACCACTTCCTTCTCGTAACCGGACGCTGAAACTCATTAACGGGACGGGAAAGAGGCGCAATGAGGTGTTTGACAACCTGCGTTGGCTGACGGCGGAATTCAAGGTGGACCAACCGGGATTGCATACGTTCAAGGTTTATATGGTTGATCCGGAAATCGTATTAGAGCAGTTGGTGTTCAATCCCGACAATACGCATCCGAGCTATTTCGGTGCACCACCGGTCAGGCATCAGTGAGAGCGGGAGCGGTGGAACGTATGGTGTTTTGGAAATTTAATTGGTATTCATTAAAATAAGATTGGAATATGAAAACAGGAATGCGGAATTCGAGAATGATATGGGCTTTCGTATGGGGAACCCTTACGGTCGGTGGGGGCCAAGGCTTGTGGGCGCAAGGCGCGGAAAGTTCCATCTACAATGTGCCGATGGCAGAGTATCCGAAAGTGGACGGGCAGCGACGGGCCATTTTCCGGTTGCGTGCCCCGGAAGCACTTTCTGTGCAAGCCGATATTTGTGGAAAGAAATATCCGATGAAAAAAGGCAGTGACGGAATGTGGACGGTAACGACCGACCCGTTGGTGGTAGGTTTCCACTATTATTTTTTCATTGTAGATGGCGTGCAGGTGACAGATCCGGCTTCGGATTGTTTTTACGGTTGCGGCCGTATGGCAAGCGGAATAGAGATACCGGAAACTCCGGAAGAGTCCGCATACTACACGTTTAACCGTGGCATTGCCCATGGGCAGGTGCGTGAATGCCAGTATTATTCTGAGGTAGAAGGACGTGCACGTCGCTGTTTTGTTTATACTCCTGCGGAATACGAGACTTCGCCAAAGAAGAAATATCCGGTGCTTTACTTACAACATGGCATGGGAGAAGATGAACGTGGTTGGCATGAACAGGGACACATGGCCAATATTCTGGACGGACAAATTGCGAGTGGGAAATGTAAGCCTATGATTGTGGTGATGGATTACGGTAATTGCGGATATATCCATGGGGCAAAAAGAGGAGAGACGCGGGATGAATTCGGTGCATCGTTTGGTGACATCATGTTGAAAGACATCATTCCGTTTGTGGAGAAGACGTTCCGTGTGGAAACCGACCGTGACCATCGTGCAATGGCCGGACTTTCGTGGGGAGGACATCAGACTTTCCAAATCACGTTGACACATTTGGACCGCTTTGCACATATCGGAGCTTTCAGTGGAGCCATATTGATGGCTCCGGGACAGGATATAAAAGGCGTGTACGGAGGTGTGTTTGCCGATGCGGAGAAGTTCAACAGCCAAGTACATACACTTTTTATAGGTCAAGGAACAGAAGAAGGCATGGGGAGTGACCGTATGAGCCGATCGCTTAAGGAAGCAGGTATAAATCATGTGTATTATGCCTCGCCCGGCACACATCATGAATGGCTGACGTGGCGGCGTTGCTTGAATGAGTTCCTGCCTTTGTTGTTCAAGGAGTGAGAGGATAGGAAGGAACTGATAAGGAGAGAGTATAAAACGTAAGTAAGGACATGAGTTAAAGAAGTTATACACATGAGGAAGAACTTGATATTCGGGATGGTTATGATGTGTTCATTATGGGGGCATGGTCAACTACCGACTGTGAAGACATTTGAGATGAAGGGCAATCCCATTGTGACGGATAAGTTTACGGCTGATCCGGCTCCTATGGTTCACGACGGAACATTGTATTTGTATGTCGGACACGATGAGGCACGCAACGGAGAGATGTTTAACATTACGGAATGGCTGTGCTATTCCACGAAGGACATGAAGACGTGGACAGACCATGGAGCTGTATTGAAACCTACTGATTTTTCTTGGGCCGTAGGCGAGGCTTGGGCATCCCAGGTGGTAGAAAAAGGCGGGAAGTTCTATTATTATACCACAGTGCAGGCTGGCGAGCCTTACACGGGCAAGGCGGTAGGTGTGGCTGTGGGAGACAGTCCTACGGGCCCTTTTAAGGATGCCATCGGGAAACCGTTGATTACGGATGCCATGACCCCGAATGGAAAAAGGGGATGGTGGAACGATATCGATCCAACGGTTTTCATAGACGATGAGGGAACTCCTTGGTTGAGTTGGGGAAACGGGACATGTTTCTTGGCCAAACTAAAATCCAATATGACGGAATTGGATGGAGAGATACAAATATTGGAATTGCCCCATTACGTGGAAGGGCCTTGGTTGCATAAACGGGGGAATTTGTATTACTTGACCTATGCTTCTATGGGAAAAGGGCGTGAGATGATACACTATGCCACAGCGGAATCCATAGGCGGGACGTGGACTTACCGGGGGGCTTTGACCGGCATGGCGGAAAACAGTTTCACGATACATCCCGGAATCATAGAATTCAAAGGACAGTGGTATCTGTTCTATCACAATGCTTCGCTTGTCATCGGGAATCAGGCCGGTGCCACAGGGCGCAGAAGTGTTTGTGCGGACTATCTGTATTATTTGCCGGATGGTTCCATGGCATACGTGGAACAGACGAAAGCCGGACTGACGCAACCTCCCAAAACGGCTGAAGACGTATCGCGGATAGCTAATCCTTATCCGGAGGAACCGAAGGAAGTGAAGAAGCGTGCGGTAAACACCGATGGTGCGGTGAAGTAATCATTATACGATGATATGATGAAGCAAGTGGAAGTTATGAAAGTCTTGTCGGCCTTGTCTTTAGGATTGTTTTTCATGGACTTGTCTGCTCAAAATCCGATAGTGCAGACCCATTATACGGCCGATCCGGCACCGATGGTGTACCGGGACACCTTGTATTTATATGTAGGGTGTGACGAAAAGGACGCACCCCGGAATGCCTACTTGATGCGGGAGTATCGCTTGTATACGACTACGGATATGGTGAATTGGACCGACCACGGTGCGGTGCTCCGTACGAGCGCTTTCGGTTGGTCGGCGGGCGATGCCAGTGCGGCGCAGTGTATCGGGCGGAATGGCAAGTTCTATTGGTATATTTCTTCGCAGAACCGGTTTAAGCCCGGCTCGTCCATCGGTGTAGCCGTAGGTGATACCCCTTACGGTCCTTTCAAGGACGCTTTGGGACATGCGTTGGTGACGAATGACATGACCACATACGCCAAGCACAGTTGGGATGATCTCGACCCGTCCGTGTTTGTGGACGATGGCGGGCAAGCATGGTTGTATTGGGGAAATGGCGTGTGTTACCGTGCCAAGTTGAAGGAGGACATGGTGTCGTTGGACGGAGGTATCGAGGCCATCGACCGGAAGGATGCTTCGTCCTTTTCTGGAGGCTTCACGGAGGCACCGTGGATTTATGAAAGGCAAGGGCGTTATTATCTGGTTTATGCGTCCGGATTCCCCGAATCCATCCATTATTCCATGGCAAAGTCTGCCGGTGGAAAGTGGGAGGCACAAGGTGTGGTCATGCCGACGGAGAAAGGAAGCAACACCAACCATCCGGGTATCGTGGATTTTAAGGGACATTCCTACTTTTTCTATCATAACGATGCCTTGCCCGGTGGGCACAGCTATTGCCGTTCGGTGTGTGTGGAAGAGTTTGCTTACGGTGCCGACGGGACGATTCCGGAGTTGCACATGACATACGAGGGGGTGAAGCAAGGTGTCGGCACGTTAGACCCTTACCGTCGAACGGAAGCCGAGACTATCGCTTGGTCGGAAGGGGTGACTTCTGCCGTTTCGGCCGAGAAAGGGGTATATATCACCGGAATACACGACGGGGATTATATCAAAGTGCGCGATGTGGATTTCGGGGAATCCGGTCCGACGAAGTTCGTGGCAGCTGCTTCAAGCCGTTACCATGGCGGGGAGATGGAGTTGCGCATAGATGGGCGTGACGGTGAAATCATAGGCAAGGTCCGCATTCCTTATACTGGCGAGTGGGATAAGTGGGGGGAGTTTGCTACGGATGTGAAAGCCGTTACGGGAATACATGATTTGTATTTCGTATGCAGGGGAAAGAAGCCTCATGAGTTGTTTAATTTTGATTATTGGTATTTTAAATGAAATAAAAGGTATGAAAATAAGTAGATTGAAACATTGTATCGGGGGATTGGCTTTATGGCCAATGGCGTTGGCGGCACAGAATCCTATCGTGCAGACCATGTACACGGCAGACCCGGCACCGATGGTGCACGATGGTAAGTTGTTTTTGTACACCAGTCACGACGAAGACGCTTCCACATGGTTCGTGATGAATGACTGGAAGCTTTATACGACGACCGACATGGTGAACTGGACCGACCACGGAGCGGTATTGTCTTACGAGACATTCTCGTGGGCGAAAGGTGATGCTTGGGCCATGCAATGCGTGGAGCGCGGAGGCAAGTTCTATGCTTACGTGCCCGTGACGATGAAATCGGGGGGAGGTGCTATCGGAGTAGCCGTGGCAGACAGTCCTTATGGCCCGTTCCACGACCCGTTGGGAAAGCCGTTGGCGCAAAGCAAACGGGGAGACATCGACCCCACGGTCCTTGTGGATGACGACGGGCAGGCTTATCTCTATTGGGGAAATCCTTTTTGTTATTATGTGAAACTGAACGAAGACATGATTTCCTACAGTGGTGACATCGTCCGTGTCCCGATGGTGGAGGAGGCGTTTGGCAAACGTGAGGGCAACGTGGCCGAGCGTCCGACGCTCTATGAAGAAGGGCCTTGGTTGTACAAGCGCAAGGATTTGTATTATTTGCTGTGGGCGGGAGGCCCCATATCGGAGCACCTCGGTTATTCCATGAGCAAAAGCCCGACAGGCCCGTGGAAGTACGGTGGTGTGTTGATGCCTACCGAAGGACGGAGCTTTACCAACCATCCCGGTATGGTGGACTATAAGGGAAACACTTACCTGTTTTATCACAACGGGGCGTTGCCCGGTGGCGGAGGTTTTACCCGTTCGGTATGCGTGGAACAGGCGGAATTCAATAAAGACGGGTCGATTGTCCCGTTGAAAATGACCGCCGGGATAGAGAAAGGGTTGGAGACGCTGAATCCTTTCCGGAAGACGGAAGCGGAAACCATCGCTTTCTCCGAAGGGATGAAAGCTTCCCAGAATGAGAAAGTGGGCGTGTTTGTCAATGCCATGAAGGACGGGGCTTACATCAAGGTGAGGGACGTGGATTTCCGTGAAGGAGGCGCGTCCCGTATCACAGCTCGTGTGGGCACGACGCACAACGGCGGCGTGACGATGGAAGTACGTGCCGACGGTCGTGAGGGACGGTTGTTGGCCACATTGAAGGTGCCTATGACCGGAGGAGACAACCGTTGGGCATTGGTTTCTTCCGAAATAGAACGGATAACCGGCGTGCATGACCTGTATTTTATTTGCAAGGGGAACAAACCCGGCAGGTTGATGTACTTCGATTATTGGATGTTTTCAAAATAATGGTTTAATGTCTTCATTATAATAGGAAAATGAGAAGGATAATGAAAAAAAACAGCTTTTGGGGATGGTCGTTTGCTTGTGCGGTTGCGCTTTCATGGCATGCTCCGGTGTTTGCCGCATCTCCTGAAATGCGACTTACGGAGGTACAGCCCGCCACATTTAAGAATCCGGTGGTCTGGGCCGATGTGCCCGACCCGGATGTGATTCGTGTGGGGGATTATTTCTATATGGTCAGCACGACCATGCACCTGATGCCCGGGGCACCGGTCATGCGTTCCAAAGATTTGGTGAACTGGGAGACGGTCAGTTATCTTTTCGATAAGTTGCATGAGACTCCGAAATACGATATGGAGGAAGGTACGGTATACGGACGGGGACAATGGGCTACATCCATCCGTTATCATGACGGTAAGTTTTATGCCTTGTTCTCTCCAAACGATGTGCCGTACCGTTCTTTTATTTATACTACGGACGACCCGGCTAAGGGTTGGACTTTGCACAGTCGTATGAAGCATTTCCACGACTGTTCTTTGTTCTTCGATGATGACGGACGTGCCTATGCCTTTTATGGTACGGGGCAGGTTACTGAATTGGAACCGGATTTGTCCGGTGTGAAAGAAGGTGGTTTGAACGTCACCTTGCCGGTGAGGGATGAGGAGGAAAAGGGACTGCTTGAAGGTAGCCGTATGTTGAAACATGACGGGAAATATTATCTCCTGATGATTTCCTGGCCCAATGGGGGGAAACGCCGGCAGTTGTGCTACCGGGCCGACAAGATTGACGGTCCGTACGAAAAGAAGGTCATCTTGTGCGATAATTTTGCGGGCTTCCCTTACGTAGGACAAGGGACGATTGTGGACGATGCCGAAGGAAACTGGTATGGTGTGATATTCCAAGACCGTGGCGGCGTGGGGCGTGTGCTGACATTGTCCCCTTGCCGTTGGATAGACGGCTGGCCTATGTTGGGCGATGAAAACGGTCGTGTGCCGGAAGTGATGGAAGTGCCGGTGAAAGGCGGACCGGTCATCCCCTTGGTCGTAAGCGATGAGTTCGATGGGGATAAGCTGAAGATGGAATGGCAGTGGAACCATAACCCTGTGGATGAGGCTTGGACACTGAAGGAACACAAAGGATTCCTACGTTTGAAAACCAATAAGATAGTACAGAATCTGTATGAAGCCCGTAACACGCTTACCCAACGGATGGAAGGGCCGGAATGCAGCGGACGCATAGGTCTGGATGTCAAGGGGATGAAGGATGGTGACCGTGCCGGATTCGCCGCCTTTAACGGCCATTCCGGTATCCTGACCGTGGAGAAAGACGGGAAGGACTTGTTCTTGGTGATGACTGAGGAGGTTGTGTCATTGACCGACAAGGAGAAGAAAGTCACAGGGGTGGAACGGAAAGAATGCGCCCGTGTCAAGCTTCCTCGTACCAAGAATGTTTACCTGCGTATAGATGCGGATTTCCGTTTGAAACGGGATATAGCCGTGTTCTATTACAGTCTGGACGGTGAGGAATGGACGAAAATAGGTTCTGATTTCAAGATGCGTTTTGACTTCCGTAAGCTCTTCATGGGCACGAAGTTCGGCATATTCAATTATGCCACGAAGACGGGTGGAGGTTACGTGGATGTAGACTATTTCCGGTATGAAAAGGTTGAAAAGTGAAAATCGCGATTAAGCTCGGCAGAGGAAAGCTTGCTTGCCTCTGCCGAGCGGGAGCGATTTATGCAAAAAGTACGTGGAATTGAAGAATAAAATGGCAGAAAGGGAAACTGAATGATGAAGAAGATTATATTAAGTGTATGTATGTTGTGCGCATCCGTGGGAGGATGGGCGCAAAAGGATGGGGGAAAACCCGATCCGGACTTTTACGTGTTCCTCTGTTTCGGACAGTCGAACATGGCGGGCAATGCCCGTGTCGAGAACCGGGATTTGCGAGACGTGGATGAGCGGTTCCGGATGATGGCGGCAGTGGATGATTCAGGGCGGAAACGTGAAAAAGGGAAATGGTACACGGCGGTGCCTCCGCTTTGCCGGCCGGGGGATGGACTTACTCCGGTGGATTACTTTGGTCGGACATTGGTGGCCACGCTTCCGGAGAATGTCAAGGTCGGTGTTATCAACGTGGCTATCGGAGGCTGTCATATCGAGACGTTCATGGAGGATAGTATTGCAACGTATGTGGCCCACCGTGCTCCGGGTTGGATGAAAGGCATGTTGAAGGATTACGGCAATGACCCTTATGCCCGTTTGGTGGAGATGGCCCGTTTGGCCCAGAAGGATGGCGTGATAAAAGGTATCCTGGTTCATCAGGGCGAATCCAACACGGGCGACAAGGCATGGCCGAAAAAGGTGAAAACAGTCTATGAAAGCCTGTTGAAAGACCTTGGGCTAAAAGCCAAGGACGTGCCCCTCTTGGCGGGGGAAGTGGTCAATGCCGACCAAGGTGGCGTATGCGCTTCGATGAATAATATCATCCGTACTCTTCCGCAAGTCGTTCCGACAGCTGCTGTGGTATCTTCCGCCGGATGCACGTGCGCTACGGACTCGTTACATTTCGATGCGGCCGGTTACCGTGAGTTGGGACGGCGTTATGCTGAAAAAATGTTATACCTTTTAGGAAAGAACAGTCGTTGAAAACCTGAATCTATATGCAAATGAATAAACTTATAGGAACTTGTCTGCTCTGCGCTTGGGTATGGGGAATGCAGGCAAACGCGCAAGAGAGCATCAAAGTGGGTAATACAACCCGTAACATGATTACATACGCCCCCGAGGGATTGCCTTATAATCCGCCTTTGGTCATTTCGTTACATGGAATGAATCAGGATGCCAATTACCAAAAAGGACAGGCGAATTGGGAAGCCGTGGCCGATACGGCCAAGTTTGTGGTGGTTTACCCCAATGGTATCAATAAGGCTTGGGATATATCCGGAGATACGGATATAAAGTTTCTGGAGACGATTATCGACACGATGTACAACCGTTACCACATCAACCGTAACCGGGTATATCTCTCCGGTTTTTCCATGGGCGGTATGATGACGTACCATGCCATGGCGCGGATGGGTGATAAAATTGCGGCCTTCGGCCCGGTGAGCGGTATTCCGGTGGACTACCGTAATCCTTCAGGCAGACGTGCAGTGCCCATCATCCATACGCACGGCACAGCTGACAACGTCGTATACTACAACGGGGATGCCAACCATCCGGCCGGAGGGTATGGAAGTATACCGGAATATGTGAAGAAGTGGGCTGCGTTCGACGGTTGCGACATGAATCCCGAAGTCATCAAACCCTATCCTGCCGGTAAACCGGGGTCATCGGCTACATATACCCGGTATTCCGGAGGAAAGGACGGAGTGGAAGTCGTGCTCATTTCAATAGAGGGCAAAGGACATTGGCACTCCAATGATCCGGCCAGTGTCATGACGACGGAAGAAATCTGGAATTTTTGCAAGCGATATTCGTTGGGACCAGAGGAACCGGAACCTCCTGCGTTGGTGTCGGCTGAGCCGGAAAACCATTCTTTTGACTTGCCTTCGCAGGATTTGGCTTTTGTTTACACCTTCGATGAAGCGGTAGATGGTGGAGAAGCCAAGGCTATTCTTTCCGGCGAAGGCATGGAATATCCGCTTGTGTTATCTGAGAGTGGTTTTAGCAAACGCTTGACATTCCGTTTGCCGGACGGGGTACAGTTGCCTGATGGGGATTATACGCTGAGAGTGGAACATTTGGAGAACGAAGCGGGAGGTGTCTTGCAGTCGTGCGTGTTCACTTATACGATAGGAGTGGTTGAGGTCGGCGATGAACTTGCCATAGAGACGTTGCTTTCACCTGTTTGGAGAGAAGAGCAAGCGGTGGTGGGCGAAGGCATACCTACCGGTTGGAAGCGTGTGAACAGCCGTAAGGACGGCACGAAGGATGAGAAAGGATCGGGGGCCGCCAATACAGGCGGTGCCCGGCTGAAATACTTCCCTGAAGGAGGTGATTTCGATGCGGGGTTCTATTTGAGTGCCCGTGATTACGATGTATGTGACTTTTATTTTGGGAGTTACGATGGGTATCGTCTGCACTTGTTGCCCGGACAATACGTATTGTCATTCAATTCCGTATATTGGAGTGCGGGGTCGGAAGAAGGAAAGGCCACCTTTGATGTGCAAGTGACCGATGGGACAGGCAAGGGCGTGTGGTCGCAGGTCGGGCTGCTTTCTTCTGGATGTATGGACGAGGTCTCCACGGAAAAAGTAAAAGGTTCCAAAGCGCATGAATATGTGTTTTCCATAACATCCGAAGGTAATTATGAATTGCATTTTACGATGTCTCAGGGGTGGAATTCCATCATTCTTGGTGGGATAAGGATGACGACTCAGCCTTCTGTGGCCGACGTGTACAAAGGTGGCTTCCTGAGATTGATGAAAGAAGCGGCGCGGGGATACGAGGCAACGGCATCGGATTGTTATGCCGCTTCGGAAGATTTACGCGCAGCTTTGAAAATCGTGTTGGATCAATATGAAGGTTTCGTTTCCACAGCTCCTTCGGAGTATGAAGAAGCGATGGAGGCGGTAGAGGCTGTATGGCTACCTTTGGCTGACCGGAAAGAAAGCGTAGACGTGTATGTGAATGCTTTGGAAACGGCACAGGAAGCTTTATCCGGATGGGAGAAGGACGGGTTTGACTTGACAGCACAGGCTTATTTGGATTTGAAGGAGGCCGTGCGGGACTGCGCATTCGGGCAGGTGGACATGACAGACAACTTGCGGATGCGGGATGCGGCGGAAAGTTTGTCCGGCTATGTGCAGAAGTTGCGGGAGGAAGCCTTGACGGTGGACGGCGTGACGGTGTCGGGGCGTCCTGTAAGTGTGGAGCATTATGATTTGAGTGGCCGTAGGATAAAGCCCGGTTGCCGGGGCGTGACGGTGGTGCGTGAACTTTACCGTGACGGCAGTGTCCGTGTGCAAAAAAGGTTGAATGTTTTTTCTTCTTTGTAAAGGCGAAGACTTTTTATTTGTATATCTTTGTAGGAGGTTAGGAAATATTGAAAAAATCGAGTACGATGAAAAAGAAGTTATTGGGAGCCTTGCTTTTGCTTTGTAGCTGCATGGCATGGGCGGGGGATTTGAAACTTTGGTATGGCAAGCCAGCCAAGGATTGGACGGAGGCTTTGCCCGTGGGCAATTCCAAATTGGGTGCCATGGTCTATGGCGGCACCGGGCGTGAGGAACTGCAGTTGAATGAAGAGACATTCTGGGCCGGCGGTCCTTACGACAATAACAATCCGAATGCGTTGTACGTCCTGCCGGTAGTTCGGAATCTGATATTTCAGGATAAGACACGCGAAGCCCAACGGTTGGTCGATGCCAATTTTTTTGCACGCAAGGATGGCATGAGCTATTTGACGATGGGAAGCCTTTTTCTGGATTTCCCGGGGCATGATAAAGCTACGGATTTTTATCGTGACTTGGATATCGGGAATGCTACGGCCACTACCCGCTATAAGGTGGACGGCGTGGCTTATGCCCGCACTGTGTTTGCCTCTTTCACGGATAGCGTGATTGTGGTGCGCCTGCAGGCCGACAAGGCCGGGGCTTTGGCTTTCACGGTGGGCTACGACGCTCCTTTAAAGCACGAAGTCAGTGCCGATGGAGACATGCTTTCCATCGCTTGTGAGGGCAAAGACCAGGAAGGTGTAAAAGCAGCCTTGCGTGTCGAGTGTCGCGTGAAAGTGGTGAGCGACGGCAAGACAACCGCCGACGGGAAAAAACTGGAGGTGGTCGGTGCAACGAAAGCTACGCTTTACCTGTCGGCGGCTACGAATTACGTGGACTACCACGATGTGAGCGGTGATGCGGCTGCCCGTGCCGACCGTTGCCTGCAACGTGCTGTCCAGATTCCTTATAAGAAAGCTTTGGAAAAACATGTGGCTTATTACCGGGAATTGTTCGGACGGGTGGAGTTGGATTTGGGTGAGACAGAGGCTGCGGCGCGTGAGACCCCTTTACGTATCCGCGATTTCAGTCAAGGTGGAGATCCGTCGTTGGCTGCGCTTTTGTTCCAGTATGGCCGTTATTTGTTGATTTCCTCTTCCCAACCCGGCGGGCAACCGGCTAATTTGCAAGGCATTTGGAACCGCAGTACGAATGCTCCTTGGGACAGCAAATACACCATCAATATCAACACTGAGATGAATTATTGGTTGGCCGAGGTGGCCAACTTGAGTGAGATGCACCAACCCTTGTTCTCCATGTTGGAAGACTTGTCCGTGACGGGGGCGAAGACAGCTCGTGACATGTACAATTGCGGAGGATGGGTGGCCCATCACAATACCGACTTGTGGCGCATCAGCGGCGTGGTGGATTTTGCAGCGGCCGGCATGTGGCCGAGTGGAGGGGCATGGTTGGCCCAGCATCTGTGGCAGCACTACCTGTTCACTGCCGACAAAAAGTTCCTGAAAGCTTATTATCCGGTATTGAAAGGCACGGCCCGTTTCTTTTTGGATTTCCTGACCGAGCATCCTTCTTACAAATGGTGGGTGGTGGCTCCGTCGGTGTCGCCCGAGCACGGTCCGGTAACGGCAGGTTGTACGATGGACAACCAAATAGTGTTTGATGCCTTGTACAATACTTTGCAGGCTTCTGAGATTGTGGGCGATGATGCCGCTTTCCGCGATTCTTTGGCGCAGATGCTCGACCGGTTGCCGCCCATGCAAGTCGGACGGTACGGCCAGTTGCAGGAGTGGTTGCAAGACGTGGACGATCCTAAGGACGAGCACCGCCATATTTCCCACCTTTATGGCCTTTATCCGAGTAACCAGGTTTCCCCGTTTTCGCACCCCGGACTTTTCCGGGCTGCCCGTACTACGTTGGAGCAGCGTGGCGACAAGGCTACGGGGTGGAGCATCGGGTGGAAGATAAACTTCTGGGCGCGCATGTTGGATGGCAACCATGCTTATCGTTTGATCAGCAACATGCTTCAGTTACTGCCCAGTGATGCCGTGGCGGGGGAATACCCAGAAGGCCGTACATATCCTAATATGTTCGATGCCCATCCGCCTTTCCAGATTGACGGCAACTTCGGGGCTGCGGCCGGTATTGCAGAGATGCTGTTGCAAAGCCACGACGGGGCGGTGCAT
This sequence comes from Paraprevotella xylaniphila YIT 11841, assembly GCF_900683745.1. Classification (NCBI taxonomy): domain Bacteria; kingdom Pseudomonadati; phylum Bacteroidota; class Bacteroidia; order Bacteroidales; family Prevotellaceae; genus Paraprevotella; species Paraprevotella xylaniphila. The sequence goes on from NZ_LR215980.1 coordinate 362,402, forward strand.
CTGTTGCCTGCCTTGCCCGATGTGTGGAGAGAAGGCCGTGTGAAAGGTTTGCGGGCACGCGGGGGATACGAAGTGGACATGGAGTGGGCCGATGGCCGTCTGTCGTCTGCCACCGTGCGTTCCACCGTAGGGGGTACGTTGCGTTTGCGTTCTTACGTACCGTTGAAAGGCAAGGGCTTGAAGAAAGCTTCGGGCGTGTGTCCCAATAGCTTGTTGGCTCCAGCCACAATCAAGGAACCTTTGTACTCGTCCGAACTGAAGGCACGTCCGTCGGTTTCCGTTCCCGAAGTGTATGAATATGATGTGCAAACCCAACCCGGGAAGACTTATAAATTCCGCATAGGGAATTTGTAGGTTTCCCCTAAAAAAATAATCACATAAGGATGAAACAGGTTGTATGGATATGTTGGTGTTGGCTTAGCTGTATCACGTTGGGGGTACAGGCCAAGAAGACGGATAACCGCGAGGTGGTGAATTTGAACCGTGAGTGGACTTATCAGCGTGGCGATTATCCGGGAGCCGAACAGGCAGATTATGACGATTCAGGATGGGAGCACGTCGGCTTGCCCCATTCGTTCAGCATTCCCTATTTCATGTGGAAGGACTTTTATACCGGTTACGGTTGGTATCGCAAGACAATAGTGTTGGACAAGGCTGACCTGAAGCGGGAAATCTTTTTGGAGTTCGACGGAGTGTTCCAAGTGGCAGAAGTATATATGAATGGCCGTTTGGCCGCGACGCATAAAGGGGGCTACACCGGTTTCAACGTCCGTCTCACGCCATACATGAGAAAGGGAGAGAACCAAATCGCCGTACGGGTGGACAACTCGTGGCGGGGCGACGTGGCTCCGCGTGGAGGTGAACATGTGTTTAGTGGAGGTATCTACCGTAACGTGCGTCTGGTGAAGAAGAACCCCGTGCACATCGATTGGTATGGCACGTTTGTGACCACGCCGACCTTGGCTGCGCATAAGGGACGTTCGTCCTCCGTCCGTGTACAAACCGACGTGCGCAACCTGACGGACCAAGTGGGAACGTATGAATTGCAGATACAGGTATTGGATGAAAACCGGCGTGTCGTGTCCGGACAAAGGGCTGTCCGGCGCGTGGAAGCGCAAAGTATGGCTCGGTTCGATTTGTCTACTGATGAAATAGAGGGCGTGGCCTTGTGGCATCCGTCGCATCCTCATTTGTATTCGGTGGTGTGCAGCCTGTACAAAGGGCGCAAGTTATTGGACAGCGAAGAAGTGGCGTTCGGCTTCCGGTGGTTCGAGTGGACAGCCGACAAAGGTTTTTTCCTTAACGGGGAACATTTCTTCTTCCGGGGGGCGAATGTCCACCAGGACCAGGCTGGTTGGGGCGATGCCGTGACCGAAGAGGCCATGCGGCGAGACGTGCGGATGATGAAGGAAGCCGGCTTCGACATGATTCGTGGCAGCCACTATCCCCATGCTCTAGCTTTTGCAGAGGCATGTGACCGGGAGGGGATGCTCTTCTGGTCCGAAACCCCGTTTTGGGGTACGGCGGGGCCGAAAAAGGACGGAAGTTGGACCGCCAGTGCCTATCCCGTGAAGGAGAGTGACGTTGCGGGATTCGAGAGCAACGTGCTTGCGCAATTGGAAGAAATGATACGTATCCACCGTAACCATCCTTCCGTATTTGTGTGGAGCGTGAGCAACGAACCGTTCTTTACCGACGGGAAGACGATTCCGGCTGTGAAGGCCCTGTTGAAAAAGATGGTGGACACGGTGCACCGCCTCGACCCTACGCGCATGGCGGCCGTCGGAGGGGCACAACGCCCGTTAGGAGACGACCGTATAGACAAGATAGGCGATGTGGCCGGGTATAATGGCGACGGGGCCAATATTGTCGACTTCCAACGGCCCGGCATTCCCAGTGTCGTGACGGAATACGGCAGCACGTTGGCCGAGCGTCCCGGCAAATACATGGCCGGATGGGGCGATTTGGCCCGTGACGAAGGTTGGAAAGGACGTGAATGGCGGAGCGGACAGGCTATTTGGTGCGGGTTCGACCATGGCAGCATTTTCGGAGAGAGCATGGCGCGGTTGGGCATTGTGGACTATTTCCGCCTGCCCAAGCGTTCGTGGTATTGGTATCGTAACGAATACGGGCACCGGTTGCCTCCGTCGTGGCCGCAAGAAGGCGTGTCTGCGCGTCTACGTCTGGAAGCTTCGAAGACAGGAGGCATCTTGGCCGACGGTACGGACGATGTACAGTTGGTGCTCACGGTATTGGATAAGGAAGACCGCGAGTTAAGCAATAGTCCGGATGTGACGCTTTCCGTCATTTCCGGTCCGGGAGAGTTCCCGACCGGGCGTTCCATCACGTTCTCGGCCGACAGCGACATACGGATTGCGGACGGCAAGGCTGCCATGGCACTGAGATCTTATTATGCAGGCCGTACGGTGGTGGAGGCCTCTTCGTCCGGATTGGAATCCGCCCGGGTGCAGCTTGAATTTACGGGTGCGCCGGAATATGAGGAAGGCAAGTCGGTCCAAGTGCTTTCGCGCCCTTACGTGCGTTTCACTCCCGGCCATGTGGAGTCCGTGCTTCAGGTTTACGGTCCGGACAGTCCCACCTTTGCCAGTAGCTCGTCTGAGGGCCATTCTCCCGGTTTTGCGGCAGATGGCGACCGGAAGACTTATTGGAAGCCTGCTGAAAGCGACGCGTCTCCTTATCTGACGCTCGATATGGAGCGGACATTGGAGGTGCATTCTGTGAAAGCCCAGTTTCCTCCGGAAACCCGTCAGGGTTTCAATGTAGAGTTCTCTGTGGACAACGTGGAATGGGTTCTGGTTTCGGATGGAGTTGTGGCAGAAGGGACATCATGGGAGAAGACGTTGGCGCATCCGCAAAAAGCCCGTTTCGTACGTTTCTCTTTCCCGTCGGAAGGGAACGGACAGCGGTCGGCCGTGGCCGAGATAGAAGTACATGGCAAAGTGGATGCCCGTTGAGTGGACGGGATATGCAGGGGCGTGCCGTAGGTGGAAATCTTTGGAAAGTAAATATTTATTCATTCCGGGTTTATTCGGCTGAGATTACGGATTTGTTTGGCGCAGATTGGAAAATCATTCTCCTGAGAATGAAAAATCGTTCTCCTGAGAATGATTTTCGATTCTGCGGAACAATGTAAGTTGTTGAAATAGAATGTGTAATACTTGGGGTAATCAAGGCGTTACGAAAGGGTACATGTCATGGATATTTATCCCGGTGCGAATCGGTGTCTGGGAGTCGCATGGACGAAAGGGATGGCATTCCGGGAAAATAAGTAAGATGTGGACGGTTATGGTTGCGCCGGTTGGAGTAAATTCGTATATTTGTGCGTGTAAGAATGACACCCATCCGTGAGAGAGTGGGTGAGGTCGGATTAAAATTAGAAAATGATATAAGAGATATGAATGTATTGAAAACATTATGTTCGGCATCATTGCTGGTGGTGATGGCTTCGGCAGATGCCCGGATTCCGGTGAAAGTGGAGACTTTCCCGTTGAGTGACGTGAGACTGATGCAGAGTCCGTTTAAGCATGCGGAGGATTTGGATATCCGTTATCTGCTCGGGTTGGATCCCGACCGCCTGTTGGCACCTTATCTGAAAGGTGCGGGCTTGGAACCGAAAGCCGACAATTATACCAACTGGGAAAATACCGGTCTGGACGGCCATATCGGGGGGCATTACGTTTCGGCACTTGCCTATATGTACGCTGCCACCGGGAACGAGGAAATCAAACAACGGTTAGACTACATGTTGTCCGAATGGAAAAGGGCGCAGGACGCTGCCGGTGACGGATACCTTTGTGGTGCGCCGAACGGGCGCAAGATATGGGATGCCGTGTCTAAGGGGGACATACAGGCTTCTTCTTTCGGACTGAACGGAGGGTGGGTGCCTTTGTACAATATCCATAAGACGTATGCCGGTTTGCGTGACGCCTACGTGGTGGCAGGCTGTGCGCAAGCCAAGGACATGTTGGTGAAGTTGACCGATTGGATGATGAACCTGACGAAAGACCTGAGCGATGAACAAATACAAGATATGTTGCGTAGCGAACACGGGGGATTGAACGAAGTGTTTGCCGATGTGGCCGACCTGACGGGAAAGGACGGCTATATGCAACTGGCCCGCCGTTTCTCGCACCGTGAGATTCTCGACCCTTTGTTGAAGCAGGAAGACCAACTGACGGGCAAGCATGCCAATACCCAAATCCCGAAAGTCATCGGTTACAAGCGTATTGCGGACTTGGAAGGGGACGAAAGTTGGGACGATGCGGCACGTTTCTTCTGGAAGACGGTGGTGGATCAGCGCAGTATCTCCATAGGTGGCAACAGCGTGCGTGAGCATTTCCATCCCTCGGAAGACTTTTCCAGCATGCTGACGAGCGAACAGGGACCGGAGACCTGCAATACCTATAATATGTTGCGGTTGACCAAGATGTTGTATCAGACCAGTGCGGACGCACATTACATGGACTATTACGAACGGGCGTTGTACAATCACATTTTGTCTACCATCGATCCTGTGCAAGGAGGCTTCGTATATTTCACGCCGATGCGTTCGGGGCATTACCGGGTGTATTCCCAACCACAAACAAGCTTTTGGTGTTGCGTAGGTTCCGGAATGGAGAACCATGCGAAATACGGGGAGATGATTTATGCCCATGGCGGGGATGATTTGTATGTGAACCTGTTCATACCCTCGGTGTTGCAGTGGGGAAAGGTGCGTGTAGAGCAACGGACGTCTTTTCCTTATGAAGAAGCGACCACCCTTCGCCTGTCGTGTAGCAAGGCTAAGACGTTTACAGTGAAATTCCGTGTGCCGGAGTGGACGGACGCTTCCCGGATGGAGTTGACGGTGAACGGGACGGCCCAACCTGTTTCGGTTTCCGGCGGTTATGTGGCGGTCAGCCGTAAATGGACGGACGGGGACGAGGTGCGGTTGACTTTGCCGATGTCGCTCCGGGCTGTGGTTTTGCCTGACGGGTCGGACAACTATTCGTTCATGTATGGTCCGGTGGTCTTGGCTTCCCGTATGGGTAAACAGGAGCAGGTCGGATTGTTCGCCGATGACAGCCGGGGCGGCCATATCGCGGGCGGGCCGCAGTGGCCTTTGCAGGACATGCCGGTGATTGTGGGCGACAAGGACGAACTTCTGTCACATATCGAAAAGGTGGAAGGGAAACCATTGGAATTCAAGCTTCGCGGTGTGCGTCCCGAACGTTATGAAGGGATGGTGTTGGAACCGTTCAATCGCTTGTATGAATGCCGTTATATGGTGTACTGGCCGGTGATTTCTCCCGAAAAACTGAAAGCCCAACAGGAGGAACTGGCACGTGTGGAGCGTGAACGGAATGCTTTGGAGGCTGCGACGGCAGATAAGGTCATCTGTGGGGAACAGCAGCCGGAGAGCGACCATTTCATCCAGTCGGAGCAGTCGCGTACGGGAAGCCAGGGCAATCGCCATTGGCGTGCTGCGGACGGGGCAGGTTGGTTTTCGTACCGTATGAAAACGAATGGGCGCGAAGTGGCCCGTTTGCGGGTGACTTATGCGGCAGAAGGTAAAGACGTGGCTGCTACAGTCTCGGTGGACGGGCAGGCGGCAGGCATATTGGGACAGCCGGATGGCAAGGGTATGCAGACGGTTTTCCTTGATTTGCCGGAAGGTGTGTCCGGGAAAGACGTGTTGACCGTGCGGTTTGCCCCTTCCGGGAAAAGTTCGACACCGCGTGTCTATGAAATAAGATTGTTGGTGGCTGACGAGTAAAACAAGAGTGTCAGGGCTTGTCCTGCAAGTAAAATGCAAAACCGCTGGAGGAGGAACTCTTCCAGCGGTTTTTGATACATAGCCGGTTATTTTTCCAGCTGTTTGTGTTTCCATGATAACAATCTTCCTTCCTTAAACAATACCAACACCTAAGAACCAATCATTAACCTAATTTCCAATTATGAAAAACCATCCTGTGCAATCTTTACCTTGAGGCAAAACCACCTGAAAAACCAACATTAACCTAATCATTATATTATGAAACCTATTTTGCTTTGCCTTTATCCTTATAGTGCAAAGATAAGGTTATATTTCCTTTTTCATTTTTGAATAAGTAGCATATATTTTGTTTTATGAAACGTGATGGAATTTTTTTTGGTAAATGAAACATAGGAGAATAAATATGTTACATAGGCAAAAATGGGTTACATGCAGAATGCCGTATCTTTGCGTGTAAAGAACAAGATAGTATATATGAAGGTGATGAGAAGAAGAATAAGGATGTTGTGTCTGGGAATCATGGCATGGGCGATGTCCTTTGCCGTGTATGCGAAAGCGAATACGTTACGTGTCTTTGGAGAACCCCGGAAAGGAAGTTTTCCTATATCCGAAGCTTATTTGGTATATGCCCCCGAAGACGGGAAGACTGTAGAGAAAGTGACTGGGCTATTGTCGGAAGACATCTTCAGGGTCACGGGGAAAAAAGTCGGCATACGTACGGAGGTAGCCGGGGGGCATCCGGTGATTCTTGGTATACATGGGAAGGGTAACGGACTTATAAGCCGTATGGTGGAAGAGGGACGGTTGGATGTTTCATCGCTTGAAGGCGGATGCGAGCAATTCATTATCCGGCGGGTGGAAAATCCATTGCCCGGAGTGAAAGATGCTTTGGTTATCGTGGGCAGCGACCGTCGTGGGGTGGCTTACGGTGCCTTTACGCTCAGCGAGGCCATGGGCGTTTCTCCTTTCTACTGGTGGGCCGACGTGCCAGTGGAACGCCGTGCGCGTTTGTGGGTCAAGGCAGATTATGTTTCGGACAAACCATCCGTCCGTTATCGCGGCATTTTCCTGAACGATGAGGGATGGGGGCTGAATCCTTGGGCGGCAAAGACATTCGAGAAAGAATTGGGTAATATCGGTCCGAAAACCTATGCGAGGGTGTGCGAACTTGTCTTGCGCTTGAAAGGGAACATGCTCGCCCCAGCCATGCATGGTTGTTCCGACCCTTTTTATTTTCATCCGGAGAACAAACGCGTGGCAGATGAATACGGCATCATGGTGACCACTTCGCATTGTGAGCCGCTTCTGTTCAACAACGCTTCCAATAAAGAGTGGGACACGAAGAAAGACGGGGCATGGGATTATACGCGAAACAAGGAGACCATTTTAGGGAAGTTGGACAAACGGGTATGTGAGGCTGCCCCTTATGAGAATGTATATACGTTGGCCATGCGCGGTTTGCACGATGCCGGGATGCAGGGTGACCTGACGGAAGAAGGCAAGGTGGCTTTGCTGCATGAGGCCATTACCGACCAACGTGGCATCCTGTCGAAGTACGTGAGGAAACCGTTAGAGGAGATTCCCCAGATATTCGTTCCTTATAAAGAAGCGTTGGAACTCTATGAGAAAGGGTTGGAAGTGCCGGAGGATGTGACATTGGTGTGGCCGGACGATAACTATGGTTACTTGAAGCGGCTCAGTAATCCTGAGGAGCAGAAGCGCACGGGTGGTTCCGGTGTGTATTACCACCTTTCTTATTTAGGTGGCCCTCATGATTACCTGTGGCTGTGTACCACGCCGCCGGTGTTGATGTATGAGGAATTGAAAAAAGCGTATGATACGGGAGCCGACCGGTATTGGTTGCTGAATGTGGGCGACATCAAACCGATGGAATTGGGCATCAAGACTTTTTTCGATTTGGCTTGGGACTTGGACGCGTATGACTATGGGCGGGTTCACCGGCATCAGGCCGAATTCATGGCCGGGATGTTCGGCAACCGTTATCAGGACGAGTTCCAGGACGCACTCGATACTTACTATCGGCTGGCTTGGAGTCGTAAGCCGGAGTTCATGGGGTGGGAACGTGAATGGGATGCCCCTGAATATAAGGAGTTGGCAGACACGGAATATTCTTTTGAGGTGTATAATGACGCACGTCAACGGTTGGCCGATTACCGGCGTATTTCCGATTGGGCGGAGAAAACCATGGCCGGATTGCCGGAATCCTACCGTGCGTCCTTTTTTGAGATGTTGGGCTATCCAGCCATGGCCTCTTACCAGATGAACCGGAAGTTTCTGATGGCGCAACTTAACCACGAACGTGCTGAACAGGGGCGGATGGAAGAGGCTAATTGGGCGGCCCGACAGTCTCGGGAGGCTTACGACAGCATAAACCGCTTGAACGACCGTTACAATCGGTTGTTGGATGGAAAGTGGAACCACATGATGATGTTGGCACCGGGGTGGGTGGCCAAATACCAAAACATGCCTCGCTTGGCCTTGTCGGATGAAGTGGGGGAAAAAGAAGTGGATATTATGCCTTGTGAGGAGCAAGGGCGTTTGGAAGGTTGTACCGTGGTGGATTTGGCCGGATATACCCGGATGGACGGTGAGGGGACTCATAGTCTGAAAGTGGTGGAAGGCATCGGTTACGACGGGTGCGTTTTGCAGTTGGGCGAGGCTGTGGAGGCCTCTGTCAATCCTGAAGACCCAAGGTGTCCGCATGTGGAATATGCACTTCCGGACATGGCTGCCGATAGCGTGACCGTGCATGTATATACTTTACCGTTTTTTCCTATATATAAAGGAAAGGGAACACGTTTCGGGATTTCCGTGGACGGCCATCCCGTCCAGGTGGCTCAAAACCTACCCAAGGAGTTTTCCAAGGTGTGGAAAGACCAGGTGTTGCGTAACGGTGCTGTGGCTACATTCCGTTTTCCCATAGATGCCAAACGGAGGCGGCACAAACTGGCCGTGGTATGTGGCGATCCGGGTGTAATGGTACAACGGGTCGTGGTGGATTGGGGCGGACTGCAAGATACGTATGTGGGGCCGGCCTTGTCTTTGGTTCGTGGAGAATGAATGGAATAACAATATAGATAAAATAAGAATGGAAATGGGAAAAGTGGCAAGGCGGCTATGTCTCGGCTTGCTTTTTGGGGGGATGTCCTGTGTCGGCAATGAAGCCGGGGCTGTAGTAAAACTGCCCAGTCTGGTGGGTGACCGCATGGTGCTCCAACGCGAGACGGATTTGAAAATATGGGGATGGGCCGATCCGGGCGAGAAGGTGACTGTGCGTTTCCGGGGGGCGCATTATTATACCGAGGCTGACGGCCAAGGGCGGTGGCACGTGATGCTGCCTCCGCAGCTGCCGGGAGGGCCTTTCCTCATGGAGGTGAACGAAAAGGTGATACGTGACGTGCTCGTGGGCGACGTTTTCTTGTGCGGGGGACAATCGAACCAAGAGAATCCGATAGAACGGTTGGTGGAGAAATTTCCTGAAATACCGGTGTCGAACAATCACATGATCCGCCATTTCAAAGTGCCTTATCAGGACGACGTGAGAGGCGTGAAGGAGAATCTGGCCGGAAGTGGGGTATGGCATTCGGCTACGGCTTCCGAAGTGATGAACTGGACTTCTTTGGCTTATTTCTTTGCCACGGAAGTGTACAACCGCTATAAAGTGCCGGTGGGCATGTTAGTTTCCAGCAAGGGGGGGATGGACATAGAATCTTGGATCAGCCAGGAACATCTGAAGGACTTCCCCAAGCTGCGGGTAGACCGCGAGGCATTAGAGGCCGCAGCCGAAGCCAAGCGCGACAAGGGTACCGGGAAATGGAACCGGAGGGATTTCGACGATTCCGCTTGGGACTCAGTGGACGTGCCGGGCACTTGGCGCGAGACGGGTATCCGGGTAAAGGGAAGCGTATGGTACAGGAAGAACTTCCGTCTTCCGTCTTCCATGGTGGGACGGCATGCGAAACTCTATATGGGGCGCATGTCCGATTGTGACTCGGTGTTCGTGAACGGCACTTTCGTAGGTACGACGGCGTATTTCGGACCGCCGCGCAAGTATGATGTTCCGGCAGGCGTATTGGTGGAAGGTGTGAACAACGTGACCCTGAAGCTGACGGCATTGAACGGCAATGGAGAAATCGTGCGTGACAAGGTGTATAAGTTGAAGGGGGATGACGACGAAGTGGAATTGTCCGGGGTGTGGAAATACAAGGTCGGATTCGACCGTGCCGAGGCAGAACCTTACGAGCAACGTCTGGCCAACCTGAGGCATGCCGGTTCCGGATTGTACAATGGCATGATTTACCCTGTGCGTAACTGGAAAGTGAAGGCAGCGATATGGTACCAAGGAGAGAATAATGCGGGACGGGCAGGAGAGTATGCCCCGTTGCTGACTTCCCTGATAGCGGACTGGCGCGAGACATGGGGGTGGCCGGAGATGCCTTTCCTCTTGGTGCAGTTGCCTAACTATATGGCAAAGCAAGACAAGCCTTCCGACAGCGGGTGGGCACGCCTGCGCGAGGCACAGTTCCAAGTATCCCGAAACGTTCCCCATACGGCTTTGGCCGTGACATACGATGCCGGGGAATGGAACGACATCCATCCTTTGGACAAGAAAACGGTGGCCCGGCGGTTGTTCCTTGGGGCACGCAAAATCGTGTATGGCGAAAAGGTGGCGGCCTCGGGTCCTATATATAAAGGTATGGAGACGAAAGGCAACCGCATTATCCTTTCATTCGACGATGCCGGACGGGGATTGTCGTGCCGGGGCGGAAGGCTGAAGCATTTTGCCATTGCGGGTGAAGACCGTAAGTTCGTATGGGCAGATGCCGTAATCAAAGGCGGCAAGGTGGTGGTGAGCAGTCCGGAGGTAGAACATCCTGTGGCCGTGCGTTATGCTTGGAGCAACAACCCCGAAGAGGCGAACTTATGTAACAAGGACGGGCTTTTGGCTTCTCCTTTCCGTACGGATAATTGGTAAATCATTATAATTAAAAATCAAACAATTACTTTTATGAAACAATTTTATTTGAAATGCAAACGGGCGTTCTTGGCGGGCGTTTCGTTTGTCTTGATGGTTGGGGCAGGCTTGGTGGAAGCCAAGGCCGATGCACCCTTGCGACGGCCTATCTCGCCGGAACGGCCGTTGTGGATTGTACATGTGGATACGTGGAATACGCCGGATCCAGAAAGGATTATAGAGATGGTACCGGAAGATATTCGTCCTTATGTGGTGTTCAGCCTTTCATTGTCTGCCACAGATGCCATTTGTAATGATGGTTTTGCTGTGTGTGATTCTTGGTTGAAGGCCTGTGCACAGAAACGTGTATGGTCTATGGTACAATGTGCCAGTGGTGGGCATAGCCGATTCTCCGACCATGATTTGAGTGTGTACGAAGATTATTTCCGCAAGTACCCGAATTTTATCGGTTGGAATTTCGCTGAGCAATTTTGGGGATTCGGGGAGGAAGGAACGCCCTCTTTTTTAGAGCGTTTATCTCTTTTTGGTGACATTTTGAAGATTTGCCATAGATACGGGGGATATCTTGTTGTAAGTTTTACACAGGCTTACTATTCGGCTGATATGATGCCAATAGCCTATATGAAACGAAATCCGGAAGTGAACCGTCTGCTGACGGAACACCCAGAGCATTTCATCTGTTGTGAGAAGTACACGATGCAAAATGGCTTTTTCGACATTGAAAGTAACTGCCTTGGGGCATGGCTCGGAGGATATGCCGGACAATATGGCATCCGTTTTGATGCGTGTGGGTGGAGTACTGACGATGGTAATTCGGCCACGGAGAATGATCAGGAGATAGAACCTTTTGTAAAAGCTTCGGGCGCGATGCCTATCATGGAACATGTTATGCTGACGGGACAGACTGTCATTGACGGGCCGGAAACAATTCCGGTGGAAGTCTCACGAGAAATCAACACTTCTGTGACTCCTGACGGGTATACACGGCGAAATTGGGGATGGTTTCCACATTTCGTCAATATCAATATTGATGAGTTCCGAAAAATTTTAGATGGTACAGTACGTATCCTTTCGCGTGAGGAGGTTGTAGAACGGACGAAAATCTGTCTGCAAAATGACAAGAGTACCGGGACTTTTGACGATTATCTGACTCCGTCTACACTCTATGACGGATTGTATCGTCCGAATTGTGACCGAGATAGAAACGATGGAAAATACAATAATTCTTGGTTGGAAAATAAGTGGTGGCTGAAATCCACCGGCCGTTATCCATCTATCCCACAAGTGTACGACTTATTAGATGAAACGGCACGCAAACTTCAGGTGGTTAAGGTGTCGGAGTACGATACCCGTTGGCCGGATGAATCAGCGAAAGTGGCCGAATTCAATAAACTTTTTCCACAGGAATATACGGGAGACATTTATGCAGCTCATGCAGAAAATACATGGATGACGTATAATCCCTATCAATATGAGGACAAGGTGGTGGGTGGCGTGCGTTCACGCCACATATCCGAACGTCGCGCAGAGGGTTGCATACCTTTTCTTTATAATACGGCAGACAGCATTTCATTGGATATCTCGCCCTATTCCATGGCGGTGATGAAAGAGTTTTCCGATAGTGTGATGCTTTATATGACCAATTATCGGAATTCCAAGACGGGTAATAACAACGGAGGAACTTTTGCTGAAGCCGAAAATGCCAACGACACGGTACGCATCTATGGTGCCTCGGAGGAACCGGTCGTGGAGTGGTATGACCGTGCCGACCATCGTGCCAGCGAAGTGAAACAGATTTGGGAAGACGGTGTGCTGACATTGGTAGTAGGCCATAACGGTCCGGTGGAACTGAGCATCAAGTGTAAGGGAAAAGCTACCGGACGTCTGACGGAATGGACACCGGCACGGATAGAAGTGCCCGAGCGTCCGTCCGTATATGCCGGTACGTTGCAGTATGAAGCCGAATTTTTCGATTACAAGAATATCGGGGCTTGCCGTACCAATGCTTATTATAATGGCTATCCGGGCTACCAAGGCCAAGGGTTCGTGGAAATGGGCACGAACCGTTCGGCTTCCATCCGTGACACGGTAAGAGTGCTTCGGAATGGAACTTATACCATAAGCGTCCGTTATCAGGTTCCGAATGGTAGTGCACGTATGTATTTGATTGTAAATGGCAAACGAAATTCTCTGACGATGCGTGCCACCAATGGTGTTTGGGCAGAGACATCTGTCGAGGCAGAGTTGGAGGCCGGGGAGAACGAAGTGGAATTGAAGTTTGTTTCAACGCCTGTAAACGTATTGGTGGATTGTATCAAGATAAATCGTGATAATGCTTATGTTTACGATTTTGAAGATGATAAATCGGGCACGTCTGCTACAGACCCGGCGGCTGAAATGCTGACCCTGATGGGAGGCGAAGCCGGCGTGGTTGCCATTGAAGACAATCAGGCATTGCATGCCTATGCTGCCGGTACGGACGGAATGGGGCAAGCCCTGTTGGAGTTGTTCCCGCGTGATGCCGTGGATTATAGTGTGTCATGGCACCAGTTGGAAGGCGATGCAGGCATGTTGCTCCGTGGCGGTTATCTGTTCCGCGTGCAAGGTGGTAAAGTATCGCTCGTTGTGATGGAAGAAGACGAAGACGGGACTTTGCGTGTGGGCAAAACTTTAGCCGAGGGAGACAAGGCCGAGGGGATGGCATATTACCGTGCCACGCTGCTTGATGGGAAATTATACTTTGACGGTTCTGTAGACGGGGTACAATGGCAGAATATGCTGTCTGCGGAAGATGCCACGTTCTCGTGTGGTGAAACACGTCTTTGTTGGGAAGCAGCCATGACGGTAGACGACATCCGTTTCCATAATACCGGGCTTACGATGTCACAGACGGATTTGGAGGACATAAACATGACTTATGGTGGAACGAATGCGGTCATCCGCAGTTTGGAAATCAGCGGAACGGATTTGTTGGGTGATGTGAAGATTTCTTTGGCAGGCAATGCCTTTGGGCTTTCGCTCGACTCCTTGGGTGAATATACCGGCGCACTGGTTGTTGAGTCCAACCGCTTGACCAATGAGCAAGGTGCCGTGCGTGTATTCGTCCGTCTGAAACCGGAGATGGCCGTGGATGACTACGAGGACGTGATGACCATCGCTACTTCTTATATGGAAGAACGCAAGGTGAACCTGAAAGGGAGCGTGACTCCTGCCAATTATGTCACGTATTATGATTTCGAGGATGATGCCGTTTCTTCCGGGGCTTCCAATCCACCGGCCGAGGGGATTACCCGTGGCGTGGGCAACCTTTGTACGGCAGGGGTGTCGAACTATACGGATTCGGAGAACCGTACGAGCAAGATGTTACGGGTGTACACGGCACCGAGTGCGAACGGCACCGGAGTGTTGGATTTGGAGCGGTTTACACGCAAAAGTACGGATTACAGCGTGACGTGGCGGCAGGTCGTGACTTCATCGGGCGATTACAAGAACGGAGTGCTTCTTCGCGGTGACACGCTCACGATAGGGAACGCCAACCAGGGGTATACTCCGGGTATCATGGCCGGTTATTATATGAATGTGTACAACCACGGTACGGTTACCGACTTCCGCATTTACAAGTCCACGTCTTCCAAGCAATTGAACATGTTCAACAGCGCGAGCGTATCCTTGCAGGCGGCTTCGGGCAAAAGCATTTGGTACCGGGCTTCGGTTTCGGGTTCTTCCAAGGTGACTTTGAAAATAGAGTACTCTACCGACGGGGAAACCTGGCATCTGGGGACTTCCACCACGGATGAAGGTGGTGAATTCCAACAGGGAGCCACACAATATGTATGGGGCTTGGCGGCATCCCAAGGTAATTTCCTCATAGATGACATATCGTTCGAGGGCATTACGTATGACGAGGGTGTGGAGAACGGAATTTACTCGGCCGAGGAAACTACGGCAACGGTGGAGCGAGAAGAGTTCTTCGACTTGTCAGGCCGTAGGGTACTTCCGGGCGATAACACGACAGGAGTAATCATTCGCCGCAGTTACCTGTCGGATGGCACGGTCAAGGTGGATAAGATATTGAAACGATGAATTTTTCTGGAAAGAAACGGTACTAAACAGGATGTTTAGCCGTTTTCTTTCCAGATATTAAACAAGATAAAATCAATGGAAAAAAAGAAAATGATTTTGGGAAGAGGACATTGGGTGGCATTGTGGTGTGCTGCCGCATGCTGTTCTTTGACCGTAGGTGTGGATGCGTTCGGGCAACCGGATGTACAGGAGTATGTGTTTCATGGGGCGGGAAACCCTTATTTGCCGTTGTGGGAACATTTGCCCGATGGTGAGCCGCGCGTGTTTGAAGATCCGGACAATCCCGGGAAATACCGCGCTTACATCATTGGTTCCCACGATTTGCGGATGAACAGTTATTGTGGGCCGGACATCCGGATGTGGTCGGCACCGGTAGAGGATTTGTCCAGTTGGCGTGACGAAGGCCCTATCTTTACTTATCCCATTGAAGGACAGTGGGACGTGATGTATGCGCCTGACTTGGTGGAAGTGCGCCGCCGGGATGGAAAGAAGGAATACTACCTGTATCCGCACAGCCGTGGGCGTAACCGGGAAGCGATGGTGACTAAGAGCGACCGTCCCGACGGGCCTTTCAAACCTATAAATTTGAATGCCGACGGCACCAAGACTTTACCGGGCAGCATCTTGGGTTTCGACCCGTCTATTTATGTGGAGCAAATCACCGACCCGAAAGACCCCGACTACGAAATCGGCTTCCGTGCATACGGTTATTGGGGCTTCCAACGTTCGTCGGCAGCACAGCTTGACCCGAATACGATGTATTCCGTGCGGCCGGGTACGGAGGTGATTCCGTATTTCATGCCTGCCGGTACTCCGCAGGGAGGTGTCCGTGATCCGGAAGGTACTGAATATCCTTGTCTTTTTGAAGGGCAGGATCCCAAGGCTTTCAACTTCTTCGAGGCTTCTTCCATTCGTAAGGTGGGAAACAAATATGTGACGATATATAGCGGATATTCCGGCCCTGATTACGGCATAGGAAATTCCAATTCCACTTTGCGTTATGCTTATGGGGATAGCCCGTTGGGACCTTGGAAGAGCGGTGGGGTCTTGGTAGATTCCCGCGCTCCGGTGCTGAACGAAGACGGTTCACGTTTGCAGACCACCAATGCCGGGCACAATACGCATGGGAGTATTGAGCAAATTAACGGACAATGGTACGTGTTCTACCACCGTCCGCCGCGCGGATTCGGTTTTGCGCGTCAGGCCATGGTAGCCCCCATTCAGGTGGAATGGGATGAGAAGCCGGTAGCCAAGGGAGGCAAAGTCTCCATCCGGGCTTACGACCCGTATGCCAAGAACCATGTGTGGACGGCCAAGGACAAACAAGGTAACGAATACAAAGGGGCGGAAGTCACGTCGGAAGGTTTCCACATCTTCGGGCTTGACCCTTACCAATACTATTCTGCCGGTATCGCCTGTTACTTGTCGGATATACGTCTTCAGCAAGATGCTTGGGACATTTGGGACAACCATGCCCCGATTGTCGGTGTGAAAAACGGAAATATCATCGGATATAAATATTTTGGTTTCGGAGGTTTGAAAAAGGACCAGTTGGGTTTGAAAGCCTTTGAGGGGACGAAGAAAGGAAACCAGACGGCTTTCAATCTTTTCCTGACCCCAAGAACGTCCAAAGCTTTCAAAGTAAACGTATGGATGGATGGTCCTTGGGACAACGCTACGTGGAAAGGCAAGAAGATAGGAGAAATCCAGGTACCAGCCGGTTCGGCGCAGGAAGTCACACAGTTTACTGTGGATGTCTCGGCCCATGTGGACGGACTGGGTCGGAAGCATGCTATTTATTTGGTGGCAGAAGGAGGCAGTGGAGAGGAACTTTTCGACTTGACAGGGTTGGGATTCAGTTCGGTCGGGAAGAAGATAGCCCGTCCGGTCGTACCTTCTGTCAGCATATCGGTGGACGGGAAGGCTATTGAATTGCCTAAGACTCCGGTACGTTCCACCAATGCCAATGGCATAACCGGCTATGGGACGTATGAAGTGGTATACGTGCTTCCTTCCGAGACTGCCCGTCTGCCTAAGGTGTCGGCATCTTCCGATAATAAGGACGTGAAAGTGGAAGTCAAGCAGGCTCGTCCGGATGCAGAGACAGCCGTGGTGACGTTCGACTATCAGGGGATGGTCAAGACCTATAACGTGGTATTCTCCCGTTCTTTTGTGGTAATGGGGAATAAATAAGGTGTTTGCTTCCGGATACCGTTTCCGGTTTCTTAAGTGCAAAAATAACGGGTGCGTTAGCGGCGCACCCGTTATTTTTGCATCTGCATTCCTTTTTTAATGTTCGGAGAGTTTCTTGTCGGTTTTCACGCTTCCGTCACTGTAATACGTCTTACGGAAATACATGCCTGTGGCGGGTTGTTCTGTAAGACGCATACCGTTGGGGTGGTAATATTCATACCGTACGGGAGTTCTGTCTTCCATTTCGGTATTTGTGATGGCATCGGAACCTTTCCCGGCAAACTGCCATGTGTCGAACTTCACTTCGCCCCGTGTTTCCGTGAAAAGGAAATACACGTCATGCGACCCGGTAATAGATATGGGACAGTCGACGGATACTTCTGTGGCCTCCGGTGTGGAGAAGTCGAGGGTGGCCACGGGTTCGGCTTCTATGTCGTCCAGACGGATTTCCAACGTGCCTTCCCCTTGCAGGTTTGCCGTGAACTTTTTGATGCCCTCCGTGCCGAACATGACACCTTTTACCATAGTCCAACCTCCGGATTGTGGGATAGTGATACGGGTATTGCCCGTTTTCCCGTAGCTTTCGGCACTCACTCCGGCTGCCGTGCACAAGTTTTCCGCTTGTTGGAGGATGAACGGGTTTACACGTTTGGCCGTGAGTTGCATAACGCCGGTCGGAGAAGCCGTCACGGCATTGATGCGTTGCGAGCGTTCCACTACGGTACATCTGTTCATGGCTATGCTACGGTAACCTCCGTTGATGGCCATTTGTTGTTCCAATCCTTGCGTGTGGTAAAGAAGGTAATAAGCATTACTGAATTTTTGCAGGTGTGAATGGTTGTTACCGTACGGGTAGCCGAATGTGCCGGGGTTGGCGAAGTATTCTCCTTTGTAGGTCCAACTGTCCGGGGCAAGGGGCGTGTCGGTCGTCATGTAACATATACTGCATGCCGAAGGAGCTTCAGAGATACCGCCGTATGAAGGCCAGTTCGTACGTTCGCGCCAACTGGTACAATAGGAATAGACCAGTTTTTCGCCCATCACGTTCAGTTCGTTGGCTTCGAAATGATAAGGCGCAGGAATCGGCATGATGTCACTGTCAAGCGAAATCATGTCCTTACCGAGGCGTACGATACGGGCATTGCCCGGCATGAGTTCCGTTCCTTCCGCGTTCGGGTTTCCGCCGCCGAAGGCCAACCACCCCGTACCGTCGTTGTCGATGACGACACCTGGGTCGAAAGGTGTACTGCAAAGGCCGAGTCCGGGTGTGCTGCCGGAAATGAGGTTTTTGCCGAGCGGGTCGGCCCATGGCCCCAGAGGAGAAGTAGAGGTAATGACGCCTACGCCTCCTCCGCTATTGGAGAAATATAGATAGAAATGGGTTTTCCCGTCGGCTTCTTCACGGGAGACGATAGAAGGTGCCCACGAAGCGTTCAGCCATTGTCCGCAGACGGCCGTCATATCTATGGTGCCGTGGTAAGTCCAGTTGACCAAATCCTCCGTAGACATCACGACCAAGGAACGGATCTTTCCGTAAGTGTTGGAGGTCAGGCCTCCTGTCGCGTCGAATTCCTGTTGGTCGTTCGTTCCGTACACATAGAGGCGCCCTTCATATTCGACGGATGTCGGGTCGGCACAGAAACGGTAGGGGTTGAGCGGGTTCACCTCGGTTGTTTTCTTGTAGGCTTCCATGACGGTAGGTTCACTCGGTTCGGGTGTCTCTGCTTCCGTCCGGATAAATTGCAGGGTATAGAAAGCGTTTCCGAGTAGGTCGATTTCCGGTGAGGCCGTTCCCGCATATTGCGTACTAACATCTTGCACGAAGCGGTTGCGCGTGGCGTTCGTCAGAACGGCGTATACCTGCCGGCTTTCAAACGGGAGGTTTGCTTTCAACTTTACTGGTTCGGAAGAGCGGTTGAGGACGAACAGACTGAGGGTGTCGCCGTTCTCACTGACGTATGCCGAACCGTTGACCGGAGTTTTTCCTTTGTCGGAGAATGAGGATTTGATGCGCGTCATTCCGGTTGCATATCGGGCATAATGCCCTAGCACGTAGGCGAAAGTACTTAATTCCGAAGCGTTGCCACCTCCTTTCCCGTCGCCGAACATGTGGTTTATCATATTGTAGTAAACATAGGCACTGAAGCCGGCCCGCATGCAACTGTCTATCTGTTCTTGGAAATCGCAGGCACTTTCCCATGTGCCCACCTTGTCTTCATCGAATATATATTCAGTCATCCACATGGGGCGCTTCGTCAGGTTGCGCACGTAGTCCACGTAGGTCATGTCATTGACACCGTAGATATGGTTACCCCAGATGTCGATGCTGTTGCGCATGGCCGCCGATTTTACCAATTCCCGGTTGTATTTGTGGCTGTCCCATCCGAAGCATTCCGGTGCCATGACCTTGCATTCCGGGGAAAGGTGTTGGTGCAGGGCGGTTACCATGCGGGTCATTTCGTCGACGGTGTAGAGGCAGCCTTCGTATCCTTCCGGGTCGTAGTCGCTTTCGTTTTGGACGGATAGGATGTCTATGGCCGCTCCCTGGTCTTCCATGAACTGGCGGTAGCGTTCCAACCATCGGGCGTATGAGTCGATGCTGTCCGTATTGATATGTCCGTGGTTAGAGGATTCTCCCCACGTCTGTTCGGCACCGACCTTGAAACGGAAGGGAGGTGTCCACGGGCTGGCAAAAACGATGGCACCGTGTGCCTTGGCCCATTTGACAGCGTTCACGTAACTCTTCCAGTTACTTTCGTCGGGGTTGATACGGATACGCATGATGTTATAGCCCATTCCGTCCGGTCCCCACAACCGGTCCACTTGTTCTTGGGTGTAGACGTCAGCCCATTGTCCGTTCATTCCGCAGCCTCCGAATCCGTCTATCTTTTGGAATTTCGTTTCGGGGTCGAGGCTTACGCTGGCCGTGCGCTGTGCGCAGAGCGGTATGCATCCCGTGAGGGCCGTTGCATACAAGAGGGTAATCATTCTTTTCATGTGTTTTTTGTTTTAAAGTTTGCAGGATAAAGCCCATGGCTCATCCTTTTTTCATGACGACAAGCAAAGTTACGGATTTTCAGCCTGTCGCATTTTCGCTCCAATAGCGGATACTTTCGTACAAGTAACATCCTTTTCTTTTGTATAACATATATTTTTGCGTATGTAACATAGACCTTGAAAAAGCTTTTTCAGGGCAAAGATTGGTAACATGCGATAAAGTCCCTTGCTTGGGATTTTCCTAACTTTGCTGCGAGAATCATGAAAAACTTGAAAACGTATGATGAAGAAGAGATTATGGAGCCGGTGGATACTGGCGTTAGCGGTGGTTTGGCCATTCATGGCCGCAGCCCACGACCGTGTGAGGGAAAAAGAGAATTTTGATTTCGATTGGAAGTTCATCCTGAATGCCGACGACCGGGCAAATGCCGGTATGCAAGTGTCGGAAACCGGATGGCAGGACGTACAGTTGCCGCACGACTGGAGCATCTCGCAGGATTTCGATCCGAAATTGAGCGGAGGCAACGGGCATTTGCCTGGCGGCATCGGTTGGTACCGGAAGACGTTTCGGGTGGACAAAGAGGACAAAGGAAGGCGTATCGCCGTGCTGTTTGACGGCATATACAGCCGTAGCGACGTGTATGTGAACGGGCATCATTTGGGATTCCGTCCCTACGGTTTCTGTTATCAGGAGTACAATCTTACACCTTATTTAATTTATGGAGCTGAAAACGTGTTGGCAGTCCGGGTGAACAATCCATTGGAACACGACAGTGTGGCACGTTGGTACACCGGTGCGGGGATTTACCGCCATGCCTGGTTGGTGAAAACAGCCAAAGTTCATGTGGCTTCCTACGGGACTTACGTCACGACTCCGGTGGTGACGGCGGAACGGGCGGAGGTTCGTGTCCGTACGTCGGTTGCGAACGAGGCGGAGCGTACCAAGACTTTGTCCGTCTGCCAACAGATTACGGACGGAGAGGGACGTACAGTGGTGCAATCCGGTAAACAACCCTTGCAAGTGGCTGCCGGGCAGACGGCTGACACAGAGCATACGCTCAAAATCCCCTGTCCGCAGTTGTGGGACACGGAACATCCTTATCTTTATACTTTGCATACTGCTGTATATGACGGGCGCAAACTGGTCGATACCTACGAAACGGTATTCGGCGTGCGTACGTGCGAGTTCACTCCCGACCGTGGTTTCCTGCTTAACGGGAAGCCCTTGAAGTTGAAAGGTTTCTGTTTGCACCAAGACGATGCCTCTTTGGGGACGGCACTGCCTTTGCGTTCCATGGAACGCAAATTGGAGATTTGCAAGGAGTACGGAGTGAATGCCATCCGGTGCAGCCACAACCAACCCTCGCCGGAGTTTCTCGACCTTTGCGACCGCATGGGGTTTGTGGTTATCGACGAGGCGTTCGACAAGTGGAAGTCCGGCTATTATGCGCAGTATTTCGATGCGTGGTGGCAGGAGGACTTGAAGAACATGCTGGTGCGCGATCGCAACCATCCCTGTGTCGTATTATGGAGCATCGGCAATGAATTGCAGGAAGCATGGGACGGGTCGGATACGGGATGCCGACGGGCGGCTATGTTGCAGGACTTCGTGCACGGGTTCGAACCGTCGCGGCAGGTTTGCCTTGCGGCACAGAACCGCCATAACGAGAAGTTTTCAGGAGTGACCGATGTCGTGGGCTACAATTATCTGGAGGCACGTATGCTTTCCGACCATAAGAAATTTCCCGAGCGTCGCTTTTTAGTGACGGAGGAGTTGCCTTATTACTGCGGGGCGGAAGGGAATATCCGTAGTTACGACACGAACAATCCGTGGAACATCATTGCCGAGAACGATTTTATCGCGGGCGGTTTCCTTTGGACCGGTACGGACTACATCGGTGAAGCCGGTTGGCCGAGCCACGGTTGGCCTGCGGGACTTTTCGATATTTGCATGGTGGAAAAGCCGCGTGCGGCTTTCCATCGGGCGATGTGGAACGACGAACCAATGGTGCGTATCGCCGTACGAGACAATGCGCTCGACATCGACCACGGGCGTGACCTTTGGCAATGGCCGAACATGGCGGCGATATGGAATTTCCCCCGAGCTTACGAGGGTTTGGTCATCGAAGTAAACACCACGACCAACTGCGAGCGTGTGGCTCTGTTCCACAACGGCAACGAGATGGGCGTACGCCGGACGACGGATTACCCGAACCATACGATAACGTGGTGCCTGCCTTACCGGCGTGGGACGCTTGTGGCTAAAGGCATTAACGGGACGGATACGGTGGCTGTGCATGAAATACGTACGGCAGGTGATGCCGTGAGGTTGAAAGCCATAGCCGACCGTGGAAAATTGATGGCCGACGGGCAAGATTTGAGTTATGTGCAGGTGGAGTTGTTGGACCAAGACGGAACACTCGTGCAGCATGCAGACCGCCGGGTGAAAGCCTCCATTGAGGGCGAGGGCCGTTTAGTGGGATTCATCAGCAGTGACTTGCGGCGTAAGACTCCTTTCACTTCCCATGAAGACAAGACGTATTTCGGGCGTGCCATGGCCATTGTGCAGTCTACCCGGAAGGTAGGGACAATCCGTTTACGCTTCGACGTGGAAGGATGGGATGAACCTGTGTGGGTAGAGCTGACTTCGGAAGCCTTACCTAAGGATTACGTATCCGACATCCCGAGTTTTCGGTAAAAAGTGCAGGGTGGGATATAACTGGACAATTTGGATTTTCTTACCTTTGCCTTACGATAAACCTAAACCATTAAAAAGACATGATGAAGAAAAGGATGTGTGCATGGGTATGGGCCGTGCTTTTTTCGTGCGCGATGTTTCCCCAACGCCAACGGATGGACTTGCAAGGCAAATGGGCATTCAAGTTGGATGTCAGGGGAAAAGGGGAAGAAAGCGGTTTTGCCACAGCACCGTTTGCTGAGGAAGTGATGCTTCCGGGTACGACAGACACGAATCGAAAAGGATTCCGGCCCACAAGGACGGACGAAACCACTTATCTCACACGGTTGCACGCTTATGTGGGCAGGGCTTGGTATAAGAAAGTGGTGGACATACCGGAAAGTTGGAAAAATAAAGTCGTGACACTGACTTTGGAACGCACGAAGCCCACTCGCGTGTGGGTGGACGGCAAGGAAGCCGGAAGCCGGGACGGCATTTCCGTGCGCCAAGTGTACGACCTCTGCCGTTTTCTCACGTCCGGCCGGCATGAAATAGCCGTCAGGGTGGACAATGGCGAGTCCGTGCCGCCGGAATTGCTCGGGTCTTCACATGCCTATACGGAATCCACACAAACGAATTGGAACGGTATCATCGGCGACATTTTCCTGGAAGCGAAAGAACCGTTGCATTTGGCCGGTGTGCAGGTTTATCCCGATGCGGAGAAAAAGTCGGTCCGGCTGAAAGTGAGGTTGGCTTCGCCCGAAGACATTCGGAACCGCATGCGGTTGGAAGTGCGCGCTACGGCATGGAATACGGAGAAGGCGCATCGCGCCCGTCCGCTTAAATTCGGTTTGAGAAAAGGGCAGGCAGAGTACGACTTCGATTTCCCGTTGGGCGAAGAAGCTTTGTTGTGGAGCGAGTACGATCCTGCGCTGTATCGGTTGGAGGTCGAACTGCCCGGGTATGACCGGCTATCCGTCGATTTCGGTTTGCGGGACTTCCGTGCAGAGGGAAAGCATTTCGCGATTAACGGTATGACCACTTTCCTGCGCGGAAAACATGACGCCTGTGTGTTTCCTTTGACAGGACATACGGCCATGGATGTGGAGACGTGGCGGCATTATTTCCGGGTGGCCAAATCTTACGGTATCAACCACTATCGTTTCCATTCCTGGTGTCCGCCCGAAGCCTGCTTTGAAGCCGCCGACATCGAAGGAATATATTTGCAGGCCGAACTGCCGTTCTGGGGATGGATGGGGAAGGACAACACCCGTTTGATTTCGTATCTGCGCGAAGAGGGTTTGCGCATTCAGCAGGAATACGGCCATCATGCTTCTTTCGTCATGTTTGCGTTGGGCAATGAACTGTCCGGAGATTTTGAAGTCATGCAATCTTTGGTCGATACTTTTCGGCAGGCAGACCGCCGGCATTTGTATGCTTACGGTTCCAATAATTACTTGGGTTTCAAAGGGCAGCTTCCGGGTGAGGACTATTTGGTGACGTGCCGTATCGGAGGTGAAAAGCCGCAGAGCCTCGACACGCATGTCCGTGGCTCGTTTTCATTTGCCGATGCATACGACGGAGGATATCTCAACCATACCTATCCCAATACGGTGATGGACTTTTCCAGAGCCGTGGCGCGGGCGGATGTTCCAGTGGTGAGCCATGAGACGGGACAGTTTCAGGTATATCCCGATTATCGCGAGATGGCCAAGTACACGGGTGTCTTGTACCCTTATAATATGGAAGTCTTCAGGGACAGGTTGGCCCGTGCCGGGATGTCAGAACAGGCGGAAGATTTCTTTCTCGCTTCTGGGCGGTGGGCAGCAGAGCTTTATAAGGCCGACATCGAAATGGACTTGCGCACGGAAGGACTGGCCGGCTTCCAGTTGTTGGATTTGCAGGATTATCCGGGGCAGGGTTCAGCTTATGTCGGTATCTTGGATGCTTTTATGGACAGCAAGGGACTGGTTTCGCCTGAGCGTTGGAAGGGATTCTGCAACGAAGTGGTTCCCTTGCTGCTGACGGAAAAATTCTGTTGGACGGAGGGAGAGACGTTGACTGCCCGGGTGAAGGTTGCCCATTACGCCGCACGTTCTTTGCAGGGAACCGGACTGGCATGGACGTTGAGGGACGAACAAGGACACGTTATCGGGAAGGGCATATGCCCCATAGTTTCTTCCGGACGGGGATTGCTGGAGGTCGGAGATATCCGGCAACCGATTCCTGTGACCGGCAAGGCGAGGAGGTTGAATCTGGAATTGGCCATAGAAGGTACGGACTATAAAAATACTTATCTGCTTTGGTTCTATCCCGAGGACCGGAGCACGAAAGAAAGCCATCCGGGCATCACGGTGGCCAAACGGTTGGACGGCCACGTGCTTTCGGCATTGGAAAACGGCGGGAAGGTATTATGGTTTCCCGAACGGGGTTGCTATGCCTCCCAAACGGTAGGCGGGTTGTTCCAGACCGACTATTGGAATTACAGGATGTTTGAGACCATCAGCCGCAACAACCGGAAACCGGTCTCTCCTGGGACGATGGGGATGCTGACCGACCCCAGCCATCCGTTGTTCCGTTCCTTTCCTACGGATTTCCATACGAATTGGCAATGGTTCCCTATTGTGAAGCAGAGTTATCCCTTGATTCTGGATCTTTTTCCGAAGGGCTACCGTCCCATCGTACAGGTTATCGACAATATCGAGCGGAACCATAAGTTGGGGCTGATATTCGAATTGGCGGTAGGGAAAGGGAAATTGCTGGTGTGCATGTCGGATCTTGAGGCGGTGGATGACAAGCCTGAAGTACGTCAGTTGTATCGCAGCATGTTGGATTATATGGCATCCGGTGATTTCAATCCGAAGACCGCTGTAAGTAGCGGTGAATTGCTTCGGTTACTCCAAATGAGGCCTGAGGAAACAAAGCGGGAAGAGTTGAGGAATATATCTTTTGAATAGTATTGTTTGTGGGACTGTTGTCCAGAACTTAGCTCTTGAGGTTGCGGAGAAGAGAAGAAAGCCTGCCCATACTGGTAACGAAAGGCACGGGCAGGCTTTTATAAAGGATTTTTATCGGAAGTTACAAGGACTTGATGTCTCCAAACGGGAAATTAATACCGATGCTGATGTTCATATTGGCATTTCCCACCGGAATGAATTGCGGAGTCACCTTGAAGAACTGGTGGTTGCTACCCAAGAAGAGGCTGAAACCTTTTCCATGGTAGTTGGCTACCCATCCGAAAGATGAACCGAAAGATGAAATGGCGTAGCTGATGGAGGCATCGAAGCATTTTACCGGGGCCACGTTGGCTGAGAAACGGCCTTCAGACCAAGAATAACGTCCATTGATACGGGTGGATTCCAAGAAGCCGAATTTCAGTTTGTCGTAGTAAGGGAAAGTGTAAAGTGCACCTATGTTCAGTGTGGCTCCCAAAGCACGCGTATGCTTTTTTGTACCTTGCGCCTTCATTTGGAACAAGTCTTCCAAATCATCTGTCAGATTGTCTATTTGGTCTTCGATAGACATACCCGGAGCCGCTTTGTCCGAATCGAACGGAATGTCATGGAAACCGTCGAACTCCCAAGGCTCGGCGGCCATGGTAGCCTGTGTGGCATTCTTGTAACTTATCCATCCTAAGTCGAGTACGGCCATGGACAATTCCAAATCTTCGCGTAATTGGTATGTGGCACCGAAGTCGAATGCCATGCCGAAACCACCGATGGCGTTGCCCGTTTCGATGTTGTCAAAGTCGAGTTCTTCTTCCTCTTTCTGTCCTACTACGGCTCCCGTGTTCTCGTCTACTACATCCTTGAGTTTAGTTTTGGTCGGAATGTCCACGATGCCGGCGGAAGAAAATTCACCATTTCCAGACACGGCCCATTTGTCATCGGTCAAGGTCAGTTTCATGTCGTTGACGTGGAAGTCTGCGTTATATATGCCCAAAAGGAATTTTACTTTGGCTCCCACTGTCAGTTTGTCCATGATTTTACGTGAGTGTCCGAAAGCGATTTCCGCATAGTTGTTAGAATAGATACCCATGTCTTCGAGAGTATATTCGCTGTTCCCATTAGCCATGCCTACCTTAGCGAATTCGAATAAATCCTTGGGAAGGTTCATACGCGTACCGCTCTTTACGGAAAGGTCGAATGTGTTGAATCCTCCCCATTTATGGAAACCGAAAGACAGAATGGTCATATCGAGGTCTAAGTTCAGGCGGTTGCGGTTTTTCAATCCATCTAAGAACTCTCCGGCATCCACGTGGTCGTTGAGGAACGTGGTGAGGCTTCCGTCGGGGAGTTTATGGATGAAATCCTTCACTCCGACAGTGGATTGTAGGCCTACGTTGAAATTACCTAATGGGATGAGGGGCATACTTATGTAGTTACGTTCATTGGCGAATGCCGGGTTCATCTGGTGGCGGTAGGTGTAGCCTTCAAGGAAATAGGCCGAACGCAAACTGTTTTGTGCCAAAGTAGATACCGTGGGTAAGGACACCGCAAAAAGCAGGGCTGCTGCGATTTTATTTCTTCTTTTCATAATTTTATTCCGTTATAAAAATGAGATATTAGTTCAAGTCTACCGTTACTCCGTCTTTGATGCGGATGCGGATATTGGAAAGCTTCAGGGTCATGCCTTTGTTCAGCGTGGCATTTTGGTTGACACCTTCCATGTCGGCCGTGAAATTGACAATCAGTCCGTCAAGGTCTTTCATGTCTCCGCTTTCGCATACGATCTCCAATTGTATGGGACTCTCGGTAGCTGTTTCACCATTTTCGCCTGTCAGTTTCAGACCCGGGGCAATCGTGTTTTTGACCGGATTAACCGTTACGTTGGGATATACGTTGCCGTTCCGGTCTATGGCTTGTGCATTAAGCTTGAAATTGAGTGGAATACCGTTCAAGGCATCCATTTCTACGATGGCTTTTTTGATGGTGATGTCTTCCAGGTCACCGCCCCAATCGTTAATGGTATCTTTATAAACTATGTTCAGTTCGTTTCCGAATTGCAGCGGGGCATTCAGTTCGTAAATGGTGTTTACTTCGTAATAGGCACCATCGTTGCCGAGTTCCACTTCCGTGTCATGTTGCAGTGCCTTGGCTTCTACGTCCGTAAGTTTGATTTCATCAGGAATGGTGCGTATCAGTTCATACAGGTTGTCACCTAATACAATATTCTTGGCGCCTGCGGGCAAATTCTCCATATTGATACGTGAGAGATAATATTCCGAAGTTGCACTTCCTGCAAGTGTGATGGTTTGGTCCGTAGGTGTACTGCCCAAGTCCGTACCGATTTGGAAACCTTCGTTGAAGACACCGTCTTTGGTCCATGTCATGCGTGCCTTCAAATTTACGTCAGCCGGGCTTCCGTTCTCAAGCCTCAGTTTGATGTACGGGTTCGTCAGGTCTAAGTTTACGTCATCCTTCAAGAAATCAGGTACACCTTCTACGGTGATCGGGTCTACGTTGATGTCAATTTTCGGGTCAACGATACCCGTTACACTCTGCAACGTGATGTCGGGCACTTCCGTGTCGGTAATCAGGTCTACTTGGATGTTTCCGGCCGGAACTCCGGGGGTTGTGGCCGTACCGTTAGCTATGACATGCGTTTGCAGTTTGAAATGTCCCGGTTCGTATATTCCTTGGCCGTCGGGGAAATTTTGGATGCGCTTGAAATATACAGGAATTTTCAGTGTCATACCTTTGCGGATTTCTTGATCCTGCAGGAATTCTATGGTCTGGTCTTCTCCTTCTTTGATACCATAATTTCCCGTATTGTCCAATTCAAAAACGAAACCGTTGGGT
Source organism: Paraprevotella xylaniphila YIT 11841 (assembly GCF_900683745.1). NCBI lineage: Bacteria > Pseudomonadati > Bacteroidota > Bacteroidia > Bacteroidales > Prevotellaceae > Paraprevotella > Paraprevotella xylaniphila. Next base: position 390,925 of record NZ_LR215980.1, read on the forward strand.
TGTGTCTGGCCTTCCAATTCCATTTCTATGGAGAATCCCTTTTTCAGGGTGATGACCTCCACGTTTTGGCTTGTCTGGCTGAAACTAAGGGTCAGATAGGCCGTGAAATCCACATCGGTGGAAGTGAGCGACACGATGTCCGTTGTTACGTCGTCTTTCGAGAAAAGGAAGTCCGTGGTCACATCGTTTACTTGGGCCTCCACTTCTTCGCTTGTGGCTGCCGGTGTGTTGAAGTACAGTGTTGTCGTCGTCGGGTTACTTGCCGGGGCGTTGATATGTACGGGGTCTATTTCCACGTCGGTTTCTGTGGTATCGGCTTTGTTCAGGGCATAATTCCCTTGTGCGTCAGCTTTTACGACACTGTTGTCTTCCAAATCCATAATTTCTTCCAACGTGAATTCTTCCGTTCCGCTACCCGGAATGCTGAGGTCTCCGCCCACGGTGATAGTCATGTCAATGTCCTTGGTGAGGTCATAACTGTCATCCACGCAAGATGCGAAGAAGAACGGAGATAAGGCGGTTGTCCATAACGATGCCTTGATGAGTCTTCGTTTGTTCATAATTAATAATGTTTTGAAGTTATTTCTGAATCTAAATAATGCCAATACGTCTTTTTGACCATTTGTTTAGCTTAATCGACCACAAAGATATTTAAAATAAATATAATATAAGTATATTTCATGAAATATTTTGGAAGAAGTTTTATTTTTATAGGCAGAGATTCTTTATTTTATATTATCAAGATTACTTTTCTAAGATGTCAGGACGTGCAATCGGGCTTTTTTGCTTAACTTTGCAGCACAAGTATTTATTCTAATCTGTTACAAATAGTAGTTATGTCTATTTCATTTTTTAGAACTCCCGGCGGGAGCGTCATCGCTACAGAGGCGGACCATCGTCTCAATGCGGAGGAAATCGAAAAATTATGTTGGCTTTACGGTGGTGCCACCGTGGAAACCGAAGACGGACTGAAAGGTTGTTTCGTAGGTCCGCGTCGTGAGATGATTACTCCGTGGAGTACGAATGCCGTTGAGATTACTCAAAACATGAGCCTCAGCGGTATTTCTCGTATAGAAGAGTATTTCCCAGTGGAAGATGAACATGCCGGGCACGATCCGATGCTGCAACGTATGTATAAGGGTTTGGACCAGGATATTTTTACGGTTGATATCCAACCGGCTCCCATCGTGTATATAGAGAATCTGGAAGAATATAACGAACAGGAAGGATTGGCTCTTTCGCCAGAGGAAATCGAATACCTGCATCAGGTGGAAGGCCAGTTGGGGCGTAAGCTGACGGATTCGGAGGTGTTCGGTTTCGCACAAATCAATTCCGAGCATTGCCGTCATAAGATTTTCGGCGGTACGTTCATCATCGACGGGAAGGAAATGGAGTCTTCTTTGTTCCAGATGATTAAGAAAACTACACAGGAAAATCCGCATAAAATCATTTCGGCATACAAGGACAATGTGGCTTTTGCACAAGGGCCGGTGGTGGAACAGTTTGCGCCGAAAGACCATTCCACGTCCGACTATTTTGTAATCAAGGATATCGAGTCTGTGATTTCCATCAAGGCGGAGACACACAACTTCCCGACCACGGTGGAACCTTTCAATGGAGCTTCCACGGGAACGGGCGGTGAGATACGTGACCGTATGGGCGGAGGTGTCGGTTCATGGCCGATAGCCGGGACGGCGGTCTACATGACCTCTTATCCGCGTACAGATGAGGGTCGTGATTGGGAGGACATCCTGCCGGTACGCCGTTGGTTATACCAGACTCCGGAACAGATTTTGATCAAGGCATCGAACGGGGCTTCCGACTTCGGTAACAAGTTCGGGCAACCGCTGATTACCGGTTCCGTACTGACATTTGAACATCAGGAGAACGGCGAACGTTACGGTTATGACAAGGTGATTATGTTGGCCGGAGGCGTGGGATACGGCACAAAGCGCGACTGTTTGAAAGGAACGCCGCAGAAAGGCAACAAGGTCGTAGTGGTCGGCGGTGACAACTACCGTATCGGTTTGGGCGGCGGTTCTGTTTCGTCGGTGGATACGGGACGCTATTCTTCCGGCATCGAACTGAATGCCGTGCAGCGTGCGAATCCCGAGATGCAGAAGCGTGCCAACAATTTGGTGCGTGCATTGTGCGAAGAGGACGTGAATCCGGTGGTTTCCATACACGACCACGGTTCGGCCGGACATGTGAACTGTCTTTCCGAGTTGGTGGAGGAGTGCGGTGGATTGATAGATATGTCCAAATTGCCGATTGGTGACAAGACTTTGTCTTCTAAGGAAATCATAGCCAACGAATCGCAGGAACGCATGGGATTGTTGATTCAGGAAGAACATATCGAACACGTGCGTAAGATAGCCGAACGCGAGCGTGCACCGATGTACGTGGTCGGTGAAACGACCGGCGACGCGCACTTTGCTTTCCAGCAGGCCGATGGCGTGCGTCCGTTTGATTTGGATGTGTCGCAGATGTTCGGTCACAGTCCTAAGACGTACATGCGCGACAATACGGTGGAGCGTAAGTATGAGGACGTGACGTATGATGAAGCTAAGTTGAATGAATACGTGGCTCGTGTGTTGCGTTTGGAGGCCGTGGCTTGTAAGGATTGGCTGACCAATAAAGTAGACCGTTCCGTGACGGGCAAAGTGGCGCGACAGCAATGCCAAGGTGAAATCCAGTTGCCGTTGAGCGACTGCGGTGTCGTGGCTTTGGATTACCGTGGAAAGGCCGGTATCGCTACCGCTATCGGGCATGCGCCCCAAGCCGGTTTGGCCGATCCGGCCGCAGGTTCCGTGCTTTCGGTGGCCGAATCGTTGACTAATATCGTATGGGCACCGCTGGCCGAAGGGTTGGACAGCGTGTCTCTCTCTGCCAACTGGATGTGGCCGTGCCGCTCTCAGGAAGGCGAAGATGCCCGTTTGTACCAAGGTGTACAGGCTTTGTCCGATTTCTGTTGTGCTTTGGAAATCAACGTGCCTACCGGAAAAGATTCCTTGTCCATGAGCCAGCAGTATCCCGGCGGCGAGAAAATCATCTCGCCGGGTACGGTCATCGTGAGTGCCGGTGGTGAGGTAAGCGACGTGAAAAAGGTAGTTTCGCCGGTGATGGTCAATAAGGAAAAGACCACTTTCTATCATATCGATTTCAGCTTCGACGATTTGCGTTTGGGTGGTTCGGCTTTTGCCCAATCTTTAAATAAGGTGGGTTCGGACGTGCCGACCTGCAAGAATCCTGAATATTTCCGTGATGCTTTCAATGCCGTGCAGACGTTGGTAAACAAAGGCTTGGTTTTGGCCGGTCATGACATTTCGGCCGGAGGTTTGATTACCACTTTGCTTGAAATGTGTTTCGCGAATATGGAAGGCGGTATGGAAATCTCTTTGGACAAATTCGGACATCATGACATCGTGAAGATTCTCTTGGCTGAGAATCCGGGTGTGGTGGTGCAAATTGCCGACAAACATAAGGCGGAATTCAAGAAAATCATGGACGATGCCGGTGTGGGTTATCTCAAGTTGGGACATCCTACGGACGAACGCCTTGTTCAAGTGACAAAGGACGGTGCGGAGTACCAGTTCGGCATAGATTATCTGCGTGACGTATGGTATAGCACTTCCTACTTGCTCGACCGGAAGCAGAGTATGAACGGACGCGCCAAGGCTCGTTTTGAGAATTATAAGATGCAGCCGCTCGAAATGGTGTTTAATAAGGATTTCACGGGCAAGTTGGCGCAGTACGGGTTGAACCCTGACCGTCGTACCCCGTCGGGCATCAAGGCCGCCATTATCCGTGAAAAGGGAACGAACGGTGAGCGCGAAATGGCTTATTCGCTCTATTTGGCGGGATTCGACGTGAAGGATGTCATGATGACCGACCTGATAAGCGGACGGGAGACGTTGGAAGATATCAATATGATTGTCTTCTGTGGCGGGTTCTCCAATTCGGATGTGTTGGGTTCTGCCAAAGGTTGGGCCGGTGCTTTCTTGTATAATCCGAAGGCCAAGGCGGCACTCGACAATTTCTATGCCCGTGAAGACACGCTGTCTTTGGGTATTTGCAACGGTTGCCAGTTGATGGTGGAACTGGATTTGATTAATCCGGAATTTACGAAGAAGGCGCACATGTTGCACAATGACTCTCATAAGTTTGAATCGGAGTTCGTAGGGTTGACCATCCCGATGAACCGGAGCGTGATGTTCGGTTCGCTGAGCGGGAACAAGTTGGGCATCTGGGTAGCTCATGGCGAAGGCAAGTTCTCGTTGCCTTATCCTGAAGATAAGTATAATGTGATTGCCAAATACAGCTATGATGAGTATCCCGGTAATCCGAACGGGTCGGATTACAGTGTGGCCGGTATATGCAGTGCCGACGGGCGCCATTTGGCCATGATGCCCCACTTGGAGCGTGCCATCTTCCCGTGGCAGAACGCCTGGTATCCGGCAGACCGCCGTGCGGATGAGGTCACGCCTTGGATGGAAGCTTTTGTCAATGCCCGTAAGTGGGTGGAGGCTCATAAGAAATAATCATGTCCGGACGGCATGCAAAGGGGCTGTGCCTATGTCATGGCGCAGCCCCGTGTGCTGTCTGTGCATCCCGTGTAAGAGTTGGAATATGAATATTTATTGGAACAGTTTCCGTACGTTTTTCCGCATAGGTTTGTTTACCATAGGCGGGGGATATGCCATGATACCGTTGATTGAAGCGGATGTGGTGGACAAAAACAGATGGGTGAGCCGTGAAGACTTTCTGGACTTGATGGCCATAGCCCAAAGTTGCCCCGGGATTTTTGCGGTTAACATGAGCATTTTTATCGGCTATAAGCTGAAAGGCGTACCCGGTAGCGTGGTTTGTGCTTTGGGTACCATCTTGCCCTCTTTCTTGATTATTCTCGGCATAGCCTTGTTTTTCCAACAGTTTCGGGATAATGAGACCGTGCAGAGCATTTTCAAGGGTATCCGTCCGGCAGTGGTGGCACTGATAGCCGCCCCTACGTTTAAAATGGGGAAGAGTGCCAAAATCGGGATGACCAATGTGTGGATACCGGTGGTGAGTGCCTTGTTGATTTGGCTGTTGGGTGTTTCTCCTATATACATTATTATAATGGCCGGTTTGGGAGGTTACCTGTACGGCCGTTATGTCAAACCGTCGGAAAGTAAATGATAAAGATATGTGGTGGTTATATATAAAGCTTTTCTATAGCTTCTTCAAAATCGGCTTGTTCGGTTTTGGGGGAGGCTATGCCATGATTTCCTTGATTCAAGGGGAAGTGGTCAACCGTTATCATTGGTTGACGAGCGGGCAGTTTACGGATATCGTGGCTATCAGCCAGATGACACCGGGGCCGATAGGCATCAATTCGGCTACGTATGTGGGCTATACCAGTGTGGTCAATGCCGGTTACGGGCATGGTTGGGCGGTATTGGGTAGTGTAACGGCAACTTTTGCCGTGGTGCTTCCGTCGTTTATCCTGATGTTGCTTATCAGTAAGTTCCTGATGAAGTTCAAGAACCATCCTGTGGTGGAACATGTGTTCCAGGGTTTGCGTCCGGCTGTGGTCGGGCTGTTGGCGGCGGCAGCCTTGCTGTTGCTCACACCTGAGAATTTCAGTACACCGGACAATCCGTGGCAGTTCTATATCAGTATTTTCCTTTTTGCCTTTGCTTTTATCGGCAGTCTGGTGTATAAGATGAATCCTATCAAGTTGATTTGCTTTTGCGGGTTGGCGGGATGGATTCTGTTTTAACCGTTAAATAATATGAGTATGATGGATACGGTAATTCCTTTTGCGTTGTTGTGTTTCACTTCGTTGTTTACCATCACCAGTCCTTTGAGTACGATGCCGGTGTTTTTGACGATGACACAGTCTTTGGATGAGAAAGAACGGCGTGCAGTGGCCATACGCGCCACTTTGGTGGCTTGTTGTGCATTGTTGCTGTTTGTATTGGCAGGTCAGTTCTTATTCAAGTTTTTTGGTATTTCCACCAACGGTTTCCGCATTGTGGGTGGAATTATTATTTTTCGTATCGGTTTCGACATGTTGCAAGCCAAGTACACTCCGATGAACTTGCGGAAGGAAGAAATCAAGGAGTATGCCAACGATGTATCCGTGGCTCCTTTGGGAATTCCTTTGTTATGCGGGCCGGGGGCAATAGCCAATGCTATCGTGCTGATGCAGGAAGCCTATTCCTTTGAGATGAAGACGGCGGTGATAGTAGCCATTATTTTGGTTTATCTGATTACGTTCGTTCTTTTACGTTGGGCAGGGGTTTTAGTGAAGTTCATCGGTGAGACAGGAAATAATGTGATGATGCGTCTGATGGGGTTGATCCTGATGGTGATTGCAGTGGAATGTTTCGTAAGTGGGGCGCGCCCCATCCTGACGGAGATCCTGCATGGAAGTTAGAGCCTGCCTGGAGGTAAAAGAAAAAAGGCGGCAAAGGATAGTGGCAAATCGGGCATAATCCTTTGCCGTCTTTTGGTCAGTGGGTTATGAGAGAAAGGGTATCCCTTATTTAAAGGTGCCGTTTTTGATGATTTTGTGTATGTCTTTTATATTGAATTCACCTTTGAGGAGTACGAGTATGCCGTCTTCTTCCGAGTCTTCTGTTGAACGAATGACGACTACGATTTGGTGAATGACTTCCTTGTCTTTTTTGAAAAATACCCGGATGTGTTCATCGTCCTCCTTTACTTCTACCATTTTGGAATAGTCCTTAAAGTCCAACATTTCCAAATCAGCGAGGTAACGTTTGAGAAGAGCAGAGTCGTTTTGCAGTTTCTCGGGCGTGAGTACTTTTATGCTTCTCACGTTGATGCCCGCCTTGTGGAGTTTCTTTTTCACCAAAGGCATGAGTATGCCCGGCATACGTACGGATGCTTGGTCGTATTGGTTGACGAATGCGTCTATTCCGGTGGTCTGCCTGCTGCACGACATGGCGCAAAGGCATGCAAGGATAAGGATGAAATGTTTCATGATATTTGTTTTTTAGAGGTTTTTTAATAGTTTTTCCAGTTCTTCTTTCCGCATGTTTCCTATAATCCAAATCAACTGCGTGTCATCTTTGCTTTGGACGGTGATTAGAAATGCGCTTGGGCTGTCAGAGGATTTTTCTTTCTTTAAGATACAGACCTTTTCATCGGAGTCTACCGTTTTGATGAGTTGTTTGTACTTTTCGTCCTTGATGCATTGCTGCAAGTCTCTGTCGATGGACTGGAGGAGTTCTCGGTTGTCTATGTCCAGTATGTTGATTTCCTTAATGGATATGTTCGACATGTCTGGCAATAAGGTTTTGATGATTTCGCCGTTTATGTTGACGTAAGTCACTCCTTGCTTTTCGGCATAACGGTCGAAAAGCGTTTGTTGGGCTACGGCCGGCATGATGTATGCCAGTCCGGCCAATAGTACTATAAGTCGTCTTTTCATAAGGCAATGTCTTTAAGTTCGTGAATATTCTTATGGATGTCTCTTTTGATGTATTTTAATCTTTCGTGGGTGCGCAGGACGCTTTGTTCGCCCGTTTCTATACATTTGAGCGTACTTCCCAGTGCTTTTTTGGCAATGAGGGTTTCTTGGGGAGTGAGTTCGTTATGCTGTTGCAGGACATGCGTGATACCCACGTAGCAAAGCAAGGCGGCTGCCACGGCCACTGGTCCCCAAAAAAGAAAGCGCCTTTTACGGGAGGGGACGACAGATTGCCGGTCTATCCAAGCTTCCAGACGTTGTTCCATTCCGTCAGGCGGGAGGGCTTGGCTTTCTTCCGCCAAGATGCGGAAGAGGGTAGCGTCGGCATGGCTCTCTTCCGTATGGGAAAGGAAGTGGGTCCGGAGCAGGTTCTCTTCTTCCAAAGTGGTTTTTCCTTCGTAATACCGCTTCAAGAGTTCCTGGTAATCAACTGTATTTTTTCTGTTCATGGTGGTGCTTTGTTTTTATATATAGTTCTCGTAATTTTCGACGGGCGCGGGAGAGTATCATCCGGATGTGGGCTTCTTTCAACTGTACGGCGGCTGCAATTTCTTCAAAACTGTATCCGCCAATGTCCCTCATGACGATGACTGTGTGTTGGGGCTCTTCCAAACTATCAATATATCGGTGCAGCAGTGCGGCTTCTTCCGAGTGGATGGTCTCTGAATAAGGAGTGGATGCCGCAGCTATGGTACGTTCTGTTTTTTCGTAGTTTTCGTATGAGAGGTGTCGTTTCCGTATGGTGTCGAGACACAGGTTCTTGACGCTTGTTACGGCGTACGCCCTGGCATCAAGGATTCCGTCCAGTGTATCCCGTTGTTTCCATAATTTCATATAGGCTTCCTGCACCATGTCTTCTGCGTCTTCCGGATTTCCCAATATCCGGTAGGCGGTGCGATACATGGAGGCAGACAACGGTAAATAGGTCTGTTTGAAGGTTTCTTTGTTCATGCGAGGGCTATGTTTTTATAAAGAAGACGCAAGGGAAGCGTTTTTGCAACAAAGGAAATAAAAAAAACTGCGGTAGTCTATTTAAAAAGACGAGTGCCGCAGTTTTTAGAATGTGTGCCGGTAATGTATCCGCTAAAAAGCGTCTGGCTATCTTTGTCGTATCAGTTGAAATAATAAATGAAGATAGCCGTACCCTCCAATGCTTTTTTTCCGGTTTCTTTGATGTCCATCGTGAATCTGATTTCGGCCTTGACGGCACCGCGCAGATTGGCTAAAGACTGGAGTTTTGTACTCAAACGCACGCTTTGTCCGCTGAGGACGGCTTGGCCGAATTTCATCTTGTCGATACCGTAATTAATCATCATCTTCAGATTGTTCACCTCAATGATTTGGTTCCATAAGTAGGGTAGGAGGGAGAGGGTCAGATAGCCGTGTACGATGGTGCTCTTGAACGGGCTTTCCTTTTGGGCACGCTCCACATCCGTGTGAATCCATTGATGATCCAAAGTGGCATCGGCAAAGAGGTTGATACGTTCTTGATCCACCTGCAAATATTCCGATTCGCCCAAAGGCTGCCCTACATATTTTTCAAAATCTTCGAAAGAATTAATTACTAATTTACTCATGTTCCCTGAGATTTAAGTTTATGTAATTTGTTATTTGTAAGCAAATATACAGAATAAAGTGTTTCCGGACAATAATCCGGCTGTTTTTTTGTTTTTTCTTCTCCGGAAATTTTAGAAAAAAGCCTTTCATCTTTCAGGATACGCTGTAAATATCTTGCTTTAAGCATATTAGTATCCTGAAGGATGGAAGTGCCATCTTTCAGCCGTTCTTCAGGTGACGGACTGCTACCGTTGTGCGCCAAACCAAAAATCAATCTAAGCCGAACGATTTTTCGATCTAAGCCGAACGATTTTCGGATGTGCGCCAAACGGAAAGCGGCATTCGGCTCAGCTCGTAGCTGACATGGGCTGAAAGACTACAGGTTGAAAGTTCAGGGTGTATCCGATTTGTATTGAGGTAGTTACAGTGTATCCTGAAAGATGAAAGGTATTTTCCGAAAAAGTATGGAGGAGGAGAAAAGGCATGGGGAGTATCGAGTCCGACGGCTATCCGGTTTCTTTGAGGAAGGACGACACGGAGAGCGCAGAAACGTGCACTAATGTGCAGAAATGTGCGCAAACGAGCGGAAACGCGCACAAATGTGCAACCTCCGCCGTGCGGCCCCCTAACTTTGCCGTAAAACCGAAGCACATGGAACTGAAACAGATCGTAAAGAGGGCGGTACGCCGGTGGGTGGAGAAAATCGCGAGTAAGCGGGCGCAGAGGCAAGCTCGCTTGGCTTTGCCGAGTGGGAGCGATTTATTAAAAAGGAAGGCGGAAGCATACAGCACGAAAGACCGCACGTCTGCCACCCTTGAGCGTCGGTTGGCCGCTTTCGCGGAGGCGCGTTACGACCTGCGCCACAACCTGCTGACGGGGCAGGCGGAGTTCCGCCCCAAGGGACAGGATGCGGCCTCCTTCCTCCCCCTCACGGCACGCGACCTCAACTCCCTCTGCCTCTCCGCCCACGAGGCAGGCATCCCGTGCTGGGACCGCGACGTGTCGCGTTTCGTGGCCTCTGACCGTCTGCCCGACCACCATCCCTTCCGCGATTATTTCGACCGCCTGCCGCCGTGGGACGGCAAGGAGCGCCTCGACGCGTTGGCCCGGCGCGTGTCGGACAGTGCGCCGTGGGTGCGCGGGTTCCGCCGGTGGATGTTGGCCGTGGCCGCGCAGTGGATGGGGATGGGCGACGGCCATGCCAACAGTGTGGCCCCGGTATTGGTGAGCGGTCGGCAAGGACTGGGAAAATCCACGTTCTGCCGCAACCTCCTGCCACCCGAACTGTCCGCCTATTACACCGACAGCGCTGACGTGGCGAACACCGCCCGTATGGAACAGCTCTTGGTGGAAATGGGGCTCATCAACCTGGACGAGTTCGACCGCATCCCCGTCCGCCGCCATCCGGCCTTGAAGAACGTGATGCAGCTCACCTCCCTGCAAGTGCGCAAGGCTTACCGGCGCGACACGCTCCGCCTGCCGCGCATCGCCTCCTTCATCACCACGTCCAACAGCCACGAACTGCTTTCCGACCCTTCTGGCAGCCGCCGCTTCCTCTGCGTGGAGGTGGAGCGTCCCATTGACAGCACGGGCATCGACCATGCCCAGATCTACGCTCAACTGAAGGCCATGCTCCTCGGCGGCGAGCGTTACTGGTTCACGGCGGAAGAAGAGGCGGAAATCCAACGTGCCAACGTGGCCTTCTACCGCACTTGCCCTGCGGAAGAAGCATTCGCCCGTCATTTCCGTGCCGCCCGTCCGGGTGAAGAGGCCCTGTCCGTTTCCCTTCCCGAACTCATCGCCCTGTTGCGCAAGCGTCAGCCGGGCACGCTCACGGGCATCGGGATGCAGGAGTTCAGCCGCGCCCTCGTGGCCGCAGGCGTGGAACGGCGGCACACGGAAAAGGGCAACCGTTACCGGATCGTGCCGTTGGAGCGTGAAGATAGTAAGCCCGCAATCCTCTCCGAATGAATGAGGAAAAAGACTTTTTGATTTCTTCCAGTAAAAAATAAGGATTCAAGCGGTAATTTCGTATCTTTGCGTAAGATAGAATATAGGATTGATATAGATGCCTTTCAAGTCCCTCGTAATCCCTCATTGCGACTTTGTACAAGGTCAGCAATTCAAAGACGTTCAACTGTCCGGCCGGGGGGGGCTGCGGTTCTGCTCGTTTCGGATGAATATGACAAAAGCTGCATCCAATATCGGAGCTTTGAACGTGAGGTTTACCTGATATGGGTCTGTTTCCGAATAGTCCGGCAGAGCCTTTCCCTCCATGATGCAGTTGTAGAACATTTTATCCACTCCCTGACCGCCTCCTTATTGAACGAAGGTATATCGAAGATGTAAGGGCCGTCATTGTAATGCAGAAGCGGATTGCTCGTCGGCTAGTTGATATAATCCCACACCTTGTCAATCACTATGAACAACGGAAGTTGGAATTCCTTGCGTGCGGTGTATTGTATTACATTCTGAACTCCACCACAATATTGTTCTGCGGCAGACATTTCCGTATGGCTTCGGATTTGCCGAGCAGTATAAGAGCCGCATAATTCAGCTTGCCGTCTTTGAGCAAGTCCAAATCCGACAAGACCTGTTCATCGGGACAGTTGCGGAACAGCGGATTTTCCTGTTTCCGGGCATATTGGGTTTTCATTTCCACTATGGCTTCCTTATCCAAATCCTCAATGGCAAGTCCTTCGCATATCTTCGCCGAGAAATCCGATTCCTGTTCGGACAGCACATTGAATATCTCGGTATCGGACATTTCACGCAGGCTCTCTCCGGTACGCATAAGGGGCACACCCTCAAAACGCAACAACCGACCTACAGGGCGTGACGGAACGGTAATGACAAGCACACGCTTATCCTCTTCGTACAATTCTGTTGTTTCCACCCTTATGCCCAACCGTTTGTAGATTTCATCCACGAGTTGCCCGACTTCATTTTGCGCAAAATCAGAGCCGACCACTGCATGGGGTATATGGTCTGCCATACCCAACACCAACCGTCCGCCTCTTTCATTCGCCAAAGAGACAATATACCCCAAGACACACCGCCGCCTGTCTTTAGGGTCGGTGTGTTTTCCTCCGGTGAACGGATAGTTATGCTTTGCCTCCTTAAATTCTATATGGTCTTCGCTTTCGCGCAGTTGCTTCAAATCCTCAATTGTCATTTCCATAAATGTAGTCTCGGTCTAAAATAAAGTACAAAGGTACAAAAATGTAGGAGACAGAGGCTATGTTTTGCTATCTAATATTGCCGCAGGAATGTTGGAAATGACGAAGCCGAACCATCTCGATATGAGGGGAATAAAGGTAAGAGGAGAACACCGACAAAAGAGATGGCAGAGATGGAATTTGTGTTTTTTGTAAAATGCTGGTTGCGAGGTAAAAAATCAGACTAAAAATGCAGACGGTATGGCGGAAATTCTGTACTTTTGCTGTTGGAGGGTATTGTTCTTCCAAATCAAAAGTATTATGGACGCATATCGACCCAAGCAGCGCATCACGCTCTCTTTCGCCAAGCGGAATGGGCGCAACTGCATAGCGGCCGCCTATGGTGGCGATGAGGCTTTGCGGCAAAGTTTGTCGTGCGAACCCAGTGCAATCGTAACAGGCGATACCGCCTATCTGTCGGCAGAGGATTTCGTGCTTGCCGAGTTCTTCGACCGCTATGTAAAAATGGCGTTTATAGACTATTCCGCCATCAAGGAAACCGCACTTCGGAAAGAGGAAGACAAACGGCCGCCACTGCCGGAAGGCTATCTGGAAAAACTTCAGCAAGTGCGTTACAGTGACCATACCGTAAGGGTATATACCTCCTATTTCCGCGATTTCCAACAGCATTTCGAGGGGCGTAAGATTGAAACGGTTACCCCCGGCGAGATAAACGACTACCTGCTGTATCTCATCCACGAGAAAAACATATCCTCCTGTCAGCAAAACTATCGTATCAACGCCATCAAGTTCTATTACGAGAAAGTTCTCGGTCAGGAACGTCGGTGTTACAAGGTGAACCGTGCCAAACGGGAGAAGACGCTACCCGACGTGTTGAGCAAGGAGGAAATAAAGAAGATACTCGATGTGACGGTGACAGACCTGCGTTTCTTCTGTATGTTCTCCATACTCTATTCCGCAGGGTTGCGCATCAGCGAACTGCTGGAACTGAAACCCGGCGACATCAACGAATCCCGCTCCCTGATACGGGTGCGGCAGGGTAAAGGGAAAAAAGACCGCTACACCCTGCTGTCAAAACCGTTGATGAAAAAACTGACGGAATATAACAGGTTGTACAAACCGAAAGTGTGGTTCTTTGAACACAGACCGTGAGAACCTTTCACCGAGAGCATCGTGTCGAAACGGCTGAAGGCGGCAGCCCGGGAAGCGGGAATCATGAAGCGGATTTATCCGCACCTGCTGCGCCATTCGTTCGCCACCCACTTGCTGGAGCAAGGAACCGACATCAAGATAGTGAAAGAGCTTATGGGACATAACAACATCAAGACAACGGAAAGGTATGTCCACATAGCCGGTACTTTCAAAAGCAATATCAAAAGCCCGTTGGACGATCTGTTGATGGAGGAAGACGAGGTCTGATACTTAAAGAAAATAACAGCCAAATCGGCTGATAGCATAACATTCAAGACAATAAACAACTAATAATCAAATGATTAGATATTAAAATGGAGTAAAAAAGGATTTGTGTGCGAGCTATGAAAGAAGTGCTAAACGACATATATACAGACGGTTGCAAAGAAAAGAAGTACCGCTTGTCCGATTTCTTCAATCGGTGGTGGGACGAATACGCACAGCACCCGGCGGAGTACATCACCCCCGAACAGTACAAGGCGGTGAACGCTATCCGTGTATGTCGCACAACCACTTTGGGGATAGATACATACGTTTGTCCCGATTGTGGGGAAGTACGGGAAATCAGCCATAGTTGCAAACACCGTTTTTGCCCGTCATGCGGCTGGCGTGACACGCTGAAATGGGCGGCACGCATGAAAGAAAAGATGCTGCGGGTGCCACACCGCCATGTGGTGATGACCTTGCCGCATATCCTGCTGGACTTGGTGAAGCGCAACAGGAAAGAAATGCTGAATATACTGATGCGTACTTCGGCTGAAACGCTGAAAGACTGGATGATGCACAAGTTCGGCTTGAAAACCGGGGTAATTGCCGTACTACATACCTACGGGGAAACGAAACAGCTCCATGTACATACGCACATGATTATGTCATGGGGCGGCATAGATAACGACGGTAAGATAGTCATCCCCGAACATGACTACGTGCATATCCCCTCTATCTGTAAGGTATTCCGCTACAAGTTTGAACACGCCCTGATAGAGTTGTTCGATGCGGGCAGGCTGGAGCATGACTTCCGTGACCGCATGGAGTTTATGGGCTTCATCAAAAAAGTGGCAAACAAAAAGGACTGGATAGTGCATTTGGAACCACCCATACAGATGCCGGAACAGGTGATACAATATGTGGGCAGATATTCCAAACGGGCGTGCCTGAGTGAATACAAGATTACGGCAATGGACGGCGAAAACATTTCATTCCGTTACCGTGATTACAAAAACTCACCCGACAGGAGGAACCCGGTTGAAAAGGAACTGACGCTGCATTACCGGGAGTTCTTCCCCCGGCTGCTGCAACACGTTCCACTGCGCTATTTCCGCATCGTGAGGTACTACGGCTTCTATTCCAATAAAGGCAGCCTGCCGGAAGAATACTTCGGGCAGGATGAAAGCGAGATAGAGGAAGCCGAGTTGCAACAGGCAGAAAGCGGATATGAAAACCCGTATTTCTGCGAGCGTTGCGGACGGACGAGAGTTTACAGCCACACTACGGTAACGGGTGGCGGCATGACATACACGGTAATACTGGAGCATTGCGACATACACCGGAAAAAAGCGGCATGACAGCAACATGGGATAGCTATGTCCTGCCGTGAACAAGAACAGTGAAATCCCATGAAAAGAAAGAAAGGAGAACTGAAAAATGAATGAAATACGGATAAGAGCAGTAATGAAACGAACGGGGTGCGGGCATGAACTTCACACCTCTTTCTGCCGGAAACAGCAGTCAAAAATTGAAGTTCTATATAGTATGTAATAAAGGAAATAAAAATTGTCTCGAACATGAGGATGAACCGCCCTAAACGGTCGGCTATCCTCTAAACATTATCTGCATAGAAAAAAATGAAAAAAATAGAAGAAATAAAAAAACAATTGGTTAAAATGGCAACTGGTTTTATAACCGGGGGATTTAGACCTACAAATTCCAATACTGAAAGTTGGATTGGTCAAGTGTATCTATATAGAGAAAGTGAAGATATACCGATAGATAGCAATGGTAAAGCAATGTTGCCATTGTTACAAATATGTCTTGAAGGGTTGCCCTATATTCCTGATGCACTTAAAGGGTCGAAAGTATTGACTGTTTTTGTGTCTGAAAATATGCCCGGCAGACTGGCATATAACGGAGATGATTGGGTTATTCGTGAATACAAAGAAGAAGATGTGTTGGTTGTTAAGGATATATACATGCAATCATCGTTACGCATAAAGCCCTATCCGCTGAAAAGCCAACTAATTACTGAAGATTATCCTGTATGGGATAGTGGCGACATTCCAATGGATATAGAAGATGAGTTGGTGGAAATGGAAGATTCCGGGGAAATCACCGACTATTATGACTATACGGATTGTTTTGCCGGGCATAAAATAGGCGGTTATCCTAATTATATACAGTCAGGTATAGATTTCGGTGATGGATATGAATTTATGATTCAGATAGCTTCAGATGAAAAAGCGAACCTTAATATCATAGATAGCGGAAATTTCTATTTGGCAAAAAACAGTCAAACTGGAGATTGGAGGCTTTATTGTGATTTTTATTAGTAAATGCAGATAACAAGCGAATCAATCTCCCAAAAGGTCGATTATTCACTGAACATTATTCGCAATAGTAAAACAATTAAAAATTAAAAGATTATGGCAACAACAGAAGAAAGAGACATCTTTAATAATGAGTATGTTCAAATTTACACAAATGGTTCTGGTAACATCGTTCTGCTCTTCCAAAATGAGGTTGAAAAAACATTGGCAATAGGAGAGCAAATGAATGAGATAAACGAAGAGGCGTACATGAACGGTTACAACTGGGATGCCTTCTTCAACTACTATCTGGAAGAAAATGCACCAGACATTTTGGAAAGTATGGAAAGCGACCCTGAAGCTGGTTCTTACGCAGCTTATTTTGAGGACACCGCAGAAAACGAGCAAAAAGCAAAACGCTTTGCCGACATTATCATCTCTTTAATAGAAAACGAAGAAGAAATATATAAAATTCTTCGAGAGAAAGGAGATGAAATCGAATGGGATTAACCATTTGTATAAATAGAAATAATAACGCAACTATATACTTTATTGTACCAACGGTTTTGTATAATTAAAGTTTATGCTTCTCCAAACAAAAATAGGTTGCCTGTATGAACAAACAACCTATTTTATTACAAAGAATTTGCTTTCTTGATAAAATACGCATATCTTTGTAAACAAACAATGGAACAACCAAGAAACGAAGAATTTTCTTTTAGCATATCGTACAGCCCTGAGTGAACGGCATAGACCCCTTATTAACTTCGGCTCGATACATAGCAATATGGTTCTTCGGATGTCCGAGATAGCATCGGCATTTTGAGTTGTTCCATTTGTTTTTGTTTAATCAATTATACTACTATTGTTTATCTATTTTCTCCAAAACAAGAAGTTCTTTCCTCCTTTGTCCAACTCAAACCTTACAAGAAACTCATTCACTACATCCGTTTCGTAGATAGTTACGATTCCCGATGACAATTCTCTGTCTTTAATCAGCTTGCAATCTTTTTCAAGATATGTCAAAATCTCACTCCATATCTTACTATCAAAATCCGCAGTATATGAAATTTCGTTGTTGCCATAGTATTCTTTGAGAATTTCACGAAGTTCAGAGTTTCCTATCTTGTCGAAAGTCGTTGTATCAATCTGCTGTAATACAAATGATTCCATATAACCTAATTGTTTGATAGAATATGTATTGAAACGTATCAGGAAAAAAATTCATCCTAAGATGATTTTTTAACATTTAAAATGAAATTTCCGTGATGTTGCGGGTATAATTCCATTGTAAATAAAACGACAACGAATTATATGGCAACATTCCACTCACTACTCCAAATGATGGATACGCTGCATACCGAAGATGATTGCAGGGTATATCTGGAGAATATGCGTTGGAATGGAAAGCCTATTTGTCCGCATTGCGGCTCAATATCCGAACATCACTATAAACTGACCAAAGACGGCAAGTTTGAAGGACTTTATAAATGCAAGGATTGTCGTTGTCGATTCACCGTGAGACAAGGAACTATGTTTGAAGGCTCAAATCTTCCGTTGAAGAAATGGTTTTATGCAATCTATCTGTTCTTGTCGCACAAGAAAGGGATAAGCAGTTGTCAGTTGGCTCGTGATATTCAAGTTACACAGAAAACCGCATGGTTTATGTTGCATCGTATTCGTCATAATGTGAAAGACGATGACGCAAACTTTGATGATATGACACAAATGGATGAGACCTACATGGGCGGCAAAACCCGTCATCACGGAAAAGGATTGCAAGGACGTTCATTAAAAGAGAAAACTCCAATATTCGGTATGATTTCGGACGGGCTTGTATATGCGAAAGTAGTACCAAACGTTAGACAGGAAACATTGTTTCCGATTATTGATAAACTTGTCCGTAAAGGTTCAACTGTGATTACAGATGAATTGAACGTCTATAATCCGTTATACAAGGAATATGAACACAAGACTATTCCTCATAAGAAACATATTTATGCGGTAAACGGTTATCATACCAATTCGATAGAGGGATTTTGGAGTCATATCAAACGTGGTGTAAAAGGTATCTACCATCTTGCGAGCAAGAAACATTTACAGAAATATTGCAAGGAGTTTGTTTTCCGATACAACACACGCAAGCAAACAGATTCTGACAGATTTAATGATTTCTTGAGAAGTTTTACGGAACGTTTGTACTATGGTGAACTTTTGGAGAAACCGGGATGGGTATATAACTATTAAACTAAAAATAAAAATCCAATCACGGCAACGTGGTTGGATTTTTTATGCTTATAACATAAGAATTATCTATAAATTTGTATAGCAGTCTGCGATATGTCTTGAAAATCTTTTGTTTATCTCAAAAAATATCCGTTACTTTGTAATCGAACAAAAGTAAAAAGGAGATTTAAAGAAACAGACATAAGAATTTAAAGACATATTACAAGCAACTTGTAGACAAGTTATTTGGCTTTAGTAAATCTGGTAAATTGAACATAGTCCCAAGTAATAAGTCGAAAGGTCAGTTTGTACCCTGCAAAGGGCGCAGACTGCTTTTCCTTATTTGGACTAAGGGTTTTACCAGAACCTACTAAAGCAAAGAAGTGAAAAGTTTAGGCTGTGTCCTTTTCTTTTTGCCTAAAAGTGAAATATGGTACAAACTCAAAGTTCAAGAATATGGATTATAAATTAGACTACATGGAACGTCTTTTTGCCAAGATAAGCAAGAAAAAGACAGAGTCCTATGTCATAAGTAGAATATGGCATCAGTTGGATGACGACCGTGTGAAGTTTGTCGTCCAACAATATATCAGAAGAACACAAGACAAGTATGCGCTTGCTGACTTGTATCTCCCTCAACTCAATATCTTTATTGAAATCAACGAGCCTTTCCATAAGAATAATACGGAAGTTGATAAAATCCGTAATGAAGAAATTCTAAACATTACCAATTCCAAACCTATCATCATTGATTGTGATAACAACATTCAAGAAATCCACCGCCAAGTTACGGATGTGGTTGCGTTGATAAAACAGCGCGTTCATGAAATGGGTGATAACTTTCAACCGTGGGATGATGTAAGTACATTATCTGTAGAATATCATCGGAATAAAGGCTATCTAAAAGTTGATAATAACGAATGCTTGCGTACTACGGAGGATATTGCAGAAGTATTCGGGACAAAAGCTAAACATCGTGGTTTCCTACGTGCTTCGGGTGCTGCTGTTCCGAATAAGAAGAACGAAATAATTTGGTGGCCGAATACGGAACACCATCTTTGGTACAATAAACTTTCGGAGGACGGAATGTTCATTTACGAATATCCGAAAGCAGAGAATAAACGAACAGCACATCTAAAGCAATGGCTTTCCGCACCCGAAGAGACAAGAATTACATTCTTGCGTTACAAGGATGATTTGGGATTTTGTTTTTATCGCTTCGTGGGTGTGTTTAATCTCAATAAAGAGAAATCAATTAAAGAGAATAAATGTGTCTGGGAACGCGTCTCGGATACATATCAACTTAATATCCAATCTCATGAGTAAAGAATACTACAAGAAACGGATTATAGACCTTCGGGCTTCAATCGCCAAGGAGCGTGAGGCTAAGAAAAAGGACAATGCTTATTATGCAGGCTTGATAAAAAGAGCTTCCACTCCATCGAGCAAAGCTAACTATCGTAAATCAAAGATTGATAGAGCAGCTTCTCACGATAGACGTATAGAAAGCCTTAAACGAGATATTGAGAATGCAAAAGCCTCTCTAAAAAGAATTAAGTAACGGTATAAACATAAAAGTAAATGGGAATCATAAACAATTTAATCAACTCACTAAAAGATAATTTTACGATGGCTGAATTTAGTATTAATGGCCGTATGACGGTTAAGAGTCTGAGAAAACAATTCAAAGACGCATTTGGTGCAAGTTTACGTGTGTACAAGGGAGCCAAATTTGCTCCAGAAGATGCAACCCTTGCATCTATCCGTAGTGGAGAAAATGTAAAAGGGGGAGAACTTGTATGTAAAGGCAATCTTCAAGTCGGCAATTTTGAAGCCAAGATGAAAGAGATGTTTGGAATAACCGTGAAAGTAGCAAATCCCGATAACACTAAGTTGGCAAGTAGTAACATGACTATTGCAGCAGCGGGTCGCGAAGCTGTGGCTACCGATGATTGGAACAATGAGCAACTGCAATGCTATTTCTGGGATTCATTACAAGATTTGCTCATTGCCAAAGGGTATAGCATTGAAAAGAAAGACTTTGCCCAAGACGTAGAAGACTACTATAAAAGTAACCGATACAAACGCTACGGTATCACGTTTAACATCTACCGAACCAAGGGCGAAAAAGACATTACCTTTACAATCTATATGTTAGAAACATATTGTTATGGTATAAAGTATAGTGGCAATGTTGCTAAAGACAAAATATTGGAAGAAGCAATAGATGGAGTTGACCCTTCTATCCGTCTTGATAAGAATTGGGCAGGTTTTGGTACTCCGTCACCACGCCATGAATTGAACTTTAAGAAAATGGATTCGGAAGGAATTGGCAAATTGAAGAATCCAACAGCAAGAGCTGGATTTATGAACGGTGTAGCCAATGAAATAGACACACTAATAAAGAAATTGGTGGAATCATTCAAAAAGAAAGGTTTGTAGTGTAGCCTATGGGAAATGGAAAGTGGGGTTTAATAGCCCTTATTCTTTATTTATGCAGAAACATTATTTATGTTCTGTTTTGGGGATTGGTAGCTGTTGTATGTTATTTAATTTTGCAGATATTATGAAGATACCCGGATTAAGTTTTTCACTTAAAAGAGCACTTGGTATTACTGCTACCAAACAAAAGATAAGCAGAAAAACGGGTGTACCAATGACTAAACAAGGCTTGGAAAGGAAAGTTGGACGATTTGTTATTGATGCTATTTTCGGAACTAAAAAGAAATAGTTTGTCAATAAAAAAAACTTGTAAATGCGGATAGGTTTTCCTTTCCGCATTTTTTGTGTCCTATGTAATCGGATATCTATTGTTCT
Organism: Paraprevotella xylaniphila YIT 11841; assembly: GCF_900683745.1. NCBI lineage: Bacteria > Pseudomonadati > Bacteroidota > Bacteroidia > Bacteroidales > Prevotellaceae > Paraprevotella > Paraprevotella xylaniphila. The sequence continues at coordinate 411,897 of NZ_LR215980.1, forward strand.
GTATAATTCAAAAACTCAAAATTACAACAATATGGGAAGGATAGCTACGGAACAAGAAGCAAAAGACAAACTCAAATATCAAGGAACAGTTATAAGTAATATAAAATGCTGTACAAAAGATAGAGCCATTGAAATGAAAGCTGATATAACCAAACTGGGAAAGTATAAAGACAATCAATCGGTACAACTATCAGATATAGATAAAGGTGAAGCCAAATACATTTATTTCAATATATGGGGTGATGTTCCTTATAGGGGCTCTATTAATGGTGGAGGTGCTATGGTATTTACAAGTAGTGTTGATTTGAATGTAACCACTCCAAATATTGCTTCCAAATTTATGCCTAAGGAAGCCCGTGCAAATGTCGTTTTTAGGTCACCAAAAGGAATGTGCCCGCCACCATATACTAATATTACTATTGATACAGATTTATTGGTTCTTTCTATTGAACTAACAGATAACTATCGTGAATTTAGTGCATTTGATTCTGATGGAGTATTGCAAGAAAGACAAGTATGGCCGCTAATGGGAAAAATTGGGTTTACTGAATATAGTTTGGATTCATATCCACCTAATAGGTGGGACTATACATTCAATATACAAGATAACAATGGCTATACTACAAACGGTAACATTGATTTTGACCACAAATAACAGTTCATATTATGACATACATTTAAAAGCGCATCTGTTGGATGCGCTTTTTATATGCTTGGAAAAATCAAGTATTATACAAAACCGTTGGTACAATAAAGTATATAGTTGCGAATAATTATGCGGATAACACGCAGATAAGCAACCGTAACAGGTTGCTATCTGCATCCCATTATCAACCTCAAAAAGCAAAAATACAATGAATAGAATATTAACACTATACCTTTTTTTGCTATTGTGTGGCACGGCTTCCGCACAACGAACAGTAGAATGGAATGATTTGCAGACCCTAACGGATGACGCACGGCGCACGGTATATTATAAAAAAGACAGTAAACGGCCGTTGCAGGGAAAATATCGCATTATACGAGGACTTGACGAGGAACACGTGAAACTTTCAGACGGCATGATAAACGGAGACTATCGCCGCTACCGTGACGGGGTATTGCGTGAGTCGGGCATATATGTCAAGGGCAAGCGTAACGGAACATTCACGGAATACTACCAAGACGGCGTTACTCCCCGAAAGGAAACACCCATGCTGCAAGGCAAAATAGACGGGACTGTAAAGACCTATTTCCGTAACGGAAAAATAGAGATTGAAAAGGAGTACAAACAGAGTGTGGAGAACGGACGGGAACGCCGCTTTGCCAACAAGACGGGTGAGCAGATTTTTGAATCTCATTATATCGACGGGAAAAAAGATGGCGAGGAATGGGAAATCTTCGAGGACGGCCGCGCAATACGCAGCAAGACTACACGTCACTACTGTAACGGAAAACTCGATGGTTCGTACCGTGTGGAATCAACATGGGAGGGCAAACCTTATATAACCATTGAGGGACAATACACCAACGGTGAGAAATCGGGGCAATGGATACAGCATAACCACCAAGATAATACCCAAACCTGCACATGGCATGGTGAAGGTGGGGCTTAAACTGAAATGAAGACAGTCATCATAACACTACTTTTGACTTGTACATCGAGTTAGACCATTCACGATAATCTTAAATGAAGAAACAGGACTATAAAGAGCAAGAACGACATTATTATTCGCAACTATATACTTTATTGTACCAACGGTTTTGTATAATACTTGATTTTTCCAAGCATATAAAAAGCGCATCCAACAGATGCGCTTTTAAATGTATGTCATAATATGAACTGTTATTTGTGGTCAAAATCAATGTTACCGTTTGTAGTATAGCCATTGTTATCTTGTATATTGAATGTATAGTCCCACCTATTAGGTGGATATGAATCCAAACTATATTCAGTAAACCCAATTTTTCCCATTAGCGGCCATACTTGTCTTTCTTGCAATACTCCATCAGAATCAAATGCACTAAATTCACGATAGTTATCTGTTAGTTCAATAGAAAGAACCAATAAATCTGTATCAATAGTAATATTAGTATATGGTGGCGGGCACATTCCTTTTGGTGACCTAAAAACGACATTTGCACGGGCTTCCTTAGGCATAAATTTGGAAGCAATATTTGGAGTGGTTACATTCAAATCAACACTACTTGTAAATACCATAGCACCTCCACCATTAATAGAGCCCCTATAAGGAACATCACCCCATATATTGAAATAAATGTATTTGGCTTCACCTTTATCTATATCTGATAGTTGTACCGATTGATTGTCTTTATACTTTCCCAGTTTGGTTATATCAGCTTTCATTTCAATGGCTCTATCTTTTGTACAGCATTTTATATTACTTATAACTGTTCCTTGATATTTGAGTTTGTCTTTTGCTTCTTGTTCCGTAGCTATCCTTCCCATATTGTTGTAATTTTGAGTTTTTGAATTATACAGAACAATAGATATCCGATTACATAGGACACAAAAAATGCGGAAAGGAAAACCTATCCGCATTTACAAGTTTTTTTTATTGACAAACTATTTCTTTTTAGTTCCGAAAATAGCATCAATAACAAATCGTCCAACTTTCCTTTCCAAGCCTTGTTTAGTCATTGGTACACCCGTTTTTCTGCTTATCTTTTGTTTGGTAGCAGTAATACCAAGTGCTCTTTTAAGTGAAAAACTTAATCCGGGTATCTTCATAATATCTGCAAAATTAAATAACATACAACAGCTACCAATCCCCAAAACAGAACATAAATAATGTTTCTGCATAAATAAAGAATAAGGGCTATTAAACCCCACTTTCCATTTCCCATAGGCTACACTACAAACCTTTCTTTTTGAATGATTCCACCAATTTCTTTATTAGTGTGTCTATTTCATTGGCTACACCGTTCATAAATCCAGCTCTTGCTGTTGGATTCTTCAATTTGCCAATTCCTTCCGAATCCATTTTCTTAAAGTTCAATTCATGGCGTGGTGACGGAGTACCAAAACCTGCCCAATTCTTATCAAGACGGATAGAAGGGTCAACTCCATCTATTGCTTCTTCCAATATTTTGTCTTTAGCAACATTGCCACTATACTTTATACCATAACAATATGTTTCTAACATATAGATTGTAAAGGTAATGTCTTTTTCGCCCTTGGTTCGGTAGATGTTAAACGTGATACCGTAGCGTTTGTATCGGTTACTTTTATAGTAGTCTTCTACGTCTTGGGCAAAGTCTTTCTTTTCAATGCTATACCCTTTGGCAATGAGCAAATCTTGTAATGAATCCCAGAAATAGCATTGCAGTTGCTCATTGTTCCAATCATCGGTAGCCACAGCTTCGCGACCCGCTGCTGCAATAGTCATGTTACTACTTGCCAACTTAGTGTTATCGGGATTTGCTACTTTCACGGTTATTCCAAACATCTCTTTCATCTTGGCTTCAAAATTGCCGACTTGAAGATTGCCTTTACATACAAGTTCTCCCCCTTTTACATTTTCTCCACTACGGATAGATGCAAGGGTTGCATCTTCTGGAGCAAATTTGGCTCCCTTGTACACACGTAAACTTGCACCAAATGCGTCTTTGAATTGTTTTCTCAGACTCTTAACCGTCATACGGCCATTAATACTAAATTCAGCCATCGTAAAATTATCTTTTAGTGAGTTGATTAAATTGTTTATGATTCCCATTTACTTTTATGTTTATACCGTTACTTAATTCTTTTTAGAGAGGCTTTTGCATTCTCAATATCTCGTTTAAGGCTTTCTATACGTCTATCGTGAGAAGCTGCTCTATCAATCTTTGATTTACGATAGTTAGCTTTGCTCGATGGAGTGGAAGCTCTTTTTATCAAGCCTGCATAATAAGCATTGTCCTTTTTCTTAGCCTCACGCTCCTTGGCGATTGAAGCCCGAAGGTCTATAATCCGTTTCTTGTAGTATTCTTTACTCATGAGATTGGATATTAAGTTGATATGTATCCGAGACGCGTTCCCAGACACATTTATTCTCTTTAATTGATTTCTCTTTATTGAGATTAAACACACCCACGAAGCGATAAAAACAAAATCCCAAATCATCCTTGTAACGCAAGAATGTAATTCTTGTCTCTTCGGGTGCGGAAAGCCATTGCTTTAGATGTGCTGTTCGTTTATTCTCTGCTTTCGGATATTCGTAAATGAACATTCCGTCCTCCGAAAGTTTATTGTACCAAAGATGGTGTTCCGTATTCGGCCACCAAATTATTTCGTTCTTCTTATTCGGAACAGCAGCACCCGAAGCACGTAGGAAACCACGATGTTTAGCTTTTGTCCCGAATACTTCTGCAATATCCTCCGTAGTACGCAAGCATTCGTTATTATCAACTTTTAGATAGCCTTTATTCCGATGATATTCTACAGATAATGTACTTACATCATCCCACGGTTGAAAGTTATCACCCATTTCATGAACGCGCTGTTTTATCAACGCAACCACATCCGTAACTTGGCGGTGGATTTCTTGAATGTTGTTATCACAATCAATGATGATAGGTTTGGAATTGGTAATGTTTAGAATTTCTTCATTACGGATTTTATCAACTTCCGTATTATTCTTATGGAAAGGCTCGTTGATTTCAATAAAGATATTGAGTTGAGGGAGATACAAGTCAGCAAGCGCATACTTGTCTTGTGTTCTTCTGATATATTGTTGGACGACAAACTTCACACGGTCGTCATCCAACTGATGCCATATTCTACTTATGACATAGGACTCTGTCTTTTTCTTGCTTATCTTGGCAAAAAGACGTTCCATGTAGTCTAATTTATAATCCATATTCTTGAACTTTGAGTTTGTACCATATTTCACTTTTAGGCAAAAAGAAAAGGACACAGCCTAAACTTTTCACTTCTTTGCTTTAGTAGGTTCTGGTAAAACCCTTAGTCCAAATAAGGAAAAGCAGTCTGCGCCCTTTGCAGGGTACAAACTGACCTTTCGACTTATTACTTGGGACTATGTTCAATTTACCAGATTTACTAAAGCCAAATAACTTGTCTACAAGTTGCTTGTAATATGTCTTTAAATTCTTATGTCTGTTTCTTTAAATCTCCTTTTTACTTTTGTTCGATTACAAAGTAACGGATATTTTTTGAGATAAACAAAAGATTTTCAAGACATATCGCAGACTGCTATACAAATTTATAGATAATTCTTATGTTATAAGCATAAAAAATCCAACCACGTTGCCGTGATTGGATTTTTATTTTTAGTTTAATAGTTATATACCCATCCCGGTTTCTCCAAAAGTTCACCATAGTACAAACGTTCCGTAAAACTTCTCAAGAAATCATTAAATCTGTCAGAATCTGTTTGCTTGCGTGTGTTGTATCGGAAAACAAACTCCTTGCAATATTTCTGTAAATGTTTCTTGCTCGCAAGATGGTAGATACCTTTTACACCACGTTTGATATGACTCCAAAATCCCTCTATCGAATTGGTATGATAACCGTTTACCGCATAAATATGTTTCTTATGAGGAATAGTCTTGTGTTCATATTCCTTGTATAACGGATTATAGACGTTCAATTCATCTGTAATCACAGTTGAACCTTTACGGACAAGTTTATCAATAATCGGAAACAATGTTTCCTGTCTAACGTTTGGTACTACTTTCGCATATACAAGCCCGTCCGAAATCATACCGAATATTGGAGTTTTCTCTTTTAATGAACGTCCTTGCAATCCTTTTCCGTGATGACGGGTTTTGCCGCCCATGTAGGTCTCATCCATTTGTGTCATATCATCAAAGTTTGCGTCATCGTCTTTCACATTATGACGAATACGATGCAACATAAACCATGCGGTTTTCTGTGTAACTTGAATATCACGAGCCAACTGACAACTGCTTATCCCTTTCTTGTGCGACAAGAACAGATAGATTGCATAAAACCATTTCTTCAACGGAAGATTTGAGCCTTCAAACATAGTTCCTTGTCTCACGGTGAATCGACAACGACAATCCTTGCATTTATAAAGTCCTTCAAACTTGCCGTCTTTGGTCAGTTTATAGTGATGTTCGGATATTGAGCCGCAATGCGGACAAATAGGCTTTCCATTCCAACGCATATTCTCCAGATATACCCTGCAATCATCTTCGGTATGCAGCGTATCCATCATTTGGAGTAGTGAGTGGAATGTTGCCATATAATTCGTTGTCGTTTTATTTACAATGGAATTATACCCGCAACATCACGGAAATTTCATTTTAAATGTTAAAAAATCATCTTAGGATGAATTTTTTTCCTGATACGTTTCAATACATATTCTATCAAACAATTAGGTTATATGGAATCATTTGTATTACAGCAGATTGATACAACGACTTTCGACAAGATAGGAAACTCTGAACTTCGTGAAATTCTCAAAGAATACTATGGCAACAACGAAATTTCATATACTGCGGATTTTGATAGTAAGATATGGAGTGAGATTTTGACATATCTTGAAAAAGATTGCAAGCTGATTAAAGACAGAGAATTGTCATCGGGAATCGTAACTATCTACGAAACGGATGTAGTGAATGAGTTTCTTGTAAGGTTTGAGTTGGACAAAGGAGGAAAGAACTTCTTGTTTTGGAGAAAATAGATAAACAATAGTAGTATAATTGATTAAACAAAAACAAATGGAACAACTCAAAATGCCGATGCTATCTCGGACATCCGAAGAACCATATTGCTATGTATCGAGCCGAAGTTAATAAGGGGTCTATGCCGTTCACTCAGGGCTGTACGATATGCTAAAAGAAAATTCTTCGTTTCTTGGTTGTTCCATTGTTTGTTTACAAAGATATGCGTATTTTATCAAGAAAGCAAATTCTTTGTAATAAAATAGGTTGTTTGTTCATACAGGCAACCTATTTTTGTTTGGAGAAGCATAAACTTTAATTATACAAAACCGTTGGTACAATAAAGTATATAGTTGCGTTATTATTTCTTCGACTATCTGTTCTGGTTGGGAGAAATAACATGGGAAAACTATCACAAGGTCAATTTCAAACAACCCCGAGGAAGTGACATGCTGTGGGCCTGTATCACGCTTTTTATATTCATGCCGGTTCTGACCATCGCCGGTCATTTTCTGGATGACTTGGCATTCGAGGTGTTTGGAGCCGTTCTTCTAATCGTGTACTCCGTTTCTGTCTTCATGACAGACCGTCTGTTCGGCAAAATATACCCGCCTTCCCGGCGGAAAGCGGTCGTGCAGCATTATGCGGGGCGCAAGTTCAGTCCCTTCCGGCGCAACCTGTTCTTTTTCACTCTCTATTTGCTTCTTATTCCCGCAATGGTTTTATTAGGAACTGCTCTGAAATGGATAACTGAAATACTTAAATGACAAATAAAAGAAACATTTTTAGCCGATTTTTCCGTATGATTGCGATGATACATAAAACCGCATATATCCTCGCTTACGATATGCTGCGAAAGAAAGGCGTGCATGATTGGGTGGAGCGTCGGGCTGGCGGGATAATCGGGCTTCCCTACCTCTCTTTAATTTTGGTGGCATTACTTACATTAAAAGACGAACCGAGTACCGGTCATAAAATCGTTACCGGCATACTGATTGGATGGGCGGTTGTCGCTGCATGGTGCACTTCCGGATTTCAGTTCAAAACTTCTGATTGGAGAATGGAAGTCCGGGAAGAACTTGATTTGCGTTACTTGTACTGGAAAAAGGCGATAGCGGTGTACTATGCCGTTGTCATTGCAGTGGCGGTAGCGGCAGGCTTTGTCATGCCCTATATATAAATCCGAGGTAAAACATCAGTACGGCATTCCCCACAGCCAGTGCGATGGAGATAAGAAGAATTTCAGCAAGTCTCCTGCCAATATGTTTCATATTCCGGTAATGTTCACTGATCACTTTCCGATGTCCGGCTGTGTAACGGAGCTTGCAGAATATGGAGGGCAGAAGGCAGAACAACATTACGATGACAAGGGCGACAATCCAACTGAAAAAGCGAAACATCAACGGTATTCCAAGCGGTATGGTTATGGCGAACAGCCAACATAGGAAAAGCAACATTCTCCCATTGAGATTGCTATGTTCTCGCTCGCTCCATTTTTCGGCGACATACCACATATAGTCGATGAAGCAGAACCGGTATTTCCGATTGTTCTTTCCCATACCGTTATTTCCATGCAAAAAATATCGTCAGGCAGGCAATTATCGCCATGCCAACCAATACCATCTGAACCTTGCGGCGTGTTTCAGGCTTACAACCGTCAAAGAACCATAGCGTGCTGTTGAATTGCCAATGACACGCCCATTTCCAACGGAGCAGCAATCCTGCAAGCCAAAGGGCAAGCAGTGCGGCTGCAAACAGCAGTCCGTATTTCGGATGAGCCTGCGCCCACTCGAAAAAAGATTCTGCCTTGCTGTTCATAGTTTCGTATATATCGGTAATCGTCATACTTATGATTAAAAGGATTCCGAACACAAAAATAATGTTTTCCGCTCACTTAATCATCACGTTATGCCGAAAAACAATGTGCCGGATGTCCTTTGTCTGCCGCAAAAACAGTATTTTTGCGAAAACGAAAAGCAGAGATGGGTTTCAGACGGAAATATAAGTTCAGTATAATAGACCACCTGTATTATACGGGTAGCATACGACGTATCCACAACAGGTGGTTTATGCCGTTGGAAGCCATCTTTTTTTGTGTCTTCAGTGTTTTCCCTTCGCTTCTTATAATGAGATTCCTATATTTGGTGATACCGTCGTGGCTGTTGTCGGCTTTGTCTGTCGGTTGGGTCTGGGCAACAGTAGAGGTGTATTCAAAGATTGAAAAGAAGTACTTTACCAAAGCGAGGGAACGAGCCTATTACCGCCGGTATCCTGAAAGGAAAGATAAAAACTACTTCTGGTTGCAGTTGCTGTTACCCCTCTGCCTGTATTCGATAGTTTTAGGCATAAGTCTTTGGCTTTTCTTAGTATGAGCAGGAAGAAGGATAATAGTTCATGGTTCTGATAATTTTAAGATTTACACAATGGGCAAAATTCCAACGATAATTGCGATAATGTTATTATGCGGTTGCAGTTTCATGAAACACTACGGCGTGTTTCAATGTGACAACGGCAACGATTATGTCAGCGAGGGACTGTACCGTATCGTGGACAAGCGAGGGCGTATCGGGTACGCGGACGAAAGCGGCAGGACAGTCATCAAGCCCCGCTTCGCCTTCGGCTTCCCATTCGAGAACGGCAAGGCTAAAGTAACGGACAAGGGAGAGATGAAAGAAGTGCCGGGTTCTGGTGGAGAATACCACTATTGGGAAAGCGACGAATGGTATTATATCGACAAGAAAGGGCAGAAAAGTGAAGAAAGTACTCCAAATATGTAGTACTAGTACCCGTCAGTTGTCTGATTGCTAACAATGGGGCTTACATCGCAATTAACACACTCCCAGTAGGATTGATTTTAGCAGAAGAGTTTGCGACAGCTTCCTCTGTTATACTTTCTGGAATATCCGAAATCAATCCATCATTTAAATCTCCTGTTTTAAGCCAAGGTATATTTCCACCATAATATGTTTTTGTTTGAACGACTAGGAGTTCCACTTGATTGCCAAGTGCCTACTTCATCCAATGCCGTCCACACCTAATTGTTAGGCACCTCAAACGGCACGTTCTCATAATGGGGCGTATGTGTAGTAAGTCATCTTTGCGGATGCGTAATGGAATGCCAAACTTGAAAAACTTTGTTTTTCGTTTGTCTCTGCGCTTGCCTTTCGCTATCTTTGCATATTGTATTATTAAAACAGATTGTGATGACCCCTATATTTATAGCCGGTCCGTGTGTGATTGAATCCGCTGATTTGTTGGACGAGGTGGCGTGCGAGCTGGTTCGGATAAAGCAGAAATTTAATATAGAGATTTACTTTAAGGCTTCTTTTGATAAAGCCAACCGTACTTCTGTGCATTCTTATCGTGGCCCCGGACTGGAGAAGGGTTTGCAGATGTTGGGTGACGTGCGTGAGAAGTACGGTCTTAAGCTCCTGACGGATATTCATGAAAGTTTTCAGGCCGCTCCGGTGGGCGAAGTGGTGGATGTCCTGCAGATACCGGCCTTTTTGTGCCGTCAGACCGATTTGTTGGTAGCGGCAGCCCGTACCGGTAAGATTGTCAACATCAAGAAAGCTCAATTCCTGTCGGGACTTGACATGAAATACCCCGTGGAAAAAGCGCAGGAGAGCGGAGCAAAGGAGATTTGGCTGACCGAGCGCGGCAATATTTACGGTTACAATAACCTGGTGGTGGATTTCCGTAATATTCCGGATATGAAAGCCTTTGTGCCCCGTGTGGTCATGGACTGTACGCATTCCGTGCAGCGTCCCGGTGCGGCAGGCGGAAAGACCGGTGGAAACCGTGAGTTCGTGCCGGCCATGGCCTTGGCGGCGAAAGCGTTCGGTGCGAACGGATATTTCTTCGAAACGCATCCCGATCCGGAGAAAGCCATGAGCGATGGCCCGAATATGTTGTATCTGAAAGATTTGGAAACCGTAATCGCATCATTGCTATGAGCCAAGTGAAAGATATTGCCGTCAAGTGCTTCCGCGACGAAGCCCAGGCCATTTTGGATTTGATACCTCAGTTGGATGAGCATTTCGATGCAGCGGTGGATTTGATGCTCCGTTGTACCGGAAAGGTAATTATTACGGGAGTGGGCAAGAGCGGGCATATCGGTGCCAAGATGGCCGCTACGTTGGCAAGTACGGGGACACCGGCTTTTTTCATCAATCCGTTGGATGTCTTCCATGGCGACTTGGGGGTGATGACACCTGATGATGTCGTCATTGCCATTTCCAACTCCGGCCAGACTGACGAACTCCTTCGTTTCATACCTTATTTATTGGAACATCATATTCCTTTGATTGGCATTTCCGGGAATCCCGATTCTTTGTTGGCCAAGTATTCCACGTGCCATTTGGTGGTCAAGGTCAGCCATGAGGCGTGTCCTTTGAATTTGGCACCTACCTCTTCCACTACGGCCACTTTGGCTATGGGCGATGCTTTGGCCTGTGCGCTCATCGAGATGCGTCATTTTCAGGCTAAGGATTTTGCACAGTTCCATCCCGGCGGGACGTTGGGCAAGCGTCTCTTGACCACGGCGCATGATGTGATGCGTAGCAACGACTTGCCGGTCATACCTCCCGGAATGAAGTTGGGCGAGGCCATTATCCATGTGAGCAAAGGCAAGTTAGGTCTGTGTGTGGCGATGGTAAATGATAAGGTAGTCGGGTTGATAACGGACGGCGATGTGCGGCGCGCCATGGAAAGTCTGCAGGACAAGTTCTTCAACGTCCCGGTGGAGCAGGTGATGACACGTACGCCGAAATGCGTGTCGCCGGATACCAAGATTGCCAAGATTCAAGATATCATGCACAATAACAAGATACATACGGTTTTGGTGGTGGACGATGACCGACATTTGTTGGGCGTGGTAGACCACTTCAGTTGTATGTTCTGACCAATGTATTCAATATAAAATTTATAAAAAAGGATTGAAGGCTTCGGCTCAGGTCGAGGTGTGGGAACAATTATGAGTAAATGGCGTGTCATATTCTGTGGCGTTTTGTTGTCGTTGCGGCTTGTGTCTATGGCACAGGCAAGCCCGAGTGATTCTCTCACGGTAGAGGACTTGAAAGAGAACGGTGTACTGTTTACGCCCCGTAACCGGGTGACGTTGTTACCGAGCGGTGCGGAAAAGTTTGAAGACATGTTCAAAGCGATAGAGCAGGCCCGTCATTATATCTATCTGGAGTATTTTAATTTTCGCAATGATTCTATCGGGAAAGCTTTGTTTACCTTATTGGATAAAAAGGTGCGCGAAGGGGTAAAGGTCAGGGTGATTTACGATGATTTTGGTAATGTCAGTAACGACCGCCCCTTGCGGAAAAGACATCTCAGGCAATTAAAGAGCCGGCATTTTGAGGTGGTCGTATTCGACCCCATCGTGTTTCCATGGGTGAACCACGCCTTGCACCGCGATCATCGCAAAATTGTGGTTATTGACGATAAGGTGGTGTACACCGGAGGAATGAATGTGGCCGACTATTATATCCATGGCCGTCCGGAGTTCGGTAAATGGAGGGATATGCATATGCGTTTGGAAGGAGATTGCGTCCCCCTTTACCGGCGTATATTCTGTGAAATGTGGGAACGTTGTACCGACCATAAGATCGACAGTTTGGAATATCAGCCGGATAGCCTGGCTATCCAGATTGACTTCCGGGGGCTGAAAGAAACAGCCTGCGCGGATTCTTCCGGCATTCTTTTAGGCGTGGCCAACCGTGAACCGAAGAGAAGTCCGGCGATAATCCGCAGGAGCTATATAGACGCTATTGACAATGCGCAAAAACGGATACAGATTGTGAACCCCTATTTTACTTTGGTGCCCAGTGTGAAAAAGGCCTTATATCGTGCGTTGAAGCGCGGAGTGAAGCTTGAGGTCATGTTGTCTACCAAGTGTGACGTTCCTGTCATGCCCGATGTGGCGGCCTACCATGCCAAAAGATTGATGAAACGCGGAGCCGATATTTACTATTATGAGGACGGGTTCCATCACTCGAAAGTCATGATGGTAGACAGTACGTTTTGTACGGTCGGGTCTGCTAATCTGAATAGCAGGAGCCTGAAGTTCGACTATGAAGTGAACGCTTTTATCATCGATTCCTGTACGACCCGTGAGTTACAGAACATTTTCGAGGCAGACAAACACCATTCTACTTTACTCACTCCGGAGAATTGGAAAAAGCGGCGCTCTTTCGGACGCCGCTTTATGGGATGGTTCTACCATCTTCTCATTCCCTTGATTTGATTTTGACATTCAGCTTTCCGGTTCTGGTTGGAGAATGTCCCGCATCAGGCTGATGTCCAAATCGTTCAATCCGTGTAGGAGCAATTCTTTCCGGTCTTCATCAAAGGGGGATAGCAAAGGCTGTGCCGTATCCTTCCTTTTGCTGCGGTAGAGTCTGAGGTAGTTTTGGTATTGGGTGATGGCTTCCGTTGTTTGCTTCAGGCACCATGCCGTATGTCCGGCATTGAGATAATCTTCCCATGTCACCTTGTCCTGTTGCAGTATTTTCCGGTAGTACCTGTCTGCCTGTTCCAGACGTCCCATCTTGAAGTTGCACCAGGCGATGGCCCGCCATGACGGTACTACTCTTTCCCCGTTGTATTCCAATTCATAAAAACGTTGGGCGGCCTCTTCGTAGCGTCCGAGTTGCATCAGGCATAATCCGATTTCCGAAATCAGGCGGGTATCGCCCGGGTTCATTTCTTCCAGACTCTTCAGGCAGTCGAGTTCCTGTTCATAGCGTCCCAAAGCGGAATAACACAAGTACATTTGTTTCAGAATCCATTCGTTATTCGGGCTCAACAGGTCGGCTTGTTGGTAATAGTATATGGCCTTGCTCGGCCGGTCTGTATGTTGATAGCAAAAGGCCACCTTTTGTAGCATTTCAGCGTTTGCCGTTTCGTGTTTGAGCGCTTCTTCCATATAGGCAATGGCATCCTGGTAACATTCCCTTTTCATAAGGAACGAGGCCGTCTCGCGCAAATAAGCCGGTGTTTTCAGCATACTTTCCAATACTGTATAACGGGTGAATAACTGGTCTCCCTTGAACGGGTCGTCAAACTGTGACTTACGCGGATGAAGTTTAAAGAAACGGTACAAGTCCTGCAAATAGCTACGGTAGACAGAGCCGATGTTCATGCTTTCCTTGGCTACATCCCGTAGACCTTCTTCGTTGCCTTCTATCTGTGAGCCGATTTGGGAAATCATCATGTCCCGTTGCGAAGGGGCTATTTGGTTGAGCATCATGCAAAGCGAATATTTGTCCGATTCGCAGAAGTTGCCGGCTTCCATAAGCATCTGTATCGGATTGTGCCGTACGTTTGGGGGAAAGATGCCTTTCACTTCAGGTCTCCGTTTGTTGAATGGCGCGAACCAATGTGCGACGGATTGGAAAAATGAGAAGCCTTTGAGCGAGGAAAAAGTACCCAAGTTGATGTCTATCCCTTCCTTACCCATGGCGATGATGGCTTTCATGTTGTCGGCCAACTGTTTGTTGCCCCGTAACTTTTCCCATTCCGCATTCGGTTCGCCGCGTAAGGCTTTTGCCAAATCTTCCTCCATTTGCTCGAATCCCATTTTATTGCGTTGGTAGTTCCTGCTTCTGAGCAAATCGGGGAAAATTTCATTTTGCAATTTCCTTTCAGCCTTAGCCGTTTCCAGGCTGAGCAGGAATTGCTGTTGCAGGAGGATGAGTTCCCCTTTTAGGCGTTCGTCTTGCGCTAACAATGATAGTCCGTCCGAGAGGTCGGGATAGTAGACAAATCGTTTTTCGTATTGCATGTAGGTCCACACGGCAGCTGTCATGGCCCGTGCGCGGACTTTCGTATGCTCCGTCCGGCAGAAATGAAGCAACAGGCGATATTTTTGCGGGTCGAAATATCGTTGTATGTTCAGCATGACGGCACTGATGAGCAAGGCTTGTTCATCGGCTTCCTGCCGTTCTATGAAACTTTTCAGTTTTTCAGCGTCGGACGCATGGAAAAGAGGAGCGGTCCAAATGTATTCGAACAGCTTGTCGTACACATTATAGAAATTGTTCTCCTCTGCCTCTTCCGTATAGGCCTTTCTGCAGTCCTCTGATAATTTATCCCGTAATAAATCAGCTGTTTCCATCCATTGGTCAAATGGGGAGGATTGCTCTGTATAACAGCGATTGAACGTTTCCGTATACAGGTCGTTTTCGTAACGGACGTGGTAGAGCCGTGCGGACTTGTCGAGTAGTGCGAAAGTCCGATGGGTCAGGTTACGATGGACGAGGGCTTGTTGGGGATCCGTGCCGCCCTGCGCCATGAAAGTGAGCATCATGCCATAGTCCTGTTGTACAGATTCCAGTTCACGGTTCAGTTCCGGATTCTCTGTATTGAACAAAATCCCCCGGATACAGTTCAGGGCATCGTGCATGTGGCGTGAGATGAGAGCCTCTACGGCATCGTGATAAAGAAGTTCAAAACTTTTCCTATCCATAAGTTTAAGGGATGAATGGTGTGTGGATGAGCGTGTCGCCCGTATATTCAGGCGTAATCAAATGTCGGTAAGTCAGGAAACGGAGGGCTGTGGCCACGTTGTCTTTTTCCGCTTTTTGGGCTTGAGGGTAAGCCGGTATTTTCAGGGAATCTATCGTTTCCGGTTCCACTGGGTAGCCGAGCAGTATGTTCCGTATGCTGTCCGTTTGTTCCTTACGGTTGATTTGTTCCACGGCTTTGTTGTAGCCTTGCAGCAGCAAGCGCATTTGTTCCGATTTCCTTTTGTCGGCCACAACGTCGGCCGATACCATGAAGGCCATGAGCCGCATGTGTGGCTTCCGGCTGTCGTAGATGCTCCTATGGCCTTTCAGCTTGGCTTGCGTGGCATACGGTTCGGGAAGGAAAGCTGCGTCTATCGTGGCATTGTTCAGCATGTCGTACCGGAGCCGGATGTCGTTGATTTGGGGATGGTAGACCGTAGACGGTTCCAGACGTGCCTGTCCGATGACCGTGTCTAACAAGAGGTCTGTCACCGAGTGGCGGGCCATGGCCACCATCCGTTCCTTTAAATGTTTGGTCTGTCGTATGCGTCTGCTTTTGGCTGTCAACAATTCATGGTGTCCGTCCGCCTGCATGAATACATACAACCCCGTACCTTTGCTTTGCATCCATGCGGCACGAATCAGGTCTGTGTAGGACACGTCCACGTGCCTGCGGGCGAAAGCTGTATCACAGTCCATTTGGGCATTGAAAGTTTGCAGGCGGATGTCCAGACCTAATTCTTTGAACAGTCCGCATCGTTGGGCATAGTAGAATGGCAGGCAGTCCAAGGTCGGCATCAAGGCCACCTTAAGGGCTAAGGAATCTTGACGCGTTTTTTCGGTCTGCGAGGTAGCCGTATCGTTCTGTCCGGAGTGGCATCCGCACACGATAGCCAATAAGAGGAGTAGGGGAATTAACTTCTTCATGGGGTTTTGGAATGAAGAAGGGCAACCCGTATGCACAAGTCGCCCTTCGTATTTCAGAATGTCCGCCGGGACGGATTAACCTTTAATGGCTGCGATACCCGGAAGAATCTTGCCTTCGATGGCTTCGAGCAGGGCACCACCGCCCGTAGAAATGTAAGAAACTTGGTCGGCCATGCCGAACTTGTTGATACATGCTACGGAATCACCACCGCCGATGAGTGAGAACGCGCCGTTTTTGGTAGCTTCGGCAATAGCTTCGGCAATGGCACGCGAACCGGCTGTGAAGTTATCGAATTCGAATACACCGGCAGGACCGTTCCACAGAATCGTCTTGGCTCCCTTGATGGCTTCGGCAAAAGCTTTCTGAGTAGCCGGACCTGCGTCCAGACCTTCCCAGCCTTCGGGAATGTCGTTAGCCGGAACCACTTGTGTGTGTGCGTCATTGGCAAAAGCGTCGGCAGCCACGCAGTCCGTACCCAATACGAGGTTTACGCCTTTGGCCTTCGCCTTTTCGATGATATCGAGAGCCAACTGCAATTTGTCGTCTTCGCAGATAGAGTTACCGATCTTGCCGCCCTGGGCTTTGGCAAAAGTATAAGTCATACCGCCGCACAGAATCAGGTTGTCCACCTTGTCCATCAGGTTTTCGATGATACCGATTTTGGTAGAAACCTTAGAGCCGCCCATGATGGCCGTGAACGGACGTTTGATGTTGCTCAATACGTTGTCTACAGCGTTCACTTCTTTCTCCATCAGATAGCCGAGCATCTTGTTGTCGGCATCGAAATAGTCGGCAATGACAGCCGTAGAGGCATGTTTGCGGTGAGCCGTTCCGAACGCGTCGTTTACGTAGCAGTCTGCGTATGAAGCCAATGTCTTGGCAAACTCTTTCTGGGAAGCCTTCATGGCCTTTTTGGCATCTTCGTAAGCGGGGTCTTCCTTGTCGATGCCTACAGGTTTGCCTTCTTCTTCAGGATAGAAGCGGAGGTTTTCCAACAACAGAACTTCACCCGGTTGCAAAGCAGCGGCAGCGTCAGCGGCCTTGGCGCAATCGGGAGCGAATTTTACGGCTACGCCCAATTTCTCTGAAACGGCGTCTACAATCTGGCTCAAAGAAAACTTCGGGTTCACTTTGCCTTTCGGCTTGCCCATGTGGCTCATGATGATGAGCGCACCGCCTTCGGCCAGGATTTTCTTCAGCGTCGGCAATGCTCCGCGAATACGGGTGTCGTCTGTAATCTTACCGTTCTCATCCAAGGGGACATTGAAGTCCACACGTACGATTGCCTTCTTGCCGGCAAACTTGTAATTGTCAATAGTCATAATTTTAAATCTTTATTTAAAGGTTTTCTGTCGTTTCTTTCTTTAATATGATGCTTTTACAGCACTGCAAAATTATACTTTTCCGCTCATATTTGCAAGAAAGCAGACCCTTTATTTGCGGAGGACGGGCTACGTTTTCGTGCGGTGTTTCCGCTCGTCGTGCCACGGGTTGTTTACGGTTGGGCGGAAGGGCGTGCCGCTCCGTGGGTACGCAGGTAATGCCGGCATATCATTTTCAGTCCGCAGGCCTCGCATTTGGGCGTACGTGCCGTGCAGGTATAGCGTCCGTGCAGGATGAGCCAGTGATGGGCTTTGGGGATAATGGGAGCTGGGAAATAACGTACCAGTTGTTTTTCCACGCTGTAAGGCGTGGTGCAGGTGGCAGGGACGAGCCCGATGCGGTGGCTCACGCGGAACACATGGGTGTCTACGGCCATGGCGGCTTTTTCAAAAACGACGGCTTGGATGACGTTGGCCGTCTTACGTCCTACGCCGGGAAGCTTGACCAACTCGTCCAAATCGGAAGGAACCTCGCTGTGGTAGTTTTCCACCAACATGCGTGCCATCCCTACCAGGTGCTTGGCTTTGTTGTTGGGATAACTCACGCTACGGACGTATTCATAAATGGTTTCCGGCGTGGCGGCGGCCATGGCCTCCGGAGTGGGGTAGTCGCGGAAGAGCGGAGGGGTAATCATGTTGACCCGTTTGTCCGTACATTGGGCGGAAAGTATGACTGCTACCAACAGTTGGAACGGGTCGTGGTAGTGCAGCTCGGTTTCAGCCACGGGCATTGCTTGTTCAAAATAAGCAATGACACGGTCATAGAGTTCTTGCTTTTTCATTTGCTTTTATGTCATTTTATAAGCAAAAATAATGAAAAGTCCTGAAGTTAAGTTCCTATTGGGGTGGAAAATTTAATTTCGTATCTGATTATCGGCTACTTCCGATTGATTCACGGCAAAGGCGGTCGAGCGTGGTCACAAGTTCGCGTATGTCTCCTCCGAACACAACGGCACGTATGATGCCATTTCCGTCTACAATCAGGTTGGACGGGTCGGTGATGATATGGAACGAGTGCATCAGAGAACGTCCTGTATCAATGACCACGGAGACATCGCGCCATTTCCAACATGCGTTTTCCAAAAACGTTCGTACCTCGTCCTCGGGGTCACCTGTTAAAGCCACGAACTGCACACCGGGAAAGTCTTCGGCAAGTAAATCCAATACGGTCAGTTCGGCAATGCAAATGCCGCAGTATTTGTTCCACGAACTGACAATGGTGAAGTTCGCGGCGTTTACGTCTACTTGTTTCCCGTTGAGATCCGTGAATGTCTTGCGTGGGAGAGGTAGTCCTAACAGGGTCTCAGCAGTGGGGTGCTTGTAGGTCAGGTAGTCTTCCAACGTGCTCCCCACTTCTTTGGAAGTAATGATGTATTTTCCAGTGGCAAGGGAGTCGTTGAAAGCTTTCAGGGTGATGGGGATACCGTCTGCCGTGAAATGTAGTATGGTGTCGGCTTCCACCATGATGGTGGATTCGTCCACACGCCACGTTTTTACTCCTTGGGCATGGGCGGAGAAGGAGAAAATCCCCATGAGTAATATCAGGTATGTTAAGCGGTTCATCGTTTCTTTCTTTAATAATGGTATAGAATCGGTTTTGAAAATCTCAGCCGTACGGGGCATGCCGCACGGTTGAGGCTGACGTGGAGAGTTTAGACGCTCGTTTCCGTTAACTCGCAATATTTCCTTTGCCCTTCAGGGCAAAAACATTCAACATTTCCGTCGGATTTTTCTACGACAGAGCAGTTCGGGCATTTTTTTGAGTCTGTGCTACTACAACTGTAGATGACAGTTCCTGTATTTCCTCCCGGTGATTCAGATCGTCGCATGATCCGTTTGAAGTGCTTTTTTCCTTTTTGTGGAATGTTGGTCATGATGGCGTTGGTGTGTATTCCATCAAATGTTTCATACTTGATTTCTGCCATGAACCCTACCGGGACATCGTGGTAAGTGACTTCCGTGATTTTGATGTCTTTGTATTCTCGGAAAGTCTTTTCGGCTGCCTTATTGATTTTCCATGTAAGAGTCTCTATGTTAGAGGCGATTCTCTGTCCGTTAGGAGCTGTCAGGTTAATAAAGACTTGAGTTTTAGTGTCTGTTACCGTATCATCGGTATTGCAACTTTCTCCAAGAACACAAATCAAAATAAATAGCAATGTTTTGTATCTCATAAGCTTTTTTAATAAGTTGTTTTATATAATGAGCATCCTTCTGATATTCCTTTGTCACAAACACAGTATCTTTGTTTGGCTCGTTGGTCAACAACCAGGCGGCAACTTGAACATTTCCCCGAATCGTTTTCTTTGCAGGAATAAAAAGATGTGCCAGTGCCTCCTCCGCTTTCGCCTCTTTTTCGGATTCTGTGCCTGATAGGTCCCTTTTCAATTACCACATTGCTAGAGTATCCGTCTTCCGTTGTGTAAATGACTTCTGCCAGATAGCCTTTCTCTTGTGGGTAGTATTTGATTTCGTCAATTTCGAAATCCTTGCTTTCCCGTTGGTTCGATTCCACGTGAGGTTCCATGAGCTTTTTCAGTTCTTGGACATTTTTCGCGATGTATTCTCCACTTGGGGCACACAAGTTGAGTGCTTCTTCGTGAGCCGTGGGGTCCAGTCCGTACGGATTCTCTTGATTGCAACCGAATAAGGCGAACGTTGCGGTTGCAAGTACCCATCCGATGATAATTCTTTTTTGCTTCATTTTTTTCATGTTTTTTTGTTGGTAGTTTAAGTGTTACTCTCATCGGGCATCCCGTTATATATCCTCCTTTCTTGTTTGGGCTTGCCTTTCAGCTATGATTCTTATTCTTTTTATGGGATAAATCCCGTTGTTACGTATGATGATTTCCCGTTCTATTTGGCCGTTGCGGTCGGCGGTGAACTCGAATTCCAGGTTTCTTGTTTCGCCCGGCATGAGGGTGAAGTCCGTGTCATCAAAAAGTTCCAAGCACGAGCAGCTCATTTCTATTCCTTCTACGTCCAATGGCTTTTTTCCGGAATTATTGACCGGGATATGGAACACCTTGGGCTTTCCTGTCATGCATCCGTGTAGGTTGACGACGGAAGGAGCATTCAGGTTAGCTTCCTCTGTGGCATCAAAGCCGGGTATGGTATTTTCCCGGGCCGTGATGAACAGGTCGGGATATAGTTCCAAGTCCAAATCACCTTCGTAGCTGCATAACCGTAAGGCCAGGGAATCCGTTTTTTCCTTGTCACCATTCCGGATGGCATTTTCCATTTCAAGGTAGGTAAGGAAAGGATACTCTATGTTTTGAGCGATTTGTTCCAATCGTAGTGTTAAATCTGAACCTTTTTCCAGAAGGAGGTTACATTGCCATATTTCATCGAGCAAAGGGATGATTTTGGCCTTGTCCATTGTAAAATTATTGTAGTATTCTAATTCTGTGGTCATTTTTCCGGTTTGTAAGACTTCGTCTATGCATCTGAAGCATTTACGCGATGCGCCCGGGATGATGTCCGTCAAGTGGCCGTCGGGAGAGAAGATGCACGTGACTGGCGTGGCATCGGAATAGAGCCATTGTTCATAAACGTTGCTTTTTGTGAAGTCGGTGAAGATGATGTTGAATAGAGCCTGGGACGCGGTCTCTTGTAAACGTTGGAGGTAGATTTGCGACGTGGTTTGAGTCGTGTCTAACAAGACGATGCAGAATCTTTGTCCATGAGTTTGGCACATTTCCATCGTGCTTTGGAAATCCGGCCCGTTTACTATCCTCTTTTCCTGTCGCGTGCAGGCGGTGAGGAACATCAGCATGATTGCCACGGTGAAGGCAAGGGTGTTGCATTTTTGTTTTTTCATTTTTTGCTCCTTTCTGCCATAGAATGATGGATGTCTGTGAGGGCAAAGTTAGGAGGTGTGGAGCATAAAACCAAATATTTTAGTTTGCATTTAGTTTGATTGCTTGATTTTTATATTATTGATAATCAAGGAACTATTTTTTTTGAATCCATGGTTTTGTTTGATTAATATTCGTTAACACTCCAGTTTTAGCCTTTCAGTGGCTTATTCCGTCCTTTTGCGTGTTCATAGAGTGGGAGGAACAAACCTCGTCGGGTGTTAGTTGCGGAAGGCCGGAAATTGGGTGTGGGGGGGATGCTGTAGAAGGGCAGAGAGGCAGTGTGACCACCGGTTTGAAGGTGGGTGGTAAAAGGTGGGAAAAACGTTCGGTGGAGAATGGTTTTCCAATCTGCGCCAAATGAAAAATCAATCTCAGCCAAGTGATTTTTCATTCGGCGCAGAAATTTTTTCTGTTCTGCAGAGGTGATTTTTATATTGTTATTTGGTTGGAAGTCAGAACTATGTGAGATAGTCTGTGTCTCTTCTTTTTACGGGTTGGGACGAAAGGAAAAAGATAGACACAGATTCAACTCCGGTTCATCACCTGTAAGGTTGTTCCTTATTCTTCTATCAGTGAGAAAGGTTTCCAGTGCTTGTCTTGTTTGTATTTCTCTGTAGAACCTTGCGGGACGTGGAGCCGGCAAACGTTGAACCTGATGCTTTCGAAGGTGTCGGCATGGATAGAGGCCGGTTCCGCAGCTTGGCAATAAATGTTTTTCAGGCCGGCACAGCCGTAAATGGCTTTTTCGCCCATCATATAAAGTGAAGCCGGAAGGTGGAGTTCTTTCAGCACAAAGCAATTCATGAGGCATTTGGACGGAATGACTTCGCATCCCTCCAATATGCGAAGGACGGAAAGGTTGCGGGGAAGGTAATAGTTTGTTTCCTTTCCCGTTTCGTTATCCTGGCTTATTTTCCGCATCTCGGTGTCGGGGGTAGTACCGAAGAGTTCGCCGAAGTTAGAATAGGTGGCCGGAGTGCCACAGGCCGGAAAGGGGACGGTTAGGGTCTTTAGCGAGCGGCAACCTGAGAATATGTGTTTGCCTAAATGATGTACGGAGGGAGGAATGGTTATTTGTTCCAACGCATGGCAGTCAGCGAAAACGCGGTCGCCGATATGAACGATTTTGTCCGGAATGTCGATTCGTGTAAAACTGTTGCATCCTTCGAATGCGGAATTTCCGAGATAGGCCACGGTGGGGGGCAGTGATACAGAAGCGAGGGAGATACAGCCCGCAAAACTATTGCTTTTGAGTTGCAACAGTCCTTCGGGGAGCTTTATTTCCGTCAGGTTTTTGCAATCGGCGAACACTTCGCTTCCCAACAGGATGGCATTGTCGGGTATGGATATGCGGGTAAGGCCGTGGCAAGAACAGAAAGCGGCTTTGCCTATACTTTTGAGTGTGGCGGGCAGGGTGAGTTCCTGCAAGTGGTAGCAGTGCGCAAAAGCGTAATCCTTGATGTGTTTCACTCCTTCGGGCAGAAAGACGGAGGTCAGGCTTTTGCAATAGGCAAAGGCGTGCTGTCCTATGCCAGTCAGTGTGTCCGGAAGTTCTACGCTTGATAAGGACGTGCAGTAACTGAAGGCCTGGAATCCTATGTAAGTGATACCGTGGGCGACGACCACTTTTCGGATGTGGTCCAGATGGCTTTCCCAGGGAACTTCTTTTTCACCGAAAAAATCGAAAAGTGGTCCCGTACCAGTGATACGGAGTTCTTCGTTTTCAGGATTCAGGTTCCATTGAGCACGAGTTCCGCATGAACCGGAATACGGTTCGTGGGAGGATAATTCTTGCCTTTTGGGAAAGAATATTTGTGATAGGATGTTTTTGACTGTAGCCATTTGTCTATGCTGATTTGATTTATATTCCATCATTTTATTGCCCGTAGCAGATTGGTGGAGAAAAAGGGATTAAAAGTGGGGGCAATATTTGATATAAATATAGCGCAGCCTCCATCCCGTTTTTCTAATGTTGAGGTCCTGAGAAAACCCTAAGTCTGGAAAGACGGGAATGGAAGCCTGCGCATGACACAGGCATCCACCCACACTTTCTCATCAGACTTGTTTTTGAAATTTCTCAGGTTTCAACATTGACAAGAATATGCAGTAAATGCAATTTTGTTCCCACAAAGAGGATGTGTCCCGACGCTTCGTTCTACATCGCATCGGCAAAATTAAACATTTTTTCTCTAATGAAAAGAATTTATGAATATTTTTTTGTATAAATGTGAACAATGAAAAATCCAAAGCTACCTACAACGGACTTTGGATTTTTCATTAAAGAGATACGACGTAATGGTGATAATCCGGAATGGCAGAGGGCTAATACTCTGTTTTGTCCGTCGTGTACCGCCATAGGTCGAAAGCCGCGATGGCTTCTTCGGGCAGCAGTTCTTCCATAGCTTTCTTGCGGTCTTGACGGGGGAGAGCCAGTTCTTCGTAGATAAAGGAATCGTCAAATCCGATATCGGCTGCATCGTCCTTATTATTACCGTAGTATATTTTGTCGAGATGGGCCCAGTATATAGCACCGAGGCACATCGGGCAAGGCTCGCAAGATGTGTATATTTCGCAACCGCTAAGGTCGAAGGTGCCCAGTCGGCGGCAAGCTTCGCGGATTGCGCTGACTTCCGCATGGGCCGTCGGATCGTTGTGGGCAGTCACCCGGTTTACTCCGGTTGCGACGATTTCATCTCCTTTTACGATGACGGCACCGAACGGGCCGCCGCCGTTTTTTACGTTCTCTACTGAAAGCTCAATGGCTTTGCGCATAAATTCTTTGTTTCCCATACGCTTTGTTTTTAGTATGTTGTGAGTGAAAAAGAGAGGAACGGTATTTACGGGTTCTTCCTCCGCTTTTTGGGAATGAATACCCGAAATACGTCCCGCCACGTGTTGAAGTCCCGTTTCAGTCCGATTCCGACACCTTGAGTGGTCAGCGACGATTTGGTGAAGTAGCGGTCGTTGGTTTTGCTGTATGCCTTCAGGCTTACGTTTCCGCTCGGGGTCAACAGCCACTGCAGGTCGAAGTCGCCGATGAAGTTACCGTTCGGGTTGGTGCTGTTGTCCCGATAACCGAAATTTCCGTTAATGAGCAGGCGGTTGTTGAGCAGCCGTCCGGAGAGCAGTCCTTCTACGTCCATGTCGCTCCATCCCGTTTCGCCCGTGCTGAGGTTCGTCCCGATGTTCCAGTTGCTGTTGTTGCCGAGCAGCGTGGAAAACATTTGGTTGAGTTGCCCGCTCAGAGTAGAGGACAACAATGACTTCATGGCCACGGAGGATTGGCTTTGTTCCGTGTTGCTGTAATCGTAAGTGTAGAAACGCCCGATGCCGAGGAGGTAAATCACCTGCATGTTTTTTTCTTCTTCCGTGCTGATGAGGCTGCGCACCATCTGTTTCTCGTCTTCATTGACGTTGGGCAGGTCGAAGTCGAAACTGATTTGAGGAGACTGGGCCTTTCCGCCAAGGTTCATCAGGCAGTTCACGCGTACGTTGTTCTGGCTGAAGGTAGAGCGTGCGCTCAGGTCGTTCAGCGATACGGAGGGTACGGTGTAGACGGCTTGCAGGTTGAGGTCGGCCTGAATGGGCGGACCGCCGAATACGATGGTGCCGCCGGGGTTGAAAATGAAGTCCTTGCGGATGACGTCCTGCAACGAGAGCTTATAAATGCCATGGTCTATGGTGTACGTGCCATACATCGTAAAGTCTCCTTTATTATAATAGTTGGCACGGATATTCCCGTGTCCGTTCAGGGCGATGTAGTCACCGGCCTTCGGGTCCATAAGAATCTTCATGGTAGCTTCCGGTGTCAGGTTAAGGCGGAAATTGATGCGCATGTCCGATTCCGGTTCCGGGAGAGAGGGAAGACTTGGGGAATGGGAATGTCCTTCGATACTGTCCTCATGTGTCTTGTAGGTGATAAACTGGTTGTCTGTCAAAGTCGTTGGAGAGGACAGGTTGTAGACGAACATGGTGTTTTCTTCGGGGCGGGCATCGATGTTGATGTTCAGGTTGCCCGGCTGTCCGTTGAACCCGATTTTTCCGGTGGCGTATGCTGTCCCGCAGAACACTTCGTCCCCGAAATCCTTGACGTCATAACCCAGAATGTTATAAGCATCGATGTCGAAATCGAAACGCATGTGGGAGAGGTTGGAATGTTGGAGCACACCGTTGACTACGGCATAGTGTTCGTCTTTGCCGGGAGAGCCTTGCCGGTCGTAAACCATGGCATTACGGAAATAAATGTTGTCCGGGCGCAGGATGACGGAATCGTTGACGAGGCGGTAGTCCACTTCGGTTGCGTTGACTTTCATTCCTCCTTCGCTGACTAGCATGTCGCCTTCCAGATTGATACCTTTGAACGGGCCGAATACGCGGGTCCATCCCGAAGCTCGTCCGTGCAAGCCGGTGAATATGCCGTCTGTGTAGTGGTTCAGAAAAGCCAGGTCTATGTTTTCGGTACGAATCATCAGGTCGAGGCCTCCCTTGGGGGCAGCGCCTATTCGGATGTCTCCGTCTACACTGGTCATGCTTCTGTGGGCCGGGTCTGCCATGCGTGCGTGCAGGAAAATTGCATTTTTCTCCTTCTCCCAACCGCCGTGCAGGTTCATTTCGCCCAAATAAGCTTGGTTGAAAGTGAAGTTCCGGACATGGAGATGGGCATCCACTTCGGGGCTTTTCATCAAGTTGGCTGCGTAGATCCGTCCGGTGGCTTGTCCGGCAAAATCTACGGCGTGGAAATTGATGATGTTGAAAATGTATTCCAGATTGATGTCTTTCAGGTCAACCGTCAATGAATCGCCCGGGTTGCCCGATACGTTACCGTTGAGAATCAGGTGGCGGTCACTTTGTTCGATGGTGAATCCATTGATGTTGACTAAGCCCGGCGCGGCATGTACGCTGGATGCGTGTACGTTCCAAGCCGAGTCGTTGACGATGATTTGTGAGGGATGGAATTTGATGTCAGTCAGCATCTTTTTTTCTTCGTTTCGGGTAAACCGGGTGTCTGCCGATATGGAACCTTGATAGATTTTTTCGGCATGGTTGGTCCAATTCAGTCCTGTGTAGACATTGTCATGGGCGGCGCGGGCCAACAACCTGAAATCTACGGGAGCTTTGCCGATTTGCTTTTTGAAATCGAGAGTGCAGGTGAGGGAATCGTTGACACGGCCGGCCAGAATCCGTATGTCGTCCAATTGCTGCCCGTTGTAGTTGAACGACGGGATGGAGGCATTGAAGTCCAGTTCCTCGGTACGGCTGTTGAAATAACCGTTGATGTGTCCGGCTTTCGGGATTTGCAAAGGGATGTCGAAAATCTTTTCAATAGGTTCCGTGTGGTCGATGTGCACGTACAAGGCTACTTCGTCCGGAGTGTCTTTTTTAAGTTGGGGTGTTTTGACGAAAGACGGGATATAGGCATGGAGCAGTTTCCGGCTGTGGGCGATTAACGTGCCGAGCCTGAAATCTCCCTCCATTTCTGCATGTAGGAAGTCGCTGTGCAGCGAGAGGTTGCGTTTGCCGGGTTCATTGGTGGCTTTAAAACATATCGGTCCGAGGGTATAGTTTTCTTCCGATGTAGACATGCAAAAATCGTTCAGGCTGATAAGTCCTTCCATGTTTTCAATGTTGTGCCCTTGGAAATCAGCTTGCAGGTTACCTTGGAACACTGTTCCGGCATACTTGGATGTTAGGGCGAGGGCATGTGGTGCGAAATGTCGGACAGAAGCTTCCGCCTTAATGTAAGGCGTGGATGAATGTAAGTTGAACTCTCCTTTCGTAGTAAGAGCGAGGTGAGGGTCATTGATGCTTACGTTGCCGGCGAATCCTCCTTTTCGGTAATCTACGTCGACTGTGATATCGTGGTAGTCGTAATGGTTATAAGAAAAACGGCCGATGGTTCCTTGCAATGAAAGGGCAGGATAGGCACCGGAGCGCAGGAGTCCTTTGCCCGATAAGTCGAAGGCCGTCTCGCCGAATTGCTCTTCCCGTCCTGCTAGCTTGCCGAGCTGGAATCCGGGAGTATGCACTTCCGCCTCGATTTCGTTTCCTTTGGCGAAAGAGCCGGATACGGCCAGGGTGCCTAAATCGGTATGTAAATTGAGATGGCTTTTGAGATATTGGGGACGATAGGACAGGGCTCCTGTGGCTTCTAATGTGCCGATAGCCTGTAAATAAGGTGAAATGGAAATCTTGCCGTTTGGAACCCATTCAGACAGTTGCTTGAGGCCGGTCGGGGTGATTTGCAGTTTCCGGATGTCGGCTTTTATCGTTCGTTGGGCCGGATTTTCGAGGTGACTGATAGCCAATGGGGCTTCGAGTACCATGCTCCGGTCGGGAGTGTAAAGTGTGAATTGGTCTATCAGGACTTGTTTGAGGTTTCCGTTGAACCGCGCTTCGACAGTTAATGTCGGAAACTCCTCAAGAGTATGGCTTTGAGTTGGTTTGTGGTAGAGGGGAATGAAGTCGGCGAAAGAGAATGCCCCCTCTTCAATGCTGCCTTGGAATGTGAAATCCTGATACCGCCCTTTTCCGCTTCCTTCTTTTATATGACGGTAGCTCATGGTGACCGGATGGAGGGCTAATCGGGAATGGGGCAGTTCGATGGTGAAGTGGTCAAGCAGTGCTTTTTCCCGGTTGGCCGTAATCTTGAAAGACAGTTGTTTAAGCTGTAGGCCGGAGTGTTCTTCAAAGGAAAATTTCTTGACGTTCAGGTTCAAGGAATCTGCCGTATAACTTTTCAATGAAAGCGTGGCACTGATTTTGTCCAACACGATGTGGTTCGGATTAAAACGGCCGGGAGTAGGAGGCTTGTCATAACGGTGCCACGACAGTTTGCCCCGCCGGACAAGCACGGAATTGATGCGGAGGTTCGGGTTGGAAGGCAGACTGTCTTTTTTCGCGAAAGTGTCTATGAGAAACTGGAAGTTCGGCTTTTCCTTCTGTGTACGTTGGTAGAGGTGGATGTCGAATCCGTAGAACTGGACATTTGAAATGGATATTTTGCCGTGTAGCAATGAAGCCCATTCTATTTTGGCCGACAGGCGGGCTGCCTTTAGCAAATCCTTGTTCTTTTGGTCTTTAATGACCACGTCATCGAGAATGATACGGTTGAAATATCCCAAATCCACCCGGCTGATGGAAAGCTCTGTGTGTAAAATATCTTTCAAGGCTCCAGAGATGAGCAACGTGACACCTCTTTGCACGGCCGGAACGTGGAGTAGCGCAACCGACAACAGGTAGAAGCCCACGGCTATACCTGCGAGTACTCTGAATATTTTTCTTAATCTTTTAATATGACCCTTATTTATACGACAAAATTACTATTTTCTTTTTAGAATCCTTCACTTTGTCATATTTTTAATGTAATTTTGCGACGTTTTAATTAAAACCAGTTTATTTAATCCTATAATAATGGCAAATGTAATTAAATTACGTAAGGGCCTTGACGTGAATCTCAAGGGCAAAGCTGCCAAGGAGGAATTTCAGGTGAAGAAACCGGCTGTCTATGCATTGATGCCGGATGACTTTACGGGAATGAAGCCCAAGGTAGTAGTCAAAGAGAACGACGTGGTGAAGGTCGGGGATGCTTTGTTTGTGGACAAGAACCATCCTGAAATCAAGTTTGTCTCTCCCGTGAGCGGACGGGTAACCATGGTGGAGCGCGGCGATCGTCGCAAAGTATTGAGCGTTCGCGTGGAAGCCGATGCAGAGTTGCAGTATGTGGATTTCGGCAAGAAGAGTGCGGGGCAGATGACGGCTCAGGAAGTGAAAGCTCTCCTTTTGGAATCGGGTCTGTTCGCTTTCTTTAAGCAACGTCCCTACGACGTGACGGCAAATCCGACGGATACTCCGAAGGCTATCTTTGTTTCCGCCTTCAATTCCATGCCGCTTGCAGCCGATTTTGAATATGTGTTGCGGGGGCGTGAGGCTGATTTCCAGGCAGGACTCGATGCTTTGGCCAAAATGGCGAAAACTTACTTGGGCGTAAGCTCGAAGCAGACGGCTACGGCGTTGACTGCAGCCAAGAACGTGGAAATAAACTTTTTCGACGGGCCGGCACCGGCGGGAAACGTAGGCGTGCAAATCAATCACATTTCTCCTATAAACAAAGGTGAAGTCGTTTGGACGCTCGGTGCGGAAGAGGTGATTTTCATCGGGCACTTGCTGAATACGGGACGTTTGGACTTTACCCGCGTAATTGCATTTGCCGGTTCGGAAGTGAAGAAGCCGGCCTATTGCAAAATGACGGTAGGACAGCAACTGGGCACTTTAATCGAAGGCAATGTGGTGACGGGCAAGAGCCTGCGTGTGATAAACGGCAATGTGATGACCGGTGTGAAAACTTCGGCAGACGGCTTCTTGGGTGCCCACGTGACGGAGGTGAACGTGATTCCGGAAGGAGACGACGTACACGAAATTTTCGGTTGGATTATGCCTCGGCTGAACGACTATTCTTCCAGTCGCGCTTACATGAGTTGGTTGATGGGCAAGAAAGAGTATGCGCTTGATGCTCGTGTAAAAGGCGGCGAACGCCACATGATCATGTCGGGCGAATACGACCGCGTGTTCCCGATGGACATCTTCCCCGAACAGTTGGTAAAAGCCATTATCACCGGCGACATAGACCGCATGGAAGCTTTGGGCATCTATGAGGTGGCCCCGGAGGACTTTGCCTTGTGTGAGTTCGTGGATTCTTCCAAACTGGAGGTGCAACGCATCGTCCGTGAAGGGTTGGATATGCTTCGCAAGGAGATGGCTTAATTAATTTCATCACAGGTTTAAATGATTTAGATAATGAACGCGTTAAGAAAATATCTTGATAAGATAAAGCCGAACTTTGAAGAGGGCGGCAAGCTTCACGCATTTCGTTCTGTGTTTGACGGTTTCGAGACTTTTCTCTTCGTGCCGAATACCACGTCGAAGTCGGGAGTGAACGTACATGATGCGATAGACAGCAAGCGTATCATGATTTTTGTGGTTATAGCGTTGTTACCGGCTTTGTTGTTCGGTATGTACAACATCGGGTATCAGAACTATGCGGCCGCCGGAGTGGACGGGACATTCTGGGAAATGTTCGGTTTCGGCCTGTTGGCCGTGTTGCCTAAGATCATCGTGTCCTACGTGGTGGGTTTGGGTATCGAGTTCATCGTGGCCCAATGGAAGCATGAGGAGATTCAGGAAGGTTATTTGGTAACGGGTATCTTGGTTCCGATGATCGTACCGGTTGATTGTCCGTTGTGGATTATTGCGATAGCTTGTGCTTTTGCCGTCATTTTCGCCAAGGAAATTTTCGGAGGTACGGGTATGAACATTTTCAATGTGGCTTTGATTACCCGTGCATTCTTGTTCTTTGCCTATCCTACGGCAATGAGTGGCGATGCTTGTTGGGTGGCCAAGGAAAGCATTTGCGGTTTGGGAAACGACCTGCCTGATACGTTTACGATGGCCACTCCTTTAGGAGAAGCGGCAGTAGGGACTGTGCCCGCTTTTTCATGGGACCAGGTTTTCGGTTTCATTCCCGGTTCTATCGGTGAGACCAGCGTGATAGCTATTGCTATCGGTGCTGTGATTCTTCTGTGGACAGGTATTGCCAGTTGGAAGACGATGTTCAGCGTGTTTGCCGGAGGTGCGCTTCTGGCATGGGTCTTCAATGTATGGGGACCGGAAGGAAATGCCGGTGCAGCCATGCCTTGGTACCAGCATCTGGTATTGGGCGGCTTCTGTTTCGGTGCCGTGTTCATGGCTACCGACCCCGTGACTTCGGCACGCACTGAGACCGGTAAATACATTTACGGTTTCCTCATCGGTGCCATGGCTGTTATTATTCGTGTGTTGAATCCGGGTTATCCCGAAGGTATGATGCTTGCCATCTTGTTGATGAACTTGTTTGCTCCGCTGATCGACTATTATGTCATCCAGAGTAATATCGACAAGCGGGCTAAACGTGCAATTAAAAAATAATAAAGGAACTATGGCAACAAAGAAATTCAAATGTAAAGTGTGCGGTTACGTCCATGAGGGTGACGCTGCGCCTGAAAAATGCCCGGTGTGTCAGGCTCCCGCTTCTGAGTTCGAAGAAATCGTGGAGGCCGGAGAAACGGATAAACCAGCGAAGAAAGGGCTGAACACCGACGGTAATACTTATACCATTATATACTCATGTGTTGTGGTCGTTATCGTGGCTTTCTTGTTGGCTTTCGTTTCCAAGGCTTTGGAACCGCAGTCAATGGCTAACGTACGTATCGACAAGAAAAGTCAGATTCTGGCCGCTTTGAATCTTCGTGATGTGGAGAAAACCGAAGTGGAAAAAACATACGATGAAGTCGTAGTGGCTGATGAAATCATCGACAAGGACGGTAACGTGGTGAAAGACGGTACCTCCAAAGATGCAGACGGTTTTGCCGTAGAAGACAAAAACATCTCGGACAGCAACCTCCCGTTGTATGTATGTAAGGTGAACGGAGAAACCAAATATGTCATTCCCGTGACGGGTAAAGGTTTGTGGGATGCGATTTGGGGATATGTGGCTTTAAATGCCGACAAGAACACCATTTACGGCGTATATTTTACCCATAAGGGCGAAACGGCCGGTTTGGGTGCCATTATTACGGAATACGATAAGTTCCAGAAGCAGTTCGAGGGCAAGAAGCTGATGAATGACGACAAGTCCGCCGTAGCTATCAGCGTGGTGAAGAAAGGTAAAGTCGTGAACGGACTTTCTGATGACAGCCGTTGCGATGCCATCACCGGTGCTACCTTGACTTCGGACGGTGTGAACAACATGCTTCATGACTGTATTTCACGTTATATGACTTTTTTAAATACTAATGAATAAAGGAGGTAAGATATGAGTAAGTTATTTTCTAAAGAGAATGGAGAAGTATTCTCGTCTCCCCTTAACCTCAACAACCCGATTGCGGTTCAGGTGCTCGGTATCTGTTCCGCCTTGGCTGTCACTTCGCAAATGGAGCCGGCCATTGTCATGGGGCTTTCGGTAACAGTGATTACGGCTTTTTCCAATCTGATTATATCTTTGATACGTAAGACGATTCCCAACCGTATCCGCATTATCGTCCAGTTGGTCGTCGTGGCTGCATTGGTAACCATCGTAAGTATGGTGCTGAAGGCTTTTGCTTATGATGTGAGCGTACAGTTGTCCGTGTATGTCGGCCTGATTATCACCAACTGTATCCTGATGGGACGTTTGGAGGCTTTTGCCATGATGAACGGTCCGTGGGAAAGTTTCCTCGATGGTATCGGTAACGGTTTGGGCTATGCATACGTGTTGGTTTTGGTCGGTGCCGTCCGTGAGTTCTTCGGAAACGGTTCCCTGATGGGCTTTCAGATTATTCCACAGAGCTTCTACGACATGGGCTATATGAACAATGGTATGATGACCATGCCGGCCATGGCATTGATTCTTTTGGGATGTTTCATTTGGGCTCACCGGGCTTACAATGAAAGGAAAGAGAAAAAGTAATCGGAATCATAACCAGAAACAGAAAGAAAAAAGAATATGGAACATATGTTAAGTTTGTTTGTCCGTTCTATTTTTGTGGACAACATGATTTTCGCTTTCTTCTTGGGTATGTGTTCTTACTTGGCCGTATCTAAGAATGTAAAGACTGCATTGGGGTTGGGCGTTGCCGTGACCTTCGTGCTTTGTGTGACGGTGCCGGTGGACTATCTGTTGCAGACCAAAGTATTGGCTGAAGACGGCGTCCTCGGCATGGATTTGACTTATTTGGCGTTTATCCTTTTCATAGCCGTGATTGCCGGTATCGTGCAGTTGGTAGAGATGGTGGTGGAACGTTTTTCTCCTTCGCTTTATGCCGCGTTGGGTATATTCCTCCCTTTGATTGCCGTGAACTGCGCCATCATGGGTGCCTCACTGTTCATGCAGCAGAGAATCTCCATGGATCCGGCCACGAGCACGCAGGCTATCTCTAGCGTATGGGATTCTTTGGCATACGCTTTGGGTTCAGGTATCGGTTGGCTGTTGGCCATTGTGTCCTTGGCCGCCATCCGCGAGAAGATGGCTTATACT
The DNA here is from genome assembly GCF_900683745.1 of Paraprevotella xylaniphila YIT 11841. Taxonomy (NCBI): domain Bacteria; kingdom Pseudomonadati; phylum Bacteroidota; class Bacteroidia; order Bacteroidales; family Prevotellaceae; genus Paraprevotella; species Paraprevotella xylaniphila. Next base: position 445,256 of record NZ_LR215980.1, read on the forward strand.
GACGTGCCCAAGCCCTTGCAGGGATTGGGTATCACCTTCATCACGGTGGGGCTGATGGCCATGGCCTTTATGTGTTTCTCAGGTTTAAGTATTTAAAAGGAAAGGAATAGAACAATGGATATGAATTTTATTTTAGCGAGCATTGGCGTATTCCTCGTTACAATACTCCTGTTGGTGATTATTTTGTTGGTGGCTAAGAAATATCTGTCTCCGAGCGGAAACGTGAACCTTACTATCAATGGCGACAAGACTATCTCCGTAGCGCAGGGAGGAAGCTTGCTTTCTACCTTGGCTTCCGAAGGGATTTACCTGTCTTCGGCTTGCGGTGGTAAAGGTTCTTGCGGGCAGTGCAAATGCCAGGTGGTAGAAGGGGGCGGTGAAATACTGGACTCTGAAAAGGGACAGTTTACCCGCAAGCAAATCAAAGACCATTGGCGCTTGGGTTGCCAGTGCAAGGTGAAAGGCGATTTGAAGATTAAGGTGCCCGAGTCTGTAATGGGTGTGAAGGAGTACGAATGTACGGTGATCAGCAACAAGAATGTGGCTACCTTCATTAAAGAGTTCAAGGTGCAGCTTCCGGCAGGAGCGCACATGGACTTTATCCCCGGTTCATACGCCCAAATCAAGATACCTGCATTTACGATGGATTACGATAAGGATATCGACAAGAGCCTCATCGGTGATGAGTACCTGCCGGCATGGCAGAAGTTCGGTCTCTTCCCGTTGAAGTGCGTCAATCCGGAACCGACCGTGCGTGCCTACTCTATGGCCAACTATCCGGCAGAAGGCGACGTGTTCATGTTGACTGTACGTATCGCCACACCTCCTTTCAAGGCTGACCGCAGCGGTTTCATGGATGTGAACCCGGGTATCGCTTCATCTTACATCTTCACGCTGAAACCGGGTGACAAGGTGATTATGAGTGGTCCTTACGGTGACTTCCATCCGCATTTCGACAGCAAGAAAGAAATGATTTGGGTCGGTGGTGGTGCCGGCATGGCTCCGTTGCGTGCGCAAATCATGCACATGACAAAGACGTTGCATACGACCGACCGCGAGATGCACTATTTCTATGGTGCGCGCGCATTGAACGAAGTGTTCTATCTGGAGGATTTCTTAGGATTGGAAAAGGATTTCCCGAATTTCCATTTCCATTTGGCTTTGGACCGTCCGGATCCTGCCGCAGACGCAGCAGGCGTGAAGTACACTCCGGGCTTTGTGCATAACGTGATGTATGAGACTTATCTGAAAGACCACGATGCGCCTGAGGATATCGAATATTACATGTGCGGTCCCGGCCCGATGTCGAAGGCTGTGGTCGGCATGCTCGACGGTCTCGGTGTAGATCCGGAATCTATCATGTACGATAACTTCGGCGGATAGTAAGGTAAAGGATATATTCTTTTTCATAGTGGTTTGCGGCAGGTCCCATTGGTATACGATGGGTTTGCCGCAAATTTTTATATCCAATCGGGGAGGGATGCCATTTTGATTTCTACGTTGATGTTTTGTTTGATAAATCCTGTATTCTGATTTCAAAAAGATAGGAAAACAGTTGTTGATTGAACAAGCAAATCTTCTTTTTCTCTTCATCTGTGCAGCTCAAAGGGAAGTTTTGAATACATATTTTTGCAAATCGGACTTGATTTTTATGTTTGTTCAGCAAGATGGGGCATCAATCTCAGCCAAACGAAAAATCGTTTGGCTGAAAAAACACTTTTTTTCTCCGCATGTTGTGTGACCGGTTTCCTCATGTCGGCTGATGACAGACCAGAAAACGCCAAGACGGGATGCCAATATGGCCTCTTTTTTCTCTATTTCGTTCCTTTTGGCTTACAGGATTCGACTATCAAATCGTTATGAAAATTTAGTGATGGCTTGCCTCATACTGAAACGCATGCGCAAGCCATGGCTTTCCGTCTGGCTTTTTGAAAGTAGAGGCCCTAAATAGGTAACAAACCGTTTTCTCCTTACGTGGTGAGAATCGTATATTTCCAAAAGGTTCCGCTTCGGGGTACAAATGGAGGAATCTTGCCGGGGGGAGGATTGTCATTTTGACACTATTGCAAATCGGTATGGCTACGGGGCTGCACGTCATAGGACTATGGGAAAAGTTAAAGTGGCTCTTCTTAAAATTGGAAATAGATGAACGGTTGCATTTCTGCTGTGACGAATTGGTAGACGATGAAAACGGCCAACACGACGGCAACAGCCATCAACGGCAACGGCATGCGTGCAAACCAAATGCGATAACGGCGTTTCCAGTTGTCGGGCAACCAATGTATGACCATGCCTAAGGCGAAGAGGGCAAACACCTTGTCGTAGGCCAGGATGATGTCGCCCACATTGGCGTTCCATGCCGTCCCCATTTGGTTTACCATTTCCGTGGCGATGCGCCATGACGTCTCGTTGGCAATGGCCGGGTCGAGATTGGAGCCCGAACGGAAGAACAGGCGCGTGAAGGTGATGAATACGAAGGTGACACCCACGGCCCATGCGTGCCCCAACCATGCAAAGCGCCATCGCAAGCCGCTCAGTGAATACAACCATTTGATAATCGCACTGGCTGTGATGAACAGCATGAAGACGAGCAGCAGGTTCCATATAGGCGCGGGGGCAAAGACATATAAGGCTCCCGTTACGGACAAGATGAGCAACGACCAGAGCGTGCGGACTGCCGGCCGGAAGTCCCTCCAGAACTTGTAGACAATCATGCCTACTCCGTTTAGTCCGCCCCAAATCATGAAGTTGCAGCTCGCGCCATGCCATAATCCGCCGAGCAGCATGGTGATCATCGAGTTCAGGTTGGCCCATATCTTTTTGCGGCGATCCGGACAGCGCAGGCCCACAGTCACCACGATGGCTGCCAATACCAGTACGGCGGCAGCTACGTAAAGATTCCCCGAGAGGACAAGGGCTACGAACGTGATGGTCAGAATCCAGAAATACGTGCCGAAGGTGGCGTTGCGGTTTCCGCCTAAGGGAATGTACAGGTAGTTCTGCAACCAACGCGACAACGAGATGTGCCAGCGTTTCCAGAAATTGCTGCAATTCGGTGCCTTATACGGTGAGTTGAAATTACGTGGCAGATAGAATCCCATGAGCAGCGAGAGGCCGATGGCAATGTCCGTATAGCCCGAAAAATCGGCATATACTTGCAGGCTGTAGGCAAAGAGGGCCATGAGATTCTCGAAACCGGAGAAAAGCATGGGGTTGTCGAACACACGGTCGATGAAGTTCACCGCGAGGTAGTCGCTCAGGATGATTTTCTTAAGCAGGCCGTTGAGTATCCAGAACACGGCCATGCCGAATTGCAGGCGGCTCAGGCAGTACTTGCGGTAGAGCTGCGGGATGAAGTCGCTAGCTTTCACGATAGGGCCGGCCACTAATTGGGGGAAGAACGTGACGTAAAAACCGAAATCGAACAGGTTGCGTACCGGTTTTACCAACCCACGGTACACGTCGGCCGTATAGCTGATGATTTGGAAAGTGTAGAAGGAGATTCCCACAGGCAGGATGATGCGGTCTACGCTGAAGAACGGTTGGCCAAGCAACCGGTTGCCCTCGGCAGCCAACAGGTTGGTCACTTGGAAGGAGGTGCCGCATACGGTGTTCACCAAGTCCGCGAAGAAGTAAGCATACTTGAAGTAGCACAAGATGGACAGGTCGATGGCGACACTCAGGATGAGAAAGGCCCGCTTTTGCCAACGCCTCTGCACGCGGTATATGAGTTGGGCGATGATGAAGTCGCTGCACGTCACGAACAGGAGCAGGCCGAAAAACAGCCCGCTCGTTTTGTAGTAGAACAAAACGCTGACGAAGAACAGGTAAGTGTTACGCAGCAGCCGCTTGTTGCGGAAAAGCGCAAAAACGGCGAAGACAATGGCAAAAAAGGCCCAAAATTGGAATTGCGTGAACAACAGCGGACTGTTCGGGTCGAACGAGAACACACTTTCTATGTAATGCCACAGCACGAGCAGGTTTTCTTTAATTTCCATCAGCTTGTAAATAGTCGGTTATGATTGCATTGTAGAGCATATCGCCTATGAGGTGGTATCCTTCGGCGGTGAAGTGTATACGGTCGGGGCGCATCAACCTCTTGCCGCGCCACAAGGCGGAAGAGCGCGAACCGCCCATGATATGGTATTGGTCCCATACGGCACCGCCAGTCTCGGCTGCCAGTTCTTTGAATGCCTTGGCCACGCGTGCCGTGTTGGGATTGGTGCGCTTGCCGTGCCTTCTTCCGAGGTTGAGCAGGCAGTCGTTGTTGGTCACGAAAAGCAAGGCGCAATGCGGATTTGCAGATTTGAACAGGGCGATAAGTTCGCGATAACGCGCTTTGAACTGTTCCGGATCGAATTTTTGTGGAGGGACATTGGCGTCGTTGATACCGATGCCGAAAACAGCAAGGTCCGGCCGGATAAGTTTCAGGTCTCCGGGCAGGTGGTGGCAACGCAGCCAGGCCGGTACGTCTGCACCGTTAATGCCCACGGCATGATAAGTCATTCCGTCCCGGTCGTTTTCCGGCAAGATGCCCGTCAGCGTGAAACGTCCTCCCTCTCCGGTGTGGATGCGTATGTGTGCCGTGTCACAGGCTTCGGGGTAGTGTATCAGGTAGCTGTGCGTGGCAGCGTCATGCTGTGGGAGCAAGGTGTCTCCGCGATGTATGGCGTAGGGATATGCCGTTGTGTCGTTGGCATAGCCCAGTATGCGCAGTCGTGTGAAATGCCAGACGGACGTACCGCTCGGATTGAGCCGGAGCGTCAGGCTGGCGGAAGGGGCACCAGTGCTGACTGCGGCTCCGGTCAGTCCGAGGGTATCTGTACCGTTGGGTTTGGTGCACCGGCAACTTTCCCATGTTCCGGTGAAACCGATACGGTAGTTTTGGGGGGCGTTCGTTCGCAGGATACGGAAAGGGAATATCACGCCTCGGGCGGTCATTACCGAATCGCCTAAGGTGGAAAAATTCATCCGCAACCGGTGGCTCAGGTATCCGGCCTGCACGTGGCTGCCCCCGATGTGGAGGATGTTTATTTTGCCTTTTCCGGTGGACAGCAAGCTATCCATTTTGTGATAGAGTGTGTCGAAGTCGGCTCGTCCGGATGGGAATTGCAACGTGTTGTCTTCGTATCGGATGAACGGGTAATCGGGAAGAGGGCGTAATGCGGCTTCCCGGCGTACGGAGTCCTTCCTCTCATGGGCGCGGCAGCCTGCCAACAGGGCAAAGACTGCTAAAAGTCCGGATAATATCCTGTATTTCTTCATGTCTTTCGGAGGAATATTGAAGATAAAATTAAGGGTTCAGTGAATCGTGGGGAACCGTGTCGGTGCCGGTTGCCTGTGGGGACGGGGCCAGTGTGGTATCTACCACCAGTTCCGTACTGTCTGCACTGAGTTTCAGTTTGTCTTTTCCTGTGCGGAAACGATAAAACTTATGGTAAAATTCGAGCGTTTCATAGAGGATGTTGCCTACATGGCGTGCACCTTTGGGAGTGAAATGCACGTAGTCCGGTCCGGCCAGATAGGCATCCACCCACTTCATCATGGAGCCGCGTCCGCCCATGGCGGCATAAAGGTCCCAATATGCTATGCCGCAGCTGTCTGCCATGGCTTTCATGGCTTCCACCAAACGGGGCAGCACGGGGTAAGTCTGCATTTCGCCGTCAATCGAAGTGGACATGTCCGACGGGCCGATGAAGAGGAAACAAGCGTCGGGTGCCAGTTTCCGGAGGTATTCGATTTGTCGTTTCAGCCCGGACATGTAGCCTGCGATGCCCTCTTTTCCTTTCAGGTAAGGGACGGAGTTTCCACCATATTGCAGGATGATGAGCCGGACGTTTTCGCGTCCGAAGAACGGGGAGAGCGTAGATGAATGGATGCCAGTGAATATCGTACCGGAACAGCCGCGCATGGGGATGTTGTCGAGCGAAACGCCAGTTTGCCCGTCGAGCATCACTCCGTACACGTCCGCTTGTCCGTCGACCGTGAGGCTGACCGTAGTGCGGGGAGTGTTGAAATTACGTGAGTAGCAGTAAAATTGGTCGTTGAGCCGTGTCTCGTTCAGGGTGAGGGTATCGGTTCCGGCCACTACCGCCGCTTCTACCGGCGCACTGGTCAGGAGTGTGATTTGGCTGAAACGGGAAGCGTGCGGAAAATGCTGGCGGTCGCGCGTGGAAAACCGGAATGTGGCCGGCCTGTCAAGTGTGGCCGTTTGTCCCATGACACCGTATGCCTTGCTTTCGAGCCGCATATCCTTGGGTCCATAGACGATGTGTCGGGATAGCCCTTCCGGTGATACGGATTGTGACAACGTGTAGGTCGGGACGGTTTGTACGGCCGGTGCCAATCCCACGCCGCTTCCACCAAACCGTTCTTGGAACGCTTCGCGCAAGACGGATGAGATGCGGTCGCCTTCCAACTGCGAATCACCGTAGTGCATGATGCGGACGGGGCGTTCGCGTGCAGCTTCGAGTGCGTCAAAAAACGGGTCCAAATAATCGATATTGTCTCCCGGCATATAAATACGTGCGGCATTCGTCTCGCAATAGGTCATGAACTCGCTTTCTTTTTCCGCTTTGAGTGCGTCCATGCGCATTTGCAGCAGTTCTTCTGTGCTGAGTGTATCGGTTGCTACAGTGTCGGTCGGGAGTGTTTCCTTTTCCTCTTCCGTTTGAAGGACTTCTGCCAGGGAGGGAAACTGCATCCGCACACTGCCTACGGCAATGCCATCCTCCGGGAAAAAGTACGCAACGAGTGCCAACAATCCTAAGATAGAAAAGATAAAACAAATAATAATCCTGATTTTCATCCTGTTTGCGGTGTTTGTGAAAAACCTTGCAAAGTTACGGAATATCGTTGGAATAACCGAATAAAATCGTCAGATTGAGACAGGGGCATAGTTGTTTTCTATATTTTGGGCTTAGCTGATTTTAAAAGCATGATGTAGGGTGCCTTTTCTGAATATTTCAGCACAAAGTGTTAATGTAGGTTAATAAATGGGGGGGGTAAATAATTTGTCAACGATTTGTTATATTTGTATGTAAGTTTAAATCGTCAAATAAATTAAGAGTATGGATAAACATATTATTGGAGAAAACGCCCTCAAGGTATTGCATTTGCTAAACAGTAACGAGCAACGCAGGTGGGAATATTCCGAGATAAAGCAAATGATGGGATTCGATGATGCGGAATTGGGCAGTGTCATTGGTTGGTTGGCGTGCGAAGATAAAATACAGTTTGAATTGGAACACCATGATAGTAAAGATGAGATAGCTTATTTGTATCTCACACCGAATGTATATTTTTGACTATTTGGAAAACTTTCCGGATGTTTTTAACCGTTTTCGGATTAAGTATGGTGTGAACTATACTTAAAAAGTATAAGGCCATGCTTCGTCAAAAACATGGCCTTATATGGGTAGGAGGAAAGAAGGATAAGTTTATGGTTGGGTTTCTTCGGCTAAAATGGCTTGTGCGGATTCGTCGCCCAATTCGATTGCTTTTTTCAAATTGGACAGGCCTTTTTCACGTTGGTTTAATCTGAGTTGGCAAATTCCCGCTAAACGATAGGCGTCTCCGAACTTGGGATTTAGTTCTGCACTCTTTTGAGCCGACTTGAGTGCTTCCTCGAATTCCCCGAGCCTGTAGTAGACAACTGCGCGTTCTGCATGGTAGAGCGGTTCCTTGGGTTCCATGCGGATGGCCCGGTCGATGTCATCTACTGCTTGTTGGAACATGCGGCACTGCATTTCCGCCTGTTCGCGTCTATAATAGAAATAAGCTGTCAGCTCATTACTCATTAAGTGCTCATATTCATTCAGGTCGGCAATGGCTTCACGGTAACGTCCCAATTCAAGCAAGGTATTAGAGCGTTCCAATAGGGACGGAGCGGCATCTTTGGGATAAGGCTTCTTGAAGCAAGCCACAGCACTGTCTTGAAGGGCCAGTATTTGCAGCGTGTCTGTTTTTGCCATTCTTTTGCACTGTGCGGCATAGAGAAAGATTTGGGCCGAACGCATGTTTGTTTCCCGTAAGGAGAGGTATTTTTCGCAGGCTTTCTCATATTCTTTCAAAGCGTAGAGTGTGTTACCTTCCTGAAGGATATAAAGGGGTAAAGGATTGGCCTTATAAGCTTCTTCTGCAAGAGTGAGCGAATGGTTTAAATTCCAGTCCTTATAAACCTGATAGCCTGGTTTCAGGTTCAATTCGTAAAGCAGTTTGCTGAACGCATAGTAGGTTTCATCCTTTTTTTCCGTTACTTCAAGGGCACTTTTCATGTCTTCTTCGGCGGCTGCATAGTTGCCGTGTGCCATGTAGAAATCAGCCCGTTGCGTGTAAGCCTCGCTGCTTTTAGGAAATTGCAGTATATAATCGTTCAGGTATTGGCTATAGGTGGCAGAGTCCGAACGGGAGGCCGTCATGAACAGGAACGTGCGTATGTCCGCCTCATCGGCCGGTAATGCCTTACGGATGTGGATGGCATTTAAGTCGTTGTCGGCCGAAGACATGCCATCGGTGCAAAGAGTGTTACCGTATGCGACACTGACAGCGTAGGAAGTTGTGGCAGAGGCGTCGGCTTTCCTTTGTATCATTCCCAAAACTTCGCCTTCTTCATCCATGACCGGACTGTTCAAGTACTTTTCGTCCAATGGCCGGCCTAAGGTGTAATAACCGTATTTCTCGTTGAATTTCTGAATGTCGTGCAAAGTGTCGTTCACACACATTTTGTTTTCTTTTGTCGGGTAGGGAAGGACGTAGACGTGTTCATGTTTCACGCCCATACGGTCTGAAATGGTCAGTGCCGGAGTATCCTTGTCGGTTTTTACCCGGAATTTCACCAAATCGTATAATGAGCTAGCCCCGATGATGGCTTCCACCTCGTATTCCTTTCCTTCTCCACTGACGACTTTGGCCTTACTGGCTTGTTTGAACAGTTGGTAATCGGCTAAGGCGGTTCCATCCTTGCCGATGAAAAAGCCGCTGCCGGATTGCAGCATGTCTCCTTTTTCATTCATGGTCACGATGCTGATTTGTGCTTTTGCCGCCTTTTTGAACCATTTGGGATTTTGGGCAACCAGATGGCTACCCAAGGTAGACAGGCAGGTCAATATAAATATGATCTTTTTCATTTTCTATAGGATTGGTTAAGCAATTCTTTAGCGTTATTGATGGCCGCATCGGTCAGTGTGGTACCGCTCAACATGTGGGCGATTTCTTCCACGCGTCCTTTTTCGTCCAGTTGGACGATATGACTGCTGGTACCTTCCGCGTGGTCTTCCTTGTAAACTTTGTAATGCGTGCTGCCGAGAGCCGCGATTTGGGGCAGATGGGTGATGCTGATGACTTGCCGGTTGAGTGCCCCCATTTCCTGCATGATATGTGCCATCTTCTCGGCGATGCTGCCGGAGACGCCGGTATCTATTTCGTCGAAAATGATGGTAGGCAGTTTGACCGCCCCGGAAATCATGGCTTTCAGCGAAAGCATGACGCGTGCGATTTCACCCCCCGATGCCACTTGGGAGATAGGTTGCAACTGGCCGTTTTTGTTGGCACTGAAAAGGAAGTTTATTTTGTCGGTTCCTGTCTCGTCCGGTACTTCTTTGGAAGTGAGTTCCACTTTGAATTGGACGTTCGGGATGCCCAACGGGATGAGTTTTTCTTTCATCTGCCTTTCCACGACCAAAGCTGCCTTTTGCCGTAGCGAGGTCAGTCTGCCTGCTTGTTTCTTCATCGCCTCAAGGGCTTGGTCGCATTGTTGTTGCAAGGCCTGTATATGTTCGTCGCTATGTGTAATGGCGTTGAGCTTTTCGCGGTATTCCTCCTCTATTCGCAGAAGGTCGTCCAACGTGTCCACACGATGTTTCTGTTGCAAGTCATAGATGGTGTTGAGCCGTTCGTTGACGTATTCCAGACGTTCCGGATTGAACTCGACCTGTTCCGTGCGTCCGGCAATCTCGCCGGCAAGGTCTTTCAGTTCGATGTAACAGGACTCCATGCGTGATGCCAATTCATTGCCATCGGGATAAACTTTTCCTATATTATCCAAAAGATGGGTCGTTTCCTTCAAAACGTTGACGATACCGTTTTGTTCATTGTCCAAAAGGTTTTCCGCTTGATATAAGGCTTGTTTGATTTCTTCAGCATGTGCCAACGTTTCGGCCTCTTGTTCCAGTTCCTCTTGTTCTCCGGTTTTCAATGCGGCGTTCTCTAATTGTTCCAGTTGGAATGTGATATAGTCTTCTTCCGTACGGGCTTGTTCTGCGGCTTGCCGAGCCTGCTGCAACGACTTTTCCGTCTGCTTGTAAGCCGTGTACAGTCTTTTGTATTGTTGCAGTTCATCTTTGTCTCCGGCCAGGATGTCGATGACATTCAGTTGGAAGTTCTCTTTGTTCAGCAACAAGTTTTGATGTTGGGAATGCACGTCGATGAGCATTTCTCCCAATTCCTTGAGTTGGCTCACGGGAGCGGGTGTATCGTTGATGAACGCCCGGCTCTTGCCGGATGCCGTGATTTCACGGCGGACGATACATTCTTTTCCGTCGAACTCCAAATCATTGCGTTCGAAGAACCCCTGCATGCCGTAGGCACTCAGGTCGAAAACGGCTTCGATGATACATTTCGACATGCCGTTTTTAATGGATTTACTGTCTGCGCGCTGACCGAGCAGCAGGCCGATGGCACCGAGGATAATGGACTTTCCGGCACCGGTTTCCCCGGTAATGACGGAAAATCCCGGCTCGAACCGGATGTCTAATGTGTCTATTAATGCGTAATTCTGAATGAATAAAGATTTCAGCATATCCTTATTTTCTGAGTTTTTCCCAATAATTGCTTTGTGAAGCGTTGATGGCGAACACGATATTATATACTTTCTCACGTTCTTCCGCAGTGCCCTTTCCGCTGTAGATGCTGACCAACTCATCCCGTTTGATGTCGGTGAATATGACGGGGAGCGCGCTCATGCTTTTTTGGTCGCGGGCTTGTTTGAGCATTTCCATGGATTCCGTGATGGCCATGCGTGCCGTATCGGTATTTTCCGTCATGCGGTCCAACCCCAGGCGGTGGTATTTGTATTCCAGTTGCCGGAGCGGTTCCATGGCTCCGTCCAGATAGTCATTGATAATGGCAAAGCGGTTGCGGTCGTTTTCAAAAGCTTTCCATCCGGCATAGCCCAAGTTTTGCGAATTGTTGGCTACGTCCATGGCCATTTGCAGGATGTCGGAACCGCCGAGCGGAGCCATCGTATCCATGTCCAATCCGATGATGAGGTAGGCGTAGTAGGCGATGACAGCCGTAAGGTTGTTGTCCACTTGTTCCGGCCGGAATTCCAATTGGTCGAACTGTTGAAAAGTAAAGTTGAAATTCTCATCCTGAAAATTAAACACCGTCGTCGAATAGTTGGAGTCGTACACCGGACGTGTACTCTGCACCTGTATCGAACCCGTGAATGAATTGTCTGTTTCACTGTAAGTTTTCAGCGTGATGCTGAAAGTGCAGTTGATACGTTCTTTTTCTTCGTATGTCATCCCGGTCCATTGCCTTTCGTTGATGAAAGCCGTCAGGGAGTTCTGCAACGCCTCGAATACGGCTTCCGTCGTGTTGGAGATTTGGGAACGGTTGATGGTCACTTTGGCATTGAGTTCCTGTGCCGCAGTAGGGGCTGCAATGTGGAAACATGCCGTCAGGGCCATGATTTTAAGATTGGAGGCTATGTGTCTGCGTACGTCATGCATATTCATCCGAAGTTAGAAAGAGGACACGAGCCGGTCGACAATGTCGGCCGCCACTTCTTTTTTGCTTTTCAGAGGATAGACCACGGAATCAGTCCGGCTGATGATGGTTATTTTATTCGTGTCATGACGGAAGCCCGCTCCTGGGTCATTCAACGAATTGAGCACGATGAAGTCAAGGTTCTTCCGTTCCAGTTTTTCGTGCGCGTGTGCCGTCTCGTCATGGGTTTCGAGGGCAAAGCCTATGAGTCTCTGCTCTTTACGTTTCATCTGGCCGAGCGCTTGGGCTATGTCGCGTGTCGGCTTCAGATGCAGGACGAGGTCTTCTGACTCACGTTTGATTTTGCGGTCGGAAGTTTGTGCAGGCGTGAAGTCGGCCACGGCTGCACATAAGATAGCTGCATCCGATTCCGGGAAGTGCGCCGTGGCTTCGCGGAACATGTCTTCGGCCGACTCTACGTCGATTCGCCGGATGCCCGCCTGCGTGGTGCCGAGGGGTGTCGGGCCGCAAACCAACGTGACTTCTGCGCCGCGTCGGGCACAAGCCTCGGCTAAGGCGATTCCCATCTTGCCCGATGAATAGTTGCCGATAAACCTTACGGGGTCTATTTTTTCATACGTGGGGCCTGCTGTAATCAGGATTCTTTTCCCCTGCAAGTCTTGTCTGTCAGAAAAGTAGCCTTCCAGGACCTTGATAATATTTTCAGGTTCCTCCATGCGTCCTTTGCCTTCCAAGTGGCTGGCCAATTCCCCGCAGGCAGGCTCAATGATGTGGTTGCCGTAACTACGGAGGCGTTCGAGGTTCTGCTGCGTGGAAGGATGGGCGAACATGTCCAAATCCATTGCCGGAGCCACGAAAACGGGAGCTTTCATGGACAAGTAGGTCGTGATGAGCATATTGTCGGCTATTCCGTGAGCCATCTTGCCGATAGACGAGGCCGTAGCCGGTGCAATCACCATGGCATCGGCCCAAAGCCCGAGTGCTACATGGCTGTGCCAACTCCCGTCGCGTCCGGAAAAGAATTCGCTGACCACGGGTTTGCTAGTCAGTGCGGAGAGGGTGACGGGCGTGATGAATTCCTTGCCTGCCGGAGTGATAACCACTTGTACTTCGGCTCCTCTTTTAATCAATCCCCGGATGAGGTAGCAGGCTTTGTAGGCCGCGATGCTTCCCGTGATTCCCAATACGATTTTCTTACCTCTTAATGTTTCCATGCCGGTTTATGCCTTGTTCATGTCCAGACGAATCTGGGTTAAAATCTGCTTGGTGTTACGTGCGAAGTCACCTTGCAGAATCCAACTGTAATATCCGGGATCCGTACGTAATACGTCGGCGACTTTTTTTCCTTTGTATTTGCCGAAGTTGAACACGATATCATGATTCTCGTCATAAACCATTCGTCCGGCAAAATCCACATTATCCGTCATCTTGGAAAAGTCGGACAGGAATGCCACGTCATTTTTCAAGTCTTCAGGATAATGGTCCAGTTGTGCCATCAGGACTTCGTATGTTGCTCGTGTGTCGGCCAACGCAGAATGGGCGTTTTCCAAATCCTTTCCGCAATAGAATTTGTATGCGGCGCTCAACGTCCGGCGTTCGAGCTTATGGTAAATGTTTTGTACGTCGATGAACTTACGCTTGCGGATGTCTATGTCTATGCCCGCCCGAAGAAATTCTTCGACCAACATCGGTACGTCGAAACGGTTGGAATTGAACCCGGCGAAATCGCAACCTTTGATGGTGTTGGCCAAGTCTTTGGCTACCTGTTTGAAGGTGGGGCAATCTGCCACGTCTTCATCATAGATACCGTGTATGGCCGAAGAACTTTCCGGAATGTGCATCTCCGGATTAATTCGCATGCTTTTGGATTCTTCATTGCCATTAGGGTATACTTTGATGTAGCACAATTCTACGATACGGTCGTTTGTGATATTGATGCCCGTCGTTTCCAAGTCGAAGAAAACGACGGGGTTGTTCAGATTTAATTTCATTTTTATTCTTTTAGTCGTTCAGCATCATAGGCATCAGCAGCATCAACAGATCTTCATTTTCTTCCTGTTCAGCCGGCACGATGACTCCCGCCCGGCTCGGGTCGGCCAGTTCGATGATGACGTTTTCTCCCCCCATATTGTTCAGTATGTCGATGAGGAACGTGCCCTTGAAACCGATATTCATCGGAGAATCTCCGTATTCGCAGGGCACGCGTTCCTCGGCTGAGGTGGAGTAGTCGATGTCTTGTCCGGAAACTACCAACTGGTTACTTTCCAAATGCAACTTGATCAAAGCACTGCTCTGGTTGGAGAATATCAATACGCGTTTCAGTGCGCTCAACAGAGTAAGGCGGTCCACTGTGACCCGATAGGGGTTGTTTTGCGGAATGACGGAGTTATAGTTCGGATAACGTCCTTCGATAAGGCGGCAGATGATCCGGGAAGATTCCATGGTAATGTAAGCATTACGCTCATTGAACCTTAACGTGACATCGTCCGACTCTTTCGGGAGGAGGTTCTTCAGAATCGTAGCCGGTTTCTTGGGAAGGATGAAGGCGGCGGGTTGGTCGCCTTTGATGGTGTAGTTTCTGTTGCGCACCAATTTGTGACCGTCGGTAGAGACAAATGTCAGGTTGTCTGCCTGGATGTCGAAATATACCCCGTTCATCACCGGGCGCAATTCGTCATCGGCTGTGGCAAACAGGCAACGGTTTATGCCGTTGAGCATCGTTTCGGCCGGTATGACGAGGCCCTTCATATCTTCCTGCGGGAGATTCATTTCCGGATATTCGTCGGCACTTTGTCCCACGATATTGAAACGTCCGTTCTGGTAGTTGGCCGTGATTTCCATGTTGTCTGGGTTGATGTCGAAAGAAAGGGGTTGTTCCGCAATTTCTTTCATGGAGTCCTGGATGGTTTTGGCGTTGATGCAGAAACGGGTATTGGCATCGCTTTCCACGAGTTCCAAACTGGTAATCAGCGTCGTTTCGCTGTCTGATGCCGTAATGGTGAGTATATTATCTTGGATTTCAAATAAGAAGCAATCCAAGATGGGGAGCGTATTCTTTGAATTTATGACACGTCCAATAGTCTGCAAACGGTTGAAAAGGGCAGAACTTGATACGATAAATTTCATGATGTGGTATTTTTAGAATTATATTCAGCAAATTTACGGATTTAAGTAGAACGGAACAAAAAAAATAAATTAAAATTCGAGAAAGTAGAAAATAAGTTGTAATTTCGCATCACTAAACAGTTAATGTAGAAATATGGAAATTACAGGAAAAATTATTGCCGTGTTGCCTGAGCGGGGCGGTGTTTCCCAACGTACCGGTTCGGAGTGGAAAGTGCAGGAGTATGTGTTGGAAACCCAAGAACAATATCCCAGAAAGATGTGTTTTGACGTTTTCGGAGCAGACAAGATAGCGCAGTTTGCCATTAAGATTGGCGACCAGCTTACCGTATCGTTTGATATTGATGCGCGAGAGTATCAAGGGCGTTGGTACAACAGTATCCGTGCATGGAAGGTAGAGCGTGCGGCAACTGCGGCAGACGCTCCCGTTGGACAGGTTCCTTTTCCGCCGGTTCCGGATGCGGCACCTGTCGATTTCTCGGCAGGAGATTCCAAGGATGACCTGCCTTTCTGATAGGAGCGTCGGAATGCATATGGTGAATCCCGGTAGCGAGTGGCTATCGGGATTTTTTGTGCGTTAGTTGTGTCGGATCGGAGATATGGATTCTGCCGTATGTCTTGGATGGGGTGGGATGCATGTAGAAACGAAGACGGCTTCCGGATTCATTGGCCGGAAGCCGTCTTCGCTTGATTTATAAAAAGAGGTAGTTGCTTTATTCGTCGTAACCTCCGCCCAAAGCCTGATACAATTCGATGGCTGCCTGTATCTGGCTGAACTTGTTGCTGATTTGCGACATCTGGGCCGTCAGCAAGGTCTGTTGGGCAGTCAACACCTGCAGGTAGTTGGTCGATGAGTTCATCATTAACGCCTGCGTGCTTTTTACGGCCGTTTCCAAAGAGGCTATTTGTTTGGTGTACAAGCCGTCTTTCTCTCCGGTAGCCTGTATTTTGGTAAGAGCTGCGTTCACTTCAGTTCCCGCATCTAATAAGGTCTGTTGGAATGAGAGTTTGGCTTGTTCCTGCTGTGCTTTTGAGATTTTATATTGCGCACGCAACTTTCCGTTCTGGAAAATAGGTTGTGTCAACGAAGCCATGGCATTCCATATCCATTTGCCCGGATTGACCGGTATGGTACCGAGGTCGTTCGTCCAACCGATTGCGCCGCTCAGGTTCAAACCAGGATAAAAAGCAGCACGCGACTCATTGGTGGCGTAGTAGGCTACGGCCAACTGGGTTTCGGCCAGTTTCACATCCGGACGGTTGGCTAATGCGGCAGCCGGGATACCGGCAGACATGCGGGTCGGGACTTTCCAGTTGTCCATGGAGCCGATGGCATATTTTTGCGGAGCCTCGCCTAACAGGGCAGAAAATTCATCTTCCAAATCGCTGATTTGTTGTTTTAAGTCTGTGATTTGGGTGCAGATGCTGTAGTAGTTGGCTTCCGTTTGCGACACGGCTGCCATGTTGCTTTGGCCGGCATTCATCAAAGCGCGGGTGGTTTCGACGTTCTCCTTCCACAGCTTTTCCGTTTCCTGGCTGATGGCCAACTGGTCTTTCAGCATGGCCAACGAGTAGTAATAGTTGGCGATTGCCGCAATCAGTTGCGACTGTACGGCCTGCTTGTAGGCATGGCTGTTTTCAAGTTGGGCTTTTGCACGCTTTTTGGCATTGTGCAGGCTTCCGAAGATGTCTATTTGCCAAGAAGCCGACACAGGAATCGTGTATGTCTGTGTGGCTTTTCCCCAATCCACACCGGCCAATGACCCTTGCGGAGCGAAAGCGAGGCTAGGGATATAAGCCCATTTGGCAGCCTTCAGCGAGGCTTCGGACTGTTCGATTTGCAGTTGGGCGCTACGTAAGTTCGTGTTTTGTGCCAACCCTCTTTCAATCAGGGTCTGCAGTTGGGGATCCGTGAAGATTTCTCTCCATGCGAATGAGGCTAAGCCCAATGAGTCGCCGCTTTGAGTGTTGTCGCTGCGGTACAAGCCGTCCGTCTGGATGTCGGCCGGGCGTTCGTAGCTCTTGTATAGACCGCAACTGCTCAACAGAGCAGCTGTGGTCATGGTCATAATTATCTTTTTCATTTTTTATCTTTTTCGCTATTAAATGCACTACGTTCTTCCAAACTCTTTTGGCGTTCTGCCATGATTTGGATGTTACCTTCCTTATGCATAGGCGGACGAACCTTTTCCTGCAAATACTGGAATACGATGAAGAATACCGGGGTGATGAAAAGCAACGCGAGCGTACCAATCAACATACCGCCGACAACACCCGTACCCAGAGAACTGTTACCGTTGGCTCCGGCACCCGAAGCGAACATCAGGGGCAACATACCGAATATCATGGTCAATACCGTCATCAAAATCGGGCGGAGGCGTTCTTGTGCCGCAGCGTAAGCGGCTTCTACGATACCCATGCCTTGGCGGCGGCGTTCCGATGCAAATTCCGTGATAAGGATGGCGGTCTTAGCCAAAAGTCCAATCAACATGATCACACCTGTTTGCAGGTAGATGTTGTTTTCCAAGCCGAAGAGCCATGCAAAGAGGAACGAACCCATCAAACCGCACGGCACGGAAAGGATAACGGCCAAAGGAACCAAGAAGCTTTCATAAAGACATGACAGAATCAAGAAGATGAGCACGACGCAGAGCACATAGATGAATACCGTGTCGTTTGAGCCTGCGGTTTGCTTTTCCTCACGCGATATACCACCGTATTCATAGTGGTAGCGGTTTGGCATAGTCTCTTCAAACACTTTTTCTATGGCTTTCATGGCTTCACCGGAAGAGTATCCCGGTGCCGGGTTGATGTTACAAGTGATGGCATCAAACAAGTTGAAACGGTTTGTGATTTCCGGCCCCATCATTTTCTTGACGCTCAGGAACTGGCTGATGGGGGCCATCTCGCCGTTGATTCGTACAAAGATGTTGTTTAGCGACTGCTCGTCCAAGCGGTATTTGGGGTCGGCTTGGATCATGATACGGTATACTTTAGAGAACAAGTTGAAGTTGGATGCGTAAATACCACCGCAATAACCTCCCAATACGCTCAATACTTCGGACGGGGAAATGCCTGCACGTTTACATTTGGCTGCATCTACATTGACTTCATATTGTGGGAACTTCGGGTTGAAAGTCGTGTAAGCCATGGCCACTTCCGGACATTGGTTGGCAGCTGCAATAAACTTCATTGTGTTTTGGTAGAAAGCATCGAGGTCGCCACCCACGCGGTCTTGCAAGTGCATTTCTATACTGTTACCCATACCGTAACCCGGAATCATACCCGGTTGGAAAGTAAAGGATTGGGCTTCCTTAATGCTTTGCAGCATGAAGTTCAGTTTGTTCATGACCGAATTAGCGTCTTGTCCTTCTCCTGTACGTTCGTTCCAATCTTTCAGACGGATGATGAATGAACCATAAGACGTTCCTTGTCCGGCAATGAAACCGTAACCGGAAATTTTTGAATAATGGTCTATCTCTGGGATTTGCTTGATGATATTTTCAATCTTCGCCATGGTTTTGTTGGTAGTGGCCAAGCTGCTTCCCGGAGACATGCTGACGTTTACCATCATGGTTCCCTGGTCTTCTTGCGGAACCAAGGCTGTCTTTGTGGTTTTCATGAAGTAGACCAACAGCACGCAAGACACTACCAACGTGCTCCACGAGAGCCAACGTTGGTGGATGAAGAACATGACTCCCTTTTTATATTTAGCCATCATGGCATTGAAAGAGGCATTATAAGCAGCTTTCACGATACCATTGATGCTCATTTTCCCTTTTTTGCCGCTAGCGGGACGCATCCACATGGCGCAAAGTGCAGGACACAGGGTCAAGGCGTTCAAACAGGAAATACCTACGGCTACAGCCATGGTCACACCGAACTGAGTGTAAAAGATACCTGAGGTCCCACCCATGAAAGTCACAGGGATAAATACGGCCATAAACACGAGGGTACAGGTGATAACGGCCATCGTCACGTCGGCAAGGGCGTCTTTGGTGGCCAAATAGGGGGACGTGTAGCCCACGTCAAATTTAGCTTGCACAGCCTCGACCACCACGATGGAGTCGTCCACTACCGTACCGATGACCAACACCAAGGCAAACAAGGTCAGGATGTTGATACTGAATCCGGCCATTTGCATGGCTGCGAACGTACCCACGAGAGATACGATAATGGAGATGGAGGGAATCAACGTACTCTTGAAATCCTGTAGGAAGAAGTAAACCACGAGGATTACAAGGATGATGGCCACAACCAAGGTTTCTACCACTTCATGGATAGAAGCGAAAAGGAAGTCGTTAGAACTCATCATCGTCATGAATTCCAAACCTTCGGGAAGGTCTTTTTCGATGTCTTCCAACAGTTTAGCGATGTTTTCGTTTACTTCCGTGGCGTTAGAGCCGGCTACTTGGAATACCATGAACGTACAACTCGGATGGCCGTCTACATTACTGTCGAAAGCATAGGATTGTGTACCCAATTCCACACGGGCTACGTCCTTAAGACGCAATACATTACCATCGGGCATGGAGCGTACAACTATGTTTTGGAATTCTTCGATGCTTTTCAGACGACCTTTGTATTTCATGGTGAACTGGAATGTGTTTTGGGAATTTTCACCCAACGAGCCGGTAGGGGCTTCCAGGTTCTGTTCACCCAACACGGCTGTCACATCGGATGGAACTAAGCCATATTGAGCCATGACATCCGGTTTCAACCAAATACGCATACTGTATGTGTCACCCAAGGCCATCACGTCTCCTACTCCTTCGATACGTTTAATCTGTGGCACGACGTTGATGTCGAGGTAGTTGGCAATAAAAGTCTTGTCGTAGCGCCCGCTCGGGCTGTACAAAGCACCAATTTGCAAGAAACTTGTTTGGCGTTTTGTGGTAGTCACACCGATACGGGTCACTTCCGCCGGCAGTAAGCCTTGCGCCTTGCTCACGCGGTTCTGCACATTGACGGCAGCCATGTCGGGGTCAGTGCCTTGTTTAAAATATATGGAGATATCGGCCGAGCCTGAGTTGGTGGCGGTCGATTCCATGTAGGTCATGTTTTCCACACCGTTGATGGCTTCTTCCAACGGTTGGATGACGCTTTTCATCACGGCATCGGCACTGGCACCCGTATAGGAGGCTGATACTCGTACTGTCGGGGGAGCAATATCGGGATACTGCTCAACCGGCAGGGTGCCCAGTGAAATAAATCCTACGATAAGGATAAGAATGGAGATGGAGAATGCCATCACCGGGCGTTTAATAAATATGTTACCTTTCATTGTTTTGCTTAATTAGTAATACTCTCTTATTTATCTTGTTTCTGTGTTTCACCTTGTGTTGCATTTGCTTGAGTGGCTGTGCCGACCGGTGTACCTTCGCGTACTAATCCTGCACCTTCAGCAATGATGACATCACCTACACTCAGTCCGTTGGTCACGATATATTCCGTGCCGTTGTTGTTGGGAGCCACTTCGATGTTGGCACTTTGTGCCTTTCCGTCCACGACTTTGTAAACCAAAACTTTGTCTTGCAACTCAAATGTGGCAGCCTGAGGGATGACAATTACATCCTTGTAGAATACCGGAACTTCTACGTTACCGTTGGCTCCGCTGTGCAGCATGTTGGAAGTGTTGGGGAATGCTGCGCGCACCTGTGCCGTACCCGTACTGGTGTTGATGACTCCACTGATGGACTCTACGTGCCCACTGTCGGGCAATACACTGCCGTCATTGAGAATCAGTTTCACGGGCGGCATCTTTTTGGCTGCTTCTTCGAGTGAACCGTATTGGCGTGTCATGTTGAGTAAGTCATTCTCATTGACAGAAAAGTACACATATAACTCGCTATTGTCAGACACTGTGGTGAGCGGTTGTGGCATTGAGCTGCCCACTAATGTACCTTGACGGTAGGGAAGTTGGCCTACAACTCCGTCAGCGGGACTCTTTACTACGGTATATGACAAGTTGTTTCTTGCGTTCACAACTTGGGCTTTGGCTTGGGCCACGGCTGCTTTGGCACTCAGTAGGCTGTTTTCTGATTTCTGCAAGTCAAAATCCGATACGACTTTTTGCTCGAATAGCTTTTGCGTGCTCTTAAAAGTCAAATTGGCTGTAGCCTCAGCTGCTTCCGCTGCTTTCAGGTTGGCTTCGGCCGTATTCAAGGCTGCCTGATATGGTACTTGGTCGATGATGAACAACGTCTGCCCTTTTTTTACACGGTCGCCTTCCTGTACACAAAGTTTTTGGAGCGTACCACCGACTTGGGGGTAAATTTCCACGTCTTGGCGTCCTTGGATAGTGGCACTGTAAAGCGATTTTAAAACTCTGGAATCTGTTTTTACGGTCATGGTCTTGTAAGATGATCCCATGTCCATTGTTTGTTGTTGCTTGTTGCAACCCGTTAATGCAACCAAGCAGCAAAATGCTGTCGTTGCAACAGTCTTAATATTCATAACTAATTAATAAAATAATAATCTCAAAAACGGTGCAAAAGTACATAAACTGAACGAGTTTATGTGTATTAAAAACACGTTTGTTTTGTTCATTTTGGGAAGTAACCTTGCATTTTAGGAATATTCTACTTAATTTTGGTTTCTATTAACGAAAGATTTCTGTTTATGGGAGATAAAGTACGTACATTGTTGCTTCAGGAGTGTTTCTATTATAGAACTTCGTTGGGTTGGACTGTAGAGAATGGATTGGTTGTAGACAAGTGTGTGCTCATGATGGTGGAGAAGGGAAAAGCCAACGTGGTTATAGGTGAAAATGAATATGTCTTGGATCGGCATCAGATGCTTTTCATGCGTCCAGAATTACCGTTGAAAAAGTTGCGTTCTACATCCGATTTTTCCGTTTCTTTGATGGTCTTTCCTCCTTCCATGATTCGTGAAAGTACAGAACGGATGGAGCCTCGTTTTTTATTGCTTTTATTTACACAGGTAGTTTGGACCCTGAATGCGGAGAATCGTAAATTAGTGGAACACTTCCGGGAGTTATTTCGTTTTGCGGTAAGGGACTATGGTCGGGGGTATACCCGTGAATTAGTCCTGAGTTTGGTGAACGGATTGGTGTACGGGGCATACGAGATGTGTGGGGCGGTGCGTCTGGCAAAGTTGTCGTTGGATTCTTCTCGTTCTCGGGAGCTGTTTCGGAATTTTATGGAATTGCTTCATAAGCATCTGATGCGTGAGCATGAAGTACAGTTTTATGCCGGTAAACTTTGCATCTCTTCTAAATACCTAACTCAAATATCGAAGGGGATGATAGGGCGCACGCCTAAACAGATTATCGACGAGACCCTTATGTACGAAGCCATGAAATTGTTGGATAAAAATAATTCAAGTATACAGGAGATTAGTGTGAGCCTTGGGTTTCCAGACCAGTCTTATTTCGGACGTTTTTTCAAACGTTTGAAGCACATGTCTCCCCAACAATACCGCTTGAGGTCGAAACGTTGACAGCCCCTTTCAAAATCTCAGAACATGCAGGTTGGGATTCTATAAGAAGCGTTCCATCGTTTTCAGAAAGGGAGGAAACGATGGAACGCTTGTATCTGTGTAAGCCAGTATAGACCTCGTGCGGAGGGCTTTATGAATTCATGCTCATCAGGAACTCTTCATTGTTCTTGGTTGGCTCAATCCGGTCTTTCAAGAACGTCATGGCTTCTATCGGATTCATGTCGGCCAAAATCTTACGCAATACCCACATGCGATCCAGAGTCTGTTTGTCATGCAGCAGGTCATCGCGACGTGTACTCGAAGCCACGATGTTGACAGCAGGGAAGATACGCTTGTTGCTCAGTGAGCGGTCGAGTTGGAGTTCCATGTTCCCTGTACCCTTGAATTCCTCAAAGATGACTTCGTCCATTTTGCTGCCAGTGTCTATCAGTGCAGTGGCTATAATGGTCAGTGAACCGCCGTTCTCAATGTTACGGGCAGCTCCGAAGAAACGTTTCGGTTTGTGCAGTGCATTGGCGTCCACACCTCCGGAGAGAACTTTTCCACTGGCGGGAGAAACCGTGTTGTAGGCGCGTGCCAGTCGCGTGATGGAGTCGAGGAATATGACCACGTCGTGTCCGCACTCTACCATCCTCTTGGCCTTTTCCAGTACGATGCCGGCTATTTTCACGTGGCGTTCTGCCGGCTCGTCGAACGTGGAAGCAATGACTTCGGCGTTGACCGTGCGTGCCATGTCTGTTACTTCTTCCGGACGTTCGTCAATCAATAGCATGATGAGGTAAGCTTCCGGATGGTTGGCGGCGATAGCGTTGGCAATATCCTTCATCAGGATGGTCTTACCCGTTTTGGGCTGTGCCACCAACAAGGCACGCTGTCCTTTGCCGATGGGGGCAAACAGGTCTACGATGCGTGTAGAAAGGTTGTCGTTATGGCCTTTACAAAGTTTGAACTTTTCATCGGGGAAAAGCGGAGTGAGATGTTCAAAAGGCACTCGGTCTCTCACGTCGCTAGGAGCACAACCGTTGATTTTCGTCACTCGGATGAGCGGGAAATACTTTTCACCGGGCTTCGGAGGGCGTACGGGCCCCTCTACGACATCACCGGTTTTAAGGCCGAACAATTTGATTTGTGAGGTACTTACGTAGATGTCGTCAGGAGAAGACAGATAATTATAGTCGCTGGAACGCAAGAAGCCATAACCGTCCTGCATGATTTCCAAAACCCCTTCGCCCGTCAGGATGTCTCCGAAATCGTATGTTGGTTCGGAAATTTTAGGGAATGCGATTTCCTTTTCAGGGGTACTTTCTGACGCTTCGTACGAATATGTATCGGCAAGCCCGTGCGACGTAATGTCCGGTTGTTGGCTTGGGTAGGTCATATACGTCTCGTCCATGGTTGGTTCTGTCGGGATAACGGGTATGTCTTCTACCACGACGAAATCGTTTTCGTCTGTTGCGAAGAAGTTTTCTGTAGAAGGTGCTTCAGTTTCTGTTTTTTCTGTGATTTCCGGAACTTCAGTTTCTGTCGCATCGTCAATTGTTTCCACAGGCTGCTCCGGAATATCCTGCAAGATTTCCAACGGGACTTCGGTGATAGGTTCATCCATAACCGGAAGCTGATTTGTATCGTCCGACAAAACAGAGGCTTGTTCCTCTGCTAATTTTGCAGCAGCTTCCAGTGCCGCTTTTTCTGCTTTTGATTTCCGTCCTCTCTTTTTGGGGAGAGGGGCGGCAAGAACTTCTGCATTTTGTTCTATCGTGTTGTCAGACATTTCTTTTTCCACAATGGCTTCCACCGGCAGGTCTGCCAATTCGGGACTGATTACAGGAGTCGTTTTTTCATTTTTCAGTTCCGTTGCCTCTTCTTTGTTGTCGCGGGCAGCTTCCTTTTTCTTCATATCGAAGTTCTCGCCGTTGCCTTGCGAGGCACTATATACGCGGTCGGTTTCTTTCTTGCTCACTCTGACGCGTTTGCGCGGTGTTTTCGTTGTAGTGGCTTTTTGTGAGGCGGACAATATGGACTCTTCGTCTATGATTTGATAAATCAGCCCCATACGGTCGTCTTCATTGGGTGAGGGGATTCCCAAATTCTTTGCTATGTCTATCAGTTCTTCCTGAGACATGGCTTCTAATTCACTTTTCTTATGCATATGTAAGTATGTGTTGTACTTTTCTTGTATTGTACAGAGTTCATCTGTAGAATAAAAGTAGGATTCTTTTGATTGGATTTTCTTTGTTGTAATTAAAGAAAGAAAACTGTGTGGTTACAGTCATCTTGCATTTTGTTGGTGCAAAAGTAATGAATAATTTCTAAAAAACACGCATCTTCCCCGTTTTTTTTCACTGAAAACAGAAAGTTTTCCACTTTAAAGTTTCTTTTTGTGGGTTTCATAATTAATCGTTATATTCGCGGGCAATTTATATGGATGGAATATGGCTTTAGTGAATCCTTATTTACAGGTGGACGGTTTGACCAAGCGTATTGGTGACCGTGTGTTGTTCGAACATATTTCTTTCGGCATTGCCGAAGGGCAACGGGTAGGCTTGATTGCTAAGAACGGAACTGGTAAGTCGACTTTATTAAATATAATAGGAGGAAAAGACGGATATGACGAAGGAAGCGTGGTGTTTCGCCGCGACTTGAATGTGGGCTATCTAGAACAAGGTCCTTCTTATCCGCCCGATTTGACGGTCATCGAGGCTTGTTTTAGCCATGGCAATGCCGTGACCAATTTGATACGGGAATATGAAAATTGTATGAACACGCCTGGGAACTCTCGCTTGGAAGAGATTCTCGACCGAATGGAGAAGGAAAAAGCCTGGGATTACGAGAACCGGGCGAAGCAAATCCTGTCGCAGTTGAAAATCCATTCTTTCAATCAAAAGATTTCCACACTGTCGGGCGGGCAACTTAAACGGGTGGCCTTGGCTAATGTATTGATTACCGAACCGGATTTGCTGATTCTGGATGAGCCGACCAATCATCTCGATTTGGAAATGATAGAATGGCTTGAAGGTTATCTGAAACGTTCTAAGTTGAGCCTGCTGATGGTGACGCACGACCGTTATTTCCTGGATCGGGTCTGCTCCGTCATATTGGAACTGGACGACCATACCATGTATACTTACAAAGGGAACTATAGCTATTATTTGCAGAAACGGCAGGAACGTATCGACGCATCGAATGCCGAGGTGGCGCGTGCCAACAACCTTTATCGTACGGAATTGGACTGGATGCGCCGCATGCCTTGTGCCCGAGGGCATAAGGCGCGTTATCGCAAGGAAGCGTTTTACGAACTGGAGAAAGTGGCTAAACGTAAAACGACGGAACAGAGTGTGGCATTGGAGGTGAAATCGTCTTATATCGGCAGTAAAATCTTCGAAGCCGACTATATCAGCAAAAGTTACGGAGCGGACAAAGTCATCCTGAAAGATTTCTTTTATACTTTCTCGCGGTATGAGAAAATGGGCATCGTGGGGAATAACGGTACCGGCAAGTCTACCTTTATCAAGATTCTGTTAGGTTTGGTGAAGCCGGACTGCGGACGGGTCGTCGTGGGCGAGACGGTGAAGTTCGGGTATTATTCACAAGACGGGATAGCTTTCGACGAACAAATGAAAGTCATCGATGCGGTGAGGAGCATTGCCGAATATATCGACCTTGGGGGAGGACGACATCTGTCGGCCATGCAATTTTTGCAGCATTTCATGTTTTCGCCCAAAGACCAACAAAACTATGTGTATAAGTTGAGCGGAGGAGAACGTCGTCGCCTGTATCTTTGCACCGTATTGATGCGGAATCCGAATTTTCTGGTGTTGGACGAGCCTACCAACGATTTGGACATTGTCACGTTGCAGGTATTGGAGGAATATTTGCGGAATTTCAAAGGTTGTGTGATTGTGGTGAGCCACGACCGTTATTTTATGGACAAGGTGGTGGACCATCTTTTGGTATTTCAGGGGCAGGGCGATGTGCGTGACTTCCCTGGCAATTACACGCAATATCGGGAATGGCAAGGAGAAAAACAAAAGTTTGAACGCGAACAACAAAAAGACCTGCTTTCAAAAACAAAAGAGCCGCCGGTGCAAAAAGCTTCCCGAACAGGACAGAGGGAACAAAGGCGTAAAATGACGTTTAAAGAACGTCGGGAGATGGAGATGTTGGAGCAAGATATCGCGGCACTCGAATCGGAGAAGAAAAATATAGAGGAAGCCTTGTGTAGCGGGATGCTGTCTGTGGAAGAATTGACGGATAAATCCAAACGACTGCCTCTTCTCAACGACGAATTGGACGAAAAGTCCATGCGTTGGTTGGAATTAAGTGAGATTGAAGGGTAAGAATAAGGTGCGAAACAAGTGTCCGCTTTAGTTGCGGGACACTTGTTTCACGCCTTTTATGGTTTTCAATTTCTTTTCTAAAAGTTGTAGTTTGCTTGTATCGTCAAGCATGACGGTCAGTGTGCCGGAGAACAAGCCGTCATGGGAGTCGATGCTGATACTCCGTAATGAAATCTTTTCCTCTTTGCTGATGATGGACGTGATGTTGTTCACGATGCCTAAATCATCGTTCCCGATGACTTTGAGCGTGATAGGGTATTGGCTGCCTCGCTTGCCGGCCCATCGTGCCTTGACGATACGGTAGCCGAACCGCTTGCGGAGTTCTTGTGCGTTAGGGCAATCTTGGCGGTGTATTTTAATGCCGCCGTTCACTGTGACGAAGCCGAACACATCGTCCCCGTATATCGGTTGGCAACATTTGGCCAAAGAGAAATCCAGTCCCTTTAAGTTTTGGTCTATGACCAAAACATCGTCGTTTGTTTTAGCTTTGAGTTCGGCTTCCGACGGGATATTATAGCTTTCTGCACTGGGAGCCGGAGTGTGTTCTGCCAGTCCGGCTTCTATTTTTTGTTGTTCAGTGTATAAGTCGAGCACTTCGTTGATGTCCGTCGTTTCATTGGCCAGGCTTTTATAAAAGTCCGTTACGACTTTAAACCCGAGTTTTTTGATGACGTGCATCATGGTCGGCTCATCGTATTCTATTTTTCGGTTTTTGAATTTGCGTTCCAGTAATTCTTTGGCAAAGGCTCCTTGCTTGGCTTGCATTTCTTTGAGGGCCTGACGGATTTTGGCCCGTGCCTTTCCGGTTACGACGAAATTCAGCCAGTCTTGTTTGGGCGACTGGTTGTTGGCGGTCAGGATTTCCACTTGGTCGCCGCTGTTTAGTTTTTGACGGAGTGGGGCATTTTTTTCGTTGATTTTGGCACCGATACAATGGTCGCCCACATTGGTGTGGATGGCGTAGGCGAAATCCAGAACAGTGGCACCTTTGGGAAACTTGAACAGGTCCCCCTTCGGGGTGAACACGAAGACTTCGTCTTCATAGAGGTCCATTTTGAACTGGTCCATGAGTTGGAGGTCGTCGTTATTCTCCAATGCGCTGCGTATGTTGTTGAGCCATTCGTCAACTCCGCTTTCTCCGCTTTTAATGCCTTTGTATCTCCAATGTGCGGCCAATCCTCGTTCTGCTATTTCGTCCATCCGTTCGGTTCGGATTTGCACTTCCACCCATTTGTTCTCCGGTCCGAGAACCGTGATATGCAAGCTTTCGTAACCGTTGCTTTTGGGGATGGACAACCAATCCCTCAACCGTTTGGGGTTGGGCTGATACATGTCTGTGATGATGGAATAAACCTGCCAGCATTCCATCTTTTCTTTTTCGAGGGCGGAATCCAGAATGATGCGGATGGCAAACAAGTCGTATATGCCTTCCACTCCGCAATGCTGCTTCTTCATCTTCTGCCAGATGGAATGTATGCTTTTGGTGCGCCCTTTCATGTGGAATCTTAGACCGGCCTTTTTCAGCTTTTCGTCGATTGGCCGGATGAACTTCTCTATATATTCGTCACGTGATTTTTTTGTGGCGTTCAGCTTTTCTTTTATTAAATAATAGGCATCGTGTTCTAAGTATTTCAGTGACAAATCTTCCAGTTCGCTTTTCAGGCGGTATAACCCCAATTTGTGAGCCAGAGGAGCGTACAGGTAAGCTGCCTCTTCCGACACCTTGCGTTGGGCTTCCTTGTTCTCCGTGTCTTTGATTTTGCGCATGATATTCACACGATTGGCTATCATGATGAGGACCACACGCATGTCTTCGGCAAAAGACAGCAATAAGCTTCTGAAGTTTTCGCTTTCTACGCTTGGATTTTTATCGTATAATTCCAAAATACGGTTCAGGCCCTTGATGATACCGGCCACATCTACCCCAAATTCTCTTTCCACGTCTTCCGTCGTGCAATAGCCGCAACGTACGCAGGTGTGCACCATGATGCCGAGGATGGCTCCGCGCGTCAGTCCGATTTCAGAGGCCACAATCAAGGCTGTTTCCATGTCGTTGAGGATGGGGTTCATGCCGAACACGTTCCTTTGGATAAGGTTACGGCGTACCGCTTCAAGCAAATAAGTCTTCAGCTTTTTGCAATCATCAGGATAAAGTATATTGCCGGAAAGTTTGAGAAGTTCCCTGTATAACTGTGCAAGTCGCACTTTTTCTTGTGCGGAGAAAAAAGCATTCTGTTCCATAATCCGCTATTTTTCTTCAAAGGTAGTACTTTTTTGCTGAAACGTTTACCTGTTTGCTTAAAAAAGCCTATATTTGAATGTTTTTTAGGGAAGGTTTAAAACGATTATATAATATGTTGACAGCAGAAGACAAGGCCTTATTGGCCGGAAAGGGGATTACCGAAGAGCAAATAGAGGCTCAATTGCAGATTTTTAAGAAAGGATTTCCATTTTTGAAGTTGAAAGCGGCCGCTTCGTTGGCTCATGGTATTTTGGCTCCTTCGACAGAAGAGTGCAAGCATTATGAGGAGGTATGGAAGGCTTATAAAGAAGAAGGAAAAGCAATAAGCAAGTTTGTTCCGGCTTCAGGTGCGGCCAGTCGTATGTTTAAGAATATGTTCGAATTTCTGGATGCGGAATATGATGTGCCGACCACAGATTTCGAAAAAAACTTTTTTGCGGCGATTCGTGATTTTGCATTCTATGATGAATTGGATGCAGCCTGCATGAAAAATGAAGGTTGCGGGATTGACGGTTTGGTGGCATCCGGCCAATATAAAAAGGTTGTGGCTAACATGCTTCGTCCGGAAGGATTGAATTACGGTCAGTTGCCTAAAGGATTGCTTAAGTTCCACCGGTATGAGAACGGTTCGCGTACTCCGTTGGAAGAACATCTGGTAGAAGCGGCTTTGTATGCTGCCAGCAAGGGAAAAGCTGAAGTTCATTTTACGGTGAGTGCAGAGCACAAAGTTTTGTTCAAGGCATTGGTGGAGGAGAAGCTCCCGATATATGAAAAAACATACGGGGTGACGTTTCATGTCACATTTTCCGAACAGAAGCCGGCGACGGATACTTTAGCTGCCACGATGGACAATGAACCGTTCCGTGTGGACGGCACACTTTTGTTCCGTCCAGGCGGACATGGGGCGCTTATCGAGAATTTGAATGATTTGCAGGCCGATGTCGTTTTCGTGAAGAATATAGATAATGTGGTGCCGGATCGTTTGAAAGGGGATACGGTTACTTACAAGCAGGTGTTGGCCGGTATTCTGGTAGAATTGCAACAGAAAGCTTTTGCTTATTTGCGTAAGTTGGACAGTGGGGACTATAGCCATGCGGATATAGAGGAAATCATCCGGTTCGTTCAGCAGACGCTCTTCTGCCGTCGTGAGGATGTGAAAGAACTGGAAGATGCGGAGCTTGTGATTTATTTGCGTAAAAAATTGAACCGTCCGATGCGCGTTTGTGGCGTGGTGAAAAATGTGGGAGAGCCTGGCGGCGGTCCTTTCTTGGCTTACAATAGCGACGGGACGGTTTCGTTGCAAATTCTCGAAAGCAGTCAGATTGATACCCGGAATCCAGAATATGTGGCCATGTTCAAGAACGGGACGCATTTCAATCCCGTAGATTTGGTTTGTGCAGTAAAGGATTATAAAGGAAACAAGTTTAACTTGCCTGATTATGTGGACCGCAATACAGGATTCATCTCTTATAAAAGCAAAAACGGGAAAGAACTCAAGGCTTTGGAGTTGCCTGGTTTGTGGAACGGTGCTATGAGTGATTGGAATACGGTGTTTGTGGAAGTGCCGCTGAGTACGTTTAATCCGGTGAAAACGGTGAACGACCTTCTGCGTGAGCAACACCAGTAACGGGGATATGATTGTCTGTGCATAAATTAAGATATTCTTATGACGAAAAAAATTTTATTATTAGGCTCTGGAGAATTAGGAAAAGAGTTTGTCATTGCGTGCCAACGCAAGGGGCAGTATGTGATTGCTTGCGATTCGTATGCACATGCACCGGCTATGCAGGTGGCCGACGAGTGCGAGGTCTTCCACATGCTCGATGGGGATGCGTTGATGGCCGTAGTGGAAAAGCATAAACCGGACATTATCGTCCCCGAAATAGAAGCCATCCGTACGGAGAAGTTGTATGATTGCGAAAAGATGGGTATTCAGGTCGTACCGAGTGCCCGTGCTGTGAATTTCACCATGAACCGAAAGGAAATCCGAGAACTGGCTCATACGGAACTTGGATTGAAAACGGCGGATTATCGTTATGCCAAAACTTATGATGAGTTGAAGGCTGCGGCCGATGTGATAGGATTCCCCTGTATCATCAAGCCTTTGATGAGTTCTTCTGGACACGGGCAGAGCAAGGTGGACAGTCCTGCGGATTTGGCACACGCCTGGGAGTATGCATGCGCGGGGGCACGTGGTGATGTGAAAGAAGTCATCGTAGAGCAGTTTATTCCTTTCGACAGTGAAATTACGCTGCTGACGGTGACCCAACAGAACGGGCCTACTTTGTTCTGTCAGCCTATCGGTCACGTGCAAAAAGGAGGAGATTACCGTGAAAGTTTCCAACCGGCTGCTATTTCTCCCGAAATGCTGAAAGATGCGCAGGATATGGCGGAGAAAATTACGCGTGCCCTGACCGGAGCCGGGATTTGGGGAGTAGAATTCTTCCTGAGCCATAAAGAAGGTGTGATATTCTCCGAGTTGAGTCCTCGTCCGCACGATACGGGGATGGTGACTTTGGCGGGCACACAAAATCTTTCGGAATTCGAATTGCATTGCCGTGCGGTTTTAGGCTTGCCGATACCGGAAATCACACAGGAACGCATGGGAGCCAGTGCGGTCATCCTCTCGGAAGTGGAAAGCCATGGAGCACCGGAGTATTGCGGCGAGGAGGAGGTCTGTGCGGCAACGAACACTTATCTGCGTATTTTCGGGAAGCCCGAAGCGCATGTAGGGCGCCGTATGGGAGTGGTGGTTTGTTGGGATAAGTTGGATGCCGATCAGGAATCATTAAGGAATAAATGCAAAGCCTTGGCGAGAAAAGTTAAAGTATATTAATGTATAAATAAGAAATCCGGATACGGAGTGTTTTTTTCAAGAAAAGATATACCTTTGTATCCGATTTGCGACAATAGCTCAGTTGGTAGAGCATTGGCTTCCCAAGCCGAGGGTCGCGGGTTCGAGTCCCGTTTGTCGCTCTCTTTTATCAGTTATCTTCCATGACCGTAATAATTGCCATTGTTTTGCTCTTGGGATATTGTGCTATTGCAACTGAGCATATCACCAATATCAATAAAGCCGCTGTGGCAATGTTTCTCGGAGTTATTGTTTGGACACTCTACATGGTGGCGGGTAAACAGTATGTAGAAATGATGTACGCTGAGGAATATGCTGATTTCTTAGGTGGAAATGCTTCTAATGTCACTTCTCTTAAGAATTTTATTGCCAATTATATTTTTATCGGCCACGTAGCGGATATTTGTCAGATTGTGCTTTATCTTTTGGCTACGATGTCCATTGTCGATTTGTTGAATACGAACGGTTGTTTCGATTTCATCAGCGAGTGGATTACGACCCGTAATAGCAAGCGTCTTTTGTGGATGGTCGCTTTCATAACCTATGTCTTGTCGGCCAACCTCGACAATCTGACCACGGCTTTGATGATGTTTGCCATCGTGCGTCAGTTGTTGCCGGGGAGTCGTTTCCGCATGTATTATGGGGCGGTCATTGTAATTGCGGCCAATGCCGGAGGTTGTCTTACGGTAATCGGCGATGTGTCTACTTTGATGCTGTGGGTCAAGGGAGCGGTCACACCGTCCAGTTTTTCGGGTGCCATGTTCTTGCCGTCCATTGTAGCCGTGGCTATTCCCACTTATTTGATTTCCCGCAAGTTGCCGGAACAGATGGATATTAATACGCCTCGTATCCGCTATCGCGGGGATGATACGACCTTGACGCGTTGGCAGCGTATTCTGATGCTGTTCGTGGGGATTGGAGGGCTGTGGTTTATTCCAACGTTTCACAATCTGACCAAGTTGCCTCCTTTTGTCGGAGCGTTGTGTGTATTGGCACTTTTCAGTGTCGTA
The DNA here is from genome assembly GCF_900683745.1 of Paraprevotella xylaniphila YIT 11841. Lineage (NCBI taxonomy): Bacteria > Pseudomonadati > Bacteroidota > Bacteroidia > Bacteroidales > Prevotellaceae > Paraprevotella > Paraprevotella xylaniphila. Next base: position 478,013 of record NZ_LR215980.1, read on the forward strand.
AACGAGTTGTGCAATCGGAGGTTGATTAAATCCGACCAACCTTTTTTCCGTCCTACGCCACGCTTCATGCAGGCAGAGAGTATCCAGACTATTTTATTTTTTATAGGCGTAAGCATGGCTATTTCCGCCATTCAAGAGACGGGGGCGCTCTATACGGTTGCCGTATGGTGCGACCAATATATTCATAATATCTACGTATACAGTTTGATATTAGGAGGAATTTCCGCCTTTTTGGATAACGTGGCACTTGTGCTGACTAGCATATCCATGTATGATGTGGTAGGGATGACGGAAAGCATTCCCGGTATGGATCCGGAATACTTTCGTTCGTTTGCGCTGAATGGTCAGTATTGGCAATTAGTCGCTTATAGCGGAGGAATCGGCGGCTGTTTGCTTTCCATCGGTTCTACTGCCGGATATGCGTTGATGAAAAGTGAGAACGTTTCCATTTGGTGGTATTTCCGCCACATATCCGGCAAGGTTATGGTGGGATGGCTTGCCGGCCTTGGGGTTTACTTCTTTATAGATTCGTTTATCAGATAAGAGATAGGACAAAATAATATGCAGATAAACAATACGTTATTTAAGAGGAAAATACTGTCTTTTACGTTGATACAAGTCGCTCTGTTAAGCTTTTTGCTGATTCTTTCCGTGGCGATGCGTCTTGTGCTTTATCCTCTCAGCTATCTTGAATCCTTGCCCCTTTATTTTATTGTGGGGTTCTTCTTTTTGTGGGAAATGCTGCAATTTTTTTTAGTTTCAAAGGAAGCTTTGGAAGATAGCCGGAATATATTACGGTATTATCGCCATGGAATCCTGTGGCGTGTCGGCATATCATTGCTTGCCGGAGGGGGTATTAGTTTTTTCTTGTCTGCACAACCCCTGTTTACAGCTTTGCTCTTTTTGATGTTTTTGATAGCAGAGTGTATTTTCGATATGATATTTTATCGCCGTTTTCTGAAAGAATAGAAAGAAAGAGCCGCCCGGATGATGGATAAGAAGCGTATTGTTCAGTTGTTGGAAGTTTTAGGGAAGGGGATTTTTGAGAAAGAACATGTACTTTCCCTGTCCCTTTTGGCGGCAGTTGCCGGCGAGAGTATTTTCCTGCTCGGTCCTCCCGGAACAGCAAAGAGCATGGTAGCCAGAAGACTGAAATCGGCTTTCCGGAAAGGCCGTTCTTTTGAATATCTGATGTCTCGTTTCAGTACGCCGGATGAGATATTCGGGCCGGTGTCCATTTCTGCCCTGAAGGACGAAGACAGGTATGTGAGAATGACCGAAGGGTATTTGCCCACGGCAGATGTGGTTTTCTTGGATGAGATATGGAAAGCCGGACCTAGCATTCAGAATGCTCTGCTTACGGTGTTGAATGAAAAAGTGTATCTGAATGGCAAAGAAGAAATGAGGCTTCCGCTGAAGTTGGTGGTCGCTGCCTCCAATGAACTTCCTGCCGAGGGGGAAAATCTGGATGCGTTATGGGACCGTTTCCTTGTCCGTTGTGTGGTGGGAGGCATTGCCGATAAAGAACTTTTTAATTTGATGATTTCTTCTACGGTTCAGTCAGAGGTAGAAGTGCCGGATGCCATACGCTTGTCTGCTGATGAGCTACACATGTGGGCTGAAGGGATAGATGCGGTGGAGATACCGGTTTTTGTATTTTCATTTGTCCATATATTCCGCAGGCTTCTGACGACTTACAATGTATCGGCAGAAGAAAAAGGAGAGTCCCTGTTTTATGTGTCCGACCGCCGTTGGAAGAAGATGGTACATCTGTGGCGGACTTCTGCCTTTTTGAACGGTTGTTCCGTCGTCCATTTGGCAGATTTGCTTCTGTTGCAGGCCTGTGTATGGGATACTCCGGCCCAGGAGACTGTTTTGGAGTGGCTCTTGACCGACGCTCTTGTGGCAGCCACTGAAGAACATGTCGGTGTCCCCCTGTTGTCAGATCGTTTGGCTGCCTTGAAAGAAGAGGGGCTAGATGTTTCGGAAATGCATGTGTCTTTTAAGGTGGTCAAGGCTTTTTTCTATCAAATACAATCCATGTATCCCGGGCGTACAGTGCTGATTTATACGAATGAATACGAAGCGTTAAGTCCGGACCAACCGATACCTTTTGTGTTGGTTGCCGACCGTCGCAAAACCGGAGCGCAAATACTGCGCAAGTATGAGAAAAGCCGCCATCCGGATGTTTTTCTAAAGGATCTGCTTCAAGTGGTTCGTACTACTACTGGTTTGCAGGTGAATGGACGGAAATATGAATTGCTTCGTGAGGTAGGGGAGGGTGGTGAAAACGCAGTGCCCCAGACTGAAGTTTCTTCCCGGAAGACTTTTTCATCAGCGATGGCTGAACGTATCGTGGCCGAATTGGGCGAGGTGTCAGCCCGTCTGGAACAATGGCAAAAGGAAGAAGCAGAATATGTACAGACACATTTGTTTTTACAAGACAGGCAAAGGGATATATTGAAAAACGCTTTACGTCGTGTACGTTCCGACATAACCTCTTTGGAAATCGAAAGTCAGGAATTGAGTCATGCAACCGGCAGGAAATTATCATGAGGGGCATGAGCGCGTGCGCCAGTTGTCCGCTCTTTTTTTGAGGCGTTTGCATGAAATAGCTAGTGAGGTTTATGCAGAGGTCTTGTCATCTGGTGTCATCCGTCCCGAAGAGATGGAGGAAGAAATACAGCGTTATTTTGCAAAAAAAAAATCAGGTTTGCAAGACGTATATTCCTATTATGGGGAACAGTGGGATTATTATTATCAGGTCGTTGTGGCTTCGGATGCCGACTTTTTGCCCATGTTGCAACAGGCTCGTTCCGTTTTTGCCCGTTTATATGTTCCGGCCGAATTGGATGTACTATATTATATGGAACAGTTGGTGCGTTATCCTCGTACAGATAGCCGTTGGCTGACTCTCCGCCAACATTTCATGAAGAAATGGAGGAACCTGTTGGAAGGGCGGGAGCGTACGTATCAGAAGCAGCACATAGAACGGCTCTGTGAAGATTATTACCGTATGGTATCGGCCAATGTCGGTATGTTGCAGAATGTGGGAGGAAAGGGGGAAGGTCCTTCGCCACGATTGGCCTGGCTTCAGTTGACGCAGTCTCCGGAACTTCGTGTGAAGCTCAAACAACTTTCGCAAATAATCCGTAAAAGCCAGTTGATTAAGGAACTGAATCATGTTTTAGGGCGTAAGAAAGCAGATGAACAGCGTCTGTATCAGGCCATGATCGGAAGGACTCCGGTTACTTTATTACGTTCTGCTACGCATTCCGACATTGTGGGCATTACGGAAGGGAACAATCTGAATGCCCTGCTCCCAATGGAATATTGTTTCTTGTCGGATGCCGCTTTGGAACCGGTTTTCTACCGCCGTTATACCGAAAAGAAACTGGCGGTTTTCGATGCCATGTCCCGACAAATGGAATATGCCGAGGCTTCTTCACACAGCGGACGTGACTTGCAGAAATGGGCCAAACATGGCCCTTTTGTGGTTTGTGTGGATACGTCCGCTTCGATGAAAGGGGAACGTGAGTTGTTGTCCAAAGCGGTCGTGTTGAGTTTGGCCTTGATAGCTGACAAATTGCGTCGCCCCTGTCGCGTGATACTCTTTTCCGACCAAACGGAAGCCATTGAGTTGAATAACCTTTATTCCGACTTGGCTTTATTGGAGACCTTTCTGTGCAACTCCTTTCATGGAGGTTCCGATATGACTTGTGCGATGAAAGAATCCGTAGAAGTTTTGATGCGTGAAGACTTTTACTATGCCGATTTGCTTTGGCTTTCGGATTTTGAGATGGATCCGCTTACTCCGGTGTGGGTGCAATATGTAGAGGAACTGAAGCAACGGGGCATGCGCCTCTATGCCGTGTCTTTCGGTCATCGGTCATCGGCATCTTACCTCAGGTTGGCCGACCGTATTTGGGCCGCCGATTGACTAACACCTTTTGTGAGTATTTCTAAATACTGCGAGATTTTCATATTTGCGGGCAATCCCTCGAATGGATGTTTTTGAACGATTCTCGTGGCGTTTTGATTTTTCACAATGAAAGTATTAACTTGATTCTGTATGACAAATATAAAAGAAAAGCATGTGGGGATTAGTCTTGTTGAAACTAAAATCACATGCTTTTAACTTCTAATGTCATTTTCTAAATCTTCAGGTTTGATGCTGAAATAGAAGAAAACCGGTTTCGAGGATCAGAATTTGTTTAATTCAGTGGCATCTATTTTGTTTACTCCGTCCGAGTTTATTTCTGTTTGGTCTGCTGTTCCAGATAGGATAAGTTTGCCCACTCCGCTGTTGCGGGCTTTCAACGAAGTACATTCCATAGTAATATGAATGGTTCCTACCCCGGAGTTCTGAATATCAACCTTTTTACCTTTAAAATCCACTGTTTGATTGCTTACGCCGCTGCTTTGCAGATGCAAGTTGTCCGCATAGATACGGAGTGTGGATTTGTCTACTCCGCTGCAATCGAAGCGTGCCGTTTGTGCATGGATCGTGGCATGGCTTTTGTTCACTCCCGGGGTGGAAGAAACGAAAGATTTACAAGTCAGGTTTTCGCATTCAAAACGTGATACTCCCTTGACGTTCAGGCTAAAGTCTTCCACATCCATTTCTTTGGCATGGAAATCTGCCACACCGGGTATTTGCAAATCATTGATTTCTGGTGCTGTGACGTAGAGTTGCAGTCTTTCTTTGCCTTTGATTTTTTCCTTGTTACCTTTCTTTTGGGTAATGACGAGGGTATTGCCTCTTTTATTGATACTTACCATGTTCATGATTTTTTCCGAAGCTTGGGCTTCTACGGAGTAGGGTTTGCCTTGCGTGTAGTAAATATCCGCAACGAATTCACAGCGGATGGCGTTGAAGCCCTCTATCCGGAATGTCTTTTTCACCGTTTGATTCCGTGCGCTTGCGGTGAGAACTGTGGCGATAACGAGCAAAATAGTCATTAACTTTTTCATCTTTAATGTGTCTTATGTTATTTGTTAGGTTTTACGATAATGGTTACTTCTATGCCGATTTTGCTTTTTGGGTCATATTTAAGCATATAAATCCTGACGTTGTCCTTGCTTTCCGTCGTGAGTACAAGGGTGGTCTTATCCTTTGAATGGGTCAGTTTGCTGTTTGCGTGTCGGGATTCATTTTCAAAGGCAGCTATGAATGGCGAGGCATTCATGTGTTTGGATTTCAACATCTTCACCACTTTGATGACCTTTTGAGATGCAGGTTCCCGTTCTATGGCCGAAGTAAAGACAGATTCCCCCGTGGTAGAATGTTTCTCTACCAGGCGGTCGATACTGTTTTGGGACTGTCCTGCCAAGCTGAATCCTGTCATGAACAGTAATGTGAACAATAGTTTCTTCATCTCTTTTCCTTTCAATTTGTTTTATTCCATTAATTTGCGGATGCGTTCGCGTTCCGCTTCATCGTCTATGCCGTCCAGTACGTCCTGTTCTGCCTTTTGTATGACGGTTTTGGTTGATAGCATATCTTTCATTTCGTCAGCTTCCGAGAGGACTTGTTCGATGTCTGTATGTATTCGCGTCAATTTATTGATTTTTGTTCCATTTACAATCATGTAGCTTCCGCCATATAACTTTGCCAACCGGACTTCCTCTTGTCTGTTGAGACTCAGGCTTATGCCGATGGTGGCAATTAAGACGGCTGCTGCTCCGCTAATGAATGGCCATAAAACTCTATTCCTTGTTTTTCCTTTTACCGTAGTGGGGCGGTGAGTGTTCGTTTGCAAGGTCACTTGTACCGGATGGACGGTGTACGGACACAGGCTTTTCTCTTCTTCGGTCATTATGATGGCCGAAAAGTCCCGGAACATCTCCCTATGTTCTTCCATTTCTTCGGGAATGTCCTCCTTGAGATAGAGTACATAGAGTTCGCGCTCTTCTTCCACGGTGGTCTCTCCTTCGAAGAAACGGTCGGTAAGTTCCTTGATTCTGTTGTTTTCGCTTTCAGTCATCGTTTTTCCTCCTTGAATATTGTTTCTTTACGGCCAATCGTGCCCGGCTTAAGGCTTTCCGTACGGCCGTTTCCGTGCTTCCCGTTAGTTGGGCGATTTCAGCCATTTCCCTCCCCTCTATATGGCGAAGCCGGAGTACGGTTTGCTGCATGTCGGGTAACGTATGGACGATATTCATCATTCTTTCAATACGCTCTTCGTCACAGTCTTTTATGTCCGAGATGCCTGTTATCTGATTCTCGGGCAAGGATGTCAGGTGCTGTTGGCGTAAATGGTCGATACAGAGATTCCGGGTGATGGTCACAGCCAGAGCATCAAGCGGAATCGATAAATCTTCCCTCATCATCCAAATTTTCAAAAGGCAGTCTTGTACAATGTCCTCTCCCTCCTCATCGCTTCCGGTATACCTGCGAGCGATGAGGAGGAGCCGGGGACGTAGCCGTGCGGCCTCCTGTTTGTATGTATCTATATTCATCCTTTGTGACTTTCTATATATAATACGTGGGGAAAGGCGTTTTGTGACAGGTAAAAAGAATGTTTTTTGGAGAAGATTAAAATAAAAATGCAACCATCCGGTAGATGATTGCATTTTCCTGTGATTCCGTTGGGACTCGAACCCAAGACCCACGCCTTAGAAGGGCGTTGCTCTAATCCAACTGAGCTACGGAACCGACCTTAAATCGGGTGCAAAGATAGAGGTTTATTTTCATTTCTGCAAGCCGGATGCGTGATTTTTTTAACTTTTCTATCGTCCGCAAAGCAGCTTATAGTCGCAGTAGGCACAAATTTTAGGTACGGAAGTCTGCCGAAAGGGAATTTCCGGATTGAACAGTTCCTCCAACACGCCTTGTAACATCTTTTGGAACTCCTCTTTGAAGCGGCTGAAATCCGTCACCCGTTCGCGGTTGAACACGATGGTAGGATCATAATCTTCAGCATTGGATTTGTGTACGAAGAACAGGGCCGGGGATACGGGACGCTTTTGTTCGCCTGTCATGACCCAGGCATACAGGAATATCTGGAAGATGTATGAGGGACGGTGCTCGGCGGGCTGTATCAGTTGTTCCATCGAAATGGCTTTTTCCGGTGTGCCGCCCGTTTTATAGTCCACGATACGTAGGGTTTCCACTTTCTGGCCCGTGGTTTCGTCCGGCATCCTGACCGTGTCCATGCGGTCTATTTTTCCTCCGATGTCGATGGACAGAGGGTGTCCGTCCGATATGATGTCCACGCTTCGGTGGTGTTCCTGTTCCATTTCCTCCAATACGAATTGTTCCATGCGGCTGTCGTGGGCGAGCAGTTGGCGCAGGTAACTGGCCATGACCTTGCGTGCTACGAGCAGTTGCCCGTTGTAGAACACCGTGTCTTCACGTCCTTCAAAGAAGTTTTTCAGGAACGAAGCCTCTATATAAGGAAGTAAGGCTGTTTCCCCACCCTCCAACAGTCGCTCGATGTCCTGGCGACGAATGACGGGGTTGCGTTCGGCCAGTTTCTGGTAGACGAGTTCCGCCGCTTCGTGGAAGATGGTGCCGAACAGCGCGTTGTCCAAACCGTTTTGCGGGTCTTTGGGTGTTCTTATGCGTGCCACCTGTTGGTAATAAAATTTGAGCGGACAGTCGATGTAAGCGTTGAGTGCCGAAGGGGATAGGGGGCGCGAACCGGGTTGTCCGCTACCATAGTTGCGGCGCAGGATGTCCATGACTTCCGGTGTCTTGGCTGCTTCCATGCCGTTGTCGGCCGGTACGGCCTGGCCGGATTGCAAGATCTTCAGCTCTACGGGAAAATCCGTTTCGGCCAACAGTTGGCGCAAGAAGCGCGACATTTCGTTTTTGTTCAGTCCGTCGGTAGCGATGTTGTACATGAATGTGATACGTTCCGTACGCTGCACAAGACGGTAAAAATAGAACGCGTACACGGCTATTTTATGTTGTATGGTGGTCAGTCCGAACACCTCCCGCAGGTGATAGGGGATGAACGAAGTGTCGTTCACGGCTTTGGGCAACATCCCTTCGTTGACGGAGAGCATCAGGATATGCCTGAAATTCAGGTTGCGCGTCTCCAACACGCCCATGACTTGCAAACCTACGGCCGGTTCGCCGTGGAAGGGAATGGTGGTCGTGCCCAGCACGGTGCGCAGCAAGCGGCGCAGAGTGGAGGGCTGTACGTCGAGCGTACGGTCTTCCGTCAGACGGATGAAGCGGCTGACGACCTGATGGGCGCGATAGAGCGCTTCGTGGTACAACTGGTTGTACACGTCGTCTTTCCGGCCTTCTTGTTGTCCGAACGCTGCGGCCAACCCCTCGAGCAAGGAACGGACATAGGCCAGCAAGGCATGGTTGTCCGCATGCGGACGGAAGATTTCCTGTTCTTCCAGCAAGGCGGCGTAGGGATGGCTGCGCACGATTTTTTCCTCTTCCGACCGGAAGCAGCGGCGGTCGCGGTCGTAACCGTTGGTCTGCAAGGAGAGCAAAGCGTTGATGAAACTGTACACCGGTGTGTCGGTCATGGGGAATCCCATGGTGATGTTGGTGCGTTTCACAGGATGCGGCGATGTGGCATCGGGCAACGAATGGAGCACCGGTTGGAGCAAGGATTCGTTACAAAGTACGATGGCCGTGTCCTGCTCCGGTTCCGTGAGGGCAGAGTCCAACCATTGGGGGATATAGCGTGCCTGCGCATTCTCCGAAGTCGTGGCGATGAACTCGATGTGGGGCGGGTTTCCGAAGTTGTCGAAACACCATTCTTCCAGTGCGTTGGGAAACTCTTTCAGGTTCTGACGGATGAAGGTTCCGGCCTCGAAACGGCTTTTCTCGCCAACGTACATCACGTCATAGTCCCAGTAAAAAAGGGCTTGTCCGCGTTCCTGTAAGTAACTGAACAGCCGTTTTTCCACATCATTGAGTACGTTGAAGCCCACAAAGACATACGTCATGTCCGCAGGGATGCGGTCGGCGCGTTCGGAAAGATGCTCCGCCACGTCTTTATACAACGCGCCTTCGTACAGCATCCCTTTTTCTTTCAGCCCTGCGTTGAACGTGGCATATATGTCATCCATCCGGTTCCACAGGGCAAGGAACTTCTCTTTCAACCGGCTGTTGCCTTCAATGGAAAAGTCCTCGAAAAAATGTTTCAGGGCCTCTTCTTGGCGGGGTGTCAGGAAGTCGCTGTGGTCCAGTTCCTTGATGGATTGTATGTTGCTGAACAGTTTATGAGGGTCGGCCAGATGCTTGTCGATGTCGTCGAAGTCGGACAACATGATTTCGCCCCAACCGTAAAAACGGTCGAGCGATTCCGGGTTGGGTACGAGCGCGGCATAGACACGGTGGAGCTCGCACACCGAGAGAATGTCGTCACAACGGGTGAAGTCCGACAAAGTATCGAACAGTTCGCTGATGGTACGGTAACGCGGTGCCCACACCGGCCGTCCGGATACGGCGGCCAGTTGTTGGTTCATGAAAAGTCCGGCGCGTTTGTTGGGGAATACCACCGTAACGTTGCGCAGGTTGGTGCCGAAACGGTGTATGAGGTCTTGGGCGATAAGTCGGATGAATGTTTCCATAAAAACAGACGGATTAGGCTTGAACTTCTTCAAGCCGGTTGTTAAGAATGTACCACAGGTAACCTTTCACGCGGCGGTCCGGTTCCATCAGGCGGATCTGCTTCATATAGCCTCCCACCTGATCGCGGTATTCGTCGTGTGGACGGCCGAATTTGAAGTCTACCACAGTAATTTCATCTTTGCCGAACATGACCCGGTCGGGGCGGTAAGTGCCGTATTTTCCTGTATCTTCGTAATATTCCTGTGTCAGGATAGGGCACTCATTGTAAAGCTGCATCGTGCCGTCGAACCAACGGGCCACTTCGGGCAAGGCAAATGCTTTTTCCACCTGCTGCTTGAGTGACTCCATTTCGAGTTGTGTACCGATCAGGCCTTCGGTTTCCAAGGTGCGGAGTGCCTTTTCCACGTCATCACGGGTATAGATTGTAGAGAATATTTTGTGCATGAGGATACCCATGCGCCTTTTGTCGTTGCGGGAATGCCGGGACTTGTCCGTATCCGAAAAAGCGTCTAAGAATTCTTCTGCGCGGTTAGACTGGCAGAAGTCGATACGGGCCTCATAAGAATGCATGACGACCGGTACCGGACGGTAATCGGTTTCCATGCGGTTGTCGGAGGTTTTGCGGCCGGAAAGGCAGGACGTGGACGGTTCGCCGTAAGTGAAGAGCGAGGTCTCCCCGTTTTCCCCGTCCGTTTCTTCTGTGCCGTCCAACGTGCGCGGCAAGGCGCGGTAAATCAGGTCACCCGTCGTGCTGCGTTCATCCATGGCGTAGCGCGTGCGGCACCAGGCAAACAGGTTCTTTTCGGCACGGGTGAAAGTCACGTAGAGCGTGTTAAGCGCGTCTACCCGGCGTTGTAGGTGCTCCTCTTCATATTCTTTGCTGAAAACGGAGTCGCGCATGGCGGCTTCGATGGTGATGGGGATGACCGGCAGGCTGTCGTAAGGCGGTTTGTGCGTTTCGCACCACAGCAGGTCGTTGCGGCGGTTGAATCCCCGCATGTCTTGTTCGATGTTCCAGTCGCAATAAGGGACGAATACCGTGTGGAACTGCAATCCCTTGGACTGGTGTACGGTGAAAATCCGGATTCCGTCCACTTCACCGGACGGAATGGAAGCACCGGAGAGCGTCTCGTCCCAATAGGTCAGGAACGAACGGAGGTCAGAAGGGTTGTCTTGCAGGTAGGCGGTCACCTGGTCGAAATAAGCGAACAGATAGGCGTCTTCATCAGGAATACGTCCCAAGCTGAATATTTTGTAAAGCTCTTCCTGAAGCTCATAGAGCGGCAGGGTTTTCAGTTCCTCCATGCGGCTCAAATACGTTTCGGGCAGGAACGTTTCGAGGGAACGGGAAGCCAACAGGTTGGTATCGGCTTCTGTCTGTTTCCCGCTGTGCAGGGCCAAAAAGGCCAATGACACGCGGTCTTCCGTGTCCACCATGTAACGCATGGCGGCGATGAGCAGGTTCACGCCCAATGAACTGGACAAGAGGAATGCCTCGTCCGATACCAGTTTGACCCGGTCGCCGAAGCGTTCGGCAAAATGACGGATGATGGGGTCGGCATGCCGACGGTAACGCAGCAGGATGGCCATCTCCCCGTAAGGCAGTCCGGCTTCGTGCAGGGTACGGACCTGTTCGCAAAGTTCATCCAACATCAGGGTTTCCCAGTCGTCTTCTTTGTCTTTTTCATCAAAGAAGCGGATTTGCACGTATCCGTCGTTTCCTTTGTCCGGACGGCATTGTTGGGCCACGTCTCCGTAGGCCTCCGCCATTCGGATGGGAGCGTCCGGCGTGAGCCGGTCCAGTTCTTCGGCGGCAGCCGTGAACAAGGCGTTGTTGAACGCGATGATGCGGCGTTCGCTCCGGTAGTTGATGGCAAGGTTCCTTATGTCGGGGCGGTGCACGGCCATTTCTTTCTCTATGTTTTTCAGGATGGTCCAGTCTCCGTTCCGCCAACGGTAGATACTTTGTTTCACGTCGCCCACAATCAGGTTGCCGAAGCCGGAGGACATGCTCTCCAACAGCAGGATTTTAAAGTTCTTCCACTGCATGGTGGAAGTGTCCTGGAACTCGTCTATCATCACATGATGGAAAAACGCGCCCATTTTTTCGAAAATGAACGGGGCATCGTTTTCTTCTATCAGTTCGTGGAGCAGGATAGGGGTCTTGGCCAACAGAAAACGGTTGTTCTCGTGGTTTAAGGCCGTGACCTCCTCGTCGATGACGCCCAACAGCCGCAAAGGGTTGAGGTGTTTCAGTGCCAACGACGCACTGGTGTGGCGTACGAGTTGTTCGGTTTGGAAGCCGCGCAGTTCTGCCAACAGTTTGCTGAAGTGGGCGGCGGCTTCAACCAAGTCCGCCACGGAGCGGTCGGCCTTGCGAAGCATTTTTTCCGCATCCTCAGTGTAGCCTTGGAGCGTGCTGCCGAACTCGGCCTTCATGTTGCCGTCTTCGATGCGCCGGAGATAGGTGTCTATCGTGCTGCCCCGGCTGAATTGGTCGAAGCCGAGTCCCCATGCTTCCATTTCGGCGCGGAAGTTGGCCGCCGCGCTCTGCACGATGTCCAAAGAGGCGTGCAGCTCGTAGTTGAGCGCGGTGCGGAGTTCGCCGATGCGTTTGTTCTCGCGCAGCACTTCGTGCATTTCGTGTTCCCGGGCCAAATAAGCTTCTTTGAAAATCCATGCGGCGAAGCTTTTCACCTCGCGGGCGATGTCCCACCGCTCGTTGTTCGAGATACGGTCGTTCACATATTCCAAAATCCAGTTCAGGACGGTGGGGGTAAGGTGAAGGCGTTCCATGATACGGTCTACAGCCGCATGGAGTACTTCCTTGTCGTTTAGGTCTATTTTGAGGTTGGCTGTGAGGCTTAGTTCGTGTGCTAAGTTTTTCAGGACCGACTGGAAGAAAGAGTCGATGGTTTCCACACGGAAACGGTTATAGTCGTGCAGGATATGGCAGAGGGCCGCGCCGGCACGGCTGCGGATTTCTTCCTCAGGCAACTCGATACTGTCCGCCCGGAGTTCTTTTTGGAGAGATTCCAGATAATTGGCGGAGGATGGAAGTCCTTTCCAAATGCCATAAAGTTGTTGGAGGATACGGTCTTTCATTTCGGCCGTAGCCTTATTGGTGAAAGTGACGGCTAAGATGTGGCTATAGGCATGGCGGCTTTCCTGTTCGATCAGCGTCTTGATGTACTGTATGGCCAAGGTGAACGTCTTGCCCGAGCCTGCCGATGCCTTGTAAACAGTCAGGCTAGATTTCATGTCGTTCAGGGATTCATGTTTTGGTAAAGATAACGTTTGATGCTCTTTTTGGCGGTCTTTTCAAATTCTTCGTTTTGTAACACCACTTTGGTGATTTGCGAATAGGGAGGCAGCTCCTTGTTCAGTTCCTGTCGTGAGATGTCAATTTGCCGCCACAAGGCATGGTCGTCCAACCCGTCTTTCAAGCTTTCGCCCAAATCGGGGTAAACGAGAGCCACTAATTTTTCATTGCACATGATAACCAATGATTCGTTGACGTAAGGAAGATTGTTCAACCGCGATTCTATTTCTTCCGGATAAATGTTTTGTCCGCTTGCGCTGAGCAGCATGTTCTTGCAGCGTCCTTTGATGTACACATCGCCTTCCGGGTTGATGACGGCCATGTCGCCCGTGTGCAGCCAACCGTCGGCATCGAATATTTGTTCCGTGGCTTCTTGGTTTTTATAGTAACCTAACATGGTGTTGCGTCCTCGGCATACCAATTCACCAGGAATCCGTTCGGGGTCGGAACTCAGCACTTTCAGTTCCATACCGTCGGCCGCCCTTCCGCACGACATATAAGCTGTTTCGTACCACGGGCTGTGGCAGATGATGGGGCCGCATTCCGTCATGCCGTAGGCGATGGAATAGGGGAAATTGATAGAGCGTACGAACGCCTCCACCTCGGCGTTGAACGGTGCGCCGCCGATGATGACTTCCTTGATGTTCCCCCCGAAAAGGCGCAGGCTTTCCGTGCGTGCCCTTTCCTTGATTTTCTCGTTGATGATGGGGATGTGCAGGAGCAGTTTGCCCAATTTGCTGTCGATTTTCGGGAGGACCTCCTTTTTGAAAATCTTTTCGATAACTAATGGCACGCAAGAAAGGATACGGGGATGGATGGCCGCTACGGTGGTCATGATGACCTTGGGCGACGGCATGCGTGTGAGGAAATACAGGTGGGCACCGAAACATACGCCATAGAGGAAGTCGTAGACCAAACCGAACACATGTCCCATGGGAAGCATGGATACGATATTGTCTCCCGGTGCGATGCCGATGGTACGGTTGCAGAACAACACGTTGGACATTAAACTACGGTAGGGAAGCATGACTCCTTTGGAGAATCCTGTGGTGCCCGAAGTATAATTGATGACGGCGAGCTGTTCGGGTGAGCTTTCGGGCACGAAATGTACGTGTTCGCGAAGGAACATCATGGGAAAACGCTGTCCGAATAGGGCGTTGAGATGTTTGCGGGCGAAAGAAAGTTTTTCAGAGCGGCTGTTCACGAGTGTGAAGTCCTTCACACAAATGATGCCTTGCAAGGCTAGCATGCGGTTTTCGTTCAAGTTCTCCCACACCTGATCGCCCACGAACAACAAACGTGCTTCGCTGTGGTTGACGATGTGGTGTACATTATCTGGTTTGAACTCGTGCAGGATGGGCACGATGACGGCACCGTAGGTAATGGTGGCCAGGAACGCCACGCACCAGTTTCCGCTGTTACGTCCACACAAAGCGATTTTGTCGCCAGGACGGATATCGGCCGCTTCGAAGAGCAGGTGCATCTTGGCTATTTTACGAGCCACGTCCTTGTATTGCAAGCTCTCTCCATTGAAATCCGTGAACGCTTTCCGGTCCCAATTCTTTTTTATGCTGTTTTCGATAAGTTCTATCAATTTGTCTTCCATATCGCTTGGACATATATCTTGGTATTGAAGACAAAAGTACAAAAAACAAGGCATATTCCAACTAAAATCCGTAATTTTGCTTCCTGAATGATAAAGACGGCGAAAGAAAATGATGGAATTAAGTAAAGGCCAAGAGGTGGCGGCTTTGTTTGATTTGGACGGAGTGGTCTTCGATACCGAGTCTCAGTATTCAATCTTTTGGGGCATGAAAGGAAAGATGTACCATCCCGAAGTGGAGCATTTTGAGAACGTGATAAAGGGACAGACGCTTGTGCAGATTTTCGACCGGTGGTTTGCCGGGTGCGGTGACGTGCAGCGCAAGATAGCCGATGAGTTGGAGGACTTTGAACGGAACATGGCCTACGACTACGTGCCCGGAGTGGAAGATTTCCTTCGCGACCTGCGGCGGGCCGGTATCCGTACGGCTGTCGTAACCAGTTCGAACGACGATAAGATGCAGAACGTGTACCAGGCACATCCGGAATTCAAGTCATATTTCGACCGTATCCTGACGGCAGAATTTTTCTCCCGTTCCAAACCGGAACCGGACTGTTATCTGTTGGGAGCCGAAGTGTTCGGTCTTCCGGTGACGCGCTGCATCGTGTTTGAAGATTCTTTCAACGGACTGAAGGCCGGACGGGCTGCAGGAATGAAGGTGGTTGGGCTTTCCACGACGAATGCACCGGACCAGATTCAGGCTTTGTGCGACAGTGTGATTCCGGATTTCCGGGATTTCTATGTGGAAAAATTGTTTGAAATGCTCGCCTGGACGGATAATAATGATTAATTTTGCGGCCGATTTTATTAAAAAAAACAGGATTATGGCAGGATATTTAGTGGAGGATACGCGCAAAGTGACGACGCATCGTCTGATTGAAATGAAACAGCAGGGAAAGAAAATAGCCATGCTGACTTCATACGACTATACGATGGCCCGTATCGTAGACGGTGCCGGAGTGGATGTGATTTTGGTTGGCGATTCCGCGTCGAACGTGATGGCGGGCAATACGACCACGCTTCCGATTACGTTGAATCAAATGATATACCATGCGACTTCGGTGATGCACGGTGTGGAACGAGCCTTGGTCGTTTGCGACATGCCTTTTGGTTCTTATCAGGTTAATCCCACAGAAGGAGTGACCAATGCCATCCGTATCATGAAGGAAAGTGGTTGCGACGCTCTGAAACTGGAAGGCGGGGCGGATATTATCGATACGGTGAAGGCTATATTGGCAGCCGGTATTCCCGTTATGGGACATTTAGGGCTGACACCGCAGAGTATCAATAAGTTCGGCACATACGCCGTGCGTGCTAAAGATGAGGCCGAGGCGGAGAAACTGGTGGCCGATGCGCATTTACTGGAAGAAGCCGGCTGTTTTGCCATCGTATTGGAAAAGATACCGGCATCGTTGGCTAGTCGTGTGGCCTCTGAATTACATATCCCCATCATCGGTATCGGGGCGGGACCGCAAGTAGACGGGCAGGTATTGGTGGTCAACGACATGTTGGGTATGAATAAGGGTTTTTCTCCGAAATTCCTCCGACGTTATGCCGATTTGCATACGGTAATGACGGATGCCATCGGGCAATATGTGAGCGACGTAAAAGCCCGGACGTTTCCGGATGAAAACGAGCAGTATTAAGGCGTGGCACAAATCTCTGTCGGGCATAAGGCTTTATGGCATGCTGATTTCCTGAAAATCATCTTAGCCAACTTTTGTGTATGTACCTCTTTATATATGTTTTTGCCTGTCGTTCCCGTGTGTATGGGACGGATATTGGGGGGAGAAATGGGAGGTATATGTGCTTCCGTGTTGCTCTTTTGGGTGGGCATATGTTTACCTGCACCTTTCTGTAATTACTGGTTGGATGCTTATCGGCGGAAAAATGTGGCCTTGTGGGCGTTAGCCGGCATTGTATGCGCTACGATGGCGTTTCTTTTCGATGGTCCGCAGTGGGTGAGAGGGGTGGCGAGGATGATGCAGGGAGCTTCGTATTGTGTGTTCCAAATAGCATTGGGGAGTACTTTGTTGTTGGATTTGTCCGATACGAAAAAGCGGACGGAAGCCGCACATGTTTACTATTGGTTCACCCGTTTAGCTTTGGTCTTCGGTCCCTTGTCGGGTATAGTCTTGCCGGTGCATTACGGTGTACGTCTTTTTGCCGGAGTATCCGTGGCTTTACTGCTTTGTGCCGGGGTGTTGATTGTGACGATGCGCGTTCCTTTCCGGGCTCCTTTGGAGCCGTCATGGTGTACATTCGACCGTTTTTGGTTGCCTCGGGGATTTCGGCTTTTTGTTCCTTTGATGGGAGTTGCTTTTTCTGCCGGGCTGATGTTGGGGCAATACCGGAATGTCGAATTCTACTTGTTTTTGGCTGTCGGTTTTTGGTTGGCTTTATGGGGGCATCACTTCTTTTTTAGGGGAAAGTTGCAAACGGAATTGGCAGTAGGATTCGTTGTTCTCTCGGCAAGTGCGTTGTTATGGGGATTGGGTGGCGATATGGAAGGAATGGAATGGAGCATTGCTTTATGCTTGGGAAGTGGCCTCGGTTTTGTGACCAGCCGGTACTTGCTTTCTTATATTCGTATTTGCGAGCATTGCGAGAGAGGAACGGCACAGACTTCTTACCTTTTGGGATGGGATGCCGGACTTTGGGCCGGGTATTCTGTTTCTTTCGGGTTGAGAACGGAAGTTGGGGAAACGATATATACTTATATAATGGGGGCTATATTCGTGGGAATGGGAATGTTTCATTTGTTTTGGACCAGGCTGTGGTATATGAGAAATAAACGGAAATAATATGTTTTTAAACATGTTTTCGATATTTGTTTAGATTTTATTATGTGTTTTTACAGAAATGTCATATCTTTGATACCCAAATGAGGGCGTTTTGTACACCTGATTAAAAAAATATTGAATAATTAACCTAATGGAATGTAAAGTAGGCTATATTAGAGGACACGGATTCAGCACTTTAGAGGAGTTAGGGCTCCCAGTGAAAAAGTGCCAAAAATGTTGTGTGGGCACACTGCTTGTCAATTCCCGGCCAAGAGCCGGTGACAGGTTCGGTGTATGGCGTCATAACGATGTTTATATATTGAGTGAATAATAATCTATTAAAATATTAACCTAATGGAAATATGAAAGGCAGTAACATTAAAAGTAAAATGGGTCGTTTTACCTATTCTGCATGTGCGCTGTTCTTCGCCGGTGGTTTGTTAGTCTCTTGTGAGGACGAGCTTTTGACCGGAATGCCTTCGTGGTTGGGTAGCAGCATCTACGAAGAGTTGGAGAAGCGTGGGAATTATAAAACGATGTTGGAACTTATCAATGACAAGGATGTTTCGACCGTGGATGCAAACGGCGAGACAGAGTATGCCAGAACTTTACGTTTGACCGGTAGTAAGACGTTGTTCGTTGCAAATGACGATGCTTTTACCCGATTCTTTCAGAACAATGTGTGGGGGGCCAAGTCTTATAGTGATTTGACACCTTCACAGAAAAAGTTATTGTTTAATTCTTCGATGATAAACAGTGCTTATCTGATAGAGTTGATGTCAAGTACGCCTGGCGATAATCCGGCACCCGGCACTGTGATACGCCGTTCTTCTTCGTTGAACCTGTATGATACGATTCCGCAGTTGCGCGTTTCGGACATGCCGGACAACGAATATTGGCAGTATTACCGTACTAAATATTCGGATGCGGCGATGGGAGGAATGACGGTGTTTCGGGACAATACGACATCCCCGATGGTGCATTTCCTTTCCGCTTATATGTCGAATAAGTCGATTACGAACGATGACTTGAAGTTCTTGACCAATGGGGCTTGCGACAACACTTCAGAGTCGTATATCAACGGGCAGCGTTTGGTGGAAAGAGATATCACGTGCCAGAACGGTTACATTCAGGTTTTGGAAAACGTAATGAATCCTTTGACCAATATGGCCGAAGCTATTCATAACGACGGAGAACTTTCGACATTCAGTAAGATGTTGGATCGTTTTGCCGTACCGGTATATAATGAAGGATTGTCGAATACGGTCGGTGTGGACTCTGCGTTCGTATGGCGTTATCTGAATAACGGTTTCGATTTGGGAACCGAGGGAGGCAAAAATGCATTGTTGACCTATAAGAATGTGGATTACGATCCAGCGGATGTCTTGTCCTACGATCCAGGGTGGAACCAGTATGAGAACGGTTCTTCCAATACCCCCATGAGCGAAGACATGGCAGTCATTGTCGCTCCTACGGATGCCGCTTTCGAGCGTTACTTCAAATCGGGTGGTGGTGCTGCTTTGATTGACCGTTATAAATATGTAGACAGCATCCCGAACCACATCATCGTGAATATGTTGGATAACTTCATGAAGTATTCTCTGGTGGCTACAGTGCCTAGCAAGTTCAGTTCGGTGATGAATACGGCCCAACTGGAAATGGGACTTTCTGTGGGCGAACCGGGTGGACAGACGGGTATCGGTTCTTGTCTTATGGCCAACAATGGTGTGGTATACAAGTCTAACGAAGTTTATAATATTCCGGAATACCAGTCTGTGGCTTTCCCTGCGTCTTTGAACGACAACGACCGTAATACCAAGACTGATATCATGCGTTTTATCATCAATGAATTGGACTATCAGGCTTACCTGAATTCCATGGAAAGTATGTTCTTGTTCATTCTTCCTACCGATGAAGCGTTGAAAAACTATGTAGACCCGGTGGATTATCACAAGAACCAACCTACCATTACGGAGTTTTATTATGATTACAGTCCTTCGCTGACCGGTAGCCGCATCAAATGTAAACGTTACAATGCAACGAAGAATGCTGACGGTACGTTGACACGCGGTGCAGAAATCACTAACCCTTGGAAAAACGGTAGTACGGAATCTGATTACGTAACGAATCGTCTGAAAGATATTCTGGAGAATTCCATCATCGTACAGGATAAGTCTGCCACTACTTCAACGGGTAAGAGTGTATGGGTTACAAAGGGCGGTTGTCCGGTCATACTTGAAGGTACGGGCGCAAACATCCGTATTACCACTCCTTATCGTAAAGAGCTTGCCGACCAGAATAGTAGCAATAGCCCCTTTGAACTGAAAGTCCGTGAGGTGGAAGGTTATTATAATATGGGATCAAATCCAGACGGCAATGGTGAAACTTTTATTGTAGACATGGAGCCGGTGATGTCTGCTTCAAAATCTGTTCCTGTTTTATTAAAGGAGTTGGCTACAAAGGATAACCGTTATAGCGAGTTCTCTAAAATGGTGGAAAATAGTACGTTAGTATCTCAGTTCTATAACATTACTACAAGCGGGTCTTCTTCTACAGGTGTAGCCAAGACCATTTCCAATGGTTTGACCCTCTCGGTCATGGAGAATTATAATTATACAGTGTATGCTCCGCCTACAGCCGAGATTGAGAAAATGTATGAGCATAAATTGCTTCCGGATTGGAGAGACGTGATTGAGTTGGAAGACAAGTTGGATGAAATCGAGAACAGTAATCCGCAGGAGGCTGAGCGATTGGAGGTCCAGATTGATAGCATGAATACATTGATTAACAATTTTATACGTTATCACATTCAGAATAGTTCGATTTATCTTACAGCTCCAGCCTCATCGGGTACTTACGAGACTTCTTATATGGGAGGAAGCCGTTTTGCCACGCTTACCGTGTCGAACAGCGGCCAGGCCGGTTCGGGAAGTATAGTCATCACTTGCAATGATGCCAATAAAATGGAAATTGAAGGGGAAGCTCCCCGGAAGGTTTTGGAAGGCAATTACTTTGCACGTGAATATCGCTTCCGTTCCGGTGTAAGTTCAAGTGACGGTTCTTCGAGTGGTCCTATTGCATGTACGGATATTGAATCGGCAACCCGTATTTTCAACTCTTCTACGGCTGTTGTACATTTGATAGACAAACCGTTGCTTTATACAGAAGAATTGTCTAATGCTTACAATAAGATTTCAGGTAATTAACCTTAATGATAAAGACAATGAAACAATTAAAATATTATTTCTTAATTTGCTGCCTGGCTATTGCCTCGGTAGTGAATGCTCAGGGAATAACGAGTGTGAGTGGAACGATTTCCGACTCCTTCGGGCCTGTCGTAGGGGCTGCTATTGTGGAAATGGACGCTTCTAACCGTAACATATCTGCCACCGTGACAGACTTTAACGGTAACTTTACCCTGAAAATCAAGAATCCTAAAAACCGTTTGAAGATTAGCTATGTGGGTATGAAGACCCAGATTCTTCCTATCAATAAAAAGGTGTACCATGTGACGTTGGAAGATGCTATGGTATTGAAACAGGTGGAAGTAAAAGCTAAGAAACGTGTGGAGTCTTCCGGTCTGGCTATTCCCGAGCGTGAAGTTTCTTTCGCTTCACAGACTATCAATGCCAAGGAATTTGAAGGTTTGGGTTTGACTTCCGTAGATGAAGCTTTGCAAGGGCGTATCGCAGGTTTGGATATCGTGATGAATTCTGGTAACTTGGGTGCCGGTACGACGATGCGTTTGCGTGGTGCGTCCACCATCAGTACGTTGACAAGTTCCGAACCTTTGATTGTGGTGAACGGTGATGTTTGGAACGTGGATCAGAGTAATTTTGATGTACAAAATGCAAATGATGAGCAGTTCGCGCAATTATTGAACATCAATCCTGAAGACATCGAGAGTATCAGCGTCTTGAAGGATGCTGCTGCTACGGCTATCTGGGGCTCTCAAGGTGCAAACGGTGTGATTGAAATTAAGACGAAACGTGGTAAACGTGGAAAACCGAGATTGACTTATTCTCTTCGTTTGACGGGTACATACCAGCCGGATGGGGTGGATTTGTTGACGGGTGACCAGTATACCATGTTATTGAAAGAAGCATATTTCAATCCTCGTTTGAGCGATGAGGCCGCTAATATCCCTGAGCTTAATTATATCACGGATAAGCGTGTGTTCTCTGAATGGCAGATGTTCAACAACAACACGGATTGGGTGAAAGAAGTGAAGCAAGTCGGTTTGCGTCAGAATCATTTCGTTTCCATAACCGGTGGTGGTGAGAAGGCGACTTTCCGTATATCCGGTGGTTACGACCATGAAACGGGTTCTATCATCGAGCAGAAGTTGGATCGTTTTACGACCCGTATGATGTTAGATTATTACGTGAGTGACCGTATCAAGATTATCAGTGACTTTGCTTTGACTTATACGGACAACCAGAGAAACTCTGATGACTTGTTGAACATTGCTTATAAGAAAATGCCTAACTTGGCCATATTTGAAGAAGATGAGCAAGGTAATTCTTTGGGGCGTTATTACGAGATGTTGAAGGCCAAAGACGCATTGGAAGACCAACGTGGGTTGGTGAACCCGATTGCGAGTGCCAAGTATGCCAAGAATTCTTATACGACATACGCCATCGACCCGAAATTGGAGTTGCAATATGACTTCTTGGGTATAGATGAAACCAAGCACCGTTTGACTTATAACGGAAAGGTAATCATGAATGTGTTCAATGCATACGAAGACACCTATTATCCGCGTGAATTGTCTACGGACAACTGGAATGCCGACGGAGTGAGCAAGGCTACAAGCTATAGCTCCAAGAGTCTGGCCTTTACCACTACGCATACGTTGACTTTCGTGCCTCATTTCCTGAATGAAGACCATTCATTTATGACGATGGGACGTTTCCAATTAGTTTCAGGTACGTCGAGTGACCAAAAGACGGAGGTGGCCGGTTTGCCAAACGGGATAGAGGCTCCGAGTGCCGGTGGTATTACCCCGGGGATGTCTAGTAATTTTAACCGTTGGAGAAGTCTTTATTATACGTTCTCTGCCCACTATGCTTATAAAGAAAGATACATTTTTGACGTATCTGCCCGCGTAGACGGTACAACCAAGTTCGGTCCGGGTAAGCGTTGGGGTGTTTTTCCTGCATTCTCAGGCCGTTGGAACATAATAGATGAGCCTTGGATGGAGGGTACGCGCAAGTGGTTGTCTATGCTTTCTATCCGTCCGGGATGGGGTATGACTGGTAATCAACCAAATAAAGACTATCTGTATGTCAACCAATATAGTGCCGCCAGTAACTATTTCGGTGCTACCGGTATGGCTCCGAATAACTTGAAGTTGAATACCTTGCAGTGGGAGATGAAGTACACGTGGAACGTAGGTTTCGACTTGGGTTTTTGGGATGACCGTATCAAGGCTGACATTAACCTGTATACTCAGACCACCAAGGACATGTTGATGGAGAACGTGAGGATATCCAGTATCTCTGGTTTCACGAATTATCCTTACCAGAACGTAGGTGACATGAACAATAAAGGTTGGGAAATCAACTTGAACACCAACAAACTGATTCAGAAGGGTAAGTTCTGGATGGACTTGAATTTCACGTTTGCCAACAACAAGAATGAGATAACCCGCATGGATCCCCGTGTATTGGAAACTTTGAACAATGACTGGGTGGCAGAAAACGCAAAGCTCCTGCAACGTGTGCAGGTGGACAATCCTTTCGGTGCCATTTACGGTTACCGTTGCAAAGGTGTCTATATGTATAATTATGATACATATTTGCAGAAGGAACGCTTGGCGGCCGACGGTGATGCGGAGGCTAAGGCTTTCATCGCCAACTTCAATAACAATGGGGGATGGACGGCACCTTTGGTGTACAATGCGAACGGAGAAATCGTACGTGACATGAAGGGTGATCCGTTGCAGATGATGTTCAATTATGTTTCAGGCGGGACCGGATATGAATTTAAGGGTGGAGATGCCATCTATGAAGATGTGAACCATGACGGTAACATCAACCAACTCGACGTGGTTTACTTGGGTAACTCATTGCCGAAGTTGACCGGCGGTTTCGGACTCAAGTTCAATTATGGCGACTGGGCTTTGAATGCACAGTTCAACTACCGTGTGGACTACGACATTGTGAACCTTGCCCGTTTGAACATGGAGAGTATGAGTTCCAACAACAACCAGAGCCAGGCTGTGAACTACCGTTGGCGTAAAGAAGGGGACATCACTTCTATCCCGCGTGCTTTGAGCGCAAGCGGCAACTTCGCGAACTATAATACAATGATCAGCGACCGCTTTGTGGAAGACGGAACGTTCCTGCGTCTGAACTATTTGCAGATTTCTTATAATATGCCGCAGAAGATGGTAAAGAAAATCGGTTTGAGCGGTTTGCGTTTCTATTTGAGTGGTAATAACCTTTTCTGCTTGACGAAGTATTCCGGCGTAGATCCGGAGTTGGGTTACGGAGGATATAGCGTGACGCAAGACAACGCGCAGACTCCGCGTGCCAAGTCATATACTTTTGGTGTCACAGTAGATTTCTAATTGATAATGCTATGAATAAGATGAAGAAAATATGGTTTAAATCAGCTTTTCTGGCCATGGTCGGAATGTCTATGACATCTTGTGGAGACTTTCTGGATATTTATCCGTTGACCATGGTGTATGAAGATAATTACTGGAATGAAAAGAACGACGTGGACCAGATTGTGACAGGTTGCTACACCCGTATGCAGGATGATGATTTTGTCCGCCGCCTGTTCATTTGGGGCGAGAGCCGTTCGGACAATACGCGCAAAGGGTTTCATCCTAAATTCAGCGCAACCTCGGCGGAAGGGTATATTTTGTCGGAAAATATCCTGTCGAATAATGCCTATACCGATTGGTCGAGTTTCTATTCTGTCATAGACCGCTGTAATCTGGTTATCCAAAAAGCACCGGAGGTGGCAGAAAAAGATCCGAATTATTTGCCGAGCGACGTTCAGGCAACGATTGCCGAGGTAACAGCTTTGCGTGCGCTTTGTTATTTCTATTTGGTACGTACGTTTAAGGATGTGCCGTATTATACGGAGGCCATTACCAATGACGAACAAGAGCTGAACTTACCGGCTACGGATGGGGATGTCATCGTCCGGAACCTGATTAATGATTTGGTGGCTGTGTGGCCGGATGCGTTGAAGGCATGGCCGAAACAGTCCGGTAAGGATATCAGTTACGGACGTATCACACAGAATGCTATCTTTGCCATGTTGGCTGATATGTACCTGTGGATAGGGGATTACTCTAATGCAGAGAAGTATGCCCAAATGGTTATCGATTCCAAGACGGAATATTTCAAGAGTAATTATTCTTCCTATTACATGGTGGATGATTATCCTTTGATTCCGGATAATGACAATACCATCTTGTCGGCAGGTTTGGCTTATGAATATAACTTCGGCGAAGGTGGTGGCCCAGAGAGTATTTTTGAGTTGGATTTTTCTGAAAGTACGACGGATGGTTCAAAGTCGAACGATGTACCGGCCGAGTTTTTCAACCGTTTTTTCAAATCTAATGATAAAGACCCGAATTATGGACAGTTCGCACCGGCAGAAGATCTTTGGAAAGAGTTATCTTCTCCGCAGATATTCTTGTCGAACAAAGACACGCGTATCAAGGAGTCCATCCATGTGGACAACGAGTCGAATCCGGAAATCGTGACCATTGCCAAATATGCTTATACGAGCATTAATCCGGGCCTTTCTTCCGGTAGTTCTTTGGCTTATGTTGAACGTATGACGAAAAACGATGCCAACTGGGTGTTCTACCGGGTGAGTGACATGATGCTGATTAAGGCAGAAGCTTTGATTTGCATGATGGGAGAAGAAGAATCGGAGCGAAATGACAGCTTAGGACAGGCTGCTTTCGATTTGATCAAGGCGATTGCCGACCGTTCGGCACCGAATACTTCTTCCTCTTTGGTTTATAGCAATTATTCTACGAAATCACAATTGATGGATTTGGTGTTCGACGAACGTAGACGTGAGTTCTTGTTCGAGGGCAAACGTTGGTTTGATTTGGTACGCCACAGTCGTCGTGACGGTAATACGGAATATTTGGTGGAAGCCGTGCAAAACAAGTTTACGGAGAATGCGGCGACTGCCACCGGTAAGCTGAAGAATATAATGGCTATGTATTGGCCTTATAATTACGACGAATTGCAGGTTAACTCCAACTTGAAGCAGAATCCTGCTTATCCGGAGGCCGGTGATTCATACGAATCTACAAATAAATAAAATATGAAGGGCTTGTTTAAAATATTAATATCCATTTGCACCGTTTTATTCTTGACGGTGCAGATGAATCTGTTCACCAGTTGCAATGACGACTTGGCGTCCGACAGCTACTACACTTTTACGGGGGAGATGATGAGTGATTTTTTGAAGAATCGCGAAGATTTCAGCCTGTTCAAGCGCATTGTCGAGCGTGCCGGCGAGATGGATTTCCTGTCGAGCCGTGGTTCCCGAACGTTTTATCCGGCTATCAATTCCGGAGTGGAAGCCTTTTTGAAGGAACGTGGCTACGCTTCTGTCGAGGACATGCCTGTGGAATTGTGCGATACGTTAGTGAAAGCTTGTTTGGTGGATAATAGCATCAAGTACACTTATAACTTTGCCGAAACGGAGCAAATCAATAATGAGCTCGACTTGCCTTTGATTATCGTGACGGACGGAGATACGGTGGACGCGAATGGGATGACGTTAAGTGTCATCAACCGTCGTTCCGCCATTATCAATGAGTTGAAGAATGACTCTGTAGACAACGGAGTTGTTCATCCGGTGGATCGCGTATTGATTCCGAATACCAGTTTGGGTTCCAGTCTGTTGGATGAAAAGCATGACGAATTCACGATTTATTATGAAGCGCTCAAACGTACGGGGTTATTGGATTCGTTGATTCATTATCGTGATGACAGTTATGAAATCTGGAAAGAGAATTACCCTGAATTCAAGAAAGATATTCATTCCGGAGGTATTTTCAATGAAAATGATCAAGGTTATGCCTACCATGCCAAGCGTCCGGACCACCGTTACCAAGGTTTTACGTTGCTTATCGTTCCCGATGAGGTGTTGTATGAAAAATACAGCAATCGCTTCAACGCCAATATGACTTTGGACCAGAAGGTTGATGCGTTGTACGATTTGGCTGTGGAAAAATATAAAGATAATGCAGCTGCCAACATATTCGGTTTGAATGATGTGGATCCTGACGATTCGGAAGGGCGTACGTATAAGGAACGGTATTGGAACAGGGAGTCCTTGACCAGTCGTTACAATCCGTTGAACATGTTCTTGTCGTATCACATTCTGGACCGTTTGTTTGCCAGTACGGCCAAGTTGATAAACTGTTGGGGCACCAATACGGCATACGCCAACCCTACGGAGTGGATTTCCACCTTGTTGGATTATTCCACGATAAAGTTGGAGAGAGTGTATGCCACTGTGGACAAGCAGGTAGAACATCCGGCCGGTTATTATGTCAACCATAGTACGGCTACGGAGTACAATTCTTATGACAGGATCCGGGGTGCCTATTTGACTCGGCCCAATGCGGAAAACTTCTCATTGAATGTCTCCTATTTCTATCTCGATGACGTGGTAGCTTACGACCAGACGATGCGGAACAACGTAATGAATACGAGAATCAGAATGGATTTTTCCACTTTGTGGCCGGAGTTGACCAATAACGACATTCGTTTGTGTGGAAATCCGACGCAGGCTTATGGTTCTCATGACAATGATGAGAATGGGGGCGAAAATGGTGGATTCAATTACTATATTCCGGTAGGGTATATGAAGAATTGTACATTCAGCGAGAATACCATTTTCTTCGTGCAACGTCCTAAAGTGCCTTGGTGGAATTGGGGCGGGGATGAGATTAACATTTTGGGAACGAGTTACGACGTGACTTTCCCGTTGCCTAATGTCCCTCCCGGCATGTATGAACTTCGTTTGGGATATCCGGGTATGTTGGATCGCGGTATTGCCCAGATTTATGTGGACGGTATACCGCAGGGGATTCCTATTGACATGCGTTATCGTGCTGACGATGCACGAGTCGGTGGGTTATATAATGGGACTACCGGTTTCCGGAATTCGGAAGAAAGTACTTCCGGTATTTACACCACTGAACAGTTGGAAGAGAATGCCCGGACGATGAAGAACAACGGTTATTATAGTGGGCCGAAGAGTTGCTTTACGGGGAATGACGGAACGGATGCTCCGAGATACAGTCCGAATAGTTGTACTATGATGTACAATAATGCCTATACTTTCCGTCGTAAGATTTGCAATGTAGAGGTGAAACCCCATACGGCTCACGAAATTCGTATCCGTTCCGTATTCACCCAAGGAAACAAAGGGTGTTTTGTGCTCGATTATATGGAATTGGTACCCGTAAGCATTTGCGGTGCCGGAGGTATCGGTGAAGATCTTTACTAATATTCACATTAAAACACTAAAGAAAAAATGAAATTGAAATATTATATGCAGACAGGAGTTGTGGCGTTAATCGCCGCAACCACCGGTGTGTCCTGTACGGATACATGGGACGACCATTACAGTGTGAATGGCTCGGTGCCCGGTGCTACGCTGTGGGAAAATATGCAACTCGACGAGAGCATACGTCCTTTCGTGAAGGTTCTTGATTCTTGTGGCTACAAAGACATTTTGAATGCCAATCAGGTGTTTACCGTTTGGGCTCCGGAAATTACGGAGGAAGAAGCCCAGGAGTGGATTGACACCTATAAGAGAGAGAAAAGCCAGGGGATCATTGATGACGATAATTCTACCTTGAACCAGTTTATCAAGAATCATATCGCCATGTACAATCAGCAAGTTTCGTCGTTGACAAAGGACGAGACTGTCAAGATGATGAACGGCAAACGTTTGAGCTTGACCGGCTCCATGCTCAATGGGGAAGTGAATATGGTGGGTAACGGTGTCCCGTCTTCCAATGGCATGCTTTATAAAGTGGACGGACCCGCTACTTTCTTTCCTAATATTTGGGAACGTGTCCGTATGGATTTGGAAGGAGACAACGGTCTGGACAGCGTGGCTAACTTCTTCCTTTCATGGAATCGTATAGAGCTTGACGAAGAGGCCAGTGTGCCGGGTGGTATTGTGGATGGCGAAACTGTTTATTTGGATTCCGTGATGTACAATTACAATCCTATTTTCAATCAGTTGGGCCGGATTGATTCTGAAGACAGTTTGTATTGGTTCGTAGCTCCTACCAATAAGATTTGGAAGGAAAACATAGACTTGTACCGTTCTTATTTCGAGTACCATAAGAGTTTGGGAGAAGACGGCGACTCTTTACAGAACCTCTATTCCAAATTTATGTTCCTATACAGTTCGTTCTTCAATGTAAGGTCGCAAGAATTGCCTTTCAACGAAGCGAATCCGGATTCCATCGTTGCCACGACTTATACTTCTTTTTATCCGGATTGCTCCAAGTTTGAATGGCCGATGCGGGCAGGTGGTTTGCTGCATGGCCTGACTCCTCAGGACTGTAGCAACGGTCGGTTGTATAAGGCTACGGATTGGCGTATTCCTCCTACCAAATTGATTTACATGACTCCAGTTCAGGTTGAAGCGGAATATGCTAATAATTATTCGACAGTGACGCTTTCGGGCGACTCGACTTCAATCCAGGTAAATGCAGTAGAGGCAACCAATGAGAATTTCAAGGTGTCAGCGGGTGGTTACTTAGTGGTAAAGGATGCCCGTTCGGGGCGTACCAACCAACCGGAAATTACCTTTAAGATTCCTAGCACGCTTTCCAACTGCCCGTATGACATCAAGGTCGTGTTTGCCTCTCCTTTGGCCGGAGACTCTTTGGCCAAGGAGGATGCGCAGTTGAAGCGTCAGTTTACTGCGAAAATCAGATATTATTCGTCGAGGACCGGCGATATGATTGAAGGAAGCAATGCGGTGACTTTGTGCACGGACGTAGATGTCGATGCCACAAGGATGGACACCATAACGGTGAAGGAAGGCTTCGTATCTCCGGTTTGTAACTACGGAGAGGAAGACTCCAGAGTGTTGCTGACCATACAATCTATCAAGGGACGTACGGTACCGGACGGTTACAGTAAGGATTTGGCGATAGACTGTGTGATTTTCGAGCCACGTCCTACATCCGGTTCCGGAAGCGATGAAAATTGATTGTAGAACAATATTAGAGCATGAGTAATGAAAAGATATAGATTCTATTGTTTAGCATTGTTGATGGCAGGCACTTTGGGGGGCTATGCCCAGGAAGAGGCCGCTACCGACACCGTGACTGCGGCCAGACCTGCCAGTCCGATCAAGAAAAATGTAAAGACACGTCCGGTCAGCGGACGAGTGTTCGCAGTGACATCCGGCACTCCTTTGGGTGGGGCGTTGGTCAGTGTGAGCGGTTACGACGGTTACAGTGCGTTGACCGAAGAAGACGGTACGTATAAGCTCGACGTGCCGGAGTACGCCACGGCATTAAAAATCACGGCACCGGACTATAATACGGTTCGTGTGGGTATTAACCAATCAGGTAAGTTGCGTGACGTGACGATGTATTCGAGTGCCATGCGTTCGGCATACGGTGCGGACGACAATATCCTGAACACGGTGGTGGCAGACAAGTTCGATTATAGTCCGTCATTGAATATCACGTCCGAAATTGGTGACCAGTTAGGAGCCAATGTCCGTACGATTTCCCGTGGAGGTACGCCCGGTATCGGAAATTTCATGATGATGAACGGTATCAACTCCTTGCACAGCAACGGTCAACCGTTGGTCGTGATTGACGGGGTTATCGTGGACCAACAATATGACCGTACGATGATCCATGACGGTTTCTACAATGATATCCTGACATCTTTCAACGTCAATGAAATCAAGAGCGTGAAGGTGATGGCCAATGGTACGGCCATCTACGGAGCCAAAGGTGCCAATGGCGTGATTCTCATTGAGACGAAGCGCAACACGAGTCTGGCTACGAAAATCGATGCTACCGTGTCGGCCGGTATTACCTTATTGCCTAAGTCGCTTCCGGTGATGAGCGGTTCGCAGTTCAAGACATACGCTTCGGACTTGTTGAAGACGACGGGTACGAACTTGTCTGAATTCCAGTTCCTGACTTCCGATCCGAATAATTACTATTACAATAAATATAATAATAATACGGATTGGAACGATGTCATCTACCGTGAGGCTTTCTCGCAGAATTATGGTATTTCGGTACAAGGAGGTGATGAGGTAGCCAGCTATTTCCTCGCATTGGGGTATAATGGTGCGCAGAGTGTGTTGGAAGACAATGACGTGAACCGTTTGAATATCCGCTTCAATACGGACATCAACATGTTCAAGCATCTGTTCATCCGCTTCGACGCTTCTTACAGCAATGTGACGCGTAACTTGAAAGACCAGGGTGCGCCGGAAGGGTACAATGAAGGAACGGTGACTTCCGTCAATTATCTCGGTTTGGTGAAAAGCCCGATGCTGAGCCCGTATGCTTATTCTAATGGTAAGATTTCCGACGTGGCATTCGACAATAACGACGAGGATTATCTGGACCAGGCTTTGGCTTCGATTGGTAATGTGAATTACCGTTTGGCCAACCCGGCTTCTATCAATGAATACGGTACGGCCCAGAACAAGAATTACTTTGAGAACTCTTATTTGAACATCGCCATTACACCGAGATGGCAGTTCAACAAGCATTTGTCCCTCAGTTCTTTGTTCAGCTATACGTTGACAAATACGAACGACAAGTATTATGTGCCCATCAATGGCGTGCCTGATTACTATGTGTCTTCTATCGGCCTTACTGTGGAGAATGAAATCCGTTCGCTTTATTCTTCGCAGAACTCTATCACGAGCGATACGAAAATAGAGTGGGGCAACCAGTATGGGGCACACAGCATTGATTTGTTGGGAGGGTTCCGTTATATGAACGACCGTTACAAGGTAGACACGCAGTTGGGTTATAATACGGGTAGCGACAAAACGCCGTTTATCAATGATACGCAAAACAAGGTGACTACCGGTAGCACCAACGAATGGACTTCGATGAGTTGGTACGGACAGGCCCGTTACGATTACAGAAAGCGTTATTTCGTGGAAGGTAATCTGGCCATCGAAAGTTCTTCACGATTTGGTAAAGAAGCGAAAGACGGTTTCAAACTGGCCGGTGTGCGTTGGGGCGTTTTCCCCGGAATCCAGGCCGGTTGGGTGTTGTCCAATGAAAGTTGGTTCGATGTGCCGGGAATAGACTATGCCAAATTTACGATGGGGTACGATGTGAGCGGTAACGACGGTATCGATTTTGATGCCACCCGTACTTATTTCAAGAGTATCTTGTTCCAGAATAAGGCCAATGGTTTGGTTTTGGGTAATTTGGGCAATACGGAAGTACAGTGGGAAACCACCCGTCGCTTCAGTTTCGGTACGGAGTTGAATTTCCTGAAGAACCGTTTGAACTTGAAAGTAAACGTGTTCAAGAGTTGGACAGACAATCTGTTGACTTACCATGAGCTGAACTTCATTACTGGTTTGGAAAACAACTGGGTGAACGGTGGTTCTTTGGAGAACAAGGGCTATAATATTACGGTGAACGGCCATATCATTGCCACCCGCAACTGGAACTGGGAACTGGGTGCCAGCGTCGGCCATTACAAGAACAAGCTGACGGCTTTGCCCGACGGACAAGATTATGTGGAAACCGAGGTTTACGGTGCTACCATCCGTTCGCAGATCGGCCAACCGGTGAATTTGTTCTATGGTTACAAGACCGAGGCCACCGCATCCGGTACGCACGTATATGCCACTTCGGAAGAGGCCAAAGCCGACGGATTGTATATCTTGGGTGAGAACGGTATCGACAAGACTTACTTCGGAGCCGGCGACGTGAAGTTTGCTGACAATGGTGACAAGGAAATCAACAAGGCCGATATGCAGGTCATCGGAGATCCGAACCCGGATATTTACGGTAACATCTTCACCTCTTTGAGTTACAAGCGTATCCGTTTGGATGTAAACTTCAATTACAGCCTGGGCAACGATGCCTACAACTACTTGCGTTCGCAGTTGGAAAGCGGAAACCGTTTCATGAACCAGTCGGTAGCGATGGTGAACCGTTGGAGCTATGAAGGACAGGTGACCGACATGCCGACGGTGATGTGGGAAGATCCTATGGGTAATGCCCGCTTCAGCGACCGTTGGATTGAGGATGCCAGTTACCTGCGCCTGAAGTCTATCACGTTGAGCTATGAACTTCCGCTCAACAGCACTTTCATCCACGGCCTGACGTTCTGGGGACAGGCAAACAACGTCTTTACCGTGTCTAAGTACTTAGGAGCCGATCCGGACTTCTCCATGAGCAACAGTGTTTTGGAACAAGGCATAGACCGCGGCCTGTTGGCTAACAGCCGTAACTTTATGCTCGGTATTAAAATCAACCTTTAATTCAGTCTCTTATGAAACTCAAATCTTATATTTTTCAGATTGCGTTGGCGGCTGTCGGAGCAGGAATCTTAGGATCCTGCGAAGATATGCTTGAACCGACTTCGGATTATGTGATATACGAAAACGGCAGCCATCTGACAACACCGGCCGATACAGCCACTTCCCTGATAGGTATTATCTATAAGCTGCAGGCCATCGGTGACCGTACCAACCTGTTGGGCGAAGTGCGGGGCGACCTCGTTACTTTGACCACCCAAGCCAATGCCGATTTGCGCGCGTTGGCCAACTTCGAGGTGACGGACGAGAACAGGTATAACAGTCCGCGTGATTATTATGCGGTGATTAACAACTGTAATTATTATCTTGCATACGCTGATACTAACGCATACGACAATCGCGGCAACCAAATTTTTGCCAAGGAAATGGCACAGGTAAGGTCCATCCGCGCATGGGCCTATCTGCAACTGGCTTTGAACTATGGCAAGGTGCCTTTCTACACCGAGCCGTTGTTGACGGAGCAGGATGCCGATGATGTCAGTCTTGACGTGAAAGACCGTAAGGACATTGAAGCCATTTGCGATTTTTTCATCAACGACCTGAAACCATACAGCAACACGGAATGGCCCGTTTTGCATAAGGTGGGTAGTCTTTTTATGGCCAACTGCTATTTCCCGGTAGACATGGTGTTGGGCGATTTGTATCTCTGGAAAGCTTCTTGCCAGGGGACGGATGCCGGACGTGCATATTACCGCGAGGCTGCCAAATGCTATTTCCGTTGGATTATGGACACACGTAACGTTGGGGACGGGTTCTCGAAGCCTATTTACTATTTCTCCAACATGTATTCTGCTTATTGGCAAGAGTATTCTTCAAGCACGGGAACTTCTTATGGGTGGTCTTATATGATTCCGGGGCAGAGTCCTTCGATATATGGGACGGAAACCTTCACCATCATTCCGATGGACTCGGCTGCTAGCCAAGGATATTATAGCGAAGTGCAGACTTTGTACAATTCGTCGACCGATGACAACGGAAACTATATTACTTCGACGAACTACAGCATCACGCCGTCTTTGCACATGCAGGAAATCAGCCGGGCGCAATCTTATTCATTCTTGGACAAGAATAACCGCCCGATAGACGCTGTTCCGGACATGATTGAGGAGAATCGGTTGTTAGAAGGGGATTTGCGACTGGCAGCCCAATGGCGGTCGAGAACCTTCAACACTACGACGGGAGGAACGGCTGATAAGTTTATGATGCAGAACATCTACAAAGTAAACCAACGTAACATCGGGATTTATCGTGAAAGCGATGTCTGGCTGCGTTTGGCCGAAGCCCTTAACAATGGCGGGTTCCCGCGCATGGCATACGCCATTTTGGCCACGGGAATCAGTAAGGACGTGGTAGATGACAGTGTGTCCGTATATTGCAACGATGCCGATTTGGCATTCCTCAACGAGTTGAATACGGCCAACAATTATTTCAATACATTCAAGACGCGTAACGGACGTCTCGGTGAGGAAGGCGGTAGTGCTACCGATGCTTTCAATACGGTGGGCGTACATTCACGTGGTTGCGGTTATGCCGAGTTGGATCCGGATTATGCTTATCCGATGGTGGATTCTTTGGACAAGGACGGTAACCGTGTCAACGGTTACGTGGGGCAGAGCCGCAAGGACTGGGCTTACCTGAACCTGGCTGAGGAGCAAGCCCGCGTGGACAGCATGATTATCAATGAAAATGCGTTGGAATCCTGTTTCGAGGGCAAGCGTTTTTATGATTTGATCCGTTTTGCCAAACGTTACCGTAATAATGCGTGGGTGGCCGACCCGGTCAGCAAGCGCGAAGGCAAAGAGAATCGTGACGGTTCGCTTTACAACAAGTTGATGGTAGAGAGCAACTGGTTCCTGAATTGGAAAGGACAGATAGGAATGTAATTGTTTTTGTTCGTGACTTAATGTCGGGGCAGGGAATGTTTGGGATTCCCTGCCCTCTTTTTTTTATATTATAACCTACTGAATTACAAATGTATATAAATGCTTGTTTTTTGTGCGGAGAATGAAAAATCATTCGGCTTAGATTGAATTTTCGTTTGGCTTAGATTGATTTCCCGTTCTAAGGCAGATGATTCCCAAAGATAAGGACTATGATTTCCGTTTCTGTTTTTTATTGAAATTTTTCCTATTCTGAAAAAGAAATCGTATTTTTGCCAAAATTTTAAAGTAACGCGAAAGTAAACTACGATATATGGCAAACCAATTCGCAGAACGTACACAGCTAAACCTCTCTGAGGTGAACAAAGAGGTGTTGAAGATGTGGGATGACGCAGATGTCTTCCATAAGAGTATGACAGAACGTGAAGGCTGTCCTTCGTTTATCTTCTTCGAAGGTCCTCCTTCAGCCAACGGGCATCCGGGTATCCACCATGTCCTGGCACGTTCTATCAAGGATACGTTCTGTCGTTTCAAGACCATGAAAGGTTTCTTGGTGAAGCGCAAGGCCGGATGGGATACCCACGGGCTTCCCGTGGAATTGGGCGTGGAAAAAGAATTGGGCATCACGAAGGAAGACATAGGCAAGACGATTTCCATCGAGGAATATAACCGCAAGTGCCGCACGAACGTGATGAAATATACGGAGGAATGGACCGACCTGAGCCATAAGATGGGCTATTGGGTGGACATGGAGCATCCGTATATCACTTACGACAACAAATATATCGAAACGCTCTGGTGGCTGTTGCAGCAGCTCTACCGGAAAGGCTTGTTGTATAAGGGATATACGATACAGCCTTATTCGCCCGCCGCCGGTACGGGGCTGAGTTCGCACGAGTTGAACCAACCCGGTTGTTACCGCGACGTGAAAGACACGACGGTGACGGCACAGTTCCGGATGCTCGATCCGCGCCCTGAAATGACGGGGTGGGGCACGCCTTATTTCTTGGCATGGACTACTACGCCTTGGACGCTTTCGTCCAACACGGCATTGTGCGTAGGACCGAAAATAGAGTATGTATGCGTGCGTACTTATAACATGTACAGTGGCGAACCCGTAACAGTGGTACTGGCTAAGGCGCGTTTGGGAGCTTATCTTAACCCGGAAGGCGAGAATATGCCGTTGGACGGTTACAAGCCGGGGGACAAAGTGATACCTTACCAGATTGTGGGTGAGTACCTCGGGGCGGATTTGGTCGGCATGGCCTACGAACAGTTGTTCCCTTGGGTAAATCCCGGAGAAGGGGCTTTCCGTGTCATCCCAGGAGATTACGTGACTACGGAAGACGGTACGGGTATCGTGCATATCGCCCCGACTTTCGGTGCGGACGACGCGCAGGTGGCCAAGGCTGCCGGCATTCCTCCCATGCAGTTGGTCAACCGCAAGGGCGAATACCGTCCGATGGTGGATTTGACCGGTAAGTTTTACCTGTTGGACGAGTTGGATGAAGATTTCGTGCAACATAAGGTAAACGTGGATGAATACAAGAAGTGGGAAGGCCAGTTCGTGAAAAACGCCTACGACCCGAAGAAGACCGACAAAGACGAGACCCTCGACGTGGCACTCTGCATGGAACTGAAGCAGCGCGGCATGGCGTTCAAGATCGAGAAACACGTGCATAACTATCCGCATTGTTGGCGGACAGACAAGCCAATCCTTTATTATCCGCTCGACAGTTGGTTCATCCGTAGTACGGCTGCCAAGGAGCGGATGATAGAATTGAACCGTACCATCAACTGGAAACCGGCATCCACAGGAACCGGGCGTTTTGGTAAATGGTTAGAGAACCTGAATGACTGGAACTTGAGCCGCAGCCGCTATTGGGGTACGCCGTTGCCGATCTGGCGGTCGGACGACGGCGAGGAAACCTGTATTGGTTCGGTAGAGGAGTTGTATGCCGAAATCGAGAAAGCGGTAGCGTCCGGACTGATGGCTTCCAATCCGCTGAAAGACCGTGGCTTCGTCCCCGGCGATTACAGTCAGGACAATTATGACAAAATAGATTTGCACCGCCCGTTTGTGGACGAGGTCGTTTTGGTAAGCCCCACGGGCAAGCCGATGAAGCGTGAAGCAGACCTCATCGACGTGTGGTTCGATTCCGGTGCCATGCCTTACGCCCAGATTCATTATCCGTTCGAACATAAGGCAGAGTTGGATGGCCGTACGGTTTATCCGGCCGATTTCATTGCGGAAGGTGTGGACCAGACCCGTGGATGGTTCTTCACGTTGCATGCCATCTCCACGATGGTATTCGACAGTGTGGCTTATAAGGCTGTCATATCCAACGGTCTCGTGCTCGACAAGAACGGGAACAAGATGTCCAAGCGTTTGGGCAATGCAGTGGATCCTTTCGGCGCGATAGAGCAGTACGGTTCGGATGCCGTACGTTGGTATATGATAACCAATTCTTCGCCGTGGGACAACCTGAAGTTCGACGAGGCCGGCGTACAGGAAGTCAGTCGCACGTTCTTCGGCAAATTGTTCCAGACTTATTCTTTCCTGACGATGTATGCCAACGTGGACGGTTGGCATTATGCCGAAGCCGATGTGCCCATGGGCGAGCGTCCGGAAATAGACCGTTGGATTTTGTCCGAGTTGAATACGTTGGTGAAGAACGTGGATGCCTGCTATGAGGATTATGAACCGACGAAGGCCGGACGCCTGATTCAGGATTTCGTGATAGACAACGTGAGCAACTGGTTCGTCCGCCTGAGCCGCAAACGTTTCTGGGGCAGTGCGATGGGCACGGACAAGCTTTCGGCTTACCAGACGTTGTACACGTGCTTGGAGACGGTGGCCAAACTGATGGCACCCATCGCTCCGTATTATGCCGACCGTTTGTATCATGACTTGACGGCTGCAACGGGCCGTGCAGAAGCGAAGAGCGTGCATTTGGCTACATTCCCGGTTTGCGACGACGCAAAGGTGGACAAGGCATTGGAGTACCGTATGGAATTGGCGCAACAGATTACGTCCATGGTCTTGTCCTTGCGCAAGAAAGAACGGATTATCGTGCGCCAACCCTTGCAGTGCATTTCCATACCGTCGGGCGACACGGAACGTCGTGAAAGCATAGAAGCCGTGAAGCAGTTGATTCTGGACGAAGTGAACGTCAAGGAATTGCAGTTTGTGGAAGGCGATGGCATGTTGGTGAAGAAAGTGAAGTGCAACTTCCGTACGATGGGCAAGAAGTTCGGCAAGTTGATGAAGAACGTGGCCGCTGCGGTGGAAAACCTGACGCAAGAACAGATTGCCGGATTGGAACGAGAAGGCATGCTCGGCGTGGTTTTGGAGGGCGGCGAGGAGGTAACCATCGAAGTTGCCGATGTGGAGATTTTCAGTGAGGACATTCCCGGTTGGACGGTGGCCAATGAAGGCTGCCTGACGGTGGCACTCGATATTACCGTGACGGATGCGCTTCGTGTGGAGGGAACGGCCCGTGAATTAGTGAAGCGTATACAGAACTTGCGTAAGGAAAAGGATTTCGAGATTACCGACCGCATTGCCGTGACGCTTTCCCATGCGGAACAAACGGACAAGGCCGTGGCGGAATACAGAGACTACATCTGTGGCCAGGTCCTGGCCAATTCGCTTACGGTGGCGGACAAGGTGGACGGTGGCGTGGCCATAGACTTAGACGATTACACCGTGGAGATAAAGATAGATAAAGAGTAAGTGAGCATTATTAACCCTAAAATAAGAAGTATTATGACAGAGAAAACACGTTATAGTGATGAGGAATTAGCAGAATTCAAGGAGTTGATCCTGAGTAAGCTGGCAGTGGCGCGTGAAGAATATGAAACCATGATGGGGACATTGATGAACACGGACAATAACGGAGTGGATGATACGTCGCCTACTTATAAGGCGTTGGAAGAAGGTGCCAATACTCAGACCAAAGAGGAACTGTCTATGTTGGCGGCTCGCCAACAGAAGTTCATCAAGGGGCTTGAGGCTGCCCTGATACGTATCGAAAACAAGACCTATGGGATTTGCCGTGAGACCGGTAAATTGATTCCCAAGGAACGTTTACGTTTGGTTCCCCATGCGACATTGAGCATAGAGGCTAAAAACATGAAAAAGTAATGAGGACAGAAGGAAGTAGCGGTCGGGGATGGCTCACCCAAGGACGTTTGGCCGGACTGATTATCTTATTGGTGTTGGTCATAGACCAATGGATTAAGATTGCGGTCAAGACTCAGATGTATATGCATGAGAAGATTCATGTGACCGATTGGTTCTACATTCTCTTCACTGAAAACCCCGGCATGGCATTCGGGTGGGAGTTTTTCGACAAGCTTTTCTTGACGTCTTTTCGTATTATCGCCGTGGCCGTCATTGCGTATCTCCTTTACAGGGCGATACGCAAAGGCGTGCCGACGGGTTTTGTAGTCTGTTTGTCATTGGTCTTGGCCGGTGCTGCCGGGAACATCATAGATTGCGTGTTCTACGGATTAATCTTCAATAATCCTCCCGCACCGTTCACTGCTCATTTCGTACCTTTCGGGACGGGGTACGAAAATGTGTTCCACGGGCGCGTGGTGGACATGTTTTATTTTCCCATCATCGACACTTATTGGCCGGATTGGATGCCATGGGTGGGAGGGGAGCATTTCATCTTTTTCAGTCCCATATTCAATTTTGCGGATGCAGCCATCAGTTGCGGTATCATTGCCTTGTTGATTTTCTATCATAAACGTATTTCCCAATAGCCCTTAACCGTTTCATGTCAAAGTCGTTGCGTAAAGTATGTGGTGCTGTGGCGGCCGTCCTTTTATTGTCGGCCTGTAAGCCCGGCGTACCGTCCGGTCTGATTCAGCCAGAGGAACTGGAAGATTTGCTTTATGATTACCACGTCGCACAGGCCATGGCAGAGACGGGAGGGGACAGCATGAACTTTAAACGTTACAGTTACGTGCAGGCCGTGTTTGAGAAGCATGGGGTGAGCGAGGCCGAATTCGACTCCACGATGGTGTGGTATGCGTCGCATGCCACTTACTTGAATGACATTTATAAAAAGTTGCAGGAGCGTTACAGCGCGCATGTTTCGGCGTTGGGAGCTTCTACCGGGGAGAACGACATCTTTGCCCATTTGGATGCACGGGGGGACACGGCCAATATTTGGCAGGAGCGTGCGTTCAGAATCCTGAAACCGAGTTTTATGGAAGACCGTTTGCTGTTTACCATGACAGCCGATACGACTTTCCGTAAAGGGGATGCCCTGCTTTGGCGCTTCGATGCCCGTTATATATCCCACGGACGGCAAAATGAGGCATACGCCGGTTTTTATGTGAAATACGACAATGATTCCACGGCAGGTATTACGCAAAGAATTTATTCCAATAACCTGATGCAGCTTCGTTTGGAAGGAGACACGGCTCATGCGATTCGGGAAGTGGGCGGATTCGTGTATTATAAACCTTCGGACGAAGACAAAGAATCCCGCCTGTTGTTGCTTCGCGACATCATGTTGGTTCGTTTCCATCTGCAGCCGGTGGTTGTGGATACTGCGGCAGCTGTGGCGAAGCCGGATAGTATGGACGCATCGTTGAAAGATTCGGTGTTGCGGGTGATACCGGCTGATACGGTTTCCCGCCGTCTTTCTCCAACCGAATTGAGGGATAGTCGTCCGGTGGAACGTTCCATTCATGTGGTGAAGGAAAAGCCCTATCGTGTGATTCGTAAACCGGGGGCTACGAGAACGGGACGAAGAGGACATTGAAACAATAAGGAAACAAGCGGCCTTGAAACATATTGCTTTCCATAGAGTGTATTGGCCATCGGGGTGTTTTGAGGTCATGCCGGTGATAACGGTCGATGAGAAAGGCTTTTATCAATTCCATTATATCTTGACGGAAGAAATGCCGGCTGTGATATGGAATGGAGGCGTCGGTTTGTTATTGCCTCCCGAGGCCGTTCCGCAACCCGGGGACAGTATTGACGCGTTGTTGCGGGAAACAAATCCAGATGTAAGTCCGCATGCTTTGCGGCTTTGGAGTGCCGATGG
Source organism: Paraprevotella xylaniphila YIT 11841 (assembly GCF_900683745.1). Classification (NCBI taxonomy): domain Bacteria; kingdom Pseudomonadati; phylum Bacteroidota; class Bacteroidia; order Bacteroidales; family Prevotellaceae; genus Paraprevotella; species Paraprevotella xylaniphila. The sequence continues at coordinate 518,789 of NZ_LR215980.1, forward strand.
ATTGCCTGCCGATGCGGATATTCTTACTCCTGTCTTCCGATGGTATCCCGTCTTCTGAACTCGGCGCAAACGATGGCTGTGGCTACGGCTACGTTCAGGCTTTCCGATGTGTTTCGTTCGAGAGGATAGTTGGGGATGTACAGTTTCCGGTTGATGAGCGACGTGATGTCCCGGCTGATGCCTTTGCCTTCGTTTCCCATGACAATCAGTCCGTTGGAACTTAGTTCCGTACCATACATGTCTTTCCCGTCCAGAAACGTTCCGTAGACCGGTGTGTCGGTGTCGGCTGCCCGCAGCAAATCCGTCAGTGAAAGGTAGTGTACGCAGACACGTGCCATGGCTCCCATGGTGGCCTGTACGGTTTTGGGATTATAAAGGTCGGCCGTGTCGGGAGAGCAGAATATATGTTCGATACCGAACCAGTCGGCTATACGGATAATCGTGCCCAGATTGCCCGGGTCCTGCACGCCGTCGAGCCCAAGGCAGAGTTGCTCTTTCAGTATGTGTTCCGGTGCCCCTTCGGCCTGACGTTGGTGGAATACGGCCAACACGTCCTGCGGATTCTTTTGCAGGCTGGCTTTTTGAAGCTCCTCGGCCGATACTTCTTGGATTTCACATCCTTTACGGGCGAGTGTTTCCACAACTTCCCGCCGTGTGTCCAACCATTCCTTCAGGGCTGCGAGAAAGGTACAGTCGAAAGCCGGTAGCAAGTCGTCTACCAGTTTATGTCCTTCGGCCACGAAGAGTTGCTGTTCCTTGCGGAATTTTTTCTGCTCAAGGGAGCGGATGAGCTTGATTTTGTTTTTGCTGATCATTTCGATTCCAATTATACTGCAAATCTAAGAAGTTATTTTCGAATAGCGTGTACCGGCTTTTGTTTTTGTGTCCGCCTAAACCGTTTTATTGGGAAAAATGATGTATTTTTGTACTTGAAATGGCACTTATGCGGAAACTTTTATACAGTATGGCCGGGGGAATCATCATGGCGTTGCTGGGCGCTTGCTCAGCTACGAAATTCGTACCCGAAGGCGAATATATGTTGGAAAGCGTTTCTGTGAAGTCGACGGATAAATCGCTCGATGCCACGTCGTTGAAAGGATACATTCGTCAGCATCCTAATTCCAAGTGGTTCAGCCTGCTGAAAGTCCCTATGGGGCCGTATGCCCTGTCCGGGCGGGACACTACTAAGCGAATCAACCGTTTCTTGCAACGGGTAGGAGAGGCGCCGGTAATTTTCGATACGGTACAGGCTAACCGTTCGGGAGAAAACATGTTGGCGGCTGTGAACAATTTGGGGTATCTTCATGCCCGGGTGAATCAGAAGCGTGCGGTGAAAGGGAAGAAGGTAAGGTTGGCATACGAGATTGTGCCGGGAGAGCGTTATAGGGTGAGAAACATCCGTTACCTTATAGAGGATTCTGTGGTGGAACGTATTGTCCGCGAACAAGCTTCATTGTCATCCTTGCAACCCGGAATGCCTTTCGATTTGAATGTGTTGGACGGAGAGCGCAGCCGCATCAGCAGTCGTTTGCAAAACAGCGGATATTATAAATTCAACAAGGAATATGTCCGGTTTGAAGCGGATACGTGCGTGGGGAACCAAAAGGTGGATCTGGATGTGGTGATACCTTTGTACCGGGCATCAGCGGAAAGCAATCCGGAACTTCACCGGCGTTATAAAATTCACTCTGTTTCCTTTTCCGGCGATGCGGCGGCTTTTGACACGAGCCGTGATACTTCCCGATTGGACAGTATGGTCTATCGGGGTTTTCCTATTTATTACAAGCATAAACTGGCTTTTCGGCCTTCTGTCTTTACCAATAACAATGCAATCGAGCCGGGGCATCTGTACCGGGAGCGCAACGTACAACGGACTTATAGTAACTTCGGCCAGTTGGGAGCCGTGATGTTTTCCAATATCAAGATGGTGGAGAACGATTCCTTGCCGAATATGCTGGACGGATTCGTGACCGTGCACGAGAATAAACCGCGTTCGTTGGGAGCGGAATTGGAAGGTACCAATTCGGCAGGTGATTTGGGGGCGGCCTTGCTTCTGACTTACCAGAACCGGAATCTGTTTCGAGGCTCTGAATTGCTGTCCCTGAAACTTCGTGGGGCATTTGAAGCCATTACCGGTCTGGAAGGGTACAGTGACCAGAATTATATGGAAATCAGTGTGGAAGCCGGCCTGACATTCCCTAATTTCAGGTTGTTTCGCTTCAATGGCCGCGACCGTGGGTTGATGCGTGCCACTTCGGAGATCTCATTATTATATGATTCCCAAAACCGTCCTGAGTTTCATCGGCGTGTTTTGACTTCAGCTCTGCGTTACCGTTGGCAAAGCCCGAATGGTTTGCTCCGCCACCGTATCGACCTGATAGACTTGAACTACGTGTTCATGCCTTGGATTTCCGAAACTTTCCGTAAGGATTACCTGGAAGACGAAACCGACCGGAATGCTATCCTGCGTTACAATTACGAAAATCTTTTTATCATGAGGTTAGGCTATAGTTTTACCTATAATTCGCAACGCAATGCAACGAGTATTGTGGATTACGGTAGCAATGCCTTGGGCATCCGTTTTAATGTGGAGTCGGCCGGCAATGTACTGTATGGTTTCTCTAATCTCTTTGGGGCCAACCGGAACGACCAAGGGCAATATACATTGTTCAATATAGCGTATGCACAGTATTTGAAAGGAGATTTCGACATCAGCAAGAGCTTCCGTTTCGACGACCGTAACTCGTTGGCTTTGCATTTTGGCGTAGGGGTAGCCTATCCATACGGAAACTCTACCATCCTGCCTTACGAGAAAAGGTATTTCAGCGGAGGAGCCAACAGTGTGCGAGGGTGGTCGGTCAGGGAATTGGGACCCGGACGTTTTACCGGGGGAGACGGACGTATAGACTTTATCAATCAGACCGGTGACATCAAATTGGACCTCAATGCGGAATACCGTACCTATCTGTTCTGGAAATTGCATGGGGCATTTTTTGTAGACGCCGGCAATATCTGGACTATCCGCGACTATGCCGAGCAGCCCGGCGGACAGTTCCGCATGCGGAGTTTCTGGCGGGAGATAGCCGTGTCTTACGGATTGGGATTCCGTTTGAATTTCGATTATTTCATCTTACGTCTGGACGGAGGTATGAAAGCCATTCATCCGGCGTATGATGATGTCCGTCATCATTACCCGATTATTCATCCGGACTTTAAGCGGGATTTCACTTTGCATTTTGCAGTGGGCCTTCCATTCTGACAAGCCATCGGCGGCCTTCTTTCCGTAAAGGGATGAGATATGCGGCTTCCGGAACAATACGGCCTTTTTGCTGTTCCAACGAATCGGCGGCAAGTGCTTGGCAAACGATGCAACGTACGAGTGCCGTGCTGTCGTTGATTTGTTGGCATTCTGTTGAACTTACGTATGCTTCTTCCGGGGCAGACCGTACGGCTTCGAGGTCGTGTTCGGTGATGTTCGACGCGCGGAAAGCCATCCATTTACGGGAATCCTTGGTACAATTCCCGTATGCTTTGTCGAAACGCAGGTTGAAATAATTTTCCGCAAATTCCTTAGCCCTGCTGTTTACTTGTTCCTCTTCTTTGTTGGTGCATCCGGCTGCTCCTAATCCTGTAAGCAGGCATAAAACCAGAGGCCACCTTTTCCTTTTCGTCATTTTTTAATGCTTTTACGTCTTTCAGTGAAGTACCGTTTGGCCTCACCGTCTGATTTCGTAATTTTACAACGCAAATATATGTCTTTTCCGGCGATGGCCAATGAAAAGGAGAAACATTTTTGACGAATCCTAACTATTTAATCACAATAAATCACTATGAGATTACAGAATTTGTTTTTGGGGATGCTCTTTTGGGGGGCGGCTTTTCATTCGGTTTGTTCCGCAGCGTCTCCGGTGCTTCAGGCGAAGCTGTATCCGGCTGTGTATAAATCTTCTTCAGGTCCGGTCCGCCGGGTGGCTGTGACGGTAGGCTATGACGGACAGGTCACAGAGGCGGAATTGGCGTTGGGCAGGTTGGTGCAGCATGTCCGTTTGGAAAAGGGGGAAAATCATTTTGTATTTGATATTCCTGACGTTGGCGTGGACCGTACATTGCCGTTGTCTTTACGCACCGGGCAGGTGTCTTTGGCTTCGGATGAAATAAAAGTACCGGTAGCCCGGCATTGGCAGATGAATCTGGTGCAGCATACACATACGGACATCGGCTATACTCGTTCGCAGATGGAGATTTTGGCAGAACATTTGCGTTACATAGATTATGCTTTGGATTATTGTGATGCCACGGATCATTATCCAGATGCCGAGCGGTTCCGATGGACTTGCGAGGTGTCTTGGCCCGTGAAAGAGTATTTGAAAAATCGTCCGGCTTCCCAGGTCGAACGTTTGAAACGCAGGGTGAAAGAAGGGCGAATTGAGTTGGGTGCCATGTACCTGAATTTTGATGAGTTGCCGGACGAACAGACCTTGGCTGCATCCTTGGCTCCGTTGAAGTTGTTCCGGGAGGAAGGGTTACGGACGGACTTGGCCATGCAAGATGATGTAAACGGAATAGCCTGGTGTTTCAGTGAATATTTTGCCGACGCAGGAGTGAAGTACCTGAATATGGGGACGCATGGGCATCGGGCATTGATATGCTTCGATAAGCCCACGGTATTTTGGTGGGAGTCGCCATCGGGGAAAAAAATCCTGGCTTACCGTGCGGAACATTACCATCAGGGGAACTATTGGGGTGTGCACAACCCTGATGATTTCACAAAGTTCGAGCAATGCGTGTGGGATTATCTGGGGCAACTGGAAGCTAAGGGATACCCGTATGACATTTGTGCCATTCAGCATTCCGGGTATCTGACCGATAATGCTCCTCCTTCCACCCGGAGTTGCGAGATGGTGAAACGTTGGAATGAAAAGTACGAATGGCCTAAATTACGTTCGGCAGTCGCTACGGACTTTATCAAGACCGTGGAGCGTGATTATGCCGGGCAGATACCCGTCATTCGGGGAGCGTGGCCGGACTGGTGGACGGATGGGTTTGCTTCCGGAGCACGCGAAGCGGCTGTTTCCCGTACTACCCATTCCCATGCGATTGCCGGGCAAGGCGGTTTGGCTTTGGCAAAACTGGCCGGAGCCGAGTTGCCCCACGGGGTGATGGGGAAGGTGAGTGGCATGAACGAAGCCCTGCTTTTCTATGATGAGCATACGTTCGGGTATTGCGAGAGTGTGCGTGACCCGTATGGCCGGGAGACGTGGGAGCAACGCTCGCTGAAACAGTCGTATGCGTGGGAGGCTTACCGGCATGCCGGATTGTTGGGCGAGGCGGTAATGGGGCTTTTGCAGTCTTTTATTCCGAAAACGGATGAGCCTTCCGTATTGGTTTTCAATACATTGAACTGGAGCTATAGCGGAATAGCCAAGGTGTATGTAGACCATCAACTTTTGCCGCGCGACAAAGCTTTTGAGATTACGGATGCGTCGGGACGTAGCGTTCCTGCTCAGGCCGGTGAGAGCCGTTCGGACGGAACGTATTGGTATATTTATGTCCGGGATGTACCGGCTTTGGGCTTCATCCGGTGTCGCATAGACGTGAAAGACGAGCCATTGCCGTCCGAAGCATCCGCAGGGAGTTTGTCCGGTACGCATGTAGAGAATGAGTGGTATGGTCTTGATTTCAATCTGCAACGGGGCACCATTTCCCGACTTTACGATAAAGACCTGCAACGGCAGTTGTTGACGGAGGATGCGGAATGGGAGTTGGGAGAATTCATTTATGAGACGATAGACGACCGGGGCGCTTTGGAGCGATATACGTACCCACGCTTTACACGCAGGCATCCGGAGAAAATGCGCTTCGAGGCGTACGAGGAAGGGGCTATATGGGATACTTACCGTTTCAAAGGAGAGACGGCAGCCGGGATAGGGCATGATAATCTGACGGTGGAGTACCATATATATAAGGTAGAGAAAAAGATAGAAGTGGTTTACAGTTTGCGTAAAAAAGCAGAGGCAGAGCCGGAAGCCGTATATGTGTCTTTTCCGTACCAGATAGAGGGCGGCAGAATCTTTCTGGACGTGCCCGGCGGAAATATCGAAGCCGGGATAGACCAGATTCCCGGTTCGTCGAACGATTGGTATACCGTGCAGAATTTTGCGGCGGCACGCAGTCCGGGCGTTCAGGTTGTAATGGGAAGCCCTGAAATACCCCTGATGCAATTCGGTGCCATCAATACCGGACGTTATCAGTCTGGTGCCGTACCCCAGACTACTAATATGTATTCCTGGCCGATGAATAACTATTGGACTACCAATTTTAACGCAGACCAGACCGGAGGTTTGCAGTGGAGTTATTTCATCACTTCGTCGGCGGACACGACAGCCGGATTTGCCACGCGTTTTGCTTGGGAAAACCGGATTCCTTTCCTGACCCGGGTACTTCAGGCCGGCGGCCGTGAAGGTAAGGCTGCGCCCTCTTGCGGAACTTTTCTCACGCTTCGCCCGGATAACCTCTTGTTGGTCAACATGTCACCGGTGGAGGGGGAACATGCCGTGATGCTGCATTTACGTGAAACGGATGGTCGGCCGGCAGTCTTTGCCGTTACTTCCGATTGTGTGAAGATACGGAAAGCCACGGTTTGTGACGTGACAGGAAAACCAATCGACGAGAAGGGGAAAGCGGAGTTCAGGCCGTGGGAGAGTAAATTTATTAAATTGAGCTGGTAAGGCAGGAGGGCGGGAAAGAAATATTTGTCCGTTCTTTCATGTTTTCGTATATTTGCATAAACAAAAATACGGATATGCTGAAGTTTATTTGTCTGGGGAGCGGCAGTAGCGGAAACAGCTACTTCCTCTTCTCAGAAAATTATGGGATATTGATTGATGCCGGAATTGGGATACGAACACTGAAAAAACATTTTAATACTTGCGGGCTTTCTTTGAAACAAATAAAGGCCGTATTGATTACGCACGACCATGCAGACCACGTCAAAGCTGTCGGGAGCTTGGCGAATGAATACGGGATTCCGGTCTATGCCACCGAACTTGTGCACGGCGGAATCAAGCGTAATTATTGCGTACATCCTAAGTTGAAGGAAGAAAACATACGTTTCTTGCAGAAAGGACAGACCTTGGAGCTAGACCATTTTGTAATCACGCCTTTCGATGTGCCTCATGACAGTGCGGACAATGTGGGCTACAGCGTGCAATACGGAGATGTCAATTTTTGCCTCATTACCGATGCCGGACATGTGACCGAACAATTCGGTGGCTATATCGCCCAAGCGAATTATCTGGTATTGGAGGCCAATCATGACGAAGACATGTTGATGATGGGGCCGTATCCGGCTTATCTGAAAGGACGGATTAGCGGTGATTACGGACATTTGAGTAATAAGGTTGCGGCGCAGCTGTTGGCGGAGCATGTTACGGACAGGCTTCGGCATGTATGGTTGTGCCATATCAGCGAGGAGAACAATCATCCGGAACTGGCGCGAAAAACGGTTGATACTTGTCTCCGTTCCGCAGGGATTGTCTCAGGAAGGGACTTTGAACTGGAAGTGTTGAAGCGCCGTATACCTTCCGAAATTTACGAATTGGAAAAAAAATAAGAAAAAGAGGGGCGAAAGTTTGGAGGGTTAAATAAAAAGCCCTACCTTTGCACTCGCAAAATCAAAGATGATGCGTCCTTAGCTCAGTTGGTAGAGCAATTGACTCTTAATCAATGGGTCCAGGGTTCGAATCCCTGAGGGCGTACTTCAAAAATTGTTTGCGTCCTTAGCTCAGTTGGTAGAGCAATTGACTCTTAATCAATGGGTCCAGGGTTCGAATCCCTGAGGGCGTACAGAAGGCAGCCTTAGGGTTGCCTTTTTTGTTGACAGGTGAGCGGTTTATGGATTTTGTAGGCTGATTTGTTGCTTGTTTTATGTTGAAATGCTATCTTTGCATGAATTTCGAACCAATAAAAACAAAAAAGAAAAGACATGCCTAAAATATCCGTTCGCGGTCAGGAAATGCCGGAGTCACCGATTCGCAAATTGGCTCCGTTGGCCTTTGAGGCTAAAAGTAGAGGGATACATGTGTACCATTTGAATATCGGCCAGCCTGATTTGCCGACTCCGCGAGCGGCCATAGATGCTATCCGACACATAGACCGGACGGTTTTGGAATATAGCCCGAGCCAGGGATATTTGAGTTACCGGGAAAAGTTGGTCGGATATTATGCCAAATACAATATCAATCTTACGGCGGACGACATCATCATCACGTCGGGAGGTTCGGAGGCTGTATTGTTCGCATTCCTCTCTTGCCTGAATCCGGGCGACGAAATCATCGTTCCCGAACCGGCATACGCTAATTACATGGCATTTGCCATTTCGGCGGGGGCGGTCATCCGTACGATATCCACTACGATAGAAGAAGGCTTTTCGTTGCCGAAGGTCGAGAAGTTCGAGGAGCTGATTAACGAACGTACGCGGGCCATTCTGATTTGCAATCCGAACAACCCCACGGGATACCTCTATACGCGCCGTGAGATGAACCAGATTCGCGACTTGGTGAAGAAGTACGATTTGTATCTTTTTTCGGATGAAGTGTACCGTGAGTTTATCTATACCGGTTCTCCCTATATCTCGGCTTGCCACTTGGAGGGGATAGAAAACAATGTGGTGTTGATAGATTCCGTATCCAAGCGGTATAGCGAGTGCGGCATACGTATCGGTGCGTTGATAACGAAGAATGTGGAGGTTCGTAAGGCCGTGATGAAATTTTGCCAGGCCCGTTTAAGCCCTCCCTTAATCGGACAGATTGCGGCGGAGGCTTCGCTCGACGAGCCTGAAGAATACGGACGGGAAGTGTATGACGAATATGTGGAGCGGCGTAAGTGCTTGATTGACGGGCTGAACCGTATCCCTGGAGTGTATTCTCCCATCCCCATGGGGGCTTTCTATACGGTGGCCAAGCTTCCCGTAGACGATGCCGAGGAGTTTTGTGCATGGTGTTTGAAAGACTTTGATTATGAGGGGGAGACTGTGATGATGGCTCCGGCGGCAGGATTCTATACTACGCCCGGTTCGGGTAAGAACGAGGTGCGCATAGCTTACGTGTTGAAGAAAGAAGATTTGACGCGTGCCCTTTTTGTATTGCGCAAGGCATTGGAGGCATATCCCGGCCGTGTAGCGGAATAAGACGGCAAGAGGGATGAATTTCAATTTGTTTATAGCCCGAAAGCTGTTCCGTGAGCACGGTGATGTGAAAAAAGTATCGCGTCCGGCCATATTGATAGCTACGTCCGGAGTGGCTGTCGGTTTGGCCGTGATGATTATTTCGGTGTGCGTGGTGTTGGGCTTCAAACAGGAAATCAGTTCGAAAGTCGTTGGATTCGGTTCTCATATACAGATTCAAAACTATGCGTCGGTCACGACGAATTCCCCTCAGCCTATTGCGATACCTTCTGCTTTGATGAAGGAGGTCGGGGACGTGGAAGGGGTGGCGCATGTGCAGCGTTTTTGCAATAAGGAGGGAATACTCAAGACGGATGCCGATTTTAAAGGTATCCTTTTGCACGGTGTGGGGGTGGAATTCGATACATCTTTCCTGAAAGCCCACATGGAAGAGGGGGAACTACCGTCTTTTTCTGATACGGTGGCTTCCAACCGGATTGTCATATCCCGGCAGATAGCCGATGAATTGCATTTGGAAGTTGGCTCTAAAGTGTTTGCCTATTTCTTCGAGAACTCCGTGCGTACCCGTCGTTTTACGGTGTCGGGTATTTATTGTACGCATTTGACGGAGTTCGATAAGGCTTTGGTTTTTACGGACATTTATACTTGCAACCGTTTGAATGCGTGGGCTCCGGACCAATATAGTGGAATGGAAATCGCCGTGAAGGACTTGGACCGTGTGGACGAAGTTGCCAGTGTGTTGGTTAAGCGTATGAATCGGGAAACGGACGCTTATGGTGGTTCGTATGTGGCCATGACGATACAGGAACTTTATCCTCAGATATTTGCATGGCTCAGTCTTTTGGATGTCAATGTGTGGGTCATTTTGGCTTTGATGGTATCAGTAGCAGGGTTTACGATGATTTCCGGTTTGCTTATTATTATATTGGAACGCACGAATTTTATCGGGATCATGAAAGCATTAGGAGCGACCAACCGTGGCATCCGCCATATTTTCTTGTATTTTGCCGTGTTCGTCATGGGGAAAGGATTGCTTTTGGGAAATATAATAGGTATAGGCATAGTGCTTCTTCAGCATTATGCAGGAATATTCCGTTTGGATGCGTCGATATACTACGTGGATTCGGTACCGGTTTTGTTCAATTTCTGTTATGTGTTGGCTATCAACGTGGCTACTTTGGTGATATGCGTGTTTTCGCTTATCGTTCCGAGCTTCTTGGTTTCCCGTATCCATCCGGCCCGGTCTATTCGTTTTGAATAAACGTACATTATGGGAGTGGTTCGTTTGTGTTGCATTTTTGTGAAAAATGTTATAGGAATATAATGGTCGCAAAGGGGAAAATGCTTATCTTTGTCCCAAAATCAAATATGAAGTAATCGTATGGAATTTGTTTATTTGGGGATAGTCATATTCCTGTTTGCCCTTTCCACTTTTGATTTGTTCGTGGGGGTCAGTAATGATGCCGTGAATTTCTTGGGTTCGGCCATCGGTTCAAAAGTAGCGCGTTTCAAGACCATATTGATAATTGCCGCAGTAGGTATTTTTGTGGGAGCCACGACGAGCGACGGTATGATGGACATTGCAAGGCACGGCATTTTTCATCCAGAGTTCTTCACTTTCGAAGAGTTGATGTGCGTCTTTTTGGCAGTGGTTGCTTCAGATGTGATTTTGCTCGACATATTCAATACATTGGGAATGCCCACTTCCACCACGGTGTCGATGGTTTTCGAGTTATTAGGAGGCAGTACGGCATTGGCGTTAGTCAAGATGCTCCATGATTCTTCGCTTACCTACGCCAGTTTGATAAATACAGAAAAAGCTTTTACGGTTATTTTAGCCATTTTTCTTTCTGTCGCCATTGCTTTTGTTTTCGGAATGTTGGTGCAATGGATTTCCCGTCTCATTTTTACTTTTCACTATACCAAGCATCTTAAGTATACCATAGGTTTGTTTGGAGGACTTTCTATTACTTCCATTGCTTATTTCTTGTTGGTAAAAGGTTTCGGCAGTGCTTCGTTCATGACTTCCGATATTAAAGTTTGGATTGCTGAGAACACACATACGATATTGATTTCTTTCATTATCGGATTTACGGTGCTGATGCAAGTCCTGCATTGGTGTAAGGTCAATGTTTTCAAGATTATAGTGCTCTTTGGTACGTTCTCTTTGGCTATGGCTTTTGCCGGGAACGATTTGGTGAATTTCATCGGTGTGACTTTAGCCGGTTTTTCTTCTTATCAGGATTTCTTGGCAACTCCAGGGGCAAATCCTGCCACCCATATGATGGGCGTGCTGAACGAACCGGCCGGTACGTCTGTCTTTTTCCTTATCGGGGCAGGAGTTATTATGACGATAGCTTTGATGACGTCGAAGAAAGCACAGAATGTCGTAAAGACTTCCGTCGACTTGTCCCGTCAGACAGCAGGCGACGAAATGTTCGGCTCTTCCCGTTTTGCCCGTCGGTTGGTGAGGAGCGTGATTAACAGCAACGAGTATGTAGTGGACCATATTCCTGCATGGATGAGGAAATGGATCAATTCACGTTTCAATCAGGATGAGGCTATTATTCCGAATGGTGCGGCGTTTGATTTGGTACGCGCTTCCGTGAACTTGGTGTTGGCCGGCTTGTTGATCGTAGTGGGTACGTCTCTGAAACTTCCGTTGTCTACCACCTACGTGGCGTTTATGGTGGGTATGGGTTCGTCGTTGGCCGACCGTGCATGGGGACGCGAGAGCGCCGTGTTCCGCGTGACCGGTGTGATATCTGTGATTGGCGGATGGTTTATGACGGCCGGTGCGGCTTTCTTCTTGTGTTTCATCGTGACGTTGCTTGTGCATTTCGGTGGAGTGGTGGCCATGGTATTGCTCATTGTCGTGGTCGTGTTCATGCTTGTTCAGAATAACCGCAGCTATAAGAAGAAAATGGCGGCAGTACAGCGGGATGAGATTTTCACGGAGTTGGCGCAAACCAATGATAAGGATGAGGCTTGGGTGCTGTTGAACCGGCATATCAGTGCTTATCAATCGAAGATGGTAAAATATATATCGGGAGCTTACATGCAGACGACTTCCGGTTTGATTGCCGAAGATGTGAAAGTGTTGCGGCGGACTTTGAACCATTTGGAAGATGAACGGAAGAATTGGAAGGTAATCCGTCGGAAAGAATTAGTTGGATTACGCAAGATAGATCAGTTGCAGGCTGTGGAGAAAGATACATGGTTCCATTTGGCATGTAACAGTTGCGAACAGAGTTTATACTGCCTGAAGCGTATGTGTGAACCTTCATTAGAACACGTGGACAACAATTTCAATCCCATGCCTGAGGAATACGTGAAAGAATTCATGCCGATTCGGGAAGGGGTGGAAAAATTGATGAATGTCATTGCCGGCATGATAGAGACGAATAATTATGATAATGCGTTGCAGGTTCGGCAGTTTGGAGATGAGATGAAAGCCCAGTTGTCCCAACTCCGCAAGATTCAGCAAGACCGTATACGCAAGGGAGATATGGACAATCTGAAGATTGAATATCTTTATATGAGTACTTTGCAAGAAACACAGGAAATAATCGGCCACATGCGTCATTGGGTTCGTGCATGCCGCAGGTTCCAACAAGAAAAAGGTGTTGTAACGGTATTGTAACACGGGTTTCATATTCGTGCAACAACTAACTTGTAATTTTGCAATCGGAAAATAATAATCTAAAGCGGTAAGTCTGATGAATACAAATTACAGGATTCTCGTGGTGGACGATGAAGAAGATTTGTGCGACATCCTAAAGTTCAATCTGGAGAATGAGGGGTACGAAGTAGAAACGGCCAATTCGGCCGAAGAAGCACTAAAGATGGATTTGGCCAAGTTCCACCTTTTGCTGTTGGACGTCATGATGGGAGAAATCTCTGGTTTTAAGATGGCCAAGATGCTCAAGCAAGTGCGTGAGACTCGTGATATACCTATTATCTTTCTTACGGCACGTGATACGGAGAACGACGCTGTCACCGGATTCACTTTGGGGGCGGACGACTATATTTCCAAGCCCTTTTCCCTGCGCGAAGTGCAGATGAGAATCAAGGCTGTGCTTCGTCGTACGGCGCCGCAACAGGCGGTACCGGCTGCTTATATCGGTTTTAAGGAGTTGAAATTGGATCTTAACAAAAAAGAGGCCGTGCTGTGCGGCGAGGCGTTGCAGTTGACTAAGACCGAATTTGAGATTTTGCGCTTGTTGTTGGAAAATGAGGGCCGTGTGTTTTCGCGGGCTGAGATACTGCGTAGGATATGGAACAACGATGCCGAGGTGCTGGACCGGACGGTAGATGTGAACATAACCCGTTTGCGTAAAAAACTCGACGGATACGGAAAGTTTGTCGTCACCCGTTTGGGTTACGGATATTGTTTCGATACCTCTGTGAAAGATTGAGATGAAAAGAAAGTCATTGTCATTCAGCCAATATCTGTTTTTTTCCGTTATCGCTATTTATTGTGTTTTCGTAGCAAGTTTCTTGTATTATCAGTATCACCGCGAGAAGACGCATAAAGTGGAGTTGTTGAATTCTACGCTGACCATGTTCAACGTGGATTTGTATGATCACATGGCTGATACGGCCTTTTCAGTGAAAGATTATGTGGCGCGCTATCGTACACGGCACCATCTTCAGAAACTGCGTGTCACGCTCGTAGACCGCCATGGAAAAGTGATTTTCGATAATGATATTTCCTCCGAACATGTGAAGGATAATCACTTGGACCGTGAGGAAATACGTGAGGCATTGGTCGCAGGGAGCGGATATTCCATCAAAAGAACCTCAGAGACCCTTGGAGAGGAATTCTTTTATTCGGCGAATTATTTTCCGGAGAAAGAGTTGTTCGTGCGTAGCGCATTGCCTTACGATACGGATTTGATTGCCATGTTGAATGCCGACAAGGGGTATTTATGGTTTTCATTTTTGTTATCTGCCATTTTGTTCCTCGTCTTTTATAACTTGACGGCTCGTTTAGGGGCTATGATTACTCAGCTTCGCCTTTTTGCACGTCGTGCCGATCAGGACGAGGCTGTGGATACGAATGACTTGAAGGGATTGGGAAATACCGATTTGGGGCAGATTTCACGGCATATCGTCGATATTTATACACGGTTACGCAAGGCGAAGGACGATCTTTTCCGCGAGCGTGAGAAGCTTATCACACATTTGCAGATTTCCAATGAAGGACTGGCCGTTTTCAATCCGGGCAAGGATGTGGTTCTAGCTAACGGGCTTTTCATGCAATATGTGAATCTGATATCCGACAAGAACATCGGAAGAGTGGAGGATGTCTTTCAAGTGAAGGAATTGCAGCCATTGTTTGATTTTATAACGATGTCCCGCAAAAGTTTTACGCAGGGAGATCTTAGGCAGAAGTTGTTGGTCGTGGATAAAAACGGTTATGTGTTCAACTTGTCTGTGGCTCTTTTTGTGGATAACAGCTTTGAGATTTCCATTTCTGACATTACGAAACAGGAGGAACAAGCCCGCATGAAGCAGCAGATTACACAAAATATTGCCCATGAGTTGAAGACTCCCGTGAGCAGTATCCAAGGTTATCTGGAAACGATTCTGAATAATCCGGGACTTTCGCCGGATATGCTTAAGAAGTTTTTGGAGCGTAGCTTTGCGCAAAGCAACCGGCTGACGAACCTGTTGCAGGACATATCTACTCTGACCCGTATGACGGAGGCCGGTCAGATGATAGAGGTGACGGATGTGGATTTGGCTTCCATGATTCATAATATCGTGGCGGAACTGGCCTTGAAACTGGAGGAGAAGCAAATGACTGTGGGGATAAATGTTCCGGACAAGTTGGTGCTTCAAGGGAATTCTTCTTTGTTGTACTCTATTTTCCGTAATTTGATGGATAATGCCATTGCATACGCCGGAAACGGTACGCATGTGAACATCGTGTGTTATTCGGAAGACGAGGATGGTTATTATTTCAGTGTGAGCGATAATGGAGTAGGAGTGCCCTCCGAACATTTGGGACGCATCTTCGAACGTTTCTACCGTGTAGACAAGGGGCGTAGCCGGAAATTAGGAGGTACGGGCCTTGGGTTGGCCATCGTAAAGAATGCCGTGCTTTTCCATGGGGGGAATATCAATGCAAAGCCTTCGGGCGGCGGGCATGGTTTGGAATTCCTTTTCACGTTGAAGAAAAAGAAACTCTAAGGAGAAATTGTATTGAGTGGAGGATAAGAAAAACGGTTTGCAAATTCATTGAGTTTGCAAACCGTTTTGTGACTCCGACAGGATTCAAACCTGTAACCTTCTGATCCGTAGTCAGATGCTCTATTCAGTTGAGCTACGGAGCCGTTCTTGTTTTGATTTCGTGTGCAAAGGTATGGCTTTTTATTTAAATGTCCAAATGTTGAAGGATATTTTTTATATGAAAATCGCTATCCTTTTCGGGGATAGCGATTTTATCTTGCTTATTCTTGCAGTGGCAAGCATGTTAGTTATTGAATCAAGTCGATGCTGCGTTTTACGAAGTTGCTTAAGGCTTCGCCTGTCAGCATACCGTTTTGCAGCAATGCCAAGTCGATAAGCTGATGTACCTTCTTGTTGTTCTTGCCATAACCGGCCAGTACGTCGTTTTTCTTTTGTTCTTCCGCACTGATGTCCTGATGGCATTTGTCCAATTCATCCTTTTGTGCCTGGTCGATCTCTTCGGGCTTTTTGCCTTCCTGCTGCTGATGGAGTACGGCCTCGCGGGCATGCAGCCCTTTCAGTTCTGCTTCAATCGGCTTTAGTTGCTCAGCTGTAGAGGTTTCGCTGTCGGCCAATACTTCCTTAATCAGGCGGTGGTCCGTATTCAGTACCAGTGTGTACATATCTGGCATTTCACCATAGAACGACATGCCCGGCTGGATATGCGCCATGTCTTTCATACGACGCATGTATTCACTTTGCGTAATCATGACAGGCATACCGTTTTCTCCCATGCCTTGTGCCTCTACGTGGAATTCCGTTTTGTCCAACTTCGGCATCTGGAAATTGAAGATGGCCGAAAGGTTGGCACCCTTTTCGGAGTCCAGTTCTGTCTTGTTGGCATCCTCTTTCACGATAAGGCGGTCGATGATGTCGGCATCCACGCGGGTGAAACGGCTCTTTTCAAACTTGCGTTCCAACATGGAGACGATGGGAGTGTCCAGTTGTCCATCGAGCAGCAATACGCTGTAGCCTTTGTTCTTGGCTGCTTCGATGTAGCTGTACTGTGCTTCCTTGTTTTGGGCATACAGGTAAATCAGGTTACCTTCCTTGTCCGTCTGGTTGTCTTTAATCAGTTGTTGGTATTCTTCGAACGTGAAGTATTTGCCGTCACAATCCTTAAAGAGGGCGAAATTCTTGGCCTTGTCGTAGAAGTCGTCCTGTGTCAGCATGCCGTAGTTGATGAAGATCTTGATGTCGTCCCATTTCTGCTCGAATTCCTTGCGGTCGTTCTTGAAGAGGCTTTGCAGGCGGTCGCTCACTTTCTTTGTGATGTAGCTGGAAATCTTCTTCACGTTGCTGTCGCTTTGCAGGTAGCTGCGGCTGACGTTCAACGGGATGTCCGGTGAGTCGATGACCCCGTGGAGCAAAGTGAGGAAGTCAGGCACGATGCCTTCCACGCTGTCCGTTACGTACACCTGGTTGCAGTACAACTGGATCTTGTTACGTTGCAGTTCGATGTTGTTCTTGATTTTGGGGAAATAGAGCACGCCCGTCAGGTTGAACGGATAGTCCACGTTCAGATGAATCCAGAACAGAGGCTCGTCGCTCATCGGGTACAATTCGCGATAGAACTCCTTGTAGTCCTCGTCTTTCAAATCCGACGGTTTCTTGGTCCATATCGGGGTAGTGTTGTTGATGACGTTGTCTTCTTCCGTGTCCACCTGTTTGCCGTCTTTCCATTCCGTTTTTTTGCCGAAGGCTACAGGTACGGGCAAGAAACGGCAGTACTTGCGAAGCAACTCCTCAATCTTGTTCTTTTCCAGGAACTCTTTGCAGTCGTCGTCGATGTACATGATGATGTCCGTTCCGCGGTCGGCTTTTTCTGTTTCTTCTATTTCATAGGAAGGGCTTCCGTCACAGCTCCATTTCACGGCCTTTGCCCCTTCTTGATAACTCTTGGTCACGATTTCCACTTTCTTGCTCACCATGAAAGAAGAGTAGAAGCCCAGACCGAAGTGGCCGATGATGGCGTTGGCATCCTCTTTGTATTTATCCAAGAAGTCGTTGGCACCGGAAAACGCGATTTGGTTGATGTATTTGTCTATTTCTTCTTCTGTCATACCCAAACCCCTGTCGCTCACCGTGATGGTGCCATTGTCCTTGTCCACTTTGACACTGACTTTCAGTTCGCCCGTTTCGCCCTTGAAGTCTCCTTTGTTGGCCAATGTTTTCAACTTCTGCGTGGCGTCTACGGCGTTCGACACGATTTCACGGATAAAGATTTCATGATCGCTGTACAAGAACTTTTTGATGACGGGGAATATGTTCTCGGTCGTTACCCCAATGTTTCCTTTTTGCATGATATTTATTGCTTTTATTGTATGAAATTATCTTCTGTTCGGCTTTTTGAAAGCCACTGATGAAGAAACAAAAAAAGTGCCAGACGAAAACATCGTCCGGCACTTTAACATATATTTATTGTTATTCTTGGGCAAGGCCATGCGTAATCTGGAGTTTGTCTCCCTCGGCGGCACGTACGGTCAGGATTTCGCCATCCCGCAGTTCGTCGTTGATGACCAGTTCGCAGATGGCATCCTCCAGATAAGTCTGCAAGGCGCGTTTCAACGGACGCGCCCCATATTGTACGTCGTATCCTTTGCGGGCAAGGAACTCCTTGGCATCCTCTGCCGTTTCCAACGTATAGCCCATTTCCTTCACGCGCTTTACGATGGGTTTAAGCTCGATGTCTACGATACGTTTGATGGCCTCCAAGTCCAGTTGGTCGAAATTGATAATGTCGTCCAGGCGGTTCAGGAACTCCGGTGCAAACTGTTTGTGCAACGCCTTCTGAATGACCTCGCGGCCATATTTCTTGTCGGCAACCGATGTGTCCGGACGGCTGAACCCGATGCCCTTGCCGAAATCCTTCAACTGGCGTGTCCCGCAGTTCGATGTCATGATGATGACCGTGTTCCTGAAATCCACCGTCGTGCCGTTGCTGTCCGTCAGTCGTCCTTCGTCCATCACCTGCAACAAGATGTTGAACACGTCGCTATGTGCTTTTTCCAACTCGTCGAGGAGTAGGATGGAGTAGGGCTTGCGGCGCACTTTTTCCGTCAACTGTCCACCTTCTTCATGTCCCACATATCCCGGAGGAGCCCCCACCATACGGCTCACGGTGTGCTTCTCCATGTATTCGCTCATATCGATGCGTATCAGGGCGTCGGCACTGCCGAACATGTATTCGGCCAACTTTTTGGCCAAGTACGTCTTGCCTACTCCCGTAGGCCCGAGGAACATGAACGCCCCGATGGGTTTGTTCGGGTCTTTCAGTCCCACGCGGCCGCGTTGGATGGAGCGCACCAACTTGTCGATGGCCTCGTCCTGTCCGATGACTTCCCGTTTCAGGTTGATGGCCATGTCCTTCAGCTTGTGCCCTTCGGCCTCACCCATGCGCTGTACAGGGATGCCTGTCATCATGGATACCACTTCGGCTATCTGGTCTTCATCCACAATGACCCGCTCGCGGCTGAGTTTCTCCTCCCATGCCGCTTTCATGCGGTTCAGTTCCTCCTGCAAGTTGGCTTCCTGGTCACGATAATCGGCAGCCAGTTCAAAATTTTGGTTCTTTACCGCCTCGTTCTTCAAGGCATGTACGGCATCGATGCGCTTTTCCTGTTCCTCCATCTCTTTCGATACGGGAGAGTGGGTGATGTGTATGCGCGACCCGGCTTCGTCCAACGCGTCGATGGCTTTGTCCGGGAAGCAACGGTCGGAAACGTAACGCTCCGTGAGCCGCACGCAGGCACGGATAGCCTCGGGCGTATAGCGCACATTGTGGTGGTCTTCGTAACGTTCCTTGATATTATCCAGTATCTGTACGGTTTCCTCCGGAGTGGTCGGTTCCACCATGACTTTCTGGAAACGGCGTTCCAAAGCACCGTCTTTTTCGATGCTTTTCCGGAATTCGTCCGTGGTCGTAGCTCCGATGCACTGTATCTCTCCCCGTGCCAGTGCGGGTTTCAGCATATTGGCCGCGTCCATGCTGCCCGGTGCCGAACCGGCACCGATAATCGTGTGAATCTCGTCGATGAAAAGAATCACGTCCGGATTCTTTTGCAGTTCGGTGAGGATGCTGCGGATGCGTTCTTCAAACTGCCCGCGATACTTCGTGCCGGCCACTACGGCCGCCATGTCCAAGGCTATCACGCGTTTGTCGAACAGGATGCGCGACACCTTTTTCTGTACGATACGCAAGGCCAGTCCTTCCACGATGGCCGATTTGCCCACGCCCGGTTCACCTATTAATATAGGGTTGTTCTTTTTCCGCCGGCTCAGGATTTGCGACACGCGTTCTATTTCTTTTTCGCGACCCACCACCGGGTCCAGGATTCCGTCTTGGGCGGCGCGTGTCAGGTCGGTACCGAAATTGTCCAAAACCGGCGTGTTGTTGGCCGATTTCCTCTGCGGTTGCGCCGTCTGCGTGGCCGTGCTGCCCTGTTCGTTCATCGGGTTTCCCGTTGAGGATTTGTTTTCATATTCGTCTTCCTCTTCCTCGTCCGGAAAACCGAAACCGGACTGGATGTCCGATTTTTCCGTTTTCTGTGTGAGCAGGTTCAGGATGTCTGTATAATGGATGCTGTTTTCCTCTAAGATACGGCATGCATTGTTGTCTTTTTCTTTCATAATGGCTAAAAGTATGTGTTCGGTGTCGGCCACCTGGGCTTTCAGCATGCGTGCTTCGAGCAGGCAAAGGCGCATGATTTTGGAAGCCTTTTCGTTCAAAATGATTTCATGGTCCTCGTCCGGCATTTCCTGCATGGCGGAACCTTGTATGGATTGCTCTGCGCGCAGTTTCACCGAACGGAAGTCCAGATTGAGCAAGCGGAGGATTTGGATGGCCTTGCCTTCCCCGTCCCTGATCAGTCCGAGTAAAAGGTGTTCCGGAGCCACACATTCATTGTGCAGCCGCTGCGCCTCCTCCTTGCTGTAGATGAGTACTTCTGAAATCTTGGGTGAAAATTGATTGTTCATGCTATGCAAATTCCTTCTGATTAATGACTCTGATGGCAAAATTAACTATATTATTGGAACTACAATACAAAACGCATGCCAAAAATGCTCAGAACACATTAAGTTTTTCTAAAAAGCGGAGAGGGGGAGTGGCTTTAGTATTTATTGTGCGAGTGAAAGGAAAGAGGTGGACAGGGATGATTTTTCAAGCTCTAACAGGAAACTTTTGGCTGCGAGCCCGCCGCCATATCCTGTAAGCGTGTGGCCTCTGCCGACCACCCGATGGCAAGGGACGATGATGGAGATGGCGTTCGCCCCGTTGGCGTTGGCTACGGCGCGTACGGACTTGGGCATCCCGAGCTGCGTTGCCATGTCGCCGTAAGACAGGGTTTCCCCGTAGGGGATTTCCAATAACTTCTGCCACACTTTTTTTTGAAAGTCCGTGCCTGTGAATAACAGCGGAAGGTCGAACGCCGTGCGTTTCCGTCCGAAATATTCATCCAACTGCCGGGAGGCTTCCTGGATGATGTCGGATGTCCGTTCTTCATATCGGGCTTCCAGTAATGTTTGCAGTCTCCGGTCTACCCGTCCCGGATGTTTCTCTTCCACCCAGTTGCAGAGGCACAGGTGGTTTCTCCATGAGCCGAGCATCAGCTCTCCACACGGGGAGTGATAGCGTTGTACCAGAATCGAATGGCTTGTATTCATGTATTTTTTATTTGTGGTTTGCGGGTCGTATGTTGGGCAGGAACGTGGCGATGATGCCCAATAGGGGCAGGAGCGTACTGGTCCTGAAGATGAATTCGATGCTCGTACGGTCGGCTAGCCAACCGAAGAATGCGGAACCGATGCCGCCCAGACCGAACATCAGCCCGAAGAAGAGGCCTGAAATCATGCCGACTTTGTCCGGTTTCAGGTCGGTGGCGTACACCAATATGGCAGAGAAGGCCGAAGCGATGACCAGACCTACGATGATGGCCATGGCGATGGTCCAGTACAGGTTGAGGTATGGCAGCGCGAGCGTGAAAGGAGCCGCGCCGAGGATGGAGAAAAGTATGACATATTTCCGCCCGTAGCGGTCGCCGAGGAAGCCGCCCAACAACGTGCCGACGGCCAATGCGGCAAGGAAGGCGAACAGGCTGAACTGCGATTCCTGTACCGTGATGCCGAATTTCTCGATGAGGAAGAACGTGAAGTAACTGGTCATGCACGAGATGAAGAAGTATTTCGAGAAAATCATGACGACCAGGATGGCCAATGCCTTGCGCACGGTGGTTTCCGGCAAGTTGCAGGATGTGGTACGGCTTGTGCGGGCGGACGACCGCATCCGGCTTAGCTTCAGGCTGTACCAGTATCCTATCCTTACGAGCAGCGTGGCGGCGAGCAGTGCGGCTGCGGCGAACCATCCCACGGCGTGCTGGCCGTAGGGGATGAGGATGAGTGCGGCAAGCAGCGGCCCGATGGCACTTCCGCCGTTCCCGCCCACTTGGAATATGGATTGCGCCAGGCTTTTCCTGCCTCCAGAAGCCGTCTGCGCCACACGCGAGGCTTCGGGGTGGAACACCGAGGAGCCGCAGCCGATGACGGCCACGGCCAACAGGATGGCCGCGAAACCGGAAGCCACGGCCAACAAGAGCAATCCTGCTAGCGTGAAGCACATTCCGGTGGATAAGGAGTAGGGTTGTGGGTGGCTGTCGGCATAACGTCCCACAAAGGGTTGCAGCACGGAGGAGGTCAGTTGGAAGACGAGCGTGATAAGCCCGATTTGGGCGAACGTGAAGCCGAAGTTGTCCTTCAGCAGCGGATACATGGCCGGGATGACCGACTGTATCATGTCGTTCAGCAAATGGCAGAAACCGATGGAGAACAGTATCATGTAGGCCGTACCTTCTTTGATGTCGGGGTGGCCTTTTACTTTGTCTAAAATTTGTTTCATTGATATGACGGTTTGAATGCCGCAAAGTTATGCTTTTCTTTTCAAACAGCCAACGGGAGGATGTTTTTGACCGGGGCTTTTCCGTTTTCCTGTCCGTAGCTTTTTTCTATTTTGGAAGTTTGAAAGGTGAAATGGGGATTGATGTGGCAAAAAGTAAGCATTCCGGACCGTATGGGGATGCGAATGAGAAACGGAAAAGTCCGTTGCAGCCGTTTTTTTCTTTGGTGTTTTTACTTTTATTAGCATTATGGCCTTGCTTTTTGCCTTTTTGAAGCAAAATTAAGAATCGCTCTAAGCCAAACTTTTTTCCGTTCTCTGCAAGAAACATTTTTTTTCTCCGCAAAGCTTTTCGTAAATGTCCGCAAGGCGGTGCGGAATCGGGCTGCAAGCGGTGTGCGGAAGAGGGAAAAACGCCTTTTTTTCTTCTATTTGGTGGTCGTGCGTGGTCAAAATCCGGATGACACGGCGTGTGGAAAGTGCTGTTTGCGGCTTACATGCGTGGTGTGCCTGTGCGCAAGGTCTGCTTTTTTGTCGTGCAAAAAGTAACCGGAAGAGGCTTTGTGGCTGACAAAAAAGTTCCTGTGGAATGCGCGAGAATCGTTTTTTCCGGCCCACGCCTGTCCGTACGTCCAAATTCGGCCATCCTGCAAGGGGTGGATTGACAAATTGCAAAATGGCAGTTCCCGTCTTCATGTTACGTTTCGGGTGAAATCCGGTTTGCGTTTAAAAGAAATGAAGATAATACTTTTTTACCTAAATTACAATGCTTCAAAAGGTTATAGATAGTGAAAAAAGCTATATTTGCAAAGTCCGGCAGAACTGGGAAAACACCGGACATAGGGAAGGCTTTTGCAGCGTCCTGACCGGCAGGGCGCATGGCAACAAGCTTCAAGCCTTTCCCGTATAAATAAGGAAATTTGATAAAAACAAGCTGAATTCGGAAGCTTATAGGCGTTGAAAATAAAAAAACATGAGAGATTTAAGAATGTGGGCGTATTGCCTTTTGGGACTGCCCGTGTTGGCTTGCGGGCCATCAAAAAACAACCCCGGAAATGATGCTGGGGCGAAGGATTCCGTGCTGGTGGAAAACGTAGTGGAAAAGCAAGAAACGGACTTGACGGACGACCCGCAGAAATTGGCGGACTTTGCCGTGGAATGTTTCAGGACCAACGAGCGTGAGAAATTGCTGCCATACGCGACGGAAAGATACAAAGGCCGTCTGAATGAAGACATGGCAATCGAGGCACAAATGAAGGACGACAGGGGCATCAGGGAGATGCGTGAACGGTTGCTGTCTACAAGTTATACTTGTTCCCAAGTGAGCGACATGGGCAGCACGGGCAAGCTTATGAAGTATTCCAGCAATCCTTCGAAGTATGACATGAAAGTATTGCTCGAACAACAGGACGGCAGATGGTTGGTGGATCATGTGGGGCCGGACAGGTAATCAAAATCAGAATCGGACAGCGATGAAAAGTAAGGTTTTCATATCGGCTTTGGCCGTGGTGATCGCATGCTTTCCGGAGCCTGCCGAGGCGCAATTCTTTAAGAAGTTGGGGAAGGCCTTGGAACAGGTAGAAAAGAAAGTGGACAAGGTTTTGGGCACAGGCGCAGAGGCAGGCACGGCGGAAGGAGACGCGGCGGGGACGGTGGCTCCCGACGGGACGACCGTGTCCAACAACCTGAAAGGTTTTGCAGTAGACTACAAGGGCGTGACGTGGCAGGAAGATTTCTGCGGGTTGGATTTTGTCATTACGAACAAAGGTGATAAGACCGTGCGCGTCTATTCGTTCGACAAGATGAAGGCGTTCGGTGCGGACGGGGCGGAATATGCCGGCCGTAGCATCGTGGGCAATGCCGTGACCTCGTTGGGCAACGGGGATTTCGATTTCGAACCCGGCGTGCCGGTGAAGTGCGTTTACGCCCTTTTCGACGTGCCGGGACAAGGCACGAAGATGAGCCTGTTCCAGTTGAGGCTCACCACGTTCGACAACGGTTACCACGACAGCTTCGTGGAGTTCCGCAACGTGCCTCTTCCGCCCAGGCCCGCGACGGTATCTACGCCTTTTAAAGGTGTCTGGACATTGGGTGGCACGAACCTGGAGGGCAAGCTTATCTTGGACTTCCCCGGCAAGTCGGTAGACGGGATGGATGCCTTGAGCAACGGCATCAAATGCTACGGCACGGTGTATGTGGGCTACGGTAGCGGTGCGTCGCTGCAAGTCGACGAATGTTCCATCATCTCGTGGAAGGGAGAAGGAAACAAGGCTACGGTGGAGTTTGTCGGCGGTCGTGACGGCAATACCTATCAGGCTGTGATGACTTATGCTCCGTCGGACGGGACAATCAGTTTCAGCGAAATACGGATAGTTCGGGAAGAAGGCATGGCAGAATGCTTCGTTTCTGAAGATTTGGTGTTTGAGAAATAGGCCGGCGTGGCTGGGATGAGAGGCCGTGGGTGTTCAGTATGCCTGCGGCCTTTTTACTTTTTCTTTGCTTTTTCTGGCTTTGTCTTTTCTGGGTAAACCATTAATTTTTGGCTGTTTTCTTTCGTATTCTCTCAAAAAGTAGTAATTTTACATGCTTTTTGGCAAGTGGTATTTATAATAGTAACAGATATAAATAATGTTAGACCAAGACAGAATAATAAAGGTGAACATTGAAACCGAGATGCGTAAATCGTATATCGACTATTCAATGTCCGTAATCGTATCCCGTGCTTTGCCTGATGTGCGCGACGGATTTAAACCTGTGCATCGCCGCATTCTCTATGGAATGAGGGAATTGGGTAACACGCACGACAAACCATATAAGAAATGCGCCCGTATTGTAGGAGAAGTGTTGGGTAAGTATCATCCGCATGGAGATTCTTCCGTTTATGGCGCATTAGTGCGTATGGCACAAGAATGGAGCATGCGTTATACGTTGGTGGACGGTCAGGGAAACTTCGGTTCCGTCGATGGGGATAGTGCTGCTGCCATGCGTTATACAGAGGCTCGCCTGCAGTTGATGGGCGAAGCGATGATGGATGACTTGGAAAAGGAAACCGTGGACATGATGAACAACTTCGACGACACGTTGAGGGAACCCACGGTTATGCCGACAAAAATACCGAACTTGTTGGTAAACGGTGCCAGTGGTATCGCAGTGGGAATGGCCACTAACATCCCCACGCATAATTTAGGAGAAGTCATTGATGCCTGTGTGGCTTATATAGACAACCGCGACATCGACATTGACGGGCTGATGGAGCATGTCAAGGCTCCTGATTTCCCTACCGGGGGCTTTATTTACGGCATGCAGGGCGTGCGCGAAGCCTACGAGACGGGACGCGGACGTGTGGTCATGCGCGCACGGGCTGAGATAGAGCCGGGAGAGAATCATGACAAGATTGTCATTACGGAGATTCCTTACGGGGTAAACAAAGCGGAGCTGATCAAACAGATTGCCGATTTGGTAAACGAAAAGAAGATTGAAGGCATCAGCAATGCCAATGACGAATCCGACCGCGAAGGCATGCGTATCGTGGTGGACGTGAAACGCGACGCCAACGCAAATGTCGTGTTGAACAAATTGTTCAAGATGACCCCGTTGCAGACGAGCTTCAGCGTGAATTGCATCGCTTTGGTGAAAGGGCGTCCGCGTTTGTTGTCCCTGAAGGATTGTATCTCTAACTTTGTGAACCATCGTCATGATGTGGTCATCCGTCGGACGCAGTATGATTTGCGCAAGGCGGAAGAACGTGCCCATATTTTGCAAGGTTTGATTATTGCGAGTGACAACATCGACGAGGTCGTGCATATTATCCGCAGCGCCCAGAATCCGCAGGCCGCCATCGAAGGTTTGATGAGCCGTTTCGAGTTGGACGAGGTGCAGGCCAAGGCCATCGTGGAGATGCGTCTGCGTCAGTTGACCAACTTGATGCAGGAACAGTTGCGCAACGAATACGATGAACTGTTGAAACAAATCGAATATTTCAAACAGATACTGAGTGATGAAGACCTTTGCATGAAAGTAATCAAGGATGAATTGATTGAGGTCAAAGAACAGTTCGGTGACGAGCGGCGTTCGGAAATCGTATATTCGAGCGAAGAATTCAATCCTGAAGATTTTTATGCTGACGACGAGATGGTCATTACCATCAGCCACATGGGATACATCAAGCGTACGCCTTTGGCTGAGTTCCGGGCACAGGCCCGTGGCGGCGTGGGCAGCAAGGGAACGAGCACGCGTGATACGGACTTCGTGGAATACATCTATCCTGCCACGATGCACAACACGATGCTCTTCTTCACGCAGAAAGGGCGCTGTTTCTGGATGAAAGTATATGAAATACCGGAAGGTGCCAAGAACTCTAAGGGACGTGCCATCCAAAATATGTTGAATATAGACCCGGATGACGCTATCAATGTTTGTTTGCGTATCAAGAACCTGAACGATGCGGAATTTTGCCGTTCGCATTATGTGGTGTTCTGCACGAAGAACGGTATCATCAAGAAAACCTGTTTGCAGGAGTATTCCCGTCCGCGTGCGAATGGTGTCAATGCCATTACGATTCGTGAAGACGACCGTGTCATCGGTGTGCGCCTGACCAATGGCGAGAATGAAATCATCATCGCCAACCGGAACGGTCGTGCCATTCGTTTCCACGAAAGCAAAGTGCGTGCCATGGGACGTACGGCTACTGGTGTGAGAGGTATGACTATCGACGAGGACGGTAGCGACGAAGTGGTAGGCATGGTATGTGTGAACGACCCGCAGACGGAAACCATTATGGTGGTCAGCGAGCAAGGCTATGGCAAACGTTCGGACATAGAGGATTATCGTGTGACGAACCGGGGGGCGAAGGGTGTGAAGACACTGAACATCACGGAGAAAACCGGTAAGTTGGTGGCTATCAAAGTCGTGACGGACGAGAACGACCTGATGATTATTAACAAGAGCGGTATAACGATACGTTTGAAAGTGGCTGATGTCCGTATTATGGGACGTGCCACGCAAGGTGTCCGTTTGATTAATCTTGAGAAGCGCAATGACCAAATCAGTAGCGTATGCAAGGTACAGACGGAGGACGAAGAAGAAGAGACGGAAATGTTGAGTGACGGTGTGGCTCCGGTAATGGATGAGTTGGAAGGCAGTTCTGATGCATCGGTTTCAGAGTCCCGTGACGAAGAGACTGAAACGAATGAATGAGTTTAAAACTTTTAATTTATAAAGTTATGAATAAATACGTATTATCAATTGCATTGCTGGTTGCTTCAACCGGTGCTTTCGCGCAGAACAGACTGGTGAAAAAAGCTCAGGGATTGATTAACAACAATCAAATAGAGGAAGCCCAGACGTTGTTGACCGAAGCTTTGAACAGCGGAGAAACCAAAGACATGGCTTTGGCTTGGGATGTTCAGGGAGATTTGTACCAAAGGCTTTTTGCAGATGAACTGAACAAAGCGGCTGCTCACCAGCCTTTGGATACGGCAAAGTTTGCTAAAAACCTGTATGCTTGTCTGGACGCATACGAAAAATGCAACGAGTATGACGAGAAAAAGGAATATGCGGAAAAGAACAAAGGCAACTTGATGAAGTTCCGTACTTTCTTGATGTACGTCGGTCAGTTTGACTTCCAAAATCAGAATTTTGCGGGAGCTTATAAAGCATACGATGCATGGTTGACTTATCCGCAGAATCATAAACTGGTGGCTGATGAACCGAAGGTGTTGAACGATAGTGTGTTTGACAAAAATCAGGTAGCTTATTATGCCTGTCTGGCAGCTTACCAGGGTAAGGATTTCGATAAGGTCGCTACTCATTTGGAAGAGGCATTGAAGTATGACAAGGAAGCCAAGACGGTAAAGCAGTTACATTTGATGACACTTCTGGAAAAGGGTGATACGGCCCAATGGATTGACGCTTCGAAGAAGTATGCAGCAGCAGATGAAGTGATAGCCCAGAATTTGTTGGCTTATTACACCGAAAAGAAGAATGATGCGGCTTCGTTGGAGTTTGCCAACAGTCTTTTGGCTGCCGACCCTAACAACAAGATTGCCAATTATTCAAAAGGTGTAGTATTGTTTGGTCAGGAGAAATTCGAGGAAGCCCTTCCGTTCTTTGAGAAGAGTACGGAGATAGATCCTACTTTTACGGATGCTTATTACAATGCCGGTGTATGTTGCTGTAATACAGGATATGGCATCAATGAAGCAATCGGTAAAACTAAAAATCTGAAGAAAGCTGAATACGATGCTAAAATCGCGCAAGTGAAAGATTGGTATAAGAAAGCAGAACCGTTCTTCCTGAAAGTCAAGGAACTTGAGCCTGACAATCCGCAAAGGTGGGCTTCGCGTCTGAAGACGGTGTATTACATTACCGGGGAGAAGGCTAAAGAAGCAGAGATGGATACTTATCTCAAGTAATCGGTAGGAGATAATGACAAAGTAAGAAAGAATTGGGGTGGTGTTCAATGAAAGTGTGGGCATCACCCTTTTGTTTTATATAGGATGAGTAGATTGAGTTTTTGGGCAACGGTTTGTATGTTCGGGGTTTGTTGTCAGACGTCGGACGGTGCCAATGTGGTTCGTGAAGCGCGTAAAACCATTAAGAACGCCAGATACGAGGAGAACGGAGATGAGGCCAAGAAGGTAAGGGAGCGGTTGGATGCCGCAGAGAAGAGCCTGATGGATGCGCTGTCCGGCGAGAAAAAAGTGGTGAAGCGTGCAGAACTTTATTATACGGCGGCATTGGTGCAGTGCAGGTTGAATGACATTGAAAATGAAAAAATCTATTTGAAACGTGCGTACGATACGGTGCTTTATTATAATAGTATCTACAATGCCTATAAATATTTCGAGAAATGTGATTCCGTAGAGTTGTCTTCAGAGTACAAAGGGCGTTTCAAGTTCCGTTCGTCTGTTCGTAAGAGGCTGTTGGAACATCGTGCCAATTTATTGAATGGCGGACGCTTCTATTTGAGAAAGAAGAATTATACGGAAGCATTCCGGTTCTTGGATTTATATTTGTCTTCGGCCGAATATCCGGCATTGAAGAGTGACTTCTTGAATCAGACGGATACGATGTATTCTCGTGTGGCCTATTGGATTATAGCCACGGGATACCATATCGGGGCCTACGACGGCGTGATACGTTATGCTCCGACGGCTTTGCGTTACTCCAAGAACCAACAGTATGTGCAGGAGTATCTTTGTAGGTCGCACTTGGCTTTGAATGATACTGCAGCTTGGGTGAAGGAATTGAAAAGGGGGATTGTGAACTTCCCTGACCATACATATTTTTTCACCAGTTTGCAGGAGTTTCTGAACCGTAAGGGGAAATACGACGAAGCGTTGTTGTTTGCAGACCGGATGATACAATACGACCCGAAGAATGCTTTGTTCTGGTATGCAAAGGCATTGGTGTACATGCGTAAAGATGACTATAAGAATTGTATAGCTAATTGTGATGTGGTTCTGACTTTGGACAGCATGAATATTGAGGCCAATTATTTTAAGGGGCTGGCTTATTGCAATATGGCCAAGGCTTCTTCCGATGCGATGAAAAAATCAGAGTTGAAAAGTGTCGCATATCGGAAATACAGAAAGGAAATGATGACGTATTACGCATTGGCAGAGGAGCCTTTGGAACAGGTGCGTCGGTTGTCTCCGGACAAGGCTTCCCGTTGGGCGCCTTTGTTGTATCAAGTTTACCTGAATCAGAACAAGGGAGCGGAATTCGATGAAATGGAACGTATTATACGGGATATAAAGAAACCGGAAAAATAGATATGGGAAGATTAAAGATATATATGGCTCCTTTGCAGGGGCTTACGGAGGCTCCTTACCGCAATGCTTTTGAGAAACACTTCGGTGGAGTGGATGTGTATTACACACCTTTCATCCGTTGGGAGCACGGTGGCCTGAGAAGAAAGGATGTACGTGATTTGCATCCGGATGCAAACAAAGTGGGGCATCTTGTTCCTCAAATCATAGCGGCTTCGGCCGAAGAGGCAGAGCTGATTCTGGATCAGGTAGTCTCCTATGGGTATCAGGAGGTGGATTTAAATATGGGGTGCGCTTTTCCCATGTTGGTGAAAAAGGGAAAGGGGTGCGGTCTCCTGCCTGAACCTGAACGGGTGAGAGGATTGTTACAGGTCGTGGAACGCTATCCGGACATCTCTTTTTCCGTAAAAATGCGTTTGGGATATGAGAATGCGGGAGAGTGCATGGAGCTTCTTCCTGTGTTGAATGAGACTCATTTGTCCCGGGTGGTGGTGCATGCAAGAACAGGGCGGCAGCAATATAAGGGGGTATGCGACCGTGAGGCTTTTCTTCGTTTTGCCCGTGAATGCCGCCATCCGGTAGTTTATAATGGTGATGTCACGACGGTGGAAGAACTTGATGAATTACAGCAGGGAATGCCTTTTCTGGAAGGCGTCATGATGGGACGCGGGTTGTTGGCAGCTCCTTGGGTAGCTATCGAATACCGTGAGGGCGCGGCATGGAGCATGGAGCGAAGGATGTCCTCTTTGAGGGCATTGCATGCGGATTTGTTGGACCATTATGCCCGCACGCTCGAAGGAGGCGAGAAGCAACTGCTGACGAAGATGAAATCCTTTTGGGAATATATGTATCCCGGAGGCGACCGTAAATGCCGCAAGAAGATTCATAAGGCACAGAAAGTGGCGGATTATACACAAGCCGTTTTCCAACTTTTGAGCGGATATTAAAATTGTTATCGAAATCATTAATCTTATTTCATGAAAAGAACTTTGTTTATAGGCATGTTGGGTTTTTTTGCGCTGATGAGTGGTTATGCCCAACAAGGCGAGGGTGCCCGTAAAGGGCGCGTAGTGCGCGAACCGTTGGTACATGACCCTGTCATGGCGAAAGAAGGGGATACATATTATCTTTATTCCACTGGACATAACGTTTCGTCTTTCTCGTCGAAAGACTTATCCGAATGGACAATCCGGCACGGTGTTTTTCCGGCTCCCCCGCAGTGGGCAATGGACAGTATCCCAGAGTATAAAGGGCATACGTGGGCACCGGATATCATTTATTATAAGGGGAATTATCATCTCTTTTATTCTTGTTCCGCTTTCGGAAAGAACACTTCTGCCATTGGCCATGCCTATCGCAGTACTTTGAGTCCGGCATCTGACGAACCGTGGACGGATACCGGCGCGGTTATCGTGTCGCATTCCCATGACAACTTTAATGCCATCGACCCGAACATCGTCGTAGACGAAAAGGGAGACCCTTGGATGGCATTCGGCTCCTTTTGGGGAGGTATCCAATTGGTACGGTTGACCGAGGATTTGACTTCTACTTTGAAACCGGAAAAATTGTACACAATATGCACACGCCAGTTCGAGGGGGCTTCCGACATACCTTCGCGTCCCGTAAATTCCGTCGAGGCCCCGTTCATCTTTAAGCATGGCGGTTATTATTATTTGTTTGTGTCCTATGATTTCTGTTGCCGGGGGCTGAAGAGCGATTATAAGGTTGTGGTGGGCCGTTCCGCCCGGGTGACCGGCCCTTATGTGGATAAAGACGGAAGGGAACTGACGCGAGGCGGAGGAAGCCTGGTCGTAGACTACAGTGATGAATTTGTGGCCATCGGGCATAGTGCGGCTTATCATTTCGATGGAAAA
This sequence comes from Paraprevotella xylaniphila YIT 11841, assembly GCF_900683745.1. NCBI lineage: Bacteria > Pseudomonadati > Bacteroidota > Bacteroidia > Bacteroidales > Prevotellaceae > Paraprevotella > Paraprevotella xylaniphila. The sequence goes on from NZ_LR215980.1 coordinate 550,745, forward strand.
GATTATTTCATGGCCCATGGTTACAGCCGTTCGGATGATGGAGCCAGTAAATTATTTTTTCGGGAAATGACATGGGATGAAGAGGGCTGGCCGCTTGTTTCTGCAGAGTGAAAAAAGCCTTGGGTCAATCTCAGGAGAATGAGAAATCGTTCGGCTGAGATTGATTTTCCGTCTTCCTCTTGTTTTTTCGTCAGTTTGCCGTGTCACTTTTTTTGCTTAAAAGATTTGGATTGTATTCCATTTTTAGTACCTTTGCGAAATAGATGAAAAAAACGTATAGCTATGAAGCTTAGGATAAAAGGGTATATTGGAGCGTTAATGATGGTGTGTGTGTGCGCAGCCTGCGAGGACGATACGGACAAGGGAGGTCCTGACGCGGACCAACCCAAAGAAGCCACATACCTTTTATATATGGTAGGGCAGAACGATTTGAAACAGTATTTGAATGCCAACATCAGTGATATGAAAATCGGATACGGTAAATCCGACATCAATGCCAATGTGTTGGTGTATGCCGACATCAGTTCGGTGCCGACATTATACCTGATAGGGAAAGACAATAGCGGAAAAGTGCAGCAGACGACTGTGAAGACTTATCCCGACCAGTATTCGGTGGACCCGGAAGTGATGAAGGAAGTCATCAATGATGTCTTTACGTTGTATCCGGCCCAACGAAAAGGCGTTGCGTTCTCTTCTCATGCCAACGGCAGCCTTTATACGCCGGATACGGTAAGAAAGCGTGCTTTCGGAGATGAAGAAAATGGCTACAGCATGAATATTACGGATATACGTGAGGCTCTTGAGGGGTGTCCGTATATGGATATGGTCATGTTCGACGCTTGTTTGATGGCCAATATGGAGACGGCGTATGAGCTGAAAGACCGGGCGCATTATTTCCTTGCGGCTCCCAACTCCATTCCGGCAGAGGGATTCCCTTATGACAAGGCTTTACCCTATCTGCTGAAGATGGATGCGGCCGGGTTGGCACGTGCTGCCCAGACTTATATGAAACATTTCCAGAATAACGATGTGGAGTGGGATGATTTCGTATCCATCAGTGTTTCAGATCTTTCGCAGATGGATGCCTTGGCCTTGTATATGGATTCTTTGTTTCAGGATGAGGCAGTGCAGTATCATTTGATGAAGGTGGACCGTGACGGTTTACAGATGTTCGAGACGGGCTTTCCATTATATGATTATGGAGAATGGGTGGACAGTGTAGGGCTTTCGAGTCCTTACGTCCCGAAAATCAGGAATATTTTGGACGAGGCGGTGGTTTATAAAGATCATGGTGATTACAGTACGGTAAACGATTATACCGCGATGCCGGAAATCCCGATAAAGGATGGCGCGTTTAGCGGTTTGAGTACCTATGTGCCCCCGAAGGTATCTCAGCTTTTGCAACCGGGTTATGATATGTTGATGATGCGGTTTTTCACTTCTTTGAAATGGTACCGCGATGCAGGTTTCTGGCGCGTGCCGCTTTACAATATATTTGAACCGGAGGCTGAAGAATAAGCCAATCCCCGCCAGATGTGAACTGCCCCCCAAAAGTTAGACACAAAACTTTTGGGGTGCATTATGTATAGACGCCACACCTTTGAAGAACGACTTTTAATAATTAGCCGTTTAATATGGGGAGAGTCCCTTGAAGCTATTTGCAGAGAGGGGAAACTCGACAAAAAGATGGTTCGCCAATGGCTTCTTCGCTATGAGAAATATGGAGATGAAGGTCTTCGAGGAACAAGGTCATATCATTATTCAGCCGTAGAAAAGCTGTCAATAGTAATGGAAGTTGAAGAAAAAGGAATACCTTTGCAAGAGATATGCCTTCGATACGACTTAAACAGGACAACGATTCAAGAGTGGCTTCGCAAGTATCGTGCGGGGAAAACACTTGAAAACAGAAAACGGGGGCGACCTCCTAAAGACTCTATGGCAAGACCTAAGAAGAAAGAACCACAGACTGAGCTCGAAAAGCTTCAGGCGGAAAACCTCCGCTTACGGGCTGAGAATGCGTTACTAAAAAAAGTGAAGGCCTTAGTCGAGGAACAGAAAGCCCGGGCACTGCTCAATGGGCAAAAGCCATCGACGAACTAAGGTCGGAATATCCCCTTGACTTGCTTCTGAAGTTAAGGCAGATGGCTCGCCCTGTGTTCTATTACCATCTTAAACGCCTGAAAATCGCAGATAAATATGCCGCGGAAAAGAAAGAGATTAGAGATATTTTCCATGAGCATAAAGGACGCTATGGATACAGGCGGATAACTGCGGAGATGCGCAATCGCGGCTATACCATAAACCATAAGACCGTGCGGCGCATCATGATAGAGATGGGGCTTAAATGTCAGATTCGCAAGGTGCGTTACCGCTCCTATAAAGGAGAAGTTGGCAAGGTAGCTCCAAACATAATAGGACGAGAATTTGCAACCGTTGCTCCCAATCGCAAGTGGGCAACCGATGTGACACAGATAAACATAGGCTTCACAAAGCTTTACTTATCACCCATACTTGACATGTTCAATGGAGAGATAATCTCCTATAACATCTCAACAAGCCCGAATCTGGAGCAGGTGTATGACATGCTTGACAAAGCCTTTGCCAGGTTCGAGAGCCTTGACGGCCTTATACTACATTCTGACCAAGGATGGCAATATCAACATTACGGATACCGCAAGCGCTTGGAAGAGCATCATATAATCCAAAGCATGTCAAGGAAGGGCAACTGTCTTGACAACTCCATGATGGAAAACTTCTTTGGAATTATGAAGTCGGAACTGTTGTATGCTGAAAAATTCGATTCGTCGCAAGACTTTATAAAGGCTTTAGAAGAATATATAAACTACTATAACAATAAAAGAATCAAATCCCGCTTAAAAGGAAAGAGTCCGGTACAATACCGAACCCTTTCTCAATACGGATAATATTTAACCCGTCCAACTTTTTGGGGGCAGTTCAATGTCCGATGGGGATTTTTCAATGTTTTGCACAAATATGCGGTTTAAGTGCAAAATTAGTTGTATCTTTGCTCCCGATAACGAAGAATATAATTTTTATTAGATTACTATTATGGCTTATAACTTGTTAAAAGGCAAGCGTGGTATTATTTTCGGTGCGTTGAATGACGCTTCTATTGCTTGGAAAGTGGCAGAGCGTGCTTCGGAAGAAGGGGCGCAGATTGTGTTGACCAATACCCCGGTGGCCTGCCGTATGGGTACGATTGACGAATTGGCGAAAAAGACCAATGCAACGATAATTCCTGCCGATGCAACTTCAGTGGACGATTTGGAGAAGCTCTTTGCGCAGGCACAAGAGGTGATGGGAGGCAAAATCGACTTCGTGCTTCATTCCGTGGCTATGAGCGTGAACATGCGCAAGAAGCGTACGTATGACGATTTGGATTACGGCTTCCTGAACAAGACGTTGGATATTTCCGCCATTTCGTTCCATAAAATGATTCAGACGGCCAAAAAATTGGATGCCATCAATGAAAACGGTTCTATTTTGGCGTTGAGTTATGTGGCGGCACAACGTACTTTCTTCGGCTATAACGATATGGCAGATGCAAAGTCGTTGTTGGAATCCATCGCCCGCAGCTTCGGTTACATTTATGGGCGCGAGAAAGGAGTCCGTGTCAATACGATTTCCCAGTCTCCGACCTTTACGACCGCTGGCGGTGGCATCAAGGGTTTCGACGGTTTGTATGATTTCAGCGACCGCATGTCTCCTTTGGGCAATGCCAGTGCGGACGAATGTGCGGACTATTGCGTGGTGATGTTCTCCGATTTGACGAAAAAGGTTACGATGCAGAATCTTTATCACGACGGAGGCTTCTCCAGTATGGGTATGTCTCTGCGAGGCATGACGCAATACGAGAAATCGTTTATTGATGAAAACCGTGACGAAAACGGCAAGATTATCTACGGATAAGTGGTATAGCATATATTATTGATAGAAATACAGTCTGTTATTCAGCAAATTTTCTTATATTTGCGCCTTTGAATAACAGACTGTTTCTTTTACGGAGCAATTATCCCGAATTAAAGATTATGAGTAAAACGATTATTACAGTAGTAGGAAAAGATGCGGTAGGCATCATTGCAAAGGTTTGCACGTATTTGGCAGAGAACAAGGCAAACATTTTGGATATATCCCAAACCATTGTACAAGAGTATTTTAATATGATGATGATAGCAGACTTGTCTAAGGTGGAAAAGCCTTTTGAAGTGTTGGCGAACGAGTTGGCCGAGATAGGCTTGTCGATGGGGGTTCAGGTGAAATGCCAACGCGAAGAGATTTTTGATAAGATGCATCGTATTTAATCCTGTGGCTAAGATATGATTAATATATATGAGGTATTGGAAACCAACAAGATGATCGAGCAGGAGAATCTTGATGTGCGTACCATTACGATGGGTATCAACTTGTTGGATTGCGTGGATTCGGATGTGGACGCGCTTTGCCGGAAGATTTATGATAAAATCACATGTCTGGCGAAAGACTTGGTGAAAACCGGAGAGGATATTTCTAAGGAGTATGGAATTCCCATAGTGAACAAACGCGTTTCCATTACGCCTGTTTCGTTGGTGGGAGGAGCAGCTTGCCGCACGCCGGAAGATTATGTAAAGGTGGCTCATGCCTTAGACCGGGCAGCGAAAGATGTCGGTATTAATTTCTTGGGCGGCTATTCGGCTGTCGTGTCCAAGGGGATGACCCATAGCGACGAACTGCTTATCCGTTCCATACCTCAGGCTTTGGCAGAAACGGAACGCATTTGCAGTTCGGTGAATGTGGGATCAACGAAGACCGGTATCAATATGGATGCCGTAAGGTTGATGGGCGAGATTATCTTGCAGACGGCCGAGCGGACGAAAGATAAGGATTCTTTGGGATGTGCTAAACTGGTGGTCTTGTGCAATGCTCCGGATGATAATCCGTTCATGGCCGGTGCTTTCCACGGCGTGTCCGAGGCGGATGCCATCATCAATGTGGGGGTGAGCGGTCCGGGCGTGGTGAAACATGCGTTGAGCCAAATCAGGGGAGCCAGTTTCGAGGTGCTCTGTGAGACAATCAAACGTACGGCTTTTAAAATCACCCGTGTGGGGCAATTAGTGGCGCAAGAAGCTTCGCGGCGTTTGGGAGTGCCCTTCGGCATCATCGACTTGTCGTTGGCCCCGACTCCGGCCGTGGGGGACAGTGTGGCCGAAATATTGGAAGAAGTCGGCTTGGAACGCGCCGGTGCTCCGGGAACCACGGCAGCATTGGCTTTGCTGAACGACCAGGTGAAGAAGGGAGGCGTGATGGCTTCATCATACGTGGGAGGGCTGAGCGGAGCCTTTATTCCGGTGAGTGAAGACCAAGGCATGATTGATGCCGTGGAGTGTGGCGCGTTGACTTTGGAAAAGTTGGAGGCCATGACTTGCGTTTGCTCGGTCGGGTTGGACATGATTGCCATTCCGGGCGATACGCCCGCCACGACGATTTCGGGCATCATTGCAGACGAAGCCGCAATAGGCATGGTGAACCAGAAAACGACGGCCGTGCGCATCATTCCCGTAGTGGGGAAAACGGTAGGGGATACGGTAGAGTTCGGAGGACTTTTGGGCTATGCTCCCGTGATGCCGGTCAACTCTTTCGGTTGCGGTGATTTCGTGAACCGGATAGGTCGTATTCCGGCTCCGATACACAGTTTCAAGAATTAACAGGTTTTCGTACTTTGACGGATTGAATCCATCCTTTGTTTCCGTGACTGTGATTTTTGCAGTCGGCTTGCCATAACGGTTGTTTATGGTGCGAAGGGAAACAAAGGATGGTTGTGCTTTATGGAACATGCGCTTCATGTGAATTGGTAGATATTGTTCTTGTCAAAGGCTATAAAGTCCAATAAGAAAATAAACACTGTTTCATATCTTTGCACATTATATATTATGATAGTATCATGAAAATGAAGTGGAAAAGAATAATGGCTTTAGGACAAGCCTTTTCTGTAGTTGCCATTATGGACGCCCAGGTTGTGAATCCGTTCGGAAATGCTTTGGTTCCGGATATGATTGCAGACGCCAGCATACAGGAAATCGATGGTATGTTTTATTGTTATGCCACAACAGACGGATATGGAAGGGGGTTGGAAACGTCCGGGCCTCCGGTGGTATGGAAGTCCAGGGATTTCGTGCATTGGAGTTTCGACGGGACATATTTCCCGTCGGCTGCAACTGAGAAGTACTGGGCTCCCAGTAAAGTTGTCCAAGCTAATGGAAAGTATTACATTTACCCTACGGTGAACGGTTATATGTATCCGGCAGTTGCCGACCATCCGGAGGGTCCGTTTAAGTTGGCTCGCGGGGAAGACCGGTTTTACAAACCTTACACGGCTTCTACCTTGTTGCAGACAAAAGATCCGGGCGGTATCGACGCGGAAGTGTTTATAGATGACGACGGGCAAGCCTATGTGTTTTGGGGACGTCGGCATGTGGCTAAACTGGCAAAAGATATGATTACGGTGGATTCCGTTGTCCATGTGATTTCTACTCCTCGTAAAGAATATTCGGAAGGCCCTATATTCTTCAAACGGAAAGGCATCTATTATTATTTGTATACTATCGGAGGGGATGAGAAATACCAGTATGCTTATGTGATGAGCAAGGTTTCTCCTCTCGGGCCTTACGAATACCCGGAGCAGGACATTGTGTCGACTACAGATTACGAACAAGGTGTCTTCGGGCCGGGACATGGTTGTGTTTTCAATACGGACGAAGACCATTATTATTTTGCATACTTGGAGTTCGGTCGCCGCAGTACCAACCGGCAAACCTATGTAAATCGCTTGGAGTTCAATGAAGACGGTACGATTCGTCCGGTGAAATTGAGCCTGGATGGAGTTGGGGCTTTGCGTAAGGTGAAGGGAAGGAAAGAAATTAAGGCGGATACGGTTTATGCGTCCAGTACTGCGGCTCCTATGTTTATCAAGCCAATGAAAGATGAGGCATGTCGTCGTACGGAGTATTTTGTTCCGGCCTTTGCCGCAGATGGGGCGAACGGTTCCAGATGGATGGCTGCGGAAGGGGATAAGGACAAATGGCTTGTCGCAGATTTGGGAAGAATCCGGAAAATACGGTGCAGTGAAATTTATTTTGTACGTCCTACGGCCGGACATGCTTACCAACTTGAAGGTTCGGTGGACGGGACTACATGGAGGAAGTGCGGAGGACATGATGACTTGCGGGTGCAATCTCCGCATGTCGATGAACCGAAGGGGAAATATCGTTTCCTGAGAGTCAGAATCAAAGAAGGCATTGCAGGGATTTGGGAATGGAATATTTATTAAAAATGAAAATTATGAAAAGATATTTGTATCCGATGATTTTTAGTTTTTGCTTGTCTGCAGGGCTGAAAGCGCAGCAGCAAAAAGTTTGGGGGGATTGGACTGTTTGGGGAGAACAGGCCGGAGGAATGTACATGAATCCGGTTATCCCGTCTGATTACAGCGATATAGACTGTATCAGGGTGGGGGACGATTATTATGCCATATCTTCTACTTTCCAGTTCTCTCCGGGAATGACGGTCTTGCATTCCAAGGACCTGGTGAACTGGGAAATCTGTGGGAATGCTGTTGAAGACCTGACACAAATCGGAAACGCATTGAACTGGAACGTTATGGACCGTTATGCCCGTGGGATTTGGGCCGGTACATTGCGTTATCACAACGGACGGTTTTACCTTTTTTTCGGGACTCCGGACGAAGGGTATTTCATGACTACGGCTGTACGTCCCGAAGGACCGTGGGAGCCACTGACTCCGCTTCTTTCCGAAGCCGGTTGGGACGATTGTACTGCGATTTGGGACGAGAAGGGGAATGGGTATTTTGTGGGGACCCATTTCGCGGACGGGTACAAGACTTATCTTTTCAAGATGGCAGAAGACGGGAAAAGCATAGACCGTAAATCGGCTGTCCTTATTAATGAAGGAAGTGGGCGTGAGGCCAGTAAGTTGATAAAAGTGGATGGATGGTACTATTTGGTTTTCAGTGAACATAAGCCGGGCATAGGCCGTTACGTCCTGGCGAAACGTTCACGGAAAGTGACGGGACCATATAAAGAGGAAAAGCAACTGGCCTTGCCTTCCGTGGAGGCGATGGAACCTAACCAAGGAGGCATAGTCCTGGGGCGGGATAATAACTGGTACTTTCTGACTCATCATGGCACCGGCGATTGGAGCGGGCGTATCGTCAGCCTTTTGCCTGTGACATGGGTAGACGGTTGGCCTTTATTGGGTAAAGTGTTGGATTCCAAAATCGGTACGATGAAATGGAGCTCGGATATGCCCTTTAATGCCGATGAGAAGTTAAGCATCCGGCGTAGTGATGATTTTGATGGCAGCAGCTTGGCATCTCAGTGGCAGTGGAACTACCAACCGCGAAAAGAGTTTTTTTCCTTGTCTGAGCGTCCGGGATGGTTACGCCTGAAGGCATATCGTCCTTTGAAACCCAACGACTTGTTGAAAGCCGGTAATACGCTTACGCAAAGGACGTTCAGGAAGTCGGAAAACGATGTGGTAATTCGGATGGATATTTCTCACATGGAAAACGGACAGAAAGCAGGACTTTGTCATTTTTCATCCCAACATTCAGCTATCGGGGTGGTGAAAGAAGGAGGAAATCGTTATTTGGAATATAGGGAGAACGGTAAAATGACAAAGGGGGCGCAAATCCATTCGCGATACATTTGGTTCCGAAGCCAATGGGGGTTAGACGGGAAATCCTATTATGCTTATAGTATAGACGGGGATAATTTCACGTCTTTTGGTACGCCCTATCAAATGGTGTGGGGGAACTACCGGGGTGACCGTATCGGTATTTATTGTTTTAACGATAATGGCGAGAACGGTTTTGTAGATGTGGATTATTTCCATTACCGATAGAATGGATAGAGCGAAAAAGCTCTGCATCCAATGAGGACGCAGGGCTTTTTCGTTATGGCTTGCATTGAGCGTGTAATGTTATCGTTTGACTATCGGGTTGTAGGTGAGGGCTAAAGAGTCCGTAGTGCTTTCTATCAGAGGCTTCATCGTGACCGTGAACAGGTTCTCCAAAGCGTCATAAGGGAGAGTGCATGTAGGGATGCCGGCTGCGTATGGAGCAATCTCGTACTGTTGGTAGATGAATTCTACACCGTTGGGCCTGCATACCGGGGCAGTCTCCGGAAGGGGGAAAGTATAACGTGCATTCTCGTCCAATAGCATTTCGTAAAGTTCTTCATCGCTGTTTACTTTGAAGAATTTATTTTTCAATCCATTCTTTATCATGCCGCGCAACTTTTCTTTTCCGCTTGCCGTAAACATGTCCCAACCGAATTTACGACCGTCCGATTTGCGGAATACGCCGCCACTCAGGCTTTCTCCACCGTGTGCTCCACCCGAATATTCATATATCTCAGCAGTATATGTGATGAACTTCTCTGTTTCAAAAGCCTTTTTGAATTGTACGTAATAGGCGGATGCATCCATCGACGTGTTTTCCCCAATTTCGGCAATGGCCTTTTTTATCTTTTCCGCACGTTCCGTGCCGTAGTATTCCAGTAATTTCTTACCGTCATCCAAGCTTCCGGCGTAGGTTCCGCCAAGCTGTTCATTCATCCATTCCCGTATGTTCTGTGTCACGGCACTGGAGTTGTCCGTCGGATAAGCGGCTGCAACCTTGCATCCTTCAGCCGAAGACTTTTCTTCCCATGATATATCTTCCGTTTTTATTGCGCTGTTTGGGGCGGTTCCCGTTTTCTTCTCCAGATGGCAGGAGGCCAATCCTAAGGCAAGAGCAAAGAGAACGGCACTAAAGTTGCCGTATTTAAAACATAAACTACGCTTTTTCATATTGTTCCTATTTTATCAATGATTATGTATCAAAGTTACGCCTTTATTTCAGACCTAAGCAGTTTTTCCTAATAAAAACTGTTAATCTGTTGCCTTTCCCCTGTTTCCATACAAACAGCCGGGTGGTTCCTGCCTGTTTTTCCTTTACCTTTGTATAAGAATCAAAATGGGAGGCGTATGAATCAACAACATAAGATTATAGTGGTAGGGGCAACTTCCGGTTTGGGACGTATGTTGGCTGAATGTTATATTCGTGACGGACATGTGGTAGGTATTGTCGGCCGTCGTGGAGATAAGTTGGCCGAAGTGGCCGAAGGTCATCCTGAAGTGTATTGTTTAAAGGCGGATGTGACGGATGTCGGCCAGATAGCCATGCTTTTGGCCGCTTTGGCCAGTGAGATGGGAGGTTTGGATTTACTGGTCTTATGTTCCGGAGTGGGACGGATGAATCCGGATTTGGATTACGGACTGGAGTTACCCACAGTCGATACCAACGTGCGTGGTTGGACGGCAGTGGCAGACTGGGCTTTTTCGTTTTTTATGCGACAGGGATATGGGCACTTGGCCGCCATTTCGTCGGTAGCCGGCATCCGTGGTTTGGCTCCGGCTCCTGCTTATTCCGCTTCCAAGGCATATCAGATTCACTATTTGGAAGCGTTACGGCAACGTGCACGTATTTTCCGCAAGAAGGTTTGCGTGACGGATGTTCGTCCAGGGTTTGTCCGTACTCCTTTGCTTTCTCATCCCGAAATGTTGTTTTGGGTGGATGAACCGGAAAAGGCTGTGAAGGCTATCTACAGGGCCATAAGCGCACGGAAAAAGAAAGCCGTGATTACCCGACGTTGGGCATTTCTTGTCCCTTGGATGCGGATTGCACCGGAGTGGTTGGTGGCGAAGATATTAGGAAAAGCCTGAGTCTTCCGGATAAAAAAATCCCGGTCGAAACTGGTTTGGAGCCGACCGGGAAATGCTTTTGCCCTTATCTTTTGGGGATGTATTAGAAAGATACCCGTTTTACACTTTTATCAGCAAATGTGATGTCTACGGCATTCAGGTCTTCAGATACCTTTATGTCCTTTACGGGGGACAGTTCTTTCTTCGTGAATCCTTTTTTGCCTTTCTTCCAAAGCATCAAGGTGACGAATATCTTTTCTTTTTCCACGTTGCTTTCAGCCATGATGAGTCCGCATTTGTGGCTCACCGGATGTAGGCCTTCCGGATAGCTAGCTGTAACTGTTTCCCATCCTTGGAGCGGAATCAAAGCCAGATGGTAAGCCCCGTTGTGCAGTATTACGGCATCTTTTACTTTGGAAGACTTCTCTTCCTCGACGGGACTGCCGTTGATTTCCGGCAAGGTGTAATGTCCCAAACGGACTTTTGTGGCTGCCGGAGTGACGACCTTGTCTACCCGCAAGACACCGTTAGGCAGGGGGATATCCGCCAGTTTGTACCGGATGTCATGGTTGGTTTCCAATTCGGCATCGCGTCGGTAGATGCCGTCGTCAAAACTTTGGAACGTGTAGAGACGGAGTACCTCCCATTGGTTCTTGCCGTTCAGGGTGGCGTAGTTCATGGAAACCTCTCCGTTCGTCCCGTCGGCCATCCAAGGGAATTCCGTGTGGTAAGCCAACTTGTTGTAGTTTTCTGAACTGCGGAACTTTTGCCAGTCGTTGGCTACCGTTTCATGGCACCACGAACGCATTTCCGCCCCTCCGCAATTCGGGTAGTCGGTGATGAGCAGGTTCGTGGCGGGTTGGAATTTGTTGTACACATGGTCTTTTTTGAATTCCTTTTCCCAAGGGCCGTTATTTTCCACAGCGGTCCAGAACGGATTGTCGGCAGGGAGGAGCAGGCTCAGGAACGCCTTTCCGCACCAATATACGCTGCCTCGGCAACTGTAAATCTGCACGGCCGGTGCAAAGGTGCCGTAGAAACCCAACGTCGGCACGTTGTCTTCTAAGAAATCGGGGTTTTGCAAAAATTGCAGCAGGGTGGAGGACGCGATGCGGCGCATCCATCCGTAATTGATGGCCGGGTCTTTTTCATATCCTAATAACGCGAGCGGTACGACGGCACCGAAGCGGTAAGGGATGCTCCGTCCCCACATGTTCATCTTGCCATCGGCACTGAACATATAAGGATAATTGTCCACCAAGTCATGTTGGTTTTTCATGAACTGCGCGGCATATTCCGGATAGAAGTTCCCGTACATTTGTGCCCAAATGGGGCCGTACATCTGGAATGCCCACATGCTGTAATAGTCGTATGCCGGCGCATCGTTATACCAACCTTCCCCACGATAGAGCTTGAGGATCTTTTCCAAGTTTTCTTTCATGCGTTGGTCGTTGACGGCATAACCTTGTTCCTTGAAGAAACTGATGACGAAAACGTTGAAGAACATCCAGTTCGACCCTATGGTCGGGCCGTTGCCGTAACTAAGCATCGTGGCGGCCAGTTGGTCTTTCTGTTCTTGTGTGAGAGGTTCCCACAGTATGTCCTTGGCCACAGATAATGAAATGGCTAAGGCTCCGAATTCCACCAGTATCTGGCTCGGCCCTCCTTTACGGTGGGGAATGAAGCTCGGACTGTCCGGATTGATGAGGTTCAGGAGTTGGTGGCGGTAGTAGTCAGCCACTTTTATCCCGTTCAAGGTAAGTTCCGGTTTTTCCCGGAGCAAGGGAGCGGCTACAAACAGCGTGCGGCAGAATCCTTCCAGTTTGGCCGTTGGCACTTGTCCTTCATTATTAGGATAAGCCTTGTCGAGCTGTTTGGGGAAATACATCGGGTCGTCCAATGTGCGGATGTAAGTGAAAGCCCCGCTTAGCAAGTATTCAGCGGCATCCAACCAGCTTTGGCGGGTCATGCCGGTGTAAGGGCTAAGTTTGTAGTCGGGGTTGGGAATGGTAAACGTTTGCTCAATGGCATGTGTCGGAGTAGCGACCTGCCCCATGGTGTTGAACGGCCCTGCCAATGCAGCAGCCAGAATCACGGTTTTTAAATACTGCTTTTTCATTCAGGTTTTGTTTGATTGGTTTTTCTGTCCGGCCAAAGGTACAAAAAACTTTGCTTTTGATTCCCATGAAGATTGAAAATGTTTCTTGAAAAGATAAAATATGTTATATAACATGTTTTTTGGAACAGGAAATTTGCAGAACCGCCAAAAGGTTGTAACTTTGTACTGTGTTTTTCATAGTATTAGATTTAAGGTTAACAAAGGTTGGGCTCAGCGGAGCCCTTTTTTTATGTCCTGTCGGGAGGAAGACGTATATACAGCAGTGAAAAAACATAAGGAAATGCCCTCGTTTTGCGATAGTTTTTTATAACTTTGTCCCCGTCATGATTAAAACACAAATGAAAATGTATTTGCATGAAGAATTAGAAACTTTGACGCGGACAGAAATTGAGGCGTTGCAATTCGAGCGTTTGCTCCGTACGGTCCGTCGTTGTATGAAATCTCCTTTTTACCAGAAACGGTTTGCCGAGGCTCATCTGTCTCCTGAAGACATACGTTCGTTGGATGACTTGCGTAAGATTCCTTTTACTACGAAACAGGATTTGCGCGATAATTACCCCTTCGGGTTTGCCGCCGTTCCAATGAGCGAAGTGGTGCGCCTGCATTCTTCCAGTGGCACGACGGGCACCCCTACGGTCATCCTGCACACGCAGAAGGATTTGGACGAGTGGGCCAATGCCGTGGCGCGTTGCTTGTATATGGTCGGCCTGAGGCGGGGCGATGTCTTTCAGAACTCGTCGGGGTACGGCATGTTTACGGGCGGATTGGGCTTCCAATACGGTGCCGAACGTCTCGGCATGCTGACGGTGCCGGCGGCTGCGGGCAATACCAAGCGGCAGATTAAGTTCATTACGGATTTCGGTACGACGGCCTTGCATGCCATTCCCAGTTACGCTAGCCGTATCCATGAGGTGATGGAGGATATGGGGATAGACCCTGTGCGCGACACGAAGCTCCGTACTTTGGTCATCGGGGCTGAGCCGCATTCGGAGGAACAGAGACGTAAAATTGAGAAGATGTTGGGCGTGAAGGCTTACAACTCATTCGGTATGTCCGAGATGTGCGGGCCAGGTGTGGCCTTCGAGTGTACGGAGCAGAACGGGATGCATATTTGGGAAGATTATTATATCGTGGAGATCGTAGATCCGCAGACGTTGGAACCCGTGCCCGACGGCGAGGTGGGTGAGTTGGTACTGACGACTATCAACCGTGAGGCCATGCCGTTGTTACGCTACCGCACTCGCGATTTGACCCGTATTTTGCCGGACGACTGCCCGTGCGGACGCCACCACAAGCGGCTCGACCGCATGAAGGGGCGGAGCGACGACATGATGATTCTGAAAGGAGTCAACATCTTCCCCATCCAGATTGAAACGGTATTGATGCAGTTTGAAGAACTTGGGACGGACTATTTGATAACCCTGACCAACGAGGAGGCCAACGACTTGATGACGGTGGAAGTGGAGCTGAAGGATTTCAGTGACGACTATCCGCGCCTGCAGGCGTTGACCCGTGAAATCACGCGGCAACTGAAGGATGAGATCCTTTTGACCCCTATGGTGAGATTGGTGCCTAAGGGGAGTTTGCCCCAACAGGAAGGAAAGGCCGTAAGGGTAAGGGATTTACGAAGGACGTTGATTTAAAAATAAAAAATATGACAGTACATCAAATATCTATTTTTGTAGAAAACAAGTCGGGTACATTGTTGCGCGTGTTGGACTTGTTCAAAGAAGCCGGTGTCCAGTTGATTGCTTCTACCATATCCGACACCGTGGAATACGGTATCTACCGTATTATTTGTTCTGAACCTGCGAGGGCGTGCGAAGTGTTGCGGGCAGCAGGCATTTCGGCCAGTATGTCGGAAGTATTTGCCATTACGTTGGACAACTGTCCAGGGCGTGCGGCCGATGCCGTACGCGTGATTACGGATGAGGGGATAGGTATATCCTATCTTTATTCTTTCCTTTTGAGCGGAAAGGGTATTTTGGTTTTCCGCACGGATGATGCCGCGCGGACGGAAGAAATCATCCAGAAGTACCAGTTGGGAGTGCTTGATGATGAGGCTTTGGTGGCGTTGGTTTGATAAGTAGAGGCAATATGAAAAATGTGAAATGTCTGTTGGTTGCCGGATTGATTCTGTTTGTGGGCAATACTTCAGCTGAATCAAGAAGGCAAAAGGTCGGTATATTCGGTACGGAGGTACAATTCACCCCTTTCGGGCACGATGATGATGATTACAGTCTTAATAGCTTGAAGTTCCGTTATTTTATGACAGACAAGGATGCTTTACGTTTGAAAATAGGTTTTGGTGTTGAGTCTTTAAAATACGAGGATGATGAATTTGGTGGTAATCTTGAGAAAGGCCGGTTAGGAGACCTAAGCGTGGATTTAGGATATGAACGTCATTTTAAGGTAGCTAAGCGGTTGTCTCTGTATGCAGGTGTACAGGTCGGGGTATATAAACATTTTGCTTCAGCCAAGGTGGAGTATACAGAAGATTTGGGAAATGGAAGCCATACCTATCAGGTTGTTTATAAGAATTGTGTGCCAACATCTGAAGGAAACGTGGGAGAACGAGCTCATGTAGGTGTGGCTGCAAGCGTATTTACAGGTTTGGACTTTTACGTATATAAGGGGTTGTATCTTGGTACGGAGGTAGGCATCTATGCCATGTCGACCAAAACAAACCAAACTGAACTTAAATATTCAGACAAGGTGATAAAAGGCACTGATACTTACCGTGCTGTCATCTGTAATGCAATTAAGCCAATGGTACGGTTGGGGTGGACTTTCTGAGGGGCTTATTATCTCCGTTTCGGTAGGTCTTTTCGATAAGGGACTTATAACCAGTGGTTCCGCGCAATGCGGTACATGCGTTGCCGGTTAGGGACGGTTTGCATGCTTTCGTCTACCATGCAAAGGTCGGATAGGGCGTATGTGTCTTCCGCCTCATCAGTGCGTACCGCATCGGTGAGGCGGAAGATGTGGTTTCGTGCATCCACGATTTTGATGCCCTCTTGGCTGTATATAGGGTCAGCCACCCGTTTGATTTCGTCGGCTACGAAACGGTAAAGTGCCTCTACGAATTCGTTGATTTCTTCTTGCATAGTCGTATGGGATAATGTGTGTATGTGTTTTTTTAGGATGTTTTCTTTCACAATACAAAAGTAGTGTTTTCTGTGGAATTAATGCCGTGGAAAGACTGCCAAAATGGCAGAAAAAGAGTTTTTCCTTGAAGTATTCAAGCGAATGAAAGAAGCAGAAAAGAGTGTGTAAATGCAAATAAATGTATATTTATATGAATAAAGAAGGGAAAATAGGGTAAAATGAAGGTTTAATCTCAGCCGAACGAAAAATGTTTTGCAGCCAAATGATTTTTTATTCTCCGCATAAAAAAACGAAATGTTCCTCATGTTACCCTTAAAATCGGCTTTTCGGAGAAAAATACGTATAGTTAGAGACCGTTTTTTCATTTTTTAGAGCTGTTTTCGTGTACAAGATTTGACGAACGCAACGATAGGATAAAGTCTGAAAAGATAACGAAAAAAGCTTTTCCATCAGCAGGTAGGACACGACAGGCTTTCACCGTGCTAGCAAAAAGACGGGAACACCTTGCACTTTGTTTTTGGGTCGTTTTCTGTGGGTGGATTATTTTGCATCCTTGCCGGAAGCAGCTCGAAATGAGCGATTCTCGGAGGTTGCAGACTGCCATTTTGGCATACTTTTATTTCTTTTCAGGCCAAAGGCCGTTTTGTCGTAACTTGGGCTTATCGGATGTCTTTTGTCGTAACAGTGTTCTTAAAATCCCTACTTTTGTTCTATATGGTGGTTTTGAATTTTTCCGACCTTGTTGAAAGGGAAAAATATTCATAAATTTGTGCCCTGTCATGAGGAAAGTAAATGTAAAGGAAGTAAAAACGAAGCGAGAAATGGATGATTTCGTGAGGCTGACGGAAAGGTTATATGCCGGCTGCCCTTATTATGTCCCCGATATGGATACGGATATCCGTGATACATTCGACCTCCGTAAAAATGCAGGGTTGGACTTTTCGGAAATCCAGCCTTTCATTGCATACGATGAAAACGGGAATGTGGTGGGGCGCATAGCCGGCATTGTCAACCACCGTGCCAATGAAAAATGGCACACGAAGAATGTCCGCTTCGGTTTTATCGAGTTCATTGACGACAAGGACGTGTCTGCGGCTTTGTTGGAGGCAGTGGAGCATTGGGGCCGCGAACGGGGGATGGATTGTATCCAAGGGCCTATGGGGATATTCGATTTCGACAAGGAAGGGATGCTCGTGGAGGACTTTGACCGTATGGGCTCGATGGTGACGATATACAATCCCCCTTACTATCCGGAACATTTGGAGGCATTGGGGTATGAGAAAGAGGTGGATTGGCTGCAGGTGAGCATTGAGGTGCCAAAGGATGTGCCAGCCAAATATGCCAGGGTGGCGGCACTTTCCAAGGAAATGTTCGGCCTGCATACTCGGAAACTGACTAAGTTTGATATTTCCCGCTGTGGCTATGGCAAAAAGGTATTTGGTTTGCTGAACGAGGCTTATTCCCCATTGTTTGGTTACACGGAAATGTCTGACAGGCAGATAGAAACCTATCTGAAACGTTATCTGCCTTTGTTGGATTTACGGATGCTGTCGGTCGTAGAGGATGAAAAAGGAGAATTGGTGGGAGTGGCCATTACGATGCCTAGCCTGTCGCATGCCTTGCGTAAGTCGAAAGGTCGTTTGTGGCCGTTGGGGTGGTTTTACCTGCTCCGTGCGTTGAAATGGAGGAGGGAAGAGAAAGCCGAGATGTTTTTGGTGGCCGTGCGTCCGGATTACCAAGGTTTGGGAGTCAATGCATTATTTTTCAACGACTTGATTCCAGTGTATAACCGGTTGGGATTCCGATATGCCGAGACCGGCCCGCAGTTGGAAGACAACATGAAGGAACTGAACCAATGGAAGCCCTTGCATCCCACTTTCACCAAACGCAGGAGATGTTACAAGAAGAAATTATAGAAACAGGATTATGGAAAATAGAGTTGTAATAACAGGTATGGGGATATGGTCGTGCCTCGGAAAGACATTGGATGAGGTGCGTGATGCGCTCCATGCCGGAAAAAGCGGCATCGTATTCAGCCGGGAGCGCAAGGATGCGGGTTTCCGTTCCGCTTTGTGTGCTTCTGTGGAACGGCCTGACCTGAAACCCTTTGTGTCTCGGAACTTGCGCCAGTTCATGCCGGAGGAAGCCCAGTATGCTTATATGGCTACGCGTGCAGCCCTTGAGCATGCCCGTTTGGATCAAGATTATATCTACCGGCACGAAGTCGGGATTATTTATGGAAACGACTCCGTGGCCGAAGCCACCATGCGTGCGCTCGACAAGTTCCGTGAGTTCAAGGATACGTCGGCTTGCGGTAGCGGGGCCATTTTCCAGTCGATGAATTCCACCGTGACGATGAATCTGGCTTGCCTGTTCCATTTGCGCGGCATCAACCTGACGGCTTCGGCTGCGTGTGCTTCAAGTTCACATGCCGTGGGGTTGGCCTACCTTTTGGTCCGCAACGGGATGCAGGATTGTGTCGTGTGTGGCGGTGCGCAAGAAGCAAACCTCTATGGTGTGGCGTCTTTCGACGGTATCCAGTCTTTCTCCGTGCGTGAGGAAGAGCCGGAAAAAGCCAGTCGCCCGTTCGACCGCGACCGCGACGGGCTGGTGCCGGGGGGAGGTGCGGCTACAGTGGTGGTCGAGAGCTACGAACATGCCGTAAAGCGCGGCGCGCCTATCTTGGCTGAGATTGTGGGATGGGGATTTTCCGGAAACGGGGACCATATTTCCACACCCAATGTGACAGGGCCGGCGAGGTCGTTGGAGCTATGTCTGCGACATGCCGGTGTGACACCGTCGCAAATCGGTTACATCAACGCGCACGCCACGTCAACCCGCATTGGCGACAGCCGTGAGGCACAGGCTATAGCACAGGTGTTCGGGGACTACAAGGTGCCAGTCACTTCCACCAAGAGCCAGACCGGACACGAAATGTGGATGGCCGGAGCAAGCGAGTTGATTTATTCGATGCTGATGATGAAGAACGGCTTCATTGCCGGCAACATCAACTTCGAGCATCCCGACGAAGATACGGCTTGCCTTAACATCATACCGCAGACACGGGAAGCGCATTTCGACATGTTCCTTTCCAATTCTTTCGGTTTCGGAGGTACGAACTCCACCCTTATTGTAAGAAACATATAATAAACACGATAAAAACAAACAGTTATGACGCGTGAAGACATCGTAGAGAAAGTAAATGCCTTATTGGCAGAAGAGTTTGAAGTAGACGCAGAGGAGTTTGCCCCCGATGCGAACGTAAGGGACACGCTTTCCTTGGACAGCCTCAGCCTGGTGGACCTTGTCGCCATTATCCAACAGACCTACAAGGTGAAAATTCCCGTGGCGGACTTGCGGGAAATCAAGACGTTTGACAACCTTTACGATTACATCGAATCGCACGCCGGGCAAGAATGACAAGTTACGACATTAAAAGCCTGATACCCCAACGTGAGCCGATTTTGCTCGTAGACGCATTGGTCGGCGTGGAGGGCGATGCGGTCCGGACGCGACTTACGGTGCGTCGTGACAATTGTTTTGTGGGCGAAGACGGGCTGTTGGCCGAACCGGGGCTTGTCGAGCATATCGCCCAGTCGGCTTCTGCCTTTGCCGGTTACAAGGCCATGGAGGCTGGGGCTTCGGAACCGCCGGTAGGCTATATCGGCGAAGTGAGGAAGTTTCGGTGTTATCGTTGCCCCCGGGTGGGAGAGGAACTACAGACCACGGTGACTTTCGGCCCGGAAGTGGGCGGTGTGTCCGTACTGACGGGCGAGACCTGCGTAGGGGAAGAAACGGTGGCTTGTACGCAAATGAAGATTTATGTGGCTGAAGGATAAGTATTATAAGGTGTTGGCACGGCATGTTTCGGAAGGCTGTACGGTGTTCCGCATCGCGCTCCTGCCGGATTGCGAGGTCTATCGCGGACATTTTCCGGAGGAACCGGTATGCCCCGGGGCATTCAACATCCAAGTGGTGAAGGAGTGTGCCATGGAAGTGTCCGGCAAGGCTTTGTGTATCCGTACAATCAAGCAATGCCGTCTGACAGCTGTAGTTTCACCCGTCACCTGCACGGAGTTGGACGTGGCGGTGAGCCTCTCTCCCGTGGAAGACGGTTTGGAAGTCACGGCACGGATATCCGGAGGGGAACGGGTGTATATGGAATACAAGGGATTGATGACGGTCATTTGAATGGGCAATGAAGTACGATGTAGTGGTCATAGGCAGTGGATTGGGAGGATTGGAGTGCGCCTATATCCTTTCGCGTGCCGGTTTGAGGGTGCTCGTCCTCGAACAAGGCCGGCAGCCCGGCGGATGCCTCCAGTCTTACCGGAGGCGGGGACTGGCTTACGATACCGGTTTCCATTATGTGGGGGGGCTGGACGAAGGACAACCTCTGCATTCCGTTTTCACTTATTTGGGTTTGACGGGACTTCCTTGGCAACGCCTTGACCATGAGTTCGACAAGGTGACGATAGGACAGCGTACCTTTGCTTTTGCGCAAGGGTATGGAGATTTTGCCGCTACGTTGGCTGCTGAATTTCCTGCCGAACGTCAGGCTTTGGAACGGTATGCCGCCTTATTGAGGCGTACGTCGGAACAGGAATTGGATTTGCTGAACCCACGTGCCGGGGAGACCGTATGGCCTTCACGTCTCGTTGAAACGGGTGCTTGGCAATATTTGAATGAAACATTTCGCAATCCTTTGTTGGTGGACGTGCTTAGTGGGACTTCCTTGAAGATGGAGCTTCGGCGCGATTCGCTTCCGCTTTTCACTTTCCTGCATGGCCAAAGCAGTTTCATTGAAAGCAGTTGGAGGTTGAAGGGTGACGGGGCTTTGATAACGGACCGGTTGGTGAGGGGAGTCGGGCAGCAAGGTGGCCGGGTAGTGTGTGGAGCTGAGGTGGTCGAACTGGTAGAAAAGTGCGGAAGGTTGTCTGCGGCGGTCTGCCGGGACGGTGAAGTGTATGAAGGAGCGGTTTTTATCAGCGACATACATCCGGAGCAGACCTGCAAGTTGGTGAAGAGGAGCGAAAGGATGAAGAATGCTTACCGTCATCGTATGGCCGCGTTGCCGAACACGTTCGGCATGTTCACCGTGTCGCTCCGGATGAAACCTCAGTCATTGGAGTATTTTAATTATAACCGGTACATTTACGGGCATTCCGGTGTTTGGACGTTTTATGAAGACGGCGGGCCTGTATCCGGACTGATGGCTTCTTGCCGTGTGCCCGAAGACGGGAACCGATTTGCCTCACAAGTGGACTTGCTGACTCCTATGACGTGGGAGAAATGTGCGGTCTGGAGCGGAACAGAAGTAGGAAGGCGTGGCGGGGATTATGAGGCCATGAAAGGGCGTGTGGCTGATGAGTGTATCCGGTTGGCGGAACGGGTGATGCCCGGGCTGCGTGGTTGGGTGTCTGAATGCTATACCAGTACCCCGCTAACTTATCGCGATTATACCGGTGCTCCGGAGGGGACGGCCTACGGTTTGCGCAAGGATTATAGGAATCCGTTGGCTGCCTTGCTGTCCGTCCGTACACCAGTGCCGAACCTGTTCCTCACCGGACAGAACCTGATGTTGCACGGGGTGCACGGCGTGACGATGACCGCTCTGTTCACGTGTGCGGAAGTGTTGGGACGTGAGCGGATATGGAATATTGTAACAAATAAGAAAGGAGTGGAAATATGAAATATGCTTTAGTGACAGGGGGCAGCCGGGGAATAGGGCGGGCTGTCTGTGTGAGACTGGCCCGCATGGGCTACCACGTGTTGGTCAACTGCATGAGCCGGACTGACGAGGCGGAGCACACGTTGGAGTTGGTACGTCAAGAGGGGCAGGATGGTGAAGTTCTGAAATTTGACGTGGGAAACCGTGTGCAGGTATCTGCCGTGCTTGAGGCTTGGATGGAGAAGCATCCGGAAGAATACATAGAAGTGTTGGTGAACAATGCGGGGGTGCGCCGTGACAATCTGATGGTGTTCATGCCCGGAGAAGATTGGGACTGTGTGTTGGGTACCGGTTTGGGTGGATTCTACAACGTGACGCAACCTTTGCTGCAACCGATGTTAGTACATAAGTTCGGGCGTATCGTAAACATGGCGAGCGTAAGCGGATTGAAAGGCATGCCGGGGCAGGCGAATTATTCTGCTGCAAAGGGAGGAATCATTGCGGCTACAAAGGCTTTGGCACAGGAAGTGGCACGGAAGAATGTGACGGTGAATGCCGTGGCACCAGGTTTCATCCGGACTGACATGGTGGAAGGGTTGGACGAGGCTGCCCTGAAGAAAACCATTCCGGCGGGCCGTTTCGGGACACCGGAAGAGGTGGCGGGTGCCGTGGGATTTCTCGTTTCTCCGGATGCCGGTTATATTACCGGTGAAGTGATAGCCGTTAACGGAGGTCTTTATACGTAACGGATTGATGGGTTTCTTATGCTGATGGACGGGCTTGAGGATGTTTGCCGCGTAAGGGTGAAGTTCAGTGAAATTGATTCGATGCGGAGGGTCTGGCATGGGGCTTACGTTGCTTATTTTGAGGATGGACGGGAGTCTTTCGGCCGGCATTATCCGGGCATAGGATATGCAGACATGCAGCGGTCCGGTATCTACGCTCCGATTTACGACCTGCACCAGAGGTTCTATGCTCCGTTGGCACTGGACGATGTGGCGGTGGTGCATACACGTTATGTGTACCATCCCGGTGCACGGTTGGATTTCGAGTATAAAGTTTACCGTGAGGCGGACGGGGTCTTGTGTGCGGAAGGAAGTACGGTGCAGTTGTTCATTGATGTGGAAGGTATGCTTATGGTAGACCTGCCCGATTATTATAAGGAATGGCAGGAACGCTATGTGGAACGGGGTGATAACCATCCCTAAAACGAAAAACTGGCAGGTATGAGAAAACGATTGAATAACTTGTTTTTCGGAGTGGGCATGATAGCCGTCATCGTAATGTTTTTCTCTTTCGACGTAAGCCTTGCCGAATTGTGGGAATACATTACAAAGGCCGGTTACTGGTTGGCGGCCATATTGGGGCTGTGGTGTGTGCTTTATCTCATGAACGCATGGGCGTGGAGGGTCATTATCCAGGGAGGAGGGCCTTGCACGGTGGGCTTCATGCAGTTGTTGAAATTGACTGTTTCCGGTTTTGCATTGAACTATGCCACTCCGGTAGGGCTGTTGGGCGGGGAGGCTTACCGTATTATGGAACTTTCAAAATACATCGGTGTGCAACGGGCTACTTCCTCCGTGATACTTTTTGCCATGATGCACATTTTTGCCCATTTCTGGTTTTGGGTGACGGGGGTCGTGGCCTATTGGGTCTTGGCTTTGACAGGGGATGTGCCGATGAATAGCGTAATGGGGATTGTATTGGGGCTCATTACAGCCTTCTGTTGGTGCGGTATCTATCTTTTCATCAAAGGATACAAGAATGGGATGACGGTCAAATTGGTTCGCTTGCTGAGTAAAGTGCCCGGTTTACGGAGTTGGGGAGGACGTTTTATGGAGCACCATTTGGAGGACTTGCAAAAGATAGACCGGCAAATCGCTGAATTACAGAATCAGAACAAACGTTTTTTCTTCGGAAGTTTCGCTTTGGAATATGTCGGGCGCTTTTGCCAGAGCTTTGAGATTTTTTTCATGTTGGTCTTGTTTGGCATCGACGGTGGAGGTGGAGTGAACGGATATACGTTGACGTTTTTCCATTCCTTTCTGATTTTGGCTTTTACTTCGCTCTTTGCCAATGTATTAGGATTCCTTCCGTTGCAGTTAGGAGGGCGCGAGGGGGGCTTTGCCCTGTCCGTGGCCCAAATGGGAATGGGGGGAGGCATCGGTATGTTTGTAAGTATTATCAGCCGGGTGCGGGAATTGTTCTGGGCTTCTGTCGGGCTGTTGCTGATGAAGGTGGGTACCGGAGTGTCTGTGCCGGACGGGAGTGAGGAGCATACCGGATGACCAGGATAGGTATAGTCGGGCAAAGAGATAAGGTTTAAGATAAGGTATTAGGTTTATGGGAAAAAGAATTATTTTCATGTGGCTGTGCCTGACGGTAGGAGTCGGCATGGCATTCGGCCAGCATACGATAGTAAAAGGCATTGTTACCGATTCGGTTACGGGAGAAGCCCTGCCTTCTGTCACGATTGTGTTTAAAGGGACGAATATCGGTACTACGACCGATATCGACGGGCACTTTTCTCTTTCTACCCGTACGCCGGGAAAAGTGTTGGAAGTAGTTTATATGGGGTATGACACCCAACGTCTGAAAGTGGTACCGGGACGAACCAATCATTTTAAGATCCGAATGCGGGAAAGCGAGATTGCTTTACACGAAGTAACGGTAAAGCCGAAAAGGGAGAAGTATAGGAGGAAAGAAAACCCGGCTGTGGCTTTCGTAAAGCAGGTTATTGCACGGAGGGACAGCAACGACCCACGCAACCACGATTACTTCTGTTACGATCAGTATGAAAAGATTGTGATAGCGAAAAACGATTATAAACCGAAACCTAAGAAGGATGGAAAAACAGGGAAATTCGATTTCCTGTCGGAGTTTGTAGATACGTTGGAGGTCGGTACGACAATCCTTCCGATTTCGGAGAAAGAAAAAGTACAGACGGTGTATTACCGTCGCGACCCGAGGGCTGAGAAGACAGTGGTGAAGGGCGACAAGTCGTCCGGAGTAGACGAGGTCTTTTCGCGTGACGGGATACAGCAGTTTCTGGGTGAAGTCTTTCGTGAGGTTGACATTTACCAGAATAACGTGCCTTTGTTCTTGCAACGTTTCGTGAGTCCGCTTTCTTCCATCGGGCCGACTTTTTATAAATATTACCTGCTTGACACGTTGGATGTGGAGGGTGACAGGTGTGCGGACTTGGCTTTCGTTCCTTTTGCGTCCGAGTCGTTTGGGTTTACAGGGCACTTATATGTGACGTTGGACTCCACTTATTTTGTCCGTAAAGCGATACTCAATGTGGCACAGGATATCAATCTGAATTTCATTTCCAGAATGACTATCGCGCAAAACTTCGAACGCGAGCCGGATGGTACCCGTGTCATTACGAAAGATGACATCAGTGTGGATTTTAAGCTGAGTGAGAAGTCGAAAGGCTTTTATGCGAGACGTTTGAATGTATATACCCATCAGTCGTTTGAGGCACCGGAAGGCGGGCAAGAACAAATATTCAAGGAAAGCGCACCGGTTATTACACAAAAAGAGGCTTATAGCCGTACGGAGGATTTTTGGGAAGAAGTTCGTCCGCAAGAAGCAGTCAAGAGAAATCCGAACTCTATGGAGAAGCTGATGGCGAAATTGCGTTCTGTCCCGCTCTTTGCCGTGACGGAGAAAGTGGTTTCTGTCTTGGTGTCGGGCTATGTTCCTACGAGTAAGGTGCCGGATAAGAACAAGTTTGAGTTTGGTCCGATGAATTCCACTATCAATGGTAATGCCATCGAAGGTGCCCGTTTCCGCGTGGGAGGGGCTACGACCCCTCAGTTGAGTAAGAATTGGTTCGTAGAGGGATATGCGGCATACGGAACGAAGGACAACAAGATGAAGTATGATGCCTTGGTGGAATATTCGTTCAACGACCGAAAGACGTACCGTAAGGAATTTCCTATGCACTCGCTCCGTTTTGAATACATGTATGACATCAACAAGTTGGGGCAGCAGTACATGTACACCAGTAAAGATAATGTGCTCTTGGCCATCAAGCGGAAGAAAGACACGCGGGCAACGTATTTGCGTAATGCCGAATTGACGTACAGCCGCGAGCATTATAACGGTATATCGTACAACGCCGTCATTCGTAACTTCCGTGAGTATGCCACGGATTATGCCCGGTTCGACCGTATAGGTGCCGATGGAGCCGTGACGCCTGTGAGAAAGTATGACATGACGGAATTGGAACTGAAATTCCGTTATGGTAAGAATGAGAAGTTTTATCAAACCCATGATGAACGAATACCGATTACGTATGATGCGTTGGTTTTTAATTTGGAACATACCATGTCGAAACAAGGTTTCTTAGGTTCTTCGTATGATTACCAACGTACGGAATTGGGCGTGCAGAAACGTTTGTGGTTTTCGGCTTTCGGTTTTGTGGATGTGATAGGCAAAGCCGGGAAGGTGTGGAACAAAGTGCCTTATCCCTTGTTGATTTTGCCTAATGCCAACCTGACTTATACGATTCAGCCGGAAGCTTATACGAATATGAATGCCATAGAGTTCATTAATGATGAATACATATCGTGGGATGTGACGTATTATATGAATGGGTTGATATTGAACCGCCTTCCTCTCATCAAAAAATTAAAATGGAGGGAAGTGCTTTGCTTCAGGGGGCTGTGGGGGCATTTGACAAATAAGAACAATCCCATGAAAGAGGGCAATGGGTTGTATGTTTTTCCTGCCGGATCGGGCGTGATGGGCCGTGCGCCTTATATGGAAGCCAGTGTAGGCATCGAAAATATATTCAAGTTCATGCGCCTTGATTATGTCTGGCGTTTGAACTATCGCGATAATCCAGGGATACAAAAGCGAGGCGTGCGCTGTACGATGAGCGTGTCGTTTTAGACATCAGGCATCAAGGATGGGAAATGGCAAGTTTTTGCATGTGCAGAAACTTGCCATTTAAGAAATGTGTGTATGTTATTTTCAGTAGTCCTTCTTATTTTTGTTTGCTGTAGGGCTTGAGTGGGTCTTGTTTGGCAAATGCGGCACGGTCTTTCATGAACTGTACCAAGAAGATACAGAAAAGGATAATAGTAATGAGGATGCCCAAAATGTCGAATATTCCCCATTCGATGCCCCGCCAGTCGACATGCCATTCGGACCATGACGTGTACATGTAGAGTATGTTTAAAAGGATAAGCAGCAAACGGAATTCTGTAGGACCGAGTTTGCCGTACGTCAGGCAGAATTCTTCCTTGACGATAGTACATACGTAAGTGTAAATGGAAAGGCTCAAATAGCCTGCCAAGGCAGCCAATGCCACATCCATGCGGAACATTGGAGAAAGTCCGGCACCAAGAAAGATGAGGCAGGTGGTGACGGCATCCAATGTATGGTCGATGAAGAAACCGTATACCGGCCGTTGGGTATTACGGAAACGTGCCAGTGTGCCGTCCAGACTGTCGCCGTACCAATGAAGTACCAACCCGAACGATGAAAGCCACAAATATTTGATGTCTGTATTCGACAGCCATCCCCCTATGGCATAAATTACTGTACCCAATACGCCGATATAAGTCAATGTGTCCGAAGTCATCCATCCGGGTTGTTTTTGGGCTAACCATACCAGTGCTTTCTTCTCGGCTTTGCTGAGAAGGGAAGTTTGAATTCTTTCTGCTGATTCTTTTCCCATTGTTGTATTTTTATCTGTGTAAAAAATATGAATGTCCTACAAAGGTAGGACTTAATTTTAGGGCGGAAGTGTTCTTATATGAGACAGAAATGGTCTATTTGGATGAAAGGGAAAGAGTTGTGGTTACAGGAAGTCCTGTTCGGGTTATTCCTTCCGCCTCTATGGATAAGGTGGTTCTTTTGTTGTTATTGTAAAAACGTAGCTGTGCCTCTCCTTGTGCATTGAACTTCACTTCGGGATTCCAATACAGCGTGCGGCGATAGTCTGCAGTGCCAGGCAGGGGACGCCGGCTATAGTCCGGGTGATAGAAGTCCTTGCACACGGAGTAGCCTCTCACGAGGTAACGGCGGTCACGGAAGGTGTATTGTCGTGCTTCACCCGGGAAAAGGCGGTAGTCTACCACCACGTCGGGTTGGTCTGTACCGCTGTACTTCCAACTGTTTTCCTCGCGGGGGGAATAGTCGGTGTAGATGTAAAGTTTGTCCAGATTGTAGAGCTTGTGGTATTTGCGGCGTACGGCTTCCGTTTGGTTGGTGATGGCCACTCCCACAGGTAATGTCTTGTCCTTGTGGTTGAGCGGCAGGCTGTCGTAACGTTCCTGTATGAAGTAATGGCGGGACTGGTTCATGTCGCCGATGTAGGCTGTGCAGACTTGTTTGGTAAAAGTGCGCCAGTCATACATGCCAGAGTTCAGTCCGTAATCTGCTGCCAGGTTGAACGCCTCGTAGGCATCCACCACGAGCGTGGGTTTCTTCAGGTTGAGTTTGCGCAAACCGCCGCGCTTGTTGCGTACGGTCACGGCAGACATAAGGTGCGTGCCCGAAACCAGACTGTCCGGCAGAAGTGACGTGTTTTCCATGTTTTCGAATACGGCATCATGATAATAGCTGTATGGCTTGGGGAAGACGGGATAGAAGCGGTCTTGCTTCACGTAATAGTCCGGGTAGGCTTCTTCGTCGTGGAACTCCTTGTAATTCCGTTTCTCCTTCCGCTTGCTGAATTTGGTGGAGTCCGTAGCCGTCAGGAAGAGGCTGCAATCACCGTGCAGGATGGGGGAGAGCATGGTGAAACGCCCTCCTTTGGTGTCCTGTGAGGCTTCCACGATGTCAGTGCCTTGGGCGAAAGTGGCTGTCACGGTCACTTCCTTTTTCATCTTGCCGCTGTAAGTCGTGCCGTAAAGGTCGTCCAACGAAAACGGCGTGCCGGCCGTAGTGTAGAGGGGAAGCTCTTTTCCCATCCCCGGGATGTAGATAGTATCGCCATAGTCGGCTTCTGGCAAGAGTGAGTAGGTGGGATGCACGCTGCCTGTCAGGGTTTGCATCCGTTCGGGATAGAAAGACAGGCGGAACGGTTCCACGCCTGCCATCTCGTGCCATTCGTAGCGCCGCCATCCCTGTACGAGCATGAGCAGGTCGAGATTGCGGCGGTGTATACTGTCGTCTGCTTCGAAATAATATCCCGGGTCCTCCACGAAGCCTTTCAGGTCACTGCAAAGCAGCATTTCGGTAAGTATTGTGCCGTTGTCATAGGTTGATTCATCCGTACTGTGGTCACGTACGGAAATGGACAACCGGGCAGAGTCAGGTAGGGAGGCATGGAGTTTCAGACGTATTTCTATAGGCTCGAACGGTGCATATTCTCTTTTTACTCCGTCTACGGTCAGTAATGTACGTGAAGGGGTATGGTGGTTGACGAAGAAAAGGCGTTCGGCCAAGATGTGTCCACGTCCGTCGAAGAGGGTCATTTGGTTCACTCCTTCAGCCAAGCTGTCGGCCGGAATATCTGCTGAGGCTTTTCCTTGACTGTCCAGCCCTAAGGCCAAGAAAGCCTGTGTGGCTCCACCGTGTAGGATTTGTAAGCCGATTTTCTCGTCGGACAGTCCATGACTTTCTATCCGGGTATGGACCAGGCTGTCATTTTGTGTGATGCGCAACGTGCATCCTGTATCCTCAACTTCTGGTAATTCCACTTCATATTCATATTTCCCGTATCGGAATACGGCTTTGTATCTTTCTTCGGCTGAGACTTGGGGGATGTAGAACGTGCCGCGTCCGCGATGGACGGTATGCGTACGTGCAACAATCTGCTCATGACAATCGTATATTGTGAGTTCTGCATCGACATGCTGTCCGTTCTCATCGTTCAGTTCGAAGGCCACGTGTCCGGGTAGTCCGGCCACGAGTGTGCCCCCTTCCGGATAGAATTTCAAGTCCATGTCCGGTTTCCCTTTCCGTGTGCGGAAGTATCGTCGCAGAGGGCGAAGCGTCATGTCTTTTGGGTAAGTGCCGGGAGAGGACGGACGATCGAATACGGGAAACACACGTGAGTAGAGCTTGTCGTAGTCGCGGAAGTAATCTTTTGCCATCTGTTTGTTGTAAAACATCTCTTCTGTGTAGGGGGAGTGAGGATGTTCATAACGGCCGAAGTTCAGCATCCAACGTGTATAGGCGCGTAGTTCGTAATACCCGGCGTACAGGGAATCGGTAAGCAGGAAAGCACCGTGTGCCGTGCCGTCCGGCATTTCCAGTTGCTGGCGTTCCACCAGATAACCGTCCGGCGTGAGTAACTCCACGTATAGGATACGGCTCAAATCCGTGAGGGTTCCTTTGTCGCTGCGGGTTACGTAACCTTTGTACCAAATGGTGTCGCCCACGAAATAGCAAGTATTGTCTATGTGCAGGTACACTTTCTCTTGTGGCAGGGTTTCTCCGAAAAGTTTTACATGGGAGGCTAGGGTGTCTATGCCCGGTACATCAGTTGGGTTTTGTGCCGAGGTGGATGAGCACAGAATGAAGATGGCATTCAGCCAAAGTAGAATTTTTTTCATGATGTATTCTTTTTGGATTTTATCTTGCAAACCCCTTGGTTCAAGCTTATGTGCAAATGTAATGATTTTCCGGTGATTAAGAAAGATAGAACAGGGATTTTCCCGAGTAAATCCCCCATATTAGAAATACAGCCGCAATCCTTTATGAAGGATTGCGGCTGTATGATATGAAAAAAGGAAAGACGCGGATTATTTTACCGGCATTTTGTCTATCCGTTTTTGATGACGACCGCCCTCGAAATCCGTGGCGAAGAATTCGTCCATGATTTTGCGTGCCATTTCCGTATCGATGAAACGTCCCGGCATGACCAACACATTGGCATCGTTGTGCTGACGGCACAAATGGGCGATTTCCGGAATCCAACTCAAGCCTGCGCGTATGCCTTGGTGCTTGTTCAGCGTCATGCTGATACCTTCGCCACTGCCGCATATAGCTATGCCCGGATAGCATTCGCCGTCTTCTACGGCTCGTGCCAAAGGATGGGCATAATCGGCGTAGTCGCAACTGGCTTCGGAATCCGTACCAAAGTCCTTGTAGGCATAGCCTTTTTCGGCCAGGTATTCCTTCACGAATTGCTTGAGTGCATACCCTGCGTGGTCTGAGGCCAGACCGACAGTCTTCACTTCCATCATCAGAGCATTTCTTTGACTTGGTTGTACACGTTCAGTGCCGTGAAGCCAAGTTTCTCATCGAGCACCTTGTAGGGAGCCGAGAAACCGAAGCTTTCCAGGCCGAACACCTTGCCGTTGGCACCTACCAGACCTTGGAGGTTGACGGGCAGACCGGCGGTGAGGCCGAATATCTTGGCACCGGCAGGCAGAATCTCTTCCTGATAGCACGGGCACTGGCTGCGGAACAAGCCTTCTGAGGGGCAGCTCACGATGCGTACTTTCACACCGTCTGCCCGTAACAAGGCTGCACCCGCCACGAGCGTAGATACTTCGGAACCGGAAGCCACGAGGATGACATCCGGATTCTCATCGGAACCGGCTACGATATAAGCACCCTTGGCGGCTTGGCTGTAATCATTTCCTTCCGGCAACATCTCAATGTTTTGGCGGGAAAGGATAAGCGCGGACGGCGTGTCGGTATTCTCCATGGCGAGTTTCCAACATGCTGTAGTCTCTTCTGCGTCAGCAGGACGGAGCACGAGCAAAGAATTCTGGCCATGATGGTTCTTCAGCTTTTCCATCAGGCGGATTTGCGCCTCTTGTTCAACCGGTTCATGGGTCGGGCCGTCTTCGCCTACACGGAATGCGTCGTGTGTCCAAATGAACTTCACTGGTACCTGCATCAAGGCTGCCATACGTACGGCCGGTTTCATGTAATCGGAGAATACGAAGAACGTACCGCACGCAGCGATGACACCGCCGTGGAGCATCATACCGATGCAGCAGCAAGCCATGGTCAACTCGGCTACGCCGGCTTGGAAGAACGCACCGCTGAAATCACCGGAGGTGAAAGCGTGGGTCTTCTTCAGGAAGCCGTCGGTCTTATCGGAATTGGAAAGGTCGGCTGAAGCGCAAATCATGTTGGGCACTTGTTCTGCCAATGCGCCCAGTACGGCAGCAGAGGCGTTACGGGTGGCGTCACCTGCTTTCTGTTTGATGGCAGTCCAGTCCACCTTGGGTGCTGCTCCGCTGAACCATTCGGCCTGTTGTGCGGCCTTTTCGGGATTGGCAGAAGCCCATGCTTTTTCTTCTTCCACGCGAGCGGCTACGATACCTTTCAGTTCTTCGGCACGTTTGGCATAAAGTTCCTTCACGTCGTCGAAAATCACGAACGGATTTTCCGGGTCTGCACCGAGGTTCACCATGGTGTTCTTATAAGCGTCTCCACCGAGAGGGGCACCGTGCGTCTTGCAGTTATGTTCGTAGGAAGAGTTGTCATCCTTACGGGCACCCTTGCCCATGATACACTTACCGATAATCAATGTAGGACGTTGGTTTTCTGCTTTTGCAGCGTTTAACGCCTCGCGAATCTGTTCGCAGTCATTACCGTTGATTTCAATGACGTTCCAGTTCCATGCACGGTATTTCATGGCTGTGTCCTCGGTTGTTACATCCTTGGTCTCGGTAGAAAGTTGGATGTCGTTGGAGTCGTAGAACATGATCAGGTTGTCCAGGCCGAGGCAGCCTGCAATACGTCCGGCACCTTGGGAGATTTCTTCCTGGATGCCCCCGTCGGAAATATATGCGTAGATGGTCTCTTTGGCAAAAGTCGGATTGCCGGTACGTGCGGCCAAGAACTTGGCAGCGATGGCGGCACCTACGGCAAACACGTGCCCCTGTCCCAACGGGCCGGAAGTGTTTTCGATGCCACGCATTACGTCTACTTCGGGATGGCCCGGGGTGGGGGAGCCCCACTGGCGCAACTGTTTCAGCTCGTCCAATGTGAACTTACCGATAAGCGCCAACTGGGAATAGAGCATGGGAGCCATGTGGCCGGGGTCGAGGAAGAAACGGTCTCGTCCTTCCCATTTCGGATTAGCCGGGTCGTATTGCAAAAATTCAGAGTACAATACATTGATGAAATCGGCACCACCCATTGCACCGCCCGGGTGACCGGATTTGGCTTTTTCAACCATGGACGCAGCCAAGATACGGATGTTGTCGGCTGCGTGGTTCATTACTTGTTTGCTATTCATATTCACTAAATTTTAAATTGAATCCATACTTAAACAGTCTTAAAGCCTGTCTTTTGTATTTTATAAGGACAAAGATAATGGTTTTCTTCCGAATATTTATCTTTTGAACCGGACGGCTGCTTCTTCAATGGGCAGTCCGGCCTTATAGTTTTCAATATATTTGTTGAAGCCTTCCACGTCCTCTGCTGTGGGTGAAACCTCTATGCCTGCATCACCGGCAAAGACATGTTCGTCCAAGAAGTCAGCCAGTGATTGTTTCTTTTCGTTGTTTACAAGGTAGGAACCCAATAGGGCGATACCCCATGCACCGCCTTCTCCGGCTGTTTCCATGACAGATATCGGAGAATTTATGGCTGCTGCCAAAACCCGTTGGCCTACTCCCTTGGTACGGAACAAGCCCCCGTGGCCGGTAATCCGGTCCACTCTGATTTTTTCTTCGTTGAAAAGAATATCGTTACCTATTTTAAGAACACCGACAGAAGCATACAAATGTGCTCTCATGAAGTTGGCCAGATTGAACTTGTCATTGGCTGAACGCACGAACAAAGGTCTGCCTTCGGCAAGTCCAGTGACGGGTTCTCCGGAGAAATAATTGTATGATACGAGTCCTCCGCAATCCGCATGACCAGTAAGTGCGTGGTTGTAAAGCTTGCCGTATATGTCGTCCATATCGACGGGCTGGCCCTGAAGTTCTTGGAACTCCTTGAAAAGGTTGACCCATGCGTTGAGGTCGGAAGTACAGTTGTTGCAGTGTACCATGGCGACGAGGCTTCCGTCCGGCGTGGTGACCATGTCTATCATCTCGTAAGGTTTGGACAATTCCTTTTCCAATACGATCATGGAGAACGAAGAAGTTCCGGCCGAAACATTTCCGGTACGTTGTTTGACGGCATTAGTGGCCACCATACCGGTTCCCGCGTCACCCTCTGGGGGACAAAGCGGTATGCCTGCTTTCAAATTGCCGGATACGTCCAGTCTTTTGACCCCTTCAGGAGTAAGGCAACCTGCATTTTCTCCGGCATTCAATACTTTTGGAAGAATGTCTTCCAGTTTCCATGAATATCCTTTGGGGGCAACCAGTTTGTCGAATTTGGCTACCATTTCAGCCGAATAGTTCTTGGTGGCCGGGTCGATGGGAAGCATGCCGGATGCATCGCCAATACCCAATACCTTTTCACCCGTAAGTTGCCAGTGTACGTAACCTGCAAGTGTAGTCAGGAAATCTATCTCGTTGACATGTTTTTCGTTGTTCAGTATGGCCTGATATAAATGAGAGATGCTCCATCTGAGAGGGATGTTGTAGACAAAAAGCTCGGATAGAGCTGCAGCGGCTTGTCCGGTGTTGGTGTTTCTCCAAGTACGGAAAGGAACCAGAATCTCTTCATTCTTATCAAATGCCATGTAGCCGTGCATCATAGCGCTGACACCAATGGCTGCCAAGGTCTCAATCTCTGTGTCATATTGCTTTTTTACATTGGCACGGAGATCGGCATAACAATCTTGCAGTCCATACCATATTTCTTCTATACTGTATGTCCAAAGGCCATCTACCAACTGGTTTTCCCAAGTATGACTTCCTTGGGCGATGGGGTGGTTCTCAGGGTCGATCAGGACCGCCTTGATTCGCGTAGAACCGAATTCTATCCCCAAGATAGCTTTTCCGCTTTCGATGGTTGACTTAGCATCTGTTTTCATATTTAACCCTATAAATTAAAGTATAACAATAATAAATGAATAAATTAAAAGTGCTGCAAACGATTGCTCGCCGAGCACTTTTAATTTTAAATCCTTTGCCGGTATGCTATTAGCAAAGTGCTTTGTTCAGCATATAATACACTTCGTTCATGCGGAGCTCCTTCTTGAACTCGCTGATAGTCGTGTCTTTGTTGATGTGTACCATTTCGATACCGGAAATTTCGGCATAGTCTTCCCAATATTCGGCTGTCAAGTCGTATGAGAAGCAAGAATGGTGTGTACCACCGGCCAAAATCCAGGCACCTGCACCGATTTCGAAGTTCGGCATGGGTTTCCACAATGCGGAAGCTACAGGAAGTTTGGGCAGAGGTTTCGGTTCGATACATTCTACGTCGTTTACAATGAGGCGGAAACGGTTGCCCAAATCAACGACCGTGGCAGTGCAGCCTTTGCCTACTTTTGAAGTGAAGACCAAACGGGCTGTCTGGCTCTTACGGATACCGATACCAAGGAAATGTACTTCCAGACGCGGTTTCTTTGCTGCGATGAGCGGGCAAACTTCCAACATGTGAGCTTGCAGGATGGAACTGTTTTCCCCATCGAAATTCAATGTGTAGTCTTCCAAGAATGAGCAACCTGTAGGTAGACCTTGGTTCATTACCCATACCGTACGGTAGAGGGCGGCAGATTTCCAGTCGCCTTCGGCACCGAAACCATAACCATCGGCCATCAAACGTTGTGAAGCCAAGCCGGGAATCTGGTCGAAATGACTGCCGTCTGTTTGTCCCAAGTCATCGAAGTTTGTTGTGAAACCTTTGGCTCCTTTGGCTTTCAGGATGGCACGCAGTGCGAGTTCAGCCTTAGCTGAGTTCCACACCTTTTGATAAGCTTCAGTGGTCTTGTCTTCCAATGTGGCATCGTGATCGTATTCATTAAAATAGGTTTTCACTAAAGCTTCCACATCGGCATCTTTTACTTCAGCATGGTATTGCATCAGTTCGCTAACCGGACAGTAGTCTACATGATAGCCCATGCGTTGTTCTGCCTCGACTTTATCCCCGTCTGTTACGGCTACATTGTTCATCTGGTCGCCGAAACGGATAATCAACATGTCTTGTGCATCAGCCCATGCGGCACAAACACGCATCCATACGGCAATCTTGTGTTGGGTATCCTCGTCTTGCCAATAACCTACGACTACTTTACGGCGGATACGCATACGGGTACAGATATGCCCGAATTCGCGGTCACCGTGGGCAGATTGGTTCAGGTTCATAAAGTCCATATCCATGGTATCCCAAGGTATCTCTTTGTTGAACTGCGTGTGGAGATGGAGCAACGGTTTCTTTAACTGCTGCAAACCGTGTATCCACATCTTAGCCGGTGAGAATGTGTGCATCCAGGTGATTACGCCAATGCACTTCTCGTCATTGTTGGCTGCTTTGAATACGGCTTCCACTTCTTTGGAAGAATTGGCCGTTCCTTTATAGACTACTTTAACGGGAAGTTTGCCGGAGGCATTCAAACCGTTAACCATTTGAGTGGAGTGACCGTCGACTGCCACTACTGCGTCACCACCGTACAGAAGCTGTGCTCCCGTAACAAACCATACTTCATATTGATCAAATGCGTTCATGATAAAAATTTTAAATTGTTAGAGATTTGTTAGTTAATATACTTTGTTTATTTCTTTTTCTGTCCGTAGTAGGCGTTCGGTCCGTGTTTACGGTTATAATGCTTCTCGATGAGCAGTGGATTCATTGTGGTTTCGGGGTTTACCATAAAGGATACGAAAGCCATTTTGGCACACTGCTCCATCACCTTGGCATTGTAAACGGCATTGGCCGGACTCGTACCCCAACTGAACGGACCGTGATTCTTTACCAATACACCTGGTGTGTGGTCGGGGTTGATTCCTTCAAACCGTTTAACGATAACATTGCCGGTTTCCAATTCGTATTGTCCTTCTACTTCTGCCTTTGTCATGTCGGAGGTGCAGGGGATAGCTTCGTGGAAATAGTCGGCATGTGTCGTCCCGATATTAGGAATGTCTTTGCCGGCCTGAGCCCATGCGGTAGCATAAGTGGAGTGGGTGTGGACTACTCCTTGAATGTTCGGGAAAGCTTTGTAGAGGACAAGATGTGTCGGTGTGTCGGATGAAGGATTCAATTCTCCTTCTACCACCTTGCCGCTTTCCAAATCTACCACAACCATGTCCGAGGCCTTCATTGTATCGTAGTCCACGCCGCTCGGTTTGATGACTACGAGTCCCTTTTCACGGTCGATGCCTGATACATTTCCCCATGTGAAGATAACCAAACCTTGTTTTACTAAATCAAGATTGGCTTGATATACCTTTTCTTTGAGTTCTTCTAACATAGTTCATAATTTAAATTTAGGGGCTTTACGGTAAGCGTTTTCGTTGAACTTATATAAAGCAGCTCCCCGTTTCGACCCTGTTTTATCAATTTTATCTGTTTTTTCGATATAGTTCAAGTCTGCAACCCGTTTGCGGAAATTCCGTTTATCAAAAGGCTCCCCATAGATAGCTTCGTACAAACTTTGCAATTGGAACAGAGTGAACATACTTGGCAAAAGGTTGAAACCGATAGGTTCGGAAGAGGCTTTCTTTTGCAACATGATTCTGGCTTGATTTACCATTTGGGAATGGTCGAAAACTAGTGGTGGAATTTCGTTGATTTCCGCCCAATGCGCATTATGCTGCTGTACCAGATTCCGGTCATATTCATTGATGTTGATTAATGCATAATATGCCACGGATATTACTCTTTCTCCCGGGTCACGGTCTACTTCTCCAAAAGTTCCGACCTGTTCCATATATACGTTTTCAAGTCCTGTCAGTTCTGCCAAGACTCTTTTGGCTGCATCGTCTACGCTTTCTCCGTCTTGCACGAATCCACCCATTAAGGACCAACTACCCTTTGCCGGTTCGAAATTCCGCTTGAGCAAGAGCAGTTTTAAACTGCCCTTGTCAAAGCCGAATATGATGCAATCTACGGAAACGTAGAATCGAGGGTTTATATTATAATAGGTGGTCATTATCTATATTTGTGTTACCAGAAATATGCATAGAATAAGGCACAGAGTATGATGACACCTAAAGAGGCTATGACATCCCAAACGTTCCAACTTTCACGGATGGTCTTCTTATAATTGCCTGTAAAGGTGATTGCAGCAATCTGCTCGGCAGATGGTTTCGCTGTGAACATTGATACAATGTACATCAGAATGATGATGAATACGAGCAGCCAGACCTCGAAGATGAGCCAATTGGTCTGCCAGAACCAACTGGTATATTCCCAAAATGCGCCGTCCATGACAGCTTTTCCAGAGTCGGTAATGACGTTGGTGAGCAAACGTACCATACCAATCAGGAAACCGCCAATCAGACCCCATTCACCCGCTTTCGGAGTGATTCTCTTGGAGAATATACCAAGGGTGAATACGGCAACCATGGCTGGGGCAATCAAGGATTGGATATCTTGAAGGTATGAGTATAAGTTACCCATGTTCATCATGATGGGCATCCATGCCAATCCGAGCAATACGACCACAACTGTAGCCACACGTCCTACCAATACATAATGACTTTCACTCTTTCCTTTTTTCATAGGCTTGTAGAAATCCTCTGTAAACAAAGTGGCACAGCTATTGAAGAATGCGGCCAAGGAAGCTACGAGTGCACAGATAAAACCGATAGTCACAATACCTTTAATTCCAGCCGGGAGAATGTTTTTTACCATCATGGCAAAAGCACCATCGGTGTCATGGGTGTTAGTGATATCCATGACAATACCACTGCCGGCTTTTTGGGAAAGTGCAAAAGCCACCATGCCGGGAATGAGGAACATGAAAACCGGAAGGAGTTTGAAATAACCGGCCGCAATTGTACCACGGCGCGCACGTGCCATGACTTTGCCGTTATCTTCACCTTTGGTTTGTCCGAGTACACGTTGTACAATATGCTGGTCTGTACACCAATACCAAAAACCGATGATTGACGCACCGAGGAAGACCACATAACCGGGGAATTGCGGATACATGGGGTCAGCGGGATCGGTGTGGAACATGTGGGTTGTTCCGAACCCATCATGGGCTGCATTGCATACGGCCATCATTTGAGACCATCCTTCAGTGATGCTACCGTCACCCAACATGTTCAAACCGAGGAACAGAACCAAGAAAGAACCGATAATGAGAATCGGCGTCTGGATGGCGGATAAAGTCATTACTCCTTTCATTCCGCCAAATACCGTGAATACGGCAGTGATTGCGATAAGGCCAATGGCACCGTACCAGAACGGAAGGCCGAGGAGGTACTCAAAGAAGATACCACCGGTAAACGCAGTGACGGAGACTTTGGTCAACACGTAGGCAATCAGTGTGATGATGGACAGCCACGAACCTGTACGTTGGGTATAGCGGAATTTCAGGAAGTCCGGCATCGTGATAATCTTGCCCATTTTGTTATTCAACAATTGATAGAATGGAACGAACAACCAACCTAATATCAGAATCATCCATCCTTGCATTTCCCAATGGGCCATGCCTACACCGTCTTTGGCTCCTGTGCCGGCCAGACCGACAAGGTGTTCGGAACCTATATTGGCTGCAAAAATAGCCGCACCGATGATGTACCAAGGTTCGCCCTTTCCGAAAAGGTAATCTTGGCTGTCGGCCCCTTGCATTTTCTCTTTGTCTTTTTTGATGGAACGGTAGACAGCCCATACAATCGCTATGACTCCGATGGCGAGAACCAACCAGTCAAGCCATATAAATTCATTTGAATTCCAATTCATGTCTTTGTTTTTGTTTGATGATATAGTTAATGATGATTATTTCTCCACGGTGAATTTGAAAATACATTCGCTGTGATAAGCCTGTCCCGGCTCCAATATTACCGAAGGCCATTCCGGTTTATTCGGGCTATCGGGGTAGTGCTGGGTTTCGAGGCAAACGGAAGCACGCTGGTTGTATACGATTCCTTTCTTTCCGCTTAATGTACCATCCAAGAAGTTTCCGCTGTAGACTTGAATGCCTGGTTCATTCGTATAAACTTCTAATGAGATGCCGCTTGTCGGCGAAGTTAGTTTTGCTGCTAATTGGTTGATATCTCCTTGGGTGTTCAATACCCAATTATGGTCATAACCGTTGCCGTTTTTCAGTTGGATAAAATCAAATTTGTCTATATCCTGTCCTACGGCTTTCGGAGTAGTAAAATCCATTGGAGTTTCTTTTACCGTAACGATTTCGCCCGTAGTCATATATGTACTGTCTACAGGAGTATAGTTGTCCGCATTGATATATAAAATATGATCGGTAGCTAGTTGAGACGGATTGCCTGATAAGTTGAAATAAGAATGGTTGGTCATATTGATGACGGTCTTCTTATCTGTGGTTGCATCGTATTTAATGTCCAAGGCATTATCACCGCTTAGGGTATAGGTCACCGTTGCAGTTACAGCTCCTGGGAAGTTTTGGTCTCCGTCAGGAGAATACATCGTCATAGCCAGTGTCGTATCGTTCAATTGCTTTCCCTCATACACTTGATATTGCCATCCTTGAGGCCCTCCATGCAGACAATGGCCAAAATTATTGGTGGGCAATTGAATAGAATCCCCATCAATAACGATTCTGCCTTTGTTTATTCGATTGGCATAGCGACCTATTGCGGCCCCGAAATCACTGGGCTTGTTAATGTAATCGGCTATACTGTCGAAACCTAACACGACATCGCGTAAAGAATCATTTTTGTCTGGTACCATAATAGATACGATCCGCCCGCCAAAGTTTGTGATACAAACTTCCATTCCATTGGAATTTTTAAGAGTGTACAAACTTGTCGGTTTGCCTTTTACGTCGGCTACGAAATTCTGCGGATCAAGTCCTGAAACGGTTAAATTACTTTGAGGTTGTTGGCTGCATGAAGCCAAAAGAACTGTGATAAGTCCTACACCTAAGATTGCATTTCTTTCTTTTTTCATGGTGAATGAATTAAAAGATTTAAATTGAATGTAAAGTTACGACTTTATCTCGTATTTCTATTGCAAATATAGATGTTTTTGGGCATAAGGTGTATGCCTTACACTTCTTTTTATTCTTTTTTCTATGTTATAGTTTATTAAAAACCGTACAACTGTAGAAAAATAAGATAGATAAGACACCATTTTATTCAGTTGTGGGTTGCGTTAATAAAAAGGGAACCACTACATTATAATGATTCCCTTTTTCTACATAAATAAGATGCTAAGATTTTGTTTTTAGCAGAGTTTTCTGGATCCGTCTCCGATGACTACATCAATAATGACCGGTTCTTTGCCGAATTTTTCTTTGAATTTCGATTTGGCTACTTTTACGAAGTTGTCATAAAGTTCATCACTTACAAGGTTGATAGTACAACCTCCGAACCCTCCTCCCATAATACGAGAACCAGTTACCCCTTCTTCTTTTGCTATATCATTCAGAAAGTCCAATTCCGGGCAGGAAACTTCGTATTCTTTGCTCAGGCCGTAATGGGTTTCGTACATTTTCTGTCCTACGGTTTCGTAGTCGCCTTTCTCCAAAGCGTCACAAACAGCCAAGACACGTTCTTTCTCGCCAATGACATATTTAGCTCGCATGAAATCTTCAGCTGATACTTCGTTCTTCACTTCGTCCAACATGGCATAGTCTGCATCGCGTAAACTTTTTACCTCTGGGTGATGCTTGTTGATGGTGGCAGCTACGTTTTCGCAACTTCTGCGGCGGTCATTATAGGGGGAACCTACAAGTTCGTGCTTTACGCAAGAGTTTACCAATACCAATTTATAGCCTTTCGGGTCGAACGGGAAGTATTCAAACTCACCGCTACGGCAATCCAAACGCATCAAACTACCTGCTTTACCGTGAACAGAAGCGAATTGGTCCATGATACCGCAATTGCATCCCAAATATTTATGTTCTGTAGCCTGTCCTACTTTAGCCAATGTCATTTTGTCTATTTTGTTTTCGCCGAACATATCGTTGAGTGCAAAAGCATATACGCTTTCCAATGCAGCAGAAGAAGACATTCCTGCGCCGAGAGGAACATCACCAGCGAATGCTGTGTTAAAACCTTCCACAGGAACACCCAATGCCATCATTTCCCGGCACACGCCGAAAATGTAGCGAGCCCAACTTGCTTTTGGTCCCTTTTCATCGTCTAAAGAAAACTCCACGTAATCTTTCAAGTCGATAGAGTAGGCACGTACATTTCTTGTCCCGTTTACTTTTATTTCAGCTATCATACCTTGTTGAACAGCACCGGGGAATACAAATCCGTCATTATAATCAGTGTGTTCACCGATGAGGTTGATACGACCCGGAGAAGCATATACAGAACCGGTTGTTCCATCAAAATGTTCAATGAAACGGCTTCTTACATCATCTATTGTCAATTTCATAATCCATTTATTTTATGAGGTTAATAAAAAGAGATTTTTCTTATCCTTTAAGTCCTACCTTAGAACCTTTCCAACAGAACCAAATAACATAGAGGTAGTAGATAAACATCATGCAGATTGCCATTCCTACACCTGTATGGTCCACTACGACACCCATCAACAACGGCAGTGTGGCCGCACCTATTACACCCATGTTAATGATACCGCTAGCTGCTTTTGTATGTGGTCCCAATTCCTGCAAACCGAGGTTGAAGATGAGCGGCCACATTACAGAGTGGAACAAGCCGGCTGCCAACATGGCGTATACGGCCGCCATCCCCGGAAGAACGAATGAAATGCCGACGCATGCCGCACCTCCGAGAAGGCAAACCGTCAACAAATGGCGTGGTTGGTATTTGCTTAACACACCGGCACCGATGAAACGTCCAACCATCATACCACCCCAGTACAAGGGCAGGAAATCTTCGGCTTTGCCGCCCAAATCAGGCTTGCTGTCGAAATAAGCAGACAACATGGAGGGAATACCGATTTCCAATCCCATATACATAAAGATGGCAAAAGCACCAAACCATACG
Organism: Paraprevotella xylaniphila YIT 11841; assembly: GCF_900683745.1. NCBI lineage: Bacteria > Pseudomonadati > Bacteroidota > Bacteroidia > Bacteroidales > Prevotellaceae > Paraprevotella > Paraprevotella xylaniphila. Next base: position 593,280 of record NZ_LR215980.1, read on the forward strand.
TGGGGGTACTTGAACACGCTCGATTTGTATTCTCGTGTGTCACCATTGTCGGCAGCTTGCTCTTCTTCTTTGATTTCCGGAAGTTTCAAGAAGTAAAGAATGATGCAAAGCAGGAAAGTAAAAATACCCAATCCCAAGAACGGAACGGTCACGTCATTTCCGCTTAATTGATCTTCCGATTTGCCTGCAATAATAAAGTAGGTAATAAACATCGGAGCCAATGTCGTGGCTACAGAATTTAGGGCCTGGCTTAACGTCATGCGGAATGCCCCTTTCTCGGGTGCGCCTAACACCATGACGTACGGATTCGCAACGAGTTGCAACATGACGATACCCAATGCCACACAACACATGCTAGCCAAGAAAATATTATAGATGGTCGTCTGGGCGGCATCCAAATTCGTTGAGATACCAAAGTAATTGATTACGAATCCCAATCCGACAACGGCCAAACCAAGAACCAATGTCATCTTATAACCAATCTTGTTCATCATAAGAGCAAAGGGAATTGACAAGGCATAAGCTCCATAAAATGCGGAATTAACGAGTTGTCCCTGTGCTTCTGTCAGGTTGAATACGGTCTTGCAGAATCCAATCATAGAATTGTTCATTGTCGTTACGAAACCGATAAGGAAGCAAACGATAATGACCACCGTGAGGGCGAACGTGTAGTTCGGTTGCGTTTTTTGAGTCATTTGATAATTTGTTTTTTTAAGATTTGTTTTTCTATTATAGTTTCACTTATTTTTCAGTACCGAATTTATAGATTGTGGTTTGGGTATAAGTTTCTCCCTGTTTTAGAACTACAGACGGAAAGTAGGGGCGATTGGGAGAATCGGGGAAATGTTGGGCTTCAAAGCAAATTGCGCTTCGACGCGGGAATGTTGCTCCCAATTGTCCCTTGTATCCGTCAGCCCAATTATCCGTGTATACTTGAACTCCAGGTTCGGTGGTATAAACTTCCATTGTACGGCCGGAAACAGGCTCGTATATTTTAGCTGCAAAACTCAGTTCGCCTACTTCTCTCTTGTTGAGGACGAAGCAATGGTCGTAACCGGCGCCATTCTGCGTCTGTTCGTCATCGGCATCTATGCGTTCGCCGATTTCACGCGAGGTCGTAAAATCAAAAGGAGTGCCTTTTACAGGTTTGATTTCTCCCGTAGGAATAGAGGTGTTGTCAATAGGAATGAAATAATCAGCATTAATCTGACATTGCAGTTTTTCAATAGTTGGAGTGGGGTTGGCAATACCGGCCAAACTGAAGAACCCGTGATTAGTCATATTGACGATGGTTGTTTTGTCGGTTGTCCCTTTGTATTCGATGATCAATTCATTGTCGTTGGTGAACGAATAAGTGACATCCATGTCTAATTTTCCAGGAAAGCCTTCTTCATTATCTGCGAATGTATAATGTAAAAGTAAGGTACGCTCGTCCGCCTGTCGGGCATCCCAAACCCGGGCATGGCATCCGGTCGGACCGCCGTGAAGGCTATTCGGCCCGTTATTAACCGTCAATGAATACTCTTTCCCTTCTAACGTGAATTTACCCTTACAGATACGATTACCATAACGGCCTATCAGCGTACTGAGGAATGGCTCCGGGCTACTGATAACCTCCTGGATGTTGTCATGCCCTTGAATGACATTTGCCATTTTTCCGTCGCGGTCAGGAACCATGATGGCAACCAATGCTCCTCCGTAGTTTGTAATGGCTACTTCACAACCCTTATTGTTTCTCAGGATAAACAAATCTGTTTGTTTGCCCTGAACTTCTGCTTGAAAATCTTCTCTTTTAAGACCACTAATATTTTTTAAACTCATCAGACTAATGATTTAAAGTTAAATTATCGTTATGCAAAATAAGAAAAAAACTTTCTTATTGCAAAAGATTTCGGGGAAAAAGATGATGCAGAAATGAGAAGATTTGCAGATTATGCTTGTTCGGGGTGATAAAAGGCTAAAAAGTCGGCAACAACGAACGTGCTGCCTCCTACGAAAATCAAATCCTTTTCCGTAGAAGATTGCCGTGCCGCCTGAAAGGCAGACCGTACGTCGGGCCAGGAAGTTCCCCTTAATCCGGCTTCTTGGGCGAGTGTTTGGAGTGTGTGTTCGTTAAGTGCCCGTTTGACGCTTGCTTTTGTGAAATAATAGATGGCACATTTGGGAAGTTGTTGTAGGACAGAATGAATATCTTTGTCATTCACCATACCTATTATAATGTGGAGTTTATCGGCTTGGACGCATTCCAGTTGTTCGGCGATATAACTTATCCCCCCTGTATTATGTCCAGTGTCACAGATTACAGTGGGGTGCGTTCCGAGTTGCTGCCAACGACCTCGTAAACCGGTAAGTTTGCAGACGTGTCCGAAGCCGAGTTCAATGTGTTCTTGCGCGATAATATAACCGGTTTTTCGTAGTTCGTCAATAGCTGCAAGTATGGTTGCCGTGTTCTTTTCTTGGCAGAGTCCTCCCAGTTCGCCTATAAAACTTCCGTAATGAAGAGTCTCGTAAACACGTGTATTGCCTTCCGGACGGGAGGAGATGATTTCATGCTCTTCTTCTGCAAATCTTATTGGTGCATTCATCTCCAATGATTTATCCTTGAAAACCTTTTTCGTTTCCTCGGTAGTCTCTCCGATGACCACTGGAACTCCGGGCTTGATGATTCCTGCTTTCTCCCCGGCAATTTTCGCAAGGGTGTTTCCCAAAAATTGTACATGGTCAAAGCTGATATTGGTAATGACGGACAAATCCGGAGTTATGATGTTGGTGCAATCCAAGCGTCCTCCCATGCCCACTTCGATAACGGCGACATCCACTTCGGCTTTTGCAAAATATTTAAAAGCCAAAGCCGTTGTCAATTCAAAGAAAGAAGGGTGCAGAGGTTCGAAGAAAGAGCGTTCGTCTTCGACAAAAGAAACCACTTCGCATTCCGGTATCATTTGTCCGTTTACCCGTATGCGCTCTCTGAAATCGGTCAGGTGAGGTGACGTATAAAGCCCCACTTTGTAACCTGCGGTTTGGAGTATGGCTGCCAATGTATGGCTGCACGACCCCTTGCCGTTAGTGCCCCCCACGTGGATGGTTTTGAATTTACGGTGGGGATGACCAAAATGCTCATCTAGCAACAAGGTGTTGCTTAGACCTTCTTTGTAAGCAGTTCCTCCTACATTTTGGAACATGGGTACACTGTTAAACAAATATGTCGTGGCTTCTTTATACGTCATCTCCTTATTTATAGCTTTTATTCAAAATAGCTTTTGAACTTTCTGAATATCTTTTCTTTAATGGATGGATTCGGAGCGAAGTTATCACTCTTCTTCATCTCTTCCAACGTCTTCTTTTCGTCTTTGCTCAAAGCTTCCGGAATATACACACTGATATTTACGATAAGGTCTCCTGTGCCGTATCCGTAACCTTGTACGGCAGGTAACCCCTTGCCTCTCAAGCGTACCACCTTGCCCGGTTGTGTGCCCGGTTCTATTTTGATTTTTACCTTTCCGTCGATGGTAGGGATTTCCGCATCGCCGCCCAATGCCGCAGTGGGGACATCCAAAAGCAAATTGTATATCAGATTATTGTCTTCCCGCAAGAGTTCCTTGTGCGGCTCTTCTTCGATATAGACCTGAATGTCTCCCGGGACTCCGTTACGTCGGGCTGCATGGCCTTTTCCCGTGACGGTGACGACCATGCCGTCTCCTACGCCTGCGGGAATTTTCACTTCAATGACTTCTTCGCCGTTGACGATGCCTTCCCCTCCACATTCTTTGCATTTATTCTTTATAATAGTTCCTTCTCCTCCACATGTAGGGCAAACAGCTTGTGTTTGCATCATGCCGAAAATGCTTTGTTGGGTTTTCACGACAAAGCCGTTACCATGGCATGTCGGGCATGTCTCGGTCGCGCCGCTACCCTCGGCTCCGCTTCCGTGGCAATGAGGGCAGGCCACTTTCTTTTTGACCTTGAATTTTTTGGTTACTCCTGTGGATATTTCCTGGAGCGTCATTCTTACTTTGAGGCGAAGATCCCCTCCTCTGTATTGGGGTTTCCGGGTTCTGCCGCCTCCACCGAAGCCACCAAATCCGCCATGGCCTCCGAATATGTCACCAAACATAGAGAAGATATCATCCATGTTCATACCACCACCGCCAAATCCGCCGGCACCATTTACGCCTTCTGGCCCGAACTGGTCGTAACGGGCACGTTTTTGCGGGTCGCGGAGCACGTCGTATGCTTCTGCAGCTTCTTTAAATTTAGCTTCGGCTTCCTTATCATCCGGATTACGATCGGGATGATATTTGATAGCCATTTTCTTATAAGCCCTTTTTATCTCGTCGTCCGAGGCGTTTTTTGAAACGCCTAGCACTTCATAATAGTCACGTTTCGCCATATTTTATTGAGGTTTAAAGTCCTACGGCCACTTGAGAGTGGCGAATCACCTTTTCATTTAAAGTATAGCCTGTTTTGACACAGTCGATGATTTTACCTTTCATTTCATCCGAAGGAGCCGGTACTTGGGCGATAGCCTCATGCAAATCCGTGTTGAAATCGGCATTTTCGGTCTCTATTTTCTTGACCCCTTGTTCGCCTAAGACTTTTACGAATTTTTGGAATATCAGGTCAACCCCTTCTTTTACGGCAGCCACGTCTTCCATCTTGTCCATATTCTTCAATGCACGTTCCATGTCGTCCAATACAGGCAGTATGGCCGTAATTGTTTTTTCCGCCCCGTTTAAAATCAATTCAGCTTTTTCTTTGATGGTACGTTTGCGGTAATTGTCAAATTCGGCAACCTGACGCAGGTATTTGTCTTGCAGTTCTGCCACTTTGGTTTCTGCAGCAGCCAATTTATCTTCCACAGACATTTCCTTTGCAGGTTGTTCTTCAGTTTTGTCGCCTTCGTCTTGTTGTGTGGTTGCTACATTATCCAAAGTTTCCTCTTGTTGGGCTTTCAGCTCTTCTTCGTTCATATCTTTATTTTTTTCCATGATGCAATATTTTAAAAGGGTATTTAGTCGCTAAATACCCTACAAATAGTTTGCCATTCGGCTTTTGTTTCTCAAAAATATTTTTAATCCCCGTACATTCTTGTTTTAAGCTCCTTGATGTGGTCGCTGGCAATGTACTCGTCGTATTCCATCATCTTGTCGATAATGCCGTTGGGGGTGAGCTCGATGATGCGGTTGGCTACGGTTTCGATGAACTCGTGGTCATGGCTGGAGAACAAGATGTTGCCTTTGAACAGTTTCAGGTTGTTGTTGAAAGCCTGGATGCTCTCCAAATCCAGATGGTTTGTCGGAGTGTCCAAAACGAGGCAGTTGGCGTTTTTCAGCTGCATGCGGGCTATCATGCAGCGCATCTTCTCTCCTCCTGAAAGCACGTTGACTTTCTTCAGGACCTCCTCTCCCGAGAACAGCATTCTTCCGAGGAAGCTCTTGAAATAAACTTCGTTGCCTTCACCGAACTGGCTCAGCCAATCCACAAGGTTCAAGTCGCTTTCGAAGAAGCGGGTGTTGTCGAGAGGCAAATATGCCGTAGTGATGGTTACTCCCCACTTGTAGTCGCCTCCTTGTGCTTTACGGTTACCGTTGATGATTTCAAAAAAAGCTGTCATGGCACGAGGGTCACGGCTCAGAAAGACAATTTTATCTCCTTTCTCTACGGTAAAGTTCACGTCGTTGAAAAGCACGGTTCCGTCATCCGTCGTGGCGCGTAACCCTTTCACCTCAAGGATTTGGTTGCCTGGCTCGCGTTCCATCTGGAAAATGATGCCCGGGTATTTGCGGGTAGAGGGGCGGATTTCCTCTACATTTAGTTTTTCCAACATCTTTTTCCGACTGGTGGTCTGCTTGCTTTTAGCTACGTTGGCTGAAAAACGCCGGATGAATTCTTCCAATTCCCGTTTCTTTTCTTCGGCCTTGGCTTTTTGGTTTTGAGCTTGCCGCAGAGCTAACTGACTGGATTCGTACCAGAAACTATAATTGCCTGCAAACATCGTTACTTTGCCGAAATCAATATCCACTGTATGTGTACAAACTGCATCCAGAAAATGGCGGTCGTGGCTTACAACCAATACCGTATGTTCGAAATCGGAAAGATAGGATTCAAGCCATTGCACCGTGTCGAGGTCGAGGTCGTTGGTCGGCTCGTCCAACAGCAGGTTGTCCGGTTCGCCGAAGAGGGCTTTTGCCAACATGACACGTACCTTTTCCTTACCGCTCAGTTCGCCCATCAGTGCGTAATGCTTGTCTTCTTTGATACCCAGTCCGCTCAACAAGGCCGCAGCATCGCTTTCGGCATTGTATCCGCCCATTTCCGCGAACTTTTCTTCCAGTTCGGCCACTTTGATGCCGTCTTCGTCCGAAAAATCAGCTTTGGAATAAAGCGCATCGCGTTGTTGCATGATGTCCCACAATATGGTGTGTCCCATCAGCACGGTGTTCAGTACGGTACATTCGTCATATTGGAAGTGGTCCTGGCTAAGTACGGAGAGCCTTTCGCCCGGTCCTAGTTCCACGCTGCCTTTTGTCGGTTCCAATTCTCCGGAGATGGCTTTCAGCAACGTGGACTTTCCGGCTCCGTTAGCCCCGATGACCCCGTAAATGTTTCCATTGGTGAACTTCATGTTTACATCCTTGTACAGGACTCTTTTCCCGAACTGGATGGCAAGATTCGATACGCTAATCATACTCTATATACCTTATTATATATGTCTTGGTTTGTAATACGGCGCAAAGGTACGAAAAATATTTTATTCGTTCATGGTTTCTCCCGTAAACTGCAACGGGAGCAGGGCTTTGATGGAGTCGACCACGTAAGTGCCCTCTTCTCCGAACAGCAGGATGCGTATGGGGCGACCGTACCGTTCTTCCACTCCAAGGATGACTTGCCGGCAAGCTCCGCAAGGAGGGATGGGGGATTTCAGGAAAGTCCCGTGGGCGTATGCCGCAATGGCCAGTTCTTCCACGCTTTTCTCCGGGTAGCGTGCGTTGGCGTAGAATAGTGCGGTACGTTCCGCGCACAGGCTTGATGGGAAGGCGGCGTTTTCTTGGTTGCTTCCTGTGACTATGGTGCCATCGGACAACCGGGCCGCAGCTCCTACACAGAATTTTGAAAAAGGTGCATAGCTAGTTTGTGTGGCATTTTTGGCTTTGTCTATTAACTCTCGGTCCGCATCCGTTAGTTCCTCGTAGTCGTATATTCGGACTTTGCTGATGATTTCTTTTTCTTTCATGGGACTTTCCTCTTTTGGTTAGTAACATACAAATATAAGCTTTTTATATGGAAAGAGGTGGTTAAAGCGAAAAAAAGAGGATGTGCCTTTTACACATCCTCTTAGATAACGTTATTTGATAATGAGTTTTTCTGTCTGTTTCTTGTCCGGACTTGGAGTAATATGGACGAAATACATACCTTTTTCCATAGGGGCATTGAAATAAGAGCCGGATGTCAGGTTCGGGATATGTCGGATGAGTTGCCCGTTACTGTTGAATATTTCCAGATGGATTTTAGAGGTATTCGTGGAATAAATATTCAAGGCCGTCCCTGGGTCGCATACGTTTTGGGATAGTCTCCATGCCTTTACGTCCTGTCCTTCTGTGGAAATGCTTTCTACAGAAGTGACTTTTTCGTATAATTTTGTAATCTCATCAGGATTCAGGGCGATGTCAAAGGTATAAAAATCGTCTATTTGGCCGCAAAAGTCAGCGTTGTCGGCTGCGACAGAAGAATCCCACCATTGCGTACGTCCTATGTAATTGCGTAAATCGGATGCGACGGTGGCCACTTCATAGGGCTCACGGATGATGTTGGTTCCGTTACCGACAATTTCACCGTTCCAATAAATCCGGGTCGTTCGTGTTCCTGCATCGTAAGTAAAGGCTACGTATGCTTCTGTTCCCGTTTGTAATTGCTTGTTTGCGTTAACCATTGCAGTGGTTCCGTTATTGTATTTGACTCCGGCAGAAAGTTTGTTGGCGCGTCCGAATATACTGTTACCTGAATCCGAACCAAAATCGTAGAAACGTGGTTGGCTATTCAGGGTCTTCGGAATGGCACGCAAGAAGAATGTGTAGCTACGCATATTTCCCAATATGTTTGACGGTACTATCAGGTAACCGTTGGAAGAGAATCCCTTTGGAGTGTTGCGGGTCAAGTCCAACGTTCCGTTGATGACGGCGGATCCTTTTATTTCTGCATCGTGTAAACGCCCGCTTTGGTCTTTTAGGAACTTCGTGCCGTTTTCCTCGTATACGTCCTGTGGGGCAAATGTGTAATGCAGGATGAGGTTTTCAAGGATGTCGCGCGGATAAACCGTGAGGATGAATTCCTTGTTTAAGTTTCCGATTCTGGCCGTCAGGGCCACTTCTGTGGGTTCGGACGGTAGTGTCACGATTCCGGTGGATGACAATAGCTCCTCGTTACTCGAAGTCCATTGGATGCCTTGTCCTTCCTTTGTTTGGGTGGCCAGTGGTATATCGGTGTGGACTTTTTGGGAGACTGTAAGTTGGTTTAGTGCTTCCTCGGCTTGTGCTTCATCCGAAAGGGTATACTGGCGACTGTTGGCGGACAGTAATTTTATTTCGTCCGAGTTGAGGGCATGGGAGTAATAATGGTAGTCTTCCACCCAACCTTCAAATCCTCCAACGAGCATTTCCTCTGTGGGAATGATGTTAGTTTCTACCTGTTGGTCTAACAGGCCGTTGATGAACGAGGTGATGATACCGTCGGAATAAGTGAGCGTCAGGTTGAAGAAACCTAATTTTGACGGGGTATACCAAACTCCGTTTGTGCTTCTGCCTTGTTCCCTCCATACGTCCGATGTGGCTAACTTGTTTGGACTGTCGAACCTTTCTGTTCCTATGCGTAAGTAAGGTTTCATGGTAAGGCTGTCCAATCCGTATCTCAGGTTTCCAAAAGCCACGATGTCTCCGTAATACTGGTATTGTGAGATTTGGAGGGAGAGCGACAGGGTGAAATCCCGAGTAGGCATGGGGATGTTGGCGTATTCTCCTTTATGGGTAAGCAAGACACCGGACTTTACGATTGCCGTGCTTTGCCCGTTATAGGTATTCCCGTCTGCCACCTCATCGAATGTCTCATAGGTGACAAGACCATCTGACAAATCCGTTTGGGCATATTCCCATTTGAAGTCGCAGTGGATGGCCGTGGCATATCCTTCTGGTTGGGAGGCACTGACAATCCAGTCGTAGTAGTTGCCGTGCATCCAAGCCAGTTGCAAAGGTGATTTCTCCGAACCCGGTATGAAGTAGGGGCGAACGTTGTTATAGCCCGAGTTGGATGTTACCTGTTCTTTGGATATGCTTCCGTCCTTGCTGATTTCCATTTTGACTATTTCATATTTACGTCCGTTCATGCCATTGATGGGTAGGGAGGCATAAATTTCATGCGGATTTTCGGGATTCATGGTCATTCCCGCGCTGTAGCACAATTCCAGATTGGGGGTCTGGTGGAATTTTCCGCCGCCATTGGCGAGTAATGTCTTGGCCCACTTCGTTCCGTTCCATTCGGCATGATAATAATCGTGTGAGGATTTGTCGTTACTGATTTGTGTCAGGAGGATGGCGGGCATTCCATTCTCCGTTTCTGAAATTTGCCACAGCCAATCTCGTTTGTCAGTAGGGTAATCTACAAGTGTGGACGAGTATTTTTCTATGTATTGCTTTGTCTTGTCCACATGGAAAGGGCCGTCTTGGATGGTCGATAGTACGTTGCCTGCCGCGTCTTCGAGTTGCAGCGTGTGGATGTTGATGGTGTTGAAATAGACAAAGTTTGGATACTCGTTATCCGGATGTCCTGTGGTGTAAGCCAACATGATTCTATCCTTGCCATTTGAATGGTATTTGGCATAGGGGCGTGCTCCCGTGGACTGGACAATCTGGTAGGGTCCCCAGTCTGTCTTTACATTGTCATTCTTGTCCGGAAGTGACAGGCGTGCTATAGTGGGATGCCAGTTAATGCCTCGCCAGCACAAATAGAAATGCTCCGGGTCTTCGCTGAGGAAGAACGGGGAGGGGTAAGTCGTGTTGGCTTCTGTCGCTATGGTTTTTTCCTCTCCCAACGTAGCCAGGTCGCCTTTCTTTTGTGACACGCGGTAATAGAAGCACGGTTCGTCCGTATGCCGCGAGTAGAACACCATGATTCTTTCGTCCGGAAGGACAAGGAATGTGGGGTTGTCATGGTCGTCCGGTTGGAAGCAGGAACGGATGAGTATTTCTTTGCGTTCATTCCGGATGAAGTCGTATTGCATGGCTTTGATGTTTCCATGTACGTCGATGTATCCTACGTAAGTGGCGTTGATGCTGCCGTCAGCGTTTTCATAGTGCAAAGCCCGTGGGTCGGCAAACCAACACCATGCCCCTTCCGGTGTAATCTCATCTCCTTCGTAGAATGTTTGCGTCGGTGCCTCTTCCGATATGACGCGGGCTTCCGTGATACTGTTCCATTGGTCTCCTCCGGCAGAGTTCCCTTTGCACCAAATGCGTATGTACCGGGCTTTGACGGGAGTAAACGTATAGCGTTCCAATTCGTTGGTTTGTCCGCTTGTTTGCACGTCCTCCATTACATTTTGGAATGTAATGCCGTCCGTAGAGGCTTGTATGTCGAAAAAGTTGTATCTGGTATTTCCTTGGTAATAAGCCAGGTCTATACCCGAAACGTTAATCTGGCTTCCCAAGTCGAAACAAATCCATTCCCCGATGCCGTCCTGGCTCCACCGGGTGGAGAGGTCGTTATCCACGGCTTGCGTATGGGGGTTGCCGGTTTGGCTTCCGCTAGCCGATACCGATACGATATATTGGTTGGGGTAGAGGGGGACGGGGAGAACCAATATGCGTGTGGCATCTTCTTCCATTACTCCTCCGTTTGTTCCGCGAAGTCCGGAAACTTTCAATTCCGGATGTCCGTATGGTATGGGAGTAGTGAACGAAAGGATGACTTCTTTGCCTTTGACTTTGACAGAGGCTTCTGCCGGTTTCCCGTTGATGGTGTAATGTTGGGTGGAAGCTCCCATTTGCACATCTACTTCTTCGTTGAATGTGAGGATTATCTGTATGGGCGATGTGATGTGGGCGTTGGCCAGACGTAAAGGTCGCGGGCTTGGGTTGTCCGTTGCATAACGGTACATTTCGCAGGCGGCCATCAGGTAGGCACCTACGCCGAAATCTCCGGTGGAGTTTTCGCTTACGGTTTGGTCGGGGTCGGCCTTTTCACCGATGGGTTGGACATAACCTACCCTCCCGTTTGCTTGTAGCGCGGTCTTGCTCAGGTAATTCCAGGCTTTTTCAATGGTCAATCCATATTCCTTTTCGTTCAGGTTGCCGCTATTTATGCCCCACAGAAATCCATATAGGATGAGCGATGTGCCGCTTGTTTCATATCCGGGCGCAAAAGCAGGGTCGAGCAGGCTGCGGGTCCAATAGCCTTCTTTTTCCTGGCATAGGGCCAAGGTGCGTGCCATCTTTTGATAATAAGACAGGTATTCGTTCCTATGTGGGTGGTTTTCGGGGAGGTCGGCCAAAACGCGGGCGAAGGCCGCGAATATCCATCCGTCTCCCCGTGCCCAGAAGTCTTTTTTCCCGGAGTTTGTTTGATGCGCGGGATAGACGTATTTGGCATCCCGGTAATACAAACCGGTTTCTTCGTCATACATGATGCTGTTGGCATAGCTCCAATAGTCGTGCATCTTTTCCAGGTATTTCCCGTCTTGGGTGATGCGGTAGAGGTGGCTCATGGCCGGCATGACCATGAACAGGCCATCTACCCAGTATAGGTAGTCGTTGGCAGCAGTGCCCATTTGGTATTCGAATACTTGTTTGGCCCGTGCGATGCGTTTTTCATCCGGAGTGAGACCGTATAGTTCGGAATACACTTGGAAGCATGCTTGGCAGTCGCCGAAAAGCACATTGTTTTCACCGTACGTGTAGGTCCATTTGCTTGGGTCATCCCCCGTCGGCCCGCTCCAATTGTTGTGTTCGGCCCATGCCGTGGAGAAATCCAGATAGGTCGGCTCTCCTGTGGTACGGTAGGCCTCCATGTTGCCGATATGGTAGACGGCACGGTTCCAAAAATAATTGCCGTGTGTGGGATTGGTGGTCATCCAGTATTGGTTCACTTTGTGTATGATGTCGGCCACGTCGTCCTTGCGGGGCAGTTGCGTGATACTGGTTTCCACTATCGGGTTTTCGATGCTTTGCTTGAATTCCTCAAGGGCTTCGAACCAATCTTCGTCCGTAGGCCAAAGGTTTTCAGGGAAGATGTTCCATCCTCCGCCGAAATAGAAGGTGACTTCATCACCGGGTGTATAGTCTATGGTTTGCACCAAGTGGCCGTCCGTTTCGAAGGCCGGGTCTGTTGTGCCGGGTATATAGGCACCTTCATAAAAGCGTGCGTTGGGAGATGTCACGGTGCCTTCCGACGGGTTTTCAGCATAACCGATTACACCGGGGATTGATGTGAATCGCTTTCCTTCAGAGGTTACTCCCGTCATGTTTTGGTGGGTGAATATCCCTACGGCCAACTTCATAACCTGTGGGGCACCTTCATACTTGACAACGGCTTTGTTGAGCAAACCGTTGGCCGAGGTCGTAATTCGCAGGGTCTTTTTATAACTCCTCCCGTTGACTTCCACATGGTTGTATGTGAGCAAGAACTCAGACTTAAGTCGCCCGTCTTCTATGATTTCACATTCGTCATAAGCATCGTGGAGCCAAAGTTTCCCATCTGCATAGGCTGCGACCCCTCCTGCGCCCAATGTCTTGCCGTTCACGGAATAAGCGTCCACCCCGAATTGGCTTTCGCTGTGGTAGTTGGAAAGTGAATACATGGACTCAATGATGGGCGCGTCCGTCTTTTTCCCCCATAAGTCCACGCCATTGGCAGTCTCGGGTTCCGAAGACTGCAGTTTATGGCTGTACATCCGGTATGCACTGTAATTGTTTTCCCAAGCGATGTCATTCCGGCTTTCGGGGAGCATTTGGGCTACAAAAGCCAACTTCCGGGGTTGTGTGGGGTTGCCTTCGGAAAGGGTGTAGCCTAAGGTGGAACATACGTCTATTTCTGCCAAGAAACGGATATGGTTGTTACCACAGGACTCGTAAGGGACAGGGGTGCCCTTTTCGTCTTTTAAGGAACTGCGGTTTAGCTCAAAGCTTTGAGGCATCTGGATTTCCACAAGTTCATGCCTTTTGAATCCGGAAGGGTTTTTTAACCGGAAAGAGTAACTGTCTGCACTTGCCGGGAGTGTGACCCAAGCGAAAATGAATGGCAGGATTCTTTCAGCAAAATGAAGAATTGTTTTTTTCATGTGATAAAAATAAATAGGTTAATAATGCACAAATATACATTTTTTGTTTGTAAAGGGAAAACTAACGAAGAAAAAAGAGGTAACTTTGTGTGTGAGAAATCCTTCATGATATTTGAGATATGCGATTGAAAACCGTTTTCTTATCCGTATTGTTCGGCGTGACGAGCTTTTTGCTACAGGCACAAGGTGTCAGCCAGCAATACCTTAATTATATAGAACGTTACAAGGGGATGGCCGTGGACCAGATGCTGCGTTATAAAATTCCGGCTAGCATCACGTTGGCACAAGGATTATTGGAAAGTGGATCCGGGACAAGCACATTGGCCCGGAAGGCCAACAATCATTTCGGCATTAAATGCGGGCGTGCATGGAAGGGACCCTACATCTTGCAGGACGATGATGCGCGGAATGAGAAGTTCCGTAAATACCGCAGCGTGGAAGAGTCGTACGAAGACCATTCGCGTTTTCTGCAACAAGCGCGTTATTCTTCGTTGTTTGAACTTTCCCCGAAAGATTATAAAGGTTGGGCGCGTGGTTTGAAACGCTGTGGTTATGCCACGAACCCCCGTTACGCTTCCTTGCTGATAGATTTGATAGAACGGTATGACCTCGACCAGTATGATAAGTATAAGTCGTCTCGTCTTCATTTTGATTACAGCAGCATAGACCGTCAGCTGAACAGCGAGTCGCTGCCGTCCCATCTGGTTTATCGCAATAATGAGAATTATTATATTATTGCGCGTGCCGGGGATACGTTTGATTTGTTGGCGGAAGAAACCGGTGTGTCGGCGCGCGACATCCGGAAGTTCAATGAATTGCCGAAGGGATATCGAATCCAAGCCGGTGATGTGTTGTATTTGGAACGGAAGCGGAAAAAGGCGGCTAAAAAATACAAGGACGTGCCTCACGTGGTGAAGGCCGGTGAGTCGATGTATGATATTGCGCAACGCTACGGGATACGTTTGGAGAGCCTGTATGACATGAATAATTTGCCGGCAGATTATGCCATTCAAGTAAATGACCGTTTGCGTGTACGTTAAAATAAGGAGGTCAGAATGAAACAGAAAGGTCTTTATCGGGCTTTATTGCTCATTTTGTTTGTAACCTGTACGGTTGCAGGGCAGGCGCAGGAGGTCTTGCGTTCGGATTCGCTGACGGGTATGGATGCCGGAAAGGTGAGCCTGAAGGTACAGCCGTCGGCATCGGATGTGACACCGAAGAAAGTCGGTGCGCGGTTGGCCTTGTCGGACACGTTGGTGGCTGATACGGCGCGATTGACTTTTCGCCCTTCTCTGCCTCCATTGTACCGGGACGGTACCGTGGCATATTTCCCGACAAGTTATTATGGCGGATATTGGGGCTTATGGGAACTGCATGAAGGTTTCAATGCCTGCCTGGACATGAGCGTGTCGGCCTCGTTCGGCAAGAACCGTTTTCCCGGGGTGGGATTCGGGACCGGAATCTCTGCCATGTATGTGCGTAGCCTTACCGACCGGTTGGTGCTGTCTGTGGGAGGCTTTTACGACCGCTTGTCTTGGAACGGCTTGAATGAGAACCGTTTCGGAATCAATTTGTTGGCCGGTTACCAGTTGACCGACAGGGTGAGTTTGTACGCATACGGCAGCAAAGCTTTTTTCCCGATGCAAGGTCGTCAGCCGTGGATTCCTCCGATGCCGTGGATGAACAATTTCAGCAGTCGGTTTGGAGGAATGGTGCATTTCAAGGTCTCCGATGCTGTGTCTGTTTCGCTCAGTGTGGAAGAGACCAGTTGGAAACGTTGATGGGCAAAAGTCGATAGGAAGCCATGGGGCTTGGCGGTCGGACGTGTTGCCGGTTTCTGAAAAACATACACATCCGTGCGGTTTCTGCTAAGGAGAGCGTCCGGATGTTTTGTTTGGACAAAATGTTGTTTGAATCCCGTTTTGGAGTATTAAAATGAAAGCAAAAAGGATGTTCCTGTTACGCCTGCCTTTCACGAAAAGGCTTTGTTAAGGGGGCTTGACGGTGTTTTTGGATACATTTTTTTATGTTTCGGGGCTTGTTTTTTACGTATCTAAAGCAAAATTAGGAAACACTTTCAGCCGAACGATTTTTCGTTCGGCTGAAAAAACATTTTTTTTCTCCGCATGTCGTGGGAGAGGTGTCTGCATGTTGTCGGAAAGTTCTACGCAGACGGAGGCGCGGCGGTCGGCAAATGCCCCTTTTTTAAGCTATTTGGGGCGGAAAGGGACGCAGATCCGGAATGCCTTCTTGCGAGGCGGAACGCCCCGGATGCTTACGGGTTCCGTATCGCCTTGCGCCGGGCGTGGACTTTCATACGGCATTATGGAAGCGGGAATGCGGGACAGGTTGGCATTCTGTACTTTCCCCGATGCGCGAGAATCGCGTATTTGCGGCGGCAGCGGGGAAAGGGCGCAAATGAGCGAACCGCGAGGGGGTGGGATTGTCATATTGACACTTGGAATATCGACAGGTGCCATTCGGGACTTGGCATGTCAAGTGCGGGAGTGTTGACGGCTTTCGTAGGATTGGTCTAAATAATATAAAGGTATAGGGATATTTATAAGGTTTTACAGTCGAAAAGTGATTTTTTTATCGTACTTTTGTATGATAAATCTGTGAAAGAAAGAATGCGAAGAAAGATAAGACGGAATTGGATTGTCCCAGAAGGAGCCGAACTGACGGATTTGGACCGTAAGGTTTTGGCTTTTCAGGAAGAAGGCTGTTTGGTGCCTTCGCGTAAATTGATTAAGACGCCTGAACAAATAGAGGGGATTCGCAGGAGCGGTGTGGTAAATACCGGAGTGTTGGATCTCGTGGCCCAAGAGATACATGCCGGAATGACTACGCTTGAGATTGACGAGATGGTATATGATTATACGGTAAGCCATGGGGCCATTCCCGCTCCGCTGAACTATGAAGGATTTCCTAAGAGTGTGTGTACTTCTATCAACGAGGTGGTCTGTCACGGCATTCCTAATGAATTCGATGTATTGGAGGAAGGAGATATTGTCAATGTAGACGTTTCCACCATATTGGACGGGTATTACAGCGATGCTTCACGTATGTTTGTCATCGGGCAGACCACACCCGAGAAGCAGAAATTGGTAGACGTCGCGCGCGAATGCCTGGAGATAGGCATGAAAGCTGCCCGTCCGTTCGGCTTTGTGGGGGATATAGGAAATGCCATCGAAAAGCATGCCAGGAAGAACGGTTTCAGCATCGTGCGCGATTTGTGCGGACATGGGGTGGGACTGGAGTTTCATGAAGAGCCGGATGTGGAGCATTTCGGCCGGAAGGGAACAGGGATGCTCTTGGTGCCCGGCATGGTGTTTACGATAGAACCTATGGTGAACATGGGCGATTGGAGTGTGTTTGTGGATGAAGAAGACGGATGGACTGTCGTGACGGAGGATGAACTGCCCAGTGCGCAATGGGAACACACGTTCCTGATGACAGAAAACGGTTTGGAGATTCTTACTTATTGAGACGCCATAATTTATTAGGACGTAAGGAAATGGAAAAGAAAGATATCATTATATTAGGTATAGAGTCGAGTTGCGATGATACTTCGGCTGCGGTGGTTCGCAATGGAGTGTTGTTAAGTAACGTGACGGCAAGCCAGGCTGTGCACGAGGCGTATGGTGGAGTTGTGCCGGAACTGGCTTCCCGTGCCCATCAGCAAAATGTGGTCCCGGTAGTGGACCAAGCGTTGAAACGTGCCGGGGTGGCCAAGGAGGAACTTTCGGCTGTGGCTTTCACACGAGGTCCCGGGCTGATGGGTTCTTTGTTGGTGGGGGTGTCTTTTGCCAAAGGGTTTGCACGTGCGCTCGATATTCCCATGATAGAGGTCAATCATTTGCAAGGACATGTATTGGCGCATTTTATTAAAGAAGATGAGGGCGACCGGGACCAACCGGAATTTCCGTTCTTGTGCTTGCTGGTAAGCGGCGGCAATTCCCAAATCATTCTGGTGAAAGCCTATAATGACATGGAAGTGTTGGGGCAGACGATAGACGACGCGGCAGGCGAAGCCATTGACAAGTGTTCCAAAGTGATGGGGTTGGGCTATCCCGGAGGACCGATAATAGACAGGTTGGCGCGCCAGGGGAATCCGCAGGCGTATTCTTTTGCCAAACCTCACATCGGAGGATATGATTATAGTTTTAGCGGCTTGAAGACCTCATTTCTTTATTCTTTACGGGATTGGATGAAGGAAGATCCGGATTTTGTCGAGCATCACAAAGAAGATTTGGCCGCCTCCTTAGAACATACGATAGTGGATATCCTGATGAAGAAGCTACGCCAGGCGGCAAAAGACACAGGAATCAGGCAGGTAGCCGTGGCAGGCGGGGTTTCGGCCAATAATGGGTTGCGTAATGCGTTCCGGGAACATGCGGACAGGTACGGTTGGAGAATCTTTATTCCGAAATTCAGTTATACGACCGACAATGCAGCCATGATAGCCATTACCGGGCATTTCAAGTACCAGGATAAGGATTTTTGTACGATAGATATGCCTGCTTATTCAAGAGTAACATTAAAATAATCAAGATATATGATGAATGTAGAATCTAAAATCATAAGTCGTGAAATCAGCCCGCTGTTATGGAAAGCAGGGGAGACGGTGTGCACGGCAGAAAGTTGTACTTCGGGGCAGATTTCGGCAGCCATAACCAGCGTGCCGGGAAGTTCTACTTATTTCAAAGGAGGCATCGTTTGTTACACCAATGAGATAAAAACTCGTTTCCTTGGTGTTCCGCAAGAGTTGTTGGAAGAAAAAGGAGCTGTAAGCGAGGAAGTGGTGCGTGCCATGTTCGAGGGGGCATTGAAAGCTATGGAAACCACGTACGCAATAGCTATTACCGGTTATGCCGGTCCCGGTGGAGGTGAAGAAGCTCCGGTCGGTACGATTTGGATTGCCGTAGGCGATAAAAACGAAGTGGCGGTGGAAAAACTTGAAGGTGATGACGGCCGGGACATGAATTTGGCCAAAGCGACACTGGTGGCCCTCCAACTTCTGCTCGACTTGCTTAAAAAGCGTCATCCGCAGGAAGAAGAGTGATTTTTTTGCGAAAATACTTGTATATTCGGTTTTTAAGCACTAATTTTGCACTCTGTTTGAAAGAAGCTAATAGAAATAAACAAAAAGGAAGATAGAAATGTCTAAGATTTGTCAAATTACCGGGAAGAAAGCCATGGTTGGCAACAATGTTTCTCATTCTAAGCGTCGTACAAAGAGACGGTTTGATGTGAACTTGTTTACGAAGAAATTCTACTATGTAGAACAGGATTGTTGGATTAGCCTGAAAATTAGTGCTGCTGGTCTGCGATATATTAATAAAGTTGGACTCGACGCAGCGTTGGCCAATGCGGTTGAGAAAGGCTATTGTGATTGGAAAACCATTAAAGTAATTGCTTAATTAAAGGAGAGTAGGACTTATGGCAAAGAAGGCTAAAGGTAACAGAGTGCAGGTCATTTTGGAATGCACTGAGATGAAAGAGAGTGGTCTTCCCGGAACATCCCGTTATGTGACGACGAAGAATCGTAAGAATACTCCCGAAAGATTGGAATTGAAAAAATACAATCCCATTTTGCGGAGAATGACAGTTCATAAAGAAATAAAATAATATTTAGGATACTATGGCAAAAAAAGTAGTGGCCACCCTCCGTACTGGAAAGACAGATGGCCGTTCTTATACGAAGGTAATCAAAATGGTGAAGAGCCCTAAGACCGGTGCTTATGTTTTTGACGAGCAAATGGTTCTGAATGAAGCCGTGAAGGATTTCTTCAAGAACTAACCTCGTATTTTAATACGATTCAATATAGTCCCTTCCACAAATCGTGGAGGGGATTTTTTGTAGGCATGGCAGGCGTTAGAAAACTTGTGCCGTCTTTGTCTTTATGAAATATAGGGCGCGGTTCGACATAGCCAAGTTTGAAAAACTTTGTTTTTCGTTTGTTTCTGCGCTCACCTTTCACTATCTTTGTGCTTGTAATGTACATTAAATAAAAGGCGTATGGGAATTTTCAGCTTTTTTTCAAAAGAAAAAAAAGAGACACTTGATAAAGGACTGGAAAAGACGAAAGAGAGTTTTTTCGGGAAACTGACCCGGGCGGTAGCCGGTAAGTCGAAAGTGGACGATGATGTACTGGATCGTCTGGAGGAGGTTTTGGTAACGTCGGATGTAGGAGTAGATACAACGTTAAACATTATCGACCGGATTGAAAAACGTGTGGCCCGGGATAAATATGTAACGGTAAATGAGCTGAATGATATATTAAGGGATGAGATAGCGTCTCTGCTCACTGAAAACAATACGGCAGATACCGAGGGTTTCGTTTTACCCGAAGGGAAAAAACCGTATGTGATTATGGTTGTGGGTGTGAACGGGGTCGGTAAGACCACTACCATAGGCAAGTTGGCCTACCAGTTTAAGAAAGCCGGAAAAAAAGTGTATCTCGGAGCGTCGGATACATTCCGTGCGGCTGCAGTGGAGCAGTTGGAAATATGGTCTGAGCGAGTCGGTGTTCCTATTGTGAAACAGCAAATGGGAAGTGACCCGGCATCTGTGGCCTTCGATACGTTGAGTTCTGCGACGGCGAATGGTGCGGATGTCGTCTTGATTGATACGGCCGGACGTTTGCATAACAAAAAGGGGTTGATGGACGAATTATCCAAAATAAAACGTGTCATGCAGAAAGTGGTGCCGGATGCCCCTCACGATGTCATGTTGGTGCTTGACGGGAGTACGGGGCAGAACGCCTTTGAACAAGCCAAGCAATTCACGTTAGCTACGGAAGTGACCAGCATGGCTATCACAAAGCTCGACGGAACAGCAAAGGGTGGAGTCGTTATCGGTATTTCCGACCAGTTTAAGATTCCGGTACGTTATATCGGTTTGGGAGAAGGTGTCGAGGATTTACAGCCTTTTAACCGGAAAGAGTTTGTAAAGTCTCTTTTTGGGAATGAGTAAGGAAGGATTTTGATTGGTTCATTAAAAAAGAATATTGTTTTGCGAAAGAATACGATTGATGTCATAACGTTGGGGTGTTCAAAGAATCTGGTCGATTCGGAAAAATTGATGCGTCAGTTGGAAGCCAACGGGTATAAAGTAACGCATGATGCAGACCGTCCCCTGGGGGAAATCGCTGTGATTAATACTTGTGGATTTATCGGAGATGCCAAGGAGGAAAGCATCAATATGATATTGGAATTTTGCCAGGCTAAGGAAGAGGGGCGTTTGAAGAAACTATTTGTCATGGGGTGCCTCTCGGAGCGGTATCTGAAAGAATTAGGTGAAGAAATTCCACAGGTCGATAAGTTTTATGGTAAGTTCGATTGGAATGAATTGTTGGCCGATTTGGGAAAGGCATATCATCAGGAGTTGAGTTTGGAACGTGAGTTGACTACTCCTTCCCATTATGCTTATCTGAAAATTTCAGAAGGATGCGACCGTAGGTGCTCCTATTGTGCCATACCTATTATCACGGGGAAGCACGTGTCGCGTCCGATAGAGGATATTTTGGAGGAAGTACGGATGTTGGTGTCACGTGGCGTGAAGGAATTTCAGGTCATTGCCCAGGAGTTGACCTACTATGGTTTGGACCTTTATCATCGTCAGGTGTTGCCGGAACTTATAGAACGGATGGCTGATATTCCAGGTGTGGAGTGGATTAGGCTCCATTATGCTTATCCCGCGAATTTTCCAGTAGATTTATTCCGGGTGATGCGTGAGAAAAAGAATGTTTGCAAATACATGGACATCGCTTTACAGCATATTAGTGACAATATGTTACAGAGGATGCATCGACATGTGACCCGTAAGGAAACCTATGATTTGATAGAACGTTTCAGGGAGGAAGTACCGGGGATTCATTTGCGTACGACCTTGATGGTAGGGCATCCTGGGGAAACGGAAGAAGATTTCAATGAGTTGTTGGATTTCGTCCGCAAGGTTAAATTCGACCGTATGGGAGCTTTTTCTTATTCGGAGGAAGAAGGGACTTATTCGGCAGAGCATTATGAAGATGAGATTCCTTTTGAGGTCAAGCAGGCCCGGTTGGATAAATTGATGGCTTTGCAGCAGGAGGTTTCGGCGGATTTGGCAACTCGGAAAATAGGAAAGGTTTTCAAGGTGATTATAGACCGTAGCGAAGGAGAATATTATATAGGACGTACGGAGTTTGATTCGCCTGAGGTGGATCCGGAAGTCCTGATTCCTGCATGCGAAGGGACTTTGTCTTTCGGAGCGTTTTATGAGGTGAAGATTACAGACGCTGATGACTTTGATTTGTATGGTACTCGAATGTTTTAAGGAGCTGTATATGTATGAATAATAAGGAGTTTATAGCGGAATTATCCCGTCGTTTAGGTTATACGGTGAAGGACACGTCTTCATTGATGGTTACCTTGGTTGCTGAAATGACGGAAGAATTGGAGGATGAAAACGTCATAGCCATTCAGAATATAGGCTCGTTTGAGGTGAGGAAAAAACAAGAACGGGTGGTCGTGAATCCCGCTACCCAGCAACGCATGTTGGTGCCTCCCAAATTAGTCATTAATTTCAAACCTAGCACTTCTTTTAAAGAGAGGATGCAATAAACGTCGGTCGTAATGGATAAAAAGGTTTTGATACAAGATTTAGCTGACGGGTTAGTGTTGCGGAGAGGGCTGCCTAAAAAGGATGCCGATGTTTTTGTGCGTTCGGTTTTTGAAATTATAGGAGAATATCTGCAAACGGATAAGATTGTTAAAGTAAAGGGGCTTGGAACCTTTAAATTAGTGACAGTGGATAGCCGGGAGAGTGTGGATGTGAACACCGGCGAGAGAATCGTAATCAAAGAATATACGAAGGTTAATTTTACACCGGATCCCGTTCTGCGAGACGCTGTCAATAAGCCTTTTGCACAGTTTGAAACCGTGGTTTTGTATGAAGGTACGGATATTGCCGATATGGAGCGGATGGATATTCCGGACTTATCTGAAGATAATGAAGCGGAAAATGTATATGATGCGAATGGAGGGCCGGATGAAGCAGATGAAGTGGCGTTGTCCGAATCAGAAGATGTCCTTTCGGTTGGAGAGAAGGATATGCAGGCGAAAGGGCGTCATGGTATAGATGAAGTCTCAATAGAAACAGCGGCTATAGACGAAACCGGAGCGGTAGAGATCCAAGATGGTGAAAATGAAAATACTGATACTGAAACTACCGTGAATTCTATAGAGGAATATTCCGATGTAGTGGAAGAGGTTGGGAATAAGACTGAGATTGTCTCCGAAAATGTAGATGAGAAATCAGATACGTCGGTTGATGATGAGACGGAGGATGAAAGAGTTTCTTCTTTGCTGCGGCAAAACACGGAAGACGAAATAAAGGCAGAATCGATTTCAGCCGTTCAGGAGGGAGTGTTACCGGAAGGAAAGGAAGAAGGGGCGCACAATAAGAATAATACCAATGCTGATGTTCACCATGTGGAAAAGGTGCATGTGGCAACTCAACAAATAGAGGTGCAGAAAGTCGAACATCAAACTGTGGAGAATCAGCATATTGTTCAAATGGCACCCGAACATCATGGTCGTAGACGAGTCTATTTGACGCCTTGGATGATGTTTTTTGTAGTCCTACTGGTATTATTATTGATGGCTATCAGTTATTATATCGGTTATCATCATCTTTTTTCTGGAAATCAAACAAAAGTCGTGAAGCAGCCGGTTGTAGTGCATCCTGTTCCTTTTAAACAAGATACGGTTCAGATTTCGAAAGAGCAAGATTCTTTGGGGGGGGATACCGATTCTATACGGCAAGTACAAGTGCCGGAAGGTATGCCGGAAAAAACAAATAAGGTGGAAGTACAACCGAAAGATACGCGAAAAATATCCGTAGAGTACCCTCAGGTGAAAAACGGGGCGTATGAAATTATAGGTACACAAGAAGAACACCGTATGAGGGGCGGAGAGACTTTGCGAGGTTTGGCATTGAGGTATTACGGCTCGAAAGATTTTACAGTTTATCTGGTGGCATATAATAAAATCGCTAATCCAGACCTCGTGCCTGAGGGCATGTTGCTGAAAATACCTAAGTTAAGATTAAAACGCCGTTAACTGCCATGAAAAGTTTCTTAAATAGATATTTGGGAAACTTTTTTTAATAATATAATATTGTCAGTGCGTACTAAAAAGCTTAATTTTGGGTCACGAAAAACGAGAGTATAATTTAAAACAAATAAAACAGATATGGCTGAAGCGATAGATATTCGCGAGTTGAATGAGCGAATAGAGAAACAAAGTGCTTTTGTAACGAATTTAATAACCGGTATGGATCAGGTGATTGTAGGGCAGAAGCATTTGGTGGAATCACTTTTAATAGGATTGTTGAGTGACGGGCATGTATTGTTGGAAGGTGTGCCCGGTTTAGCGAAGACGTTGGCCATAAAGACATTGGCATCGTTGATAGATGGAAAATTCAGTCGAGTCCAGTTTACTCCGGACTTGCTTCCTGCCGATGTAATAGGCACGATGATGTATAGCCAAAAAGACGAGACGTTCATTGCCCAACGTGGTCCTATTTTTGCCAATTTCGTGTTGGCAGATGAAATTAACCGTGCTCCGGCCAAGGTGCAGAGTGCCCTGTTGGAAGCGATGCAAGAGCGTCAGGTTACCATCAGTAAAGAAACATATAAATTACCGGAGCCTTTTTTGGTATTGGCCACGCAGAATCCGATAGAGCAGGAAGGAACTTATCCTTTACCGGAAGCCCAAGTGGACCGTTTTATGTTGAAGGTGATAATTGATTATCCAAAATTGGAAGAGGAAAAGAAAATTATCCGTCAGCAAATCAAAGGGGAAAGGGCCGTCGTGCGCCCTATTTTGTCCACTGATGAAATCATCGAAGCACGTAATGTAGTCAGGGAAGTGTATTTGGACGAGAAGATAGAGCAATATATTGCCGACATTGTTTTTGCTACGCGTTATCCTGAGCAATACGGTTTGAAAGACTTGAAAAATTATATGGAATTCGGCGGTTCCCCGCGTGCTTCTATTAATTTGGCTTTGGCTGCCCGTGCCTATGCTTTTATTAAACGTCGGGGATATGTGATACCAGAAGATGTACGCGCTATTGCCCATGATGTTTTGCGCCACCGTATCGGGCTTTCATACGAGGCGGAAGCCAATAATGTCAGCAGCGAAGAAATCATCAGTCAGATATTGAATAAGGTAGAAGTACCCTAATCATCGTTGTGAATGGATACAAGTGAGATTTTAAAGCGAGTCCGTCAAATCGAAATTAAAACGAGAGGACTGTCCAACAATATTTTTGCCGGTGAATATCATTCGGCCTTCAAAGGGCGTGGTATGGCTTTCTCTGAAGTGAGAGAATACCAGTACGGAGACGATATTCGCGACATAGATTGGAATGTGACAGCACGTTTTAACCGGCCTTTCGTCAAAGTGTTCGAGGAGGAACGTGAGCTGACGGTCATGCTTGTGATTGATGTTTCGGGCAGTTTGAGTTTCGGAACTGTTTCTCAGACCAAGCGAGAGATGGTGGCGGAGATAGCTGCGACGTTGGCTTTTTCCGCCATACAAAACAACGATAAAATCGGAGTGATTTTTTTTTCGGACAGGATAGAAAAGTTCATTCCTCCGAAGAAGGGACGCAAGCACATTTTGCGCATCATACGAGAACTGTTGGATTTTACTCCTCAAAGCAAGTCTACGGATATCGGTCAGGCGATAGAGTATCTTACTCAGGCCATTAAGCGGCGTTGTACGGCATTCTTGTTGAGCGATTTCATAGATAGAAAAGACTATCGTACGGCTTTAACCGTTGCTAACCGGAAGCATGATGTGGTGGCCATTCAGGTTTTCGACCGCCGGATGGCAGACTTACCGGATGTCGGATTGATGAAGGTTTGCGATGCGGAAACCGGACATGAACAATATATCGATACGTCTAGTCGCAAGGTGCGGAAAGCCCATCATGATTGGTGGAAGAACAGGCAGAATTTGTTGCAGGATACGTTTACGAAGAGCAATGTGGATTCGGTTTCTATTCGTACGGATCAAGATTATGTGTCTTCGTTGATGACTTTATTTGCCAAACGAAATTAAAGATGAAAAGTTACCATAATAAAAAGAGAATACCCCTTCGGCAGTGGTTGCTTTTGCCGTTTTTCCTGATGTCAAGCCTTGTAGAGGCCCAGGTGACGGTGGATGTCAGGATTGATTCATTGGAGCTTTGGGTGGGGGAGCAGACTCGTATAACTTTGGATGTCAGTACGGATACTAAGTCCAAGCTGATAATGCCCCAGTTGAAAGCCGGAGATATGCTGACTCCAGGAGTGGAGGTGGTAGAAGTTGCCAAGGCAGACACACAGCAATTAAACGAAGGAGCCCGTCGTTTGGTTTCCCAAAGCTATATCGTGACTTCTTTTGATTCGGCTTTGTATTATTTGCCCCCCTTCGTGGTGAAAGTAGATGGAAAAAAATACCAATCGAAGAGCTTGGCATTGAGAGTGTTGTCTATACCTGTCGATACGGTTCATGTCGACCGGTTTTATGGCCCTAAAGAAATTATGGCCGTACCTTTTTCATGGACGGATTGGTCTTTGATATTCGCTTTGTCCGTACTTTTGCTTGTATGGGTTCTCGGCTTGGCTTATTTTTATATACGTTATCGAGATAATAAGCCTATCATCAAGATAATCAAGTTGGCTCCCAAGGTTTTGCCGCATACGAAGGCCATGGAGGAAATTGACCAAATCAAGGCAGAGAAAGTTTGGGCGAAAGAAGATTCTAAGGAATATTATACCCGGCTGACCGCTATTCTGCGTACTTATATTGAGAAGCGTTATGGTTTCAATGCCATGGAGATGACCTCGACCGAGATTATCGACCGATTGCTGAAAGAGCAAACTTCTGAAAGTTTGGACGAATTGCGCATGCTGTTCCAGACTGCCGATTTGGTCAAATTTGCCAAATATAATACATTGATTAATGAGAACGATGCAAATCTGGTGAATGCCATTGAATTTATCAACCAGACAAAGGTAGAAGCAGATGAAAATGACGTAGCGGAGACGGATAAAGTAACGATTGAACAGAAACGTACCCGCCGGACATTGGTAAGTATGCGTTTGGCATTGATATTGCTTACGGTGGCCGCATTAGCTTTGTTGGCTTGGATTCTTTGGATGGTGTATGACTTGGTCGTTTAAAAATTATAAGTGATTATGACGTTTGCGAATATTGAATATTTTTTTCTCTTGCTTCTGCTAATTCCTTATATATTATGGTATGTGCTGAAGAACAAGAAGAAAGAACCTACGTTGTTGGTGTCGGATACGACGGCATACCGTTATGCGCCTAAGAGTTATAAGAACCATCTGATTCATGCGCCTTTCATACTGCGTTTGTTTACGTTTGTGATGGTTGTTATCATACTGGCTCGTCCCCAGACTAGTAACAGTTGGAAAAACACTCAGGTTGAGGGTATAGACATCATGTTGGCAGTCGACGTTTCGACCAGTATGTTGGCCGAAGACCTGAAGCCGAACCGTTTGGAGGCAGCCAAACAGGTGGCTTCCGAATTTATAGCGGGCAGGCCGAATGACAATATCGGTCTGACTATTTTTGCGGCCGAGGCGTTTACCCAATGTCCGATGACCACGGATCACGCCGTATTGCTGAACCTCTTTCATGGCATCAAGACTGATATGGCTCAGCGAGGCATGATTCAAGACGGAACAGCCGTAGGAATGGGAATCGCCAATGCCGTTTCCCGCTTGAAAGACAGTAAGGCCAAAAGCAAGGTGATTATCTTGTTGACGGACGGAACGAATAATGCCGGAGATATTTCGCCGTTGACTGCGGCTGAGATTGCCAAGAGTTTCGGAATACGGGTGTACACGATTGGTGTGGGTACCAATGGTTTAGCACCTTATCCCATGCCGGTAGCAGGCGGTGTACAATATCTGAATGTGCCGGTAGAAATCGATACCAAGACTTTGGCAGCCATAGCCGGGAAGACAGATGGTGAGTTTTATCGGGCTACGGATAATAAGAAGTTGGAGGACGTGTATAAGGATATTGATAAGTTAGAGAAAACGAAGCTGAATGTCAAACAATACAGCAAGCGTTATGAAGCATACGCCTTATTTGCCTGGTTCGCAGCTGCTGCGCTTTTACTTGAAATCCTGTTACGTATGACCATATTGAAGAAAATACCTTAATTCATTCTGATTATGTTTCGTTTTGAAGAACCATTATATTTGTACTTGCTTCTGCTGATACCCTTATTGGCAGGTCTGCATTATGCCACAAACTATTACCGCAAGAAGCGTCTGCTTCGTTATGGCGATATCGAACTCCTGAATGGCTTGATGCCGGATGTTTCGACAGTCCGGCGTGAGGTGAAGACGTGGCTGATGCTTGCGGCTTTGGCGTTGTTGATTTTCACTTTGGCCCGTCCGCAGTTCGGGACGAAAATGGATACCCGTAAGCGTCAGGGAATAGAGGCCATTATAGCCATGGACATATCCAATTCGATGATGGCCGAAGACGTGACGCCGAGCCGTTTGGAAAAATCCAAAATGTTGGTAAGCAATATTGTGGATAAAATGACGGATGATAAGATTGGATTGATCGTGTATGCCGGAGAGGCCTATACCCAGTTGCCTATAACAAGTGATTACGTGTCGGCCAAGATGTTTCTGGAAACGATAAATCCATCCATGATTACCACGCAAGGAACGGATATCAAGCAGGCTATTGATTTGGCCATGAAAAGTTTCACGCCCAATCAGGACGTGAGCAAGGCTATTTTTGTGATTACCGATGGAGAGGACAATGAAGGAGGGGTTGTGGAGATGGCCAAGGCTGCGGCAGAGAAGGGTATAAAAGTCTATGTTTTGGGGGTAGGTTCTCCGCAAGGCGCACCCATACCCATGCCCGGAAGTTCGCAGTACATCACGGACAATACGGGGAATGTGGTGGTTTCCAAGTTGAACGAGGCGATGTGCCGGGAAATTGCGGCTGCCGGCCAAGGAGCCTATATTTATGTGGATAACAGTTCATCCGCGCAGGAACAATTATCGGGCTATGTGGATAAGTTGGCTAAGAAGGAGATGGAAAGTGCGGTCTATTCGGAATACGATGAGCAGTTCCAAGCCGTAGCTTTGTTGGTTTTGCTTGTACTCGTTCTGGATGTGTTGATTGTGGAACGCAAGAATCCGTTGTTTAAGAATATAAAATTGTTTCGTAAATAAGGAAGAAAGACATGTTACGTGGGATATATAAATATGGATTGGCTTTGTGCTTGTGTCTGACGGTGTCTCTTTTATGGGCGCAGAAGAAAACGGACCGCGACTATTTGAGGAGCGGAAACCGGTTGTATCGCGACAGTATGTACACAAAAGCCGAGGTGGACTACCGTAAAGCCATTGAAGCCAATAGTCGTTTCCCTCAGGCATATTTCAATTTGGGAAATGCGCTGTTGAGACAGCAAAAGCCTAAGGAAGCCATGCAGGCATACGAACAGGCCGTGAAAGTAGAGACGAACAAGGGACGGTTGGCTTCCATATATCATAACATGGGAGTGATTTTGCAAAGCCAGAAGCAGTTCGGACCTGCCATCGAGTGCTATAAGAACGCCTTGCGACGGAATCCTGCGGACAACGAAAGCCGTTACAATTTGGTGTTATGCCAACATCAGTTGAAAAACAATCCGCAGCAGGACCAGCAAAACGACAATAAAGAGAATAAGAACGGAAAGGACAAGAACAAAGAAGAAGACAAAAATAGTAGTAAAAAGGACAAACAGGAGAATAAAGACAAAAAAGAAGACCAACAGAAGCAGCAGCAAAAGCAGGCACAGCAGAATGAAGAGAACATGTCGAAGGAGAATGCCGAGCAACTGTTGAATGCAGCCATGCAAGATGAGAAAGATACACAGGAGCGCATCAGGAAGGCAATGGCCAAACCGCGACAGAGAAAATTGGAAAAACAATGGTAATGACTAAACAATAAAAGAAATAGGAATGAAGAAATATATCGCATTACTTTGGTTATGTTGTCTGACGGTTGGGATACGGGCGGCCGTACAGATAAAGGCCGCAGCACCAGATGTGGTGGAGGAAGGTGAGCAGTTTAGGTTGAGTTTCACCGTGAACACACAGGATGTCAGCAATTTCCATTTGCCTACTCTGAAAGGGTTTAGTGTGGACATGGGACCGAGCCGTTCCTCACAGTCCAGTTTCCAAATGATTAATGGAAAGACTTCGCAAAGCAGTTCGGTGACTTATACTTATATATTAAGTGCATTGAAGGCCGGTACTTATACTATCCCGGCCGCTACGGCCACTGTAAACGGAAAGCAATACCGTTCTAATACCGTGAGCATAGAGGTTGTTCCCGGCAGTGGCGGGGGAGCACAGTCTCGCCAACAAGGGAGTGGACAGCATGGAAGGATGCAGATGCAAGATGCCGGGGCTAAGATTACCGGAAAAGACCTCTTCATTACGGTTACAGCCGATAAGCAGCGCTTGTATGAACAAGAGGCGGTAGTGTTGACTTATAAAGTCTACTCCTTGGTCAACTTGTCGCAGTTGGCCGGTGGCATGCCGGATTTGGAGGGCTTTCATACACAAGAAATAGAGTTACCTCAACAGAAGAGCCTGAAAATGGAAGAGCACAACGGGCGAAGGTACGGTACGGTGGTGTGGCGGCAATATGTGCTTTTTCCCCAACGTAGCGGAAAAATGACGATTCCTTCCATCAAGTTTGAGGGGATAGTGGTGCAGCAAAACCGTAATATTGACCCGATTGATGCGTTTTTCAATGGGGGAAGTACCATGGTCGAGGTGAAGAAAACCATTGTGGCTCCTTCTTTGACCTTACAGGTAGATCCTTTGCCTTCACCACGGCCTGCTAATTTCTCCGGTGCGGTGGGAAAATTCAATATCAGTGCCTCCCTTACTCCAAGTGAATTGAAGACGAATGATGCTTTGACGTTAAGGGTCACGGTTTCCGGGAGTGGCAACATGAAGCTGATGAAAACTCCTGTGGTGAAATTCCCGAAAGATTTCGAGACGTATGATGCCAAGATTACAGACCAGACCAAAGTAGGTCGTGGAGGGGTTTCCGGTAATAAAATATTTGATTATTTGGCTGTGCCCCGCCATCCGGGGAAGTATACGGTCCCACCTGTGGAATTCTGTTATTTTGATACGGACGCGAAGGCTTACAAGACCGTGAAAACGGAAAGTTTTGACCTAAGCGTGGCGAAAGGCAAAGGTGGAAGCAGCGGAGGGAACTATACGAACAAGGAGGATGTGGAGTTGTTGGCTTCAGATATCCGGTACATCCATCGGGGGGAGGTGCGTTTGCAACAAAAGGGCGAGTCTTATTTTGCGACGGCAGCCTATTGGTGGAGTTATGCCATTCCTTTGTTGGCATTCATTGTTCTTGTGGTGGTCTTCCGCAAACAAGCCATGGAGAATGCCAATGTGGCCAAAATGCGCAACAAGAAAGCGAACAAGGCGGCAGCCAAGCGTCTGAAACAGGCGGCGGCATTGCTGAAAGCCAACAAGCCGGCCGAGTTTTATGATGAAGTCTTAAAGGCATTGTGGGGTTATGTGGGAGACAAACTGAACCTTCCGGCTGCTGAGCTGAACAAAGAGAATGTCAGCGAAAAGTTGCAGGCCAAGGGAGCGGACACCTCCATCGTGCAGCAATTGGTTGAGACGATGAACGACTGTGAATTTGCCCGTTATGCACCGGGTGACCCGTCGCAAACGATGGATAAGATATATGCAGCGGCTACGGAGGCCATTAACAAGATGGAAAGTTCTATTAAACGTAAGTAAAGGATGAAGCTGATGAGAAAGTTGATTTTGATATGCGTAGGTGTGATGTGCATGTTTTCGCTTCACGCCCAAGACAAGGTGCAGGCTGACAGTGCGTACGCTGCGGAAAAGTACAAAGAAGCCATACCTATATACACAGCTTTGCTGAAGAAAGGGGAGCATGCGGACATATATTATAATTTAGGAAACTGCTATTATAAGACAGACCGTCTGGCCCTTGCCATTTTGAATTATGAGCGTGCTGCTTTGTTGGATCCCGGAAATTCGGATGTCCGTTTCAATCTGGAGTTGGCCCGTTCAAAAACGATAGATAAAATCACGCCCGAAAGCGAGATGTTCTTTGTGACATGGTATAAGAACGTCATTGACATGATGAGTATGGACGGATGGGCGCGTACGGGGATTGTGGCTTTTGTGCTAGCCTGCGTGCTGATTCTGGTGTTTTTCTTAGGCAATAAGGTCGTGTGGAAGAAATTGGGTTTCTTTGGTGCTTTGGTCATGTTGGCGGTCGTCGTGATGGCCAATGTGTTTGCCTGGACGCAACATCAGGAACTGAATGTTCGTAGCGGGGCCGTGGTGATGAGTAGTTCGGTAGTCGTGAAGAGTACCCCGAACGAATCGGGTACAGATCTCTTTGTACTGCATGAAGGTACGCGTGTGGAAATCATAGACGATTCAATGAAAGAATGGAAAGAAATACGGTTGGCAGACGGTAAGGTAGGTTGGATGCCGGCAGAAGCAATGGAGGTGATTTGATATGGCGTTGGAAGATTGGCTTGGCTTGGACCAACGGTTGCTGTTGTTGCTGAACGGGAGTGATTCATTGTTCTTCGACCATCTGATGGGCGGAATTACCAGTACAGTAGCTTGGATACCAGTGGCTGTCATACTGTTTTATGTGTTGGTCAAGAACAATTCCATGCGTGAGGTAGGGCTTATTGTGTTGTTTCTAGCCTTGTCCATCTTGTTGGCCGATCAGTTTTCTTCTTCTTTCTGTAAGCCCTACTTTGCCCGTTTCCGCCCCGCTCAGGATCCCATGCTAATGTATCTAGTTGATGTGGTGGATGGCTACCGGGGTGGACGCTACGGCTTTATATCCAGTCATGCCGCCAATACTTTTGCCGTATGTATCTTTTTGGCTTTGTTGGTTCGTAATGTTTGGATGACCTTTTCTTTGGTTTTATGGGCTGCGCTCTGTTCTTATTCCCGTATTTATCTGGGGGTACATTATCCGGGAGATATTCTGTTTGGAATGCTTTGGGGGGTATTGGTAGGTTTTTCTACTTATACGGTATGTGCTTATATTTTACGTAAGATGTCACCGGATAGGAATTTCATTTCTACTCAATATACTTCCACGGGTTATGCCGTGGAAGATTTGGATATTTTCCAAAGTGTGCTTTACCTCACTTATCTGGTATTGGCCATACGGGCGGTGGTTTTATGATGCTAGAATGGTCTGATGTCCTTTTCTCATTTTCATGGAATATATGATTTTTAACAATATAGGCTGATTTGTAGTAGTTACAATATTGTTGTTTGGATGACTTTTATATTGCAAAGTGTGAATATCGGAGCCTTTGTATTTATTCTTGGTTATGACTGTTTGGTTTTAGAGGGCTTTTTGACCGTAAATACTCCGTTTATATAAGCCTCTATTTTTATTGTTTATCTTTTTTCTTTAACTAAATTCCTCTTGTAAAACCACAGAACTGCCATTACCTTTGTGTCCCAATTTATCGGAAGAGTCCGAATAGACTTGGCTTGCACTAATTCTATCAATTAAAAATTAAACGAAAATGAATCAAATGATGCTATTAGCGGAAACCGAGATGAGAACAACACTTAACTATGGGCGTAAAAATTATGTGAGTCCTGAAGTCCGGGTCATGTCATTCGAAACAGAGATGATGATTGCCGGAAGTGATATGAATCCGGAACCTCCAAATCCGGGATATAACTCGGGACATAATCCGGATGATTTTTGGGACGCGTGGCGATGATGTTTTCAGTTGATTAGAAAGGATAGCGGAAAAGCACAAATAAATTCCAATATACTTTTTAAGATTAGGTTGTTTTTGGGATACAGTATTAAATTTAAAACAGAAGTTAGATGATAAAGAAACTTTTTTTAACCACTCAACTTTTATTTTGCTGTTTTGTTTTGCATAGCTATGCAAAAAGTGTGTATGTTTCGGATTCCGATAGGGACCTGAAACGACGCAATAAAATGGTAAAAGAGGCTGCTATGCTTCCGGATTCTGTGTTTGAGTATGTGAAGATGGAAGACTTGTTGGATGATGAGGTGTATATAAAGTTGGCACATGATGGATGGAGTCCTCAAGAGATCGTAACTATCATGAAGACGGCCTTAAAGGACCGTAAGGCTGCCAAAAACAAATTCGGTTACGGATGGTATGCCAAGCAATGGCTACCTACTTACGGTATCATGCCAGGAGGAGATACGCTCTACCAATTCGTGGATACAACCTATAACGAGGCGATGCAGGCCAGTATAGCCCGTACTGTTCCAACTGATGTACTGAATCATACTTGGCCCAAAATCGTGTATACACCGGAAGACCGGAAAAAGGGCATTCGTAATGCGGCTTATTTCCGTACAGTGGAGCATAAACCGTCATCCGGACGTATGCATTGGGGTGTGGTACATCCCGAAGACCATGACAAACTATATGTCATCCCAGACGGAGCCGGTATATTTAAGACCGATGACGGTGGACTTAGTTGGTCGTGTATCACAGATAATATTCCAGTAAGGGCTCATCGCAGTACGGTCCGTCACTCAGCTATTCCTGTCGATCCTGATGATTGGAATCACTTGTTTGCTTTTTCCGATAACAGTACGGTGTATGAAACAACGGACGGAGGAGAGACTTGGCATCGCATAGAAGGTGCTACCCATAAAGGGTATAAACGTGGCTATGCATTCCGTGACAAGGCCGGAAACCTGAAATTCATTGGCGCACAGCAGCAAGGTGGTGTTGAGCATTGGGCTAGCAAATTGTGGATCAGTGAAGATACTTGTAAAACTTGGACAGAAGTAATTGTTCCGGATGAATTAAAGGATGTTCATCCCAATGGGGTAGGAAAGGGTGTATGGTTTCAATCTGTGGAGTTTGATCCCTCCAATCGGGATATGATTTACATTCCGGGGTCTCGGTCTATTTTCTATTTTGACGATGGGGCGAAAAGTACAATGGAAAATGGAAAGAGAAAATATAACATCAAGAAGATGAGTTTTGATGTGTATAATGAAAACCGGACGGAACTGCGTAATGATCCTTCCGACCCAGACAACAAGACCATATTTCCTTTAAGAGCCACTTCGCCGGGCAACATGGTAATCAGTACCATAAATCCGAATCAGATGTGGTTTGCAGCAGCAATCCGTAACGGAAATGCTACGGCACTCTATTATACCGAAGACAAGGGAAAAACTTGGATAACGCTTCAGGAACCCAGTGTTGGTATCGGTGGGGGTACTGTTTTTGGTAATGAGGCTCCTTGGAACTGGTTGGGAGGTTTCGGTGTAAACCTTCGTGAACCGAATTGGGTATACGGATGTACGATGAGTTCTGCTATTAGTTCTGATGGAGGAAAAAATTTCAATCAGTTTGCATGGTCAATCCGTTTGACGTCATTGCAAGATGACGGCAAATATTATGCGGTAACTAATTCGCGTCACAATGCGGACAATCATTTCATTCTTTCTCACAAGAGTGGCCGGGTATTCAGAGGCTCGGATGGTGGTATGTTGATGAAAGATTTGGATGTGAACAATAACCAATGGACTAATATAGGAGGAAATATGGGACAGATGTTGTATTACAATATACGTGTCAATGAATTCGGTGACCAGTTGATGGTGGGTAATACACAGGATATCGACGTGCAGACATACCGCTACGGTCGATGGGGAAACTGGCGTGGTTATGAAGGTTCCGAATCCAGTGCCAATCCTTATACTAGCACATG
This sequence comes from Paraprevotella xylaniphila YIT 11841, assembly GCF_900683745.1. Lineage (NCBI taxonomy): Bacteria > Pseudomonadati > Bacteroidota > Bacteroidia > Bacteroidales > Prevotellaceae > Paraprevotella > Paraprevotella xylaniphila. The sequence continues at coordinate 628,470 of NZ_LR215980.1, forward strand.
CTATTTTTCTGGAGGTGGTGGTGGAGGTATTGAAAACATGCCTTTGAGTTCATGGAGTACAACCACTAATTACGCTGATGTACATACCGGTTCTTGGTATATGAGGCGTACGGGGACGGGAGCCGGAAACACATTTTACCGTATTGATGATATCGGCCGAAGCCTGACCAATCTTTTCGATAATGTCGGGGCTGATGTTGCGGATGTAACATTTGCACGCGATAAAGGATACACTACTATTTTTGTACGTACGACTGACAATATCTTAAAGAAATCCATAGACAGCGGAAATTCTTTTCAGTACATATTGTATAACGGTGAGCCGGCAAAGTTTAGCAATACCAGATTAGCGGCAGATCCCGATAACAGCGACATCTTGTATTTGGGACAGACAGGACAGGTTATGCGATTGTATGTCAACGAAAGTCGTTGGGAAAAAGTAGGAGAAGGGCTTCCCAATATAACTTGCGATCACTTATTTTTCCACGAAGGTAGTGGCGATCTATATTTTGTGAATCGTGCTAGTGCCGGAATCTATATTCTGGAAAACGGTTCAGATACCTGGCGTTTTTGGACCAAGGGATATAATAGTGGAAAATTCAGTGATATAGTCATGAATTATACCACACAGGAGATGGTACTGGCTGATTATGGTCGTGGCGTATGGGTAGCCGATTTGGAGCATCCTTCCGACCGTTTCTTTAAAAACGGATTTGCCTTAAAAGAAATCACCCATGTGGACGGCCGCCGTACTATCGGTATTGATACGAAATGGACCATTCCGTTGTATTACTATTATGAATGGACGGTAAATGGAGTGAAGGTAGATAATCCCTATCAGTATCTTACTCGGGCCTTACGTCCTGGAGATAAAGTACGGTTGAAACTCACGCTTAGAGAATCTCCCGATGTGTCTACCTTCTCGGCTGAATACATTGTGAAGGAAACATCGGATGTAAAACTGGAAAAGAAAGCCGGAAATGCGTTGTATTCAAATGGAAAGGGTAGAATAGATTTAGGATATGTAGATTATTTCTTCAATGACTTTACTGTAGACCTTTGGGTAAAACCGATGGGCAACGGAGTCTTGTTGGCCAACCGTCAGAAGGAATATGATAAAGGTGCAAAAGGTTGGTTGCTTTTTGTAGAAAACGGAACTTTGAAATTCAGATATTCTCCAAGCAACCAGTTTAACAAGCCGACCTATGAACCGGCTTCTGACGAGCAGAAAACTATCGAAGGGGGTAATTTGAATATGGGTGAGTGGGCTCATGTGGCGGTAACCGAGAAACGTGACGGTTCGATACGTCTGTATGTAAATGGTATTTTGACCGGTGAGGGAGAGCGTTACCGTAGAGAGCATACGCTGAACAATTCCACTTACCTGTCGCTGTTTGCAGATGCTTTTGAGTATGCGCCTATTGAGGCTGCCGTAGATGAATTGAAGATATGGAACTACGAATTGAATGAAGAGGAAATCCGTCGTGAAATGTATTCCGTAAACACTGACAATCGTGACGGGTTGGTAGCTTACTATGCTTTCAATGGGGATAATCTGTCCGGAGACTTGGAAACATTTGTTGGATATCAGCCACGCGTGATGACGCGTGCGGAGGTTACTCACGAAAAAATGTCGCTTCCCATTAGTGCTCAACGAGCTGTTTACGGTGTATTGACCAATGGAGAGAAACTCTTTGAAGACCGTGGAGTCAATCTGTTGAAGATAGCCGTTAAAAATACGACATCGGATTATCAGATCGGTGTATATGCTTATAAAGCGGAACATTGGTTAGAAGATAAATCCAATTTGGATGCCCGGTATTACGAGGTAGAACCGACTGGATATATTTTCCGAAACTTTACTGTTGCCGAAGCAGATACTTTGGCGTTGGATTTCTATGCAGTCGAAGGTAAACCGTTTAATCCGAACAAGCGTTATCGTCTGTATTATTCGGAGGACGGCCGTAAGAATTATTGGAATCAGGTGGGAGATTTGACCTATAATGCAGCTACACAGACTTTGCAGGCAACGAATTTATCGATGCAGGAACTACAAGGCAAAAAAATGTTGGTCGTGTCTTTGAAGCCGGCTATCGAAATGACCGTTGAGGGAGTTTCAAACAGAGGAGAGCTTATCGTATATTCCGAAGATCAACACACAGTCAAAGCTCATGCTTCTATTGTGGAAGGCCTGGCAGAACCGAATGGTGAGTATGAAATCGTATCGGATAATGACGTGTTGCAACCTCAAACTGGATTCTATTTTACGAAGGGTGAAGCTTCCTCCGAGCTTAAAATAAGACAGAATTTGGGGGCCTTCAATGATCGAAATCTGGTGACCTTAAAAGGCAAGAACGATGAAAAGATGATTCCAATGCCGATTGAGCTTGTCAACCGGATTACCTCGAAAGATTTGGGTAACTCGATGTGGGTAGAGAAAGGTGGAATTTTGGTGGGTTCGGCAGATAACTATGTTGCTTTGCATGAATCCAATACCGTGACCATAATGGGGTGGGTATATCTTGGTGACGTAGACATATTGTCCGGAACCAAACCACTCTTGTTTTTTCGCTCTTCAAATCCCTCTGTAGCAACAGGACTACACTTGCAAAACGGCAATGTACGCTGTCATTGGAATGAAGAATCCTGGAGTTGGAACCAATCTACTTCCCTCAACGTGACGAAAGAACAGGTAGGGCAATGGATTCATTTGGCATTGGTAGCCCGTCCCGATGGTATGGACTATTATTTGAACGGAATGAAATATTCTATAAAACGTAATATAAATAAAGGACGCGTACATTCCATGTTAATGTTAGGACAGAACCAAATGGGGAATACTTGGTTTACAGGAGCATTCGATCAGGTTGCTGTATGGAACCGTTCACTGACCCAGGAAGAAGTCTTAAGATATATGCAGGAAAGGGTGTTGCTGAATGATTCGGCATTGGTGGCTTATTTGACGATGGATGTAAGAGATGAAAACGGAGATTTGTGTGAAAGCGTACAGAACATGTCGCTGAAGCACTACGGTACTTTGACACAAAACTATCGTTCTACTGTGCCATTTAATCCGGAAAGCCGCCTGCATCTGAACCAAATGTCCGAAACTTCGGCCGTACAGTTGATTTATCCGGAAGGAAAGAACGTACAGGGAGAATGGAGTACATTCGACGGAACCTCTTATAACTATGTGGCAGCCGGAAGAAGACAATACGATTTACCTCTGAGCAAAACACACTACACGTTGGTTTATGCAAACGATCCACAGTTGACAGCAACCGATCGGATTACTTTGCGCTACCGTCATGTTGGCATTATGGAACAGGATCATTTGGTGATGGCCATTCGCGCTTTGGGTTCGGAAAGTCCGTTTGAACATTTTGTGGAAGCACAGGCTGTAGAAAACGGCAAAGCAGAGTTCGTTGTCGAGGGAACGTTGCTGAACCGTGCTTCTGAAGTGATGTTCTTTGTATCTCCCGAATCCGGTAAACGTCCGGTAAAAGTGGAACTGGCTTTGGCCAATGGGATGTCCGGGCACAGAAACATCATGTTGGAGGAAACCGCCCAGGGGGTACCTTTGCAAGTGAAGGTACTAAGTGGAAATGCTGATGATGTGGTGATGTTGGAAGTAAAAGAAACGGCTTATGCCTCTTTGGACAAAGACAGCGTAGACATGCGTAATGCTGATAATCGCTTTACGATTATGATAGACCAATCGAAGTTGGATAAAATGGCTTTGAATCCGATAACTGTTCAGGCTGTCGGTGCGGAATCTGCTCCATTGGAGTTCAAGGTTTATCTTGAGCCTAAAGTTGAGCTGAAACTAAAAAACGGTAAGGACGAACATACTTTTGTAGCTACTGCATCTACGGCGGACTTAGAAGTGGAAGCCGAACTGCTTCAAGGCTACTTGGAAGAAGAAGTTCAGTTGGCAACGATTGCTGACGTAGACAATGCGATGAATATCGGAAACGGAACCTTGTTGTCGAACAGTTCGGTAACTATCGGCCACTTGGAGCATTATGAATCTCCTTACGGTAAGGCCCAGGAAGGATGGAATCTGATCGGTAATCCCTATTTGGCAGATATCAACATCACGAAACACCAGAATGTAATCTTTGACGAACACAAGGTGACTAAATTCGTTTATCAGTATAATAAGGAGTTGGACAACTATATTACATTCGATATGACGAACTATGATGAAGAGCAGAAAATCATTCCGTTCCAGTCTTATTTTGTCCAGACATTGGCACCTGAGGCTAAGCTTACCGTGACTCCTGTGGCCAAAGAGGTAACGCTTAATCGTCGTACATTCGATTACTATACCGCAAACGAATATACTTCAGTACGTTTGAAACTTTACTCAGGAGATAAAGAGCAGGATCGTACGGACATTATTTGGGAAGAAAGTGCTTCGGCAGACTTTGTGGTGAATGAAGATGCTCCGAAATTCTGGAGTTTGTCAGCCACAGCCAATCAGTTGTTCTCTGTAGCCGGTAAATCGGTGGCTTCTGTAAATACGTTGCCGATGGACACAGAAGAAATCAAACTGGGCTTGAGAATCGGTACATCCGGCAAGTTGTCTCTTCGTTTGAGCCGGATAACCGGTTTTACAGAAGATGATGAAGTTGTCCTTAGGGATAAACATACGGGGGCAGAATGGAAGTTGGATGAGGATAACTCCTATGAGTTTGACATCGCGCAAACCGGAGATGTGAAAGACCGCTTCGTATTGAAGGTGAAACGTCACGGCACTTCGGTTGGCATTGAAGACAGGGTGGAATCTACTGGTTATAAAGTGTACGTTTCAGGAAACACCTGCATGATAGAAAATCTGCGTGGCAATGCCGACATTCAAATCTTCAATGTGCAAGGCCAACTTGTGGCACGCGAAAAAACGGCTCAGCACAGCTTTTCGGTATCTTTGAAACCGGGAGTACATGTTGTAAAAATCAGTGAGAACGGAAAAGATTATGTGACTAAAATTATATTGAAATGATAAAGAATGAATTAATAGGCAAAATAGGATGTTTACTGGTGTTCGTATGGGCATCGGTAAGCCTCCATGCTCAATCCATAAAGCTCTTGGGGGTATATTCCAACGGAAATGCTGCCGGTCAGTTAAAAGCTAAGGTGGATTTGGCCGGTAAGCAAATCAAATCGGTCACTTCTTATACTTATCGGATGTCCGACGGTTTTGCTACGACAGCTTCGGATTATGAATTGATAGAAGGTTCTTTCCTGACGGTGGATGTGGAGATGCAAACTGGAGACTATGCCTATCGCATGGAAGTGGTGTTGGACGACGACACCCGGTTGCTTACCGAGTGCGTGAACCAGGGCAATACGGAAGCCTTCATGTGGTTGGGAGACTATCAATGGACGGAGGCTACCACAGCCGTAGCCGGAACATTGCCTGGTGTGGACCGTTGCTTCGGTACGGACCTGAATTTGCAGACAAGCGATAAGACTTACTATAAAGGAGTTTCCAGTAAGGGTGGTCAAATCATCTATGATCTCCCGGAAGAGATGAACTTCCGTAAGTTTGATATGGTATTGGGGACACAGAATGGCAGCGGGAATCTTAAATTCATGTTCTATTGTAATGACGGAAAAAAGTTGGACTTCACTGTTAATTCAAATGCAATAAAGTCTATTTCTACGGCTGACTATCCCGCTTTTATTCCACGTTTGCCATTGACAAAAATCAGGTTAGACTTTACAAATAATTCAAATGCTATCGGCAACTACAATTTGGCCAGGCTGTATATGGAACGCCGCCCGTCGGACAAGTTGGAGCAACAGGTGGCGTTTACAAATACAGGAGGAACTGTCACGTATCCCATGCAAGTGGAACTAAAAGCCACAGCCACGTCGGGAGGCAAGATATATTACCGTATTATCAAAGGCCGTGAGGCTGCCGAACTGAAAGGTAACGTATTGACCTTTAAGGACGGACAATCTACTGATGTGGTTGTTGAAGCTACACAATACGGTAACGAGCAATATGCTTGTGCTACAAGCTTGCTGTCTTATGCAGTACGCACGAGGGAGAATATCTTTATCTCTTCTATGTTACCGGCATTGGAAAATAATTCGGGTACGGTATATTTATATGTTAATCCTCAGGCGAACAAGCTTTCGCAGTTGACTCTGAACATATATGATGATGTATATTTATTAAATGAATTGCAGCAACTTGATTTGCTAGCGATATGGAATGACACACCGTTTGTATCCGGAACAACCGGTAAGGTTCTGGCTGTTGCCGTTCCTGACTTAGAGATGAATCGTGTGTTCCGCATTACCTACGGTTACGAAGGGGGTGAGACGATACATAGTTCTTATTACGACGGATTGAATATGTTTGATTATCTTTCGGATTTGTCTTATAGTACGCAGGGAACAGCACAAATAGACAAGGCTGTCAATGGTTCTATGCTCCAAATCACCACGCAAAAATATAAGAAAGGGTTTGGTATTCATGCGGTAGGTTCGGTGCAGATGACCTTGCCTGTGGGAATATACAATCGTTTTATCACAGATGTTGGTAAACAGTCGGGGCAGCCTTATGTCATGGAGTTTGCCTTGAACATGGATAACCGGCAGCTTACGACAACAGGTCCTGTCAATAACAGCAAGAAGACGACTTGGGATTATCCCTTGGATGACGTTTCCGTTTTACATATTGATGTATTATACGGTGGAGATGGGGCCGGAAACGACCATGGCTCAATAGGGGCGCCGAGGCTATACCGCACAGTTGTACAACGAAGGGAACAGACACTGAACTGGCAAAAAGAATTTCCGTTGACCCACAACAAGCCGTTCAAGTTGCCGATGAAGGCTACAGTCTCTTCGGGATTGGCACCGGTGTACCGCATTTTGAAGGGACAGGAGTTTGCTACGATAGAAAGCGGAAACATTTTGAACCTACATACGATTCCCGAACATGCCGAGATTGTAGTCGAGGCGTTTCAACCCGGCGACAGGGAATGGCAACCTACAACAACTACTACTTGTACATTCCGCTTTTCCAAAGGCTTTGTGGTGCAGAAGGATGCTCGGGTAGAGTTGGAGGGCGGTCAGGTATTGGAAGAACTGATTGTCTACGGTGATGCTAGACAGATGGGGCAGGTGGTAGTGAAAAACGGTATTGTCCAGGTAAAAAAGTTCGTATTGAAATATACTTTCATACCCAAGGCTTGGAACTTCATCACTTTCCCTTCCGATTTGGATATAGACAAAATCAGCGACTTGAATGCCAGGGGGTATTATTTGAATAACAAAATGTCTGGCAGAGGAGCTTACTACATCCGCAGTTACGACACTCAGGTGCGTGCGGAAAATCCGTCCGGTTCGGTATGGAACAATTTGGAGACTCCGGAAGTGAAAGGGCTGAAAGGTTACATCATGGGTATCAACAATGCCCTGGGCATGGATCCGGTAGAGGTAACCTTTACGATGGACAACGTTTCGCTCGATTTCGAATCTTCGATTCGTCCGTTGAATCTTACGTTGGACCTTTCCAAGGTAGAGCCGGGCACTTGTCAGGATGTATATATAAGGCCTGTTAACGTGAAAGGAAACACTTTGAAGGTCAGTGTAGACTTCCAACCGGAGGATCTTTCGGCATTGCCTATCAATCATGCCAAAGCATTGGAGGGAATGCGTTTCACCTTTACTCCGGACAAACGTGGCATACGGCTGACACTTCCCGACCAGACACCGGCCAAGATTGCCATCTATAATAAAAAAGGAACCAAATTGATGAAAGCCGTTCGTTACGTATCGCCAATGGTATTGGATTTGAGCGGTTTGAAGCCAGGCACCTACCAAATGGTAATCAACTACGGAGATGCCACGGCAGTAAGGACGTTGGATTTTTAAGGATGGATATAATAAAGTAAGCAGGGTTTGTCGTTACGTCTTTCTATTCAAGACGTAACGACAATTTACATAACAGAATAACGATATGATGAACAAGATTTTTACAGGATTGCTTTTATGCCCAACCATTTATTTACACGCTGCGGAACCCGCTGATTCAACTTTCCGGTTGATGGAAGAGATTACAGTGGCGGCCAACCGCCAACAGGATGTGAAAATGAATGTGCCACAACAGGTTTACGTTTTATCCCGTAACCTGATAGAACGGGCCAATGCACAGACGGCCGCCGATTTGTTGACCACAGACGGTTTACTGACAGTGCAGAAAAGTCAGCAGGGGGGTGGAAGCCCGATGATACGCGGTTTTGAAAGTTCGCGGGTGTTGCTTGTCATGGACAACGTGAGGATGAACAATCTCATTTATCGTGCCGGACATTTACAGAACATCATAACCGTGGACCCTTCTATACTGGAACGTGTGGAAGTGCTTTACGGTCCTTCTTCGGTCAGCTACGGTTCGGATGCTTTGGGGGGAGTTGTGGTTTTCCGTTCTAAAAATCCGGTTTTGGGCGATGGGGGGAAAACTTTGTTTTCCGGTAATGCCTTTATGCGTTACGGTAGTGCGAATCAAGAAACCACCGGTCATGTGGATTTCAACATCGGTGGCGAACGTTTTGCTTCATTGACTTCTTTATCCTATAGCAACTTCGGTGATTTACGGAACGGACGACGCAAGAACCCCTTTCTAAAGGATGATGAATACATCAGCCGTCCTTATGAAGTGGTACGTGAAAATGGTGAAGACCTGTTAATCGGTAATTTCAAAGACTGGCATCAACCCGGTTCCGGATATATGCAGTACGACTTGATGCAGAAGTTCCTGTTCAAACCGGACGATAGATTCCGCCATTTGTTGAACTTCCAATTCTCGAATACGACGGACATTCCCCGTTACGATCGGTTGACGGATATGAAAAAAGACAAACCTAAATTTGCCGAATGGTATTATGGCCCTCAGTTCCGTTTGATGACAGCCTATACGATGGAGATAGCGGACTGGTTGTCGGCAGACAAAGTCGATTTTACGGTGGCCTACCAGAAAATCAAGGAAAGCCGTCATAACCGTAAGTTCGGTGAGGTTTGGTTGGGTAGCCGCAACGAGAATGTGGATGTGGTGTCATTGTCTTCCGATTGGATGAAACAGGTGGACAATCATCGTATCCATGCCGGAATAGACGGTGCATTGAACTTCCTTTCCTCTACGGCTCACAAAACGGACGTAGACACCGGTGAGCGTGCTGCATTGGATACGCGTTACCCCGACGGACAAAACTATATGCACAATATAGAGGCCTACGCGTCCCACCAATGGGAAATCACTCCGCGTCTGATCCTGAGCGACGGTATCCGCTTGGGATTCTCCACGTTGTATTCCTCGTTTGAGACCGCCGAATTTTTCCCATTCCTGAGTCAGAACGTGAAAGAAGTGAAACAGAACAATATGACTTACAGTTTCAGTTTGGGACTGAACTACAATCCGACCAAGGACTGGAAAATAGCTTTGGCACTTTCCACCGGTTATCGTGTGCCCAATATAGACGATGTGGGAAAGGTATTCGACTCGCAGCCGGGTATGGTGGTTGTGCCCAACCCGGATGTGCGCCCCGAAAAGACTATCAACGCCGACTTCAATGTGACTCGGTTCAAAAACGACCGTTTCCTTTGGGAAACTTCCGTGTTCGGAACCTATCTTTTCGATGCCATTACGCTAAAGCCGCATACGCTGAACGGAAATACCGAAATAGAATATGATGGCGAACTCAGCGAGATATATGCCAACCATAACAGCAGAAGGGCTTATGTTGTAGGTTCCACCACACGCCTGAAAGCCCGTTTCCTCGAAATATTTATGGCAGACGCTTCGCTTACCTATACTTACGGTGATATTATCGACGGGGAGGATGAACGTATGCCCCTCGACCATATATCTCCGCTTTTCGGAAGGGTGGGCATGACTTTTCAGAGCAAAGACGACAAGGCCATTGTAGAGTTTTATTCCTTGTTTAACGGACGAAAGAAACTAGATCGTTATAACTTGAACGGGGAAGACAATATCGGTTACGCCACAGTGAAGGGAGAAGAGGGCAGAGGGCTTCCGGCATGGTTCACCCTGAATCTCAAAGCTTCTTATGTGTTCAACCCGAACCTGACGGTACAGGTTGGTATCGAAAACCTGTTGGATACGAAGTATCGCACTTTCGGTTCGGGAATCAATGCCATGGGACGTAATATCAATGTTACTTTACGCACGACATTCTGACAGACGAAATACCTGTTTTTATTCCAATTGAAAACGGAACTGTTTTTTTTGCAGTTCCGTTTTTTATTGAAGTGTGCACAATTCTTGGTTGTGAAACTCCATATCTGCCGTTGAATCATTGTCTTATGGCATAATGTTTCGTAAGGTTGTGTTTTTTGGGATGATAATTTACTTATGAATCAAGATGTCCCCCAAATGGTATTCGTCCATAAAACGGCTGCGGTCTACGGGACCGTTGATGCCCTCGATGCGTCCGTTGGCGGTGAACTGCCACATGACGAACCGGATGTCGTCCGTCAGTTCCGGAATATCTTCTGCGTACCGGGCTATCATGTATTTGTAGTCCGTGTATTTTCCGGCCAAATATTTATTGTAGAAATTACTCGACGTGTAGATGATGGGACGGATGCCATAATGTTCTTCTACCATGTGGAGAAAACGGGTAAGCCTTTCGCAAAAGCGTTGCGCGCTGCCTTTCCCTATGATTTCAACGTCGATGATAGGAATCAAATCTTGTTCGTCCAGGTTCACCGTGCTTGTGAAGTTCTTGAACTGGGTTTCCGGATCCACTGTGGGACTAAAGAAATGGTAGCAACCGACTTTCAGGCCGGCCTTGCGTGCTTCGGTCAGGTTGTAACGATAGGTTACGTCGACCAAAGAGGCACCTTCTGTGGCTTTCAGGTATACGTAACTTACGTTTTTGTCAGTTTTCACCGTTTGCCAGTCTATATCTCCCTGATAGCGTGATACGTCTATGCCGTAACGATGTTCGTTCTTATTGATGCGGTGGCGGTAAGCTTCTTCTACCGGAGCAACGATGGGATGCGAATGGCTTGGAGTGGCCATCATGTCTGGTTCCACCATGGCCAAGACCACTTCCTCCTTGTCCGTTTGCTTATCCTTTTTACGACCGTGCATGGGGGTTACTGTCAGGCAACATAATATGATAGTAAGAAATGAAATGAAATTTCTCATGGAGCATGGATGTTATTTCGCAAAATTACATATTTTGCGGAGGAAATGCAAGCGTTTTCCGCTTCGTATGAATATTATTATTATTTTTGCCCTGATTTTTATTCCTTATTATAGAATGTAGACATGAAAAAGTGGTTTGGAATTTTTTGTTTCTTGGGGATTGTGGCTTGCGGCCGGACGGTTTTGCATGCACAGTCCTGGTTTGACGTGAAGCTTTGGGAGCGGGGCTTGCCGAACACGAACGGTAAGGATGGCGGGCCGGAACAGCAAGAGGATGGCATTTATACGCCAGAGATTCGTGTTTTCCTTCCGGATTCGGCGAAGGCTACGGGGCGTATCATTCTGGCTTGTCCCGGAGGAGGGTATTCGTTCATAGCCCTTGGGCATGAAGGTTACGATTGGGCGCCTTATTTCAATGGGATGGGTATCGCATACGCCGTGTTGAAGTATCGTTTGCCTTTCGGCCATCCGGAAGTACCGGTCAGCGACGCGCAAGAGGCCATACGCGTGATACGGCAGAATGCGGCGGCATGGCGGGTTAATCCTTATGATGTGGGTATCATGGGGTCTTCGGCAGGCGGGCATCTGGCTTCCACGGTAGCGGTTAATGCGCCTTTCGATTGCCGTCCCGATTTCCAGATATTGTTTTACCCTGTTATTTCGATGGAGCTGAACCAGACCCATAATGGTTCTGTTTATTCTTTTATCGGGAAAGAACCTTCGCACGGCGAGCAGTTGCGATATTCCAATGAACGGCATATCCGCCGCCACATGGTACCTCCGGCATTGCTGTTGCTGAGTGGGGACGATACGGTGGTGCCTGTCTCCAATTCTATTAAGTATTATACGGCTTTGTTGCAGGCAGAAGTGCCCGCTTCGATGCATATTTATCCCACGGGTGGACATGGTTGGGGCTGTAACTCTTCTTTTGCATGCCACGAACAGATGTTGGCCGACCTGAAAGCATGGTTGGACGGTTTGGATGCGCCGGACAAGGACGCCGTCCGTGTGGCTTGCGTGGGTAACAGCATTACCGATGGCTATGGCGTGCCCCTGAGCGAGGAATACGGTTATCCTGCGATGTTGGGCAAGAAATTGGGCAAGAAGTACTTGGTCAAGAATTTCGGTGTAAGCGGTCATACGATGTTGCAGAAAGGCGATTGCCCTTATATGAAGAATGACGTGTATCGGAGGTGCAAGGAGTTCAATCCGGATGTCGTGGTCATTAAATTGGGTACGAACGACAGCAAGCCGCAAAACTGGAAATACAAAGATGAGTTTATGACGGATGCGCAGCAGATGATAGACGAATTAAAGGCTTTGCCTGCCCGTCCGGATATTTATCTGGCTTATCCGGTAAAGGCGATGACTTCGGCTTTTGGCATTTCGGACAGTGTGATTGTCAATGGGGTCATCCCGATGTTCCGGAAGTTGGCTAAGAAGAACAAGCTGAAGGTCATCGACCTCCACTCTTTGTTTGACGGCCATCCCGAATGGCTGATTTCGGACGGCATCCACCCCAATGACAAAGGTGCCGCCGTGATAGCTGAAGAAGTAAAGAAAGCTATTGGGGAAGATACGGGAAATGAGAAGAAATAAGTAAATAGAAACAGAAAAGGTTGCCTTTGGATATTCCGTGCAGGCAACCTTTTCTCGTTAATGTTTGATTTCGATTTCTTCTTTCATATCTATTTCCTGCCCGTTCTTGTCGTGGAACTCGTATTGCAGGAAACCCAGTTTCTGACTGGGGATTACTTTGAGTCCGAATCCGTATTTGACTTGCCACTTACGTTTCAGGGAAACGATGCCCTGGTTGATGTAGGCTGCCACATACGGGTGGACATGAAGCGTGAAATTCTTAATCCCTAATTTATTGGCCATCGTACTGATTTTGCTTTCCAAAACATCTGTGAACAGAAAGCTTGATTTCACGGTACCCTTACCGAAACAAGTAGGACAGACTTCATCCACATTTACATCCATGACCGGACGCACACGTTGGCGCGTAATCTGCATCAAGCCGAATTTGCTTAATGGCAGGATATTATGGCGGGCACGGTCTTTTTTCATATTTTCGCACATGCGTTCGTATAATTTTTGCCGGTCTTCCGCCAGATTCATATCGATGAAGTCCACCACGATAATACCTCCCATGTCGCGTAATCTTAATTGGCGTGCCAGTTCGTCTGCCGCCCCTAAATTGACATCCAACGCATTGGCTTCCTGCCCGTCTTTTGATTTGGAGCGGTTGCCGCTGTTCACGTCCACGACATGCAATGCTTCCGTATGTTCGATAATCAGATAAGCTCCATGCTTATAGGATACGGTTTTTCCAAACGACGATTTGATTTGCTTGGTTACGTCAAAGTTGTCGAAGATGGGCAGCTTGCCTGTGTATTGTTTCACGATACCCGCACTTTCCGGAGCTATCAGCGTCACATAGTCTTTTACTTCATTGAAAATATCCGTATCGTTGATATAGATGTTTTCATACGAAGGATTGAACAAATCCCGCAGCATGGCTACCGTACGGCTAGTTTCTTCAAAGACCAGTTCTGGAAGCTTGCTTGCTTTTTGCGCTTTAATGAAGGCATCCTCACATCTTTTGACTAATACCTTGAGTTCCGAGTCGAGTTCGGCCACACGTTTCCCTTCGGCTACCGTCCTGACGATAACGCCGAAGTTTTTGGGCTTGATGCTTTGGATGAGCTGTTTTAAACGTGCACGCTCCTCGGCTGATTTTATTTTGGAAGATACGGATACCTTGTCTTGGAAAGGCATCAATACCAGAAAACGTCCGGGGAACGATAGTTCACAAGTCAGGCGCGGTCCTTTGGTCGAAATGGGTTCTTTTACAATTTGTACCAGAATCTCTTGTCCTTGCTGGAGCGTTGTTTGTACACTTCCGTCTTTTTCAAGGTCGGGCAGAATCGAAGCCTTCGAGAATGGATACAATTTTTTTTTGTCGCTAGTTACTTGTTTGAGGTATTTGGTGTAAGAATTGAATTTAGGGCCAAGATCAAGGTAATGTAAGAAGGCATCGCGTTCATAGCCTACGTTCACAAAGCATGCGTTCAACCCCGGCATAAGTTTCCTCACTTTTGCCAGATATATGTTGCCCACCACAAAAGAGGCCGACCGGCCCTCTTTCTGAAATTCCACCAACCTTTTGTCCTCTAACAATGCAATGGAAATCTCCTTGGGCTGAACATCTACTATAACTTCGCTTGTCATTCTTTTAATTTTACTATTTGATTCTATACAGCCTTGTTTACATAAAGAACAAACTTGTCGGAATCTGTAAAGAGCCCGTCCAAGTTTGTTCTCTATTCTTTACTTACAGACAAGCGTTGGCTACTTGCTCTTATGTCTGTTCTTTCTTAATCTTTTTTTACGTTTGTGTGTAGCCATCTTGTGTCTTTTTTTCTTTTTTCCGCTTGGCATAGCTCTAATGTTTTATAAGTTAATAAATCTGTTTACTATCTTTTTCTGTTCAAATGATTCTTACTTCTTGATTGCATCAACAAAAACCTTAGCCGGTTTAAAGGCTGGAATGTTGTGTTCGTCTATGATTATAGTCGTATTCTTGGATATATTACGAGCTGTTTTTTTAGCTCTTTTTTTAAGAATGAAACTACCGAAGCCACGAAGATATACGTTATCCTCTTTTTGAATCAAAGATTCCTTTACTGATTCCATAAATGCCTCTACGGCTGTCAGCACGGTTGCCTTGTCGATACCCGTTTTTTTGGAAATCTCGTTTACAATTTCTGCTTTTGTCATCTTTCTGTAAAAATAATTGTTTGTAAATGCCTAATTCCTAATTTTTTGGAATGCAAATATATAGCTTTTTAGCAAGGAAAGAAAGAATATCATTGAAAAAAAACTCGTTTTTTTGCTTTTGGGTACTCTGAAAGAGCTAATTTTGTACCGTTTATCTGTTTTTGCAAGAATGAAAGATTATAATTTTGCTTATAAGTTGTTGGCATGGTATCAGGAAAACAGAAGGGTTTTACCGTGGAGGGACACTCATGATCCATATATGATTTGGATTTCGGAGATTATCCTTCAGCAGACGCGGGTCGTTCAAGGATATGATTATTTCCTGCGTTTCATGGCTCGCTTTCCTGATGTGGATGCTTTGGCGGCAGCTTCAGAAGATGAGGTGTTGAAATGTTGGCAGGGGCTGGGATACTATTCTCGTGCGAGGAATTTGCATGCGGCGGCTCGCCAGATTGTGGAGTGGGGGGGATTCCCTGAACGTTATGAAAATATCCGTCAATTAAAGGGGGTGGGAGATTATACGGCAGCTGCCATAGCTTCTTTTGCATTCGGGTTGCCCCATGCTGTGGTGGATGGGAATGTATATCGTGTGCTTTCCCGTTATTATGGGATTGAAGAACCGATAGATACGGGGCATGGGAAAAAGTGTTTTGCAGCTTTGGCGCAGGAGTTGTTGCCCGAGGGCAAGGCGGCTGATTACAACCAGGCCGTGATGGATTTCGGTGCCCTGCAATGTGTGCCTAAGAATCCTAAATGTGGAGAGTGCCCTTTGGTTGGCGGTTGCATTGCTTTTCGGGACAAGAGGGTGCAGGGCTTTCCGGTGAAGTCACGGGCTTTGACCGTGACGGAACGCTATTTGCATTATATGTACATAGAGGTGGGGGAAGAAATTGCAGTGTTTCGGCGAGAGGCTAATGATATTTGGAAGGGTTTGTATGAACCTTTTTTGGTAGAAACCCCTACGGTATGTGCTCCGGAAGACTTGCTTGTGGATAAAAAAGTTCCATCGTTCATCCGGTCTGATAAGGCCGTGAAGACTTATTTGTGCGGGGGTGTTCGCCATCAGCTGACCCACCGTACGTTGATTTGTGATTTTTATAAGGTGGAACTGGAAGATAAACCCGATGATTTCGGACGTAGTGCTTGTTGGGTAAAAAAGGGGGAACTGCCAAACTATGCGTTTCCCCGCTTAGTTGTAATGCTGTTTGAGAAGTTTGGTTTGTGGTAAGAAAATGAAAGAGTTGCAGAAAAAGTGACGTTATAGTTGGTGGGATATGGTTTATTTATTAATTTTGGAGAAATTTTAAAATGAAAGGCGTATGTCTTTAAATAAAGTGATGTTGATTGGAAATGTCGGGAAAGAACCCGATGTTCGTTATTTGGATAACGGAGTGGCTGTGGCTTCGTTGACTTTAGCCACAACGGAAAGGGGGTATCGTCTGCAGAATGGTACGGACGTGCCGGAACGTACGGAATGGCATAATATAGTATTGTGGAGAGGCCTGGCTGAGACAGTAGAGAAATACGTTCACAAAGGTGACAAGCTGTTTGTCGAAGGAAAAATTCGTTCTCGCTCGTATGATGACCAGAATGGAGTGAAACGATACATTACGGAAATATTTGCAGACAATATGGAGATGCTGTCTCCCCGGAGTCAGGCTAACCAAGCTTCTTCTCTTTCTGCTTCTTCTTCTCCTTCTGCTTCCGCACAGGTACAGGGCGGAAAAGAAGACTTACCCTTTTGATGTGTAACTAAATTTGTGAATTTTGGACCCTGATACATATTTATCCCAGTTTATAGCGTTATTTGACCATATAGAGGTTTATCCTCCGGATTTGGGAGCTACGATTGCTCTTGTCTTGTCTGTGTTGTTGTTAGGTTGTTCTGGTTTTGTTTCAGCTTCAGAGATTGCTTTTTTTTCCTTGTCCCCTACGGATGTGGGTAAGATAGAAGAGAATAGGCACGCGGCAGACAGTAAGATTCTCGAGTTAAAGGAAGATTCGGAGCGTTTGCTTGCTACGATTTTGATATCCAACAATTTCGTGAATGTGGCTATCATCATGTTGCTGAATTTCTTTTTCAGTAAAACTTTGATTTTCGGAGATAGCCGTTTGTTGGAATTCCTTTTTATGACCGTCTTGCTCACCTTCTTGCTTTTGTTGTTTGGTGAGATTATGCCGAAAATTTACTCGTCCCAACATACGTTGAGCTTTTGCCGCATGGTGGCTCCTTCTTTTGTTTGGATGGAAAAGTTGTTTTGGCCCCTTTCGTCATTGCTCGTGCGGTCGAGGAAATTGGCTACGAAAGTAGTGCATAAGGAAAAACGGACCATATCGGTCGACGAGTTGGAACAAGCCTTGGAACTGACGGATAAAAAGTATATTGCAGAAGAGCAGAATATGTTGGAGGGGATTATCCGTTTTGGAGGAGAGATGGCCAAAGAAATAATGACTCCTCGTATGGATATTGTGGACTTGGACATGAAAGCTCCTTATCCGGATGTGCTTCGATGTATCGTAGAGAGTAACTATTCCCGTATTCCGGTATATGCGGATTCGCGTGACAACATAAAAGGTGTGCTTTACATTAAGGACTTGTTGCCCCATCTGAACAAACCTGCAAATTTCCGTTGGCAGTCTTTAATCAGGCCGCCTTATTTCGTTCCGGAAACAAAGATGATTGATGATTTGTTGGGAGATTTTCAGAAGAACAAAGTGCATATCGCCATTGTGGTGGATGAGTTCGGAGGTACGTCGGGTATCGTGACGATGGAGGATATTATCGAAGAAATTGTAGGTGAAATAAACGATGAATACGATGAAGATGAACGCCAGTACGTGCGGTTGAACGCGAATACGTATGTTTTCGAGGCAAAAGTCCTGCTTACGGATTTCTTTAGAATCATGAAACTGGACGATGATTTTTTCGAGGAGGTAGAAGGAGAGGCCGATACTTTGGCTGGGCTTCTGTTGGAAATTAAAGGTGAGTTTCCGGAACTTCATGAGATAATCAAATATAAAAACTATTGTTTTGAAGTGTTGGAAATGGATGACCGGAGGATTTTGAAGATAAAAGTGACGGTGGAAAATCAGGAAACATCCGATGGGGTGTAAATCATATAGAGGAACGAATGCCGCTGTTTCGGGAAATAAATTGTGGGCAAGGTTGGGGAGGTATATGGAAAATTACCGAGACCTTCGACGAGTTGTGTGACATGTTGCCTCACAGCGCGTATTATCGGGAGCATGCTTCCCGTTTTGCGGCTGAGCGGAGGCGCTTGGAATATGTGGCAGTGCGTTTGCTTATTTTCACTCTGACAGGAGAAGAGCTACAGGTGGAATATTTGCCGTCCGGCCGTCCTTTTTTCCGTGGCAGAAAGCTTCAGCTTTCCATTTCCCATACATTCGGATATGCAGCCGTGTTGTTTTCGGAAAAATATGAAGCCGGACTTGACATAGAAGTATTTTCTGAAAGAATTGTAAAGTTGAAAGAACGTTTGATCGGTCCGGAAGAAGCTGCAGAAACAACATACGAGATTCTTTTGCATTGGTCTGCCAAAGAGGCTGTTTTTAAGATATTGGATGAAGAGGGTATTGACTTCAGGGAGAATCTGACGGTACAAAATTTAAGTTGTCCCGCGATGCCCGACCATACGGAAGCGGAAGGAGATTTTTCTTTATATTATCATTTGTCGGACGGGAAGACGGGAACCTTTCCGGTGCATTATGAAACTACGGCCGATTTCGTCCTGACTTATGCGTTTCGGGAACTGTAAAGTGAGGAAAGCAGTAGTTGCTTGCCGTTTGTGATATAAAGACGATTGCCGTGTCCGGATAGGCCGTGAACGACGCTAATTTCCTATCGAATGGTGATTTAACCGATATTTTTTTGTACTTTTGTTTCCGCAAAGCGAAGTTGAAAGCCCCCTGTTTAATTTTATTTATGTCCTTGCGAAATGATGAATACGATACTGATTATAGATGACGAACCCATCATACGGAAATTGTTGGCACGTATGATGGAATTGGAAGGTTATGAGGTGTTTCAGGCGGCCGACCGGGCCTCGGGCATGAAGCAACTCACGGCCAAAATGCCGCAACTGGTATTGTGCGATGTGTTTCTGCCCGATGGCAACGGGGTGGAGATGGTAAAGGAGATAAAAGAACTGCAACCCGAGGCCGAGGTCATCCTCCTGACGGCGCACGGGAATATCCCGGACGGGGTGCAGGCTATCAAAAACGGTGCATTCGACTACATTACCAAAGGGGATGACAACAATAAGATCATACCGATAATCAGCCGTGCCATGGAGAAAATCAACAGACGGCCGGTGCAGCCTTCGGGAAGTGCTGTCGTGCCGGTCCGTGAATCGGCCTTCGATACCGTCTTGGGACATTCGCGAGGTTTACAGCAAGTGATACGGTTGGCTCGTAAAGTGGCCGTGACGGATGTGCCGGTGTTGCTTACGGGTGAAACGGGGACGGGTAAAGAGGTGTTCGCGCAGGCCATTCATCACGGGAGCGCGCGTGCCAAGCAGCCGTTCGTGGCCATCAACTGTTCCGCTTTCAGCAAAGAATTGTTGGAAAGCGAGATATTCGGGCACAAGGCCGGGGCTTTCACCGGGGCTTTGAAGGACAAGAAAGGACTGTTTGAAGAGGCCAACCACGGCACGATATTTCTGGACGAGATTGGGGAGATGGCGTACGGTTTGCAAGCCAAACTCTTGCGCGTGCTCGAAACAGGGGAATATATAAAGGTGGGGGATACGAAACCCACGAAAATAGACGTGCGTATCGTGTCGGCCACCAACCGCAACCTGAAAGAAGAAATAGCAAATAGCAATTTCCGGGAAGATCTGTATTTCCGTTTGTCCGTTTTCCATCTCCATTTGCCGCCCTTGCGCGAGCGTAGGGAGGATATACCGGAGTTGGCCACAGCTTTCCTAAAACTATTTTCTGCCAAGATGGGGAAACAAGTCAAGGGCTTTGATGCAGCCTGTCAGGATTGGATGCAGTCGTATGCCTGGCCGGGAAACGTGCGTGAGTTGCGTAACGTGATAGAGCGTGCGTTGATTATCTGCGACGACTATATCACGTTGGATGACATGCCTCTTGATTTCCGGTCGTCCACTTTATCCGGATCGGCTGCCGACGGTGACGATTTTGAACTGGCAGAGGCGGAGCATCGCCATATCCAACGTGTATTGCAGTACACGAAAGGAAATAAGGCTGAGGCGGCCCGTCTCCTGAAAATAGGATTGACCACTCTCTATCGGAAGATAGAAGAGTACGGTATTAATATCTAAGAGGCTTCACGCCTCTTTTTTTGTCTTATTTCTTTATTGTTGATGTAACGGCACTTCGTACCTGTCGGAATATTCGTTTTCATGACATGCGATATAGACTTTAAATGTTTTATATCAGTGTATTAAATACTTCTCTGCGAATGTAAGATTTAGGATGGAAATCTTGTAAAATCAATCACCGCAGAACTGAAAATCATTCTCAGGAGAACGAAAAATCAATCTCTTGAGAATGATTTTCAGTTCTGCGCAAGGTGATTTACGAATCAAAAGACGGTGCCAAACTATAAGAACTTTTTATCATTCCTTGGGTCTGGCAGCCGTCTTTGGGCTTAGTTCTACAGATTATATTGAGATGAGTCAGATGCTCATGGCACTATAAGCTTCGCGGAAGTGCGGAGCGACGTTTCTTTTCATGAAATCTTGTCCGGCGAAATTGTCCATCAAGATGGCCTGTGCTTTTTCGCCCATGTCTTTGCTCACGACAACAGACACGCTGTTGTTGTCGCTTCCGTATGAAATCATCAGGATGGGGATGTCCTTAAGCAGGTCGATGACTTTGACTTCCACGTTTTCCTTTTCCTGGTCGAACTGGCCGATGATATGGATGACGGAAATGTCTTTTTCCACACTGACGGAAGCGAATTGGGACAGTTGGTTTTCCATTTGGTGGAAAGTCTCGGAACTCAGTTCCACGGCCATGGAGATATTGACACTGGAAGAGGAAATGAGGTGTATGGGAGTCTTGAAGTCCCCACAGACGGCCATCACTTTGGTCAGGAACTGAAACGGCATGAGGTTTCCTGATGAATGGATCTGTAAATAATCTGCATTTTTCCGTGTAACAACTGCTTTAATCTGGTTCATGGTTGATGTTTTTGTAATAGTGATTGTTTGTTTATTGGGATTATAATAATTGGATATACGTAGGTTGATTCCGTGTTGTCCGGCTAAATCCAGACAAGCTTTCGGAACGAGGTTGAAACCGGCATTGATGATGCTTTTGGCTTCGTTATATGTGATGGTATAGTCTTTGAACTGACTGCATACGTCTTCGTCGGGTGAAGCCGAAGACATTTGTTTCGTGGTATAAAATGTAAGTTCCTCGGCATGGAACAAGGTTGCGATGTGGGTCGCATAAAGCGTACGGAGCTTTGCGGGCATCAATATCGTCTCTTCGAGGCCGTTCTTGCAGATACGAGCCGGGAGAATGCTGACGGTTGCGTCTTGGTCCTGTATGAGTGTCCGGAGGCATTCGGCACTTTTTTCGGTGTCTATCTTTGAATTGCTACCGATACAAACGAAAAGTGAAGGGTCTAAGAGGGACACATTCACTTTCAGGTGTTTAAAGTAAGAATAGATGATGAGACCTGAAAGACGTTCGGTGAAAGAGAGAAGCTCTTTGTCCTTAATTTGGTTTAACGGACGGTTGACGAACGAATGGAGGGTTTGGAAAAGGTTTTCTATGACTGAGCTTGTGGCAGGGCAGCTTTCGGGGGCATCTGCAAGCCGCGAAATAAACTCGGCTGTTTTTGTTTTCAGCCCGTCAATCAGGGACGGGATTTTTCCCAAGTCGAAATTATACAGGGAAATGGCGATGTCTTGCATCTGGTCTTTAATCCATGGGAAAGACGGAGGGATGAGAACCACTTGCTCCCCTAAAGGGACGTACGACGGTATTTGCCGGACATCTTCAATGGATGTGATAGTTTCAAAACTATAAATTTTCATATTTTTCTGTTTATTAAATTCCTCTTTAGTCTTTATTCTTCTTTTTCTTTCTCAAATTGGAAGTGGTTTTTCCAAAATGAAAGGGTGGGCGCATTCGCGGAATGTATTCAACCTTTTGTAAATCAGTTCTTTTTTATTTTTTCATGCTCTTTCGTTTGATAACCTTTATTTCATATACATATATGATACCACCGTGCCGGAACGGAGTGAGGTGGCAAGTGGGGGCGGACGATGGTATCGGGGGAGCGGTAGGGAGGGAAAGCATGCTGTTTGGGGGCAACTCCATATATATAATAAGGTATAGGAAAATAAGGCTTTCACGTGTTTTTTTCAAATCGGGGGTGCTCTTTTTCAAAATGGAAGTCGTTTTACCTCTTGCGGAAAGCCTTGGCGGGATGCTATATGGTTGTAAAACAGTAGGGTAAAGCATAAAACATGTTTTTTGGCATGGTTTTGGTCTAATAGGAATGCGATAAGTTAAAGTATTAATTAAAAAACAAAAGGATTATGGAATTATTTTCATTTGGGTTTCTGGCCTGCTTGGTAAGCGGCTTCCTCTGTTTCTGGTTGTTCTGGAAATGTGTGGATTGGTTTGAGAAGATTTAATTTTTAAAAAGTAGGTATTATGTACACAGCGTTATTTATTGTCAGTGTAGTGATGTTCGGCTATTTGATGTATGTGCTCGTCAAGCCGGAAAAGTTCTAAAAAACATTTTTTTGATTTAGCAGTATTATGAATACAGAAATTTTAGGTGTAGTTGCACAGATTGTATTGTTGGTGGTATTGAGCTATCCGCTCGGAAAGTATATCGCTAACGTATATAAAGGTAAAAAGACGTGCTTGGATTTCATGAAGCCGATTGAAACGGCTATTTATCGTTTCTCCGGTATCAATCCCGAAGAGGAGATGAATTGGAAACAATTCTTGCGTGCATTGTTAATTGTGAACCTCTTCTGGTTCATTTGGGGTATGCTCTTGTTGGTGCTTCAGGGTTATCTCCCGTTGAACCCGGATGGAAATGCCGGGCAGACAGCCCATCAGGCATTCAATACTTGTATTTCGTTCATGGTGAACTGTAACGAGCAGCACTATAGCGGTGAAACAGGTTTGACTTATTTGACTCAGTTGTTCGTCATCATGTTGTTCCAGTTCGTGACCGCAGGTACGGGTATGGCTGCCATGGCCGGTATCATGAAGGCATTGGGAGAAAAGACCACGAAGACTATCGGTAACTTCTGGAAATACTTGGTATTGAGCTGTACTCGTATTTTGTTCCCTCTTTCCTTGATCGTAGGTTTTATTCTGATTACCCAAGGTACCCCGATGGGCTTCGACGGAAAGATGGAAATTACCACAATGGAAGGTAATACACAGAATGTTTCACAAGGTCCTACGGCAGCTATCGTGCCTATCAAACAATTGGGTACGAACGGTGGTGGTTACTTCGGTTGTAACTCTTCTCATCCATTGGAAAACCCGACTTATTTGTCCAACATGACGGAATGTTGGTCCATCCTGATTCTTCCGATGGCTATGGCTTTTGCGTTCGGTTTCTATATCAAGCGTAAAAAACTGGGTTATTCCATTTATGGCGTAATGTTGTTCGCTTTCTTGGTAGGCGTATGTATCAACGTATATCAGGAGATGAACGGTAACCCGCGTATCGATGCCATGGGTATCGCTCAGGACAATGGTGCCATGGAAGGTAAGGAAGTGCGTCTGGGTGCAGGTGCCACGGCTTTGTGGAGCATCGTTACCACGGTAACTTCTAACGGGTCTGTAAACGGTATGCATGACTCAACCATGCCTATTTCCGGTTTGATGGAGATGTTGAACATGCAGATTAATACATGGTTCGGCGGTGTCGGTGTAGGATGGATGAACTACTTCACCTTTATCATTATCGCAGTGTTCATCAGCGGTCTGATGGTCGGCCGTACACCGGAATTCCTTTGCCATAAGGTCGAGGCACGTGAAATGAAGGTGGCTTCCATCGTGGCATTGCTTCATCCTTTCGTTATCCTTGTGGGTACGGCGTTGGCAGCCTACTTGTATGTACATGCTCCGGCTTTCGTGGAGAATGAAGGAGGATGGTTGAACAACCCGGGCTTCCACGGCTTGAGCGAGATGTTGTATGAGTTCACTTCAGTAGCAGCAAACAACGGTTCCGGTTTTGAAGGATTGGGCGATAACACTTGGTTCTGGAACTATTCTTGTGGTATCGTTTTGATTCTGAGCCGTTTCATTCCTATCGTAGGACAGGTGGCCATTGCCGGTCTGTTGGCAAGCAAGAAATATATCCCTGAAAGCGCAGGTACGTTGAAGACTGATACCGTTACATTCAGCGTGATGACTTTCGCTGTAATCTTCATCGTGGCAGCCTTGTCATTCTTCCCGGTTCACGCATTGAGTACGATTGCAGAACATTTCAGTTTATAAAAGATTATTTAAGGATAAGATAAAGTATGAAAACTAACAATAATACTTCCCTCTTCCAAAGGGATCAGGTAATGGAAAGCTTGAAACAGTCTTTTGTCAAGCTGAATCCCAAGATAATGGTGAAGAACCCGGTCATGTTCACCGTAGAGATTTCTACTCTGATCATGTTCATCGTGACCATCTTCTCGGCTACTAACGATTCACAGGGTTCCTTTGCATACAACCTTTTGGTCTTCATCATCCTGTTGGTGACTTTGCTGTTCGCCAATTTCGCAGAGGCAATTGCTGAAGCCCGCGGTAAGGCCCAGGCCGACAGCTTGCGCAAGACCCGCGAAGAGACTCCGGCCAAGTTGAACGTGAACGGCCAAATCAAGACCGTGAGCAGTTCACAGTTGAAGAAAGGTGACGTGTTTGAATGCGAGGCAGGCGACGTGATTCCGGCCGACGGTGAAATCATCGAAGGTTTGGCTTCTATCGACGAGAGTGCCATCACCGGTGAATCTGCTCCGGTAATCCGTGAGGCAGGCGGCGACAAGAGTTCCGTTACCGGTGGTACGAAAGTACTTTCCGACCATATCAAAGTCGTTGTGACCAGTCAGCCGGGCGAGAGCTTCTTGGACAAGATGATTGCTTTGGTGGAAGGTGCAAGCCGTCAGAAGACTCCGAATGAAATCGCCCTGACGATATTATTGGCCGTGTTCACTCTGGTATTCTTAATTGTCTGCATTACCTTGAAACCGTTTGCCGACTATTCCAATACGGTGATTACCATTGCAGCTTTCTGTTCTTTGTTCGTTTGCCTGATTCCTACGACCATCGGCGGTCTGCTTTCTGCTATCGGTATTGCCGGAATGGACCGTGCTTTGCGTGCCAACGTGATTACCAAATCCGGTAAGGCTGTGGAAACGGCCGGTGACATCGACACTTTGCTGTTGGACAAGACCGGTACGATTACAATCGGTAACCGTAAGGCTACGGAATTCTATCCGGTTGCCGGCATGGATAAGCATGCGTTTATCGAAGCTTGTTTGATGTCTTCCGTATCGGATGATACGCCGGAAGGTAAGTCAATCATTGAATTGGGACGTGAAATGGGCGTACGTATGCGTACCCTGAACACCGAAGGCGCACACATGATTAAGTTTACGGCCGAGACGAAGTGCTCCGGTATCAACTTGAAAGACGGTACAGAAATCCGCAAGGGTGCTTTCGACGCTATCCGTCGTATCGCCATGGAAGCCGGTAACAAGTTCCCGAAGGATACGGAAGATGTTATCCAGGCAATTTCTGCAAACGGTGGTACTCCCTTGGTGGTTTGCATCGACAAGAAGGTTGCCGGTGTCATCGAATTGCAAGACGTCATCAAACCGGGTATCGAAGAACGTTTCGAGCGTTTGCGCAAGATGGGTGTGAAGACGGTAATGGTAACCGGTGACAACCCGTTGACCGCTAAATATATAGCTGAGAAAGCCGGTGTGGACGACTTCATTGCTGAAGCCAAACCGGAAGACAAGATGAATTACATCAAGAAAGAACAGGCAGCCGGTAAGTTGGTGGCTATGATGGGTGACGGTACGAACGATGCTCCGGCATTGGCACAAGCCAACGTGGGTGTGGCCATGAACAGCGGTACTCAGGCTGCCAAGGAAGCCGGTAACATGGTCGACTTGGACAACGATCCGACCAAATTGATTGAAATCGTGGAAATCGGTAAGCAGCTGTTGATGACTCGTGGTACGTTGACGACATTCTCTATTGCCAACGACGTGGCCAAGTACTTTGCCATCATCCCGGCATTGTTCATGTTGACGATTCCTCAATTGGCTCCGTTGAACATCATGGGCTTGCACAGTCCTGAAAGTGCAATCCTTTCGGCTATCATCTTCAACGCCATCATCATTCCTATCCTGATTCCGTTGGCTTTGCGTGGTGTGGCTTACAAACCTATAGGTGCCAGTGCGCTGTTGCGTCGCAACTTGTTGATTTACGGTGTAGGCGGTCTTATCGCTCCGTTTGTCGGCATTAAGTTGATAGATTTATTCGTAGGATTATTCTTTTAATCAATAAACAGACAAAACAATGAAGAACTTTATAAAATCATTTCGTATAACGATAGCGTTCTGCATCTTCTTTTCGGTATTTTACATACTGGTATTGTGGATATTCGCACAGTTTGCAGGCCGCGGCGAGAATGGCAATGCAGAGACTGTGACCTTGAACGGTAAGGTCGTAGGTGCTGCGAATGTAGGACAGATGTTTACATCAGACGTTTACTTCTGGGGACGTCCTTCAAGTGCTGGTGACGGTTACGATGCTACAAGTTCTGCCGGTTCCAACAAAGGTCCTACCAACGAGGAATATTTGGCAGAGGTGGAGGCCCGTGTGGATTCCTTCCTTGTACACCATCCTTATTTGAGCCGTGAAGACGTTCCAGCTGAAATGGTAACGGCCAGCGGTTCCGGTTTGGATCCCAATATCACTCCGGCTTGTGCATACGTACAGGTAAAACGTGTAGCCGAAGCTCGTGGCATGAGTGAAGACGAAGTGAAAGCCATAGTAGACCAAGCTGTGGAAAAGCCTCTGTTAGGCATGTTCGGAACGGCGAAGGTAAATGTACTGAAATTGAATGTGGCTTTAGACGAAGCAAATAAATAATAACAGTAGACAAGGAGTGCCGTCGTTGATGAAGTCCGGATATGGAAAAAACACATTCGGTTAGCTTTGTCGGTGGAAGGAATAAACTGCTTCTCTCGTACTACCTTTGCCATGGCGACAGAGTCTGGAGGTTTTGGAGATATTCCCATGCTTCATGGATGATGGCATTCTTTAAAAAAACAAGTGAAAAGTAAAACGACACAACACAACACTTTAATTAATTTATGAATATGAAAAGTTTTAAAAAAGTAGGATTGGTTTTAGGTGCAGCACTGTTAGTACCCGGCATGGCAAACGCAGGTGATTTTGTTGTCAGCGGAAAGGCTGATTTCGTAAGCGATTATATCTGGCGTGGTTTGGATCAAAATTCGGGATTCTCTATCCAACCCTCTTTGACGTTAAGCTACAAAGGCTTGAGTCTTAACGCATGGGGAAGCCAGACGCTTTCTAAATGGGGCGTGAATGACAATGGTGGCGGCGCAAAGGAATTCGACATCAACTTGTCATATGCCATCAAAGGTTTCTCCGTAACCGTATCGGATTACTGGTGGAGCGGAACCGACATGCCTTATGGTTACTATGAGGATGCTCATTATTTTGAAGGAACTTTAGCTTATAACTTCGGTGAGGCTTTCGATAAATTTGCATTGAACATTTCATGGAGTACGATGTTTGCCGGTGGAGATAAGTTCGTGTTGGGTGAAGATCCTACGGACAACAACAAGTTCTCTACTTATGTCAACCTTTCTTATCCAGTTTCATTACCGGCCGACATAACATTAACCCCGGCCTTAGGATTCACTCCTTGGAAGGGTATGTACAACGACAAAGCCGGTGTGACGGATGTTTCCATCAAAGCAAGTAAAGATATCCAAGTAACGGATAAATTTGCAATACCTGTCTTCGTACAGGCTCTTGTTGCCCCGGTCCATGACAGAACCTACCTTTTGGCTGGTTTTAGCTTGGGCTTCTGATTCTATTCGTAGTTTTCTCAGGGTTCCTCACGGAGCCCTGAGTTTTCTCTCTTATATATAAAGGCAAGTATGGACATTGACCTTTTTCTTTGTTTGGATATTACCTGACGCGTTATTGCCAGGTTTTATGGTGAATAGTCGTATTTAGGAATTTATTTGAAGATGAAATTATATATCGTTGCAAACAGATTGCCCGTAAAGGCTGTGCCTCGGCAAGACAGCTATACTTTCGTACGTAGTGAAGGAGGTTTGGCAACGGGGCTCGACTCCTTGCAGATTTCCATGGAGAAACATTGGATCGGTTGGCCGGGAGTTTGTGTCGATAATGTCCGTCAGCAGATGGAAATCCGGCAGCATCTGGAGACGATGGATTTTCATCCGATATTTTTGTCGGAAGAACAGTATCATGATTACTACGAAGGATACAGCAATAGTACCATTTGGCCTTTGTGCCATTATTTCTTTTCCCATACTACGGTACGGAAAGAGTATTGGGAGTCTTACCAGAGAGTGAATGCTCTGTTTTGCGAAGAGATTTGCAAGCAAGTGGGTTCCGGCGATTGGGTTTGGATACAGGATTATCAGCTTATGCTTCTTCCAGGCATGTTACGGAAGCGGATGCCCAATCTTCACATCGGATATTTCCATCACATTCCGTTTCCCTCATACGAATTATTCCGTATATTGCCCGAACGGGCGGAATTGTTGAACGGTCTGATGGGAGCGGATTTTATAGGTTTTCATACACACGACTATATGCGCTATTTCATCAATGCTGTAGAGCGTGTATTACATATTAAGTTCGATTTGGACGAAGCCCAGACGGACAGCCGCATCGTGCGTGTAAACGCACTACCGATGGGCATAAACTATGAATTGTACAATCATTCGTCTGCCACGCCGAAAGTGTGGAGCGAGATAGAGAAAAAACGTATTCTTTTCCGCAACCACAAGTTGTTGCTGTCCGTAGACCGTTTGGATTATAGCAAAGGCATCCTGCATCGTTTGCAAGGGTTTGAGACTTTTCTCGAACGTCATCCGGAATACCAAGGAAAGGTGACGCTGGCTATGGTCATTGTGCCTTCTCGCGACCATGTGGAAAGCTATGCAGGGCTGAAAACGAAGATAGACGAAACCATCGGGCGGATAAACGGACGTTATTCAGACATCAACTGGACGCCGGTTTGTTATTTCTATCATGGTTTTTCATTTGAAGAACTTACGGCCATGTATTTCGTGGCAGACGTGGCCTTGGTTACTCCGTTACGAGACGGTATGAACCTTGTGGCTAAAGAATATGTCGCCACGAAAGTCAACAATCCGGGGGTACTGGTATTGAGTGAGATGGCGGGTGCTGCCGTGGAATTGGCCGATGCCATTCAGATAAATCCCAATGATACGGACCAGATTGCGGATGCCATTTTTACGGCGTTGCAAATGCCATACGAGGAGCAAGCAAGACGTATCAGCAAGATGCAGGCCATACTTTCCGTCCAGACCGTCAACAAATGGGCGGCCGACTTCATGGAAGAATGGAAAAACGTGGTAGACAAAAACCAATACCTGTCGGGGAAGTTACTTTCCACGAATTTGTTGAAACAGATAAAGGCTTTGTATACTCAGGCTCGGAGCCGTCTCATTTTGTTGGATTATGACGGGACGTTGGTGGGGTTCCAAAAGCGTCCGGAAGATGCCGTACCGACACCTGAGGTAATACGAGTACTTAAGGACTTGACCTCCGATCCGGCCAATCATGTGGTTATCAACAGCGGTCGCGACCACCAGACATTAGAGAAGTGGTTAGGCGTTCTGCCGGTTTCTTTTGCTGCGGAACACGGGGCCTATTATAAAGAGAACGGAGAATGGCATCAGACCAGTTACAAACCGGAATGGAGCCAAAGTATCCTGTCTATTCTGAACATGTTTGTGCATAAGACCCCGAAATCGCGTTTGGAAATAAAGGAGACGGCTTTGGCTTGGCATTACCGGGCGGTAGATTCCTGGTTGGGTGAACTGAGGGCACGCCAGTTGGTTCGGGCATTGGTATCCATTTGTTTGCAACATCGCCTGCAAATCTTGCAGGGGAACAAGGTGGTAGAAATCAAGCAGTCTAACTGTACGAAGGGTTCCGAAGTAAAACGATTGTTGCGTAAGGCGCATTATGATTTCATATTGGCTATGGGAGATGACACGACGGACAATGACATGTTTCGTGCCTTGCCGGATAGTGCCGTTACGGTGAAAATCGGAACGGTGTCGGAAGATGCCCGTTATAACCTGAAATCCCAAACGGATGCTTTGCCGATGTTGCAGGCTTTGGCCACGGGGGCACCTCTTCGTATCTCCTCGAATGGGAAACAAGGCCGTCGGGATTTAGGTGTGGTTTTACATTGGATGAAAAAACTGATTAAACGAAAATAGACATATCATGCAAAATTTGAACTACGGCGTAATCGGGAATTGCTCGACCGCCGCCCTCATATCGGAAAAAGGGGCTATTGAATGGCTGTGTTTTCCGGAATTTGATTCTCCTTCCGTATTTGCGGCCATATTGGACAGGCAAAAAGGGGGGCATTTTGGTTTTAAGGTGACTTCGGATTATAAGGTTACACAATCGTACGTGCCTCATACCAACATCCTGTCTACACATTTTGAGTCGGAAGAAGGAGCCTTCGACGTGGTGGATTTCATGCCTTGCTATCCTACCTCCGATGGAAAGGATTTCTACCGTCCGGCAGAGATTTACAGGTACATCCGTTGGGCGAAAGGCCGTCCCCGTATGAAGGTGGATTATCGTCCGGCTCCCAACTATGCGAGGGGAAAGACCATTTATAACGTGACCTCTCAATACGTCGAAACTTATTCGTCGTTGGAGAATAAGGATCGGCAATATTTATATTCGTCGTTGGACTTGAAGAAAGTCGTGAACCATGATGAAATCACCTTGGAAAAGGATGAGTTTTTTCTGTTTTCTTTCAATGAGAAGGTCATTCCGGTGGATATAGAACGGGAGAAACTGGAATATTGCCGCACTTTGGTGTATTGGCTGAATTGGACAGACCATGCCAAACGTTACACAAGGTATAACGAGGTAATCGAACGAAGCATGCTTGTATTGAAGCTCATGACCTACCGCAATGGGGCGGTGATGGCTGCCGTGACCACCAGCCTGCCGGAGACTGTAGGGGAGGTGAGAAATTGGGATTACCGTTTCTGTTGGCTGCGTGATGCTTCCATGGCCATCGAGACCTTGTTCAATATCGGCCATGTCAATTCAGCCCGTCGTTTCATGAAGTTCATCCAGTCTACTTTTATCACGACGCATAACTACCAAATCATGTATGGCATTCGTGGCGAAAGGGAACTGACGGAACTGACACTCGACCATTTGGCCGGTTACAAAGATTCGAAACCAGTGCGCATAGGCAACGATGCTTATCATCAGCGGCAGAATGACTCTTTCGGTTATCTGATGGACTTGATTTACCAGTACTATTGTCTGATGCCCGGGACCTTGGATGAAGTGGAAGACATGTGGGAGATGGTGAAGTGTATCGCCTTGACGGTTTGTGAGAATTGGCGCAAGCCGGATAAAGGTATTTGGGAAATCCGGGGCGAAGCGCAGCAGTTCGTGTCTTCCAAAGTCATGTGTTGGGTGGCATTGGACCGTGCAGCCAAGATTGCCGTGTTGCTGAACAAACATGGTTATGGAGAGCAGTGGGATGCCGAAGCTGCGTTGGTCAAGGAGGAAGTCTTCACATACGGGTGGAAAGAGGAACTGCAAAGCTTCTCCCAATGTTATGAAAACCAGGCATTGGATTCTTCCTTGTTGTTGATGGAACCATACGGTTTCATCAGTGCGGACGATGTACGTTACCATAAGACGGTACGGGCCGTGAAAGAAGCATTGATGCACAAGGGATTAATGTATCGTTATAACAGTAAAGACGATTTCGGTTTGCCGTCTTCTGCCTTTACGATTTGCACTTTCTGGTTGATTCGGGCTTTGTATGTCATCGGGCAGCGTGAGGAAGCCCGGTGTTTGTTCGAAGAAGTGTTAACCTATGGTAATCATTTGGGATTGTTCAGTGAAGATATTAACTTTGACACGAAAGAACTGTTAGGAAACTTCCCGCAGGCATATTCCCATTTGGCTTTGGTGAATACGGCCATTTTACTTTCACGAGAGAGTAAACAGTTGAAGCTTAAATAATAAAAGTATATGGAAGAAAACGAAAACGGTAACGCACAGCGCTTTCTGGAATTGATTCGTCGTTCCCGGCGGGGTAAGTTCAAGATTTACATCGGAATGATAGCCGGTGTGGGCAAGACTTACAGGATGTTGTCGGAGGCGCATGACTTGTTGAAGAACGGAATAGATGTGCAAATCGGTTACGTGGAGACCCATGGTCGTCCCGGAACGGTGGCCATGCTCGAAGGTTTGCCCGTGATTCCCCGCAAGAAAGTCTTTTATAAAGGAAAGGAAATCGAGGAGATGGATTTGGAGACCATCCTGCAAGCCCATCCCGAATTGGTCATCGTTGATGAGTTGGCGCATACGAATGTGGAGGGTTCCCGTAACACGAAGCGTTGGGAAGACGTGATGGAACTGTTGGATGCCGGCATCAATGTGGTTTCGGCTCTGAACATCCAGCATATCGAAAGTTTGAGCGAGGACGTGAAGAGCATTACGGGAATCAATGTGGCGGAGAGGGTGCCCGACAAAGTATTGCAGGAGGCCGATGAGGTGGTGAACATCGACCTGACGGCCGAAGACTTGATAACGCGCTTGAAAGCCGGGAATATCTATAAGCCAGAGAAAATACAGACCGCCCTCAATAATTTCTTTAAGACAGAGAATATCCTTCAGTTGCGTGAGTTGGCTTTGAAAGAAGTGGCTTTCAGGGTGGAACGTAAGGTCGAAAGTGAGGTGACGCCTTTGGCACCGGCTCAGACGCGGCGTGAGAAAATCCTGGCTTGCGTGAGCAGCAATGAGCATACGCCGAGGCATATCATACGGAAGGCATACCGGCTTTCCACGCGTTACAGTACTTCCTTTATCGCTTTGCACGTGCAGACTCCCAAGGAAAGCCCGGACCGTATCAAGCTTTCTTCCCAACGTTATTTGCTGAATTATTTCCAGTTGGTGACCGAGTTGGGCGGAAAGGTAGAACAGATGTCCTCACCGAATGTGACCGACGCTATCGTGCAGTTTTGCAAAGAGAATCAGGTGACAACCGTATGTATGGGGCGTCCTGCGTTTGAGATGCCGGAAATGTTTTTTAAAATCGGACGGTACAAGCGTTTCCTGCAACAGTTGTCCGAGATGCGGATTGACTTAATTATTGTAGCATAATAAATCTCATTTAAAGATATGAAATTCGATATGAACATTAAGACCAAACTCACCGTGTCGATCGGTGTCTTGGTGGCCATGATTGTTTTGTTGGTGTCTTTGTCGGTGACGAATTTGCAAATACTGACAGCAACCGAACCGGACAGCCCGGCAGCCGAGCCGGGAATGAACCGTGCATTGACATGGATTATGATTATCGGTGGCATTTGCATTTGCATCGGTTTGTGGATTCTGTTTAAAATTCCCAACTCCATCAATTCTCCCTTTAAAAGTTTAGTGAAAGGCATCCTTGAGATAGCCAACCATAATTATGATGCCAAGTTGGACCTGAGGGGAGACAAGGAATTGGAAGAGGTGTCGAAGAATTTCAATAGGATGGCCAAACGGTTGAAAGATTACCACAACAGCACGATTTCGGACCTCATGGCTTCCAAACGTTATCTGGAAACCATCATCAATTCCATCAATGAACCTATCGTCGGTCTGGACAATGAGCAAATTATACTCTTTATCAACAATGAAGCGTTGAACATACTGAATTTGAAACGTGAGGACGTCATCCGGAAGTCGGCTCAGGAAATAGCCATGCGCAACGACCTGTTGCGTCGTCTGATTTGCGGAATGTGGGAAGATAAGAAGAAGGAACAGGAGGCACCGAAGTCCAAACGCGAGTCGTTGAAGATTTACGCCGACAACAAGGAGAGCTATTTCCAGGTGAAATATATGGAGATTACGATGCGCGGCAACGACGGAGTGACGATGGAGAAGAGGGGAGATGTAATCATGTTGAAGAACGTGACGGAATTTCAAGAGCTGGACACGGCCAAAACGACTTTCATATCCACCGTATCGCATGAGCTGAAAACCCCGATTTCAGCCATTATGATGAGCCTGCAACTTCTGGAAGACAAGCGTGTGGGAGGACTGAACCCCGAACAGGAGGAACTTTCGAGAAGCATTAAAGAGAATAGTGAACGGCTGCTCAGCATCACGGGCGAGTTGCTCAACATGACGCAGGTGGAGAGTGGAAAACTGCAACTGAAACCGAAGATTACCAAGCCTATCGAATTGATTGACTATGCCATCAAGGCCAATCGCGTACAGGCTGAGAAATTCGGAATACAAGTGGAAGTGGACTATCCGGAGAAAATCGGGAAGCTCTTTGTTGATAGCGAGAAGATAGCCTGGGTGTTGACCAACCTGTTGAGCAATGCCGTCCGTTATTCGTCCGAGGCCGGTCGCGTGGTCATCGGGGCACGCCAACAGGACGACAACCATATTGCCATGTTTGTACAAGATTTCGGAAAGGGCATAGACCCGCGTTACCACGAAAGTATTTTCGAGCATTATTTCCGTGTGCCGGGAACGAAAGTGCAGGGAACCGGATTGGGTTTGTCCATTTCCCGGGACTTTGTGGAAGCCCACGGAGGAACACTTACGGTAGACAGCGAATTGGGAAAGGGCAGTGTCTTTACTATGGTTTTGCCTTGCTGAGGAAAGAATAATAGGAGTCGCATCCTTCTTTCAAAAAGCCGTATGATTTTGCAGCTTTTTGAAGGAAGGATGTTTTTTATTTATAAAGACAAAATGATTTTTTTGTCCGAAAGACATAAGAATCAGGCTTTTTTTGTAAGTTTGCAATATACAAAACAAGGAGGAACAGTTTATGACTACAATGGAATTGAATGCGGAACTTTTCCGCCAACTCAGTATTATAGCGGAGGACGAATCGTTGATGCGGAAGGCCGTGAAAGCCGTTACGCGCCTCGCCAAACAGAAAGAGACGGAAGAAACAGAGTATATCGGCAAAGAGGAAATCCTGAAAGGGATTGATGCGGGGCTGAAAGAAGTGAAATTGACTCGAGAAGGTAAGTTGGCTCCGAAATTGGCAAGAGATTTTCTCAATGAATTATAAGATTATAGTAAAGCCATCATTTGAGCGGGAAGCCAAATGGTTGGCGAAGCATTATGCTTCGTTTAAGAAAGATTATGCTGCTTTGCTTGATGAGTTGGAACGAAATCCTACCACCGGTACCGACTTGGGAGGAGGTTTGCGTAAAATCCGTATGCGTATCGCTTCTAAAGGAAAGGGGAAGAGCGGCGGGGCAAGGGTCATCACTTTCACGGTGGTAGTGGCCGTCGAAGAAACGGAAATCAATTTGCTTTATATTTACGACAAGGCGGAACGCGAATCAGTACCGGCCCATGAAATCGAGGCACTGCTTCGCAAAAACGGCTTGTAAGCCGTTTTTTTATAAGAACAACATCAGTACCACCTGACTGATTACCACACGCATGAACATACCCAACGGATAGACCGTGGCGTAACTGACGGAAGCGTCGTTGCCGGGAAAACTGTCGTTCACGTAATTCAAAGCCATGGGGTTGGCCATGCTGCCGCACAACATGCCGCAAGTGGAACCGAAATTCATCCCGCACATCCGCATGGCTACCACAGCCATCAGCAGCACCGGTACCACGGTGATAAGAAATCCGGAACCAATCCATATCGCTCCTTCCGGACGGACGACGGTCTCGAAGAAATGGGCACCCGCATCAATGCCGATACCGGCCAGGTAAAGGGATAACCCGATACCGCGCAACATCAGATTGGCGCTGCGGGTTGTGTAAGTGCGCATGTGAAGACGTGGACCGAAACATCCCACCAATATTCCCACGATAATCGGGCCACCTGCCAATCCCATCTTTACCGGACTGCTGATACCCGGCATGCTGAGCGGCACGGAACCCAACATCAATCCCAGCACGATGCCGATGAAAATGGCGGCCAGATTGGGTTCGCGCAGTGTGGTGACGGAGTTGCCCAATATGCCGGCCACGCGCTTGATGGCCGTTTTTTCGCCCACCACCGTCAGCCGGTCGCCTAATTGCAGGATGAGGTCGGGAGTGGCCAGAATTTGTACGCCGCTACGCAACACGCGGCTGATGTTGATGTCGTAAGTGTTGCGCAGGTGCAATGAACCCAAACGCTTGCCGTTGATTTCAGCTTGGGTCACTACGATGTGTTCCGACACTAAGTTACGGTCTATGCTGTTCCAGTCTATATCTTCCTGATTCCAATCCCGGTTTTCCTGTTCGCCGAACAACAGGGTTAGGGTCGGCATGTCTTTTTCCGTCGTTACGACCAGAATACGGTCGTTCTCCAAAAGCTCCGTGCTGCCGGTCGGGATAGTTACTTTTCCGTCTCTCCACAGGCGGGAGATGACGAATTTCGTATGGCTGTGTAGGGCCAAATCCTTGATGGTCTTATGGTAAATGCCCGGATTATGCAACTGGAACGCGGCAATGTACGGATGGTTGTGGTCTTCCGTCTCTTTTTCTTCCATGTCCGCCGGACGGGCAAGTATTTTCCGGATGACCAGAATGGCAAGGATGACTCCCACGACACCGAGCGGATAAGCCACGGCTGCCCCTAAGGCTGCGCTGCTGGATGGCTCTCCCATCTGCTTCAAGGTCTGTTGGGCCGCCCCGAGTGCCGGTGTATTCGTGGTGGCTCCGCACAGGACGCCCACCATGTCCGGCAAGGGAATAGACAGGCCATAGCTTAGAAGTACGGTCATGGCCGTTCCGATGAAGATTACTCCGAGGCTCAATAGGTTCAGTTTGATTCCTCCGTGCAACAAGGAACTGAAGAAACCGGGACCTACCTGCAATCCTAAGGCATAGACGAAAAGCACGAGCCCGAAACTTTCGGCATAGTTGAGCATGTCGGCATCCAATGAAATGCCGAGGTGCCCGGCCAGAATGCCGACGAAGAATACAAAAGTGACTCCCAAGGATATTCCCCACACGTGCATCTTGCCCAACCACAACCCGGCGGCCGTAACCAATGACAACACCACAATGGCCTGTATGGCGCTATGCTCGAAAAACAAACTGTCAATCCATTCCATGCTGCAAAGGTATCACTTTTTGGCCATATAAAGTGTAAGTAGATGGAAAATCAGGATTATTTACCATGAAAAAGTGCCGGAGAAACCGGCAAAATCAATCTGCGCCAAACGGAAAATCAGTTGCCTGAGATTGATTTTTCATTCTCCTGAGATTGATTTTCCGTTTGGCGCAGATTGATTGGTTACATTGCTGAATGGTGTATGATGCTGTTTAACAGTAAGTTATGAAAATACAACGGGCAAAATGGAGACCAAGCCATATTGTCTTTATTTTTTTAGTTCTTCTCGTAAATGGTCCAGGGCTTCCGTGGCCGAGCCGTATTGGTCGAGCAGGGTGACGAACCGGCTGCCGATGATGGCACCGGCGGCATGCTTTTGGGCAGATTCCAAAGTTTGCCGGTTGCTGATGCCGAAGCCGATCATGCGCGGATGGGTCAGTCCCATTTGGTTTACACGGTCGAAGTAGGCCTGTTTGGTGCGGTCGAACTCTTTTTGTGCACCGGTAGTGGCAGCCGACGATACCATGTAGATAAAACCGTCCGTGTGCCGGTCGATGAGACGGATACGCTCTTCGCTGGTTTCCGGCGTGATGAGCATGATGATTTTCAGCCCGTGGCGGTCGGCTATGGGTTTGAATGTTTCCATATAGTCCCGGAAGGGGAGGTCGGGGATGATGACCCCGTCTATCCCGCAGTCTGCACAGCTTTGGCAAAAGGCTTCGAAACCATAATGGAAGATGGGGTTGAGGTATCCCATCAGTATCAAGGGGATTTCCACGTCTTGCCGGATGTCTTTCAGCTCTTCGAAGAGGCGGTGCAGGCTCATGCCGTTTCGCAAGGCTTTCGTGGCAGCGTCTTGGATGACGGGGCCGTCGGCCATCGGGTCGCTGAAGGGGATGCCGATTTCCAGCATGTCTATGCCTCGTGCGGCCAATGTGCGGATGATGTTTGCCGTAGTTCCTGCCGTCGGGTGTCCGGCACAGAAATACAGGGAAAGGATGTTCTGTTTCTTCTCGTTGAATAGTTTGTTGATTCTGTTCATGATATATTGTATTTTAGTTCTCTGATATATTTTGTCCACGTAAATCTTTGATGAAATCGGAAAGGCGGCCTACGTCTTTCTGGGCCGTGGCCGTTTCAAAACGTGAGTTTAAGTCCACGCCCGCCCATGCGGGGTGTGAAAAGCTGCGAAGACGGTCCGTACTGTCCGGGCCGATGCCCCCGCTCAGGAAGAAGGGCGTATGTCCGTGGTAGTTTTGCAGGACATTCCAGTCGAACGTCCGGCCGCTGCCGCCGGCCGTGGGGCAACGCGTGTCGAAAAGGAAAAAGTCGCAATCCGCTTCGTAATCTTCGGTACGCGGGAACGGTTCGTCGGGAGCCACGCCGAAGGCTTTGATGATTTGCGGGGAATGGCCGGATTTCAGCCCCTCTTCTTTTATGCTTCGGCAGAACTCCGGTGTCTCATGCCCGTGCAGTTGCACGAGGTCGAGGCGGAAGGTTTTTATCCGTTCCTGTATATACCCGATTTCCGGGTTGACGAAAACGCCTACGCGACGGCAAGTCTCCGGCAGATAATCGGGGAGGCGGCTTACGTGGCGGCGGGAGCCCTCCCAGCAGATGAACCCCATCATGTCCGGCGTGAGGGCTTCCACTTGGCGGATGTTGTCCGCGTCGCGCATGCCGCATACTTTAATTAGGAATGGTTTCATCGTTCTACGCTTTGAATGAATGTTTTCAAGGCCGCCCCGGGGACAGGTTGCCGCATGAAGGTTTCGCCCACCAGGAAACCGCGAAAACCGGCATCCCGCAACCGGCGGACTATGTCCGGTTCTGAAATTCCGCTTTCCGACACCCAAAGGAGGTCGTCCGGCAAGAGAGAGGCGATACGGAAGGAATTTTCCACGTCTGTGTGGAACGTCCCGAGATGGCGGTTGTTCACGCCCAACATGTCCGGACGTTCGGCAAGGTAGTCCAATTCCTTTTCCGTGTGTATCTCCAACAGCACTTCCAGTCCTAATTCATGGGCTTTCCGGGTCAAGCGTTCATAATCGGGGCGCGTCAGGGCTGCGGCAATCAGCAGCACGGCATCCGCTCCGGCTTGGCAGGCCTGGTAGAGTTGGTATTCATCAATGATGAACTCTTTGCGCAGGATGGGGGTGTCCGTCATCGGACGTGCTTGCCGTATGTAGTCCAGACAGCCGCCGAAATACTTCCCGTCGGTCAGTATGGAGAGGGCTGCGGCTCCGGCTGCGGTATATGCGGCCGGAATGACATCCGCCCGTCCTTCTTCTTTAATCCACCCTTTG
This sequence comes from Paraprevotella xylaniphila YIT 11841, assembly GCF_900683745.1. Taxonomy (NCBI): domain Bacteria; kingdom Pseudomonadati; phylum Bacteroidota; class Bacteroidia; order Bacteroidales; family Prevotellaceae; genus Paraprevotella; species Paraprevotella xylaniphila. The sequence goes on from NZ_LR215980.1 coordinate 668,122, forward strand.
GAAGGGGATTTCCGTTTGAATTCCGCGATGATGCCAGAACGCGAGGCTGCCAGGCTTTCGCGCATGGAGCGGTGCTTCCGTGCGTTGGTCATGCGGGCCGGTGCTTGGCCGTGGCAGGCCGTTCCGTTGCGGGCGTTTCCCAATCTGTCTTCTACGAGGGCGAAGAGCTGTTCGGGAGGCAACTCTGCTTTCTCCCGTTCCACTTCCTTGCGTTTGTATGCCAATATTTCCTCTAATATATCTTTCATAAGTTTTTATTGTTAAGTTCCACGTATGTTTTCAGGCAAGTCAGGGCACGCCCGCTTTCCAATGATTCGCGGGCTATGGCGAGGCATTCGGCGATGTCCTTGTCCCGTTCGATGACTTTGATGGCAAAGGCCGCATTGGCCAATACCACGTTTTTCCGGTTTTCCGTGCAGCGGTTTTCGAGTACGCTGTCGAAAATTTCCGCAGCCTCGTCCGGGGTTGCACCACCGTAGAGCTCTTCCGGGCGGACGGTCGGCAGGCCGAGGTCGGCAGGCCGGAAGATTTTCTCCATGGTGTTGGTTTTGACTTTGAAATTACCCGTCAGTGAGATTTCGTCATATCCGTCTATGCTGTTCACGATACCGTAACCGATACCCAACTTCTCATACACGCTGCTGTACAGCCGCATTTGGTTCAGGTTGGCCACGCCTAATAATTGATAGGCCGGGCGGCAAGGATTGACCAGCGGACCGAGAAGGTTGAAACAGGTCGGTATCTGAAGCATTTTGCGTACGGGGGCCACGGCTTTCATCCCGTGAGCGAACAGCGGGGCATGCAGGTAGGCAAAGTTGCAAGCCTCCATGCTGCGGTGCAGCCTGTTGCTGTCGGCCGTGAACCGCACGCCATGGTGCTCTATGACATTGCTCGCTCCCGAAGTCGAGGTGGCGGCGTAGTTGCCGTGTTTGGCTACTTTGTAACCGGCTCCTGCCACCACGAAGCAGGCGCAGGTGGAGATGTTGAACGTGTTTTTATTGTCACCGCCTGTCCCCACGATGTCAATGACCCGGTAAGGGGAGAAATCCACGGGCTGGCCGGTTTCTATAAGCCCGTCGCGCAGGCCGAGCACTTCGTCCACCTTGATGCCCCGCATAATCAGTCCGGTGAGCAAGGCGCTGATTTGCACGTCGTTGTATTCTCCGTCTGCAATATGACGGACGATCTGGCAGGTCTGTTCCCGGGTCAGAACCTCACCGTTTGTAATTTTTGTGAGTATTTGTTTCATGCTTGTGATGTATTTAAGTTTTATTGGTATGTGGTTTGCAGGGGAATGGGTATAAAAAAGGAGGCCTGCCGTAAGTACGACAGGCCTCCATGTCTTCACATTGGTATGTGGTTGATGATACATATAAGGCTATCTCCTCACGACTTTTCAGGTCTTGAGTTACGCCACCACCAATATGTATTTTTATTTAAGAACATCGTTCGGTTCGTTTCTTGTTTTGTTTTATGGTTGCAAATATACAGAGAATTTCTTTGTATGCAAACAAAATCATAGTTTTTTCGGATGAAAAGCTGAATTTTATGCGTGTGGAGCATTAGTCATTGGCTTTTTCTTTTTGTCCAGTTCCTAACTTTTCCTTCACGGTTCTCCAGAACATCCGGTCTATTTTCTCATTTTCCAAAGGGTTTCCTACTACCAACACCTCGTTGTTTTCGTCCAAAAGGAAAGTGTGCAACATGGGATTGGAGGGCAGTTGGGGGTTGGTCCGGCGGAAGACGCCTGTGGTGTCCATGTGCAATTCAGATGTTCGAGATGTTCAAAATGAGGGAGAAGCCGTACAAGCCGGCTTTTTCCTGTACGTGTTATTTCAAATGGAAAACGAACAATGCGGCATCGCACGAGTCCTTTTGTGGCTTCCACTTGTCATAGTCGGTAGTGAGTATGTAGCCAATCAGCCCTTTGGCAGACTGCCATTGGGGCGCGAAAGGGATGACCTCCGTGGTGTCAGGGGTGATTATATGCTGTGTCCCCTTCTCCATGTCATAGAGCGAGTAGTAGTTTTTTCCCGCATGGAAGAACCTGTTGACGAGGTGGTTGTCCACGATGAAGAAGCCGGTGTTGAACGCTTTGCCTGATTCCGTGATGTCATAACTTGACTTTACGTCTTCTTCGGCTGCATTCTTGCCGAAATCAGTCCGGAACACCGGTTTCGGCCCTTCGGAAGTCCAACGGTAGATTTCGTTGGAGAACGGGGGAAAGATGTAGACCTCCCCGTTTTTATCCCGGACAAAGGAGGTTTCATTATAAATCATGTCCAAACTCATTTCGGATGGCAAATAGCTTTGCTGTACTTCGCCTCGGTCGTTGGTACGCACAATGCGATGCAACTTCTCAGTCGCTAACAAGTTCAGGAAAAGGAAGCCGTCTTTGACTTTTATGAAATCCATGGCAGGGAATCCATAGCGGAATGACGACTTGTAGTTGAGTGTGGCATCATAGGCCAATATGCTTCTCGATTCAAAGTCCATTACGTACAGGAGGCTGTCGCCCAAAGCCAAGGTCCAAGCCGAGGCATATTCCCCATTTCCGTGCCCCACGTTCCGGATGCGTCTGACGAAGTCGCCCGATGGGTATTTGAAGGCCCATACGGTGTTGGCTCTGTCTGCCACATAAGCCATGGTGTCCGAAATACATACGGTTTTGATGTCGCTCATGAAATAACCGTGGGTGTCCAACTCAATGGTATCGATATTTGATATGACGGCAGGACGCGGAATGGTTTTATTCTCGTAATCCTTGATGTGGATGGTAAGCAAGTCCCTTTCATTCGCGTCTTGATGGTTCTTGCATCCCAATAAGCTTAACAGGTATGGGGCGCAAAGTGTTATTGCTATGAGATAATGCTTTAAGTTCATGGTGCTTTGTATCTTTGCGCCAAATATATGTAGTAAAGACTAAACTACAAACATTCGGCACATGAAATAAATGGAAACATGTCGTAAAACATCATTTATGGACACAAGGTGTGATTGAGGAAATTTTCCACAATGGCTTGCCCATCCGGTGTGAGTACCGATTCCGGATGGAATTGTATGCCGTGGATGTCATGCTCGCGGTGGCGCAGTGCCATGATTTGTCCTTCTGGGCTGACCGCCGTCACTTCGAGGCAGGAAGGCAGATTGTCGCCCGACACTACCCAAGAGTGGTATCGTCCTACCGGGAATTGCTCGGGGATGCCTTGGAAAATATAGTCTTCTTCCGTCCGGAAACAAGGAGTCTGTACGCCGTGGAAGACATCGGACAGGTTGACGAGCCGTGCGCCAAAAGCCTGGCCGATGGCTTGATGGCCGAGGCATACGCCAAGTATCGGCTTTCGTCCGGCATAAGTACGGATAACATCCAATAACTGTCCTGCTTCTTCCGGTATGCCGGGGCCCGGACTTAAAACAATCTTGTCGTATGCCTCAATATCTTTCAAGTCGAATGCGTCGTTGCGCAACACCGTGGTTTCTGTGCCGGTTTCACGTATCAGATGATATAAATTGTAGGTAAAAGAATCGTAATTATCAATGATGACTGTTTTCATGATTTTGAATGTATGAGGAGGGGGTTACAAGCGTTCAGCCATTTGGATGGCATGGCGCAAAGCTCCCAGTTTGTTATTGACTTCCTGTAACTCGTAATCTTCGTCGCTCTTGGCCACAATGCCGCCTCCGGCTTGAAACCATAACTCGTTGTTACGGCTTACAAACGTACGAATGGTGATGGCTTGGTTCAGGGAACCGTCCAATCCGAAGAATCCGATACAACCACCGTATGCTCCTCGGTTGTGCGGTTCCAGTTCGCTGATAAGTTGCATGGCGCGGACCTTGGGTGCACCGGAGAGCGTACCGGCCGGGAAGGTGTCGATGAACGTTTTGACGGAGTTTGTTTCGTTGTCCAACGTACCGCTTACACGGCTCACCAGATGGATGACATGGCTGTAACATTGCATGTCTTTGTAGAAATCCACTTTCACATCGTGGCAGTTCCGACTCAGGTCATTCCGTGCCAAGTCTACCAACATGACGTGTTCGGCGTTTTCTTTCGGGTCGTTTTTCAGGTAGTTTGCATTTTGTGCATCCGTATCGGCGTTGCCGGTGCGTTTTGTCGTGCCTGCAATCGGGTCGATATAAGCGCGGCGGCCCTCTATGCGGCAATGTGTTTCGGGTGAGGAACCAAAAATGCGGAATCCCCCGAAGTCGAAATAAAACAGGTAGGGGCTGGGGTTGATGCTGCGCAGGGCGCGGTAGAGCTTGAAGTCGTCGCCTTCATACCGTTGTACGAAACGGCGGCTCAATACGATTTGGAACACGTCGCCCCGCAAGCAGTGGGCAATGCCTTGGCGGATGTTGGCTTTATGTTCATCGTCCGTGAGCGTGCTGAAGGTTTCACCAACAGGACGGAAATCGTAGGTGGCGAAGTTGTGGTTTCGGATGACGCGTTCCAGTTCGTCGAGAGTATCCGGTTCATGGTTTTCCACCAGTTCGATTAACGTCATGGTGTTGTTGAAGTGGTCGAAAGCAATGACATACTTATATAAGATGTAAAGGATGTCCGGCGCGTCGTTCTTTTCCTGCATGCAATCTTTTATTTCTATGTGTTCGAAATACCGGACCGCATTGAAGGACGTGTAACCATAGAGGCCACAAAACTCTTTATTTTCGCCTGTCACGGTGAAGTGCGATAAAAAGTAGTTGAAAGCTTGTTCGACCGGATAGTTCCCGTTGATTTCACGGGTTTCCTGCGTGCCGTCCGGATATTGGGCGGTCACGGTGCCATGGCTGATGTCGATGCTGGCTATCGGGTTCAGGGCGATGAACGAACGGCTGTTGTCATGGCTATGGTAATCGGAACTCTCCATCAGGGCGCTTTGTGGATAAAGGTCGCGTACTTTCAAGTAAGTGCTGACCGGTGTATGGAGGTCGCCGAGGATTTGTCGGCAAGCCGTGCTGTAATGAAATGTATTCATAGAGTTTCTTATGGATTTGTATGGGACATCTTATTCTTCTCAGTTATCGTCGCAGCGGTGGGCCAGATAGGTGTCTAAGTCTTTGTCGCCCCGTCCGCTGACCGTCAGCACGACCACATCCTCTTTCCTGAATTTCATTCGTGGGAGCATGCCGAGTGCGTGTGCTGATTCCAAGGCCGGAATGATACCCTCCAGGCGGGTGAGTTCGTATGCGGCCCGTAAAGCTTCTTCGTCGTTGACAGCCATGACTGTGGCCCGGTGTTCTTGTGCCAAGTTGGCATGTAACGGGCCGATACCCGGATAATCCAAACCGGCAGAGATGGAATAGGGCTCGATGATTTGCCCGTCTTCATCCTGCATGACCAACGTGCGGCTTCCATGGATGATGCCTAATGAACCGCAATGTATCGTGGCTGCGGTCTCTCCGCTGTCGATACCGTGGCCTCCGGCCTCGCCGAGGTATATTTTAACCCGTTCGTCGTCGATGTAGTGGTAGATGGTACCGGCGGCGTTCGACCCCCCGCCGACGCAAGCCATCAGGTAATCCGGATAATCGCGTCCTTCTTTTTCCAAGAGCTGTTCCTTGATTTCACGGCTGATGACGCTTTGCAAGCGGGCCACCATGTCGGGATAGGGATGTGGTCCTACGGTGGAACCGATGATGTAGAAGGTGTCTTGCGGATGGCAGCACCAGTCGCGGATGGCCTCGTTCGTGGCATCTTTCAATGTCTTGTTACCACTTTCTACCGGATAAACCTCGGCACCCAACATCTTCATACGTTCTACGTTGACGTGTTGCCTTGCCACGTCCGTCGCTCCCATGTAAACGCGGCAAGGCATGTTCATCAGGGCACAAACCGTAGCGGTGGCCACGCCGTGTTGGCCGGCACCGGTCTCGGCAATGATACGCGTTTTGCCCATTTTCCGTGCCAAAAGGATTTGTCCGATGGCATTATTGATTTTGTGAGCACCGGTGTGGTTGAGGTCTTCCCGTTTCAAGTAGAGTCTGCAACCGTATTTTTCGCTCAGTCTCCGTGCATGGTAGAGAGGTGAGGGACGACCAACATAGTCTTTCAGCAGCGCATGGTATTCTTTGCGGAATGCTTCGCTCTCAAGGATGGGAAGATATGCCTTACGCAAATCTTCTACGGTTTTATGCAGAATCTCGGGGACGTATGCGCCGCCGAAATTACCGTAATAACCTTCTTCATTTACATGATAAGTTTTCATTTTCATTTGTATTTTGGTCCGTTTGTTTGTTCTTGGGAAAAAGGGTATAAAAAAAGAGACCTGCCGTAAGTACGACAGGCCTCCATGTTTCTTTTAGGGTAAATGTGGGTAATACATATAAGGCTTGTTCCTCACGACTTTTCCGGTCTTGAGTTGCGCCACCACCAATATGTATTTTTATTTGAGAACATTGTTTTTACTTCTTTTATTTCTTCGTTTTCGTTTGCAAATATATATAGAATTCCTGAAACTGCAAATAAAATCTCGCTTTTTTTAAATAATTGTTATTCTTCTACCGTGAAATCGTATGCCTTGACATCCCCGTATTGGTTGACTGGCTTCTGTGACAGGTCTACCAAAATATATTCCCCAGGGAAGAGCGGGGTGAGCGGTGTAACGGCAAAGCCTAATCCCGGAAGGTTCTCAATGTTGAAAAGTCCTAATTCCACACGGGTATAATCGCAATCCTTGAATTCGGATGCAGGCAAATAGCGGAATCCTCGTCTTTCTTTCAGGCGGATTAAGGCATAATCGTTCAGGTCTTGTGTCTTTGGATATATGGCGAATTTGGGTTGTCGACCAGTGGTTTGGCGAGCTTGTGCACCAGAGAAGTATCTTTTTATTTTTCGCCCTACATTAATGCCTTGTATGTCCCAACCTTTCTTAAGTTCAGTTTGGCTGGTTATGATGTTCATAGGGAAGATAGAGTCTCCTACGAAAATGAATACCGTAGGGTCGGGTTGTTTCATTTGTGCCTGTACTTGTACGAGCAATCCGAATAACAGGAAAAGGGTTATTACTTTCTTCTTCATTTTTATGTCCTTATTAGTTTGAATGTGCAAAGGTAGGGATATAATAAAAGAAAATATAAGAAAGTCGCTTATTTTCTTTGAATGTGTTTGAAAAAGTATTAATTTTGTTTTTGACTCAGCCGGTTCATGAGGGACTGGCGGGCGTTTTATGGGAAAAGGGCGTTTACGGACGTAATCTTTAGGTCTCAAATCTCGCAAATTTGAATCCATCCTGAAAGATTAGGCAACGGGAAACGTCCACGTTGGATGTATTGTATTTACTTGGAGGATATTGCTCCGAGTCTATATGATATATTATGGCGTGGGCTGGCTGCGTTGCCTATCCTGAGGGATGGAGGCAATGCGAGAGCCTGAGACCATGGGATAGGCGAAAGTACCTCCCTACGCCTTTTTCATGTTCAACCTTTTAAAAGAGAAAGAGTATATCCATTTGGGGAGGACGGAAATCTAAGTGGTATGAAAACAAAAAGACAAAGAATTGGGCTTGGGACGTACTTAACGGCCTGTATGGTTGTGCTACTCTGTGCAGCGTGCGGATACGTTTTTATAGGGGAGGCAGGGCAGTCGTGGTACGAACGAACTTTTGGCATGGTAGATTCATGAGTAAAGACTTTAATACTTATATCTAATGAAAAAGATGTTTTTGATGGCGGCTTTGTGTTCTGCCGCCGCGCTTCAGGCGCAAGATTACTATGTAGTGACCGGTGATAATGTCAATGTACGCAGCCAGCCGGTCACAGGAAAGGTTGTGGGCAAGGTAAGTTCTGTAAACAGCTTTACGGGGTGGGATGCGGGCAACGGTTGGGTGAATTTCCGTATCCCGTCCGTGTCGGGTGCCATATCTGACAAGTTTGTCCGCAAAGTGGCGCTTCGTGATTTTTCCCGTTCGATGTTGGGGGAATATATGGGGAAAGCGCCAAAGCCTGTATCATATAGCATGGGTACGCTTTCCGCACGGGAAGGGTATGTGGTGTTGCAGGTTACCGATTACACCGAACCCGATGGAGGGAACGGTCAGAGGGGACACATGAGCCATGTTTATGCAGGCATACCCAATAAGGATGGTATCAGCTTTACGCATTATCTCTATCCTTATTCCGAGGATAAATCCCTGACGGAACAAATGGCCGAAGCCGGGGCTTTGGAACAACCTTATGACTTTGTGGTGACGGAAGAAGGCAAGTTGCGTGCTTGCGACCGGGTGTTGGAGTTGCAAAAGAGCGCGGGAAGCCAAGGGGCTAAAATGACGGAACGCGACATCTACATGTTGAAAGGGAATGTCAAGCAGGCAAGGCTGATCCGGGTCTATCCCGAGAATATGATGAAGTCGCTGCAGGAAGAGGAGAATGGCAACCATCCGCTTTGCAATTTCAGCAACGTCATGCGCTTTTCGCCGGACGGGAGGATAACCTACTACGAGGGGAAGAAATCCACTGTGGGAAAATTGGAACAGGTGGATTCGTTCACTTATACTTATAATGGCAAAAAGGTATCTGTGGACGGAAAACGTTACGGCCAACCCTTTCAAGCCGCTTACACTCGTGAGGCAGGCGAATTCGGTATCCGTTACGAGGGGAATTTCAGGGCCGGAGAATTATCTGCAGGACTTATAGACTGCCAATACGCAGTAAATATGGATGGTGTGCCGTTCCATGTCATGTATGGCAGCACGATGCCGCCGTTTGTAGCATACGGGAATGGAGAGGGCTACGAGGCGACTTTCCGTTACGGGGAAAATTCCACGTTGCCGGAATCCATGGATTTCTCGTTTGATTATGGGGGTGACAGTTGGAACTACGACGGTTGTGAAATCCGTGCGGTGAAGACAGATGAGCATGGAAACTGGACCGAACGTATGGTGTATGTGGACGGCCAACCTATATTTAAGGAGGTACAGACGATAGTTTATTACTAAGTCCTTTTGGTGCCGGTAACTTCAATGGGGCAAACCGCGATACTTTTGTGTTTCCGGTTTGCCCCATTGGAGTTTTGGTCACTCGAAAAGTCGTATTTTTCCCCCGTCCGAACCGGCATATTTCTTTAACAACCCCTGCATGTACTCCGCACAGGCTAGCACTTGTTCGCGGTTGCCGTCGTATCCGTTGACCAATGCCAATAGATGGGTGGTGGACAAGGTGAGTTTGGTGCGTTCATGGTCGCTTGTGGGGGTACCGATTCCGCCTTGGCTGTCGCGGTAAACCGGCAGTCCGGCGATGTTCAACGGGCCTTTCCCGATGCCTTCGTAAGCTTCCCCTTCGCGCCCGATGCCCAAAACGAGCGTGTCGCCGACTATTTTTCCGGCATCGAATCCGCCGATGGAGTAACCGTATGCAATGGAAGCCAGATTGATTAAATCCACAGCCGTGTCTATTTGGTATAAGTCCAATCCCCGCAGCATGCGGCGCACCAAAGCTTCCGACGAAGGGCGGTAACGGCTCGGGTCTTTTCCACAGCGTTTATACACGGAGCGGGTGGCTTGTATGGGAGGCATTTCCTTGATGGATTCCGTGGTGTGTTTCCTACAATAATCGGTTTGGAACGCCTTGATTTCCTCCCATAGCGGAGCGGAGTAGGGCGTATTGATGATGTGTGCTTCCAAGGCAACACCTACAAACTTCGGACATACCGTCCGGATGTCTTCCGAAACTAAAATATTCATCATCTTTCTGTCTTTTTGATATACAGGATTTTATTCGGGCAAGATGGCTGCCGGGCTTCTTTTGCTGAGGATGGAAGAATAACCGGATACCGGTTTGCGGGGCAGGCGGAGGGAAGCCGGACTCTCCGGAGTTTCCGGTTCTTCGGGTTCGCTGACGTTTTCCGCATCCGACGGTACGCCGCCGGCCATCCATTGCAGTGCGTTTTTCAGGAGAAGCTCGTTCGGATCACCCAGTTCATACCATGGATAATAGTTGAGTTCGGATATGATATATTCAGGAGTGAAGCCGCTTGCGTAGTCCGACCGGCCTTCTTTGTTGAGCACGGTGGAGGTTACCGGATACATGACGAAGCCGTATGGACTGTCGATACGCGTCATCGCCACGTTTTTACCCAAGGTTTTTGTTCCTAAAAGGTTGACTGTCATGTAAGGGCGCAGGCAGTTCACCATCATTTCCGATGCCGAAGCGGTGTACAATCCCGAAATGATGAAAAGCCGGTCCAGATTCAGATTACAGCTTGCATATTCTGTGAGAAAGTTCAGGCTGTAGTTCGAGTCTTGCCGTTTGTCGTTGAATTCAAAACGGGCGAATTCCTGTCCCAAACAGCCGGCCGGAGCCAACAAAGAGGCCAAAAGCTGTGCACAAGTCACCTGTCCGCCTTGGTTGTACCGCAAGTCCAGGATAAAATCAGTCACTCCTTGTTCTTTGAACCATTGGAATATTTGCAGCATTTGTTCCAGATAGGACGCATCGCTGTCGTTTATGCCTGCCTTGAATTCATTATATACCAGATAACCGGTTTTCCTTCCGTCCCGTTCGATGACCTTGTAAAGGAAGAGGGGATTGTTCTCCATGGGGACGGCAGCCGGGAGTGTAAGTTCTGTCGCCTCTTCGTCCCAAACCAATTCACCGGTCTCCTCGTCGGTCGAAAGGGTGGAAACCGTGAGTACCGTTCCATTTCCATTTTCCAGAAGGCCAGTATTTTTACTGCTGACATTGTTTCCGTTGACTTCTGTGATGAAGTCGCCCCGTTGCAGTCCGATTACGGCAGCCGGGGATTGGGGCAGCACTTGCAACACACGTGCCACTTGCCTGGAAGTTCCCGTCGGGTCGTCGGTCAATACGAAATCGAAACCGTAAGTTACGGTTTGAATGGCGTTACGGAGTTTTACCCCCGTGGCTGCATCCGTCTCCGCAGGCACTTCGATATAGGAATATTTGTCCTGCGAAGCTAAAAGCTTCGGGAAGAACTCTTCAGGGGGAGAGAAGTAATCTTCCATTTCCAGTTGGGGGATTTCCTGATAATAAAGGTATATCTCCCGCATTTGCGCTTCAATCCAGTTGTCCACTTCCGTCTTGGCCAAAAATTCATACGTACGGTCTTCGCCACACGAAAGGAATGCGAAAGCCATGACAGCCCATACGGGGATAAAATAAAAACTCCTTTTCATATTATGGGTCGATTTGGTTGCAAAAATAGGAGATTCCCGGCATATAACCATCAGGAAAACCGTTTTATTTCTGTTTTGCTTCCGTTCGTGGCGGTTAGAAACGCCAGTACAACTGGATTTCTCCGGTGTTGTAATGTCGGTCTCCGGCGTATGCCTTGTCTTCTACGAAACCGTACAGAGCCTGTATCTTCAGGTTTTTATAGAAATAGTAGTTCACGGCCACGTTGTAGATGCTTTTCCGGCTTGCATTGTCCTTCTGATCACGATAGACATCCCATTTGCCGTATATTTTGCACCTTGAGGTGACGGGGGCGCCCACTGTGGCATACCAACCGTCCGCCTTGTCCTTTCCGCTGACGCCCGTCGTCCCTTCGTCAGCCACGTGGTAATCCGAAATCTTGTGTCCTTGGCTGGTTACGTATTCTCCGCGAACGGTCCAACGCGATTCGTATTTCACGCCGAAAGCCATACGGTTGCGGTCCACGGTGATTTTCTTGCCGTTGGTGTCTTTGCTGTATTCCCCAGTCCATCCGAAAGCGCCGATGCACAAGTCTTTTACGGGTGAGAGCCAAAGCCCGCCGATGAGGTCTTTGTTGTCATTGCGGTCGGCGTGGTTGATACCTTGGCCGTTGTATGCGCCTATTTGGTAGTGTAACCAAGCATGTCCGTCTTTTTGTGATTTGAACAAATCGCCTTGCACTTGAAGCCCCAAGTCGCGTCCGTTACTGGAATGTTCCCCTACACGGTCGTTCATCCCGGCCAACTTGTCGGTTGCTTGTGAATATGCCCCGAAACCTATATCCCAAGGGTTCATGGGATTCTCGAAAGTGAAGCCACGCTTGAACTGTCCGAACTTCACTTTGATGAAAGAATATTTTTCCCATTCCGCCCAGGCATCCACCACGCGGGGGCCTTTTTCCGCACTGCTTCCGGATACGCCGTTCATTTCCATCTGAAGCCCGTATTTGAAGTCCCAGACTTTGCCGTTGACGTATGCCCGGATGAGGCGGATGTCGAACGTGGAGTGCGATTCGTTCTTATTGTCCAATTCCTGGTCGTTGAATGCGGCCTTTCCGATGACGTAACCGCCGAATGTCGTGTTTTGTTTGATTTCCTGCCACCATTTGCCTTTGTTCCCTTCGGCATGGCATGCCCATGCCATCCAGGCACCGGCCATAAAGAGAAATGCCTTTTTCATCTTGCGTTTTTATTTTCCGGCTACAAAGTTAACTCAAAAATACTTATAATATTCCGGGACAACAGCTTTTTTCGTCTCCCTCCTGAAATGTGCCGGATTTTGTGCGCCAAACGAAAAATCAATCTCAGCCGAATGAAAAATCGTTTGGCTGAGATTGATTTTCGTTTGTGCTGAGATTTTTTTATGAGATTCAAATATCTCTTTTTCAATACTATAAATAAATTCGAAGTGATTCCTGCCGGATTGTAACACAATCTTAACATGAATGACACACTCCTTACATTTCACGTCCGTAATTTTGCACCCAAAGAATTATCAACACATATTTTTAACTTATGGAAATTGTTTATTTCAGTTTTATCCTGTTTCTGTTCATGTTGGCCATTTTCGACTTGGTGGTCGGTGTGAGTAATGATGCCGTGAACTTTCTGAACTCGGCTATCGGAGCGAAGGTCGCACGTTTTCGCACCATCTTGATTATCGCGTCGATCGGTGTGTTTGTGGGTGCCACGTTGAGTAACGGCATGATGGACATTGCGCGGCATGGGATTTTCCAACCGCAGATGTTCAGTTTCAACGACTTGCTTTGTATTTTCTTGGCGGTCATGGTGACGGATGTGGTATTGTTGGATGTTTTCAACACGTTGGGCATGCCTACGTCTACTACCGTCTCTATGGTCTTTGAGTTGTTGGGCGGTACGTTCATCCTTTCGTTGTTGAAAATCGCCACGGACGAGACCGGGCTTTTGGGCTTTGACGATTTGTTGAATACGGACAAGGCGCTTTCTGTCATTTTGGGCATATTCCTTTCCGTGGCTGTAGCTTTTATCTTCGGAACGTTGGTGCAATGGTTGTCCCGTCTGATATTTACGTTTAACTATACTTCCAAGTTGAAATGGAAAATAGGGATTTTCGGGGGGATTGCCACCACGTGTATCCTTTATTTTGCGTTGCTGAAAGGATTGAAGGACAGTTCGTTCATGACTCCGGAATATAACGCATGGATAAAAGAAAACACAATGTATCTGGTGGGCGGGTGTTTCGTGGTAAGCACCATCTTGATGCAGGTGTTCCACTGGTGCAAAATCAATGTGTTCAAGATTGTTATTTTCATGGGTACTTTTGCCTTGGCTTTGGCTTTTGCCGGAAACGACTTGGTGAATTTCGTCGGTGTGCCGTTGGCTGCTTATTCGGCTTACCAGGATTTTGCCGCAAACGGTGCCGGGCAGGCCGATACCTTTATGATGGGTTCACTGAACGAAAGTGCCAAAACACCGTTTATTTTCCTGTTCCTTTCCGGTGTGGTGATGGTCTATGCTTTGGCCACGTCGAAGAAGGCACATAATGTGGTGAAGACCTCCGTGGATTTGTCGCGTCAGGACGAAGGTGAAGAGATGTTCGGTTCTTCACGCGTGGCACGCAGCATCGTGAGAGGGGCGAATAATGTGAACGACTTCTTTTCCAAATATACCCCAAAGCCTTTGGTGCGGTGGATTGATGCCCGCTTCAACAAAGATGAGGCGATTTTGGCCCAGGGGGCGGCATTCGACTTGGTACGTGCTTCTATCAACCTCGTGCTTTCCGGCCTGCTGATAGCGTTGGGAACATCGTTGAAACTTCCTCTTTCTACCACCTACGTGACTTTCATCGTGGCCATGGGGTCCTCTTTGGCGGACCGCGCATGGTCGCGCGAAAGCGCGGTGTTCCGCATCACGGGAGTGCTGAACGTCATCGGAGGATGGTTCCTCACGGCCGGTATCGCTTTCTCAGCCTGTGCATTGGTCACGATTGCCATGTATTATGGAGGTGCAGTGGTGATGGCCCTGTTTGTCTTCGTTGCCGTATTTATCCTGATTAAAAGCAACTTCTCAACCAAGCGGAAGGAAGAGGCCGATTACGAGGAGCAGCTCTTTAAGGGCATCATGAATGCAAAAGATAAGGCGGAATGTTGGGGCTTGTTGAAAAAGCACGTTTGTGCCACCCAACAGGAAATGTTGGATTTCGTTTGGAAGACATATGAAGATGTGGTCAACGGGTTCGTGGACGAGGACCTGAAGACGTTGCGCCGTGCCGTGAAACGAATAGACGCGGAGAAATCACGTCGTAAAAAACTGCGCCAAAGGGAATTGGTAGGCATGCGCCGTATAGACAAGCGGATTTCTTTGGAAAAGAACACATGGTTCCACCTGGCTTCCAACAGCGGAGAGCAAATGCTTTATTGCCTGAAACGTATGTCCGAGCCTTGCAAGGAGCATGTGGACAATAATTTCAATCCGCTTTCGAGAGAGTGTGTAGAGGAGATTCTGCCAGTCAAGAAAAAGATAGTGGATTACCTGATGCGGAGCGAACGTATCGTGGAAGACCAGGACTATGAGCATATCGACGCATTGTTGGCCGAGGAAGAAGCTTACAAGCAAAAGCTTTCCGAGATGCGCCGGGCACAGGAAGACCGCATACAGATGGATTTGTCGCAAGGCCTGAAAGTGTCTTTGGTTTACCTGAACCTGTTGCAGGAGACGCAGGAATTGCTCAGTGACTTGAGGCATTATTTGCGCGCATTCAAACGTTTCCAACAATAACCTGTTCTTACAAGTTTCCTGACCGGATTTTTATTTATAAAATTCCGGTCAGAAGCTTTTCTTATTTATCATATTTATTCTATATTTGTCGTATCGCATTTTTAATGAATCGCGTATGGAACCCAAAAAGTCAATAGACGTCATTCCGCGTGACGTGAGTTGGATGTATTTTAACTACAGAATCCTTCAAGAAGCCCGGAACACATCGGTTCCCTTATTGGAACGCTTGGGGTTTATGGGGATATATAGCAACAATCTGGATGAGTTTTTCCGTGTCCGGATGGCTACGCTGACGCGCATAGCCGAAAGTGACATGAAACAAATGAAGGCCCAGATTGAAGATGCCCGTCGCACTATCAAGGTCATCAATAAGTTGAATAACCGGTATAACAAAGAGTTTGAATACGTTGTCGGGCAGTTGACAAAGGAACTGGAAAAGAAGAAGATTCGTCTTGTCAATGAAAAACAGTTGAACGAGGCGCAGCAGTCTTTTATCCGCCAGTATTTCCGGAACAGTCTGGCCGGGTTTACCAATCCGATATGGCTGTCGCAGGCGGAGCGGTTGGCCAATGAATCCGACGATACTATTTATTTGGCCGTGAAACTGACCCGTTGGTATGACGAAGCTAAAAAGCCTAAGAAAGAATATGCGCTTATCAGGGTTCCGGTGGAGAAGTTCGGGCGTTTCCTTGAGCTTCCGGTGGAAGACGATACGCATTATATCATGTATCTTGACGATGTGATACGGTATTGCCTGCCCATGATATTCTCCAGTGTGGACTATGACCACTTCGAGGCTTATTCTTTCAAGTTCACGAAGGATGCGGAGATGGAATTGGATAATGAGTCGGATGCCGGGACATTGCAGCGGGTGCAGCGTGCGGTGAAGAGCCGTAAGAACGGTCAGCCCCTGAGGATTGTTTTCGATGCTTCCATGCCGAAGGATTTATACCGCAAGATTATGCTGAACCTGTCGCTCGACAAATTCGATACGACCTTGTCCGGCGGACGTTACCAGAACCATAAAGACCTGATGAAGTTTCCGGATTGCGGCCGTGGCGATTTGAAATATCCGGCATGGAAACCGTTGCTTCTGCCGGAGTTTGCCGGTGCACGAAGCATGTTGGACTTGATTCGTGAAGAAGACCGTTTCCTGCACGTGCCTTATCATTCTTTCGACCATTATATCCAGTTGCTGTGCGAGGCCGCAATTTCCCCACGTGTCAAGTCTATCAAAACCACTCTTTACCGTTTGGCTAAAGACAGCAAGGTGGTGGAAGCCCTGATTGCTGCGGCCAAGAACGGGAAAAAAGTGACGGTGGTAATTGAGTTGTTGGCGCGTTTCGACGAATCCAGCAATATAAAGTGGAGCAAACGTATGAAAGATGCGAGCATCAACGTCGTTTTTGGTGTAGAGGGGCTGAAGGTACATTCTAAACTGTTATGGGTGGAGATGAGCGGTGGCCGCGACATAGCTTGTGTAGGGACCGGGAACTTTCACGAAGGAAACGCCCGGATTTATACGGATTGCATGTTGATGACGGCCGCTCCTGCCATTGTAAAGGATGTGGCAAATGTGTTCCGTTTCATAGAAAAGCCTTTCCTTCCTGTGAAATTCAAAGAACTGTTGGTTTCGCCGAATACCATGAAAAAGAATATTCTGGCTATGATACAGACGGAAATCAAAAATAAAAAGCAAGGAAAGGAAGCTTATATAAAGGTTAAAATCAATCATATCACGGATGAAGATGTCGTGAGGAAACTGTATGATGCGTCTACAGCCGGAGTGGAGGTCGATTTGCTCGTGAGAGGGAATTGTGCGTTAGTGACAGGAATACAAGGGAAAAGCAATCATATCCGTATTCACGGAATCATAGACCGTTATCTGGAACATAGCCGGATTCTCATTTTCTGCAACGGAGGGGACGAACGGTATTTTATAGGGAGTGCCGACTGGATGCCCCGTAATCTGGACCATCGGATAGAAGTGATGGCTCCGGTTTACAATCCGGTCGTTCGTGCCGAATTGAAACGGATTGTGGAATGGGGCATGATGGACAACCGGAAAGGGCGTATCGTAGACGGGACGGGGCATAATATGTTTTACGAGGGAACAGAGGGGGCGGAAGCATTCCGCTCACAGGAACGGTTATATGATTATTACGCCAAGCAAGTGGCGGAAAAGCAAAACGATAAAAGTAACGAATGACTATGATGGAAGGAATGAATTTTGCGGCTATCGACATCGGTACGAATGCCGCCCGGTTATTGATTAAGAACATCGATCATAATCCTTTGGGAGAAACAAAGTTCAGGAAAGTGTTGTTCATCCGTTATCCCTTGCGTCTGGGAATGGATGTGTTCTCGAAGGGTAAGATCGGGAAAGAGCGTGCCGAAATGATGATGCGCATGATCAAGGGGTTCAAGCAGATGATGCGTATGTACGATGTGGTGGATTATCGGGCGTGTGCTACGAGCGCCATGCGCGACGCTAAGAACGGCAAGGCCTTGATCAAGAAGATAGAAAAGAAGACGGGGATACGCATTGATTTAATAGAAGGAAAAGAAGAAGCCGGCATCCTGTATGGAAACCATATAGAGAAACTTCCTAATAAGGAAGGAACCTTTATGTACGTAGATGTGGGGGGAGGAAGTACGGAAATCACTTTGATACACCAAGGCCGGTTGGTGGGTTCCATGAGCTATAACATCGGTACGATCCGGTTGTTGAACCGTGCGGTAAAAGATGGGATTGTAGACGGGCTTAAAGCGGATATGGCGGGTATGTATGCCAATTACGGACCTATTAATATTATAGGTAGCGGGGGCAACATCAATAAATTGTTCCGTCTGGCGGATGAAAAGAGCAAGAAAGAACTTAAATTGCCGATTACGTCCTTACGTAGTTTGCATAACGACCTGCAACCGCTGTCGGTAGAAGAGCGTATGGATCGTTTCGGGCTGAAAGCGGACCGGGCGGACGTGATTGTCCCGGCGGCA
The DNA here is from genome assembly GCF_900683745.1 of Paraprevotella xylaniphila YIT 11841. Lineage (NCBI taxonomy): Bacteria > Pseudomonadati > Bacteroidota > Bacteroidia > Bacteroidales > Prevotellaceae > Paraprevotella > Paraprevotella xylaniphila. The sequence goes on from NZ_LR215980.1 coordinate 686,031, forward strand.
GAAATATTCCTGATTATTGCCGATTGCATTCATTCGGACTACGTGTATGTACCTACCATAGGTTTGGCAGACGGTATCATCGGAGAACTTTATGCTAAGGCCACGCAGGACGAGAAAGAGCGTTTGAGTCGGAATCGTCTTTATCTGGATGCTGAGGCTCAAGGACTCCTCAATGCAGAAACGGTGGAGTCCGATGAATGAAGTTTTCTTGTGGGGCTTGTGAATTTCTGTGAAAGAAAAAAAGTCTATGATGAAAGAATCATAAAAAAGTTTTGTACTTTTGCCCTACAAATGAAGATTTTATGAGATTACTGCATATTTTGGGGCTTTTGACGCTGTCTGCACAGATTTATGCTGTCCCCGCCCGTTTTCATGTATTCCGTGCTCAAATGAGTGACGGTACGTTTCAGAATATCCGTTTTTGCGGTGACGAATATCGAAGTTATTATGTGAATGAGGAGGGCTTTTTGGTAGAAAAGGAGGAAACCGGATGTTTCCGTGTAACTTCATTGCGGCCACAGGATAAGGTGGGAGTGAAAGCGGTACGGGGCATGGGGCTTGGTATTCCCGGTGCAGCAGCGATAAAGCCATTGGGAAGTCCTCGGATACCAGTTATACTGGTAAACTTCAGCGATGAAAAGCTCACGGTGGCGGAAACGGCAAAAGGAATAGCCGATTATTATGAAAAGTATTGCAACGGGACGAGAGACGGCATCTTGTACACGGGGGCTGGCAGCAGAGGGGCTGTACGCGATTATTTTGCCCAACAAAGCGACAGTTTGTTTCTTCCGGAGTTTGAAGTGATTGGCCCGGTGGCATTGGACAAGCCGATGGCTTATTATGGAGAAAACTCGCCATCGGGTGCCAAAGACATTCGTTTTTCGGAGTTTTGCAGTGAAGCTTTGGAACAAGCCATGGCTTTGGTTCCTGGTTTTAAAACGCGATTTGATAATGATGGAAACGGCACTGTGGATTTAGCCTTTTTCATATATGCCGGTTTACCGGAATCGGATCCTGGAGTGACGGAAGATGCCATTTGGCCGAAAGAGATGATTCGTCCGATGACAATCAATGGGGTTACGGTGTCCGTGACAGCTTGTTGCAGTGAACTTTCAAAAGGTAGTTCGGGCAATCTGCCTTCGGGTATAGGTACGATGTGCCATGAAGTGTCTCATGCTTTAGGCTTGCCGGACGAATATGATACGAACTATACCGCATTGGGCATGTCATATTGGTCGTTGATGGATTCCGGTAATTATTGCGACAATGGAAAGACACCTTGTGGTTTGACTGCATACGAACGCGACTTGTTGGGTTGGCGTCCGCTGACGGTGTTGGAACATAGTACTACGGTCAGATTACGTCCGTTGGAAGCGGGTGGGGTAGGCTATAAAGTCGTCAATGAGGCAAATCCGGATGAGTATTACGTCTTGGAGAACCGTCAGCACATGGGTTGGGACAATGGATTGATGAAGTTGGGACATGGAATGTTGGTGGTGCATGTCGACTATGATGAGACGGCATGGAAGAACAATATGCTGAATACGAATGCCACACACCAACGTATGAGTTTCATTCCGGCCAATAACCGCTATGTAGGTCCGTACAATGCAGAAAGTTCGGCTGATTTGCTGAACGCATTGGGAGGACAACCTTATCCCGGAACGGAGGAAAATACAGCCCTGACAAATGAGACTACGCCGGCATCGCTTGTTTTCACAGGAACTTGGATGAACAAACCTATTACCCAAATCCGGGAGTTGGAGAACGGGGATATCGTATTGAAATACATGCCTAAGGGGCGGTTGGAGGCTCCGGTCGTGGAAACGGCAGTGGAGGTGGCTTCAAATAGCTTTAAATTCAGTTGGAGTCCTTCGGAGAACGCTACGTCTTATACGGTGAAAGTGTACGGAATTTCCGGTGATGAGCAGTGGACCGAGCATCCGGTATTCATTGCCGATTCTCTTAGTGAAACCTGTTGCACAGTCCGGTTGGACGATACCGGCTATCAGTCGTATGCCTATGGCGTTTCGGCATTGGACGATGAATACGAAGATTCGGAGTTTTCCGGTTACGGGTACGTCCAGTTGCCTGCGGATGCCGTACGGCAGGTGAATGCGGAAGATGGAGCCAGTGTAGAGGTCTATTCTCTGCACGGCGTGCTGCTTGCCCGTTCACGGGAGGAAATGCTTAACCTTAATCCGGGCATATACATCCTGCGTACGGAGGGTAAGGCCGTCAAGATCGTTGTTAAATGAAAACCGATAAAATAAAGCAAAATGAAAAAATTGAGTTTGAAATGGATTGTAGTTTGTTGCGGTCTGTTGTTTACTACGACTGCATCTGCGCAGTTGGGTAACTTGTTGAAGAATGTGTTGGGGAGTAATAAGGGGACGGAAACCCAACAAACCGAAACAGAAGAGAAGGGTAATGTCTTGGGATCTATATTCCAGAATCTGATTGGGACAGCCAAAGTGGAAAATTCGAGTTTGAAAGGAGACTGGACGTATGAAAGCCCGGCTGTGGTGTTCGAATCCTCCAACCTCTTGAAGAAAGCCGGGGGAAGCCTGATGACGAATACTGCGGAGAAAACGTTGCAGAAGTATCTCGCTAAAATCGGTTTCGAGGAAGGCAAAGTTGATATTTCGTTCGACGGAGATAGTACATATACCATGACGATCGGCTCACGGAATTCAACGGGAACTTATACTGTCCAGGACAATGAGATAACCTTGAAGCGCAAAGGACTGCTGAGCCGTCCGGTCACAGCAAACCTTGCGTTGAAGAGCAACGAGATGCAAATCACTTTCAAGGCGGATAAATTGCTCGACTTCTTGACGAATATAACGACAATGACCGGTAATAGTACACTGAACATGATCGGTAATATTGCCAGCGGATACGATGGCATGCAATTAGGATTCCAATTCAAGAAGAAGTAATCTGGTTTATTACAGAAAAACAGGAAGAGACTTTAAATAAGGCTTTTCCTGTTTTTTTGTAGATTCTATCGTTGGAGGTTGAATGTCAAGTTGCGTGGTATTTTGACCAGTTTCTTGTTTACGACCTTTTTGATAACCGTCCCCCCTTGCTGTTCCAACAAGTATGTGGAATCGTTTTCTACCGTCAGTTTGACTTCTTGTGTTTCCGAACCCAAATCATTGGACAGTCTGAATGTGGCGGTTTTCTCATTTTCAATCTTGGAAGAAGTAATCATCCATATACCGTACACGTTTCCGTTCATATATCCGTTCATGGGACCGAACATTTCCATTCCAGGTACATTGACACTTTCTTCATACAAGTCTAAATGAAGATAAATTTTGTTTTCACGGTCGTAAAGCGTGCATTTAAATGGTGAACGGGCTGTAGTGTGACCCACACACAAACCAACGAGACAAGTAACGATATATTTCTTCATCATACGTGTAACTTTTATTTAAAGGTAAGCCATGTTCGTCAGTATGCCAAACGGTTTAATGTTTTTTTTGAATATACTCTTTCTTTCCCTTGTGTTTGCAAACAACTCTCTATGATTATAAAATATTTTTAATGAAATGTGTTTAATAACAGGTCATTTCCTTTTGGGATTACTGTAAATTTCGTACCTTTGCCTTTGTTTTATAAAAGGTTAGAAATGAGTAGAGAAGTGTATGTTCCTAATTTTATTTTTGAGTCGAGTTGGGAGGTTTGTAATAAGGTAGGCGGTATTTATACGGTATTATCCACTCGGGCAAAGACATTACAAGATAAATTAAGGGATCACATCATGTTTATCGGTCCGGATGTGTGGAGAGGAAAGGAAAATCCGCTTTTCGAAGAAGATGCAAGTTTGTTGAAATCTTGGAAAGATACGGCTGCAAGTGAAAATTTGCATGTACGTATTGGAAGATGGAATGTTCCGGGGCGCCCTGTTGCGGTTTTGGTGGATTTCCAACCTTATTTTGCTATGAAAAACGATATATATACCCGCTTATGGGAAGACTACGGAGTAGATTCGCTTCATGCTTATGGTGATTATGATGAAGCTTCGATGTTTTCCTATGCAGCCGGACTGGTGGTCGAAAGCTATTATAACCATGTTTTAAAGGGACAATGCGAACATGTCGTTTATCAGGCTCACGAGTGGATGACAGGCTTGGGTGCTTTGTATATTCAGAAGCATGTTCCAGAGGTTGCTACGATATTTACGACGCACGCTACGACTATCGGACGTTCCATAGCAGGAAACCATAAACCGCTTTATGAATATTTGTTCGCGTACAATGGAAATCAGATGGCACAGGAACTGAATGTGCAGTCCAAGCATTCCATTGAGCGTGAAACAGCTCACCATGTGGACTGTTTTACCACTGTGAGCGAGGTGACGAATCGGGAGTGTGCGGAATTATTGGACAAACCGGCCGATGTGGTCTTGATGAATGGTTTTGAAAAGGATTTTGTCCCGTCGAAAGCTCTATTTGCCCGTAAGCGCAGGGAGGCTCGTCGCAAGTTACGTGAAGTGGCAGGCGCACTGTTAGGTACGGAATTTGACGATGATGTGATGATTATTTCTACCAGCGGTCGGTATGAGTTCCGTAATAAAGGCATAGACCTGTATATGGAGGCCATGAATCGTTCTTTGCGGAATAAGGATTTAACCCGTAAAATACTGGCTTTTGTACAGGTTCCCGGGTGGGTGTGTTGCCCTCGTGAGGATTTGAAGGAAAGGCTTGATTCCGGAAAAGCCTGTGACACGCCGTTGCAATGGCCTTTACTGACTCATTGGCTACATGAGATGTCTCATGATCAGGTCATTGATTATATGAAACGATACAACATGTGGAATCAGCCGGAGGACAAGGTGAAGGTGATATTCGTTCCTTGTTATTTGGATGGGGCCGATGGCATCTTCAATATGCATTATTATGACCTGTTGATTGGAATGGATCTTACAGTCTATGCCTCTTATTATGAACCATGGGGATATACTCCGTTGGAAAGCGTGGCTTTCCATGTCCCTTGTGTCACGACGAACTTGTCCGGTTTCGGCTTGTGGGTGAACCAGTTGTTGGGAAAAGAAGGGGAGTTGGCTGATGGGGTACAAGTGGTTCGACGGACAGACTACAATTCGTCGGAAGTGGCGGATGCCATTAAGGATGCCATAACAGCTTACTCCGCTTTTACGCCTCATGAAGTGGAAAATATACGCCATAAAGCTGCCGACATATCGGAACATGCTTTGTGGAAGCATTTTATCCAATATTATTATCAAGCTTATGATTTTGCCTTGCATAAGGCGAAGCAGCGTAGGGGAAGATAAACATGAACGTTGTAATATATAATTTAAATTTGAGAGTCTATGAAAATTAAAGCAAGTTGTTCTAATGGAGCAAATTGGAAACAAGTAGATGTCAAGTCGAGGATTCCAAAAGAGTTGGATAAACTGGAAGAACTGGCTCGTAATATGTGGTGGGCGTGGAATCATGACGCCCGTGTGCTGTTCCGCAGTTTGGATGAAGACTTGTTTGACGAAGTAGGACAAAACCCGGTATTGCTACTGGAACGTCTCAGTTATGAGAAGATGGAGGAATTGTCGAAAGACAGTTCTGTGGTACGTAAAATGAACGACGTATATGCCGCTTTCCGTGAATACATGGACGTGGAGCCGGACAAGACACGTCCGTCTGTAGCCTATTTCTGTATGGAGTACGGTCTGAACCACGTGTTGAAGATATATTCCGGTGGCTTGGGGGTATTGGCCGGCGACTATCTGAAAGAGGCTTCCGATAGCAACGTAGACATGTGTGCGGTCGGTTTCCTTTATCGTTATGGTTATTTTACGCAGACTTTGTCCATGGATGGGCAGCAGATTGCAAATTACGAGGCACAGAATTTCGGCAGCCTGCCGATTGAGCGTCAACTGGATGCCGATGGCAATCCAATGATTGTTGAAGTACCTTATTTGAATTATAAGGTATATGCTTCCGTATGGAGAGTCAATGTGGGACGTATCAAATTGTATCTTTTGGATACCGACAACAACATGAATTCCGAGTTTGACCGTCCTATAACCCACGCTCTTTACGGTGGTGATTGGGAGAATCGTCTGAAACAGGAGATACTGTTGGGTATTGGTGGCGTGCTTACGTTGAAGAAGTTGGGTATTCATAAGGATATATACCATTGTAACGAAGGCCATGCTGCTTTGTGTAACATCCAACGTTTATTGGATTATGTACAGGAAGGACTTTCTTTCAATCAGGCACTGGAATTGGTTCGAGCCTCTTCTCTTTATACGGTGCACACTCCGGTTCCGGCCGGTCATGACTATTTCGACGAGGGATTGTTCAGCAAGTACATGAGCGGTTATGCACCGGTTTTGGGCATTTCGTGGGATGAACTGATTGGAATGGGACGCCAGAATCCCGATGACCATTCGGAACGTTTCTGCATGTCTACTTTTGCATGCAACACTTGTCAGGAAGTGAACGGCGTAAGTTGGCTCCATGGAAAAGTGTCTCAACAGATGTTTGCTAATATATGGAAAGGCTATTTCCCGGAAGAAAGCCATGTAGGTTACGTAACTAACGGTGTGCACTTCCCCACGTGGGCTTCGACATCGTGGCAAAGACTTTACCGGAAGCATTTCGACAAAGACTTCATGAAGGACCAAAGTAACGAAAGCATTTGGGAAGCTATTTTTGATGTCTCGGATGAGGAGATTTGGAAAACCCGTATGGAACTGAAGACGAAACTTATCCACTATATCCGTGAAAAGTTCCGTGACAGTTGGTTGAAGAATCAGGGAGATCCCTCACGTGTGATTTCTTTGATGGACAAAATCAATCCGAATGCATTGCTTATAGGTTTCGGACGTCGTTTTGCCACTTACAAGAGAGCGCATTTACTTTTCACTGACCTCGATCGTCTGGCTAAGATTGTGAATAATCCGCACTATCCTGTTCAATTCCTCTATACCGGTAAGGCTCATCCTGCCGATGGGGCGGGACAGGGATTGATTAAAAAGATTTATGAAATCTCGCAGCGGCCTGAATTCTTGGGTAAAATCATATTCTTGGAGAACTATGACATGCAGTTGGCGCGTCGTTTGGTAAGTGGTGTCGATATCTGGATGAACACTCCGACGCGTCCGTTGGAGGCCAGTGGAACATCGGGCGAAAAAGCTTTGATGAACGGTGTGCTGAATTTGTCTGTGCTCGACGGATGGTGGCTCGAAGGCTATCGTGAGGGTGCCGGATGGGCTTTGACAGAGAAACGTACGTATGACAATCAAGCCTATCAGGACCAGTTGGATGCGGCAACTATCTATAGCTTGTTGGAAAACGAGATTCTGCCATTGTACTATGCACGCAACAGCAAGGGATATTCTGCAGGATGGGTTAAGACCATCAAGAACTCGATAGCCCACATTGCTCCCCATTATACGATGAAACGGCAGTTGGACGATTATTATTCGAAGTTCTACAATAAAGAAGCTGCCCGCTTTAAGGCTTTGGCTGCCGACAACTATGCCAAGGCAAAGGAAATTGCTGCATGGAAAGAAACCGTGGCCTCTAAGTGGGATCAGATAGAAGTCGTATCGGCAGACAAGTGTGACGAATTGATAAACGGAACGATTGAAAGTGGGAAGGATTATACGATTCGTATCGTGATAGACGAAAAAGGACTGGATGATGCTATTGGAGTTGAACTGGTTACTTTGCATACGGATGCAGAAGGTAAAGATCATATCTATTCGGTAGAACCATTGGAAGTGGTGAAAAGAGAAGGAGACTTATATACCTTTGAAGTTGTTCATTCCATTAACAATGCCGGAAGCTTTAAGGTAGCTTATCGTATGTTCCCGAAAAATAAGGACCTGCCTCACCGTCAGGACTTCTGCTATGTGAAATGGTTTAATTGATAGGTATTTGTAAGAATTGAGAATCTTTATAAAGAAGAACTCCGAATGCAACATCGCATTCGGAGTTCTTCTTTATAAAGATGTATGTGAATTTAATTACTCCAAATACTGTTTGACTGTGTTTTCAAGTTCTTCACCTCTGAGTTGTTGGCCTATGATAGTACCGTTGCTATCTATCAGAATCGTGTAGGGGATAGACGTTACGCCATACTTTTGTGTCATGATATTGTCCCAGGAACGGAGTTCCGAAGCTTGGGGCCAAGTCATGTGCATTGTCTTTACAGCATTTTTCCATGCAGTTTCATCCTCATCGAATGAGATACCTACGATTTCGAGTCCCTTCTTGTGGTATTTCTCATACAGCGACACTACGTTCGGCATTTCTGCACGACAGGGGCCGCACCAACTGGCCCAACAATCTACCAAGGTCAGTTTGTTGTTCCGGATGATGTCGGAGAGTTTGAGCTTGCCTCCGTCCATGGACGGTATGGTGATGTCTATAAAGGATTGTCCGTTTGACGTCATATTATTTCTTTCAGCATCTTCTTCAATATATTTCAGTGCATTACTGTTTTTATAGTGTGGTGACACTTTCTGCGAAAGTTCAAGCACCTCTTGAGGGGTGAACATATTATAACAGGAAAGGAAGAGGAAATATCCGACCGGTTTATCTATGTATTTCTTCACGCTTTCAGTCACGAACCGGTTGGATTGCTGCTCCAAAGCCACGAGTTCCTGTTCCGTTTTCTCATCCGGACTGTATTCTGCCGTATCCGACGGAGCCTGTCGTGCATAAATATTGCTCATCCGCTCGTGAAGGGCATAAATGGAATCTGTAATTTCTTGGTAGATGTCGTTGTTTTCTGTTCCCGATACTCTGCCTTCCGGACCGATATTCAACTGAATGTTTCCCTTTTCCATAAAGAAAATATTGCTGTATACTTCATTGCTTTCTTGGTCATAAAAGAAGAAACTGGCAATGATAGTGGAATCGCATTTTTCCTGGAGGGTGAATTTCCCCTGATGCAATATAATCGTATCGGTCGGGGCGAAGTTGCCGTCGGACATTCGTGCCAGATACAGCGTATCGCCGTCCTTGGCGTTTTCCACTGTTCCCTCTATTTTACAGTTCTGCGACGAGCAAGAGGCGAAAAGACCTATGAGGCCTGATATGAACAGATTTTTTGTTTTCATAAGTTTGGGAGTGTTAGAAAAAGGCCGCACGGAATTCCTGGTTTTGAAATTTGTGACGGCCTTCTTGTGAAATATTGTATTTATTAACAAATACGAGTTAAATCAGATATTGCGAACTGATGGATTCGTTATTCTCCACCCGTCTGATGGTTTCAGCCAGAATGTCAGCAATGCTGATTTGCTTGACTTTGGCACATCGGCTAGAATAAGGGATACTGTCGGTGAAGACCAGTTCCTCAAGGGCAGAGTCTTGTACACGTTCCGAAGCCGGTCCCGACATGATACAGTGGGTGGCTACGGCACGCACGGAGGCAGCTCCCTTTTCTTTCATCAGATTAGCAGCTTTGGTAATGGTTCCGGCTGTGTCTACCATGTCGTCCACCAAAATAACGTCAGCACCCTTTATTTCGCCGATGATTTGAATGTCGGCCACTTCATTGGGTTTGCTTCTTGTTTTGTTGCACAGCACCAACGGGCATTCAAGGTATTTGGAATAGGTGCTCGCACGTTTCGAACCGCCTACATCAGGAGCCGCAATGACGATGTTCTTGAGGTTTAAGGATTTGATGTAAGGCAACAATACACTCGAAGCATACAGATGGTCTACAGGCACATCGAAGAATCCCTGTTCCTGATCGGCATGCAAGTCCATCGTAATCAGCCGGTTTATTCCGGCCACACTCAGCATGTCCGCCACGAGCTTCGCACCGATGGACACACGGGGTTTGTCCTTACGGTCCTGCCGTGCCCAACCGAAGTAGGGGATGACGGCAATGATGCTTTTAGCCGAAGCACGTTTGGCCGCATCGATCATCAGCAGGAGTTCCATTAAATTGTCTGAGTTCGGAAACGTAGACTGTACCAGGAATACGTCGCGTCCACGGATAGACTCTTCGTATGACACGGAAAACTCTCCGTCGGCAAAGTGGGTAATCACCAATTTGCCGAGCGGGCATCCTAAACTGGAACAGATCTTTTCTGCCAGATACTTGGATTTGGTTCCCGAAAAAACCATAAATGAATTATTTGCACTCATCTCTCTATAACGTATTAATTTTAGAAGTAGCTTGTCTTGTCAGTCGGCTGCTTTGCGCAGCTTACGGAAATGGTTGATTAATTCTTTGTAATCCAGTGTAGAATGGATATTGAAACGATTCCACAAATCGCCTAATACTACAACTCCCCCGAATCCGAAATCCTTTGCCACTGCCATGTTTTCCGTCGTGATTCCTCCTAATGCCATTACTCTCTTGTCTATGATACCGTGGGCAGAAGCCTGTTTCAGCACTTCCATGTCAAAAGCCGATGTGTAATTGGATTTGGATATACTGTCGAAAATGGGGCTGAGAAACACATAATTGAAGTTTTTCTTTTCCGCTTTCAACTCGTCTATATGATGGAAAGATTTGCTGATATGTCCTTTGTAGCCTACCGGAGGCTCCGGATTCCTTCCGTTCAGGTGTATGCCTCGTAAGTTGAATTCTTCTTTCAGATAAAAATGGTCGTGTACGACAATTTGATTATGATGACTTTCCGGCAATAATGTGAGCAGGCGTTCCGAATAAACCGGCTCCGTGTCCGGTTTCCGTAAATGAAGGAGGTCCAAACCTTCTTCAAACAGGGCTGTGAGTATTTTATCTTCCTCCACAAAAAAGTCCGGAGGCGTCAATAATATCAATTTCATTGGTACAATGTCGCTATTTGTATTGCAAAGTTAACAAAAAAACAATAGCCATACGTATGCCTGGCCTTTATTTCTTTTATTTTTCATTCAAAAACCATTCGTTTTACAAAAGCGAATCCATAAGTCCGAAAAAAGGCCGTTTGCCAGTGTTTTCACTTGACAAACGGTCCGTCTTTTATTCTTCTCCTTTCAGGTTTTGTTATTCTTCATGCAAGCGTGCCTCTTCTTCCGGATCGAACTCGCAGCTTTTCAAGTTTTGGCTGATACGCATGGCACAGAAATTGGGACCACACATCGTACAGTATTTCCCGTTCAAATGGTTTCCGGCCTTGTAGTATTCCAAAGCCCGCTCGGGGTCGAGTCCCAGGTTGAACTGGTCTTTCCAACGGAATTCGTAACGGGCTTTGCTCAAGGCATTGTCCCGAACCGTGGCACCCGGATGGCCTTTGGCGATATCGGCGGCGTGTGCGGCAATCTTATAGGTGACCACGCCCGTACGCACGTCTTCTTTATTAGGAAGGCCGAGATGTTCTTTCGGAGTGACGTAGCACAACATGGCCGTACCGTACCATCCGATTTGTGCCGCCCCGATGGCACTGGTGATATGGTCGTAGCCCGGAGCTATATCGGTCACTAGCGGGCCGAGCGTATAGAAAGGTGCTTCGTGGCATTTTTCAATTTGCCGGTCCATGTTTTCGCGGATTTTATGCATCGGCACGTGTCCTGGCCCTTCGATGAAGGCCTGTACGTTTTTCGCCCATGCCCGTTGTACCAGTTCGCCCATGGTATCCAGTTCGGCAAACTGTGCCTGGTCGTTGGCATCGAATATCGCTCCGGGGCGCAATCCGTCTCCCAATGATACGGCCACGTCATATTGTGCCAGGATGTCGCAGATGTCATCGAAGTGTTCATATAGGAAACTCTCTTTTTGGTGATAAGAGCACCATTGAGAAATGATGCTTCCGCCCCGGCTCACCATACCGCATAGCCGTTCATGGGCATAGTGCACGTTTTTCAGCCGGATGCCGCAATGTATGGTGAAGTAGTCCACGCCTTGTTCGCATTGTTCGATAAGCGTGTCGCGGAACAGCTCCCAGGTCAGGTTCTCGGCCTTTCCCTTCACTTTTTCCATAGCCTGGTACATCGGCACGGTGCCGACCGGCACAGGGCAGTTACGCACAATCCATTCGCGCGTCTCATGGATATTGTCGCCCGTAGAGAGGTCCATCAACGTGTCGCCTCCCCATTTGCAGCTCCATAGGCATTTGTCCACTTCCTCTTCAATGCCGGAGGTCGTGGCCGAATTGCCGATATTCGTATTGATTTTCACCAAGAAGTTACGTCCGATGATCATCGGTTCTGCTTCCGGGTGGTTGATATTGGCCGGCAATACGGCACGTCCGGCTGCAATTTCGTCGCGTACGAATTCGGGTGTGATATAAGTGTCTATCCCCAGTTCTTCGCAGTTCATGTTTTCCCGGATGGCTACATATTCCATTTCCGGTGTGATGATGCCCTGTTTGGCATAATACATCTGGGACACCTGCCGTCCGGCCTTGGCGCGATAAGGCCGTTGGATGTGCGAGAAACGCAAGTGGTCCAGACTTTTGTCTTCTTGACGTATCCGTCCGTATTCGGATGTCAGTCCGTCCAACTGTTCCACGTCGTCCCGCTGCAAAATCCATGATTCCCGCATGCGGGGTAATCCTTGTTTGAGGTCTATCTTCACGTTCGGGTCGCTATATGGGCCACTGGTATCATATACATATATCGGAGCGTTTTCCTTGACTATCCGTTTCCCGTTTTCCATGGTGACGGTCGGGGTCAGCAATACCTTGCGCATCCCCACCTTGATTTCCGGATGCAGTTTGCCCGTCATATAAACTTTCTCCGATCCCGGATAAGTGATTTTGATTTTATCGTCCATATACTTTTTGTTTTATGATTGTTGTATGTTCAATATTCTCAGGATGTTCTGGGTTTCTTCTGTGGGATTTCCAGCTTTCAGGATCGTGCCGCTCAGGGCAATGCCGTCCACGCCCGTTTCCATCAATGCCGGGATGTCCTCTTTTGTGATACCACCGATGGCAATCAGTGGCAGCGAAATGCCTTTCTTTTTCATGCCGTCCAAGATTCGGCGATACCCTTCCAAACCGAGGGTCGGGGCGAGCTTTTCTTTCGTTGTGGTAAAACGGAACGGGCCGCAACCGATGTAATCTGCTCCCCGTGCGGCATGCAACATCACGTCTTCCAATGTGTTGGCCGTTCCGCCGATGATGCGGTCTTGTCCCAAAAGCCTACGGGCTTCGTCGATGGGCATGTCGCTTTTCCCGAGATGGACGCCGTCGGCATGCAAGACATCCACCCATTCCACATGGTCGTCTAAGATGAAGGTGGCACCATACCGGCGGCACAGAGCTTCCACTTCCGCGCCCGTCCGCATCCATTCCTCGGGCGATGCGTCCTTCATCCGGAGTTGAATCCAACGGCAACCGCCTTCCAGTGCCAGGCGTGCGGCATCGGCGTAACCGTACTGTTCCGTGTAATGTGTGATAAATTGTAAGTTCTGCATATATACCCTTTCTCTTAAATAAAGGTTACGACAAAAAGGGAGAGAAGAATATGCTGTGATATATGTCTCTTGTCAGGCACAATCCCTTCGGCAGCATTACCTGCATCAGGTTCACAGGGTATAATCTCAGCCGCCCAACCAGGCAAGCACCCCTTTGTAATAGCAAAGATACGCATAATAATTAATATGAGAAGATGAAAAAAGATTTTTATTGGGAATATGAGATAAATCGAGATTTTCCGTGTCTGGCATTTTTCAGCACAAGTTGGTTGACTGAAATGTCCCATGCGAACTATTTTCCTGTTTTCATTGAATAAAGTAGGGTGCAGACGAAAAAGCGGTTGTCCTCACAATCATAGGACAACCGCTTGAGGTTGACAAACGTTTGCAGTCGAACAAAAAGTTTAGCGCAAAATATTCAGTATATCCTCTATTGTAAGTCCGGTGGCTCGTGAGATGTCTTCTGTTGGGAAGCCCATGGATTTTAGATTACGTGCAGTTGCCAGAATAGCTTCGGCTCTACCTTCGGCCAATCCTTTGGCACGTCCTTCTGCTATCCCTTCAGCTCTTCCTTCAGCTCTACCTTCAGCTCTTCCTTCAGCTCTTCCTTCAGCTCTTCCTTCGGCTCTTCCTTCGGTCAGTCCTTCCAGTTTGGCTGTGCTCAACACGTCATTCTGTATCATAATGGCATTGAGATGTTCGTCATAGGCATACCGTTCACCAGGCGTCATGCTGTAGTACTTCAGTTTCTCCCGTGCTTCGCTCAACCCCGGAGTTTTCGTATCCGGCTCGATTTCTCCGGTTTTCAGGTAGTTCACCCATTCTTCCAGTGGCGTCTTTGCGACCTTGTCGAACTCGTTCACGCGGATGATGTAATATTCCGGGAAGATCTCCCTTGGGTATTTGGGCAGGATGGCATCCTCCTGCTTGGTCGAGATTTGCAGTTCATCGGAAGTGTGTACGCCGATGAAACGGTTCTGCCCGTGGTAGAGGTAGTCGTTGCCCTTTCCCAAATCGAAATAGACGATGCTGATGGAGTACACCTTCTTGATGTTTCCATAGCTCTCGCCTAATGAAATGTGTTCGGTGATGGTCTTGGCCACGCCGTAGAGAATGCGTTCCAGATAATAAACCTCCCGCGTGTTCTGCACCTCCACGAGTATGATTTCTCCCTTGCTGTTTTTGGCCTTGATGTCCACGCGGTTGAACTTGTCGGTTTCGGCCAATTGGTTTCCCTCACTTTCCAGTATTTCCACGATTTGCGTCTTGTCCTCGAAGAGCACGGTGAGCAGCCCTTCCAGCACGGCGAAGTTGGCCTTGTCGCGTAGCATCCGCTTGATGGCCCAGTCGAATCGTATGTATCTGTCCTTTAACTTGCCCATAAGAATCTTGTTTTAGGGTTTATGCCAATACAAAGGAACGGATTTATCGTAAGAAATCAAAGTAATACCAAAGGAAAATACTATAATTTTATGGTTTTTGTCTTTCCCGGTATGATTGTCAGGTTGGCCGTTCCGTTGTCTTTTATTTCCACGTTTATATATCGGGCCTCTACCACGACTTTCCCGTCCAACATGATGATACCCCACTGGTTCGGGTTTTCTTCCATTGCGCAATAGTTGCCTATCGGCTTTTGGATACGGCGGTAGATGGGTGGTACGATGATACGCTCGCCCGATTTCAGTCCCCATTTCAGTCCGGACTTGAACGGCACAGCGTTTTGTAAGGTGGCCAACCGTTCTTTCTGTTTCTTTTCTTGCGTACGTTGTTTGTCCGCTTGCTTTTGGGCGGCACATTCCCTTGCTTCGGACATCAGTTTTGATACAGCAGCCTTGAAGTTCTCCGTTTGCGTCTCGGGAGTCATGCAGGCGATATACCGTTTTTCTTTACCGGCTTCTGCATGGTAGTATCTTCCTTCTCCGTCGGCAATCACGATGCTTCCGTCTGGCAGTTTTCCACAAAACCGATAATAGCTATCCTCGTCATTTTCCAATATGCAAACATAGTCCTTGTTCAAGGAGTCTTCCGTGCTTTCTACATATTTAAATTCGGGAGTGATGAAAGGATCGTAAATGAGCAGATAGAAGCCCCTTGAAAAAAAATCGTGCCGGTCGATGCCCGAACGGTTCACATAGGCATGCTTCGTACGGCTGTAGAACATGCGGCCTACTTGGAGTATTTCTATTTGGCCGAATTTCATTACAATCGGCTTGTCCGGGTAGTATTGGTTGCACCTTAAATCTATGTAGGACGTTTTGTCATTCCGGTCTGTTACGGCCACGATGTTGTCCGGCAAGAATTTCATACGCTTGTACCTGTCGGTTTTCATCCGTATTCTTCCGTTCTTGTCTACGATAGCTGTGCGGCAGTCCTCGAACTGTACGGCAGCAAGATTATCTTTTACGTCGAACAAAGTGGAATATTGTGCTTTTGCGGTGATGGTCTGCCCGCATTTTAATCCCCAGAGACCGTTTTGGCGGTCTTTGAACGGTTTTAGTTTTTCCTGTAGTGGAGTATTATTGTCCGTGGGAGACTTGCTTTTGTTCAGGTAATCCCATAATATTTCATGCGACATGACCATTTCGAGCGGCTCATTGGAGCATCCCGTTGGGGCTTTTTCTTGCTTTGCAGCCAAGTATTCCGTTTTCTTACAAGTTGTACGGTAGCCTTTTCCGGCCAACCGTCCTTCAAACATGGCCTTCCAGTCCCGGTAGGCCGTGGGCAGTCCGAACAGGCGGTACAGACCCACGTTATCTATCAGCATGCAAGTGTCTTTACCCGTTGCTTTCCGCAGTCCGCGCCCTACTTGTTGTAAGTATTTGGCCAACGAAAGGGTAGGGCGGGCCATCTGTATGAACTCCACGTCCGGGCAGTCGAAACCCTCGCTGAATACATCCACATTCACCAATACTTGTATCTTGCCCCGTTTGAAATTTTCTATAAGTTGTTTACGTTGCCGTGTAGGAGTCTTACTGTCAATCGCCACGCTGTTTATTCCACGCTGCCGGTAGAAACCGGCAATACTCCGTGCATGGCTGATGCAGATAGCATACACGATGCCTTTCTTTCCATCGGCATATTGCCGTACGCTTTCGTACAGCTGTTCGATACAGGGTTTGCGGTTCAGCACCTCGTTCATTTCTTTCGTTTGTAAATCACCATCCGCCCCACGTTTTGACAAGTTTTCTATCAATCGTTGGGATTTGCTGCCCGGACGGATGGATACGTAGTCGAAGGCTGACAGCCATCCTTGCCGGATAAAATCGGCAATGCTGTCCGAAGTAACCAGTTCGTCAAACAAGTCCGTGAATCCCCTACGGCTCATCCGGCAAGGGGTAGCCGTCAAGCCCAATTTTTTTGCCTCAGGATGACGTAGCCACAACTCCTTATACGTTTTAGCCAGTGCATGGTGAGCCTCGTCAATGACGATAAGGTTTGGGGATTCGTGAAAGTCAGCGAGATGACGCGACAGCCATTGGATGGACATGGCCCTTACCCTTCCGTCTTCCTTCGGGATGCTTGGGATGCCGTATCGTTCCATGGTTTCCTCAATCTGCTCCACCAGTTCGCGGCGGTGTGCCACAATCCAGACACACCGTTTCCCATCCTCTTTCAGGCTGTCATAAATGATGGATGCCAACAGATGGGTTTTTCCCGTACCTGTTGGCATCTGGAGCATGATGCTTTTGTGCGATTTCCAAGCTTCAAGTACATGCGTTTTGATGTACTTTTGATAATCGCGAAGATGACTGTGGGGGCGAGTCATACTATCCTATGACCTTGCATAATTCATCTATCAGACTTTTGCTTGCAATATCTCCCAAATCATGCAAGGGTCTTAGATTCCGGGTTGTCAACAACTCTTTTAGTTCTTTTGCGTCGGTTGCCACGTACACATAGCCGAGTTCTTTCATCTTCTGGGCTGTGGCCAACTGATGCTCGTTGCGATGTTCACCCCATGCGGCTATGCGTGGAAAGATTATAATAGGCTTGTGTTGGCGCATGGCGGAAATAATAGTACCCATACCGGCATGGGCCACAATGAGGCGTGCCTTGCTGAATAGTTTGTTAAACTCATCGGGCGGTAAAAATTCTATGGTACGGATGTTTTGAGCCACATATTCACTTTTGTACACTTGCGCGATGATTTCCTCATCCAAATGCGCGGCCACTTCATCAATGATTTTCACGAAACGGTCGAATGGGGCCTGAGTACCGATAGTGCAAAATATCATAATCGGGAAATATTAAAGTAACAATAAGTCAAAGAACGGGGGAGCAACGGGCGGTTTTGCCTTTAATCACCAAAGATGTTTCCGGCATAATGCACCTGTGCAGAAGCAAGACCCGGCCATTGGGTGTACACGTGGGTTGCGAATTTACGTGCTAATTTTCCACAAGCACTCATGGTTTGTACATTGGCTACAGAGTCAATCCAGATGGTCTTAGTTCTGGTCATTCTGCCTAAAATAATGGTAAGCAGTCCCGGAGCCGCACCTGTTGTGACGATGGCAGTGGGGCGTTCTTTGAGCAAAATCCCCAAAATATTGAAGGAAGCCGGTAACATTTTCCAAGCATTCCAACGGCTGAAATCCATCATGGTATGAAACCGGCAAGTGCCGACCATGGATTTACATTTAGGGTGGGTTGACATGTACACCACTTCATAGCGTTCTTCTAAAGGACGGGCAATGCGGAGGAGTTGTACCCAATGGCCTCCGATAGAGGCGACGGCGAGGATTTTCTTCATTAGTCTTTGTGTTAATTGTAGCATTTGCAAAATGTTGTATATCCATATTAAAGTATGTGGACAAAACATGCCTAATAAGGAGTTTTTGTTGGAAATACCTCCATTGGCTTATACGTTTTTTTCTGGCAAGACAAGAAGTTCCCCCAATTTAAAATCCCAATCGTCTGGGGTGAAGTGTATATGTCCGGTTCCGGGAGTGTATGTCATTTCACCAAAGAATATTTCATCATTCTGGTCTATGTAAAAGTCGACACGAACAAAAGGAGTGCCCTTTGCCAATTTGCGAGCCATTTCTATCATGCTGTCAAATTTTGCAGGCTTTTTAATGTTTGCGTTCGGGTCATTTTTAGAAGTCATGTAGAAGTCCACAAAATTCCAATTCAAATCATACACATTGAGCTTATGTCCCACAAATCGGTCATAGTCCACTTCTATGTAGGTTGGTTCCCCATTGAAACAGAAAACTTTATAATCCTTTAACTGCCATCCTGTATCATCTACCATGTATTTCTCTGCAAGAACAACCGGTTTGACATTCTTGTAAGCATATTCACGTGTCCTATAATAGAAGTTTTTCTTTAGGCTTTTCATGATTTTCTTTCTGGCGGCATACTTGTCTAATTTTGATTTGTCTGTACATATCACAAGACCCCCCGAATCGTGATTGCATTTGAGTACAAACTGGTCTGGTAAGGAATCAAAATCAATCTTGTCAAAACTATCCCATGCCCCGTAAGTAGGTATGATATGATTCTCCCCAATGATTTTTGCAACGATTGGTTTTACTCTATATTTGTCTACCATGTCGGTGTATGACCAATCGTGATAGTTCAACAAAAGCCATTGCAATTTGTCGTTGAACCTTTTAGGAGTTTTGAGATTAACACTTCTGTGATGGCTTAGGAAATAAGTAAACCTAATCCAAGTTTCATCGTTTTTTATGTATGGTGATATAAATGTTATCACATCTTCACATAAGGTTTTGAACCACTTTTTCATGTCTCGTTTAATTTAATTCTTCAACAAACGTAACCAGTCTATTCATGCCTTCACGTATTTTGGATTCATCTAATGTAAATGCAATACGTATGAAGTCATCACAAATCTTTCCGTATGCTATTCCCGGAACCACTGCCACTTGTTTTCTTTTGAGTAATTCATACGCGAATTCTTCTGATTTCATGTCTGTCTTGCTGATATCAATCATCGCGTAGAAAGTGGCATCGACTGTTGCAGGTTTTATTTTCTTTGTCCGGCTCAACGTTTCCATCAAAACGTCTCTCCTGTTCTTGAAAACGGTAGCCATTTCCGTGGAGTAATCGATATCTGTGCGCAATGCCTCTATTGCCGCATATTGTGATGGCAGTGGAGCACAGGCGGCTACGTTCTCTTGCAATTTGGTCATAGCGGTGATTATTTTCCGGTTGGCCGCCACATACCCTATACGCCATCCTGTCATACAAAACTCTTTAGAAAGACTGTTAATAAAAATTGTCCGTTCTTTCATATCAGGGAGCGATGCTATGCTTTTGGGACGCATATTCCCATTATATACCAGACTTTTATATACTTCATCGGTAATCACCATAAGATTTTTTTCTTTTGAAACTTCTGCAATTTGGGAGATGAATTCTTGGCTGAATATTTTGCCCGTGGGGTTACAAGGTGTATTGAGTATGATTGCTACCGTTTTGGGGGTTATCGCTTCCTTGATTTTATTCACGGAACATTTGAATTCTTTGATGTGGTCATAGTCTTCCACGATAACCGGTACGCCGCCACACATCTCAACCATCTGTTTATAATTCACATAATAAGGGGCAGGTATTATAACTTCATCTCCAGGGTCGATAGTAGCTAACAATGAGAGGTATAGGCCTTCCATAGCACCGACACTTACCAATATTTCATTTTCTGGAGAATATGTCAGTTGTTCTTTCTTGAATATGTAATTTGCGATGGCTTGGCGTAAGTCAATCAGGCCTGCGTTTTGTGAGTAACGCGTCTTGTTTTCCATAATAGCTTTGCATCCGGCTTCTTTGATTGGGGTTGGAGTCGGAATGTCGGGGTCTCCTAAGGTGAAGTCTATCACATCTTCATATTCCTTGGCCATATTGAATAATTTCCTAGTCAAGGATGGCTGAATATTTGTAGCCGCTTTTGAAATCTTAATCATATACGTTTGTTTTTATGATTTTGGATAATTATCGTTTTGGAATGTTCGTCATTTATACCAAATTGAGCTTTTTGAGCAGTTCTTTTGTTATTACCTTATTTACGTCATAGGTTTCTGCGTTTTGTTGGCACTTCAAGGCCATCTTTCCTATGTCATAGCATCCTTCAATACACTTTTTCATTTTGTCGCATAATGCAGGGATGTTATGTACCGGAATGAAAAGAGCGGTTTCTCCCTCGGTCATAAACTGTTTGTTGTGTGCCCAATCTGTGACAATCATAGGGATACCGCTTATAAATGCATCAATAAATACCCCTGCGAAACCTTCGCCTTTCCAATAGGTCGGGAACAACATCAGGTCGTATTGGGATAACTTGTCATAACCGTTTTCGTTTTGCAGGTTAAGGAAACCTCGGTAGTTCACGTTTTGTAAGGGTTCTATTTTTTGAAAAAAGTCAGTCTTGTAGGTTTCAGCGATTTTTCCATAAAAGTCTATGGTATATTTGTCTTTAAATCCCGTAGCATTGAGTTGTCGGGCTGCTTCTATAATGTAATCGCAACCTTTTTCTTTCATAATTCTGCTAAGAAATACGAAACGTAACGGGCGTGTTATTTCCTTTTTCCATTCATTTATACGTTCCTTTATGTTGGGGTAATAAGTGATAGGTTTAAAGTTTGGAAGTTGAAAAACATTTTTTACGCCGCAATCGGTCAGTTGCTGTACCATTAGATTACTCTCAACGATTGTCCAGTCTATATAACCGATTATGTCTTTATCAAATATGCCGTTTTTGACTTTTTCACCGAGAGTTCCGCCTATAACCCAATGAATCGTGGGTTGTTTCCATTTCACTTTTTTCATCAACTTCATCATCGGGTACACGTTTACCGTACTGGTCGAGAATATGATGGTGTCTTTTTTATGTATTACCAAATTCCAAATCAGCTGTAAAAACACCCAAGGATGCCTTTTCCAGTTCTTGAAGTCTACACATCTGCACTTCACTCCCAGTTCTTCCAACTTGTGTATCATCAGTTGGTTCTTCATTGTTTCCCCGCAATCTGCAGGTTTGTCTTTGTTTATCCAACCGATAATAATTATTCCGTTCATTGTTTGTTTCCTGTTATATTGTATCTTTAAAGGGCATAAAAAGAGTAAAATTGCTTTTAATCTACTAATACCCAAGGCTCGTTTGTGTGATTCCTCCGTTTGATTATTTTTGCAGGCACACCGGCAACGATGCTATGGCTCGGCACGTCCTTTACGACTACTGCATTTGCACCGATTATGACATCGTCCCCAATTGTTATGGGGCCGAGTACTTTTGCTCCGGCTGCAATCCATACGTTGTTCCCGATAGTAGGGATTCCTCCATTTGCCCATCCTATCGTGACTTGTTGGTTAACCATGCAGTTCATGCCCATTTCTTTCACAAGAATCATAGTGCTGAAACCGTGCATTATTCTCAATCCCCCTCCAATACCCCCCCCGTTTTTATTTTTTTTGCAAACTATATATAAGTTTAAATGGTAGGCTGTGGGGTATGTGAATATTCTCATCCATCCGAGTCCCCCGGATTTTAATCTGAAATCAATGAGCCTTCTGTATTCCGCATATTTGAAGAACAGAAGTAAGAATGAGGTTGTTCCGGAGGGAATATTTTTCCATTTGCACCAAGCTTGAAAGTCTTGCCTGAGTTCTTTTAAGGTCACCATAGGTTCTATTTTACGAGTTTTCCCAAAATATCAATGTAACCATGGCCGAATTTTAAATCCGGTTCCATGTAATTTCCTTCTCCCCATTCGTTCCAACTCTGTAAGAACAAAATCTTGTGCTCGTCTTGTTTGTCCTTTATTAAGTCAAGTGCTTGCTCGACCATTTTCCCAAATAGTTTCGGAGTAGAACCGTGCCAGATGTTATTTGTCTTCTTTCCTGAACGTGGGCTACGGTCAAAATTCGGGATAATGGTTGGATATATGTTTTCCATTTTGTCTGCATACAATGTCGCGAGTGCGTCCGAATTGTCAAAACTAAATGTTTTTACCAGATGGATGGCGTTTTCAAAAAAAGGTATGATGGAGATTAAACAGAAAAATAAGATTATTCTTTCAAAAAAGAACTTGTTTCTTATCGTAATCGTGGAATATCTATCATCGATATATCCAAATGGAATGATTGAAATAGCAAGGCATGTGGCGAAAAAGATGTATGGAATTATTGTAATCTTATTATATTCTTGCGAGGCTGTATAGAATATAATGGAAAATATGGATGAAAGCATCCATATGAACATTATATAACGAAGGCATGCTTTATCTTTCCTGTAGCAAGAAACCAATATAAAAAGAATAACATGAAATATAGAAAAAGCAACAACGACAGGCATATTGATAATTATTGTAAAAGTTGTGACGCTTCTGAGAAACAAGACATGGCTATGGCATGTGCATGGTCTGCGTATTCTTTCAAATTTTCTCTCGAAGGTTGGTTACCGGTGATTACCTGTTCAAATTTGGCGAAATCAAACTTGTGTATGGAAGCTTCCGTATTGAATTCAAATGAACGTCCTTTTATGCCTAAGATTTCCAACATGCCTGCTATCTTATGTTCGTAACTTAATGCGATTACAGGAATACGGTTGTTGATACCGAACACGATAGAGTGGTAACGTGTACCTATTATCATTTGGGCATCCTTAATTATATTTTGTTGGATGTCAGAACTGTATGTGTCCGGAAATACTATGATTCGTGATGGATTTTCCGTTTCTTTCTTTAACCTCTTGAAGTATAGGTAATCGTTCTTTTTTCCTGCATTATAAAGCTGTGGGAGCATGACGATGTTATAGTTGGTCTTTTGGATTATGATGTCAATCATTTTTAGGTAACATTTGTCAATAACGTCCTGTGGCATGTTTGTGAATGACGGATGCCATGTTAGTTGGTTGGGTACAAACACGATATATTTTTGTTTGCCTAAGTCTGTCCTGACACTGTCAGGTAATGTGGCATCGGGCGTGTCTAAAAAGGCGGAATCAATGGATTTTATGTATTTTATGCCAAGTTTGTTTGCCAAATCCATGCTTCGGGCATCTCTCAATGACAAGAAGTCCATCTTTTTAAGTATTTCTTTTGCTCTTGTGCAGAAGATATGTTGTAATATGTTTCGAGGGTTAAATGGTCCTATTGAGCGTGAGTAGTAAATGACGGGCTTATTGTAATGCTTGCATAACATCATGTTATACAAGTGCGACCAATTATAAAATCCGCCTAGGCAGATTCCCCCAGGGGCGCAAAGCACTATGTCTGCTTCTTGTATGTATTGTATTAGTTTCCGGTTACTGGGAATAATACGACTCCAGAACATCATGCCCGAACAAGCAGAAAATATGCGGCTTTTGCGATATCCTTTATTGGTGTTAATGTTGATATATTTGTTTTGTGGGTTATCTACTTTGATTTGTTTGATAGTTCCTTCTTTCACGTTCTCAAGCAAAATCATGACAGAGGCATTGGGTACATTCTTATTGAGTGTGCGGATAAGGCTTCTGTGTGCAGCTTCGTCACCTCGGTTGTATACAGGTTGGTTTAAAAGTAATATTTTCATTGTTTATGTTGTTATGATTTTTTATATTTTCTTTTTACCTACTAGGAAAGGGGCGTATTTGTTGATGAGGGATGATATTCCGAGTAAGATAAATGATTGTACAGTACATAATAGAATAGGATAAATCCATTGGCTTCCATTTAAAAATTCAAAATGCCTGAACAGAAGCATTGTTATAGCCAAAGCCTTTCCATTAAAGGCAAAAAAAGCTAATGAATTCTTTCCTTGCCTTTCAAAAAAAGAACAAGGGTATAAGCATGAAATAGCACAAATGGCAATTATTCCAATAAGTGACAGAATGATGAATAGCAAGGGGGCGTTGTAATAATTGTATGCAAAATGAAATTCCATGTTTGTGTTTAGCTGTAAGGCAAAATCTACACAGATATATAATATAAGTAAGGAAATCCCTGTTTTCCTGCTTATTTGTATGGCTTTGCCATCAGTGAATTCTTTCGTTATATTTCCTACGATAAAGTAAGCCAATGCAAAAAGAGCTATGTCGCAATAGTAAGGGCAGGTATATGATACAGTGTTTCTTATCAGATAAACTGAAGGCAGCAGTATTATTGCTGTTGCAATTTTGCTTTTTAAGTTTTTCATGTAAATATGGTGGAGCAAAATGAAATACAATTGCACCATAATAATACATGAAACGAACCACAAGTCATAACCATATACAATCCTGAGTATTCGATTGCTGATGATGTCGTAATTGCCATTGAGTAATGCCTTCCAGTTATCGAGGCCTATGAAGGCAAGCAGGAAACACAAGAGGAAATATGGAATGATTAAGTTTCTTACCAATTTCAAAATATCCGTTTTGATGTCCTTGTGGCAATTGAACAAATATCCAGACAAGAAAAAAAATAGGGCCAAAAAGAATGGCGTGTAAATCATTTGTAGATAAGTGTGTTCTAATTTGCAGTGTGCCAATAAAACACAGAAAACACAAATTCCGCGGGCATTGTCAATCCATCTTATCCTTGTTTTCTTTGTTTGCATAGGATTATTCTTAGTTGATATATTCTTAATGTTTTATTTTCGTTTTTCTTTTAAAAGCATTGTCTTCTCAAAGCAATTTTTAATTTTGCAATGGAACGACAATAAGCCTATGTCAAGCACTAAAAATCTATACCAACGTTTTGTACAAAGTTGGCGAAAGAACTTTATTCTGTCAGGGTGGTGTCTATAACTTTCTTTTCTGTCCAATGTGGATTTTTGGGATAATATAACTTGCTGCCAAGAGATCTCATTTGCATGAATATAGTTATCATTTTGGGCTTGAGTTAGGATGCGATTTCCAGTCTCAGAGAAGCAAGTGGCTAAAGTCATGCCGATTTTTTCTGATGATATATATTCTTTTAGCCATGGATCTGCGAGTGCGATATCACTATGTTGGTTTAATGTGTCTTTGCACATGAAACATTTTGGACGAATAAATAGGCGTGAATGGAAGATTCTATTCCAAATGGAAGCGTTATTGGCTATGAAGGTCTTTTTGTTGACTTTCGTCTTTATTGTGATTCCGCTTGGCCATCCGTTTCCTCTATATTGGATATGGCAGACATTTTGTTCTTTTATATTGATTCGTTTTAATAAATACTTGGTCGCATCAAGTGTTTGTTGCGAAGAGCAAGTTAACCCGATTATGAATACTTTGTGACCATATCTTTCACAAATTGATTTTATGGCCTTGGTTTGGCAAGGTAAAGCGAAACAAGCAAGTGTTCCCTTTATCTCATTTTGGTGAGATTTGACAAACCCGATTAAATCTATTTCTTGATAAATTGAGCCACAAATTTGGTATTCGTCAAATGAGTGAATTATTTTAGGAACATATCTTAGTGTAATAGGGTCAAACTCGAAAGATATGGATGTGCCAATAAGTTTGTTGTCGAATAACCATTTGATAATGGTAGTTCCTATTCCTCCAGACGTGGCTTTATATCTGATGTCGGAGTTTGTGGAATATCCGATATAACTTTTCATTTTCTTATCATTCTTTTAAAATAACGTAATTCTTTCCAACCTAATAATATGGCATAGAGTTGTAGCTTCATGACGTTGTGGTAGGTGGGAATCAACAGGTTTGCGAAGCATCCGGTGAACAATACCGTGATTATTGTGACGTATGAGGAACCGATGATTCCATATTGGGGAATTAGGAAATAGTTTAGCAACACACATAGGATACAACCTAATATATTTCGTATGAAGGCCCATTTTTGTATGTGTTCCATGATGATGATTTGTCCTCCGGCAGATGACAACGCCATTCCTACAGCCTTGAACGCCATGATTTGCAAAACAGGGATGGCTGGAGCGTACTGGATGCCGTATGTGTATGTGATGAGCCAATAAGAGAGCGATGATACCATTACGGACATGATGATAGCCGTCCATGTGGTAATGCTTACGAATGTCTTCTTTTTAACTTCGTATGTTTCCGGCTTGTTTTCTTTCTCCCTTACCAACATCGGGGTGACAGTCTGCACCAAAACCATAGGGAGGAACACAATCAAGTCTACGAACTTTCCGGCTGTGGCGAAATAACCGACTTCAGTTTTGTTTATCATGTCACCAATCATGACTTGGTCTATGCGTTGGTAAATGATGACAGCGGCACCGGATAGGACGAGGGGAAATGATTCTTTTAGGATAAAAGGCACTAAAGTCTTGTCGAAATGCCATTTTCGGATGGAACCGACAGTGGATTTATAACTAAGGTAATATCCGCTTGCAACCAATGCCGTATCAAATATTTGTGCATAAATAAAGTATTCCAAAGGTGCTTTAATCCAAAGCAACAGGATTTTGATTCCTGCACCGACGAATGTACGGTACATTTCGGATTTTACAATATATTTGTTTTGGACTATGGATGTGAAATAGTTACGTAACAGATTCCCTGTACCGGTGAACAGGGTCAGTCCATAAGCTAACACCATCAGGGAGGTAAACTTGTCTGTTTGGAAGTAGAACAAAGATATGGCAATGACGATATAAGCTATTGTAGCAAAAAACATTCTCAAGCAAAAACATGTCCCCATGATGGCATCCTTTTTGTCATTCTGCCGGGACAGCTCACGTATTTCGATGTTGTCCATGCCGAATGTCGCAATAATGGAGAAAATGGCTACATAACTAATTACATAGTTCATGAGACCATAACTTTCCGGGCCGAGATATCTGGCGACCAATATTCCGACGAAAAGCGCACTCGCCATATTGACGGCCTTGCCTCCTAAAGACCATGCTACATTTGAGACGATTTTCTTTTGTGAATTAGATAAGTTCATGGCTAAAGCAGTTCAACTCTCTTGGTTACAGTCGTAAATATTGGGATTTGCTAATTTGGGATGCTTACGGTTTGAAATTAAGTTTATCGATCATGCCAACTTGTTCAAATCCACATCAAGCCCGGCTGCTTTCATTTCTTTGGCGACAGCAATCTGCCATGCTCCCTTGTCGTCAAACGACACATATACGATGCCGGACATGTCGCCGGGAAATTCTACATCAGAATCCACCAAGGCGCATACGTTTTGTCGCCCTAACAAGGCACACATATAACCGTGTTCAAAAACCACATTTTGCCGGGCGCGGGGATTCAGATGTTCATTGGCATGCAATTTGTCATTTCCTAAATCACATGCTGTGTATAGGATTATGGCAAAGGCCAAATCATTGGCTTCACGTTCGATTTTCTCAATGATGGTACATCCGGCATTGGGCTGTTTGAAAAGGACAACGGGAGTGTATCCCAAGGTCTTGATAAACAATTCGACTTGTGACCTTATGGCCGTGTCGTGTCCGTGTACAATGAAAACGCGTTTTGAATCTGGATGGAAACTTTTCTTTTCAGTCCTCTCTACTTGTACGGTGAGAGTGGGTAATAATGGGATTTTCAGAACCAGGGTTTCCAAATATTCGATTTTACTTTTAAGTTCGTCCTGATATTCTTGAACGAGATTTTCATTTCCTATGGAAATCAGGTATTGGCCACTGTTGATGTAATCACGTTGGTATTCATTGTTGGGGATGTCAAATGCTTGTTTTAATAGCTCACTGTTATAATCAGTCCATTGCTTGAACTCTGAAATCCATTTTTCTTGTTCTTCTGTCGGTTCTGTTCTTGCTTTCCTTGTCATATAGCCATATTCTCTATACGCATCAGGAATATTGGGAACAGAAGCTTTTATTAAAGGTAGCTTTTTGCCAATTTCTATCCTCTCAGAAAGTTGCGATAGGAACTGTTCTTTTTCCAATACAAGTCTTGCTTTTTCAACGGGTCTATTTGTTCCTTTTCGGTTCGCCATAAACGATTATATTAAGCTTGTTTAAAGTTATTTCTAATTAAAAAGTTTAGTCCCTCCTAAAAATATCTCGTGTATAAACTTTCTCCTCCACATCATCCAGGCAAGCATCATATCGGTTGGCAATGATGGCATGGCTCTGTGCCTTGAAAGCATCCAGGTCGTTCACCACCTTGCTGCCGAAGAACGTGCTGCCATCTTCCAACGTGGGTTCGTAGATGATGACCTCCGCACCTTTGGCCTTGATGCGCTTCATCACGCCCTGGATGCTCGACTGGCGGAAGTTGTCCGAGTTCGACTTCATCGTCAGGCGGTACACGCCGATGACACACTTCCGCTCTTCGGACGGGTTGAAGTCCCCACGGTTGTAGTAGTCGTAGTAACCGGCCGTGTGCAGTACGCGGTCGGCAATGAAATCCTTACGGGTTTTATTGCTTTCCACGATGGCTTGGATGAGGTTTTCCGGAACATCCTGATAATTGGCCAACAGTTGCTTGGTGTCCTTGGGCAGGCAGTAGCCGCCGTAACCGAACGAAGGGTTGTTGTAATGGCTTCCGATGCGTGGGTCAAGGCTTACGCCGTTGATGATGGCTTTCGTGTCCAGACCCTTCATCTCGGCATACGTGTCCAGTTCGTTGAAGTAGGAGACCCGCAAGGCCAGGTAGGTGTTGGCAAAGAGTTTCACGGCCTCGGCTTCGGTCAGGCCCATGAACAGCGTGTCGATGTCTTCCTTGATGGCTCCTTCTTGCAGGAGGGCTGCAAAATCATGTGCGGCCTCGTTCAACCGGGCATCCCCTTCGGGACGGCCCACGATGATGCGGCTAGGGTAGAGGTTGTCATACAGGGCTTTGCTTTCGCGCAGGAATTCGGGCGAGAAGATGACGTTTTTCGTACCCAACTTCTTGCGCACGCTTTCCGTATACCCCACGGGAATGGTACTTTTAATGACCATTATCGCATGGGGATTGACTTCCTTCACTAACTCGATGACTTCCTCCACATGGTTGGTGTCGAAGTAGTTCTTCACCGGGTCGTAGTTTGTCGGTGCGGCAATGACCACGAAGTCCGCACCGGCGTAGGCTTTGGCTCCGTCGAGCGTGGCTGTCAGGTTCAGTTCCTTTTCGGCCAGATACTTCTCGATGTATTCGTCCTGAATGGGTGACTTACGTCGGTTGATCAGGTCCACCTTTTCGGGGATGACATCCACGGCCGTTACTTGATGGTGTTGGCTTAGGAGTGTGGCGATACTAAGCCCTACGTAACCGGTTCCGGCTACGGCTATTTTCATATCCTTTTTCATTTGATGAGTATAGATTTATTACCTTACTTTGCGAACGAGCAAAGTAAGGCTACAATGTTTCACTTATTCTTTGGATTCCGGACAAACATGCCTCTTTCTTCCTCTACAAGGAGTTTTGTCGGGAAAAGGGTTCGCATCCTTCATACTTTTTGTATATCAGCATATTAAGGTGAATCCTGTCATAAAAAAGCCTTCACAAGCCTTTCACTTTTGAAGCTTACGAAAATGTTACTATGATCTATCATTCAATAGGTTAAGGTGAAATCTTTTGCTCCCCATTCGGAAAGCACGTGTCATCGGCGGTTTATCCGATCACCCAATCTTTCAGCGTATGCCGTTCCATGTCAAAGTTGATTCCGATTTTCACCACGGGCAGGCCGCACAAGGCGAAACGTTCGGATGTGCAATAGCAAAGGTACAAAAATGAAGTGTGGCGTAAAAACATTATTGCGGAAATCTTCGCTTACAGAAGCTGTATGAATTCCGGTTCTACCTCCACGGCGGCTGCCAACAACATAGGCAGTTCCACTAACAGGCGTTTCACGGTAGTGCCACGTACTGTGACGAGGCTGCCTTCGTAGCCGTGGAGCGGACCGCCGATGATGCGTATTCTGCGGTTGCGCATGGCCGGGGTGATTTCTTCGGGACGGTAGTATTTGGAAGAGATGGAGGAGGACACGGCACGGATGAAACAGTCCATGTCGGCTTCGCGTACGGTCATGGGTTCCTTGAAGCCACCATGCACGTAACGGTATTGCAATCTGAGGCCGGGTGCCATGAACGGGTCGAGCACGTCGTGTGTGCTGTGGGCAAAAAGCAAGTCACGCATGTAGGGCACATCTTTCCATTCTTGTTTTCCACCCTGCGTCACAACTTTTCTGACTAACGGTGTGAAACATTTTATTCCTTTTCCCGTCAATTTATCAAAAGCCGATAGCTTGGAGTTGGGACGGCTTAGGTCGCGCAAGACATACCATTGAGGCGTTTCGTCCATCTTTCTCAAAGGGGTACTTTTATTACTCCAACTTGTCTTTGCATTTTCTTGTTAGACAAGTTGTTATGTGGATGTTTCCAAAATATATGGGATTTTGAATCGCAATCCATTACGTTTTTCAACCGTATGTTTGTCATTCCGTTTTCCCTCGGCACTTGCATGCTGTTCATGTGGTCTATCTCTTCACAAGAGATGAACTAATTAGAGCTTTTGATGCGTAAGATGCTGTATTCCATTCGATTAGTTGGTTTATCAGAATCAGCTTTTATTTGTTTTTCGTTGAGCAAACACGATTTTGCAAAACAATGAACGGAAAACAAATGCAATTTTTTTCGTTGTTACTTAGCACTTTATTGACTTTTTTTGTATATCTTTGCGACGTGGTTCATCTCTTGTGAAGAGATAGGCCCATTCCCCCAATCTTTTTTTCATCCCCTTACACAGGGAGTTTCCAAAAACATGTTTCATCTTTCAGGATTCACCGTAACTATTTGGTATAAAGCGTATTGGCGGGCTGAACGATAAAAAGGCCATCTTTCAGCCTCTTGTCATGTAGAAGAACGGAAATCAATCTGCGCCAAACGAAAAATCATTCGGCTGAGAATGATTTTTCGTTTGGCGCAGAAAAAAAGTGTGTCATGACGAGATCGGTTTCCACCTCTCTGCAAGGCATGGCTGAAATATGGGCTGAAAGATAGCCGGATGAAAGTTCAGCTTATAAGTGATTTGTTATAAGTGTGTTATAATGTAACCTGAAAGATGAAACATGTTTTTGGAAATTCTCTCTGTAGAGGCTTTTACGGAAAATATCTTTATCTTGAAGGATTGTCCGATGTGGCGTATAAGCCTATGCAGGCACCGATAAAACCGCCGGAACGGTTCGTACTCAGGTTGACGGCATCTACGCCTCGGGCCATCAGCATCCAATGGCTGCCGGTGGAGTAGTAGAAATCATAATAACGGCCTTTGCCACAGATTTTCAGTTTGACGGGAGCGGCGGTTTCTTTTTCGTCCAAGAACACTGTGCTTATGCGTACCATTTCCTTTTCCGACCGGGTCAGCGTGAGGGCAGGCTTGCCGCCTACCAACGTCTTTCCGAACACGAAATTGTATTCCTCGTTTTGCAACAGGGTGAAACCGGCCAATTCCTTGGCAGAACGGGGTGTGAATGTTACCTCCGTTTCGGCAGTGAACGTGTGGTGCTGCTGCCGTGCGAATAGGGCTGAGGGGGATTCCTTTTGCGAGATATTCACTGGTTTGGCATGGAGGGCCAATCCCTTTCCGTCGAGGGTGTAAAAGTCCGACGGGTTGCGCAAGAACATCCAACGGATGTCCAACGTGTCCGAGGCGAAGCGGTCGCAATATCCGAAGTTTCCCGTCAGGTGGTTTTCCTTGGGTTGCAACCCTTCCTTTTCGTTGACCGTGGGGATGGCCTTGTCCTTTTCCAAGATGGTCGGCCATCCGTTCTCCCAACTTACCGGCAAGAGGTAAGTGTCCCGCCCCGTATTGTAGAAGTCTTCCTCATACGGGCGGCAAGCCAGGAACACGGCATACCAGTCACCGTCCGGCGTGGACACGAGGTCAGCGTGTCCGGCACTGGTCACGATGTCCGGCCGCTGTGGGTCCAATCCCGTGCGTTGTGTCAGTATGGGGTTGCCATCGGTGAACTCTTCCCAAGGGCCTTCCGGTTTCTTCGAACGGAAGATGACTTCGGAGTGCCATGCGCCCGTACCTCCTTCGGCGCACATCAGGTAATAATATTTGCCGATGCGGTACAAGTGTGGGCCCTCTATCCAGATAGGATTCTCCTGCACATGGCTGCCCGAACGTACGATTTCGATTGGGTCGCCCACCACGCTGTCGCCTTCCACGTCGAAATAGTGGAGCATGATGCTGCGTTCGCCTTCGTATACATGTCCGCCTACCGGTTCGTCGTTATTTACGATATATCCGCGTCCGTCCTTGTCGAAAAAGAAAGAGGGGTCGATGCCTCCCACTTTGGGCAGGTAAATGGGTTCGCTCCACCCTTTGGCCGGGTCTTTCGTCTTTACGAAGAAATTTCCGGCTCCCACGTTGGTCGTGATCATGTAGAAGGTCTTGTTCTTTTCGTTGTAAGTGATGGCCGGCGCGAAGATGCCTCCCGACACGTTTTGGCGGTCAAGCGGGAGCTGCGACTTGCGGTCGAGCACATGTCCCAGTTGTGTCCAGTTCACGAGGTCCTTGCTCGTGAAGATGGGCACGCCGGGGAAAAACGAGAAAGAAGAGTTGACCAAATAATAGGTGTCCCCCTTGCGGCAGATGGAAGGGTCGGGATAGAACCCGGCCAGAATCGGATTGAAGTACTGGTTGTGCGGATTGATTTCCTTGTTGAAACGGCTGTCATCCCCATTGTATGAGAAATAGTTGAAATGTGCCGTTTGTGCTGTGCCAACCATATTGGCCATCATCAGGATAGAGAGAGATAATACATGTTTCATTGTTTATACTATATACTTTTTTATTTGTTGACTTCAAGTGTTTGCGTTTTTCCCCTCTTCAATACCTATGTGGGGTAATTTCGGCAAATGTTGCAAATATAGGAATGACATCGTTTCGTGTTTTTATTTGATGTCGCAGATGTTTTATGTCATGTATCAATGCGGTGTGCTTTCGTTTTTTTACCGGTGTGCTTCCTTTATTTTAAATGGTTGGCAGTATCCGTTTGTGGTAGGATTGGACATGGAGCAAATCTTCTGTTACATAGAAAGAAAAGCGTTGCCGGAATAATGATTAAGTTTGCCATCGTTCATTTATATGTTTAAAAACCAAAGAGAATGAAAAAGAATCTTTTTGCATGGGCTGTCGCCTGCATGTTGGCTGCCGGAGAGGCCGGGGCGCAGAATCCTATCATACAGACACGTTACACGGCCGACCCGGCAGCCTGCGTTTATGGGGATACCCTCTATCTTTATACCAGTGTGGACAACGAGGAGGGGGAAAGCTACCAGAAAACCATTTGGCAACTGTACACAACCACGGACATGGTGAACTGGACCGACTGCGGCACGGTGGCGTCGTTGGCTGATTTCAGTTGGGCCGGTGACAACGGGGCGTGGGCGCCCCATGTGGTTCCGCGTGACGGGAAATGGTACATGTATGTCCCGATCCACATGCGGGGTATCGGTGTGTTGGTGGGGCAGTCTCCTTGCGGGCCTTGGCGGGATCCGTTGCAACGCGCCCTTATCAACCATGACATACGCGACATCGACCCGACCGTTTTTATTGATGACGACGGGCAGGCTTACTTGTATTGGGGAAATAACGGGCTGTGGTATGTGAAGCTGACCCGGAGCATGGTAGACTACAATGGCGAAATCATGGAAATTCCTTTGACGGAAGAGACGGTGGGCGGATATGAAGAGAAATACAAGGACGAGAACGGTGAGGAACAAACCCGTCTGGTGGGCGTTGACAAGTATGAGGAAGGGCCTTGGGCGTATAAACGTGGAGAAAAATACTATCTGGTTTATGCCGCAGGCGGGATTCCCGAACATTTGTCTTATTCAATGAGCGATTCGCCTACTGGCCCATGGAAATATCAAGGACGCATCATGGACTCTCCCGACGGGAGTTTTACGACCCACCCATCCGTGGTGGATTTCAAGGGACGTAGCTACATTTTCTATCATAATGGCAAACTTAAGGGAGGAAGCGGTTTCCGGCGTTCGGTCTGCGTGGAGCAATTCGAGTATAATGCGGATGGTACGATTCCCCATATCCCGATGACCAAGAAAGGGGTATCTGAGCCGGTGGCCCATGTGTCGCCCTACGCCCGGCAGGAGGCCGAGATGATAGCTTTGTCGGTAGGGGTACGTACGGCACAGGATGAAAGCCGGGGTGTCTATTTGGATTCGCTCGACATGGGGGATTATGTGAAGGTGAAAGCCGTGGATTTCGGCGAGGAAGGGGCGCGGAGCGTACGGCTGTGCGTACGGCAGCGGGAGAATGACGGGTTCATACAGGTGTGTATCGATAGCCAGTCGAATGTGGTGGCCACGGTAGACGTGTCCGGTGTGCAGGATTGGGTGGAACTGGCCGCCGACCTGAACGAGGTGGTCACCGGGGTGCACGACATATATTTCCGTTTCCGTGCCACGGATACTGGGAAGCGGAATGAACTCATGCAATTCGACTATTGGTACTTTTTGCCACAGACGGTGTCGGGTGTGGAATCCCGTGAAGCCGTAACCGGTAGCCGGGACGGGGTGTCCGGACCGTACGACTTGTCCGGGCGGCGTATTGCGCAGCCGGGAAGAGGCATATATATAAAAGGTGGAAAAAAATACGTGGGACAGCCTTTTTGATTCATGCCGCAAACAACGTGCGACATAAAATAAAGTGCTAATGGCTATTTCAGCCTACCTTTACGCTTGGAAATAGAATTTAACCAATAAAAACAAAAATGAAAAATAGTCTTTGTCATCGATTTAAAGTAAAGACCTTTGCGGCGGCTGCCTTGTTGGCGGCGTTTGGAATGCAATCGTGTCAGGACGAAAACCTGGTCGGGCAACCCACGTGGCTGAATAATTCCATTTATGGCTGGTTGCAGGAACAAGGTAATTATGAATACACGCTTCGTCTCATCAACGATTTGAACATGGCAAGCGTTTTGAACCAAACAGGAAGCAAGACCTTGTTTGCTGCTGACGATGCGGCTTTTGAAGCTTTTTTCAAAGAGAACGGTTGGAACGTGAAGAACTATGGGCAGTTGTCCGTGGCCCAGAAAAAGATGTTGCTCAACAGTTCCATGGTGAACAATGCTTACCTGATAGAGCTGCTGTCGAACGTCCCGGGCAATCCTCCGCAAGAGGGGATGTGCATGCGCCGCGAGGTGGCGTTGAGCGTCTACGATTCCGTGGCACGGATCATGCCGGAGGACATGCCCCAAACCAAATATTGGAATAAGGTGCGCGGACGTAAAGACGGGGTTCTCCTGATGCGGGACAACAGCAGTGCGCCCATGATACACTTGTTGCCAAGGTTCATGAAGACCAACAACATCACGGATGGCGACTTGGCCAAGTTGACGAATGGCAAATCCTTGTCTGCGGCAGAGTCGTGGGTGAACGGCATAAAGGTGTTGGCTCCCACGGACATCACGTGCAAGAACGGCTACGTGCAAAAGGTGGAGGAAGTAATCACGCCGGCAGACAACATGGCGGAAATCATCCATAAGCATCCCGTCATGAGCGAGTGGGCCAAACTGTTGGATTTGTACAGTGCCCCTATTTATGACGCTGCTGCCACACGGGAATACAACCGGCTGTATAATACGTCGGATTCTGTCTATGTGTTGCGTTATTTCGCGAAGCAAGCCAATGGCGGGTCGAATTTGCAGGATCCCGATAACATACAGAACCAAGTGCCCGGTTATTTGGAATTCGACCCGGAGTGGAACCAGTATATGTACACTAACACCTATAACAAGACGCTGAACTATGATTGCGGTGCCATGTTGGTGCCAACCGATGCGGCTTTGGAAAAGTGGTGGGACGGAGAAGGCAAGGCGCTCCAGGATGTGTATGACTCTTTGGTCAACGTGGACATCAATGTGTTGAACAAATTAATCAATGTCAACATGATTACTTCATTCGTCGACCATGTGCCGTCCAAGTTCGAGAGTATCACCAACGATGCCAAAGTGAGCATGGGAGTAAAGGAAGAGGATGTGGACAGTTGTTTTATGGGGTGTAACGGGGTGGTTTACCTGACGAATAAGGTCTTTGCCCCGGCTGCCTATCGTTCCGTTTCTTTTCCGGCCTTGGTGCGTCGCAACACCACCATGGGCGTGGTGTACTGGGCCATCGAGCAATTAGGGTTGGATGCCTACCTGAATTCAATGGATACGCGTTACAGCCTGATACTTCCCACGAATGAAGCTTTTTTGAAGTATGTGGATCCCTGCACCTATGGCAAAGGGACATCTACGCTTTATGAGTTCTTTTGGGATACTGACAGGCAGAACGTGGGAGCTTACAAATACCAGTATGATATGGCCACGGGGACGATTTTGGATCCCGATAATAAAGAAACCGTTTATGCCAACAGTTCTTCCGGCAAGGACAATGACGCGGTCATGAACCGCCTGAGCGACATCATGGAAAATGTAATTGTCGTGGGTGACATTGAGGACGGGCATACTTATTACAAGACGAAAGGCGGAGGGACTATCAAGGTGGAAGGGCACGGAACTGATATCAAAATCAGCGGTGGCTTGCAGATTGAGCAAAATGCTCCTCTCAGTGTTTCTACGATTTATGACCAGACGGAAAACGGTAACGGAAAAGCCTACGTGATTGATGATGAGATCTTGATGACAAGCCGTAAGTCTGTTTACCAGACATTGACAGAACATGAGGAGTATTCCCGCTTCCTGGAACTGTTGAGCGGCGGCGACCCGGATTCGACGGATTATAACTTGCTGACATCCCAAATAGATGACAAGTATTCCTGTGTAGACCAGAACATACGCCTGTTCGAGACATACAATTACACGGTCTATGTGCCGACCAACAAGGCCATAGAGGAATTGCACGAGAAAGGTGTCCTTCCGTATTGGGAAGACTTTGATAATGCGACCGACCCCGATGCCCGTTACAGGATTAAAAACAGGATTGTGAATTTCTTGCGTTACCATATACAGGATAATTCCGTGTACATTGGTGACGGGAGCGAAAGCGGGGTCAAATATGAAACGGCCAAGCTGAATCCGGCCAATCGGCGTTTTTACAGTGTGACAGTGGACAAGGAGGGCAATGACGGCATGACGGTGACCGACAACCTCGGACGGACACGGCGCGTGGTGACCACCGAAGGGCTTTACAACAACATGTGCCGTGAATATGCTTTCGATACGGGGAAGAACACCATATACACCTCGTCATACGCCGTGGTGCATTTGATTGACGGGGCATTGATGTATGACGAAGAGCAAATGGAGAAATATGAATAACAGGTAATGTCGAATTGATAAATGAACATTATGAATAATAGAATATTGATGACCGTCCTATGGCTCGGGCTTATGGTCGGTTCGGTTCATGCCCAGATAACGTCCGTGAGCGGTACGGTACGGGATGAGATGGAAACATTGATAGGGGCGACGGTGTGTGAGGTGGATGCCACGGGGCGTAACATCAACGCTACGATTACGGATTTCAACGGCCATTTTGCCATGAAGGTGAAGAGCACGAAGAATAAGCTGAAAGTCAGTTTTATGGGATATAAGACGCAAACGATCCCCATAAACCGTACGGTGTACAACATTACGTTGGAATCTGCACAACGTGTAATGAAAGAGGTGTCTGTCGTATCCAAGAAACGTTTGAACAGCGGGGGGCTTGCTATTCCGGAAAGGGAAGTCAGCTTTGCTACCCAAACCATATCCACAAAAGAATTCGAGGGGTTGGGCATTACGACTGTCGATGAAGCTTTGCAAGGACGTATCGCCGGGCTTGACATCATTTCCAATTCTGGTAATTTGGGAAGCGGGACCACGATGCGTTTGCGCGGAACGTCCTCCATCAGTACGCTGACCAACCAAAACCCCCTTATTGTCGTGAACGGTAACACGTGGAACGTGGACATGAGCACGTTCGACATCAACAGTGCCAACGATGAAACCTTTGCCCAGTTGTTGAACGTCAATCCCGAAGACATAGAGGAAATCAGTGTGTTGAAGGATGCTGCTGCCACGGCTATTTACGGCTCGCAAGGTGCCAACGGAGTCATCGAAATCAAGACCAAACGCGGTAAAAGGGGAGCACCTGCCGTAAGTTATTCCTTGCGTCTTACGGGGACTTACCAACCGGAAGGCTATAAGATGCTGACGGGCGATGAGTACACGATGTTGCTGAAAGAAAGTTATTTCAATCCGGAGCAAAGCTCTACGGCTTCCAACATCCCGGAATTGAACTACGACCCTACCTTTTCGGAGTATGAACAGTACAATAATAATACCGATTGGCAGGATGAAGTGACCCAATGGGGATTGAGGCAGAACCATTACGTTTCTGTAACCGGAGGAGGCGAGAAGGCCACTTTCCGGATATCGGGAGGGTATGACCATGAGACTGGTTCCGTCATCCAACAGAAATTGGACCGCCTGTCCACTCGTCTGGCTTTGGACTATTACGTGAGCGACCGTATCAAGATTTCGACGAACTTTGCCATGACTTACACGGACAACCAGAAGAATTACGATGACTTGTTGGCCATTGCTTATAAAAAGATGCCCAACATGTCCGTTTACGAGCAAGATCCCCGCACGGGACTTTCCACCGGAAGATATTATGAGATGCTCCAGTCTGCCTCTTCCGTATTCAACGGGAATCAGAAAGACCTGGTAAATCCTGTGGCCAGTGCGCACTTGGCAAAGTTCGGTGACAAGACTTACGACATTACCCCGGAACTGGAAATCCAATACAACCTGTTGGGAACCACAGAAGATGAATGGCAGCTAAGATGGAACGGACGGGTGAACATGAATGTTTTCAATGAGTATATCGACAAGTTCTATCCGCAAGAACTGAAAACCATCAGTTGGAACGGGGATGTCAACATGGGATATACCGGAAGCTCGAAGAATGTGGCCATTGATACCAAACAGACGTTGACGCTCATTCCGGCTTTCAAGAATAAAGACCATTCCATGATGGCCATGGCGCGCTTCAACCTCATATCCGGCAACAACAACCAACAGTACACGGAATCTCGCGGGCTTCCTTCCGGAGGAATAGAAAGTCCTGACGCGGGCGGCATGATTAAGGGTATGTCTACCAGTTATAAACAATGGCGTTCCATTTACTACACGTTTTCCATGCACTATTCGTACAAGAGCCGTTATTCGTTGGATTTCTCCGTGCGAGCCGACGGAAGTACGAAATTCGGTCCGGATCAACGTTGGGGTGTTTTCCCTGCCGTTTCCGCACGTTGGAACATCATTGACGAATCTTGGATGGAGTGGAGCCGTAAATGGCTGTCCATGCTTTCCATACGTCCCAGTTGGGGCAGGGTGGGCAACCAACCTACGGAGGATTATCTTTATGAAAGCAAGTTCGGTACCGGTTCAGCTTATATCGACATGAATGCCATGAACCAGTCGAACATGCGTCTTACGGACCTTCGTTGGGAGACCAAATCCACGTATGATGTGGGTATGGATTTGGGATTTTTGGACGACCGTTTGAAACTGACTTTGGAATGGTATCATTCGACCACGGACGACATGTTGATGAGGGATGTCTCCATACCTTCGAGTACGGGATTCTCCAAATTGGCTTATAGGAATGTTGGTAAAATGCGGAATTTGGGTTGGGAATTCAATATAACGACGAACAGGATTATCAAGGCCGGTAAGTTTTCTGCCGATTTCAATGTGGCATTCGGAAACAACAAGAATGAGATTCTTGAAATGGACGCTACCGTGCTGAATATGTTGAACACCAAGTTTACACAAGAAAACCGTAACGTGTTGCAGCGCGTGCAATTGA
This sequence comes from Paraprevotella xylaniphila YIT 11841, assembly GCF_900683745.1. Lineage (NCBI taxonomy): Bacteria > Pseudomonadati > Bacteroidota > Bacteroidia > Bacteroidales > Prevotellaceae > Paraprevotella > Paraprevotella xylaniphila. Next base: position 726,063 of record NZ_LR215980.1, read on the forward strand.
ATAATCCTTTCGGGGCAATTTACGGTTTCCGTTATAAAGGTGTATATCAATATCATTATGAGACTTTTGCGGACATGGGGGTGGCCGAACAAGAACAGTTCCTGGCAGACGGAAAGACGGCTCCGGTGGTTTTGAATGCCAACGGGGAAATCATCCGCGACAGCAAAGGGGAACCCAAACGGGTGAAATACTGTTTCTCGAATGCTGAAAACGAATCGAAGGATTATGATTTCAAGGGCGGTGATGCCATTTACGAAGACATCAACCATGACGGGAACATCAATGAATTGGATATCGTCTACCTCGGCTCTTCATTACCCAAGCTCACGGGAGGATTCGGCTTTACGTTGAATTACGACCGTTGGAGGCTGAATGCCCAGTTCAATTACCGTGTAGGCAATAAGATTCTGAACCTGGCCCGTTTGGATGCCGAATCCATGATTACGAACAACAACCAAAGCCAGGCCGTGAATTACCGTTGGCGCAAGGAGGGCGATGTGACTCCGATTCCGCGAGCCATGTACGGGACATTGAGCAACGGTGCCGTATCCAATTACAACACGTTGGTCAGCGACAGGTTTGTGGAAGACGGTTCGTTCCTGCGGCTCAATTATTTGCAACTGTCTTATTCGTTCAGTAGCAAGGTGACAAGGGCGTTGCGGCTTAAAGGCTTGCGCTGTTACGTGAGCGCGAACAACCTGTTCGTATTGACGAAATACAAGGGTGTGGATCCTGAAATCAATTATGGAAGTTACGGTGTGGCACAAGACAGTGGGCAGACACCGCGTGCGAAGTCGTTTACCTTGGGCGTGACCGTCGATTTCTAAATAATAATCAAAAGCGAAGAAAAAATGAAATCATATTCAATCTTAATGTCGGCAGCGTTAGCCGCATGTTCATTTACCGGTTGTGGGGATTTTTTGGACATCAAGCCTTTGAATGATATCGTGCTGGAGAATTTCTGGGACGAGAAAAGCGATGTGGACAATATGATAAGCGGCTGTTACTCTACGATGCAAAGTGGCGACTTCGTGTACCGTCTTATGGTTTGGGGCGAAGTGCGTTCGGACAATATCGTGGCGGGCAACAACGTGAATACGAATGTCGATTTGTCCAATATCTTTGAGGAAAACTTGCGGGCGAACAATTCCTACACGAAATGGGAGAAGTTTTATAGCGTAATCAACAGTTGTAACTTGATTATAAAATATGCTCCCCAGGTGGCAGAAAAGTCCCCGGATTATACCCCGAGTGCCTTGAAGGCCACGGTAGCGGAAGCTTCGGCGTTGCGTGACTTGTGCTATTTCTACCTGATTCGTGCTTTCAGGGATGTTCCCTATACGACGGAAGCATACGTGGACGACAACCAACAGTTGGCTTTGCCGGCCAGCAAGTTCGATGATATTCTGGACGCGTTGATAAAAGACCTCGAGTCGGTTCAAAATGACGCAGTGAAGGTCTATCCGGAAACAAGTCCTTTATACCAGACAGGAAGAATCACGCAGGATGCCATCCACGCCATGCTTTGTGAGATGTATTTATGGAAGCAGGATTATGAAAAGTGCATTTGGTATGCCGATACGGTCATCAATGCCAAGTTGCAAGAGTATAATGAAAAGTACCGGGAGTATGGCGGCCTTGTGACCGGTGTGGTAGACAAATTGGTGGAAGGGTATCCTTTGATTAGTGATGCGAACAGTACCAATACCATGTATGGCAGTGCTTATACCCAATTGTTTGTGGACGGCAACAGCAGTGAGAGCATTTTCGAATTGACTTACATGGATAATGACAATATGCTTTCCAACGAGGCGGTGAGTCATGGTTATGGCAATGAAGAAACCTTTCCCGGCTTTTTCCGTCCTGCCGATTTCATCGCAACGGATATTCCGGACCGTTCTTACCAGATTTATAATAACATGTATGATACACGTTATTATGAAAGTTTACAGCGTTCCACTTCTACGGATTTCAAGATTAACAAGTATGTTACAAACAGTGCCACGATTGACTTGTCTGCTTCCACATCCGATGAATTGTCCGTGTCCTACGGTACGGCTTATAGGGCGAGTTATTGTTCGGCCAACTGGATCGTTTACCGCCTGACGGACATCATGCTGATGAAAGCCGAAGCGTTGGTACAACTTGCCGTAGACAGGGAAAACGGGAAAGACCCGAAGCTTTCCGAGGCTTTCAAGTTGGTCAATGCAGTAAACCTTCGTTCCAATTGCGACAAGAACAAGGTGGCAGTTTTGGACAGCACATTATATACGACGAAAAGTACGATGAATAACCTCGTGATGGCCGAACGCCAACGGGAACTCATGTTCGAGGGGAAAAGGTGGTTCGACTTGGTGCGTCGTGCACGTCGTGAGGGCAATACGGACTATTTGGTGGAACAGGTGAAGCGCAAGTATACGACGAACGGCTCTGCTGTGCAAAGTAAACTTTCGAGGATGGAGGCCATTTATTGGCCTTATAACGAGGACGAACTGAAAGTCAATCTATATTTAGAACAGAATCCTGCTTTTGCAAGCGGGGAAAGTAGTTCGTACGAATAAAGACAGTATAAACACAAAAAAATGATGATTATGAAAAGGTCAGTATTTAAATATTGGGGAGGCTTGGCTGCCTTGTTGGCCCTGTTCGGTTTCATAGGATGTTCCGATGAACCGGATGAGATGAATTACTATACCTTTAAAGGGCAGATGATGAGCGACTACCTGCTAAAGACCGAACAGTTCAGCGATTTTGCCACATTGGTCAACCGTGCCGGGATGATGGACATGCTTTCTTCCTACGGTTCTTATACGTGTTTCGCTCCGACCAATGCAGCCTTGCAAGATTACATCAAAGGAAAAGGGTTGAGGTCTCTCGACGATTTGACGGACGCGGATTGCGATACGATTGTCCGTACGCATTTGGTGGAAAACATGTATTCCACTTCTGAGATGAACGACGGGGTGTTGCCGACGACCAACATGAACCGCCGTTATTTAGAGATAGGGCATGGCAATGATGAAAACGGGAACGCCGTGGTTATGGTCAACAAGACTGCCCATGTCATTTTCGAACTTCAAGACGACTCGGTAGAGAACGGAATCATGCAACCCGTAACGGAAGTGTTGGAAAACTCCAACCGGATGTTGCCGAAGGTGTTGGAGCAAAACGATAAGATTACGACGTTCTATGCAGCTTTGAAGGCCACGGGATTATTAGATTCCCTCAACGCCTATCGTGACGATTCGTGGAATCCGGATTTGTATGAACGTTATTACTACACTTCCCATATCAACCAAGAGACGGCTACCGTTCCTGATGAGAAACGTTACGGGTTTACGTTGTTCGTCGTTCCGGACTCGGTATTGTCGAGGAAATACGGGATTGTGCCCGGTGACATCAAGGGGCTTTACGATAAGGCGTGTGAGATATATGATGCGGTTTATCCGGAAGATAAAAATGCCGAATACCATAGCTTTGAGCGGTTGGAACACCGCAAAAACCCGTTGAATCGTTTTATGGCTTACCATATCCTCGACCGTGACGTGAAGGGGTGGAATTACCTGACCCCATTGAACGACATCGGCATAGAGACCACTTTGATGAATCCGGAAGACTGGTATGAGACGATGTTGCCCCGTACGATGATGAAGGTGGAGAAGCTTACGGTATGGAAATATACGAACATGTCGGGCGACCAACGCTTGGAAATTTACTTGAACCGGCGTTATGACGACAATTACAGCATCCATGGTTCCATGGTCAGCCGTACAGTAGAACCGGAATATGAGCAAGAGGGACTGAACGGGCGGTATTTCTATGTCAACGACATCGTGGCCTTTAGCACCGACACCCGCGACATCGTGCAAAACAGCCGTATCCGGATGGATTTCTCTACGATTTTTCCAGAGTTGATGACGAATGATATCCGGCAGAACGGCGACCCGGTATATAACGATCCGCCTTTCGACGAGACAGCCAAGTACGGGCGTAATTACTATTTCCCCAACGGGTATTTGAAGAATGTGAAGAACGCGGGATATTTTATTTACCGCCGTCCGCGTTTAGGGTACTACTGTTATGAGGGAGACGAAATGAACTTGTTCGGTGACTATGATTTCACGTTCAAGATACCACCAGTCCCGTTCGAGGGCGATTGGCAAATACGTTTGGGGTTCACTTGCGAGCCGACGCGTGGCATTGGCCAAATCTATTTCGACGATGTGCCGCAAGGCATACCTTTGGATATGACCAAAAACCTTGCCGACCCGACCATTTTGGGTACGGCGTTCCGCAGCGATTACACATCTGCCATGTCTTCATCTGAAAAACAGGAAGAACGGAAAGCGTTGAAAAACAAGGGCTATTACCGAGGTGCTGCCGGAGGGTATCATTTATTGGGAGATCGTCACGACATATTCGCAAATTGTGCGGATACTTATCGCATTGTGCTTTGTACGGTACATATCAATCCTGATAAAGACCATTTCTTGCGTATCCGCAACGTTTCGGACAACGGCAGCACGGAGTTCATGCTCGATTATCTGGAACTGGTGCCCAAGAGCGTATATGGCGTGACGGATGACGGAGAGCAAGAGGATGATTTGTAAGATGAATAAACGACGAATTATGAAAAAGACAATTATAAAATATGCTTGGGCGGCATTGCTGCCGTTCGTGGCTTCGTGCAGTGACGAATGGGATGAACATTACGGGCAGGGTAACCCTATGGCCAGTGAAGAATCCTTGTGGCAGGCGTTACAAGAACGCCCAGAGCTGTCCAATTTTGCACGTTTGGTGGAAAATGTGGGATATGAATATTATTTCGGCGGTGACCGGATGTTTACCCTTTTCGCTCCCACTAACGACTATCTCACGGAGGCAGCTGTGGACAGCCTGACAGAGGTTTACAATACCCAAAAGAACAACCGGATAAAGAATAACGACAACACTGTCATTAAACAATTCTTGCAAAACCACATGGCGATGTATAATTATGCTGCCATCCCGTCAGGAGATTCAGTGCAGATGATGATGTTGAACGGCAAATACAGTTATTTGGCGGATGGCACAGTGAATGGGGTGAAGTGCCTGACTTCCAACGAACTTTATCGCAATGGTGTGTTGTTTACCGTAGATGGCCGGCTTCCATATTTTGCCAACGTGTCCGAATACTTCAGCACGGATGCCGAGTTGGACAGTATCGCGTCTTTCTTCAGCCGGTATAACGTGTATGAGTTCGACCCCTCCCGTAGCGTCCCGGGGGAGATTGTAGACGGGAAGACGGTCTATCTGGATTCCGTGATGAACCTGAAGAACGTCATGTTCGACGAATTGGGATACATCAACCGTGAAGACAGTGCCTATTGGATGGTAGTGCCTACGGACCGGCAATGGAAGAGCCTTTATGAGGAATACAAGGCTTATTTCAACTACGACAATACTACCGCAAAGCGTGACTCCATGGAAAACTTGATGACGCACAAGGCTATCATACAAGGTACGATATTCAATATGAACATCCAACCTTCGCTGAACGATTCTGTCGTATCGACCAACTGGAATGAGGCCAATTACAGATACTATAAATGCTTGCGTCCTTTCGACCAAGGCGGGGTCTTCGCTGAGGCCCGTGATGTCACGTGCAGCAACGGGAAGGTATTCATAGCGGACAATTGGGCGATAGACAAACGTACGACATTTTTTCAGGAAATAAAGATTGAAGCGGAGAATGCTTATTACCGGGACAGTGTGGCCAAATGTAAGGAACCGGTCACTACTTGTGCAGTTCCGGCAGGAAATCCGTTGTACGGACAAGTGTCAGGCAATGCTTTTGTGCAGGTGGAACCGCGCAATACCGCTGTGACGCCGTTGATACGATATACGATACCCAATGTGCTGTCTAACATCGGTTATGACATTTATGCCGTTTTTGCCCCCGCGATAGCTGCCGACACGTTGGCTACGGACACGCTGCCGCTGAAAGTCAAGTTTTCGTTGAAATACAACGACCAGGATGGCAGGCAAGTGAACGATATCAAAATGAAAAATCCGATTAGCGGTACCTATTCGTATGAGACGGTTCCTAATGTCGTGGATACCGTCCTGGTTGCCAGCGATTACAAAATTCCTACATGCAGTTACGGGCTGAGCGAACCTCAAGTCCGCTTCACAGTGGAAAGTGACCGTTCGACTTCCAAATACACGCGTGTCCTGCGTTTGGACTGTATCGTGTTCAAACCGCACGAAGATGAAAACAATGATTCTAATGAATAACATAAGACCATGATGGACATGAAGTATAAAGTATATTGCGTTTCGGCCATGATGTTGTGTTGCATGGCATCGGAAGCACAGGAAAAAGACACTGTCGGGGTTGGTGACAGTGTGAAGAATGAAAGTGTCAGCCGTGTACGGAAAAAGGTAAAGACACGTACCATACGGGGAAAAGTGTTGAGCGGTACGGATAAGAAGCCCAAAGGCGGAGCCATGGTCCGCACACACGGCATGGACGGCTACAGTACGTTGACGGAAGAAGACGGGACTTTTAAGCTCGAACTCCCCGTTTTTGCGGCCTCCATTGATGTCTCTTCTCCGGACGACCATTTGGTGGAAGTGGGACTGCGTTCCACGGAAGAGCAGCCGCTCATCTTTTTGTACCCTCAGAGCGTGGCACCGTTGTACGGCAAGAAAACCGATATCCTGAACATGCGTGTGGCTGACGGGGCTAACTATTCCCCGGCCCTGTCGGTGGAAGAAGACATACAGCGTGAGTTGGGGGCGAGCGTGCGCACGGTGATGCGCAACGGCACGCCCGGTATCGGGGGCGTGATGATGATGAGCGGCCTGAATTCCATCAATGCCAATGCACAGCCGCTTATCGTGATAGACGGAGTGCCTTTGGACCAACAATATGGTAGGGAAATGCTTCACGATGGGTTCTACAATAACATCTTGACCAACATCAATCCGGCAGACATCGACCACGTGACGGTGTTGCGTAATGGGACGGCCCTTTACGGGGCCAAAGGTGCCAACGGGGTCATCCTTATAGATACCCGGCGGAGTAAAAGCATGGCTACCCGTATTACCGCCACATTGTCGGTTGGTGTCACTTTGGAACCCCGTTATTATGACATGATGAATGCGTCCCAATACCGGACGTATGCCAGCGAGCTGCTCAAGACCACCAACACGGCCATTCGCGATTTTAATTTTTTGGATGATTCCCCGAACAATTATTATGCGGAGAAATATAACAAGAACACCGATTGGAAAGACAAGGTCTACCGCACGGCTTTCTTGCAGAATTACGGCATCAATGTGGAAGGCGGAGATGAAGTGGCACAATACAACCTGTCATTGGGGTATACGGGAGCACAATCCACATTGGAACAGAATGACATGGACCGGCTGAACATCCGGTTCAATTCCGATATTGCGTTAGGTAATAAGCTAGACGTACGCTTCGATGCGGCATTTACCAACATCACCCGTGATTTGCGTGACGATGCCGCGCCCTCGAGTTATGAGGAAGGGACGCCCACGTCGCCGTCTTTCCTGGCGTATGCCAAGGCTCCGATGTTGAGCCCTTATACGTTTTCCAGAGGGGAAATCTATGAGAACCATTTGGACGTGACGGATGAAACTTATTTGGACGAGGCTTTGGCCGGATATAGCAATTATAACTGGAAGTTAGGTAACCCGTTGGCTATCCTTGAATATGGCGAGGCGCAGAACAAAAACCATTTCGAGAACTCCATGCTGAGCCTTTCCATCAAGCCTAAGTTCAAGTTTAACGACCATCTTTCGCTCAGCGAGCATTTCAGCTATGTGCTGACGAACACGAACGAGAAGTATTATATCCCCTTGAACGGTGTACCCGACTACTATGTGTCGAGTCTCGGGGCTTTCAGGCAAAACGAGGCACGTTCGTTGTTCTCCAAGCAGAATGCCATCATGAGCGACACCCGTCTGGAGTGGAACCAACGGTATGCCGCGCATGCCATTGCCTTGCGCGGAGGCTTCCGCATGCAATGGGACAGCTACCAGTTGAATACCCAAGTGGGTTACAATACGGGAAACGACAAGACTCCGTTCATCTCTTCTTCTTTGCAGGATGCTGCAACCGGGGGGGCGAAGGACCAATGGAACTCTTTGGCCTACTATGCCCAGGCCGATTATGACTTTAAGGGCCGTTATTACTTGCAGGCCACGGTGGCAGCCGAAAGTTCTTCCCGTTTCGGACGCGACACGGACCAGGGAGTGAAGATGTGCGGGGTGAAGTGGGGAATCTTCCCGGGTTTCCAAGCTTCTTGGGTTGTCACCAACGAGCCTTGGATGGCCGGATCAGGTTTCCTCAACTACCTTCGCCTATCGGCCGGAGTGGACGTGAGCGGCAATGACGATTTGCCTTACTACGCCACACGTTCGTATTTTGCCAGTTCGGACTATATGGGACAGGCTTCCGGGTTGGCGATTGCCGGTATCGGAAACGAGAAGATCCAGTGGGAGCGGACTCGCCGGGTCAATGTCGGTGTGGATGCCAACCTGTTGGATAATAGGTTGGGCGTGCGTTTCAATTATTTCCGTAGTGCCACCGACCATTTGCTGATGTGGCAGGAGATGTCCTTCCTGAGCGGTCTGGATAAGACCTGGGGCAACGGTGGCAAGTTGGAGAACCGTGGTTTCGACGTGGAAGCCACGGGAGTGGTATGGGCTTCACCGTCATGGCAATGGCAGGTCGGTGCCAGTGTGGGGCATTACAAGAACGAGGTCACCGCTTTGCCAGACGGCCAACAGTATATGGATACGGAAATACTCGGGGCCACGGTACGTACGGAGATAGGCCGCCCGGCCAATCTGTTCTATGGCTATAAGACAAAGGGTGTGTTTGCCACGAGCGCGGAGGCCCAGGCCGCAGGCTTGTACGTCCGTGATGCCAACGGGGTGGACCGGACGGCTTTCGAGGCAGGTGACGTGCACTTTGTGGACTTGGACGGTGACCATTTCGTCACGGAGGCCGACCGCACGGTGATAGGCGACCCCAATCCGGACATTTACGGTAACATCTTCACTACCGTGCAATACCAGCGTTTTCGTTTGGACGTGCGTTTCAACTATTCTCTAGGGAACGACATCTATAACTATATGCGCCAACAGCTCGAGTCAGGAAGCCGTTTCATGAACCAGACCACGGCGTTGGCACGGCGTTGGCAGGTGGAGGGGCAGCAGACAGACATACCCCGGCTCTCTTTCCAGGATCCGATGGGCAATAGCCGTTTCAGCGACCGTTGGATTGAAGACGGGAGTTATTTGCGGCTGAAGACCGTGACGTTGAGTTATGACCTGCCTATCTTTTCCACGTTCTTGCAGGGATTGCAGTTCTGGGTACAGGCCAACAACGTGTTTACCTTGAGCCGTTATTTGGGGGCTGACCCCGAGGGTGCGGCTTTGTCTGCCGTCCTGGGGCAGGGCATAGATGCCGGAAGCGTGCCTCAGAGCCGCAATTTCATGGTGGGTATCAAAATCAGTCTCTAATCTTAAAAGTATCATGACGATGAAAACAAATATATACAGGTTAATGGGTTGCGGCGTGATGGCCGCAGCCGTATCGTCCGTTTCCCTTACGGGATGCCAGGACTTCTTTGAGCAGGATTCAGACCGCATTATCTTTGCCGACGGCGGCCACCTGAACAACCCGACGGATACGGTGTATTCCATGGTGGGAATCTTGCAGAAGATGCAGGCCCTTGCCGACCGTTCGGTCTTGTTGGGCGAGGTGCGTGGCGACTTGGTGGATGTCAACGAATACACTTCGGCGGACCTTCGCGATATCGCCTTGTTCGAGTTGGACGACAGTGCCAACGTGTACAACCAACCCCGCGACTATTACGCGGTCATCAATAACTGCAACTATTACATCGCACGTGCCGACACGGCCTTGAAAGACAACCGGAACGAAAAAGTCTTCATGCGTGAATACGCCGCAGCCAAGACCTTCCGTGCATGGACTTATTTGCAGTTGGTGTTGGCTTACGGCAAAGTGCCTTTCGTTACCGACCCCATCTTGCTGTCGGGCGATTTGGAGCGCGACTATCCGAAATTGGAAGTGAAGGACATCTGCGAATGGTTGATTTCCGACCTTGTCCCGGTGGCCGACGAGGACATCCCTTTGTTCAACGGGTTGAGCGTGGACAGCCGTTTGGCATACGTCCCGACCAAAATCATGTTGGGCGACTTGTGTTTGTGGGCGGGACGTTACCGTGAAGCCGCACAATGGTATTACCGTTATATCTCGATGCGCAACGGTGAGCAGTCTGCATACGCTTTGGGCACGAATGGTTCGTCTTGGAACCGGGATGAAAAGGATTATAAAAGTTGGAGCGACAGCTATAGTGGCATGCTTACGTCTGAAGGGTATGCCGCAGATGCGGAACTCATTTCGCTGATTGCTTGTCCAACGGGTATGGCGGAATTGAACTATAGCCAGTTGAGGAATATCTTCAATTCCACGAATGAGAATGCCTATCGGCCTGAGCTGTCGCCCTCTGTGGCTTTGACCGATTTGTCGGAGTCGCAGGTTTATTGCAACTACTCCACGGCCAACGAGGTGACCTATGCTCCGGAGGAACTTCCGGACGGTCGTGGCGACCTGCGGTTGCCAAGCATCGTGCAGGAAGGTTCGGTAAACTATGACAATGCTTGGCGGCCCTCACAGACCGTTTTAAAATATTCATCGGCCAACGTGCGCATTTATCGCCGTGCCATGGTATACCTGAGGATGGCCGAAGCCTTGAACCGTGCCGGTTATCCTCGTTTCGCATACGAGATTTTGGCTGATGGCGTGAATGATTCCATCGTGCGTGCCCGTATACTCCCTTATTGTCCCACGTTGGAAGACAGCGCTTTCGTGCAAGGTTTCAGTTTTCCCGAAAACCGCTATGTCGTAAGATGCTTGGACACCAAAGCTACGGACATCAATACCATGGGACTGCACTCGCGCGGTTCCGGTTGGACGGAGTTCAACGAGCATTACGCCTTCCCCGTGGCGCCCGAAGGGGTGGCCGACACGCTCCAGTACCAGATGGAAAAGGTAGAGGACATGTTGGTGGACGAAGGGGCTTTGGAATTGGCCTTCGAAGGGCAACGTTTCTACGACCTGATGCGGGTGGCCCTGCGGCGCAATGATCCCGCTTATCTGGCAGAAAAGATATATGCCCGGCGGGGAGAAGACCGGAGAGGGGAGATGCGTTCGCTCATCAAAGCGCAACTGGCCGACAAGCATTCATGGTATTTGAGTTGGAGGGGACAAATCGGATACTAAGATTGTCAAAGAGTAACCTGCAAGGCGGAAAAGGACTGTGTTGCCTTTTCCGCCTCGTTTTTGCCTTTAATGCGATTTTGTTTTGATTTTTCTTTCCGAAAAGTACTCTCGGGCAGCTCATTCAAGAGGTTGTGTTTCCAATCTCAGGAGAACGGAAAATCAATCTCCTGAGATTGATTTTTCAATCGGCTGCAAGTGATTTTTCAGTCTGCGGAGAAAAATAGTACATCTCTATCGCCTTTATAATTTGCTGATATGAAGTTGGTTGTGTGTGTACTTGTGATGGAGGTGTTTTGTTTCCAATGTTTCAGGTGGATTCTCTTTTGATGTACATGTTTTTGATATGGGATATCTTTATGTCGTATGTTGTTTTCATTGGCTCACAAAAGTGGGATAGGGGATGCAAGCAAACGAAAAAAGGAGCAGAACGTCATGTTCTGCTCCTCCTGTCATTTATAAGAGTTCATCGTTGGGTCATTTCACGATGGTTTTCTTTGTCACGGTCGTACCGTCTTCCATCGTCTGGCGCAGGATGTTCACGCCCTTCTGCAAGCGCGGTAACTTGATGCCGTCCACGCTGTAGATTTCTTCTGACTTCACTTTGCCCGTGGCGAGGGTTTCGTCGATAGATTCTCCGTTGTCGAGCGACACGCAGGTCAGGCGCACGTTGTCGAACTTACACCAACCGCAGTTGTTCCAACCTTCTGGAGCGGCCGTCCTCTTGTAGGTGTATTCCCAGTGTCCGTCGGTGCGTATGCCCAATTTCAAAGGTTCGTTGGCAGAGAGGTGCACTACGACTTCAAGGGTGTTAAGTGGACCTTTGTCCCCCATGTCGCCATTGTTCTTGCAATCTACTTCATCATATCCGCCGAACGTGCGTTCCACTTCGTAGGGATGCCCTTCCTCAAGTTGGTCGAGGTCGTATTCATCTTCCCAACCGTAATACATGGCTGCGTTGTTCACAAACAGGCGCTGTCCGGCTAGGCGGTAGTCGTCATTGTCGTTAGGTACGACCATGTCTACTGTTACTTTGTAGTAACCGGCAGGCAGGCCTTCTACGGTCTGGTACATATATACGTCGGGGAAGTCGCCGGACTGGAGGCAGAATCCATATTCTCCGTCCGTGCAATCCACATTCTTGTCGGGGCTTGTGAAATTGTTCAGCCCGGCAGCGTTCATGTCCTCAGCCTTCGTGCAGACGATGCTGTCTATCATGAAAGTCCAACCGAATGGCGCATTGTATACGGAGTTCACGCCTTCGCCCAATCCATATTGGTCTTCAAAGCTCGGGTTGACAAGGACATGCGTGAGGTCGTCGTTTGCCTTGATGCCCTTCTCTATTTTGGCGTTCCGGGCCAGTTCGAGGTATCGGGCGGCGATTTCGTCGATTTTCTCCGGGGTGAGTTCGTCGGATTCGTTCTGGTATCCGGCACTGTACGTGTCATAGAGGGCTTGAAGCTGTTGCCCTGATTCCGTGGCGGCTACACCTTCGTAGGCCAAGTCCTTGGCGGCCACTTCGTTGGCGTGTGCAAGGAGTTTGAACGATTCGATGCTTTCGTCTACGTTGCCGATAGCTTCGGTCAGAGTGGCGATTACGTCAATGCATTCGTCGAAGTCGGCTTCGGGGTCGTTTACGAGTTCCGTGCCACGGTTGTACGCCTCTGTCATTTGCTTTTTGATTGCTCCGTTCATCTTCTCGCCCAAATAAGGTTCTACCTTTTCCAACCATTGTTCGAGCAATGCGATGACTTTTTCCAAGTCCTTGCCCACGTAAGTCAGCGTGAAGTTGTCATAGCATCCCCACCTCTCGAATTGGTCACCGTAATTTCGTATGCCGAATGTCAGTTTACCGTCGATGACAAAAGCTTGTACGGTGTTCTTGAAATAGCCCTTGTCGAAGTATTGCCGGGCACCGCTTTCGGTATTCGGCATCATGACACCGGATTTCGTTCCCTGACGGATATCCCAGGACGCAGTGAATTCATCACCAGTGAAGGCATCTTGGAACGAATGTTTTATTTTTTGTTCGCCGTCATTCAGGAAGATGTATGAAGACACGGTGCTGATCAGGCTGTCTCCTTTGCCGATGGACCATAAGGAGTCCATTTTCTCGAAGTCCCAATCCGCACGTTGGAAAGCCTGCACGCTCAATTCGTATACACCGTTCGGCATGCCCAACAGCGTTTGGTTGATTTCACCCGTCTGCCCGCCTCCTATGGTAAGCAAGTCGTTGCTGAGGCCGAGTTTTTCGGCATCGAAGTCGGTGATAGTCCATCCGTTCACGCCGTCCGTAAACGATGGATTGGTGATGAATTCCGTCACGTTGGTTCCTTCACCGATGAGCGAGTGTTGGGCTGATTGGGTCAGTAAGTCCATTTTGGAGATAATCTCTCCCAACTCCTCTGTGGTGTAAGGATATTCAATCAGTATGGTTTCGATGTCGATTTCGGCCATGTAGTCACTCAAGGCCATGATGTCGTCATTCACTTCGCCTTCCAAGGTGTTCAATATGCTGTCGGCTACTTCGTAGGTACGTTGCAACGTGCCGTATGCCATACCGTTTTCTTCGGCTGCTTTGATGGCTTCGTTCAATTCTTCGGCCTTGCTGGTCATGTCTGCCACGTTGCCACCGTTAGCGATATAATTTTCAGCTTCGGCTATTACTTTGTCCAAACGGTCCCGATAGGTCTGGTTCATGCCGTTATTTACGGCTTTGGCCTTATCTACAATGACCTGTAGTTCGTCCTTGATGGCATCTTTGCCATAATAGGAAAGTTTGAGGTTGCCTAACACGAACCAGTTGGCAGTGGAGTTCTGCATTTCCACGCCGGTTTCCAGCTTTCCGTCTGTGACGAAGAATGTGATGGAGGTCGATGCGGCTCCCCAACGGCTTCCGGAGGAGAGGTTTACAGAACTGGTGCCCAAAGAAGTAATGGCATACAGGGTATTGCCGGTCACGGAATAGTCTTCGGGGTCTTTCCCGTCGGATTCGGGATTAGACGGATTCTGGTCTATGCAGATGTAATCCACCTTCAATTCATACTTGCCATTCGGCACATCAACCAGGCTTTGGTAAATCTTGGCATCCGTGAAGCCGGTATCGTCAAAGGCCCAACGCCCCAAGTTTGTGGTAGTGTTGTTCAAATTGTCGGCACTGTAGGTGAATGAATTTGCCGGTTCCTGTGTCCAACCCGGAATATCGCTGCTGCTGGCTACGAAGTTATCCTCGAATTTGTAGTTTTCAAGCAGGTCAGACAAGTCCACGGGCTTGTCGTAAGTGGCATGTTCGATTTCGTATTCGCGGATTTTGGTTTTCAGGTCTGTGGTGGCAGCTTCCAAATCTTCATTGGTGCTGGCAGCGTTATTATAGACATTCAGGGCTGACGTGATGTCAAGGCCATAATCCTGTGCCTTGGCCATGGCATCGCTGAGGGACTTTAGGTTGTAGAAATGAAGGTACTCCGTTTCGCCGACGAATTTCCATGCTAGCCCGTACGTGTCTTCGTACGCGTCGATTAAGGGATAAATGACATCAGTCCCGTCGTTTTTCCATCCCATCCACATGTCGGGGAAATAATCTTCGCCGTAGTTCTCGTCCGCTTTGTCTGGCCGGATGTAGTAAGTACCATCACCTTGTGGCTCGATGTTCCAATTCAGATGGGTACGGCCTGCTTCCCCTCCTGCTTTGGAAGTCTGGTTGTCCTCATAGTAGATGTAGGTGTAGGTTACTCCTTCATCAGCTGTTGTACCTAACAGATAGGTGTTGTTTGTACTGGAGGTGATGTACAAAGGCAACCCTGCATCCGTGACAACGGTTGTTTGGGTAGAGTTGGCATTAAGGAAACCGTTAGCCTTGACATTGTAGGCATACTGTGTTTCCCCTGTTTTCAGCTCCTGGCCGGTTATGGTCGGCGGAGTCCATGACGCGGCTGCCGCACCTATCGGGCTGAGCAGCGTAGCAAACAGCAACGTAACGTAATGCTTGTTTTTCATGTCGTTGAATAATTTAATATGTGAAACAATAAAAACTATGCCGTGATTGATTCTCAATCCGGACAAGGCAAAAGTATAAGTTTTGAATGCAAAAGCCTTCAATTTATGTCGCATGAATTTTGCTTGATGTCGCAAGGTTTGTCATAGAGGAGACAGATGCCGTTTTTCTATCTTACTATATAATACAAAAGACAATTGCATTTCCAATAAGACGAGTAGTGTTTTAGAAAGTTTTATATAATTTCGTACCGATTTTAAATATCATGAACACATGCGAGCAAGAAAAACATGGCACGTTTCGTTTGCCTTCTACTTTATTTTGTTGTGCTACATGGTTGTCGCTTCCGAGATAAAGGGACAAGAAGGGCGTTTGTTTACTTCTGATACACAGTTGTCAAGTAGTTTGGTGAACCAAGTATACCAAGATAAGAATGGTTTTATTTGGATAGCTACCCGGAATGGCTTTGACCGTTACGACGGCTCCCAGTTTCAAACCTTTCATAAGACGCGGAAGCCGGGTTCGATGCTTTCCGAGCATGTAACCTGCGTGTTGGAAGACGCAGCCGGACATTTGTTGGTTGGTATGGACAAAGGGTTACAGGCTTACGATGAGGACACCGGACGGTTTCGGACTATACCTTTTATAAATAAGGAAGACACCTTAAAGGCATGCCATGTCATGTCTATATTACAAGTACGCAATGGGGATGTATGGGTAAGCACTTCGGGATTCGGCATGTATGTGATTCCATCGGGTAAGGATGAGGCACATTACACTTTGATGTTTGAAGGAGACAATAATGTGGAGGATATGGTGGAAGCGTTCGATGGCTCCGTTTGGTTGGCCGTGACGAATTACGGGATCTACTGCCGGAAAGATGGAAAAGTCAGCCGTTATCTTTGTGAGAAGGCATCTGTCTTGGGGCGTTGTTGCTTGGCTTTCGACAGTGAAGGACATCTTTTCATGGGATCGGCTTCCGAAGGATTATTTGTTTTCGACAATTCATCTGAAGCTTTCTCGCCCGTAGCCGGGACAGGCCATTTGAATGTCTCTGTCCTTTGTCCGTTGTCGGACGGGAGGGTTATGTTGGGTACGGACGGAGAAGGGGCTATGGTTTATCGGTTTGGAGAACGTTCGCCGCAACCCTGTGATTACTTTCATGCACAAGTGAATTTGGAACACGCCAAGATAAGCAGTATATTGGAAGACCGCGACGGTAACATTTGGTTGGGGCTATTTCAGAAAGGGGTTTTCATGCAACCACATCAGGATAGCGGCTTCAGCTATGTGGGCTATAAGTCCGGGCGATATGATATCATAGGCTCAGCCTGTGTGATGTCCGTTTATGCTGGAAAGGATTGTACGTTATGGGTCGGTACGGATAACGATGGCCTTTACGCTTTGGACATGAAATCATATGCGGTTAGCCATTATTCCTCTGACACCGGAGGTCTGCCCGCCACAATCACCAGTATCGTGGAAGATAAGGATGGCAAGTTGTGGTTAGGCTCTTATTGGGGGGGAGCCGGATGGTTAGATAGACAAACGGGACAATTCAACCGTCTTCCGTTTACTTGTAGGGGAATGGCCGTGCATGTGTTCCGCCTGTTGGCTGATGCGGAAGATAATTTATGGATTGCCACTTTAGGTGACGGGCTGAAGAAATATAATTTGAAGACACATGAACTGACAGAGTACAAAGTACAGCCGGAGGCGTTTGAGCCGAAAGGCAATTCTTTGACGAACATGTGGGTCAACGATTTGTGCCTGTCTGAAGACGGACGGCGGCTTTATATTTGCATGAGCAGTGGATTGGCTTGCTTGGACTTGAAGCATGATGACTTTGTTTCCACGTTCGGACGTAATTGTATCCTGACGGAGCAGCCTGTGCATACGGTAGTTGAGGATTCGAAAGGCCAACTATGGGTGGGCACGCATGACGGGATTTTTGTATTGGACAGCCATGGGCGCATGAAACGGCACTACACTACCGATGACGGCTTGCCGGACAATTATATAGCTTCCATGCGGTTCGATATCCAAAATAATATATGGATAAGTACCTTCCACGGTTTGTCCATGTTGGATTTGAAGCGGGGTAGTTTTACCAATTATTATGCGAGTCACGGATTACAAGGAAATGAGTTTAGCGAACGGGCATCCTGCGGATGGGACAGCCTGATGGTTTTCGGTGGAAACTGCGGACTGACATTCTTCTCGCCCGAAACCGTGTGCCGTGCCGGTAAGCGTCCTTGCCTGCAGATAGTAGAAATGCGCATAGGAGATGAGGAAGTGAAGACAGATACAAAATCGGGATTCTTCAAGGTGACGAGTCGCCCCGTAATGGAATCCAACTTGTTTGAAGTGTGCCATGAGGACAATACTTTTTCCATACGTTTTTCAACGATGTCGTATAACATGCCGGATGGAGTGCAATATTTGTATTCCATAGACAACGAACCTTACGTGGCTATGGTTGGTTCGTCAGGTATACTGACTTTGAACCATTTGCCATCCGGGACTTATAAAATCCGAGTAAAGGCAATCGTTAATGGCCTGGAGTCTGATGTCAAAGCTTTTACCGTAATTGTCCGTTCTCCGTGGTACGCTAGCTTGCCGGCGTTTATCCTTTACTTTTTAATAGTGATTTTCCTTGTCATGAGATTCATTCACGGTCGTCGTTTACGGGAACAGGCTCGCTTGCGTTTGCAAGAACATATACATGCAGAGCAGTTGAACGAAATGAAGTTGCAATTCTTTATGAACCTCAATCATGAAATTCGTACTCCTATGACTCTGATTGTAGGGCCTTTGCAACATCTTATTAATACAGACTTCGATGAAATAAGGCAAAGGTCTTACCGTATGATGAACCGCAATGCAGAACGTATCTTAGCTCTTGTCAATCAAATTTTGGATTTGCGTAAAATAGATAAAGGACAGATGATGATGAAGATGCAACCTGTGAATCTGGTAGATTTTACACGAGATGTTTATGAACTCTTCGACAGTAAAGCACGCGAAAAAGAAATCCACTTTCATTTTGAATACGATGCAGATAACATAGAAGTATGGTTGGATAAAAAGAACTTTGATAAGGTAATCATGAATCTTTTGTCCAACGCATTTAAATTCACGCCTTCCAAAGGGAATATCGGTATCCGGTTGAAGCAAGGTGGACGTGAGGTGTCGATGGAAGTTTGGGACGATGGCTTGACGATAGAACCCGACAAGATGGATAAGGTTTTCCAACGCTTCTATCAGGCTGACAATACGGCCAATTACAATATTCCAGGAAGCGGGATAGGGTTGAACCTCACGAAGCAACTTGTCACTCTGCATCATGGTGAGATTTCGGTGTACAACAATGCGGACGGGAAAGGATGTACGTTTAAAGTCGCATTGCCTGTCGGCAGTGCCCATCTCAAACCCGAAGAGCTTTTGCAGACGCCCATAGAAGAAACGACGGAAGAATCAATTCTGAAAATAGAAGAAGCTTCTGCCGTAACCGAAGGAAATAAGGAGGAGAACAAAAACAAGCATCGCAAACGTATTGTTATCGCGGAAGATGATGATGAAATACGAAGTTATCTGGTGGAGGAGCTGAGAAAACATTATTACGTCGTGCCTTGTCACAATGGGAAGGAAGCATTGAGTGAAGTTTTACGGACTCCTCCGAGTTTGGTCTTGAGCGATGTGATGATGCCGGAAATGGATGGTTATACGCTTTGTGCCAAAATAAAGACCAACATTAATGTGAATTTTATACCAGTGGTATTGCTTACGGCCAAATCCCATGAAAAAGACAAAATAGAGGGATTGAGTACCGGTGCTGATTCTTATATTGAAAAGCCTTTTAATATCAAGGTGTTGGAATATACCATACGTAACTTGATAGCTTCGTATGATATTCTTCGTAACAAAGTAGAGGGTAAAGAAATGCCGGAAGAAAACATAGATGTGGTCGTATCCAAATCAGCCGATGACAAGCTCTTGGAGCGCGTATTGCAGATTATCAATGGGAATATCAGTAATCCTTACCTGAGTGTGGAACTTATTGCGCGGGAGGTGGGCATCAGCCGTGCGCACTTGCACCGTAAAATGAAAGAATTGACCAATCAAGGGCCACGAGACCTTGTGCGTAACATACGCCTTAAGAAAGCTGCAGGCCTATTGGCTTCGGGGCATCGTAATATTACTGAAGTTATGTATGCCTGTGGGTTTGAGAACGCCGCATCTTTCTCCATCAAATTCAAAGCTTTGTATGGGATGTCTCCTATGGTTTACATGAAGGAACATTTAGCTAAGAAATGAGGAAATAGTCCTTTTTTTATATATTTTGATACATGGCGTAAAATATCGGTAACACAGCCGTATGGTTGTGTCACCGATATTTTTCATCTTTGCAAAAGAGCACAATAGATTTTTTGTAAATGTGTAAATTGAAAAAGGAATGTGATTTAGAAATGAAAATCCTTAAATTAGATTAGTTATGCGAAGAATGAAAAACTTTATGTTTTCCGGACTGCTGTTGGCGGCAGTTTCGGTGAGCGCAGAAGTTCCTCCGTCCATTCATGTAGACGGGAAGAATTTGACAGACACCCATGGCAACAAAGTGGTGTTGCACGGCGTGATGGATACGCCAAGCCCTTATTTTAATAATTACCGTTGGGGGAATGCTGCCAACGATGCTACCAAAAAAGACTGCATCGAGTATTTCGACAAGCTCTTCACGGCTATTACGGATTCCACGCAGGGAGCCTATTGCAATGTGTTCCGGCTTCATTTGGATCCTTGTTGGACGAATGATCCTAACCTTCCCGTTACGGGAGAAGAAACCGGCGAGGCCAATATCTCGCAATTCAGTGAGAAACGGCTTCGCACGTATCTGTCCACGCTCTATTGGAAAATCATAGAAAAGGCATTGGACCATGGGCTTTATGTAGTCGTGCGTCCTCCCGGCGTATGCCCCGGTGGCATCAAAGTAGACGGGTACTATCAGGACTACCTGCTGAAGGTGTGGGACATCGTTTCGAGCAATACCAACATCAAGAAACATAGCGGGCAGGTGTCCATTGAATTGGCCAACGAACCGGTGAACATTTACGATGCCGACAGTTTGGAAAGCGCACGCGCCCCGTATGATTTCTTCCAACCCATCGTGGACAAGATACGTGCCAACGGTTTCGACGGTATCATTTGGGTGCCCGGGACGGGATGGCAGAGCAATTACACTTGTTATAAGAGCAATCCCATCGAAGGCTATAATATAGGCTACGCTGTGCATGCCTACGTGGGATGGTATAATAACAGCGACGAGAATGCCAATGGGGAAACGTTCATCCAAGAGTTCGGAAAGGCGGTGCCGGTAGTAAATACGAACCCCGTCATTATCACCGAAGTCGATTGGAGTCCGGAGAAAGAAGGAGAAGGGCACTATGACGAGCACGGTAACTGGGTTCCAGCCAACTGGGGAACATGGGCCACTGGGTCTACTTCCAAATGGGGCAACGCTTATAAGGCCGTACTCGACCATTACGGGAACGTCAGCATGACACTTTCCGGAACGGCGTGCTACATCGACATCGATAAATATCTGGCAGATGGTACGGTGGCCCCGGCCTTTGAAGGTAACCCCGAAGCTTGCGGAAAGGCCACTTTCGACTGGTACGCCGATTATGCCAAGGTGGATTTCGCGCGTCCGGACTTTACAAACGTGTCTACCAACCAGACTACGGACGGCAAGAAGTTCATCAATCCCGTATTGGCTTCGGATTTCCCGGATCCGGACGTGGCACGCTTGGGCGACACCTATTATATGGTATCGACCACCATGCATCTCTTCCCCGGTGCCACGATTCTGAAATCATATGATTTGGTCAATTGGGAGTATTGCGCACAACCGTTGGAACAGCTTTCCACCGCAGACAAGTACAGCCTTATCGGCGGAAAGGACTCATACGCCCAAGGGATGTGGGCCGCAGCACTGACAGCCCACGAAGGCAAGCTTTATTTGCTTATCAATGGCAATGACGCAGGAGGTTACATGCTTTCTACCGACGACCCGGAAGGAGCATGGCAAATGCAGAAATTGGAACGGAGTTATTATGACCCGGGGCTGCTTTTTGAAGGTGATAAGGTGTATGTGGCCTGCGGCATCGGTAACATCGACATCTGTGAATTGGACAAGAATCTGAAATTCAAGAAGTCGACCACAGTGCTGAGGGACAAGCCCGGATTGGAAGGCAGCCACCTTTATAAAATAGGGGATTATTATTACATCTATGCCACGTATGGCGGATGGCCGTCTGGGCAAGCCATATTCCGCTCCAAGGACATCACCGGACCGTATGAGGAGAAGATGCTCATAGAGAAGACCATCAACGGGCAGCCCAATACCGTACATCAAGGAGCGTTGGTAGAGACACCGACTGGAGAATGGTGGACGATGCTGATGGAGGACAAAGGTGCCATCGGGCGCTTGCCGAGCCTGCATCCTGTGGCATGGGCCGACGGTTGGCCTACGGTGGCCAAGGACGGGGTTCCCCAACTGGCTTATACCAAGCCAGATGTCGGGACGACTTATCAGGAAAAGATACTCCCTACCAATGACAATTTCCGGCAATATCCCCTTGGCATGCAGTGGCAGTGGAACCATAATCCCGACGATGGCAAGTGGAGCCTGTTCGAGCGTCCGGGATTCCTTCGCCTGTACACCGCGTCGGTGACCGACGACCTGATGCAGGCACGCAATACCCTGACGCAACGCATCTTCGCCTTCCACAACACGAAAAGCCCATATGGGTTGGATACGTCGCGTCCTTCCATTGGTACGGTCGCGCTGAACTTAAAGCACATGCAAGAAGGTGACATGGCCGGTCTGACCATACAACAAGACCCGTACGCTTATATCGCAGTCCACGTGAAAGACGGCAAGAAACAACTCATCTGGGGACAGGATACGTTGAGAACGGTAGATGGTTTCGAGCCGGCTGCGGTCACGGAAACCTCCGTGTCCATCGACACAGTGGTTTATCTGCGTGCGCAATTCGATTGCGGCACCGGCAAGGCACGGTTCTTCTATAGCACAGATAACAAGGAGTATGTGCAGTTGGGCAGTGAGACGACATTCCGATTTAACCTTTCCGTATTCGTAGGTGCCCGTTTCGGCATATTCAATTATGCCACGCAAGCGTTGGGCGGTTATGTGGACGTAGACTGGTTTACCACGGAAGAGCAGTTTGAGGAAAATACTTATTTCGACCCGGATTTTGAGGGCTATAGTGAAGATATGCTCACCATGCAGTCACTTTCCGTAAGGCCGGAAATGGAAGTAATGATTGGCCAAAGCGAGGTATTAGAGTTGATGGCTACCTTTAAGGACGGTCATACAGAAAATGTGGCGGCCAAAGCCAAGTATGAGGTTTCCGACCCGGAAGTGCTGTCGCTTTCGAGCGGTATGGTCGTGGGGAAGAAAGATGGACGGGTAGCGGTGAAAGCCACTTACACAGACCCGATGGGGAATACGCTGACGGCTTCGTTTACGGCCTCTTCCACGTTCTTCCCTTGGGCGGATGAATATATCAATAAGACGCTTTTCGGAGAGGGTACATACTTGGAGCAGACTCATGCCTTCTTTCCTGGTGTGAACGGACAAATGGGTTGGGTATACGAGAATGGTGCTGATATGAGCGGTTATAAGTATTTGGTATTCAAGCTGGACAAAGTACAGAAAGTCAATGCAGCCATTAACATTTATCCGCAGAACAGCATTTGGGGAAACTGTTATAGCAAACCTATCGGGGATGCCACGATGGTGGTCATACCGCTTCAGGAGATAGAATATACCAGTGGGGATGCCATCGGTGAACCCGTCAACACGGCCAATATCATGATTGTGGCTTTGTATGCGGGAAGCGGTGGAGTCATAGATGTGTCTGATGCTTATCTGACCAACAATGACGATTATTCCCCCGAGGGCGTTTCAGTAGGTTCCATCCATATAAGGCCGACGGAAACGGATGGTCCGGTTTATAACCTGCAAGGCATGCGTGTGGACCGGATGACGAAAGGTGTATATATCCAAAACGGCAAGAAGATATTGGTGAAGTGATTGTTACTGTCCAAGCGGGCAAAGGACGGCTTTCCTCGTGGAGGCCGTCCTTTTGGTTGCATGAACGAAAGAAAGTGTAAATATATATTAATCCTATAACAGTCTATCAATGAATCGATTGTTAATATTTAGACTACGTGAAATCGTTTGGCGCAGATTGAAAAATCGTTTGCAGCCAGATGAAAAATCATTTGGCGTAGAATGAAAATCCGTTTGGCGCAGTATGGAAAAACGAATATAAAAGGAATAAGGCGAACCCGCAGGTTCGCCTTATTCGTTGTTTGTTTGAAAGAAGTATTTAATAGAAGTTGTTTATGCTTCGGCAGGAGTTTCTGTGGTTCCTTCTGCGGGAGCATCAGCAGGAGCTTGTGCAGCTTCAGCTTCAGCCTTTGCGGCAGCCTCGGCAGCTTTCTTCTCTGCTACTTTCTTAGCGATCTCTTCATTGACTTTCTTCTCGGCTTGCAGGCGTGCTTCAGCGGCAGCCTTCTTTTCAGCGGCTTTCTTGGCCTCGAAAGCTTCTAAGCCCTTCTGCTTGTCGTTTTTCCAAGCTTCGAATTTTGCTTGTGCGGCAGCTTCATCAAAAGCACCCTTCTTCACACCGCCACGGAGGTGTTTCATCATGTAGACACCTTCTTTTGACAGGATGTTGCGAACCGTGTCGGTAGGCTGTGCACCTACTTCCACCCAATAAAGAGCGCGATCGAATTTCAAATCTACAGTGGCGGGATTGGTGTTCGGGTTGTACGTACCAATCTTTTCTGTAAACTTACCATCACGTGGTGCTCTTACGTCTGCAATAACGATGCTGTAGAAGGCGTAGCCCTTACGTCCGTTACGCTGCAATCTAATTTTTGTTGCCATAATTAATGTTTTGTTTTTAATATAGGTTTGAAATATGCCGTTAACTCGTAACGGCGGCGCAAAGTTACACTTTTTCTCCGACTTGCCAAAGGTTACCCCTTGTTTTTTAGGCGTTTTTTCTCTTCTCCGTCATTTCTTGATGCGCATGCTCGCCTTTATCATATATATGATAAGGAGAACATACATCAGCAGGGAGAGCCATTCGCTGGCCGGATTGGCCCACCAAGCGGAATAGTCGAACGAGATTCCTCCGAAACGCAGGGCTGCGCTGACTACGCCCATCAAGGCTCCTCCGGCAATGAATCCGGAAGCGATGAGCGTGCCTTTCTCGCCCCGTTCCTTGTTGGTTTGCTCTTTGTTGCTCCGTGTGGTGACATACCAGTTGATGAGGCCACCTACCAACAACGGCAAGTTCAGTTCGAGCGGAATGAACATGCCCAAAGCGAAGGCAAGGGCCGAAACATTGAAAAGTGTGAGCAGGATGGCGATGGCCGCACCGATGCCGTAAAGCAGCCAGGGGGCACCCGCGCCGCTCATCAGCGGTTCGATGACGGCAGCCATGGCATTGGCTTGAGGTGCGGCAAGTTGTCCGCTTGTGAATCCGTAAGTGTCGTTCAATATCATGATGACTCCGGCCACTGTGGCGGCAGACACAAGGGTACCTAAGAACTTGAACGTCTCTTGTTTCTTGGGTGTGCTACCCAACCAGTAGCCTATTTTCAAGTCGGTGATAAAGCTTCCGGCCGTAGAGAGCGCGGTGCAGACCACGCCGCCCATAATCAGTGCAGCCACCATGCCTGCCGGGCCTTTCAGGCCGACGCCCACCATGATGACAGAAGCCAGGATGAGGGTCATCAGCGTCATGCCGGACACGGGGTTGCTGCCGACAATCGCAATGGCGTTGGCCGCGACCGTAGTGAAGAGGAAGGCAATGACGGCTACGAGAATCACACCGGTGAGCGTGAAGAGCAGGTTGCCTTCCATGACCCCGAAATAGAAAAATAAAAGGATGGCTATCAAAGTCAGGAGGGAGCCGATGGTTATGATTTTCATAGGCAAATCCTTTTGTGTCCGGGGAACGGCCGTGTCGCTCTTCCCCTTGCCCTTCATTTCTTGTGCAGCCAGACCCACAGCCCCCATGATGATTTTGCGGCTTTTGAAAATGCCGATGATACCGGCCATGGCGATACCGCCGATACCGATGCTTTTGGCATATTGGAAGATTTGTTCGGCACTGGCTTGGGAGGCTGTGACGGAAGAACTGCCGGCACTCACGACGAGGTCGGGGAACAACCATGAAATGGCCGGAACGATGACCCACCATACGGCCACGGAACCGCAACAAATGATGAGGGCGTATTTCAAGCCCACGATGTATCCCATGCCTAGCACGGCCGCCCCCGTATTGATTTTAAAGACGAGTTTGGTCTTGTCCGCCAACACTTGCCCCCATTCCAGACAACGTGACGTGACGCTCTCGTTCCACCAACCTACGGTGGCGATGATGAAATCGTAAATGCCGCCTACGACTCCGGCCACGAGGAGCGGTAAAGCCTGGTTGCCACCTTTTTCCCCGGAAACCAATACCTGCGTGGAGGCCGTGGCTTCGGGAAAAGGATATTTGCCGTGCATGTCTTTCACGAAATACTTGCGGAAAGGGATGAGGAAAAGGATGCCCAAGACTCCTCCCAACACGGAGGCGACGAACACTTCCATGAAGTTCACCGTCATTTCCGGATATTTGTCTTGCAGGATATAGAGGGCGGGCAAGGTGAATATGGCTCCGGCCACAATCATGCCGGAACATGCCCCGATGCTCTGGATGATGACGTTCTCTCCCAACGCCCCTTTCCGGTGGGTGGCTCCCGTCACGCCTATCGCGATAATCGTGATGGGGATGGCCGCTTCGAACACTTGTCCTACTTTCAGTCCTAAATAGGCTGATGCCGCCGAAAAGATTACGGCCATGAGCATGCCCCACAATACCGACCATACCGTCACTTCCTTATACGTGTGGTCTGGTGACATCAGAGGTGCGTACTGTTCGCCTTTTTTGAGTTCCCGGAAGGCGTTTTCCGGCACTCCCGTCTGTTGCTTTGCGTTTTCCATTCAATCGTTGTTTTTATGAAATTTTATAATTGGAAGCAAAGATATATATTTCATGGCAGAATGCACTTTCTTCTTTTGTAGAAATTCTTTAAATAGTTTAATTTATAATGTGAATCCCTCGCTATTCACTAATTTTGCAGTTCAATTTAAAAGAAATCGCATGCTGCTGAAGCTTTATCATAGATACGTATCGTTGTTTTTAGTCTTGATGTGCTTTGTCCCGCATTCCCTGAATGCACAGGTTCGGGGACGGGTGACGGATGCCGACACGGGAGAACCTATCCCGGCGGTCAATGTGTACTACGGAAAACAAAAGACCGTGGGAACCACAACCAATGACAAAGGCAGGTATACATTGCAAGCACCGGATAAAGGGGACACCCTTGTGTTTTCTTATGTCGGTTACCAGACATATAAGATATATATAAAGGCCGGAGAGAGAAAGACACTGAATGTCAAGCTTCAGGATTTGGACAGGGAGTTGTCGGAATTATTGGTGAAACCGAAAAAAAGACGGTATAGCCGAAAAGACAATCCGGCGGTGGAGTTAATGCGGAAAGTGATAGCGGCCAAAGAAAAAAGTGATTTGAAACAGAACGACTATTACCGTTATGACAAGTATCAGCGTATCACATTCGGCTTCAACAATATCACGCAACATTTCATCGACAGCAGCTTTTTGCGCAAATTCCCCTTGTTGGTCAAACAGGTGGAATACTGTCCGCAGACCCAAACCAACATACTTCCCCTGACCTATAACGAGACTTCGTCGGAACATATATACAGGAAACAGCCGGAGGCGGAACGGAATTTTATCCGGGGAACAAATTCGGAGGGGGTGAACGAGCTGTTCGCTACGGGGGACATCGTGAACGTAGTCCTTCAGCGTTTCTTCGCCGACGTGAACATTTATGATAATTCGATCAATCTTTTGGAACGTTACTTCACCAGTCCCTTATCTTCTACCAATGCCATATCTTTCTATCAGTATTACATCATGGATACTCTGGACGTGGAAGGAGACAAGTGTATCGAATTGAGCTTCATTCCCCAAAATCCGCAGGACTTCGGTTTCTCGGGACGGTTATGGGTTTTGGACGACGGGACTTATCAGGTGAAACGTTGTCTGGTCAACCTGCCGCTCCGTTCAAGTGTGAACTTTATCAGCAATTTAGTGATAGAACAGGATTTCTCCACGCTCCCGAACGGCCAACGGGTATTGGTGAAGGACAATATGATTGCAGAACTGGGCGCATTGAAGAAATACCATAATATGATGGTCAAACGTACCACGGCTTATACAGGGTTCGACTTTGCCCCCATTTCCAGTGAGAGGTTCGACCAACGCGAACAGCCAAGGGAAGGTACACCGGTCATCAAAGACGAAAACTTCTGGGCACAGCACCGGACGGACACACTGACCCGTTCGGAAGCCGGCATGTCCACTATGGTACAGGATATGACCCGAAAAAAAGGCTTCGGTTGGATTATCTGGATTGTACGTGCTTTCGTGGAAAACTACGTGGAGACTTCTCCTCCGGGAAAAAAGAATTATGTGGATTTCGGACCAGTCAACACGGTCGTCTCGTCCAATTTCATAGACAAGGTGCGTTTCCGGGCCAGTGCGCAGACCACGGCCAATCTGAGTCCTCATCTCTTCCTGAAGGGATATGCTGCATACGGCGTACGGGACAAGAAATGGAAATATGAGGGAGAAGTGGAATATTCGTTCTTAAAAAAACAATATTCGCCGGAAGAGTTCCCGCGAAACTCGATAGCTGTCTCTACCCGTTATGACGTAATGGCTCCCTCCGATGCCATGTTACCTACGGACAAAGATAACGTGTTCACGTCGCTCAAGACGCAGACTATTGACCAAATGTCTTATTTCCGCCAATACAACATACGTTACGTGTATGAGTTCGACAATCATTTCGGGATTACGGCACAGTTGCGCCATATCACTCAAAACCCGACAGGCACGCTGTTCTATCGTACGGTAAGCGGGCAAACGGTGCCGGAACTGACGCAAAGCGAGGCGACGCTGAGTTTGCGTTACGCGCCGGGCGAAAAGGTGGTGGTCACGAAACAGAGGCGTCATCCGGTCAACCATAATTATCCTATTTACACGTTGATGCATACGACCGGGTTCAAAGATGTTTTGGGAGGGGACTATGCTTCCAACTACACGGAACTGTCGGTGACAAAGCGTTTTTGGCTGAACTCATGCGGGCGCATTGATATTTACGGCCGTGCGGGAGCGCAATGGAACAGGGTGCCGTTCCCGTTGTTGATTACGCCTGCGGCGAATAATTCGTATATCATACAGCGTGGCATGTTCAATATGATCAACAACATGGAGTTCATGAACGACCGTTTCGTTTCGTTGGACGTGCAATGGGATTTGAGCGGCAAGCTGTTCAACCGGATTCCCTTGCTCAAGCATCTGAAATGGCGTGAGGTGATAGGTTTCAAGACGCTTTACGGCACGTTGACGGACAAGAACAATCCGTTTAAACAAGGGAACCAAAGCGATTTGTTCGAGTTCCCGTCACGAAACGGACAACCGACCAGTTTCGTAATGGGGGATACTCCCTACATGGAACTGAATGTGGGCATTCACAATATCTTCAAGATACTTCGTGTAGACTACGTGCGCCGGTTGAATTATCTGAACGCACCCAATGCCAAGAAGAACGGCGTGAGATTTGTATTGCAGTTTGACTTTTAAGGAGGATTTGACATGGCAGCACCTTTGGCAGAAAGATTACGTCCGCAAACGTTGGACGATTACATCGGGCAAAAACATCTGGTCGGTCCGGATGCCGTTTTACGTAAGATGATAGATTCCGGACGGATTTCCTCATTTATTTTGTGGGGACCTCCGGGTGTGGGCAAAACGACCTTGGCGCAAATCATTGCCCATAAGCTCGAAACGCCGTTTTACACGCTGAGCGCGGTAACAAGCGGTGTGAAGGATGTCCGGGAAGTGATAGAAAAGGCACGGAACAATCGTTTTTTCACCCAGGCTAGTCCGATTCTTTTCATTGATGAAATCCATCGTTTCAGTAAATCCCAACAGGATTCCCTTTTGGGAGCCGTGGAGCAGGGGACAGTCACGTTGATTGGGGCCACGACGGAAAATCCGTCTTTCGAGGTCATACGCCCGCTTTTGTCCCGTTGCCAGTTATATGTCTTGAAAAGCCTTACGAAAGATGACCTGATGGAGTTGCTGCACAAGGCGGTGGAAAGAGATATCATACTGAAAACGAAACATATCGAATTTCGCGAAACGGATGCCATGCTCCGATATAGCGGAGGAGACGCCCGCAAGCTGCTGAATATCCTTGAACTGGTGGTAGAGGCTGACGGAACGGACCAAGTGGTTATCACGGATGCTGTCGTAGCCGAAAGGCTTCAGCAAAACCCATTGGCATACGATAAGGGGGGAGAATTGCACTATGACATCATATCGGCTTTCATCAAAAGTATTCGGGGAAGCGACCCTGATGCCGCTCTGTATTGGTTGGCACGAATGATAGAAGGTGGGGAAGACCCCTCGTTTATCGCGCGGCGACTGGTCATTTCCGCTAGTGAAGACATAGGTTTGGCCAATCCGAATGCACTGCTTTTAGCCAATGCCGCTTTTGAAGCAGTCATGAAGATAGGATGGCCGGAAGGGCGTATCCCTTTGGCCGAGGCTACGGTCTATTTGGCAACCAGTCCGAAAAGCAACTCGGCTTATAAGGGTATCAATGATGCCTTGCAGCTCGTACGGCAAACCGGGAATTTGCCGGTGCCGTTGCACTTGCGCAATGCGCCTACCCGGCTTATGGAAGAGTTGGGATATGGTAAAGACTATAAGTATGCGCATGACTATCAGGGGCATTTCGTGGAACAGCAATTTTTACCCGACGACATTCGTGACAAAAGGATTTGGCATGCCCAAGGGAATGCGGCGGAAACCAAATTGCAGGAACGGATGCTGCATTTATGGAAAGACCGCTATAAATGATTTTTTGATGGAAGAATATCCTGCACAAATGCCGGTTTTGCATTAATTTTGCTAACTTTGTCTTTTCATTCTTAAATTGTTAAATAGAAAACGCTACAAATACAGATGAAAAGCGATATAGAAATTGCCCGCGAGTGCCGATTGAAGCCGATTGAAGACATTGCCCGCCAAGTACAGGTTCCTGTGGATGAATTGGAACATTATGGGAAATACATTGCCAAAGTACCGGAATCGCTGATTGACGAGAAAAAAGTAGAAAACAGTAATTTGATTTTGGTTACGGCCATTACTCCCACGAAGGCCGGTATAGGCAAGACTACCGTTTCGGTCGGTTTGGCTTTAGGACTTAGCTACATTGGGAAAAAGAACATCGTGGCTTTGAGGGAACCTTCTCTCGGTCCGTGTTTCGGTTTGAAAGGCGGTGCGGCAGGAGGCGGTTACGCCCAGATATTGCCGATGGACAAAATCAATTTGCATTTCACAGGGGATTTCCATGCCGTTACTTCGGCCCATAATATGATTGCCGCTTTGTTGGACAACTATATCTATCAGCATCGGGATGAAGGCTTTGCCATGAAAGAAATTTTATGGAAACGCGTGTTGGACATTAACGACCGGAACTTGCGTTATGTCGTAACCGGACTGGGAGCCAAGACGAACGGGGTCACGATGGAAAGCGGTTTCGATATTACTCCGGCATCCGAAATCATGGCGATTCTTTGCTTGTCGAAAGACGAACATGACCTGCGCCGCAGAATCGAGAACATATTATTGGGTACTACAATCGAGGGAAAACCGTTCCGTGTAAAAGACATGGGAGTGGCCGGAGCAATATGCGTGCTTTTAAAAGACGCCTTACATCCCAATTTGGTGCAAACCACGGAAAACACACCGGCTATCGTGCACGGAGGCCCTTTTGCCAACATCGCACACGGATGCAACTCCATATTGGCCACCAAACTGGCTATGACGTACGCAGATTATGTGGTGACGGAGGCTGGTTTCGGGGCTGATTTGGGAGCGGAAAAGTTTTTCAACATCAAATGCCGGAAATCTGGGCTAAATCCCAAGCTCACCATAATAGTCGCTACAACCCAAGGTCTGAAAATGCACGGCGGGGTAGCGTTGGAAGATATTAAAAAGCCTCATTCGGAAGGGTTGAAGAAAGGATTTGAGAATCTGGACAAGCATATCAGGAACATGCAGGCCTTCGGGCAGACCGTAGTGGTTTGTTTCAACCGTTATGCGACGGATGTGGATTCGGAAATAGACTTATGCCGCAAGCATTGTGAGGATATGGGAGTAGGCTTTGCCGTGAATAATGCTTTCTCGGAAGGTGGAAAGGGAGCTGTGGAGTTGGCCGAGCTTGTGGTTGAAACTATTGCCTGTCACCCATCCCGTCCGGTCGTGTTCTCCTATGCCGACTGTGATAATATCGAGACTAAAGCGGAAAATGTAGTTCGTCAAGTGTATGGAGCCGACGGGGTCGTTTTCTCGGCCGCAGCCCGTAAAATGTTGGAAAGAGTACGTCAGTTAGGTATAGAAAATTATCCAGTTTGCATAGCCAAGACGCAATATTCATTTTCCGCAGATGCCCATGCATACGGAGTGCCGCACGGATTTAAAGTGCAAATACGGGATATTGTAGTCAATTGCGGAGCTGAAATGATTGTGCTGATAGCCGGAGATATATTGAGAATGCCCGGATTGCCGAAATCTCCCCAGGCGGAACGCATTGATTTAATCGACGGAAGAATAGAAGGGCTTTCTTGACATATTTAGGTGAACACCACGGGCCTGGTTTATAGGGTATATGAGAAAGCCTACGTTTGGTATAACAGGAAGAAAGAATCTTTCGGCTATATGCGTGTCTGTCATATTAGGATTATGTATAGGAGCCGGATGTCATTGGTATGCCTCTTCCCGTCCGGACATGACAAGAGTAGGGAAAGTAGATTCCCTGAATACTAAAGCTTGTTTGGTGCGCTACGTCCATCCGGACAGTGCGTTACTGTTTGCCCGGAAGGCAGCCCGCATGGCACGGAATTACGCAGACGGACGAAGTGAGGCCTTAAACCATCAAATGTTCATTTGCTTTTTGCGAATGGACTTTGGTGGGTGTATGGAGCTATATAATCGGATTCAGCAGTCCACCAGTAACCAGATAGAATTGTTGGTGAGCGAAGTGAATATGATGATAATATGCCAACGGGCTGCACAAAACCGTTTGTTCTTCGATTATTATAACCGTGCGCTTGAAAGAATCCAACGCATCAGGGAAGAGTATGATGAAGTGAAAGGCCGTAATAAAGAACGGTTGGACTACGCCATGACAGAATTCAGTTTGACCACGGCTACCAACTACATCAATCTGATGCAAGAGCAAAAGGCTGAGAAGGAACTTTCGGCAATTGATACGGATGGCTATATACGTCGGAATAAGGCTTTACTTATTTACTTTTATTACCTGAACGGTTTGATTTGCCAAAATCGTTTGGATCTGGGAAAAGAGCGTGTAGTGGATGCTTTCGATTATTTCTATCTGGCTTACTCATATTCCGAACGTATGGGTAACATTTATTTTTCCTCCATGTTGGAACAAGTCTTATCGGAGATGTTTGCCCAACCGAAAAACTATGATATCATCAAGACCTACCGTAAAGTAGAATTGGATTATTTGTACAATTCGTTAGTTACGGAGGAACTTGGAGAGGGTGGATTCCCGGTATCCCTGCGCCTTTCTACGGCATTAGCCCAAAAGGCATTGTCCAATGCCGGACAATGTGGAAATCTGTTGCTTAAGATTAACGGATTCCGCGTGTTGGGAAATACCATGTTTGCCAAGGGTGAATATTATAGGGCTTTGAATTGCTTCGAGACGGCTTTGTCCTATTTGAATCTTCATCACCAAATTTATTATCCGGAAGACAAAGAACGATTGTTGACGTCTTTTGAAAGCCGAAAAGACTCGGCAGTAGACATGTTATGGTCGAAAGACAATGAAATACAAACCGTTCCGGGCTATTTGACCTACATCCGGGAACGTTTAAGTGCGACCTACAGTGCGTTGGGGGACAGACAGAAATCAGATTACAACCGAAATCTGTATTTGGACTTGATGGATTTTATTCGTCAAGACAAATCTATAGAAAGTCGCGTAGACATGATAGCGCATGACAACAAGATATTGAATGCCCTTTTGGGGATTATTATTCTGCTGTCTCTCGTTTTTGGCTTTTTCCTCTTTTTATATGCACGCAAATGGAAACTGCGGAATGCGAAACAGTATTCTTTATTGAAAGATATGTCCGCATGGTTCATGGAGGTGGCTTTCACCAAATCTGAAGAAAGTCTGGAAGAAGCATTCAATGTCTATCCTTGGATAAAAAAGGAAAAGCGAATCCTACATGAAATCCTCCGTCCCTATATCAAATGGACGGAAAAGAACCGTATCTTGTCCGACCAAATGGACAAGGAACGGATGCAGTTTCGTGAAGAATATCTGCAAAACGAAAGACAAATAGCCATCGACAAAAGGAAAAACATATCCAAACGGGCAAAAGTTTCTTTGGTACACTCCATCATGCCTTTCATCGACCGTATTTTGTATGTGGTACGCAGGATGGAAAGTAAAAATCAATATGACCAGAGAGCTTTAACCTATCTAAGTGAACTTGCAGACGAAATCAACAGCTATAATGACGTACTCACCGAATGGATTCGTATGAACCGGGGCGAGTTGGAACTGGCAATAGAAAGTTTCCCACTACAGGACTTATTCAAGTTACTGGATAGAGGCCAGTATAATTTCAAACGGAAGGGTGTTGGCTTTTTTGTGGAACCAACGGAAGCATGGGTAAAAGCAGACCGTGCCCTTACCTTTTTCATGCTCAACACTCTGACAGACAATGCACGTAAATTCACACCTTCGGGAGGGCAAGTCACAGTATGCGCAACAGAATTGGCAGACGCTGTGGATATTAAGGTCTCAGATACAGGATGTGGACTTACGGAGTCTGAAATAGCACTGATTCTATCTTCAAAAATCTATGATGCCCAACAGATTGGTGTCAATTCTTCGACTGTACGTCCTGAAAAAGGAAGCGGTTTCGGCTTGTTGAATTGCAAAGGTATTATCGAAAAGTACAAGAAGTCGGGAGACATTTTCAAGGTATGCCGTTTCCATATTGAAAGCGAGGAAAATAAAGGCAGTTGCTTTTCTTTTCGCTTACCTAAAGGAATAAGGCGAAAGGGCATGATGGTGCTGGCGTTTATTTTTTATTTACTCACTTGCGGTCAGTATATGTATGCTGTTCGGCCCGACATTGGCAATGTTCCTCCTCACGAGGAGGCAGACATGAATTACGGAGAGCTTAAATGGGCAGTATTTTATGCCGATTCGGTCTATTTTGCCAATGTTCATGGCGATTACGACCGCAGTATGCAGTATGCCGATTCCACCTTTAAATATATCAACCGTTATTATGAAGACATCTTGCCGGAAGAATGCGTAAGCCGACAACTGACTGCTACGGGAAACGGTATGGAAGAACTTGAATGGTTATCTTTAGGAGTGAAGGCCGATTACTTTCTGATTATGGGATTTCGAAATGAAATGGCCATTGCGACATTGGCGTTACATGATTGGGAAAAATATGAGTTCAACAACAGGCAGTTCACACATTTATATAAACTGTTGACCAAAGACGATTCTTTGGAGGAGTTTTACATCCGGCAGCGTGACACACAGAAAAACTTGTCGGTCAGTCTGGTTTTATTGGTCTTCATGCTCTTTATTTTTTCCGTCCTGATATACATTGTTTATTTTCGTCGGCGAATTCTGTTCCGTTTCAGCGTGATGCAGGTTCTTGAAACCAATCATGCCATGCTGAATGTCATTGAAATGTGTACACGTCCGGGACGTACGGACGATTTGGTATCTCAACTCCTGTCAGTCGTGTTGTCCAAGCTTAAAGAATTACATGAAATAAATAGCGTACGGTTGTTGCTATATCGGGGAAAAGGGGAAAAAGTCGGAACGTTTTTACAAGGGGAGGAAGACTATGGAGTATTGGCAGATTCTCTGCTTAGTCAGGCTTATGAAACGGAAAATGTCGTTTTTGATGAAATATCCAACACACAGATTTACCCCTTGCTTCTTCGCCTGAAGGAGAATGAACGTCTCTGCATCGGGTCTGTAGCAGTCAACTATGGGACTTACCGGATGCAAAAAGAAGATTTCATTTTTGAGAATTATATCGTAAACTATCTGGCTATTTTTCTGTATGAAGCGGTCATACAGCGGGGGCAAGACCTGGAAAATGTGGAAACTGTAGAGAACGAGAAACAACGTTCTTTGTACGAAAGAACACGTATCAAAGTACAGAATCAGATTCTGGATAACTGCCTTTCCACCATTAAACACGAATCGATGTATTATCCCAGTCGCATGAAACAAATCATATGGAAACTGGAAGAACATGAGGAACATCATGATTTGAAGACGTCCATTCACTCATTAAGGGAGCTTGCCGAATATTACAAAGAAATATATACTCTGCTGTGCGCACAGGCTGATCGGCAGATTGACTCCGAATACTTTAAATGCGAGAAACTTTCTCCGCACATCATCGGAAAAGAGTGGATGAAGGCAATGGAAGCTTGGAGGAAGAGAAAGGCTTATGGCCTTCACCTGTCTTTTGTCGATGATTTGCAGGAAAATATTTTTATGAACGTGGATGCTACATTGGTGCGCTTCATGTTAGATACCTTGACGAAGGAATGGGCAAACCGGTTGGCTGAACGGGAGAAAGAAGGGAGTTTGACGCTTCGTGTATCGGAAGACGATGATTTTGTCCGTTTTACGTTGCTGTCTTCAGTTCGGATTTATGAAGCGGAAGAAGCCATAAGGATATTCCAACCGGATGTCAAGCATTATCCCTACCTGTTGTGCAAGGAAATCGTTCGAGAACATGATAAACTAAATAATTTTTGCGGTTGCCGTATCAATATCGAGACAGATTCCGGATGCAGTATATGGTTTACCGTACCTAAATATAGATGAAATGGGAATGGATTCTTTTAAAATCATTATTGTCGAAGACGTTAAACTGGAGTTAAAGGGAACAGAAGAAATCATTCGTACGGAACTCCCGGAAGCCAAAATCATCGGAACAGCAATGAATGAAAGCGAATTTTGGTGCTTGATTAAGAAAGGAGTACCGGATTTGCTGTTATTAGACTTGGGACTGGGCGGCTCCACGACTATCGGAGTGGACATTTGCAGGCAAGTCCGGTTGGCCTATCCGGAATTACGTATCCTGATTTTCACGGGAGAAATACTGAACGAACGGCTGTGGGCCGACGTATTGAAAGCCGGAGCAAACGGCATTATCCTGAAAACAGGTGAACTGCTCACGCGTAACGATGTGCGACAAGTAATGGATGGCCGCAATTTTGTTTTCAACGAACCAATTCTGGAAAAGATTGTCAGCCGCTTTATGAAATCTGTGGAATCGGAACGTTTACATAAAGATGCACTCATCCATTATGAAATCGATGAATATGACGAACGTTTCCTTCGCCATCTGGCATTAGGTTATACAAAAGAAATGATAACCAACTTACGCGGAATGCCTTTCGGCGTGAAGAGTTTGGAAAAAAGACAAAACGATTTGATTTCACGCCTATTCGATACTGGCGAAAGAGGGGGTATCAATGCCACCCGTTTGGTTGTGAAAGCATTACAATTACATATCATAGACTTAGAACATTTGGAGCCGGATGAGGAATAGGTTCATGATACATCGGAAAGGACACAGTGTGGCTTCCGCACTGTTGTTCATTTTGCTGATTGCCCATCTGCTTCTGCCTCCATTGGCATGGTTGGGAAGTGCCGCAGGGTTTCCTTTGGGCAACTTGTTTTCCAGCGAGGGAGTACGGTGGTATTATCTTCATATTCAAGATTGTTACCGTTCTCCGTTCATGGCCGTAGTCTTTCCTGTGGTTTTGGTGCTTGGAGCGATAGAGCGTTCCGGCTTGTTTGGAATCATTAAGGATTCTATCAGCAAAGGCGTGCCGTTTCTCACTTACCGGCAACGTAAGGCTTGCCTTATGGCCGGTACATTCTTATTATTGTATCTGGCCGGAATGCTGCTTCTGTTGCTCGGTCCGCATGCCATATTGCTCAGTGTGACGGGGCATCTCTATCCGTCTCCTTTTGTTTCCGGTATTTTGCAAACCATGTCTTTAGGTTTTGTCCTGACTTCGTTGTTATACGCTGTCCTAAGCTTTCATTTGCGAGGTTGGGAGGAATGCCTGTCTGTACTGTATTGGGGGATCCAACGTTATGATGTATGGATTCTCATTTCCATGTTGGCCGTGCAGCTTTACAATGCTTTATGCTATGTATGGAACGGTGCTTAAAATGTATGGAATGGATAGTTTTCAAGGCTCAAAGAAGCGTTATTCTTGGGCATTCAGGTGAAAATATCTACTTTTGTGTAAGTATTAGAAAAAAACATGATAAAAGATTTTTTGGAAAGGATAGAGGAAGAACTCAACGAAGAACAGCGCCGGGCCGTTTGTTACGACAAAGGTCCTTCATTAGTAATAGCAGGTGCCGGTTCGGGCAAGACACGCGTGTTGACCTACAAGATAGCTTATTTGTTGGAACAAGGATATAAACCATGGAATATCCTGGCATTGACGTTCACCAATAAGGCTGCAAGGGAAATGAAGGAACGTATTGCCCGGTTGGTAGGCCATGAGCTTGCAGCCGGATTATGGATGGGAACGTTCCACTCCGTCTTTTCCCGTATCTTACGGAAGGAAGCCGATGAAATCGGGTTTTCTTCCCATTTTACCATCTACGACCAAGCCGATTCGCGAAATCTGATAAAGACCGTTATACGTGAAATGGGGCTTGATGACAAGACCTATAAACCGGCAACCATAGCAGCCCATATTTCCAATGCCAAAAACCGTTTAATATTGCCGGAAGCCTATTTGTCTGACAATGCTGTGCGAATGGCAGACCAGGCGGCCAAAATTCCGATGACGGGAGAAATCTACCTTCGCTACATGTCCCGTCTCCGACAAGCCGACGTAATGGACTTCGATGATTTGTTGCTCTATACTTATATTTTGCTAAAAGAGCATCCTGAGGTTTGCGGGAGATATGCAGACATATTCGATTTCGTTTTGGTGGATGAGTATCAGGACACGAATTATGCCCAACACTGTATCGTATGGGAGTTGACTCAGAAGAAACAACAAGTGTGCGTGGTGGGCGACGATGCGCAAAGCATTTATAGTTTTCGTGGAGCAAATATTGATAACATCCTTAATTTCACGCAGAAATATAACAATGCGAAGTTGTTTAAGTTGGAGCAGAACTACCGTTCTACAAAGACTATCGTTTCGGCTGCCAACAGTTTGATAAGCCATAACGACCGACAGATACCAAAAGACGTTTTCAGCGACAAGGAGAAAGGTTCGCCCCTTCATGTGTATTCCGCTTACAGTGATATAGAGGAGGCTGAAATCGTGGTAAACCAAATCGCAGCATTGCGGAGAAAAGAAAAAATGGAATATGATGGTTTTGCCATTCTTTACCGTACCAACGCGCAGAGCCGTACTTTTGAAGAGGCTTTGCGCAAACGGGGTATGCCTTATCGGATTTACGGAGGACTTTCGTTTTACCAACGAAAGGAAATAAAAGATGTGATAGCCTATTGCCGTTTGGCCGTAAATCCCCATGACGAGGAGGCTTTCAAACGGGTCATCAATTATCCGGCACGAGGGATTGGCCAGACCACGGTGGATAAGATTGTATCCGTAGCTTCCACAGACGGGGTCAGCTTGTGGGAAGTGGTGTCTCGTCCCGAGGAGCATTCCTTACCCGTAAATAAGGGCACGATGGGTAAATTGAAATCATTCACGGATATTATCTCCGGTTTCATCGAGGAAACAGAGCAGATGGATGCCGTCTTCCTCACACAGGAAATCATCCGTGAGAGCGGTATAATGAGAGAGATTTTTCAAGATATGAGTCCGGAAGGAATGAGCCGTCAGGAAAATGTGCAGGAACTGTTGAATGGCGTACAGGAATTCGTCTCCAGACGTTTAGAGGAAGGGCAAAGTACCGGACTCAGCGATTTTCTACAGGAAGTATCATTATTGAGCGATTTGGACGAAGACGAAAGTGACGAACAACACAAAGTGACATTGATGACGATTCACTCGGCCAAAGGGTTGGAGTTCCCTGTGGTATTTATCGTTGGAATGGAAGAAAATCTATTCCCAAGTCCGATGGCGGGAAACAGCCAACGTGCATTGGAAGAAGAACGTCGTCTTTTTTATGTGGCTATTACCCGTGCCGAACGTTATTGTTATCTAAGTTTTGCCCGCAGCCGTTATCGTTTCGGTAAAACGGAATTCAGTAACCCGAGTCGTTTTCTGCATGACATAGACCCACGATATGTGGAAATGGATGCTCAAGACGGGTTTTCGTTCGGACAGACAAGGAGAAGGAAATTTGCGAGTGAGCGAGCGCAGACCGAACTCCGATCGAGTCTGCCGAGCGTGAGCAAATTATGCAAGTATGAAGACGAAGATGATTACGGTACATCTTATCGGGAACGGCATCACCGCGCTTACGGAGAAGGTGTCGGGGCAAGTTCTCCTATAGTAGCAAAAGTTTCCGGTTTGAAACCTTTGGGAAGCGTAAACCGACAAGCTCTTATGCGAGATGCAAAATGCGGCGGCGCAGGGCTTACCGTTGTTCCGTCGCCATCCGCATCAGCTAAGGATAACAGTGAGCTACGGGCAGGCATGCGGATTGAACACGAACGTTTCGGTTTGGGGGTGGTAAAAGCTGTTGAAGGCAGCGGAGAAAACACCAAAGCTACCGTGGAGTTTCAAAATACGGGCACCAAGCAATTACTGTTGAGATTTGCTCGTTTTAAAGTGGTGGAGTAGTGCTTTCCGTAAATCGGGTATTTTTGTCTGTAAATCGGGTATGGGGAGTCTGAGTGGGATGCCGTAACTTTACCCTCAAAAAAGACAAGACATGATCACAAAAGTATTTGCATTTTTAGTATGCAGTATCTTAACCACAAATGTTATGGCACAAAAGAAAATCGTACAGACAGCCGGGCGTGACCAGCTTGGTGAGTTCGCTCCTGAATTTGCACGTCTTAATGACGATGTGCTCTTTGGGGAGGTGTGGAGTAGAAATGACTTATTGAGTTTGCGTGACCGTAGTTTGGTTACGATTACTTCGTTAGTCAGTCAGGGTATGACAGATTCTTCGCTCACTTATCATTTGCAAACGGCAAAAGCAAATGGAATTACTCGTACTGAAATATCCGAGATTATCACCCATATTGCATTTTATGCCGGATGGCCGAAAGCATGGGCGGCTTTCCGTCAGGCTAAAGATGTGTGGGCAGAAGATGAAACGGCTGTCGATGCACGGGCGGCATTTCAGAAAGAGATGATTTTTCCTATCGGAGAGCCTAATACGGCGTATGCACCGTATTTCACGGGACGCAGTTACATCGCCCGTATTTCAGATTCACAGATTCCCTTTTCTAATGTCACTTTTGAACCCCGGTGCCGCAATAACTGGCATATCCATAGGGCTACAAAAGGAGGAGGACAGATGCTCGTGGGGGTCGCCGGACGAGGATGGTATCAAGAAGAAGGCAAATCTGCTCAGGAGATACTTCCGGGCACGGTCATCCACATTCCGGCTAATGTGAAACATTGGCATGGTGCTGCAGCCGACAGTTGGTTTGCTCACCTTGCTTTCGAAATACTTGGCGAAAATACATCGAATGAGTGGCTTGAGCCGGTAACAGACAAGGAATACAATCAATTGAGATAAAACAAAAACACTCCGTAAACCTGAAGCTTACGGGGTGTTCTCCTATTTGTGCCGGTGAGCGGGGAAGCAAGTTACTTGGTATCCGTATAACCGTCTGATTTCAGCAGTTCCACTATACGCTGCTTCCATTCCCCTTGGATGATGATTTCACCGTCCTTCACGGCACCGCCTACGCCGCACTTCGTCTTCAGCATCCGCCCCAGTTCTTTCAAGTCGGCCTCTGCACCGACGAAGCCTTTCACCACGGTGACCACTTTTCCACCGCGATTCTTGCGTTCGATACCCACTCTCAGTTTCTGTCGGTTTTTGGGAGGCGTGTCAGCTTCCTCTTCCTCGCTGCTATCGAATGCGAAATCAGGGTTGGTGGAATACACCATCCCCAATCTCGATTTCCAGTCGTTGTCCCTTGCCGGCATGTTTTAATCCTCCATCAGTTTCCGGTAACGGATGCGTTTCGGCTCTTCCAGTCCGAGACGTTTCATCTTGTTGCTTTCGTATTCCGAGTAACTGCCCTCGAAGAAGAACACATTGCCATCGCCCTCGAAAGCAAGAATGTGTGTACAGATACGGTCGAGGAACCAACGGTCGTGGCTGATGACCACGGCGCAACCGGCAAATTCCTCCAGACCTTCCTCTAAAGCCCGTAGCGTATTCACGTCGATGTCGTTCGTCGGCTCATCGAGTAGCAATACGTTGCCCTCTTCTTTCAGCGCCATGGCCAAATGCAAACGGTTACGCTCACCTCCGGAAAGTACGCCGCATTTCTTTTCTTGGTCTGCTCCGGAGAAATTGAACCGGCTCAGGTAGGCACGGACATTGATGTCGCGGTTTCCCATACGTATCAGTTCGTTACCGCCGCTCATGACTTCATACACGCTCTTTTCCGGAGAAATATCCTTGTGCGTCTGGTCTACGTAAGCTAATTTGACGGTTTCACCGACTTCGAACGTACCGCCATCCGCATGTTCCAACCCCATAATCAAACGGAAAAGCGTAGTCTTGCCCGCACCGTTGGGGCCGATGACACCCACGATTCCGTTGGGCGGAAGCATGAAATTCAGGTCGTTGAACAATACCTTATCGCCAAAAGCCTTCTGTACGTGTTGCGCTTCGATAACCTTGTTACCCAAGCGCGGACCGTTCGGAATGAAGATTTCCAACTTTTCCTCTTTCTCCTTCTGATCTTCGTTAAGCAATTTGTCGTATGAATTCAGGCGGGCCTTACCCTTGGCCTGCCGTGCCTTCGGTGCCATACGCACCCATTCCAATTCGCGTTCCAGAGTCTTCCGACGTTTGCTGGCCGTCTTCTCCTCCTGTTCCATGCGTTTGGTTTTCTGTTCCAACCAAGAGGAATAGTTGCCCTTCCAAGGAATACCTTCACCGCGGTCAAGCTCCAGAATCCATCCGGCCACGTCATCCAAGAAATAACGGTCGTGCGTCACGGCAATAACCGTGCCTTCGTACTGGTTCAAATGCTGCTCCAACCAGTCGATGCTTTCAGCATCCAAATGGTTGGTCGGTTCGTCGAGCAGCAATACGTCCGGCTTCTGCAGCAAGAGGCGGCAAAGTGCCACGCGTCGACGTTCTCCTCCCGAAAGGTTTTCCACCGGTTGGTCGGCAGGCGGACAGCGCAAGGCATCCATGGCACGTTCCAGTTTGCTGTCTAAGTTCCAGGCATCCGTGGCATCGATGATGTCCTGCAGTTCCCCCTGGCGGGCAAACAAGGCATTCATCTTATCTTCATCCTCATAATATTCCGGAAGGCCGAATTTCTGGTTGATTTCTTCATATTCCGTCAGGGCATCCACGATGGGTTGTACACCCTCCATGACCACTTCCTTCACGGTTTTGGATGGATCCAACTGCGGTTCCTGAGGCAGATACCCCACGCTGTACCCCGGCGAGAATACCACTTCGCCTTGGAAATCCTTGTCCAGTCCTGCGATAATTTTCATCAAGGTGGATTTTCCGGAACCGTTTAAACCGATGATGCCGATTTTAGCCCCATAGAAGAAACTCAGGTAGATGTTCTTCAATACTTGTTTGTTGGTCTGGCGGATGGTCTTACTCACGCCGACCATGGAGAAAATGATTTTCTTGTCGTCTACTGTTGCCATAAGTTGTTTTTGTTTTTATGGAGTTAAATGAATAATCCGATGGAAAGCAATGCCCCGAACAGGAAGATGTTGCGTGCCGTTTCGCCTAACACCCCGTTCAGTTCCCGGCCTCGCTTAAGCCCCGTCATACGTCTCCAAGTGACGGTATGCGGTATGAGATAACACACCGGAAGGAGGGCTGCCACAGGTTTCCCTGCTAACCACATCGTCTGGCAAAGCCCCACAGCCGCAATGCCGAGCCAAAGATAAAGATTTTCTGAGGCTTTTTCGCCTATTCGTACGACTAAAGTGATTTTTCCGCCAACTTTGTCGTTGTCGCGGTCACGATAGTTGTTCACCACGAGCAAACAGTCTATCGCCAGACCGCAGGCCAAAGACAACGCCCATACCTCGGGCACGACCGTACCGCTTTGCAGATAGTACGTGGCACCTACCGGGATGAGACCAAAAAACACCAGTACGAGCAGGTCGCCCAACCCGAGGCGGGCCATACAGGTGGTATAAAGAAAACAGAACGCCACGCAGCACACACCGACGAGCACCATCGTCCATCCGCCGTACCACACCAACGGCAAGCCGGTGAGGCAGGAGAGGAGCGTGGTGCAAATGATTCCCCGGCGCATGGCAGGCAATGTAATCCAACCTTCGGCACAGGCGCGTTTCGGACCAAGACGCTTCTCGTCGTCCAACCCTTTCCGGAAATCGTAATAATCATTGATGAAATTGGCATCGATTTGCATGAGGAATGCAAAAAGGAAGCACAATAAGGCCGGAACCGGACGGAAGAATCCGTCGTTCCAAGCAGCCGAAACCCCAATCATGACCGGCACGGCCGCTCCCGTCAAGGTCTTGGGACGTGCGGCCAACATCCATGCATGCGGTGAGTTCGTAGAGATATGAGACATATTTGCCATGGGTTAAGAATCACTATGATTTTTCTCTTCGGGGATTTCTCCTTTTGGGAACCGTTCGATGGTTGCTGTGGCCGGACCGGCCTTCGGACCGTCGTCTGCCCTCCAAGTCATAACATGCATTTTCTTTTTTGTTCCATTCCACCGGACGTGTACGGTCGAAAAGCTTGTCAGCCAAGTCCGTTCTTCCGATGCGACGCAGTTCCGCTTTTATTTTTGGCTGTTCTT
This sequence comes from Paraprevotella xylaniphila YIT 11841, assembly GCF_900683745.1. Lineage (NCBI taxonomy): Bacteria > Pseudomonadati > Bacteroidota > Bacteroidia > Bacteroidales > Prevotellaceae > Paraprevotella > Paraprevotella xylaniphila. The sequence continues at coordinate 770,628 of NZ_LR215980.1, forward strand.
CCGGCTTGTACCAGAAGAAGAACATCCGTTGTGCCAGTTTCTCGCGAGGCGATTTCGCGCTATATACCGGTTCGAGCGTATAAGGATGGTAGCCTGTGGCCCAAGCCTCAGTGCTCACGGTCATGGGAGTGGGCGTAAAGTCTTGCACCTGTTCCAGTTGGAAGTCCATCCTTTTCGTCAGCACGGCCAACTCCGCCATGTCTTCTTCCGTGCAACCCGGATGGCTGCTGATGAAGTAAGGGATGATTTGTTGGCGCAGCCCGGCTTCCCGGTTAATTCGATCGAATATGTCCTTAAACTCCCCAAATAGCCGGAAAGAGGGTTTACGCATCAGCTCAAGCACACGCTCCGACGTGTGTTCCGGAGCAACCTTCAGCCGGCCGCTTACATGACGCGTAATCAGTTCACGGGTGTATTCGGCATTCACTTGGTTGATACGTGCGTCTTTTGCATCATGCAAAAGCAAGTCGTAACGCACCCCGCTGCCGATATAGCTCCGCTTGATGCCGGGCAAAGCGTCTACGGCATGGTAAATGTCCAACAAAGCCGTGTGGTCGGTATTCAGGTTCGGGCATATTTCCGGATCGATGCACGACGGGCGTTTACACTTCTCGCACGCCTTCAGGTTTTTCCCCTTCATGCCGTACATGTTGGCCGAAGGGCCGCCCAAATCTGAAAGGTTGCCTTTGAAATCGGGCATCTCCGTGATTTGCCTTACTTCTTTGAGGATGCTTTCCTTGCTGCGGTTGACGATGAACTTGCCTTGATGGGCAGAAATCGTGCAGAACGCACATCCTCCGAAACATCCCCGGTGCAGGTTCACCGAAAACTTGATCATCTCGTACGCCGGGATGCGCTTTCCCTTGTATTTGGGATGGGGTAGGCGGGTGTAGGGCAAATCGAACGAATGGTCTATTTCATCCTGCGTCATCGGCGGATAGGGTGGATTGACCACTACATACCGTCTGCCGGTGGGTTGGATGATGCGCTGCGCGTGGTATTTGTTGCTTTCTTCCTCAATATGCCGGAAATTTTCGGCCTGCGCCTTCATGTCTTTCAGACAGGTCTCGTGGGCGTGTAGGATGAGGTCGTCGGGAACGATTCCGCCGGGAATATCCTCCTTATTATATATAGATACCGTTTGGGGAATGCAATGCCCATGCGTAATCACGTCGCGGAAAGTCTTCATGCCGACGCGGGCCGTACCGTCCTCCGCGTAATCCAGATGGGCATTTCCGTCTTCTATGGCCATCTGCAGATGGTTTGAAATTTCCACCACCGCCTTTTCTCCCATACCATATATAATCATGTCGGCTCCGCTGTCGCATAAGATGGACGGGCGGAACCGTTCCTGCCAATAATCATAATGCGTCAGGCGGCGTAGAGAGGCTTCTATCCCCCCCAGTATGACCGGCACATCGGGATAAAGCTGTTTCAGGATTTGGCTATACACTATCGTGGGGTATTCCGGACGAAGGTCGTGCCGCCCGTCCGGCGAATATGCGTCCTCGCTCCGCAGGCGGCGGTTGGCCGTGTATTTGTTCACCATCGAATCCATGCAACCTGGAGCCACACCGAACCACAGGCGCGGCCGTCCCAGTTTCTTGAAATCGCGGAAATCACCGTGCCAGTCCGGTTGGGGAACAATCGCCACCCGGTAGCCTTCGGCCTCCAAAATGCGCCCGATGACAGCTGCACCGAACGATGGATGATCCACGTAAGCGTCTCCGGAGAACAGGATAACGTCCACATCATCCCATCCCCGCAACTCCATTTCTTTTTTGGTCGTGGGGAGCCAGTCAGTCAAACGGAAATCTTTCATCAAGGTCTCCTTTTCCTTTATTCTTCCAATATGTTTGCTTGTTCTATCTCTTGATGCGTTTTCAACCAGTTTACGTATAATTTGACTAACTGGTTCAATCCGAACGCCTTCATGTTGTCATGGAAAAGCACGCCTTGGCACAAATCGACAAGGTCTGCCTTGTCCGGTTCAGCCTCTATCAGGGCACGGACGTTCAGGCGCAGTTTCTCCAACACCATCTCGTCAATGATGCCGCTACTGTCCACCAACTGTTGGAAAAGCCCGTATCTTTCAATCGTTTTGAGATTCTCGTCGGTGACGAACATCTGACGTGAACCTTTGGCATTGGTCTGTATCTCGTACATATTCTTCTATTTTTAGACATTACGGTACAAAGATAGTGAAAGGCGAGCGCAGTTCCAAGCCAAAAGCTTGCTTTTGAACGAAAGACTGCCGAGCCGCATCCTATCTTCGTGAAACAAAGGTAGTGAAAGGCGAGCGCAGAGGCAAATGAAAATGTTTTTTTCTGATTGGGCTTAGATTGATTTTCGCATCTCCTTAGTGTGATTTTCGGGCAAGGGACGGTTGCTCTCTTAGGAAGAGATAAACTGTTCGGCAAAAGTATAAAAAATATTTCATTCAACGCGCTGTTTTTAAAATATTTTTCTCATTCCAGATGAGTTTTTTAGGTATCATGGGGCTGTGTTTCCGTAATACAAATTCTTCAGAAACGTTTTCAAACGCGAACACTCGAATGCCATAACTCATTTACTAACTGCCTTGTTCCGCTTCCGGTTTATCTCTTCCTAAGAGAGCGACCGGAAAAATGAATTTAAATATAGTGCGGGGAAAGTCCCGACTTTTTTGTGAATTACGTGTAACTGATTGGTTCATAGTGTATCTTGAGGACTATCAGGACTAGATACTTTATCCTTATTCCATGGAGGCTTCTTTATTGTCCCAAAGTGACGAGGCGGAATGTTGGTTCGTGTTAAGGGACCTGAAACGTTCCAATGCCAGACATCCCGCTTACCGTCAACTTGCGGAAATGGGGCTGCGCGTGTTTACGCCGATGCACGAGGTGGTCACGTTGGTTCGCGGGCAACGCGTACGTAAGAATGTGCCCTTTCTTCATGACCTGCTGTTTGTCCGGGAACGCTATTCCGCACTCCGTTCCGTGGTAGAAAGGGATCCCACGTTACAATTCCGTTATGTACGTGGTGGATACTGTTCCCCGATGACGGTACGCACGGTTGAGATGGAACGTTTCATCCGTGCGGTGGAGTCTACTTTCCGTCCCCGCTACTATCTTCCGGGAGAGATAAGTCCTTCGATGATAGGACGCCAGGTCCTCATTGTGGGCGGCCCTCTCAACGGATATGAAGGTCATCTCCTGTCTATCCGCGGTAGCCGTGTAAAACGTCTGTTCATCGACCTTTCCGGCCTGTTGTCGGCAGGAGTGGAAGTAAGTCCCGAATACATCCGATTGTTGTAATTCGCGTAAAAACTCCAGATTCATAAAATGGAAAACCAGTGTTCTTTTTCTCAGCCCTCCGGAGTGCGCCTGTTGGCATTACTGCAAGGACAAGGGCCGGAAATCCTTCGCCGCGAAGAAAATAATGCTTCCTTGATGCATCTGTATGGTACAGGTACGCATTGGGTGGCGTTCGAACGTTCAGCCTGCCAGTTGTCCCGTCTTTGCCCCGAGGCTAAAATCATTCCGATGCGGCTTTCCGGCTTCCCCTTTCCGGTCGTGATGGCCACGTTTGGCCAAGCACAATCGGAACATTTTATCCATGGTTTGCCGGAAGTGGAGGAGGGGAGCGACCGGCTTTCATTCAAAATGCCGGCATTGCCGGATGGGGAGTACGGTGTTTGGCATAATCGGCAAGTGGAATATCTTTCAAGATGTGACGTTAACAAAAACTAAAGCCAAGGTGAGAATGTTTATTTTTGCTTATATTTGTAAGGAAGAAATAAAGGAGCGAGGGTTATGGAACAGAAAACAAGACTTTATCCGATAGGGATACAGACATTTTCGGAAATAAGGAATAAGTCATATCTGTATATAGATAAGACGGAATACGTCTACCGCATGACACATTCCGCTTCCAAATATATGTTCCTGAGCCGTCCGCGCCGTTTCGGGAAGTCGCTGTTGACAAGTACTTTGGCTGCCTATTTTGAAGGACGTAAAGATTTGTTTAAGGGACTGGCCTTGGAAAGATTGGAAACGGAATGGACGGAATATCCTGTTTTGCGTTTCGACATGAGTTTGGGCAAGCACATGGACAGGGAGGAGTTGGAACGTTATTTGCTATGGCAATTAAAAGGGATGGAAAGGAATTTCGGCATCAAGTCTGAAACCCCGGACACGAACACACGTCTTACAGACCTTATCCGCCTCGCCTACGAGCAGACGGGCCGCCAAGTGGTGGTGCTTATCGATGAATACGACGCGCCCCTGCTCGATGTGGTGCACGAAGAAAAGGACCTGCCCGTCCTGCGTAACGTCATGCGCAACTTTTACAGCCCGCTCAAAGCCTGCGATCCCTACCTTCGCTTCGTCTTCCTGACGGGCATCACCAAGTTTTCGCAGCTGAGCATCTTTAGCGAACTGAACAATATCCAAAACATCAGCATGCTGCCGGAATATGCTGCTATTTGCGGCATTACGGAAGAGGAGATGGCCACACAGATGGACAAGGATTTGGAGAACTTGGCCGGACGTTTGGGTGTGAGCCGCGAGGAAGCCGTGCAAAAACTCAAGGACAATTATGACGGCTACCATTTCACGTGGCCCTCGCCGGACATCTACAACCCTTTCAGCCTGTTGAACGCTTTCGCCGACGGGCGGTTGGATTCCTATTGGTTCGGCAGCGGCACGCCCACTTACCTTATCGAGATGCTGAAAAAGTACAATGTGCAGCCCCAGCAAATCGGAGGAAGGAAAGCCATGGCGGAGTCTTTCGATGCCCCCACGGAACGCATGACGGACATCGCCCCGTTGCTCTACCAAAGCGGTTACGTCACCATCAAGGGATATTCCCCCATCACACAGCTATACACTCTGGACATTCCCAACAAGGAAGTGCGCCTCGGACTGATGAAGAGCCTTTTGCCCGGTTATTTGGACCGCCGTACGACGGACGGTTTGACTACCGTGGCCTTGTTCTATGAGGCCATTTATGAAGAGCGGTTGGACGACGCGTTGCGATTGTTGCAGACATTCCTTTCCACCGTTCCTTATTGCGACCGCACGGACTACGAAGGCCATTACCAACAGATGCTTTACGTCATCTTCAGCCTCCTCGGCACGTATGTGGACGTGGAAGTACGTACCCCGATGGGACGGGTGGACATGGTGATGCGCACTGCCACCACGCTCTACGTCGTGGAACTGAAACTGAACCAGTCGGCCACAGCCGCCATGCAACAGATTGACCTGAAGAACTATCCCGAACGCTTCGCCCTGTGCGGCTTGCCCGTGGTGAAGGTCGGCATCAACTTCGACATGGAAAGGCATACCCTGAAGGATTGGGTGATAGAAAGATGATTATCAAGAACGGTAGATTTATAGCCGGAGGAGAATGGTTATGGAACAGAAAACAAGACTTTACCCGATAGGGATACAGACATTTTCGGAAATAAGGAATAAGTCATATCTGTATATAGATAAGACGGAATACGTATACCGCATGACACACTCTGCTTCGAAATACATATTCCTGAGCCGTCCGCGCCGTTTCGGTAAGTCGTTGTTGACAAGTACTTTGGAAGCCTATTTTGAAGGGCGTAAAGAGTTGTTTAAGGACTTGGCTGTGGAGCGGTTGGAGACGGAATGGACGGAATATCCCGTTTTGCGTTTTGACATGAGTACAGCCAAGCACGTGGATAAGGAACGCTTGGAAAGCGAGTTGAACTTGAAACTGATAGAATATGAAAACGTATATGGCCGTGGCGAAGGTGAGGAAAATGTGAACCAACGCTTCCAAGGCATCATCCGTCGTGCCTACGAACAGGCGGGTCGCCAAGTGGTGGTGCTCATCGACGAATACGATGCGCCCTTGCTTGACGTGGTGCATGAAGAAAAGAACCTGCCTGTCCTCCGCAACATCATGCGCAACTTTTATAGCCCGCTTAAAGCCTGCGATCCCTACCTGCGCTTTGTCTTCCTCACTGGTATTACCAAATTCTCGCAACTCAGTATTTTCAGCGAGTTGAATAACATTAAGAATATCAGTATGCTACCGGAATACGCCGCCATCTGCGGCATCACGGAGGAGGAGATGGCCACACAGATGGACGAGGACTTGGACATTTTGGCCGGACGGTTGAACGTGAATCGCGAAGAGGTCGTAAAGAAACTAAAAGCCCATTACGACGGCTACCATTTCACTTGGCCCTCGCCGGACATCTATAACCCTTTCAGCCTGCTGAACGCCTTCGCCGACGGGCGGTTGGATTCTTATTGGTTCGGCAGCGGCACGCCTACTTATTTAATCGAAATGCTGAACAAATTCGGTGTATTGCCCTCCCGGATAGGAGGCAACGAGGCTGTGGCGGCCGATTTCGACGCACCGACCGAACGGATGCAAAGTGTCACCCCCTTGTTGTACCAAAGCGGCTATGTCACCATCAAGGGATATGATGAGATGTTCCAAATCTATACGTTGGACATCCCGAATGCGGAAGTGAGGATAGGCCTGATGCGCAGCCTCATACCTGATTATGTGACACACGACACGCAGACGACCAACACCACGGTGGTCAATTTGGCCCGTGCCTTAGTGCGCGGCGACATGGACGGGATGCTTCGCCTGCTGCAGACGTTCCTCTCCACCGTTCCTTATTGCGACCGCACGGACTACGAAGGCCATTACCAACAGATGCTCTACATCATTTTCAGCCTCCTTGGCGCGTACGTGGACGTGGAAGTACGTACCCCGATGGGACGGGTGGATTTGGTGATACGCACAGCCACCACGCTCTACGTCGTGGAGTTGAAACTGAACCAGTCGGCCACAGCCGCCATGCAACAGATTGACCTGAAGAACTATCCCGAACGCTTCGTCCTGTGCGGCTTGCCCGTGGTGAAAGTCGGCATCAACTTCGACATGGAACGGCACACCCTGAAAGATTGGGTAATCACTAACTAAAATACACCCAAGGGAATTTCCAAAAACATCCTTCATCCTTCAGGATGTATGGTAAACATCTATTATACAACATATTAGGAACTGAACGGTAAAATTTCATCTTTCAGTTCCCTTTCATGGCAGAAAGCCGTCAAACGTTCTGCGCCAAACGATTTTTCAATCTAAGCCAAGCGATTTTTCATTCTCCGCAGATTGATTTTCCGTCCTCTTCCAAAGGAAATGAAACATGGCTGAAGGATAGCTGAAACATCCTTCAGCCCATAACATATAAGTAATGAGCATATTAGCATACATCCTGAAAGATGAAGGATGTTTTTTGGAAAACTCCTGTATAGGAAGGAAGAAGTTGTAATCATCCATAAGGTCATTGCTTCTTGTTTTCGGAATGGAAAGCGATAACTTTTACATTAACCTTCTGGATAATAGAGCATTGATACCATTCAAATGTCAGGAGGAGCAGGTATTATAATCTATGATGATATCCCATATACCTTTTAATTAACAGACAAAGTGGAAAAAAGCAATAATAGAACAAGGCTTATAAAAAATACAGCCTTTTTATATCTCAGGACATTTTTATCTCTTGTCATCAGTCTGTATACTTCTAGAGTGGTACTTTCCACACTGGGTATAGAGGACTATGGAATATATAATGTAGTAGGTGGATTTGTAGCCATGTTCGCATTGGTTTCAGCATCACTTACTAACTCTATTTCCCGTTTCATTACTTTTGAATTAGGACGAGGGAATAAAATACGATTAAACAGAATTTTCTGCACCAGCATTAATATACAAATAGTCCTTTCAGCCATCATTATTATATTAGCTGAATTGGTAGGCGCATGGTTCATTTACACAAAAATGAATATTCCTGAAGGAAGAGAATTTGCAGCCTTATGGGTTTTTCAATGTTCATTATTGTCTTTTATACTTGGACTTATCAGCGTCTCCTACAACGCACTCATTGTTGCCCATGAGCACATGAAAACCTTTGCCTATATTGGCTTATGGGAATCTCTACTAAAACTTGGAGCTGTTTACCTGCTTGTGCTGTTTGCAATGGACAAGCTTATTCTATATGCTATTCTTCTGACCTCCATAGCACTACTCTTAAGATTGGTATATGGAGTTTACTGCAAAAAACATTTTGAAGAATGCCGTTACCACTTTATCCTCGATAAATCTCTTTTTAAGGAAATCGGAGCTTTTGCAGGATGGTACCTTTTTGGAACAAGTGCTTATATATTCAATACCCAAGGAGTGAACCTTGTTATCAATATCTTCTTTGGAGTGGTACTCAATGCAGCACGTGGAGTGGCTACTCAGGTGGATTCGGCGGTCCGGATGTTTGTGAGTAATTTCACGACAGCATTGAACCCTCAAATCATCAAGACATACGCAGAAGGAAATGCTACAGAATCTTTCAAATTGGTGTTCAAAGGAGCGAAGTTCTCATTCTTTCTCATGTTGTTTTTTTTAATACCATTGGTGTTGGAAGCCGACTATGTCTTAGGGCTGTGGTTGAAAGAAGTTCCTTCTTATGCTCCTTTATTTCTGAGATTAGCACTATTTGTAGCTTTGGCAGATTTGCCAGGTGCACCACTCACCACTCTGGCATTAGGTACAGGAGACATCAAACGTTATTATCTTTACGTGGGAGGATTTGGATGTTTGGTATTCCCTGTCACATGGTTGCTATTTAAATTAGGTTGCAATCCCGAAATCTATTACATTGTTTACATATTAGACAATATACTCCTCATATTTGTCAGACTCTTCCTTTTAAAAAGGATGGTGAAATTCCCTGTCCGTCGATATGTAAATGAGGTACTGAGTATTGTTTTAATAGTTCTGCTTGTTTGCTTTATTCCTCCTATTTCGATTGTTGAGATTCTGCCTCCTTCATTTGGAAGACTTATACTGACATGTATGGTAAGCGTCATATCAGCAATCCCCGCGATGTACTATATAGGTATGACGCGTTCAGAAAGAATCACAGTGTGTGACATGGTTAAAAATAAACTCAAACGAAGAAAACAATAATAATATGGATTTACATTATACGGCAGAGAAAAATTCTCTTATTCTGATTTCACTCTTAAAAGCCCATGGAATACATAATATCATAGCTTCTCCGGGAGCAACGAATTTAAGACTTGTAGCCAGTCTCCAACATGATTCATATTTCAAGATTTACTCTTCAGTTGATGAACGCAGTGCGGCCTATATGGCATGTGGACTGGCTGCAGAAAGCGGAGAACCGGTAATGCTAAGTTGCACGGGTGCCACATCATCTCGCAACTATATGCCGGCATTGACGGAAGCCTATTATCGTAAGCTTCCCATTCTTGTGGTAACTTCTTCGCAATATTCGGAATGGATAGGCAATTTGAAAGACCAGGTAACCAATCGCATACAGTTACCGGCTGATATAGTAAAAAAGAGTTTTCAGGTGGATGAGATTCATTGCGAACGACAGGAATGGAACGCAATAAATAAAATCAATGAAGCCATACTTGAACTTACAAGACATGGAGGAGGGCCGGCACATATCAATCTGATTACTTCTTATAACCCGGATTTTTCCATAACTGAACTTCCGTACACTCGAGTTATCCATAGGTACAGCCATAAAAACGAACTCCCGTCATTACCCCAAGGTCCGATAGGAATCTTCGTCGGTTCGCATAAAAAGTTCAACCAGCAAGAAGAAACGAGCATTGAGGCTTTCTGTAAAAAGCATCATGCCATCGTATTTTGTGACCATACTAGTGGATATTATGGGAAATACAAAATGAATTACTCTCTCATTCAGTTGCAGAGTGGTAAAATCAAACGTTCGTTGAAACTACTGATACATTTAGGAGAAATTTCCGGGGATATGTTCAATATCAGTCCTTATGCACAAGAAGTATGGCGCGTGAGCGAAGATGGTGAAATCCGAGACCCTTTCAAGAAGTTGGTAAATGTTTTTGAAATGGATGAGACTTTCTTTTTTAACCATTATGCGAAAGAAGATTGCACTTACCCTATTGACGAATATCCATCTTATAAGGAAGAGTATGAAGCTATAATGCAATCTCTACCGGATTTGCCATTCTCAAATATATGGATGGCCTCTGTAACCTCTGGAAAATTACCGGACGGAACCGTATTGCATTTGGGCATCCTTACCTCTTTGAGATCATGGAATTTCTTCAAACTTCCCCAAGGAGTTACTTCATTCTCCAATGTGGGTGGTTTCGGTATCGATGGCAATATGTCCACCCTTATAGGGGCTTCATGGGCACATCCCGAAAAGTTATATTTGGGTGTGGTGGGTGACTTATCATTCTTCTATGACATGAACTCACTCGGAAACAGACATGTGGGCAAAAACATAAGAATCTTATTAGTTAACAATGGAAAAGGATGCGAATTTACTCATCACATGAATATGGGATCAATGTTAGGACAAGAAGCCTACCCGTATATTTGTGCAGAAGGACATTATGGAAAGCAGTCTCCAAAATTGGTACGTCATTATACCGAAGATTTGGGGGTTATTTACCTCACTGCTTCCAGCAAAGAAGAATATGAAAAACTCTTGCCAGATTTTTTAAACCCATCATCCGAAAAGCCCATTTTATTGGAAGCTTTTACTAAGGATGTGAACGAAAACGCAGCCTTAAAAATAATGTCAACTATCAAGCAATCCAATAAAGAGCAATCGAAAGAAATGGTAAAGAAGATGGTAGGTGAAGAAGCTTATGGCATACTCAAAAAGATATTCAAAAAATAAAAAGGAAAGTATATATGAAGAATGCAGAGGAAAAACTGAAAGTATGCCTTGTGACATGGTACGGCAGCAATAATTACGGTACCAATCTTCAAGCCTATGCCCTTTATACAGTGCTTCGTTCCAAGGGGATTCATGTGGACATGATAAGACCGTTTTGCGGACGGAAAAAGTTTCACCAATATCCTGGACAACAAAGGGAACTCCGTTCCAAATGTGTTGCGTTAATTAAAAAAGTATTAGGCATAAGAAAACCAGAGCAAGTCCGTCAAACGAAAATTATGAAATTCTTGAAAAATGAATTTTGTTTTACTCCCCTTGTTACCTGTCCAAAGGATATTGAATTATTGAATAAGCAATACGATAAGTTCCTCACGGGAAGCGACCAAATATGGAATCCATATAATCTTGATACGTTCTACATGCTTGATTTCGTGAAAGAAGATCAAAAGAAAATAGCCTATTCTTCTTCCATAGCGGTTAGTAGGATTCCAGAAGAGAAACAAGACCTATACAAAAAATATCTTTCTTCTTTCAGTGCAATCTTTTGCAGGGAAGAAACAGGGTCAAAAATGTTATCTGCCTTTACGGGAAAAACAGTAAAAACGGTATTAGATCCGGTTCTTTTACTCGATGAAAATAGTTGGATACAATTCTCCCACAAGGGGTCTCTCGTGAATCGAATATCCGTTTCCATACCTTATATATTCTGTTATTTCATTGGTGACAAGGACTTTGAATGGAAGGCTTTGAAAACAATAAAAGAGCAATATGGGATTAATCGGGTTATTGTATTCAGCGTGGCTCCTCCGACTTGCAAGATAAAAGGATATGAATATTTGCAGTCGGCAGACATCTATGATTTTGTATGGTTCTTACATCACGCGACTTATGTCGTGACAGATTCTTTTCATAATGCGGCCATGAGTTTAAAACTGAAAAAGGATTTTGTGGCACTTATGCGCTGCAAAGAAGACCAAAAATCCGAGAATTCACGTATGTATGATTTCCTTGCCTCTTTTGGACTGGAATTTAAAATATATAACCCAAACTGTGCGGATTATTTGTCTCCCGTCTCCTATGAAAGAGTGTATCCACAACTTGAAACAAGAATCAAGGAGTGCACGAATGAACTTATAAATAAATTAAATGAATAAAAAAAGGAAGAAAGATGAAATCTATGATATTGGTAGCTTGCCACAAACCCTGTAACATGTATAACAAGGGAATATACACTCCCATTCAGGTTGGAAAGGCCATATCTGAATATGACTTGGGAATTATCGGAGATGACACAGGGGATAACATCAGCCAAAAGAACCCAAGTTATTGTGAACTGACGGCCCAATACTGGGCTTGGAAGAATGTAGATTGTCGGTATATAGGTTTATGTCATTATAGGCGGTATTTCGAAACCGTTTATACGGATGAACTATTGGAACGACTCTTTTCTAAATATGATGTAATATTACCAAGGCCTATTTACAGTGGGGTTAGGGATACGATGTTGAACAAACTAAAAATGAACATTGTACCTGAAGATTATGCCATATTTTTTATGTCAATACGTAAACTATATCCTGAGTATGAAAAAACAACATTGCAATACTTGGCAAGAAATGCGGATATACCTTATAACATGTTCATTATGAGAAAAGAGGCTTTCAATCAATTCTGCCAATGGCAGTTTTCCATCTTGGAAGAATGCGAAAAGCATGTAAAACCCTTACCATATTCGAGGTACAACCGTATTTATGGATATTTTGCTGAATACTTACTACCCATATATTGCCTGCATAACCAAATGAAAATACATCACGATGGAATTGTAAATATGATTGGAGAGCATGAAAAAAGGCAAAGTTGGATACGAAAACAACTATCTGCGCTTTTTCGCCAATCTCCAGCGAGTTCATTTGACGATATCATTGGAACGTCTGTATTAGTGGGTATGAAAAATGATGGAATTTTATAGTGCTAACTTTTTATGGAAAGTGGAATAGTATATAATATAATACGTCTAATGGTTGCTTTAAAGGAAAAAGTAAGTATGTCCATTTCTTGGAGATACAATATGTTATATGCAAAAGCAACAGGATTACAACCCAAAGGACGATTTAAAATATTAGGAAAAATTCATATTCACAAAGGTAAGAATGCGATATTCTCTACGGGAGAGAACTTTTTATTTTTATCCGGATCAACTTATAACCCCTTAACAACTAATGCTCATGGATGTATCTTTATAATGGATAATGCAGTGCTTGAAATAGGTAAGAATGTCGGAATGAGTGGCACCGTAATTTGGGTTGCAAAACATATAAAAATAGGAAACAATGTGAAAATAGGGGGAGGCACTACGTTGATAGACACTGATGCCCATTCACTTTCTTTCAAAGATCGTAGAAATGAAATTTCTGATGCAAAAAACAGGATAGATAAAGAGATTGTCATCGAAGATGATGTTTTAATTGGAGCTAATGCTATAATTCTAAAAGGGGTACATATTGGAGCACGTTCTATTATAGGCGCAGGAAGTGTAGTAACTAAAGATGTACCAGAAGATTGTGTAGTGGCTGGAAATCCGGCAAAAGTTGTAAAAATACTTAAGAAAGTAATATGTTAAATATATTGTTGTTTGCTATATTAGCATTCACAGTAGTAGCAACCTTAATTCGTCCTTCGTATGGATTAGCGTGTTTCATATCTGCAAGAATTTTAATACCTGAAGTTGTCCGGACCCCAGGTTTTGAAGGACTTAGTTTTAATAGCACACTAATACTCATTATTGTTATAAGTGTATTGGTTAATGGCCTTGCTAAGACTTATGTACGTTTGGTTAAGGATTCATATTTTAAAGCTCTTGTATTTTTTATATGTTCATGTGCTGTGCTTCTACCTTTCTCTGATTATGAGGATTTGCAATTCCAATATAACTCATTAATACAATTTCTCCTTACGGACATACTCCCTGTTATATTAGCAATTGCTGTTGTTAGAACAAAATGGGATTTAAAAATAGTAATACAGACCTTTTTATGGTCAACTATATTATGCTGTGTTTATGCTATAATTGCATATCTTATGCAAAAGAATCCGTATGTAAATTATTTCCAAACAATAACAGGATGGAGAGATACATCGTTGGTGAAAGAAGTATGGTATACAACTGGTCGTGGAGTTTCTACATCAGGAACATTTTTACATGCAAATGGATTTGGATATTTTATATCCATGTCAATACCTCTATTCGTATATCTTCAATATACAGGGCAATATAATAAAAGAACCATATTTATAGCATTAGCTCTATTGATTGTTAATATTTTCTTATGTAAGAAACGTTCACCAATTGTTTCAATAGGTGTTTTTCTTATATTGTGGATGTATTTGAAGCGAAAAACATGGAATGTATTATTATATATGAAAGTGTTTTTATTGGGGGCAGTAGTTTTATTGGCTGTTTTTATAATTCCTGCGTTAGAAAGTATAAGGTCTATGATAGAGACATCTTTCTTTTTTTGGGATGATAAATTGTTAGCTGCAAAAGATGTTGGAGGGTCAAGTTGGGAGCTAAGAATTCTTCAAGTAACCTATCCATTTATAGAAGTCAAGGACAATATATTGTTTGGAAAAGGATTTGGGTGGTGTTCATGGTATCTAAATCAATATGAGTTACATCCTGTATTATTTGGTTTTGAAACTATACTGTCTACAGCTGTATGTCAATTCGGAATTTTAGGCTATTTAATGTATTATATGTTATTTTATCAATCCTATAAATATAGCCGACCTTATAAATATGGAAAAGTCAATTATCAATTATTAGCTTTGGTTACAATGATTGTTTTAATTGTTGCTACAGGACTCAACTATTTTTTCTTCTTTGGAATAGGGAGTGTAATTATGAACAAACAAGAAATATTTATGCATGAAAAGGATATCCATAGTTACAGTGTGCTTTAATTGTATAGACACAATTGAACAAACAATTAAAAGTGTAATATCACAAGATTATCCGAATCTGGAGTATATTATAATTGACGGTGCAAGTCAGGATGGTACTTTAAATATAGTAGATAAATATCAAAATTTTATTGCAAAAGTACTTTCAGAACCAGATAGAGGCATATTTGATGCTATGAACAAATCACTAAACTATGTTACGGGAGAATATGTGCTTTTTATGAATGCAGGTGACAGATTTGTGAGTAGTCATATTGTATCGGATATTTTCGGAAAACAAGAGTATCATGAAGATTTAATTTATGGGGATGTTTACATACAAAATGAATTAGGATATTTATTTTGTAAAGCTGATGCTATTTACTCTAAAAAGCCGACAAAGAAAGAACTGGTCTTTAAATCACAAGGCTTCTGCCACCAATCCTTATTCACAAAAACTTCTATGCTGAAAAATGTTGGGTTTAATTTGAAATATCCATTAGGAGCGGATTATGATACAACGGCACAAATCTACTATAAGGGAAATCAAGAGATATTTTATGTAGGACAACCTATATCCATTTTTGACGACCGTACAGGTGGGGCATCTCACAACAAAATAGTGCAAATATTAAAAGAGAGAGCAGATTTTTTTGGATATAAGCCATTGATTTGCGTGTACCTTTACGCATATAAAGAGATTATAATAAATAAGGTGAAAGCAATAATAGAAAGCTTATTCCCTAATATCGTAAGAACACAACGAATGAAAAAATATAAAGTAGAAATATGATCATTAAACAACAACCTCTTGTCTCAATTATCATGCCTGTTTATAATACAGGTAATATTATCACAAATACCTTGGATAGTATATTATCACAATCATACACGAATTTTGAGTTGATAATAGTAGATGATGGTTCGACAGACACAAGTGGACATATATGTAGTACTTATGCAGCTAAAGATAAACGAATACGACTTATCAGACAGCAAAACAAGGGAATTTGTAAGGCAAGAAATGTTGGAATACAATTAGCAAAGGGTAAATATCTAGCATTCTGTGATCATGATGACATATACCATACGTCTTTACTTGAAACTACGGTAAAGTATGCGGAAGATTTTAACTTGGAAGTTATTAAGTATTCTGTTGAAATTCAGAATGAAATAAAAGGAAATATAACCTATAATCGCCATATTGGGAAAGAAAAAAGATTTCAGTACTTTGACAACAAGCAAATCAGACAAGAATTCCTGCATTTGATTAATACCGGATTTTGTAACACTATTTGGAGTGCAATGTACAATGCATCCTTATTTAAAGACGGAGCTTTATATTTTAATCCATGCTACAAACATGGCGGAGAAGATTTTGATTTGAATATTCGCTTATATCCCAATGTTAAGAGTCTAGGAATACTTCAAGATGTGTTATATATCCATTATTTACGCAATACATTATCTACATCCGCAAAATTTTACGATGACGTATTACAGCATTCTCAAAAAGAATTGTACAGTATCAATAATTTGCTTTCTAATGGAATTCCAATAAATAAAAAAGAATACACCTTATATTGTAGTGAAAAAATAACATCCATATTATCCTATGCAGTAATGATGGGAAAAGACAGGATGCAAATAACCCAACTACTAAATAACTTGTTTACTTTCATTAATTGGAATAATACAATTCCAATGCCCGTAGGTCGAGAGTATCTAAAAGGTTGGGTCTTAATACTTTTAAGACATCGTTTATTTGGGGTTCTTTCTGCATTGTTTTATTTTTATAAAATGAAAAAATGAAAATCGTGTATTGTTGTCCCCAATTGTTCCATCCAGGAGGAATGGAACGTATAATATCCATGAAAGCCAATTATTTAGCTGATGTGTATGGGTATGAAGTTTTTATTATTACGGAAAAACAATTTGGAAACAAACCTTTCTACGAACTTTCAGATAAAATAAAGCATATAGATTTAGGATTAGATTATGATGGATTGACAGGTTCTTCATTATTGAAGTCTGTAATAAATAGAATTGTCCTTAAAAGAAGACAAAAACGTTTCCTGAAAAATATTTTGGAAGATATTAAAGCCGATATAGTGATTTCTACTTTTTTTAGTGAAGCATCCATTTTGCCCTCAATACACGATGGTAGTAGAAAAATATTAGAAATACATTTTTGCCGAGGAGTAAAAATGATGTACGCCAAAGCTTTTCGCTTCTCTTTTGTAAAGAAATGTCTATACTATATCCAACAGTCCATTGACGAACATATTATTGTTCCCAAGTATGATCGCTTCATAACATTAACGGAGGAAGATAAACAACGTTGGAGAACTATAATCCCCAATGTTGCAGCTATACCTAATATATTAACATTTAACAATACAGGATTAGTTGGTTTGGAAGCAAAACAGATTATTGCAGTAGGGAGGTTGGATGCTCAAAAGGGCTTTGACAGGTTAATAAACATATGGGCTAAAGTATGCTGTCATTTTAATTGGAATTTAAAAATTGTAGGTGCAGGATGCGACCATGATAAATTACAGGATTTGATTAAAGCGAAAAATGTAGAAGCATATACAACATTGATACCTCCTACTCAATTTATTTATGAGGAGTTTTGTTCTTCATCTATTTTTGTTATGACCTCCCGTTATGAGGGGTTACCTATGGTAATGTTGGAAGCCATGTCCTGTAGCCTTCCCTGCATAGCTTATGATTTTAAATGTGGCCCTCGCGACATAATAACAAATGGATATAATGGTTTTATATGTAAAGAAGATGACGAACAAGACTTCGCAAATAAATTATCACTATTAATAACAAATCAGGAGTTAAGACTTAAAATGGGACTTAATGCTCGTGCAAGTGTCCAAAAGTATAAAGCAGAAATTATTATGCCTAAATGGAAAAAACTATTTGAAGAAATCATAGAAAAATGAATATACTCATACTTAATCCAATTTTATATACGGCAGAACGGAATATCATACCTAATGTTGATTCAATAAAAGACACAATGATATATAATATGTGCATTGGTTTTGTTGCTTTAGGGCACAATATCACATTATGCGCAGCGGAAGAGTTCCGTCCTCAAAAAAGAGAAGACTACGATTTTGATGTGCACTTTTTCCGTTCTGATTGGACACATTTTTTTCCACCATCTTTGCTTCCTTTCTCTAAAGACTTGTTACACTATATTAAGAAGTTTCATAAGGATTTTGATTGTATCCTCACAAGTGAAGTGTTTGCAATTCATTCTTTGATGGCTTCCATCATTTGCCCTCAAAAAACAATTGTATGGCAAGAGTTAACTTCACATCAAAAAAAGATGTTTCAAGTTCCATCAAAATTATGGTATAATATCATTGGACGATGGTTTATGAAAAAGATAATAGCTGTCGTTCCTCGATCTATTTATGCATATAATTTTGTACGAAATTATATTCCACAGACTTCAAAAACTATTGTAGATCATGGAATTAATATAAATAAATTTATCTATACAGAAAAGAAAAAAAGGCAGCTTATTAGTTCTTCACAATTAATTCATCGAAAAAATATAGATGGCATTATCTTAAAATTTGCCAACTTGCACCTTGAGAAAGGTTATGAAGACATCAAACTATTAATAGCAGGACGTGGTAACGAAGAAACTTATTTAAAACAAATGGTTAAAGATTTAGGATTGACAGATTTTGTGGATTTCTTAGGGTTTCTTCCACAAGAGAAACTTTCAGAATATGTACGTACCTCCTTGGCCTTTTTGGTAAATACCCGACAAGACCTAAATATGGTATCCATACCAGAAAGTATATGTTCCGGCACTCCTATATTAACAAATTCCATACCTGCGTCAGCAGAATACATTAAGAGGAAACAATTGGGTATAGTAAAGGATGATTGGGGAGTAAATGAATTGAAGAAAATCATAAATGAGAATTTTATTTACGTTAGAAATTGCAAAGCCTATCGGAGTCAACTTACAAATATTGAGTCTGCTAAACAGTTAATATCAATATTCAATCAGTACAGCAAAAAAGATTGATAGATTTGGAATATGTATTTAAAACCTTTCTTTCAATACAATGAAAATCTTATTAGCCAATAAATTCTATTACCGCCGGGGCGGTGATTGCGTCTACGTGCTTAATCTGGAGCGGTTATTGAGGAAGCACGGACATGAAGTGGGCGTATTTGCCATGGACTATCCGGAGAATGTAGACACGGAATGGAAGCGGTATTTTCCTAAGAAGATGAGTAAATTGATGGCTTTCACACGGCCTTTCGGGTCAAGAGAAGTAAAGGGGAAATTCAATAGGCTGTTGGATGATTTCCGTCCCGATGTGGTACATCTGAACAATATCCATACTCAACTTTCTCCAGTGTTGGCTGAATTGGCACACAGACGTGGCATAAGGGTCGTGTGGACGTTGCATGATTATAAATTGCTGTGTCCGCGATATGATTGCCTGCTCAGCGGAGATACGATATGTGAAGCTTGTTTCAAGGGGGGTAAGAAATCATGCCTCGACAACAAGTGCATGAAAGGTTCCAAACTGGCTTCTTTCGTGGGCTTTCGTGAGGCAAATTTGTGGAATCGGCAGCGATTGGAGGCCTCAACAGATGTGTTTGTCTGCCCTAGTCGGTTTATGGCCGACAAAATGGCGGAGGGAGGATTTGATGAGAAAAAGATGGTTGTGCTCTGTAATTTTATTGATTCGGAAAGGTGTCGAAGGGACAATTACGACAAAAGGGATTACTATTGCTATATCGGACGATTAAGCCAAGAGAAAGGGGTGAAAACGTTAATAGAGGCTGCCAACCGACTTCCGTATAAAATGAAGGTTATCGGTGATGGGCCGCTCTTTGGCGAGTTGAAAGCCATTGCACATAGTCACATTGAATTCCTAGGACATAAGGATTGGGATGAAATTAAGGTACTTGTGGGACAAGCTCGTTTTTCTGTGGTACCTTCTGAGTGGTATGAAAACAATCCGTTGTCCGTAATAGAAGCGCAATGTTTGGGTACTCCGGTACTCGGTGCCCGGATCGGTGGTATCCCGGAATTGACCGACAAGACTTTCATTAGCGGAAATGTGACTGATTTGAAAGGAAAAATAGAAGAAATGTGGAATACGCCTTTCGATTATCAGCAGTTGGCTGAGGTGTCACAAAGGAAATATGATGCGGAATCCTATTACAACCGCATGGTTAAAGTGTATTCAAAATAAATTCATAAAACATTATGGCAGAAAAGAAACTGAACGGTACGGTCATCGTGACGTACCGATGTAATGCGCGTTGCTCGATGTGCAACCGCTATAAGGCTCCGTCGAAGGCGGAGGAGGAAATCTCTATCGAGACGATTAAGAAGCTCCCGAAGATGTATTTTACGAATATCACCGGAGGGGAGCCGTTTATCCGTACGGACTTGAAGGAGGTGGTACGTGAACTGTATAAGAAGAGTGACCGTATCGTCATCTCTACCAACGGCTTTTTCACGGATCGTATCATCGAACTTTGCAAGGAGTTTCCACAGATCGGTATCCGCATTTCCATTGAGGGGTTGGAAAAGACCAATAATGAAATCCGTGGCTTGAACGATGGTTTCCGTCGTGGTTATAATACCTTGAAGAAACTCCGCGAGAT
Source organism: Paraprevotella xylaniphila YIT 11841 (assembly GCF_900683745.1). Taxonomy (NCBI): domain Bacteria; kingdom Pseudomonadati; phylum Bacteroidota; class Bacteroidia; order Bacteroidales; family Prevotellaceae; genus Paraprevotella; species Paraprevotella xylaniphila. The sequence goes on from NZ_LR215980.1 coordinate 790,981, forward strand.
GGGAATGAAGGATGTGGGTTTCGGCATGACTGTGCAGGACAAGAATGCGCCGGACTTGGTGCCGCTGTATGAGCTCTCCAATAAGATGGGGATGGAGTTTGCCACGGCTTCCCTGCATAACTCGTTCTATTTTGTAGAAGCTAAGAACATCATCCACGACCGTCCGATGGTAGCTAAGAATTTTGAAAACCTGGTCAATGAGTTATTGAAATCGAATTCTCCCAAGAAATGGTTTCGTGCTTATTTCAACCATGGGCTTATCAATTACATCTACGGTCAGAAGCGCCTGTTGCCTTGCGACATGAGTTTCGACACGTTCTTCATTGACCCGTATGGCGACGTGATGCCTTGTAACGGGACGAAAGACAAGGAGGTGATGGGCAACCTGAACCGGCAGACGTGGGAGGATTTGTGGAACAGCCCCGAAGCGGAGAAAGTGCGTCGGAAAGTACGTTGCTGCAACCGTAACTGTTGGATGATTGGTTCGGTGTCTCCGGCCATGCACAAGTATATCGCAACTCCGGCCTTATGGGTGGCCAAACATAAGCTGAAGTCGCTTTTAGGCATGAAGTATTCCATGTATGAGAATCCTGTATGCTGTGATTACCGCGACGGGAAAGTGACTAAAGAACAACTTGACCGTTTGTCTACGTGTGACGTGAATGCGGAAATCAATAACGGTCTTTCCGATGATTCCAAAGCAGCCTTGAAGGGTAAACGGGGTGAGGATATTGTGAATGCCGATGTGGCCAGGCAAGGGTATGAGATTACCCACTAATGCTTTCCTTTACCCGTCAGCCAAAGCCAAAGGGCAGAAAGGCATGCCAACGATAGGATGCCGACATATTGGAGTGTTTCTTTGATTCGGGTGGCAAATGCTCTCATGAGTTCTCGAAGTTGTGGTATTTGCGTGTAAAAGTAATGAATTATTTTCAATGCGGATGGTAAAATGAAGAAAATAGTAGTAACCGGAACTCGTGGCATTCCCGGTGTCATGGGTGGGGTGGAGACGCATTGTGAGGAATTGTTCCCACGTCTGGCTCAACAGGGATGGGATGTGACGGTGGTGCGCCGTTCCGATTATGTGAAGGATGGCCTGAAGAAGTGGAAGGGGGTCCGGCTCGTCACGCTTCCTTCCCCCAAGAAAAAATCGTTTGAGGCCATCATCCATACTTTCCGTGCCATTAACGAAGCCCGGAGGTTGGGGGCTGACATCTTACATGTCCACGCCATCGGTCCCGCCTTGCTCGTACCGTATGCCAAGATGTTGGGGATGAAAGTGGTATTTACCCATCATGGGCCGGATTACGACCGGGACAAGTGGGGGCTTGCGGCCAAAACGATGCTGGAACTCGGCGAACGCATGGGGTGCATGTTTGCAGACGATGTCATCGTCATATCCGATGTGATTCGTAACCTGGTAAGGCAAAAGTACGGACGGACAAGCCGTGTACACCTTATATATAATGGGGTATCCCAACCGGAAATTTGCGATGAGCCTGAATATTTTGAAGAATTGGGAATCGAGAAAGGAAAATATATTTTAGGCATGTGCCGTTTTGTGCCGGAGAAGAATTTGCACCATCTGGTAGAGGCGTTCATCCAAATGGAAAATAACGAAAGTATCAAGTTGGTTCTTGCCGGTGATACTGATTTTGAAGACGACTATTCCCGGTCGTTGAAAGAGACGGCCAAAGCAAATGGGGTAGTGTTGACTGGTTTTGTCAAAGGGCGCAAGCTCCATTCCTTGTTGACCCACTGCCGCTGCTACTGTTTGCCGTCAAGCCACGAGGGGCTTCCGATAGCCTTGCTTGAAGCTATGAGTTATGGCGTGGAAGTCGTAGTCAGCGACATCCCTGCAAACCTTGAAGTCGGCTTGGCCAAGGATTGCTATTTCCCGGTAGGAGACGTTGGGGCTTTGGCACAAAAATTGGACAAGATAGCTGCTTCACCTTTAAAACATGTTGGCTACGACATGTCGAAATACGATTGGAACCGGATTGCCACGCAAGTAGAGGAAGTCTATCTTACCTTGACAGCAGGAAACTCAGGAACGCACCCATGACCTTATCCCTGTCGGCGGCATATTTGATGCACTCGAAAGGGAATCCCAAGGTAATCGCATGGTAGTCTTCCCCTTGGTAGGCTACGGCGGCCGAATAATTGGTAGGCGTATATAATAAGGTGGAAAATGCTTCGGGAAGGGGTATCAGGCAGTCCGCATGTGTGACGGCATAATGTTGGGAATTGAGTTCCGTGTACAAATGAAGGGTGGTATTCATGCCCGTGGCTTGAGAATAGGCATCCAAGGTGACCGGAGCGTATGCGTCTACTTTCAGCGTATTGCGCAGGAAGTCTGCATTTTCCTTTTGTTTCTGGTCGCGGGCAATATAGGCACCGCTCACCAACAGGCTGCCGCGCATGCGGGTAAATTCTTGTAACGCACTACATAAAACAGGTGTCAATGACGGATACGGTCGGGTACTGTATCCGTCATTTTTTTGCAGGCCCAGTATCAAATCCACTATATTGTATTCATTCAGGTTTACCATTTGTGCCTCTACTGCCGCACGGGAAGCGGATGCAAACGAGTATTTGCCTGCAGTGGCTATGGCTTCACCATGCATGCGGCTATGGTCGAATGTATTTCCCGCTATCATCTTGCCTTCAAGTTCATTCCCGCTAAAGCCCCACGCGCTTTTGGGGTTCAGTTCTGTGTTGAATACGATTTGCCGACCGCAGAATCCGGGAGAACGCATATAAGGAACACCGGGATCCGCTGACAGGTCGAATCCCCGGGTCGAATCCGTCTGGATAACCTGTGGCCCGGCCACCCTCTGGAAGCCGTCGATAATCAGGACCTTGGCAAAGGCGTTTTTGGCTATCATGGCCGACAGTTCCTCCGAAGGAAAACTTTCTCCACCGTCGTTCACGGCTGTCACTTTGAACGAGTAAACCACATTCTCCTCCGCACGGAACGAGAACCGAGGCTCATGTACAAATGTGCCATTGTCATAACCATGTTCTCCTTGCCGGGTATACACAATGTAACCTTTTGGAGTTGCAGAGGGTTCAAGCTCGTCTTGTTGGGGAAGCCAGGATAGCGTTATTTCCTTTTCATCCGGGTTTAAACGAGTCTGGAAACAAGTAACGGGAAGGGGCTGTACGGCATAACCTGCCTCATGTTGATAGGATGTATATTTCAGTACTCCTTTATATATGGCCCGTGCCAAATTGAATTTGAATGCAGGGTCGTGTCCCAAAGCCATATCCCGGAAATTCTGGTGGGATAACATTTCCAATATCATGGCCGGGACTTGGGGTTCGCGCGTTTCACTGTAATTCCGGTCGAACATTTGGCGTCTTTTCCATTGCCCGTAAAGGCCATTTAAATCCTCGTTCACTTGTGTCATGACCACATCGCATAACTCACGTGATGCCAATCGTGACATTCCGGCCGCAAACTTCCCTTCATTAAAATCCGTGGTATAAATACCTAATGTACCGACAAAAGTGCTGTCGGGGGCTATGCCGGCGTCGCTATGAAGCGCGATGGCCAGTTCAATCGGTACATGCAATCCGCTGTCGGCCGGAAAATAAGAAGAACCTCCGGCCAGATAGTTCGTCATATATGAACGGACATTGATGTCGTCGCTATAATCGTTTGTCCCGTTTTTACCGCTGTATACGGAATAAGGCATGCCGCTCCATTGTGCATTGTAACGGGCACCTTCCAAGTACCTCGGGAAACCGCTTACGACTTCCTGCAAAGAATCTCCACGGGCAATGTTTCCCATCCCGCCTCCGAATCGTACGGCATCTGCTGTCACCGTTCCGCGATGGTTGCTCAGATTGCTTAAACTGACATAATTGGAATGGGGCTGGTCTTTGTCGAAATCAAACGTCCCAAGATAAACCCAAGTTCCTCCTCCCATTTGTTGGTTGACTTTGAAGGTCGTAGACACACCTTGGTGGCGAACCACATAATGGGCGTCGGAAACACTCGTGGGCAAGGTTACGTATGATACATATACGGCGTAGCGTCCGGACACAGGCATATTTGGCGTCCAACGTATTTCGGAAGCCTGGCTTTTTCTAGTTACCGTATGGGTACTGCGGACTGTCCCATCCGTAAAGGGGTTCTCGCCGTCGAGATAAGTCTGTTTGAGTGGTGCAAATCCCATACCTCCGTTTTCCCATACGTATTTGTTTTCATGTTCTGAATATGTTCCGCCCGAATCCCGGGTGTCATTGTCCACTATCACTTCGTGGGGCTGCCAATCCCTTTCACGGGGAGTAAAGACGTATGCTCCGGCATTTTCCAACATGGGGATTAAGTAGGGGATGACTATCGTTTGAGTGAACAAATCTTCTGTCGTGCAGTATAAATACGGCCGCTGCCACATCCACTCTTTTTGGTCGTTCTTGTAATAGCGTCCATGGCTGGCCCAAACAGACAAATGGCGTTGTTGCATACCTTTGGTGATAGGATAGGGGCGTTGCATCCGTTCCACCCACGGCGCCCCGTGATACAAAGCCTTCCCCCATTTCTTTTGCACTTTCGATGAAGCTCCGTTCATGTCCGTAACAAGATGCTCTATGGGGATTCCGTTACCGTATATAATAATAGTATAAGCGTTGTATGGCGCAGGAAGCAAACGTTTTACGGCACGATAGATTTCATCAACCTTATCCCTGCTAAAAGACTGCCCGGCAAAGAGTTCATTCAGGTAAATCTCTGCCGTCCGTGCAGAAGCATCTACCTTGACCGTTTCTATCCGACAGCGGTCGGTGGCTGTGGTATAAGATGTCTGATAGTCAGAGAAATAATCACCCAATTTGGCTTTTACTATTTTCTCACCACTCTGTGAATATACGGAAAGTCCTAGCAAGAATGCTCCCGCCAGGACCATAAGCCTTTTTTTCATACTTATCATTATTTTAATCCGGTTGCGAACTTTTCAGGATGTCGTCCTGTGAAATCTTTGAAGTATGTTTTAATGTCGTTCATCTGTTCATCTATGTTTCCGTTGGGGATGATTACCTGAGTGCAACGTATAGTTTTGGTTGGATAGTCAACTCCATACAGTAAAATAGGCAGCCCGGCTTTCAAGGCGATATAATAGAATCCTTTTTTCCATTCTTCCGTACGTGAACGAGTGCCTTCCGGAGTAATGCAAAGGTGAAAATTATCCCGTTCCCGGGCCACTTGTGCCAACTGGTCCGTCATACTCATCTTCTTGTTCCGGTATACTGGGATTCCTCCCAACCATCGCATTAAGATTCCCAAAGGCCAGAAAAACCATTCCTTTTTCATTAAGAAGTCGCAACGGAAGTCCATTGCACGGCTATAAAGCACTCCTAGCACGAAATCGAAATTACTTGTATGAGGTGCCAGTGCAATGATATACTTATCTCCCATGGGGACCGTCACGTCTACTTTCCATCCCATCACCCTGAACAGGAGGAAACTGCAAAAATGCCGGCTCATTTAACAAAGCTGACTGATTGTGCTGATGATATCGCTGACTTGTGCATTGAAATCCATACGCAGCTTCTTGTAGAATCCTTTTACGTTTCCTGGTTCCGTATGACTGATCCTGCTGACAAATTCATCATGCATCAACAATATGCGGACCATTACGTTGTCCACATCTTCTTGTTTTATATCTACTTTGTAATGCGTCAACGCTACGCATTCCGCAAACAGTTCACTACAGATATAGTTGATATTCTTTTTTAATGTTCTTCTTTTAGCCATATTCTTTAATCTCAAATTATGATGTAAATTAGTAACTTGGACAAAGATACGCAAAGTTGACGATATCGGGAAATTTTATAGAAGAAAATAAACTGTATGTTTTTGGGGTGAGAGTTTCTTCATTCCGACAAAAAACATTAATTTTGTGTGCTGAAAATGCTTTTCAACAATTAATTAGAATCACAACATGGAAAAAAGTGCATTGCAAATTGCAAGAGCGGCTTATCAGCCCAAGTTACCCAAAGGATTGCAGGGTAACGTATCTGTAAAGGAAGGCGCACCCACGCAGTCTGTGGCCGACCAAGAGGAAATCAAGAAATTATTCCCGAACACTTATGGAATGCCTCTCATTGAGTTCGTTCCGGGCGAGGCTCAATCTTACGCCCCGTTCAACGTCGGTGTAATTCTTTCCGGTGGCCAAGCTCCCGGCGGGCATAATGTCATTTGCGGCTTGTTCGACGGTATTAAAAGACTGAACCCAGAAAGCAAGTTGTATGGCTTTATTTTGGGACCTGGCGGATTGGTGGATCACAAATACATGGAGTTGACGGCTGACATCATAGACCAATATCGTAATACAGGCGGTTTTGACATGATTGGTTCCGGACGTACCAAACTTGAAAAAGAGGAACAGTTCGAAAAGGGGCTTGAAATCATCAAGGAATTGGGTATTAAAGCCATTGTCATCATTGGTGGTGACGACTCCAATACGAACGCCTGTGTCTTGGCTGAATATTATGCTGCGAAAAAATGCGGTGTGCAGGTTATCGGTTGTCCGAAGACCATCGACGGTGATTTGAAGAACGACCAGATTGAAACTTCTTTCGGTTTCGATACGGCTTGTAAAACGTATGCAGAGGTTATTGGCAACATTCAACGCGATGCGAACTCCGCTCGTAAATATTGGCATTTCATCAAGTTGATGGGACGTTCGGCTTCGCACATCGCTTTGGAATGCGCTTTACAGTGCCAACCCAACATTTGTATCGTATCGGAAGAAGTGGAAGCCAAAAACCAGACTTTGGATGATATCGTTACTTATATTGCTCAGGTTGTAGCCGACCGTGCAGCCGATGGAAACAATTTTGGTACGGTATTGATTCCGGAAGGCTTGATTGAGTTCATCCCGGCGATGAAGGCTTTGATTGCAGAATTGAACGACTTGTTGGCAACTCCGGAAGGTGCTGCATTGGCTAAGGACCAACAACGCGAATGGATTTTGAATAAACTTTCTGCAGCAAACAAGGCTGTATATGAATCTCTTCCCTTGGGAGTAGCTGCCCAGTTGACTATGGAGCGTGATCCGCATGGAAACGTGCAGGTTTCATTGATTGAAACGGAAAAACTGTTGTCTGAAATGGTTGCCAACAAGTTGGCTGCATGGAAGAAAGAAGGTAAGTTCAACGGTAAGTTCTCGGCGTTGCACCATTTCTTCGGCTATGAAGGACGTTGTGCTGCTCCTTCCAACTACGATGCTGATTATTGTTATGCTTTGGGTACAAGTGCCGCCATGTTGATGGCTAACGGCAAGACCGGTTATATGGCTATTGTGAAGAACACGACGGCACCGGCTGCTGAATGGATTGCCGGTGGTGTGCCCATCACCATGATGATGAATATGGAGAAGCGTAATGGTGAGATGAAACCGGTCATCAAAAAGGCATTGGTTCGTTTGGACGGTGCCCCGTTCAAGGAATTTGCATCGAGACGCAACCAATGGGCTCGTGAAACTTGTTTCGTATATCCCGGTCCTATACAGTATTTCGGTCCGACCGAGGTCTGCGACCAAGCTACCAAGACGTTGCAATTGGAACAAGCTAAGTAATTCATTTATAGATATGCAAGTCCCTTTATCCGTCGATGAAGGGACTTGTTATTTTTCTGAATAAAAGGATAATAGAGACCGTTTCTATCATGTGTGCACAAACGCCGCAAACTGTAAAAAACAGAAAAACGATTGTTCAGAGGGGAAGCCGTAAGAAAGTGGATAGCACTCCCACAGCACGTAGTCCTAAGAGAAAAACCGTTCCGCGCAAGAAGCAAAAGAAAAAAGGGACAAGCAAATGGTTGTTTTTCAAACGCTGGCCGTCGTGGGCGATATGGGTAGGAGCGTTGTCTTTAGGAATAGCTTATATACTTTTCTTTTATTATTTTTTTGTCGGTCCTTATTCATTCCGTTGGAAAGCCATCTATGGGGATCCTGTATACCCTGAAGGTTTTGACGTGCACGGCATTGATGTTTCTCATTATCAGGAAAACATAGATTGGGAACGTTTGCGCAACGCCAGCTTGAATTCATCCCCTGTCAGTTTTGTCTTCATTAAGGCAACCGAAGGTACGACACTATTGGATGACAATTTTAACCTAAACTTTTATGAAGCAAAGCAAAATGACTTTATAAGAGGAGCTTATCATTTCTTTTTGCCGGATGTGGATGCCCAAAAACAAGCTCGGTTTTTCTTGAAACAAGTACATTTGGAACCCGGTGACCTACCTCCTGTTTTAGACGTGGAAAAGGCAGGACGGCTAACGGAAACACAGCTCCAAAAGGCTGTAAAGACGTGGCTGGATATTGTAGAAAAAGAATATGGCGTGAAACCCATTATTTATACGGGATACAAATTCAAATTGCACTATCTGAATACTTCCGCATTCGATGAATATCCTTATTGGATAGCGCACTATTATGTGGAGAAGTTAGAATATAAAGGAAAATGGAATTTCTGGCAACATACGGACTGTGGAAAAGTTACCGGAATCAAAGGGAATGTAGACTGCAATATCTTCAACGGGTCGTTTGAAGACTTGATGAAACTGACCATACCGGAACTGGAAGACAATTATACCGACCCTGAAGATTCGTTATAAATAAAAATAAAGCCACCGGAAGTCCTACAGACATTACCGGCAGCCCCGGATTCATATCGCTTATTACAAATGTTCGAATAAAAGCGTAGCCCAGTTCTCTTTTTCCGTATGGTTGAGGTTGCTCAGCCCCAAGCTTTTCGCTTTTTGCACAAGCAAAGGTATATCTTCTACATAAAAACCGCTGAGAATCATTTGACTTCCCGCATGCATAACCGATACGAACGATGGCAAGTCGGCTAAAAGAATATTCCGGTTTATATTGGCCAGAATCAAGTCGAAAGCGTCTTTTCCTTGTAATATGGAGGCATTCCCTTCAACCACTTCCATGTTTTTTACACCATTCAGCAACATATTCTCTTTCGTATTGTCCACACTCCAACGATCTATATCGTAAGCCCACACCGATTTTGCCCCTTTCAAAGTACAGAAGATACCCAGCACTCCCGTACCGCACCCGGCATCCAGTACGGTTTTATGTCTGAGTTCCATCCCGAGCAAACGTTCCAATATCATGCCCGTAGTGTGATGCGTACCGGTACCGAAAGCCTGATGAGGATCTATCACGATATCATATTTGGCCGGAGATAGGTTATGATGCTCCGGGCTATGAATCAGAATACGGTCGGCGATTCGGACCGGTTCAAAGCCGTTACGTTCCCATTCCTCGTTCCAATTCTTATCTTCCGCTTCCGCCAACCGGTAGGTTACTTTCACCCCGTCCATGGGAAATAGGTCTGTCAAGCTATCCAATACGGAACGCTCGAAAAGTCCGGTTTGCACATATCCTTTCACTCCCTGTGGAGTATCTACAAAACTTTCCAAACCGGCATCGGCTACCAATGCCATCAAGATGTCGGCTGCAATCCTGCTATAAGGGGATATAATGAAATCCAATTCCAAATATTTCATATTGTTTATTTAATGTCGAGAATCTATTGGTTCTGCAAAAATAGCAAAAAAAGAGTTATATACTAAACTTTATTCTCGTTTCCGTATTGTCCGACAACCGAGAAAAAGTTATATTTGCATATAATATAGGTAAAGGAGAAAAGACAATGAAAAACAGAATATTATTTTCACTCATCGTTGCAGTGATTCCGTTTTTTGGCTTTGCACAAATAGATGATATGTATTTCGTCCCTCAAAAAGAGACGAAAGTGAATGAGGATAAGCATTCCCAACCGCAACCTTCGGTACGTACGATTTCAGAAAATACGGCAGTGGACACCCGCTCAGGATATGCTCAGGGAAGCATCAGGGATGTAGATGAATATAACCGACGATATCGTTGGGATAATGATAGTATATCTGCCGCTGAAGAGGAAGTGGCAGGTCAAGATAGTGCTTCAACCGATAACAACCGGGAAGAAGGGGGAGACTATCAATATACGAAACGAATTCTTCGTTTCAACACCCCGACCATCGGCGTTGCGGTCAGCAGTCCTTTATACTGGGACTTACGTTATGGTCCCAATTCCATATATTGGGATGTATATGATGATGGATTTTACGCATACGCTTATCCTAGCAGTTGGTATTGGGGACCTACCTTCTCCTACTCGTGGGGATGGGGATTATACAATCCTTATTGGGCGTGGGGAGGTCCTTGGTATGCCGGATGGTATGATCCTTGGTATTGGGGACCGCACTGGCATCATCCGCATTGGGGACATCCCGGTCATGGATGGTATCCATCAAGACCGGTTACTCGTCCCAGTGTAAGATATCGGGAGAATAGTTCCCTGGCAAGAGGAACATCCCGCACTAATGTAAGAAACAGTTCTTCTGCCAGAAGAGCCATACGAAACACGGGCAACACCAACCGGCAAACCATTTCGGAGAATTCGGCACGATTTACTCCAAATCGTTCTTCAACAACTACCAGGCAATCTCCTCGTACGCGTACGACTTCAACTCCTCAACGTAACACTCAACCGTCGAGAAGTTCTAACTTCACGCCATCGACCACAAGAAGCACTTTCCGTCCGTCGGTAAGTTCCCCCAGCCGTTCCGGAGGCGGTTTCTCCCCATCCAGGAGCGGAGGAGCACGAGGCGGTCGACGTTAACAAACAAAGATAAACCATAAAAGGAAGAAATAATGAAAAGAAAAAACCTCATATTTGTAAGCGCATTGCTAGCAAGCCAGTCTATGATGGCACAGACACCATATATGAACGAGAATTATATGCCGACCGATTTAATCGGAAGTGCGCGCTATGTAGGTATGGGCGGTGCATTAGGGGCATTGGGTGCTGATTTGTCTACCGCTTCTTCCAATCCGGCAGCATTAGGGCTTTACCGCAGAAGCGATGCAGCTTTATCATTCAGCGTGTTGACCCAACAGGAAAAACCGGATTTAAATGCAGACATGACCCATTTGTCTTTTGACCAGATGGGATTCGTGGTAAGTATCCCGGTTATGGCCAAAAGCGTAAGGTATGTTAATTTTGGAGTCAATTATCAGAAAAGAGCCAACTTCAACCAGTCATTTATCGCAGACAACGGAGCTTTGAACGGTTTGTCGCAGACGCAACAAATGGCAGACATTCTGAACCATACCCAGTATTCCACTCCTTTGGCAGACCTGATGTATAATTCCTGCCTTGTGAATCCGGAATACATACGGGATAACCAAGGTAATGTGCAGGCAGACCAAGAGGGGAATCCCTTATACGATTCTTATAATGCTTTAGAGTCAGATCGGAATAATTACGACCGTACGACGGAAGGCGGTATCGCAGGATATGATTTCAACCTGTCGATGAACATCAAAGACCGAGTGTATTTAGGTTTCACTTTAGGCGTGAACGACGTGGACTATTACAGTTACAGCACTTATCGGGAGTTCGGCACGATTTCGGACGGCCAAGGTAACTCTTACAGCGATTTCGAGAATTATTCCTTATATAATACCCAACATGTAAGTGGATATGGAATCAATGTGAAGTTGGGTGGTATATTCCGTCCCATCGGAAATTCCCCCTTCCGCATAGGTCTGGCCGTAGAAACACCGACTTTCTATCATTTGGAATCTTATTCTTCATATAGTATAGACTCTCCTATGATGGAGGATGAGAACTATGACATCTACATCAATCAAGACAGAAACGGTAAGTTTATATATACCAATTATCTTCCGGATGTAGATTTGGCAAACTTGCACATGAAAATTACCACACCGTGGAAATTTCGAGTTTCGTTAGGACATACGATTGGAACTTATCTGGCTATAGGAGCCGAATATGAATACGCCGATTACTCTAAAACGAAACAGGGGTATGAAGACTGGGACTACGACTATTGGGGCTATGGTTATTCCAGAGGAACGACACACGACCGCGATATGGATGCGTTGCACAAGTCTACGTTACGCGGAAGCCATTCTTTCAAATTCGGTATGGAATTGAATCTGACAGATAATGTCGCATTCCGTGCAGGATATAATTATTATTCCCGCATGTTCAAGGAAGAAGCGACTTTAGATCAAACGGGGCCTTCTCCGGCTTTCGGTTATCAAACTACAACAGATTATATGAATAAAGACGACGTGAATATATTCACAGCCGGTTTAGGTTACCACGGAAAGCATTTTTATGCCGATATGGCTTATAAGTGCCGCGTACAGTCGGGAGATTTCTATGCATTCGACGATACTTATATCACACAAACCGGTACTCGTCTTACTCCAGTGGATGTAAACCTAAATACCCATCAGGTATTTTTTACATTAGGATATAAATTCTAATTATAAAGGAGCAAAGTCAGAAGAAAAAACAGCAAAAAAGTTTTGCGTTTCAAAAAATATATCTAACTTTGTATCGTCAAAAAGGTTGGGGTATTAGCTCATCTGGCTAGAGCGTTTGACTGGCAGTCAAAAGGTGGCAGGTTCGAGTCCTGTATACTCCACTTTACATAAAAGCGAAAAAAACTTGTAGTCGCTAAAAATCAATATTTTTATTGGGGAATTTTATTATTCTATTTGGGTTATTCAACTTTATTACATTTTTTTTCTTTCTCTATTTTTCTTTCCTTAAAAAAGAGCTTATTTAAAAGAAATTCTGTATATTTGCCCATGTAATATTCAAACTATACCAACATTTACTCTTAAATCTCTTTGCTTATGAAAAAAGGGACATTTTTATGGTTGGGGCGAATGGGATTACCCCTTTCTTTGGCGTTATGCCATATATATCCTCTTGCAGCACAGAACAAAGTGATTCTGCCGGACTCCATTCCTTGGATGTTATCGGATTCATTAATGAAAGGGGATGTGCTGCAAATCGGTTATGCCACAGGAGACCGGAGAACCGTAGCAGGTTCTGTAGATCAGGTATCTGAAAATAGAATGAACAAAGGCATGATTTCCAATCCTTTAAACTCTATTAACGGGCAAGTGGCCGGTGTCAGTATGTTACCGGGAAGGGAGGCCATGCTCAACTCCGTACGTGTCCGGGGTACAACCTCCCTGACGGGGGGGAATGATCCTTTGGTAATCATTGATGGCGTATTTGCTGATTTGAGCACGCTAAGTATGATTTTTCCTGCGGACATCGAAAGCTTCACTATTCTCAAGGATGCTTCAGAAACGGCTCAATATGGCGCACGAGGTGCTTCGGGTGTCATAAAAGTAAGTACCAAACAAGGACACAGCGGAAGTTTCAGTTTGAGTTATGACGGAAATTTTAGTGTCGAGTCTATTTATAAAAACATAAAAATGCTTTCTGGAGAGGCTTTCAGGAACGTGGCACACGAAAGAGGCATATCAATTCTGGATTTGGGATATGACACGGATTTTCCAGAGGAAATCACGCGCATGGGATGGGTGCAAAATCATCATGTAGCTTTTGGAGGTGGTACGGAATCCTCTTATTACCGTGCTTCTCTGGCGCTTTTGGATCGAAAAGACGTGGTGAAAAGTTCAGACTACCGGAATTACATGGCCAAAATAGATATTACGCAACGGGCGTTCAACGACCGCCTGCGTTTCGACCTGGGGGTAATGGGGGCAGTACGTAAGAGCAACAATTTGGTAGATATACAAAAGACATTTTATTCAGCAGCAGCTTTCAATCCCACTTTTCCGGCCCACAAGAATGCGACGGGCGGTTGGGATCAAGTGACAACTGCCAGTTGGATTACCAACCCTTTGGCCTGGATGGAAGTAAGCGACGAAGAATCGAATGCGCATTTTAATGCCCATTTGAAAATGGAGTTGGTTTTAACCCCACATTTGGTACTTTCCGCCTTTGGTTCTTACCTGTACAATGTCATAGATAACGGACAATATCTTCCTACTACCGTATGGGCACATGGACAAGCTTATCGAGGCGAACAGAAGGTGGAAGATGTGTTGGGAAATATGATGTTGAACTTCAATCGAGCTTTTGGAAAACATAAACTGGACGCTCTCCTATTGGGAGAAGCGCAACAACGTATCATGTCCGGCTTCCACACAACTGTTACGAATTTCACAACCGACAAGTTCGGTTTTCACAACCTGCAGGCCGGAGCCGTAAGACTATGGGAGGGGACAGGCTCTTATTATGAGAATCCTCGTCTGGCATCTTTTTTAGGACGTGTCAATTATGTATACGACGATCGTTATGTGGCTACCGTAAACATGCGTACCGATGCTTCATCCAAGGTGGGACGTAACCACCGTTGGGGCTTTTTCCCATCGCTTTCCGCTGCCTGGATTCTGAGCGAGGAAGATTTCATGAAATCTCTCTATTGGCTGAACAACCTCAAATTCAGAGTCGGTTACGGGTACTCTGGTAATCAGGATGCCATTGATTCTTACAATTCCCTCCAGTTGGTGAAACCTAATGGAGTAGTATCTTCTGGTGGTGACCCAACGGTGACAATGGGTTTGATACGCAATGCCAATCCTGACTTGCGTTGGGAGGTAAAACGTACGATGAACGTTGGACTGGATGCTGCTTTTTGGGACGGACGGGCTATTTTCACATTTGATTATTACCATTCCGTCACGGATGACATGCTGTACCAATACGATGTAAGCGTACCGCCATTTGCCTATAATAAATTGTTGGCCAATTTAGGTTCCATGCGTAACAGCGGAGTGGAATTGGGATTCGGCTTCACTCCTTTGCGTAAAAAAGACATGGAACTGAACGTCAACGTCAACGTCACGTTCCAACGCAATAAGTTACTTTCTCTAAGTGGAATGTATAATGGAGAATATATGTCGGCTCCACAATATACGCCGATTGCCGACTTAACCGGTGCGGGCTTTCATGGCGGATATAATCATATTGTATACCAGATTGTAGGGCAGCCTTTGGGTGTCTTTTATTTACCCCATTGTACAGGACTCATCCAACGCGAAGACGGAACATACGCATACGAAATAGCCGACCTTGACGGAGGAGGCGTGGACCTGGAAGACGGGGGGGACCGTTACGTGGCAGGACAGGCCACTCCCAAAACTCTATTGGGTTCTAACGTCAGCTTCCGTTATAAGAATGTGGACGTATCGTTACAAATCAATGGTGCTTTCGGACATAAAATTTATAATGGTACGGCCTTGGCTTATATGAATATGGGAAGTTTTCCCGATTACAACGTACTGGCAGCCGCCCCTCAACGTAATATTTACGACCAGACTGCTACAGATTACTGGCTTGAAAACGGAAACTACGTGAATTTTGATTATTTGACTATCGGTTGGAATATTCCGTTGAAGAAATGGGGCAAATACGTGCAGCATCTGCGTTTATCGGCGTCGGTGAACAATCTGGCTACCATTACGGCCTATTCCGGACTGACCCCAATGATTAACAGTTACATCGTAGATGCCACACTCGGAGTGGACGACAAACGGAACTATCCGGTATATCGTTCTTATACCTTGGGATTAACTATTCAATTTTAAAGCATGACAACATGAAAAAGTGGATTTTATGGGCGGGATACACCCTTGTTTGCTGTTATGGTTGTGCAGGATTCTTAGATGAAGCTCCACGAGACCAATTACCCGAAGAGGACGCTTATGACACGCCTGCCAATATATACCTGAACACGGTGGCTACCCTCTATAACTATGTGGGTGGATACGAAGACAGTCAAGGGCTACAGGGCACTTGCCGAGGTGTATATGACTTGAACACACTGACCACTGATGAAGCTTTGTTGCCAACTCGCGGAGGAGACTGGTACGATGGCGGACTCTGGCAAGGATTGTTCTTGCACGATTGGGGAGTCAATAATGACGTGATAGCAGCTTCGTGGGAGTATCTATACAAAGTGATTGTGCTTAGTAACAAGTCGATAGAACGTCTGACGGAATTGCAGAACCGCAAGGATGCTCCTGCAGAATTGAAAAATTATGTGGCAGAAGTCAGAGCCTTTCGGGCGATGTACTACTATTATTTGCTAGATATGTTCGGGCGTGTGCCTTTGGTGTTATCTTCGTCCACCCCCATGAAGGACGTCAACCAAAGCGAACGTGAGGAAGTATTCAAATTTTCTGTAAACGAATTGCAGGCGGCATTGCCTTATCTGAATGAAGCGCACAGCAACCAAAAAGGAGAATATTATGGCCGGATGACCCGTCCGGTAGCTTGTTTTTTGTTGGCCAAACTATTCCTGAATATAGAGATTTATACGGACAACGATTGGACGGACGAAAACCATCCTGACGGAAAAGCATATCAAGTGAATATAGGATCTCAAACACTGAACGCATGGCAGGCCGTACAAGCGTATTGCGACTCGATACGTGTTATGGGATACAAATTATCTTCGCGCATGGTAGATAATTTCGTTGTGTACAACGAACCGTCGGAAGAAAATATTTTCACGATACCGATGGATAAACATGCATTGCAAAACCAAATGCAATATCTATTCCGTTCCCGTCATTACAACCATGGGAAAGCTTACGGGCTGAGTGGAGAAAATGGAACCAGTGCCACGATTGAAACCCTACGCACATTTGGCTACGATACCGATTCGGTAGACCATCGCTTCGAAGACAGCTTCTTTGCCGGAACGGTCTTGGATCCCAATGGCAATCCAGTGAAACTGGACGACGGAAGCACGTTGGAGTATTCGCCGTGGAGCATACGTTTGGACGTATCGGCACAACCTTACGAAAAATCTGCCGGCGCACGAATGAAGAAATATGAAGTAGACCTGAAAAGCACAAAAGACGGTAAATTGTCGGACAACGATATTGTATTGTTTCGTTATGCCGACGTATTATTAATGAAAAGCGAGGCTAAAATAAGAAACGGGGAAGACGGAACAGCTGAACTGAACGAAGTGCGGCGACGTTCCGGCATGTATCCTCGTCCAGCCACCCTTCACAATATCCTGGAGGAACGCAAACTGGAACTCGTATGGGAAGGATGGAGAAGACAGGACATGATTCGTTTCGGTACCTATACGCAAGCTTACACAGACCGTCCGCAACAGGAGGATGAAGCATCAGGCTACACCACGGTGTTTCCCATCCCTGCCAAGGTGTTGTCTTTGAATCCGCGATTATCCCAAAATCCCGGATATGAGACGAGGTGAATGACTCGAAAAAAACGATAGGTTAAAAAAAACAAATACAGAGAATTTTCTATTCGAATACCTACTATTAGTTACCAAATTAATGCTACATTTGCGGCAATTTGCAATATCGAGTTTACAAAATGGCCCAAATAATCATACATCGAGGTACCGTGAAAAGCGTGAGAGGAAAACACGTTAGTGTGCAAATAATCCAGGCTTCCGCGTGTTCATCCTGTGTGGCTAAAAAAATGTGCAATTCGTCGGAAAGCAAAGAGAAGTTGGTCGATATCGTCAGCCCCGAAGCATTTTCTTACCAGGTAGGAGAGGAAGTTCTCCTGACCGGAAGTGTGGAGATGGGACTGAAAGCCGTGTTTTGGGCATACGGTGCGCCGTTGTTGCTATTGATGGCTGTTTTGCTAGCCACCTTGCAAGTTACGGCCGATGAACCTTTGGCAGCTCTGGTAGCATTAGCCAGCCTGGTTGTCTATTATGTTGTGCTCTACCTCAATAAAAACAGGTTGACAAGAAAATTTTCATTTACCATTAAACACATAAAATAAATATTGTTATGAACGTGATTTTGATTGCAGTAATTATTTTGGGAGTCGTGGGGTTGGTGGCATCCATCATGCTCTATGCGGCATCCAAGAAGTTTGCTGTCGTAGAGGATGAACGCATTGGCCAAGTGGCAGAAGTCTTGCCGCAAGCCAATTGTGGCGGATGCGGTTATCCGGGATGTGCCGGTTTTGCCGCTGCTTGCGTGAAAGCGGCAGACGGTGGTTCGCTCGAAGGCAAGTTATGTCCCGTAGGCGGACAACCGGTTATGGAAAAAGTAGCCGGAATTTTGGGGCTTGCAGCTGCGGCCAGCACCCCGAAAGTGGCTGTTGTGCGTTGTAACGGGACTTGTGCCAATCGACCACGTGTGGTGGATTACGACGGGGTGCGCAGTTGCCGTGTGCAGCTGTTGGCGGGCACAGGAGAGACGGCATGCGCATTCGGTTGCTTGGGAGGTGGTGATTGTGTGGCGGCGTGCCAGTTTGGTGCATTGTCCATCAATCCGGAAACAGGATTGCCCGAGGTAGACGAAGAACGCTGTACGGCTTGTGGTGCCTGCGTCAAGACCTGTCCGCGAAGAGTCATCGAGCTCCGGCCGAAAGGACCGAAAAACCGCCGAATGGTCGTGATGTGCGTAAACCGCGACAAGGGTGCTGTGGCGAACAAGGTTTGCAAGGCTTCCTGTATCGGTTGCGGCAAGTGCGTGAAGACATGTCCGTTCGAGGCCATCACTCTCAACAACAATTTGGCCTATATCGACCCGGAAAAGTGCAAGTTGTGCAGAAAGTGTGAGGAAGCTTGCCCGAAAGGAGCCATCCATGCCATCAACTTCCCGCCGCGTAAGCCGAAAGTGGAGAAACCGGCCGCAACAGCAGCCCCGAAACCAACCGATCCGGCGGCACAACCGGTATCCGCTCCCGCAGCACAGCCTGTAACCACCGTTACATCGGAAGAAAAGAAAGAAGCATAATTCATAGGATTGTCAAATTAAAAAAGAATATCGTGAAAACGTTTAAGATAGGTGGAGTTCATCCATCTGAAAACAAACTTTCCGCCACTTCTCCCATCCGTCGGGCCGGATTGCCCAAACAAGCTGTCTTTTCGCTTTATCAGCATATTGGCGCACCGGCTAAACCGGTCGTAGCCAAAGGAGATGAAGTGAAAGTAGGCATGATGTTGGCCGAGGCAGACGGCTTTGTGTCGGTTCCCGTCCACTCCTCCGTGTCCGGAAAAGTGAGCAAGATAGATGCGATTGTCGATGCTAGCGGTTACCGCCGTCCGGCCATCTTTGTAGACGTGGAGGGAGATGAATGGGTCGAGACGATTGACCGGACCCCCGATTTGGTGACATTGGCTCAAAGGCCGGAGTTGACAGCCGAAGACATCGTGAACACGGTGAAAGCGGCCGGTATTGTCGGTATGGGTGGTGCCACATTCCCCTGCCATGTGAAACTGACTCCTCCCAAGGGGACAAAAGCCGAATGCGTCATCATCAACGCTGTGGAGTGCGAACCGTACCTGACAGCCGACCATCGGTTGCTGTTGGAAAAACCGGACGAAATCCTGGTAGGAGTGGATTTAATCATGAAGGCAGTGGGTGTGGACAAGGGTTATATCGGCATCGAGAACAACAAACCGGATGCCATCGCTCTCTTGACGGAGAAAGCGAAAGCTTATCCGCATATTGAGGTCGTGCCATTGCAAGTGAAATACCCTCAGGGAGGAGAGAAGCAGTTGATTGCCGCTGTTACCGGACGTGAAGTCCCGGCTCCTCCGGCATTGCCCATTAACGTAGGAGCAGTGGTACAAAATGTCGGTACGGTTTTTGCCATCTATGAAGCGGTAATGAAAAACAAACCCCTGTTTGAACGTGTCATCACCGTGACGGGTAAGGAAGTGCAAAACCCTTCTAACCTGTTGGCCCGTATCGGCACGCCGATGAACCAACTCATCGAGGAATGCGGCGGCTTGCCAGAAAACACAGGAAAAGTAATTGGCGGAGGCCCGATGATGGGAAAGGCGCTGATGAACCTCGACGTGCCGGTATGCAAAGGTTCTTCCGGCCTCCTGCTCATGAGTGAACGGGAATCTCGTCGCGCGGAACCGCAGCCCTGCATCCGTTGCGCCAAATGTGTCAGTGCCTGCCCGATGGGGCTCGAGCCCTATTTGTTGGCCACGGCTTCCGCGTTGCGCAACTGGGAGTTGGCGGAAGATAACGACATCACGTCATGCATCGAATGCGGTTCGTGCCAGTTTACCTGTCCTTCCACACGCCCGATGTTAGATAATATCCGTATGGGCAAGACTACTGTAATGGCCCTCATCCGGGCTCGTAATACAAAATAAAAGAGAAAGATTATGGCAAAGAAATTAATTGTATCGCTGTCGCCCCATGTGCATGGACGGGATAGTGTACAAAGAAATATGTATGGAGTGTGCATCGCACTCATACCGGCCCTGTTAACCTCGTTGTATTTCTTTGGGTTGGGAGCCGCTATCGTATTGGCTACGTCCGTGGCTGCCTGTGTGTTCTTCGAGTGGGCTATAACGAAATATGTATTGAAACGCGATCGAGTAACGATAACAGACGGTTCGGCCATCCTGACCGGACTGCTGTTGGGGTTCAATCTGCCTTCCAATCTGCCGATATGGATTATCCTCATCGGAGCATTGGTAGCCATCGGTATCGGTAAGATGACTTTCGGCGGATTAGGGTGTAATCCCTTCAACCCGGCATTGGTGGGGCGCGTGTTCCTTCTGGTTTCATACCCGGTGCAGATGACCACATGGCCTGTGCCCGGACAAATGGTAGCTTATCTCGATGCCGAAACAGGTGCCACTCCGTTGGCTGTCATGAAGGAAGCAATCAAGAGCGGAGACGCTTCCGTACTTCAAAGATTGCCAGACGCTATTGACATGCTCGTAGGTCAGACCGGAGGATGCTTGGGCGAAGTGAGCGCTTTGGCCTTATTGATAGGTCTGGCCTATATGTTGGCCCGGCGTATCGTGACATGGCACATTCCAGTTTCCATTTTGGCTACCGTTTTTGTGTTGGCCGGACTGCTCCATCTGTCTAATCCCGTTTATGCGTCTCCCGTGTCCGTATTGCTCACGGGTGGTATGATGTTAGGGGCCTGCTTTATGGCTACGGATTATGTGACCTCGCCCATGACGGCAAAGGGACAGATTATTTATGGAGTGGCCATAGGTATGCTCACCGTAGTCATTCGTACTTTCGGCGCATATCCTGAAGGTATGTCGTTCGCAATCTTAATCATGAACGCCTTTACGCCGTTGATTAACACCTATTGTAAACCTAAAAGATTCGGGGAGGTCGTAAAAAAATGAAAAAGTTAGAGTCTTCATTACTCAATATGGTCCTGGTGCTGACCGCCATTTCCCTCATAGCCGGGGGGACTTTGGCTTATATTAATAAGGTGACACAAGGCCCCATTGCCGAAATCAACGCAAAGAATTTGCAGGATGGCATCAAAAAAGTGATTTTGGGAGGTCAACCCGGTGATTTAAAAGTTGAAGAACCGGTAGAATCAAACGGTTATACTCTCTATAAAACCGACAAGGGAACGGCCGTGAAGGCTGTAACCAATGGGTTCGGCGGACCGCTTGAAGTCCTGGTTGGTTTTAATGAGGTTGGTGACATTCTGGGCTATACGATTCTGGCTACGGTAGAAACTCCCGGACTGGGTGTGAAAGCCGACACGTGGTTCCAGAAAGGCGGTAAGGGCGACATTATCGGGCGGAATCCGGGAGAGAAGGAACTGGCCGTATCCAAAGACGGCGGAGACATCGACGCCATCACGGCGTCTACCATTACTAGCCGGGCTTTCCTGAATGCCGTGAATGCTGCTTATCAGGCGTTGAAAGGAAATACCAGCGATGCAGCGAGCGGAGCTAGCGTACAGGCCGGACGGGTGGAAAGCGCAACCGGAACCGGAAGTGATTCTATTCATTAAAGAAAGGAGGGACGTAATATGAATAATTTTAAAGTGTTGATGAACGGTATCATCAAAGAAAACCCGACGTTTGTACTTCTTTTGGGTATGTGTCCCACTTTGGGTACGACTTCTTCGGCATTGAACGGTATGTCCATGGGATTGGCCACGACTTTCGTGCTCGTATGTTCCAATGTGGTTATTTCCATGATTAAGAATTTGATTCCCGACATGGTGCGTATTCCGGCATTCATTGTCGTCATCGCGTCTTTCGTAACCGCCTTGCAAATGTGCATGCAGGCATTCGTTCCTGACATCTATGCCACATTGGGCTTGTTCATTCCCTTGATTGTAGTGAACTGTATCATTTTGGGACGTGCCGAAGCATTTGCCAGTAAAAACGGAGTGGTACCTTCGTTTTTCGATGGAGTAGGAATGGGGTTAGGTTTCACAATCGCCTTGACTGTTCTCGGAGCTGTACGAGAGATTTTGGGAACGGGTAAAATCTTCGGTCTGGAGGTTTGGCCGGAAGATTACGGCATGCTGATGTTCGTGTTGGCTCCCGGGGCTTTCATCGTATTGGGGTACTTGATTGCCATTGTGAACAAACTGAAAAAAGCGTAAATTTGTAAACTTAGAACAATATGGAAGCAATATATCAGTATTTAATCGTTTTCATCACCGCCATATTTGTCAACAACGTCGTGTTGTCGCAAATTCTTGGTATTTGTCCGTTTCTCGGCGTATCCAAGAAAATCAATACGGCTTTAGGCATGTCAGGTGCTGTGGCGTTCGTTTTGGTGCTCGCCACATTGGTGACTTACCTGTTGCAGTATTATGTTTTGAACCCGCTCGAACTCGGCTATTTGCAGACCATAGCTTTTATCTTGGTTATTGCTGCATTGGTGCAGTTGGTGGAAATCATCCTGAAAAAAGTATCCCCGGCACTTTATCAGGCATTGGGAGTATTCCTTCCTCTGATAACCACTAACTGTGCTGTGCTTGGTATGGCCATCCTGGTTATACAAAAGGAATTCAACCTGATGATGGGGGTATGGTATGCCTTGAGCACTGCGTTGGGCTTCGGACTGGCATTGGTTATATTTGCCGGCATACGCGAGCAACTCAACCTTGTGTCCGTACCTAAAGGGATGCAGGGCATGAGTATCGCGTTGGTCACCGCTGGTTTATTGGCCATGGCATTCATGGGATTCAGCGGAGTAGATAACGGATTGAAGGCATTTCTTAGCCTCTAATCCGCCACGTTTTTTCAAAACTGATACGACCTGCAAAGAAAATGCGGGTCGTATCGTTTTTTTATGGTCAAAAATCATACAGCATATAATTAAATTTAGTACATTTGCTATTGTTACAAAAACAAAAAATCGAAGCTTACTAATATGAAAGAGACAATTTTAGTGACAGGCGGTACCGGATTCATCGGTTCACACACGACGGTGGAACTCCAGCAGGCTGGTTATGACGTAGTCATCGTGGACAACCTCTCGAATTCACGTGAAGATGTATTGGATGGTATCGAAAAGATTACCGGCATTCGTCCGGCTTTTGAGAAAGTAGACTTGCGCGATTTCGACGCCACCGAGTCGGTATTCAAAAAATATCCGAAAATTAGCGGTATCATTCATTTTGCAGCGAGCAAGGCTGTAGGTGAAAGCGTACAGAAACCGTTGCTGTATTATCATAACAATATCGTTTCCCTGATTAATCTGTTGCAGTTGATGCCGAAGTATGATGTGAAGGGTATCATCTTCTCTTCGTCATGTACCGTATACGGCCAACCGGATGTGCTACCTGCCACAGAGGAGACCCCCATCAAAAAGGCGGAAAGCCCATACGGCAATACCAAACAGATTAACGAGGAAATCATAGCGGACACCATCAAGAGCGGCTCTCCGATAAAAGCCATCTTGTTGCGTTATTTTAACCCGATTGGTGCGCACCCCACAGCGTTTATCGGAGAAATGCCGAACGGCGTGCCTCAGAACCTGATTCCCTACCTGACACAAACGGCCATGGGCATCCGTAAGGAATTAAGTGTGTTCGGAGACGATTATGACACGCCGGACGGCTCTTGCATCCGTGATTATATTTATGTAGTGGATTTGGCTAAGGCACATGTTTGCGCCATGACGCGCATCATGGAAGACCAGACTACCGAACCGGTGGAGGTTTACAACATCGGTACGGGTACGGGTACTTCCGTGCTTGAATTGATTAATGCTTTTGAGAAAGCTACCGGTGTGAAATTGAATTATAAGATCGTAGGACGCCGTGCCGGTGACATCGAAAAGGTGTGGGGCAATGTGGACAAAGCCAACAAAGTGTTGGGTTGGAAAGCCGAAACTCCGTTGGAGGACGTGTTGGCCTCCGCTTGGAAATGGCAATGCGTATTGCGCGAAAAAGGAATAATGTAAATAAAATAAAGGACACAGAAGACGCTTTATGCGTAATTGCGCATTAATCCAGTTGGTATTTCCAATATGTGAATAGTCGGGAATATCACGCTTTAAATAATTTAAGACAGGTTAGTGTGCACAATAGTTTTGTCGTGTTTTATTTTGTGTTTGTGTTGTTACTCTCTTCCGACGTGAGTCGGAAGAGAGT
This sequence comes from Paraprevotella xylaniphila YIT 11841, assembly GCF_900683745.1. Taxonomy (NCBI): domain Bacteria; kingdom Pseudomonadati; phylum Bacteroidota; class Bacteroidia; order Bacteroidales; family Prevotellaceae; genus Paraprevotella; species Paraprevotella xylaniphila. The sequence goes on from NZ_LR215980.1 coordinate 815,266, forward strand.
TTTTCGTTTATACATATGGATTGTGAGTCTTCTCGAATCTGATTTCAGTGTGTGGCCCGTGCCCGGGATAGACACGGGTATCTTCCGGCAGAGTAAACAGCTTGTTCCTGACGCTCTCGCACAAGACTTCACTGTCCCCGCCGGGGAAATCCGTTCGTCCAACGCTGCAATAGAACAAAGTGTCGCCGACAAATACGGCTTTTTCTGCAGCGCAGTAAAAACAAATGCCCCCGGGGGTATGTCCGGGAGTATTCAGGACGGTTAACGTGTGATGTCCGAACGAGATGTCATCTCCCTCCGTCAGGTAACGCGCAGCCGCAGGAGTAAGCCCTTCTTTCATCACCTGTGCCAACGGTCCGAATATCTCCGCTCCCATACCTTTATATATAGGTTCGTCTGCCCGGTTGAACTCCGGACCGACATGAAAGGTCTCCCAAATGAATGCGGCCCCGAAACAGTGGTCGTAGTGCATGTGGGTGCAAAGGTGGTGCCTGACCTGTAAACGACGGTTTTCAATATAATCCATAATCTGCCTGCGGTCATCGTCGGTAAGGGCACCGCAATCTATGACTACGGCTTCACGGGTGTCGTCGCTCACGACGTAGCAGTTCTCTTCCAACATGTTTACCGGAATTTTTTTTATCTCTAGCATCTTTCCTATCCTTTAAAGTGAAACGTACACCACTTTCTTGGTGGCAAAATATTCTTCCGTAAAGAACTCTTTCAACGGGGTAACCATTGTGCGGTTCTTCAACGGGGTCGTCTCTTTCTCCAATTCGCCCCCCTTCAGGCAGACAAGGCCGTTGGGGATGGCGTTGTGCTGCACGGGAGAAATATTCTTGCGTATAATTTTGACCAAATCTGCCAACGGCATGACGGCACGGCTTACCACAAAATCGAATTTGGCCTTCTCTTCCTCTGCCCGGCAATGGCGGAAAGTCACATTCTTCAACCCGAGCTCCCTAGCCACTTCCATGCAAACCTTGATTTTCTTACCGATGCTGTCCACCAGATGGAAATGGCAGTCGGGGAACATGATGGCGAGGGGTATCCCCGGAAATCCGCCTCCCGTCCCCAAATCCATAATCTCAGTGCCGGATTTGAAACGGGTGAATTCGGCAATTCCCAAGGAATGCAATACATGATGTTCATACAGATTGTCGATGTCTTTCCTAGAAATGACATTGATTTTAGCATTCCAGTCATGATAGAGCGCGTCCAACTGCTGGAATTGTTCTGTCTGTTTTTCCGAAAGTTTCGGAAAGTATTTTAAAATCAGCTCCATATATCTTTATTTTTTATTTCGTATGGGTTTCCAACCTACTGTACGGCAAAGTCAGCCTGATAGCCCCGACTTCATACGCAGCTATCTCGTCGGCATTGTAAATGAAAGTAATACCTTCTTTTCCCAGTTCATAATTCAAGGGAATGTAAATGTCGGTAAGCCGTAGTATGCCTTTATCCTGCAGTTCTTCCCGGTTGCGGCAACCGTACGTTTTCAGGAGTTCGTCTGCCAACAAGGAAGGAAGCAAGGCCAAGGAAGCAGGGGGCAACACGTCCTCCAACTTCACCAACTCACCCGTTTCTGTATCGAAATTCAAACATTGTTCCTCCCGATAGTCGCGTGCTCCTCCCTCGTACTTTACTTTATGAATCAGATAACACAAATATCCGTTCAGCCCGTCTTTGTGTTCCGTGGCTATCCGATATTTGTAATCGTACCACGAGGAGTTGATGCCGCTTTGCCGGTCGGCTTTGTATAAATCGGTCAAATTTCTCCGGTATTGCTCCGCGTACGTCAGACAGAACGAATCGGCGGTCGAGGCGAACGAACGGTGCATTCCTCCAAACAGATGAAAGGCAATGGTTCGGTTCATGTTCCGGGCTGCACGGGTCGTGTCGTTTATCTCATCCGCCTCTATGATAACTCTACATGCAGGCGAGTGCTCGCTGCTGTCCAATGGTACGGTCTTCTCAACTTTTAATTGCTGAAAGGACAACGAACAACTTCCATCTTCACCTCGGCATGCACATAAAAAAGCCATGGCAAAAGCAAGGCCGTATATATATTTACTCATCTTTCCGTATTTCATCCCAAAAGCCTGTTATGAATGCAAAGGTAGTGAAAGGCGGGCGCAGAGGCAAATGAAAACGCAATTTTCTGATGGAACTGTACCGGGCTACCTCTTGTCGGCTTCCGCCTTTTACGCAACATATCGCTTTTACCGATAAATCATAAAACAAATGCTTTTTGTAGCAAAAATACGATGGATTTCTGAAAAAATATTCGTACTTTTGGACACTATATAACAAGCGATAAACAATGATACCGGACTTCCAATCCTGCATGCTGCCTTTTCTTCGGAAATTAGAAGACGGCAGCGTCCATTCAATGACAGAAATACAAAACGCACTTATCAGAGAGTTTCATCTGACGGAAACCGATGTAAAGGAAATGTTACCCAGCAATAGGACCACACGTTTCAGAAGTAACGTAGGATGGGCCAAAACCCACATGCAAAAAGCCGGTTTGCTAGAAACTCCTCAACGTGCACAATATAGAATTACAGAGGCGGGATTGCGCCTGTTGCAAACTCGTCCGGAGCATATTAATATGAAATTGCTTTTCAACTATCCGGCTTATAAGGAATGGATTGCTTTATCCAACAGAAACAGTGAACCGAAACGGAATTCCAGACAGGAATCTGAGTGTGCCATACAGACACCGGACATCATCATGGAAGAGGAATATAAGAAGTTACGCAATATATTGGCGCAAGATTTGTTGGAGCGTATCTTAAAAAAAGACCCGGGCTTCTTCGAAGCCTTGGTTATCAAATTACTGGTAGCGATGGGATACGGCGGTTCTTTAAACGAGGCTGCGGACATGGTGGTAGGAAAGAGTGGGGATGAAGGCATAGACGGTATCATCAAAGAAGATAAACTCGGTCTGGACAACATTTATATCCAGGCTAAACGTTGGAATAACGTAGTGGAACGTCCCGAAGTACAAAAATTTGTCGGTGCTTTGGCCGGCAAAGGAGCCACCAAAGGGATATTCATTACCACATCCTCGTTCAGTCGGGGAGCACGGGAATTTAAACCGCAGAACAATATCAAAATAGTGCTGATAGATGGGAATCAACTGTGTGAATACATGATAGATTATAATATCGGGGTGTTTACTGCCAACACCTTTGAGGTGAAACGAATAGATATCGACTTTTTCGAGTCGGAAGAATGAAAATAAAAGGAAATAAGTGAACGTCGGACAAAATTACCTGTAAGCATGGAGATAATGCGTTTGAATGGGGTGGATGCCAGACTGTATCCACTTGTGGGACCTCTGGTCATGAACCCGGCCATTTTAAGACAGAATAATAATTATCCCTTTAAAACCTCCAACCGCTACTTGTGGTATATCGCCATATCGGACGGAGTAATCGTCGGATTCATCCCCTTGAAGAAAAATGAAAAGAATTACCATATAGATAATTATTACATACAAGGAGACCGTACGGAAACGATTGATGCTTTGTTACATCATGTCATCGACGATTTGGAAGCCGACTCTTTACTGACGGCCTTAGTGCATAAACGTCATACGGAAGCTTTCCGGCAAAATCAATTCCGAACAGATAAGCAACTGACTCTTTATGATAAAATGGAGTATATTCCTGTCCCTGAAATATGATACGCCAGTTAAATGTATACGAAGCCACGCAACGGAGATTAAAAATCATTTTTGATTATTTCGACTATGTATATGTATCCTTTTCCGGAGGTAAGGACAGTGGCGTGCTTTTAAACTTATGTATCGACTACCTTCGAAAGCATGAACCGGGCCGGAAGCTTGGAGTATTCCACATGGATTACGAGGCACAGTACCGGCAAACTACGGAATATGTGGAACAAACCATGGCTTCCCATCCTGATATGTTGGAGGTATACCACTGTTGCGTTCCTTTTAAAGTTTCCACTTGCACTTCCATGTACCAATCTTATTGGCGTCCGTGGGAGGAGAGCAAGCGTGACATCTGGGTTCGGGAAAAGCCCAAAGATTGCTATACGGCCAAAGACTTCGAGTTTTTCAACGAGGAACTATGGGACTATGATTTCCAACACCTTTTTGCCCCATGGTTACGTATGCAAAAGAAATGCAAGCGTGTCTGTTGCTTGGTGGGGATACGCACGCAAGAGAGCTTTAACCGATGGAGAAGCATCCACAGTGACAGAAACTACAAACGTTTGGCCTATTATAAATGGACTCACAGGCTCGACCATCACATATACAACGCATATCCCATTTACGACTGGAAAACCACAGATATTTGGACGGCCAACGGAAAATTCAAATGGACGTACAACCATTTGTATGACTTATACTATCAGGCCGGAATTCCTATCGCTCACCAACGTGTGGCCAGTCCGTTTATTTCCCAAGCCATCTCGGCATTGTCCGTTTACCGCGTCATCGACCCTGATACTTGGGGACGGATGCTCGGTCGTGTCAATGGGGTGAATTTTGCAGGTATTTATGGCCGTACCGTGGCCATGGGTTGGAAGTCCATCAAGTGCCCGAAAGGCTTTTCTTGGGAGGAGTACATGTATTTCCTTTTAGACACCCTTCCCGATAAGACGCGGCAGAATTATCTGAGGAAACTTGACGTGAGCAAACGCTTTTGGAGAGAACGCGGGGGATGCCTTGCCGAAGAGACCATAGAACGGCTGAAGGCATTGGGCGTGAATTTCAAGTTAGGAGGCGAAACGGCCTACCATACGGACAAGCAGCCGGTAAGAATGGAATATCTGGACGACATCGACATCCCCGAATTTAAAGAGATACCGACCTATAAACGCATGTGTATCTGTATATTGAAAAACGACCATACGTGTAAATACATGGGATTTGCACAAACCAAGCAGGAAAAAGAACTGCGCGAAAGAGTAATGAAGAAATATAAAGCGTTAGAACATGGACAAATATAAAAGCCCGGTATACAATATTATTGCGGTGCCTATCGAAAAGGTTGTGGCAAACGAATATAATCCTAACATAGTGGCTCCTCCTGAAATGAAACTTCTGGAACTCTCAATATGGGAAGACGGTTACACCATGCCCTGCGTATGTTATTACCGGAAAGAAGAAGACGTGTATGAAATCGTAGACGGATTCCATCGTTACCAAGTCATGAAAACTTCACCACGCATTTATGAACGGGAGAAGGGGTTGCTTCCTGTTTCCGTTATCGACAAAGACCTTTCGGAACGCATGGCATCTACCATACGGCACAACCGGGCCCGCGGCATGCATTCGGTGGAATTAATGAGCCATATCGTGTCTGAACTGACCAAATCCGGAATGTCGGACAGTTGGATCATACGCAATATAGGGATGGACAAGGACGAACTTCTGCGGTTGAAACAAATATCGGGGTTGGCAGAACTTTTTGCCGACAAGGCTTTCAGCCCCTCGGATGATTGGTTGGAAGAATGATCCTACGGATGAAATTCCTTATTATTTCTTGGAACGCAATGTGATGGAAAGAGAGCATAACGTCAGCAAAACGCCGACTGCGGTCACACCTGCCCATCCGCCGATGTGCCAGAAACTTCCGGCCAGAAAAGTCCCCATGGAACCGCCTACAAAGTAAGTGGTCATGAAAATGGTATTGACACGATTGGAGGCCGAGGGGCACAGTTCAAAGATACTGGCTTGATTGCTGAGTTGGATACATTGCATGCCGATATCGATAAGCAGAACTCCGGCAATGATACCGACATAACTGTTTCCACCCCAATACAATGAAGCCCATGCCGACAGAATCAGACTGCAACCGATGAAATTAAAATTACGTATGCCTACACGTTTCACATATTTCCCTACGAAAGAAGCCGTGAGTGCCCCGGCGATTCCGCATAACCCCAGTCCGCCAATCACATCGCTGTCGGCATAAAACGGCGCGCTTCCCATCTTGAAAGCTAAGCATGACCACATCGCCAGAAACGATCCGAAGGCCAATCCCGACCGTATGGAATAAATACGGAGGGCTGGATAATCCCGTAGAAGGTGGAACAGGGATTTCATCAAAGTACTGTATCGCCCCTCGAACGTAGGACGTATGTCGGGAAGTACCTTCAGGACGACGAAGGCACAGATGCACATCAGTCCGGCAGCAATAAAGTACATCTCGCGCCATCCCAACAGTTCTCCCACCCAACCGCTGATCACTCTGGAGGCTAAGATGCCGGTAAGCAGGCCGGAAATGACCACTCCCACATTGCGCCCCTTATGTTCAGGACGGGAGTATTGGGAAGCTATAGGAACAAATATTTGAGGAATCATGGAACAAATACCCGTCACTAAAGAAGCTGTCCAAACCGTATAAATACTTTCAGCCACCGCCATGGCCAACAAAGCAAAGACGAGCAGGATGAAATTGATTAATATGATTCTTTTCCTGCGATATAAATCACCGAGCGGTACGATGAAGAGCAAACCAAGCGCGTACCCAACTTGCGTTATCATGGCAATCAGATTAGCCTGAAAGTCCGAGATGCCCAAATCAGCCCGCATAAGGTTCAGCAAAGGTTGGTTGTAATACAGGTTCGCTACGGAGATGCCGGCCACGATGGCCAATGTCCACAGTATATGCGCCGGAAGGCCGGCATTTTCCTTTAATTCAAATTTCATCGGCTTTTTCTTTTTTTTGATAGTTTTTCCCCACAATCCAACTGGGCATTCATCCACGTCAGGAATACTTTTTCGGGTAACGGAACAGTATGCTCAGCAGCGCACAAGCCCCCATGATGAACGGATAATATAAATAAGGTATGATGTCTATCGGGTTGATGGATGCCAACCCGGCAGCCATCAGGAGCTGTGCCCCGTATGGAATCAGCCCTTGCGTAAAACAAGAAAACGTATCCAGGATACTTGCGCTTTTGCGCTTATCCACTCCGTACTTTCCGGCTATGTCATGGGCCAACGGGCCTGCCGTGATGATGGCTACCGTGTTATTAGCCGTACACAAATTGATAACGCTCACTAATGCCGCTATGCTTAATTCCGCCCCGCGTTTGGAACGTATATGCCGGGTCAGTGCGTGTAGGATATAATCTATACCTCCGTTGTAGCGGATGGTTTCCATCAGTCCGCCCGCCATCATCGTAATGATAATCAGTTCCCCCATTCCGGTGATGCCTTCTCCCATGGCAGCAAACCAACCGAACAAATCGTATGTACCCGTAAAAACGCCAACCACACCGCTCAATACCACCCCGAGCACTAAAACCATCATGACGTTCATTCCCGCAACGGCCGTAACCAACACCACCATATAAGGAACCACCTTAATCCAGTCCACTTCGGGCAGTTGTTGCGGTGCGTGGATATGTACTCCCATAAATATATACAATGCGAACGCGATGGCGGCTGCAGGCATGACGATTTGTGAATTGACTTTAAACTTATCGCTCAACTTACATCCTTGCGTACGGGTAGCCGTAATAGTCGTATCGGATATGAACGACAAGTTGTCGCCGAAAAAAGCTCCTCCGGCTACGATAGCTACCAACAACGGAAGACCTGTCCCTGTCTCGTGGGCTATACCTGCCGCCAAAGGCGTTAACGCCACAATCGTACCGACAGAAGTCCCTATGGAAAGCGAGATGAAGCAAGCTGCCAGAAAAATGCCTCCCAACAGCAGGTTCTCCGGCAAGAGTTGCAGGGAAAGGTTCACCGTCGCGTCGATAGCCCCCATGGCTTTGGCCGATGCGGCAAAAGCTCCTGCAAGGATAAAAATCCATATCATCAGCATAAGGTTCGGCGAACCGGCTCCTTGGGAATATACCTTTACCCTCTCTTCCAACGGAACGCCACGCATGGTCGCGACCGCATAGACGGACGACACCATGAAAGCCACCGTGATAGGCACTTTATAGAAGTCACGGACGATAATGCTGGTCACGAGATAAAGGAGCACGAAAACGAGCAGCGGACTGATGGCTGCCACACTTTTTCCATTTATAGACATTTCGCAACGTTTACATGTGGACGGCCGGTCATTTCTCGTCGGCCGTATAATAAATATAATTCTCAGCCGTCAACAATTCAAGCGGCATGTAATTGCATTGCTGTACGGCTTTCTTCAACACGATATGGTTGAACAGCGCCTTCACGCTGTTGTAGCCTTGTTTCCACGGATGTTGGGCAATAAGAAAATCGATAGTGCCTTGTTTGAGGCATTCCACATTCCGTCCCACCATGTCGTAGCCAAACAAATGGAAATCTTTCAAGCTGTTATGTTGAAAGTATTCTCCCAAAATGTATGCGCGGGAACAGAACGTGATGCAATGCCGGATGTCCGGATGTTCATCCAAAAATGCACGTATCCTGCTTTCGTATCCGTCCTCTCCGTCAAGTTGCAGGGAAAGCTCCACTACTTCGCAATCCGGATAATATGTCGTCATGTATTCCCTGAAACCCACCTCGCGGTATTCCTGCTGACGGGAGGCCACACGCCCTTTCGACATGAGCTTCATCAACAAAATGCGCCGGGCGTGTCCGCCGGCCTGCATCATGAAGATGCGCCCGGCAAAATAACCACTCTTCAAGGAATCTTGTCCGAAGAAAGCCAACGGCTCTATCTCGGGAACATTGGAATCCAAAAAGACAAATGGAATGTCCTGTTCCTGTAACCGGCGGCAAAACGTCTGGGTCACATCGAAATTTTGTGGGACAATGACCACCCCGTCCGGCTTTTTATCCCAAATACGCTCGGCGGCAGAGGCAAAAGAACTACCTTCAAACTGGTCATAATACTCCGTAATCAACGAAAGGTGGAAATCGCCCCGATTAAGAATGCACTGCCGCAACCCTTTTTCCACGTTGGTCCAATAAGCATTCCTGTCGTGACCGGGAAGCAGGCAGCAAAACGTATATTTACGGTTATATGCCAAGGCACTGGCATACATGTTAGGCTGATAATTGATTTCCTTCAATATAGCTTCCACTTTGGCTCTCGCCTTACCCGAGACATTGGGACGGTTATGCAACACACGGTCTACTGTACCTACCGAAACGCCGGAACGTTCGGCTATATCTTTGATTCTGATTTTATCTGACGAATGGACTTCCCACATAATACTCTTTCTTATTCGAGAAACGAAATGGTACGAAGATACGTTATTTTAATGGTACACAAGGTATGAAAAAAACAAAAACTCGTTTTTTTGATTTATTTTTCCGTAAAAAAGAACGCCTTACGGAAAAAATATCTATTTTTGCATATCAAAAAAATAAATTGTGTGGGTTAACAGTAAAAACCAAGGCTAACAATAACCAAAATACAGGTATGGGAAAAATAATAACGATGGGAGAAATCATGCTCCGTTTGTCTACACCCGGACAATCTCGTTTTGTACAGACAGACACATTTGATATTAATTACGGGGGCGGGGAAGCCAACGTAGCCGTAAGTTGTGCCCATTATGGACATGAGGCCTACTTTGTTTCCAAACTGCCCAAGCATGAAATAGGTCAGGCTGCCGTAAATGCCTTGCGCCGTTATGGCGTACACACTGATTTCATCGCCCGTGGCGGTCAGCGCGTGGGAATATATTATCTGGAAACAGGAGCCTCCATGCGTCCGTCCAAAGTCATTTACGACCGTGCAGGGTCGTCTATTGCAGAGGCTTGCCCGGACGATTTCGATTTCGATGCCATCATGGAAGGTGCCGACTGGTTTCATTGGAGCGGTATCACACCGGCCATTTCAGATGCCAGTGCCGAATGTTTGCGCCAGGCATGTATTGCAGCCAAAAAGCACGGCGTGACCGTTTCCTGCGACCTCAATTTCCGCAAGAAGCTTTGGACATCGGAGAAAGCCCAAAGCATTATGAAGCCTCTGATGCAATACGTGGACGTATGCATCGGCAACGAAGAAGACGCAGAACTTTGTCTGGGCTTCAAGCCGGATGCGGACGTAGAAGGGGGCAGCACGGAAGCCGAGGGTTACAAAGGCATTTTCAAAGGCATGATGGACACGTTCGGTTTCAAGTACGTCATTTCCACTTTGCGTGAATCCATCTCGGCCACTCACAACGGGTGGAAAGCCATGATATACGACGGTAAGGAGTTCTATGTGTCCAAACGTTACGACATAGACCCCATCATCGACCGTGTCGGAGGAGGCGATTCTTTCTCAGGAGGCATCATTCACGGCTTGCTGACAATGAAGACCCAAGGCGAGGCGTTGGAGTTTGCCGTAGCGACTTCGGCTTTGAAGCACACAATTCCGGGCGACTTCAACATGGTATCCGCCGAAGAAGTGGCAGCTTTGGCCGGAGGTTCTGCCAACGGTCGTGTACAAAGATAAACCCGTCCAACGATAACAAGAAAAAGATATGGCAAAATTCGATAAACTTGCAGTCATGCAAAAAATAGGGGAAACCGGCATGGTTCCCGTATTCTATCATTCCAATGCCGAAACGGCCAAGAAAGTAATCAAGGCGTGCTATGATGGTGGCGTGCGCGCATTTGAATTCACCAACCGTGGCGATTTTGCCCAGGATGTGTTTGCAGAATGCGTGAAATTCGCTGCCAAGGAATGCCCGGAACTGGCTTTGGGCATAGGTTCCGTTGTGGATGCCCCTACAGCAGCCCTCTACATCCAGTTAGGAGCTTGCTTCGTGGTAGGGCCGTTGTTCAATCCTGACATCGTACCGGTATGCAACCGCCGTTTGGTGCCCTACTGTCCGGGATGCGGCACAGTATCGGAAATCGGCAAGGCACAGGAATTGGGCTGCGACCTTTGCAAGCTCTTCCCCGGTGACGTGTACGGCCCGGCTTTCGTGAAAGGGATGATGGCACCCTGCCCATGGACCAAGCTTATGGTGACGGGCGGCGTGGCTCCTACGAAAGAGAATCTGACCGCATGGGTCAAAGCCGGAGTCTACTGTGTGGGGATGGGTTCCAAATTGTTCCCGAAAGAAGAAGTTGCTGCCGGGAATTGGCAATACATTACCGACAAATGTAAAGAGGCTTTGGGCTATATTGCCGAAGCGCGTATATAATGACAAAGGACATTAGATTTTTATGAGTAATACAATTGGTTAATTTTGTGGTATGTGATTTGCGAAAACCGCATACCTTGGTTTTAATGTTTTTAGATGTGGGTGTCATGTCTTGTGAAAAACGTGGCACAGTTTAACTTTTTATAATTATTAAAATTTTAGGTTAATGTATGCGGCTTTGTGAAAAGCCGCATTTTTTGTATACATGGGAAGTGTGCTATTCCATTAGCCGAAATGTTTTATGCAACCAAGTTGCACGGAAAACCGGATAACTTTGCCATAGAAATCATAAAAAAGCCATATAGTGAAAACAAAAGCACATACCTGTGGGTGCGGTCACGGCATCTGCCACACGGAAAACAATCGGAAAACCAACCTGTGTCTGTGGTTTTCTTTCGCAGTTTTGATCAGCGGCATCACATGTCAAAGCATGGACACTGCCTTTTTTCGCCCTTCATGGGTACGGCTGTGTTGGTTCTTCGTGGGGTGGTTGCCCGTAGCGTTCCCCATCATGAAAGAGGCGTGGGAAACCATTCGCCACAAGGACTTTTTCAATGAATTTACGCTGATGCTGTCGGCCTCGCTCGGCGCTTTCTATATCGGAGAATATCCGGAAGCTGTGGCGGTCATGCTCTTTTATGCCGTGGGAGAGATGTTTCAGGACCGTGCGGTGGACAAAGCCCGGAGCCATATCAAGTCGTTGTTGGACGTGCGGCCGCAGACTGCCACCGTACGGCGCGACGGGCAATGGCAGACGGTGGCACCGGAAACCGTGGGGGTAGGAGAGGAGATTGAAGTCAAGACAGGCGAACGCGTCCCCTTGGACGGTGTGTTGTTGGAGCCTGAAACCGCTTTCAATACCGCCGCATTGACCGGCGAAAGCGTGCCGCGCATGATTGGACAAGACGAAGAAGTACTGGCCGGTATGATACCGACCGAACGGGTCGTCAGATTACGCACTGTACGCGGCTATACCGACAGCGCCCTGTCACGTATCCTCGACATGGTACAGCATGCGGCTTCACGCAAAGCTCCCACCGAACAGTTTATCCGCCGGTTTGCCCGTGTCTACACTCCGGCTGTCACGATGCTTGCCGCACTGTTGGTCGTGTTGCCTTGGCTTTATGCCTCATGGCATCCCGGTTTCATCTACGATTTTCATGCATGGCTCTACCGGGCGTTGGTCTTTCTCGTCATTTCCTGCCCCTGTGCATTGGTGGTCAGCATACCGTTGGGCTATTTCGGAGGAATCGGGGCTGCCTCACGCCGGGGAATCCTGTTCAAAGGCAGTAACTATCTGGACGCCATTACCCATATAGATGCCGTAGTATTCGATAAGACCGGCACACTGACCTGCGGCGTCTTCCGGGTGCAGGAAGTACATCCTTCCGGCGGCCTCACAGCCGACGAACTGCTGGCATGGGCCGCAGCGGCGGAATCCGGAAGCAACCATCCCATAGCCCGTGCCGTCGGTGAATATGCCAAACAACAGGCCATAACGCTTCCTGCGGTAAGAAATACGGAAGAACGGGCCGGATTAGGTCTGCGCGCCATGACCGACCGAGGCGAACTTTTAGTCGGGAAGGCGGCATTATTGGCTCAAAACCAAGTGGCTTATCCCGAAGACATCCTTCACATTCCCGACACGATTGTGGTTGTGGCCCTCGACGGACGCTATGCCGGCTACCTGCTGTTGGCCGACGAGCCGAAACCCGACGCATCCCGTGCCGTGGCGGCTCTCCATGGCCTGGGCATCCGCAACCTCTGCATTTTATCCGGAGACAAGTCGGCATTGGTGGGCAAACTGGCCGGACAATTAGGGATTTCCCGTTATTTCGGCGACCTGATGCCGGAGGACAAAGTGCGGCATATCGAAGAATTCCAAACAGAAGAACATGCGCGTGTGGCTTTCGTCGGCGACGGACTGAACGATGCGCCCGTATTGGCTGTCAGCAAGGTAGGCATTGCGATGGGCGGGTTGGGAAGCGACGTGGCCATCGAAGCGGCCGACATCATCCTGCAAACCGACCAACCGTCGAAGATAGCCGAAGCCATTCGCATAGGTCGCCGCACACGAGCCGTCGTGTGGCAGAACATCATCGGTGCCCTTGGGGTGAAACTGCTTGTATTGGCGTTGGGTGCTTTCGGTGCGGCCACCTTGTGGGAAGCCGTCTTTGCCGACGTGGGTGTGGCTTTGTTGGCCATTCTGAATGCCGTCCGGCTGTTGAGTGATAAAAAAGATTAAACCATCGCCATACTATGGGATAAAGCACGTACCTTTATCCCATGGTTATATTGGAGGCATATACATTATGGAAGAAGACATCTATTTGCATAAACTGAATTTACGGAACGTGAAACCCACAGCCATCCGTCTGTTTATTCTCCGTACGATGATGGAAATGAACCGTGCCGTGTCACAACCCGACTTGGAAGAAAGACTGCAAACCGTGGATAAGTCCACCATATTCCGCACCATCTCGCTGTTTCTGGACCATCACCTGATTCATGCCATTGATGACGGGTCAGGCGCACTGAAATATGCGGTATGCAGCGACGATTGCACTTGTTCGGTGAGCGACCAACACGTACATTTCTATTGCGAAGGATGCCATCGGGCTTTCTGTTTTCGGAGTCAGGCGGTCCCGGTGGTGCAGGCACCGGAAGGATTCGTCCTGCACGGGGTGAATTATGTACTCAAAGGACTGTGTCCGGCATGTGCGGCCCGTATAGATAAAGACTGACATTTTGTCAGTAGCCTTATCCTCGTTTTTGGGAAACAATACCAACCATGACACGGCAGCGCACACTGCGCAATGAGGGCGGAAGAAGATCCGGTTCCATGATTTCGAGATTTGACTTCAATTCGTCCAGCAACTCTGGATGGGGGAGGCATAATTTATAGGCCAGTTTCATACAAAGTGCACGGACGCTATAGGGATACCGGGAAGAAGACATGCCGATAAGGCAATAGTCCAAGAAATCCGTACGGAACGGGTGGGGGAGCACAGAACGGGAAATGAGCGTGAGCAACAGGCGGCGGAGCGTTTCGCTCCGGGTATCCATGGCACGTTCCATCCACGTGCCCACGTAGTGCGGTGGGAGGCTTGGCAAAAGGTCGGTATCCGCATACGTGAAGATCCATGCAGCATTTTCCGCCATGCGGCTGTCGCCATCCGCTATGATACGGTACAACGTGTCGCGGAACATGCCATCGTATGCCAAGCGTTTCCCACAGGCGCGGACTTCCCGCATAGGAAGGCGACCGGACAGCATGTCCTGCCATTCGGAAGCGGATGAAGCCTGACCTACCATAGATGGTGCTCTGCAAAATAACGCCATAACGGAGCGAGCATCAACGCCTGCTTGATTTCGTTGTGCTGCAAGAGGCTGCGCACTTCCTCCACGGTTAGGAAATGCACGCTGATGTCCTCGGTGGCTTCCCGGTGGGGAGCCGACATGCGTTTCACTCCCCGTGCCACAAAACAATGGCATTGGTTGTTCATGGAAGACGTATTGGGCGAAATGGTCATCAAGTGCGCCCATACCCCGCCACCGAATCCCGTTTCTTCGTGCAGTTCCCTTTGAGCGGATTCCAACGGTGTTTCCCCTTCTTCGCACACCCCGGCACATATCTCATAACCGGTCCACTGCAATCCATGACGGTATTGCCTTTCCATGATAAATTTTCCATCTTCGGTCAAGGCTATCACATTGACCCAATCCGGATACTCCAACACGTAGTATTCGTCATTTTCCACGCCATTGGGAAGCCTCACCTTGTCGCGCCGGGCAGTCAGCCAGGGGCGACGGATGAGGTATTCACTCTCCAAAACCGTCCATTGTTTATCTTTGTCGTCCGTCATATCAAGTTGTTTACTACGCAAAGGTAAGTCTTTTCTTTAAAGAAAAGCTTCCGGAAAGCGAAAATCTTCCGGAAGCATGATTCCGGTTTACAGGGTAACGCCGGACTTGAAAATAGCAATTTCGTGATAACCGTTCTCTTCGTTCAACGTCTGCCGCCCACTGGCCACGTCGAGGACGAAAGACGTGAAGCGTTCCAATACGAGTGGCATGGGTTCTCCTTCCAGTAACGTGCCGGCATTGAAATCTATCCAATTAGACTTTTTCTCCGCCAATCCGGTGTGGGACGAAATCTTCACGGTGGGCACAAACGTACCGAAAGGCGTGCCGCGTCCGGTCGTGAACAGCACGATATGGCATCCGGAGGCCGCCAAAGCGGTACTGGCCACAAGGTCGTTGCCGGGAGCACTCAGCAAATTCAGTCCCGGAGAAGACAAGGTTTCTCCATATTCCAACACGTCGCACACGGCAGTCGTCCCGGATTTCTGCGTACATCCCAATGACTTTTCTTCCAAGGTGGAAATCCCCCCGGCCTTGTTTCCCGGCGAGGGGTTCTCGAAGACCGGTTGCCCGTGGCTGATGAAATAGTCCTTGAAACCATTGATGAGCGAGACGGTCTTCCGGAAAACCGCCGCATCCTTGCAACGCGCCATCAAAAGCGTTTCGGCACCGAACATTTCAGGCACCTCTGTAAGCACCGTGGTGCCCCCTTGTGCCACGAGGTAGTCTGAGAAACATCCTAAAAGCGGATTGGCCGTAATGCCGGAAAAGCCGTCGGAACCTCCGCATTTGAGTCCTATTTTCAGTTTCCCCATCGGCACTTCCGTCCGGCTGTCTCCCACCATCCGGGCATATAAATCCCGGAGAATCGTCATCCCGCTCTCCATCTCGTCCTCCTCGTGTTGGCAGACCATAAAGCGTATGCGCTCCGTGTCATAGTCTCCAAGTAAGGCACGGAATGCGTCGGGCTGGTTGTTTTCGCAACCCAAGCCGATTATCAACACGCCGCCGGCATTGGGATGGAGTGCCATGTCGCGCAGGATGAGGCGCGTATGCTCGTGGTCGTCTCCTAATTGCGAACACCCGTAATTATGCGTGTAAGCCCTGATGCCGTCTATTCCTTCGGCACGGGTTTCCTTTTCGAGCATCCGCGCCAAACGTTCGGCTACGCCGTTGACGCATCCCACGGTGGGGATAATCCATAATTCGTTGCGGATGCCCACTTCGCCGTTCCTGCGTGCATAACCCGAGAAGGTCCGCAGGCAGTCGGGCAGGGGGCATGGGACGGGTACGGGTTGGTACCGGTAATCCGATATGCCCTTCAGGTTGGTACGCAACATCCGCTCGTTCACCCATCGGCCCGGCTCTATCGTTTCCGTGGCATGCCCGATGGGGCTGCCATACTTGATAACGTCCTGTCCGGCGGCAATATGGGCGAACGAGACTTTATGGCCGGCCGGAACCTGCTCCCTCACCTTGACAATCGTGCTCCCGTATGTGATGCTTTCTCCCTCCTCCAACGGTTGCAAAGCCACGGCCACATTGTCCGCCGGATGAATGATAATATATTTCAACATAAAGAAATCCTATGAATCCAACATGTGTTTCAGTGCCTCCCGCATGCCCTGTAAGCGGATGTCTTTCAGGTAACGTGCCAAGAGTACGCCCAATCCGGGTATCCGGTTCAAATCTTCACCCCACCAATCCGTACGTTCCAACACGCCAGTGGCCACCTTTTGCTCGTCGCCGTCCTGCCACAAGCAGGCCACGTGTGCCATGATGTCGGGGGAGTCGGACGGGACAATCAGAGTACCATCCTCGCGGCTGCCACCTTTATAATAAATAATCAGGGCTGCCAGGCCGAACACGATTCCGGACGGGAGCGTGCCTTTGCGCCTGAGGTATTCTTTCAGTCCCGGCAAATCCCGCGTGGCGAACTTAGGGAAGGCGTTCAGCATGATGGACGTGACCTGATGGTCTACAAACGGGTTGGTAAACCGTTCCATCACGCTGTTGGCAAATGTCCGGAGTTCTTCCAACGGCAAGTCTATCGTCTCGATGAGTTCGTCGAACATCACTTTGTGGATATACCGCCCCACGTCCGGGTCTTGGCAGGCATCACGCACGATGTCTACTCCGGAAAGATATGCCACGGGGGAGAGTAGCGTATGAGGCCCGTTCAGCAAGGTCACCTTTCTCCGGTGGTAAGGTTCTTCGTCGGGCACAAAGCGTACGTTCAGGCCGCATTCCGCAGCCGGAAACTCCTGCGCCACATTTTCCGGAGCTTCGATGACCCAAAGGTGGAATGCCTCGCCCTGTACGACGAGTTGGTCTTTGTATTGCAGCCTTTCCTGAATCTCTTCGATGTGCTTACGGGGAAAGCCCGGCACGATACGGTCCACCAACGTGGCATACACGCCGCATGCCCCTTCGAACCATGCCGCAAAATCCTCGCCAAGCTGCCAGAGGTCGATATATTGTCGGATGATTCTTTTCAGATGATGCCCGTTCTGGAAAATCAACTCGCAGGGAAAAATAAGCAGCCCCTTGCTTTTGTCGCCACGGAAATGACGGAAACGATGGTAGAGCAGTTGCGTCAGTTTTCCGGGGTAAGAGGCAGCCGGACGGTCGTCGAGCCTGCAAGCCGGATCGAATGCGATGCCGGCCTCGGTCGTATTGGAAACGACAAAACGAATTTCCGGTTGCTCGGCCAGTTTCATATACTCGTCAAAATGGCTATAGGGGTTAAGCGCACGGCTGATGACATCTATCAGGCGGTATGAGTTTACCACCTGCCCGTTTTCAAGCCCTTGCAGGTTGACGTGGTAAAGGCCATCCTGCCGGTTGAGCACATCCACCATGCCCTTTTCGATAGGTTGCACCACGACCACGCTGCCGTTAAAGTTACTGCGCTCATTCATATTTGATATAATCCAATCCACGAAAGCGCGCAGGAAATTGCCTTCGCCAAACTGTATGATTCTCTCTGGCCTTTCACTCTTGGAGGCCGTTGTTTTATTCAATTCCAACATAGATACATTTATTTAATTGACCTGTATTTCTCTTATTCCAAAACAATCCCTTTCACAATCACTTCCGTCAATGCAGCCTTGTCGTTTTCCAAAAAACGGATACGGACAAAACGGCCGGTAGGGACTTCCTCAGAGAATGACAACAACAGGTTCTGTTCTGTTTGCATATTCTGACTCTTGTCACAGAGTACTTCCCATGTGTTGTTATCATGTGATGCCTCCACTATATAGCGGCGAGCCGCTTCATCGGGGAAATGCAGTTGGATTTCCTTTAATTGCAAGCCCTTTTCCGTATTCACTGTCCAGAAAGGCGATTTATCCTCCGCTGAAGCCTTCCAATAAGTCCGAATATTTCCATCGGAAGCCATGCCGGGAGTATGTTCATTTGCGTTGCTGCTGGTAATAGTAGGATTGTTTCGCCCGAAAGTTTGTATAACCTCCGTCTTCCCCTCACGTACATAACGTTTATAGGGACGTTCTACTATCGGAGTTACTCTTTCTTTATATTCCTCACCACCCTTAAACGTAATCGTAATCCGTGCCGGTTCCAAACCTTCGGACGTGGCTTCTACTATAGTTTTGCCTGCATAGTAGGAACGCATGGCGATAGCGGCTTGCCCATCCATGATGCGGATGTCGCTGTCAGCCTCAAAACGGATGGAACGTCCTGTTGGGAACTCACCCGGACCAGATACAATACGTAATTCCACGTCGGGCGATTGGCTGACCCATTTGCCCGAAACGTCACATACCGTAACCAACAACTGTACATCGTCCGTGCCGTCCGTTTTTGCAATCGTACCACTAGCTTCCAATTTCAGTTTTGCAGCCGCACTGTCTATCGGCCATTCCGGTGGAGCAATACCTGCATATTCATTGCGATACCAGTACCAGTAACGTTTTGGAATGCGGAAATAATCGATGATGCCCAACTTGGCCATCGTGCTTCCGGCTATGCTGCCGTGGTCAAAAGCACACCAACTAACTTGTCCGCTGCGCCAAGGATACCCTTTCCACCCTTCATTCTGCTTTATGCATCCCCACTTCGCGTTATATTCTCCAGGGCGGTCTGACGAGATTTCGGAACCATATTCGGAAACAATGTTGGGAATGCCCGGATTTTGGAAGTCAGGAATAATGGCCCCGTCACCATTATAGCCTGCCACATCTCCGATATGGTCAATGCGTCCTTCCCCGATAGGACGTTGGGCGCCTCCAATGGCTGCTGGACGTGTCGGATCTAACTGATGAACTCGATTTACCATTTTCCGCAACAATCCGCGCATGCCATCCATAGCCTCCGGGGCGGTGAAGAAGGCTTCATTACACACACTCCACGCCACAATGGACGGATGGTTACGGTGAATGCGTATCATCTCCTCTAATTGCAGCAAGGCACTTTCTTCGAATGCAGCCGTATGAGTTTTATCCACCGGATAGGCACTACTACTCCATGAACCGTCCTCTCCATATCCACCTATGCCCCAAAAAGGAGCTTCCGACCAGAACAGAAGACCCAGTTCATCGCAAGCCTGAACAAAAAACGGAGCATGTGGATAATGTGAGCCACGGATAAAGTTAAATCCGGCCTCCTTTACCATCGCCACATCCCGCCGGGCGGCACTTTCCGTCACAGCGTCTCCCCAACCGGCCTGATCTTGATGCACATTGGCACCTTGAATAACCAAGCGATTACCGTTTAGAAAGAAACCTTTGTCGGCTGTCCATTTGAGCCATCGGAAACCAAACGGGGTTTCCATACAGTCCAGTAACTCATCATCTTTATAGAGCGAACTAACCGCTTTGTACAGGATAGGGGTCTGAGGTGTCCACAGTTTAGGTTCCTGAATCGGTTCTGTCTGTTGCATCCACACCTTACACTCGTTAGCGGCCAATCTTCCCGTGGTTTCCGTTACCGCCACTTCTTCTCCCCATTCATTGAGAATACGCGTTTCCAAGCGGTAGGTTCCTGATTCATCGCTGTCATTACACAATTCCGTTTCAATTTTTACCGATGAGCTTTTTCCATCCTGTTCCTCCAACTCCGGAGTGGTTACAAAGGTACCATACCAAGCAATGTGTACGGGAGTTTTTTTCACTAACCGTACATTGCGATAAATACCTCCACTGAATACATGTTCTCCTGCCCGGGGGGCTACATCCGGTTGCCATAAATTATTTACCCGAACCGCTACCATGTTATCACCAACCTTTGCACAATCAGAGATATTTATTGAGAAGCCCGTATATCCTCCCACATGCCTGCCTGCTAATTTCCCGTTAACAAAAACTTCCGCATCTTGGAACACACCGTCAAACTCCAAGAAGAGCTTTTTCGTCAAATCCTTTTCATCCAGTTGCAAATGTTTCCGATACCACCCATACCCCACATAGAAATCTTTTGCCATAAAGTAAGGTATGCTGAAAGAATGAGGAATACCAATGTTTTCCCAACAGCTGTCATCATAATCTACTTGTTCAGCTCCTGTGTAATCGCCTTGGGCGTACTTCCAAGTATTATTGATGTTGGTTGTTTCGCGGGGAGTCTCACTGAGAATTGTACAAGCTGTTTGAAAGCACAGTACATGTACTAGCAAACAAATGATACAAATGGTTCTCATTATATATAATTGAATATTTCTTTTATACATAAATCCAACATTTAGATGAATGTAAATCTTTTTAAAACTTCACCAAGATTCGGAAAACCTTAGACGGTTCATCCGCCCACTGCTGTAATGCTTTCCCGGCTTGTTCAAGGGAGACCTCACGGGTAACGAGCTTGTCCACCGGGCAGCGTCCTTGTTGCAAATAACGGACCACGGCGCGAAAATCTTCCGGTAATGCGTTTCTCGAACCACGTATGTCCAACTCCTTCTGCACGAACAACTTCGTCTGGAAAGAAACATCGCTTTTGGCATATCCGATGTACACTACACGTCCGGTGAAGGATACTTCCTGAACGGCCATGACGTATGTCGGCGCACTGCCCACAGCCTCAATCACTACGTCCGGGCCTAAGCCTCCGGTGTATTCCATCAGCCGGGCATGCACGTCCTCCGTTTTGGAATTGAGAAGGCAGGTAGCCCCCAAGGAACGCGCCACCTCAAGCTTTTCGTCATCCAAATCCACGGCAATCACCTTTGCCCCTCTCAGGGCTGCACGGACAATAGCCCCCAAGCCAATCATGCCGCAGCCGATGACCATGACCGTGTCTATGTCCGTAATTTGAGCACGCGACACGGCATGGAAGCCCACGCTCATGGGTTCCACTAAAGCACAGTCGCGGGCGGAAAGCCCGTCGGCCGTTACGACTTTCTGCCAAGGCACGGCCACGAATTCCGTCATGGTGCCATCCCGTTGTACGCCAAAAGTCTCGTTATGTTCACAAGCATTGACTCGCCCGTTGCGGCAAGCGGCACACTTGCCGCAATTCGTGTAAGGATTGACGGTGACATTCTGTCCCGGGCGCAGAAAGTCGGGGACATCCGTGCCCACAGCTTCTATCGTAGCGCCCACTTCATGGCCGGGGATGACAGGCATCCGTACCATCGGGTTCCGCCCCAAATAGGTGTTGAGGTCTGAGCCGCAGAAACCTACATAACGGATACGTAACAATACTTCGCCCGTCCGGCAGGCAGGCGCTTCTATTTCCTTTAAAGCCGTATGAAGCGGCGATATAATCTGAAATGCTTTCATTCTGACATGTTTTTAATATAAGGTAATACGGGCAAGGCACCGAAGCCGTAGAAAGTTTTTGCATTGCCTCCCAAGAACAGGGATTTTTCCTCATCGCTCAGCTCATTGCTCCTTACAACAAAGTCGTAGGACATGCGATAGGTTATCGCCGTGATGGTGCGCGGATAGTCCGATCCCCACATCAATTTTTCCATCCCGACGAGTCCGGCAGCTTCCCGGATGGCACGCACGGCTCCTTTGAAAGGATAAAACTCATCGTTGAAAAGCCATGTGATGCCACCGGACTCTATGAATACGTTGGGATAACGTGCTAATTTGATTTGTTCCATCCAACCGGGAAAAGTCACCATCCCGAAATGTCCGATGGCAATCTTCAGATCCGGGCATTCCGTAATCACGTCTCTCAACTCCTCCACTTGGGTGTCGCCTTCCAACATGTCTATCGACAGGATGATCCGGTGTCCCTCCATGAGGTGGAACATGGCCATCATTTCGTCGCCGTTCAACGGAATCCTGCCTGTGGACAAAACCAAGCGGTTGGCCGGAACCTTGATGGCCTTGAATCCTTTCCCTATCAGTTCATTGGCCTGCACCAGAAATCCCGGTTTGCGGAACTCGCACAAACCGCATACCAAAAAGCGATTCGGGTAACGGGCCTGTACGTCCATCAGGTAATCGTTCTGTATGCCGTCGATATATTCTTGTGTGACCACGGCGGCACTGACTTGCGCATAGTCCATGTTAGAGAGGAACACTTCAGCCGTGTTTCTTCCGTCCGTCATAAAAGGCGGGAGCATTTGCCGGACTTCTCCCATGAAAAGCGATTTGCCTCCCGAGAGGGTGCGGATGGGCAGCCCGTCGACTTCGGTATCTTGTCTGAGCCATAAATGGGAATGGGCATCAATGATTGTATATTCCATCTCTTTCCGGTTTTATGTGTTTTTCCACGTTACACGTTGTTGGTCTCCGATGATTTCTTTCACTTTGGCTACCAAATTCCAATCTATCGGCTCCTCGATATATTGTATATTCTTGAGCACGTTGTCCGGATTGGCAGAACTGAAAAGGGTGGTACCAATACGAGGATTGCTGACCGAAAACTGAATCGCTAACTTTTCTATAGGATAACCCTGTGACAGACAATAGTCCGAGGCTTTGCGGCAAGCTTCGACCAATGCAGCCGGAGCCGGATGCCATTCCGGTACACCACGCTGCGACAACAATCCCATGGAGAATGGAGATGCGTTGATGACTCCGATTCCTTTTGCCTCGAAGTAATCCAAGAAATCGGCTAACCGGTCGTCGTTTAACGAATAATGGCAAAAATTGAGCACGCTTTCCACTGTCCCCTCCGGCACACGGTCGATGACCCATTTCAGGTTTTCGAGCTGCAGGTCGGTGATTCCTACATGGCCAACGAGTCCTTTCTCCCGTAGTTCCACCAATGTCGGCAAGGTCTCGTTTATTATTTGGGAAAGATCTGCAAACTCTATGTCATGCACATTAATAAGGTCGATGTAGTCCACATGTAGCCGTTCCATGCTTTCAAAAACGCTTTCCCGAGTCCTTTGAGCGGAATAGTCCCAAAGGTTCACCCCATTTGCACCGTAACGTCCGACTTTGGTAGACAAGAGGAACGATTCCCGCTGCAATTCCGTCAGAGCCTCTCCCAATACCGTCTCGGCTTTCGTGTGACCGTAATAAGGCGACACGTCGATGAAGGTCATACCATGTTCTATCGCCGTAAATACGGCACGAATCGCTTCTGCTTCGCTGACAGAGCGAAACACACCTCCCAATGAAGAGGCACCAAAACTCAATACGGGCACTTTCATTCCCGTTTTTCCTAAATATGAATATTTCATAATAGAATCTTTTTTATTGATGTCATTTCTTTCATCATGTTGTTTGCACCATAAATAGCTTATGCAAAAGTAGGTGAAAACATATTGTTCTTATTGGACTTTATAGCCTTTAATAAGAACAATATCGGCTAAATCTTATAGGACAAAACTGTTTTATGATAATTTAACTGTCGGGGGGGGGCAAAATAATGAATATTATTACCATCTTTGAATTCATTTTATACGCCATGGAATTTAACATAGACAATTTTCACCCTTTTGTCCTTAATGTGGGACTGGCCCTGCATAATGCAGATTGGAATTGGAAAAACGTGAGCAGCCCTTTTGCTCGCCTTTATTATGTCATAGAAGGTACGGCCAAAGTCATATTGCCCGACCATACCGTGCAGCTTCGCGAAGGGCACATGTACTTTATTCCCGCATTTACTACGCACAGTTATGAATGCACCTCATCTTTTGCCCATTACTATGCCCACATTTATGAAGACCCTCAGGCCAAAAGCTTGTTCTTGGAAGATTGGATCCTGCCGGAGGAAATCCAGGCCGGTTCCCTTGAACGTTCTATCTTCCAGGAACTATACTCCTTGAATCCGACGATGAAGTTGAGCAAATCCGATCCCACTACTTATGACAACAGTTCCACATTGGCATCCAACTTATTAAAGAACAAACAGAGGCCGCTTTATAACAAAATGATTTCGCGCGGTATTGTCTACCAATTGCTTGCCCCCTTTTTCAGGACGGCTCATATTAAATCCGTGGTGACGGACGACCGGATAAGAAAAGCCATCACCTATATCCGCAATCACATTTCGGACGACCTCTGCATCGACAAAGTGGCAGAAACATTATGTGTATCTAAAAACTACTTTATCCGTATCTTCAAAAAGGAAACGGGAACGACTCCTGCCAATTTCATCATTCAACGCAAAATAGAAAAAGCTCAGTTATTGCTTGTCACGAACGACCTTCCGGTAAAACAAACTTCCTATCTGGTCGGTTTCGAGGACTTCTCTTATTTCAACAGGGTTTTCAAGAAGATTACCGGCATGACACCTAACGAATACCGCAGGGAAGCCAAATCGCAATCGGCAACTGACGGAAAATACAAACCCCATGAAAAGAACCCGAATTTGGAATAGGGAATACAAAAATCCGTTTCTACTTGAAACGGCTTTCTTGTCAAGAGGTTCCCAGCAGATTCGAACTGCTGTGGACGGTTTTGCAGACCGCTACCTAACCACTCGGTCAGGGAACCAACATCTTCGCATCTCGGAAGAGGTTCCCAGCAGATTCGAACTGCTGTGGACGGTTTTGCAGACCGCTACCTAACCACTCGGTCAGGGAACCATTTCCGTTTTGCGTTGCAAAGGTACAACTTTTTTTGAAAACCGCAATTATTTATGCGCATTTTCCTCTTTTTTGGTGCAGTTTCTCCGTTTTTCTTTCCTTGTAGGGCGTTTCAACCCCCTCAATTTACAGTCTGCCGTACAACTTGCACATGCCGACGAGTCTTCCGGATGACGTATGAACCGGTAAACGCGCCTTCCCACCCAACAGAAAGCCACCACGATAATGAAATAAGCTATATATTCATGCCACATAAGTCGAACCATATAAAATGTATCGGACAAAAATAATGTAAAAACGGATAACGGAATAAGCCGTGGGGAACAAATTCCGTCTTTTTACCTTATATTATGAAAAAGAGAACAGGGAACGACAGAATAAAATACTTCTATCGCTAATTTTTGAGGCTTATTTGTTATCTTTGCATACTCCTGCAACGGGTTTGTTTTAGACAAGAGGATATGGTGAAGGAAGAATTTTTTTATGACAGTGTCATGTCGTGTATCCGGGAGCACCAGTTGGTTGGACCGGATGACAAGATACTTGTGGCCTTGAGTGGAGGAGCCGATTCCGTGGCTTTGCTATTGGTGCTGCAACAGGCCGGTTTCCATTGCGAAGCCGTGCACTGTAATTTTCATCTGCGCGGGGAGGAGTCCGACCGTGATGAGAAATTCGTGCGCGATTTATGCCGTTCACGGTCCATACGTTTGCATACGAAAGATTTCGACACGGCGGCGTACGCCCGTCAAAAAGGTATCAGCATAGAAATGGCCGCACGTGAATTGCGTTATGGATATTTTGAAGAGCTTCGTGCAGATTGGCGGTTTGATAAAATTGCTGTGGCACACCATCGTGACGACAACGTGGAAACACTGTTGTTGCATCTGGTCCGCGGCACGGGGCTGAAAGGCTTGACGGGCATGCGCTACCATAACGGTTATGTCATACGCCCGATGTTGGACACGAACCGGAAAGAAATCGAACGATATTTGGCCGGGAAAGGACAGCCTTACGTCACGGACAGCACGAACTTGGAAACGGAAGCCGTCCGTAACAAAATCCGTCTGGAGTTCTTGCCGATGCTGAAAACCGTGAACCCGTCCATCCTCGACACCTTACAAGGCACGATACGCCATCTGGAAGATGCCTATACCTTATATAATATGGCCGTAGAGGATTTGAAGGCGCGTATATGCCGGAATGACCGTATCGACATACAAGCCTTGAAGGCTGTTCCTGCCGCGCGCACCGTGCTCTTTGAACTGCTGTCCGCGTACGGTTTCAACAGCGTGCAGGCGGAAGAGATTTTCGACCACTTGGATGGTTGTTCCGGAAAAGTTTATGAAAGCCATGAATGGCGGTTGCTTCGGGACCGAAAAACGCTTGTGCTTAGCCGTAAAGACGAACAATACAAGTGTTTGTGCCATGTCCTTCCATTGGAAGGATGTGTGAAAGTAACACAAGACCTTACCTTCCTCATTCGCAGGGTGCATTATGACCGGCATTTTACGATACCTCGAAGCAAGGATACGGTGTGCCTGGACCTGGACAAAATAGAATATCCCATAACGGTAAGGCTCGTGCAAGAAGGGGACCGTTTTGTCCCTTTCGGCATGACGGGGCAGAAATTGGTAAGCGACTACCTGACAAACTGCCAGAAAAACCTGTTTGAAAAAGAAAGGCAGTTAGTCGTATGTAGCGGAGAGCACATCGCTTGGTTGGTCAACGAACGGAGCGACAACCGTTTCCGGATAGATGACAAGACGAACCATGTACTCATCATACAATGCCAAAGACCCCCGCAGGCCTCATAAAGTTTTGAAAACCGAAATACCATAAAACAGAATATGCTTTCCATTTTGATTCCGACGTATAACTACGTGTGCGTTAAATTGGTGACCGACCTGCAACAACAGGCTGAAAGACTGGAATGCCCTTACGAAATATTAGTGGCTGACGATGCTTCGGAGGAAGCCTTTAAGCGTGAAAACCGTAAAATCAACGGCATTCCCGGCTGTAAATATATCGAATTACAAGAAAACGTGGGTCGTTCGCGTATCCGCAATATCTTGGGGCACCTCGCCCGATATGACTACCTTATTTTTATGGATTGTGATGCGTCGGTGGTCGGTAGCGACTTCCTGTCCCGGTACATGGCTGTGCGTAATGCGGCTGAAGTCGTTTACGGAGGCTTGGTGCATCCGGAACAGCTTCCGTCACCAGAGGTTTCTTTGGCGTATCTTTACGAAAAAAACGCCGAACCTCACTTCATTGCCGAAAAACGGGCTTTGCACCCCTACAAAGTCTTCCGCACGTTTAATTTCATGATTCTCCGCGAAACGTTCCTCAAACATCCTTTTGATGAAACCATCACGCACTACGGGCATGAAGACACTTTATTCGGATTGGCATTAAAAAAAGAAGGCATCAAAATCCTGCATATCGACAATCCTTTGATGAACTGTGGCTTAGATACGAACCTCAACGTGTTGCGAAAGACGGAGGAGTCATTACGGACGCTCTATGTGCACCGCAAGAAGTTGGAGGGGGCTTCGGAGATGCTGCGCCTGTACGGCATTCTCCAACGATTGCATCTTGTTTCTTTTGTATTCCTGTTGTTTCGCCTGTGCGAACCGATGTTACGACGGAACTTGTATGGCAGGCATCCCAACCTGTATTTCTTTGCCTTTTATAAAATAGGCTATTATTGCAACTTTGCTAAGGGAGGGAAATAAAAAAAGAACCGGACTCCATAAGGGTTACAGGAGTCCGGTTCTTTTTCAGTCTTATTCCCGACAATTCGTATTTCTTAATAAGCAAACAAAGGATAACCTGCCATCACTTCGTTCACCTGCTTGCGCACATCGGCAATGACATTCTCATCTTCCGGCGCATTCAATACCTTTTCTATCAACTCGGCAACCAGTACCATCAAATCTTCTTTTGCCCCACGTGTCGTAATGGCCGGCGTACCTAAACGGATGCCGGAAGTCTGGAACGCACTGCGGCTGTCAAACGGCACCATGTTCTTGTTCACCGTAATGTCGGCTGCTACCAAGGCTTTTTCGGCCACCTTGCCCGTCAAGTCGGGATATTTGCTACGCAAGTCCACCAACATGGAGTGGTTGTCTGTTCCGCCACTTACGATGTCGAAACCGCGTTTCATCAGTTCATCGGCCAAAACCTTGGCATTCTTCTGTACCTGTTTGGCCCATTCCTTGAATTCGGGTTGCAACGCCTCGTTGAAAGCCACGGCCTTGGCGGCAATCACATGCTCCAGCGGCCCCCCCTGGATACCGGGGAAAACGGCACTGTTGAGCAGTTGGCTCATTTTCTTCACCTCGCCTTTCGGGGTCTTCAATCCCCAAGGGTTGTCGAAGTCTTTACCCATCAGGATGATACCCCCGCGCGGACCTCTTAATGTCTTGTGGGTGGTAGAAGTCACGATATGGGCATACTTTACCGGATTCTCCAACAGTCCGGCTGCAATCAAACCGGCCGGATGTGCCATGTCTACCATGAATATGGCACCAACCTTGTCGGCAATCTCACGCATGCGGGCATAATCCCACTCGCGGCTGTAAGCCGAACCGCCGCCGATAATCATTTTCGGGCGATGTTCAAGAGCCAGTTTCTCCATCTCGTCGTAATCCACACGGCCGGTTTCCTTGTTGAGGTTGTAACCGATGGCATGGTAGAGGATACCGGAAGTATTCACAGCCGAACCATGGGACAAATGGCCTCCGTGGTCCAGATTCAAGCCCATGAAGGTGTCACCCGGCTTCAGGCATGCCAAAAATACCGCAGCATTGGCCTGCGCTCCCGAGTGGGGCTGCACATTGGCGTACTCGGCACCGAACAGTTTGCATACCCGTTCGATGGCCAAGCTCTCCACTTCGTCCACCACCTGGCAGCCTCCGTAGTACCTCTTTCCCGGATATCCCTCGGCGTACTTGTTCGTCAGCCAGGAACCCATGGCTTTCATCACTTCGTCGCTCACGAAATTCTCCGATGCGATGAGTTCGATTCCTTTGAGCTGCCGTTGGTGCTCTTTTTCAATCAAATCAAATACTGTTGTGTCTGTTTTCATTTTTATTGACTTTAAATAATTGGATTTCATTCTTTCTTTTTCTCCACGCTCCAACCGAATTTACCGATTTTCCTGCCCAAGCCATAGTAAGCCCCGTGGAGGTAAACCAAAGGGTGACTGGCGTCCAGGCTCCATTTCCCGCTCTGCTCGTCCAAATAACGCTCATCGGCTTTCACATTCAGTACTTCCGCGATGAACATGTCATGCGACCCTAAAGATACAATCTCTTTCACACGGCACTCTATGTTCAGCGGCGATTCCTCCACGATGGGGGCTGCCACCATGCGGGCCTTTCCCGGAGTGAGCTTCATTTCCTCGAATTTACGGTAATCGCGCCCCGAACGCACGCCGCACCAATCCGTGGCGTACGCCATGTCTTCGGTAGTCAGGTTGAGGACAAACTCCATGCTTTGCTTGATAAGCGCGTAAGAATGCCGTTCCGGTCGTACGGAGATGTAGCACATGGCCGGATTGGTGCAAATGGTTCCTGCCCACGCCACGGTGAACAAATTATAATCCTCCGGCGTGCTGCCACAACTGACCAACAAGGCGGGCAGGGGATAAATCATAGTTCCGGGTTTCCAGTCTTGCTTCATAGCCCAAAGGGTTACACCAGTTTAACGTGGTCCAAATCCACCTCTTTATTACAATAATGGCAACGAAGCACACCTTCCTTGCCCGGTACGGCATGAAAATATGTTTTCATAGGTTCGTTGTTCGTAATGCACTTGGGATTGGCACACTTCACGATACCTTTCAGTTCTTCGGGCAAAACGACTTCCTTTTTCTCCACGACCTCATAGTCCTTTATAATACATAAGGTCACGTTCGGGCTCACCACGGCCAACTGGTTCAGTTCTTCGTCCGAGAAAAACTTGCCCGCAATTTTGATGATGCTCTTATGTCCCATTTTCTTGCTCTTCAAGTTGTAGCCCACAGTAATGGAAGTCTTCATCTGTTCGAGGTGGAGCAAGTTGACCACCTCAAAGAGCTTGCTGGATGGAATATGGTCTATCACCGTACCGCTTTCAAGCGCGGCCACCAAAAGTTCTTGTCTCTTCATTGTATGCTTACGGTATTTTAGTCAATAATCGTCCGGTCGTTCATCACATCGTCCAAGGTCAGCCCCAAGGCGTCGCATATCAAAGCCTGCCGCGCAAACAGGCCGTTGTGGGCCTGCTCGAAATAATAAGCGTGCGGGTCATCGTCGATGGCGTACTCGATTTCGTTCACGCGGGGGAGCGGATGCAAGATACGCATATTGTCCTTGGCTTTCTTCAACATGGAAAGTTTGAGCAGATAGAGGTCCTTCACCCGTTCATACTCCATCAGGTCGGTAAACCGCTCCTTTTGTACACGGGTCATGTAGAGAATGTCCGCCCCGGCAATGGTATCGGCGGTAAAGTCCGTGTGTTCCACATATTTTATATGATGAATGTCGCAATACTGCTTGTACACGTCCGGCATCTTCAGCTCTTCGGGGGCAATGAAATGAAACGTAGGGTTGAAATGACGCATGGCCATCAGCAAAGAGTGTACAGTGCGTCCGTATTTCAAATCACCAACCATATAAATTTGCAAGTTGTCAAGCGTGCCTTGCGTCTTATAAATGGAATAAAGGTCCAACATGGTCTGCGAAGGATGTTGGTTGGCCCCGTCGCCCGCATTGATAATGGGCACCGGAGACACCTCGGAAGCATAACGGGCCGCCCCCTCCAGATAATGCCGCATGACAATCAAATCGGCATAATTGCTTACCATCATGATGGTGTCTTTCAGGGTTTCGCCCTTGGTGGAACTGGTCACTTTCGGGTCGGTAAACCCTATGACGCGCGCTCCCAAACGGTTAGCTGCCGTTTCAAAACTCAACCGTGTCCTCGTAGACGGTTCAAAAAACAAAGTAGCCACGACTTTACCCTCCAACAGCTTGCGGTTGGTATGTTTCTCAAATTCTCCGGCCATTCTGAGCAGATACATGATCTTTTCCTTGGAATGGTCTGCAATAGTCACCAAACTCCTGTTTTCCATTTCGGATTTCTTTTTGCTTATATATAGAATTTCTTCAGCTTTCAAAGTTACATAAAAAAAGTGGAACGAGAGAGGAGTGCGCATCATTTCGTTAACTTTTCCACAAATAAACAGCCTATTATAAAGTTTATTTGTAATTTTGCACTTTGCCACTTTGATAAATGAAAGAAAAAGATTTATGAGGAAGAAGTTTGTAATCACTTTGTGGGTGATTTTGTTTCTTTGCGTCAGTGCAGTTTCCTTGGCTTTTTACGCCATCTGGCACGGATGGATTGGATACATGCCGAACTTATATCAATTAGAAAACCCCGTCAACAAATACGCGTCACAGGCCGTTTCGGCCGACGGCAAACTTCTGGGTACCTGGTCGTACAGCCGGGCCAACCGTATTTTCGTGGGCTTCGACGACCTTTCCCCTTGGTTGGTCAAGGCGTTGGTGGCCACGGAAGACGAGCGCTTTTATGATCATTCGGGCATCGACTACCGTGCTTTGGCGCGGGCCGTGGTAAAGCGTGGTATCCTTGGGCAAAGCAATGCCGGGGGAGGAAGTACCATTACGCAGCAACTGGCCAAACAACTTTATAGCGACGTGGC
The DNA here is from genome assembly GCF_900683745.1 of Paraprevotella xylaniphila YIT 11841. Taxonomy (NCBI): domain Bacteria; kingdom Pseudomonadati; phylum Bacteroidota; class Bacteroidia; order Bacteroidales; family Prevotellaceae; genus Paraprevotella; species Paraprevotella xylaniphila. The sequence continues at coordinate 846,864 of NZ_LR215980.1, forward strand.
GCAGAGCACGATGGAGCGTGCCTTGCAGAAACCCATAGAGTGGGTGATTGCAGTCAAGTTGGAACGGTACTATACCAAGGAGGAAATCATCACCATGTACCTCAACTATTTCGACTTCCTGCATAATGCCGTGGGCATCAAGACGGCATCCCGCACATACTTCAACAAAGAACCGCAGAACCTTTCGGTATGTGAGGCGGCGACGCTTATCGGCATGTGCAAAAACCCGTCTTATTTCAATCCGGTGCGGAAACCGGAACGTTGCCGTGAGCGGCGCAACGTGGTACTGGACCAGATGGTCAAGGCCGGTTATTTGAGCAAGGCAGATGCCGAGCTGCACAAGTTGGAACCCATCGGGCTGCGTTTCCACCGCGTGGACCACAAAGAAGGACTGGCCACTTACCTGCGCGAACGGCTGCGCACGATGTTGATGGCCAAAGAACCCGACCGAAGCGATTATGCTTCATGGCAAGACCAAAAGTATTATGAGGATTCGTTGGCATGGGAAACCGACCCTTTATACGGGTGGTGCAACAAGAACCGGAAAAAGGACGGTACGCCTTATAACCTATATACGGACGGCCTGAAAATCTACACCACCATCGACTCACGCATGCAACAATATGCGGAAGAAAGCGTGGAAGAGCATGTGGCCGGTTACCTGCAGCCCATCTTCGACAAAGAAAAACGTCACCAGACGACACGTCCGTTCTCCAACCAACTTTCTACTAAGGAGGTGGAAAAAATCATGCGCCGTTCGATGGAACAAAGCGAGCGCTATATCACCATGAAGAAAAACGGAGCTAGCGAAGAAGACATCAAAAAGTCGTTCAACACGCCACAAGAAATGACCGTTTTCTCTTACCACGGCGAAGTGGATACCATCATGACACCAATGGATTCCATCCGCTATTACAAAAGTTTCCTGCGTGCAGGATTCATGTGCATGGACACCCGCACGGGATACGTGAAAGCCTACGTGGGCGGACCGGATTACCGCTATTTCCAATACGACATGGCCGGAGTGGGCCGACGCCAGGTCGGGTCTACCGTCAAACCATTCCTCTATACGCTAGCCATGGAAAACGGCATGTCGCCCTGCGACCTTGCGCCGAACGTGCAACAGACGTATATCGTGGCCGGAAAGCCTTGGACTCCCCGCAACGGTAGCCGCTCCCGATACGGGGAAATGGTTACGTTGAAATGGGGACTGGCCCAGTCTAACAACTGGATTTCTGCCTACCTGATGAGCCGCCTCAGTCCGTCGGCTTTGGTACGGCTGATTCACGAGTTCGGCGTGCTCAACCGCGACATCCATCCTTCCATGTCGCTGTGCCTCGGTCCTTGTGAAATCTCCGTGGCAGAGATGGTCAGTTCATATACCGCCTTTGCCAACCGCGGCATCCGCACGGCTCCCCTTTTCGTGTCGCGGATAGAAGACAACGAAGGGAATGTGGTAGGGGAGTTCCAACCCCGCATGACGGAAGTCATCAGCGAGGAAAGCGCTTATAAAATGATTATCATGCTGCAAGGCGTAATGAACGGAGGTACGGGCGGACGCATGCGTTTCCGTTACCATGTCAACGCAGACATGGGAGGCAAGACGGGAACCACCAACCGGAACTCCGACGGTTGGTTCGTATGCTTCACGCCATCGCTTTCCGCCGGTTGTTGGGTGGGCGGCGAAGACCGCGACATCCATTTCAACAGCATGACGTACGGGCAGGGAGCCTCTTCGGCTTTGCCCGTCTGCGCCTATTTCTTCCAAAAGGTATATAAAGACAAAGACTTGGGATATTCCCCCGACGAGAAGTTCAGCATTCCCGAAGGGTTCGACCCTTGCCAGGACACCATCCTGACAGAAGAGGCACCGGTGGAGGAATATGGCGGCATCGACGAGGTTTTTGAATAAGCCATGGCATGCGGACAAAGTGTCACCAAAAACCTTAAAAAAGAAGCATAAAGTCATTCCTAAAGACGCAAATCATGAAGACGGCCCCGAAGGCGAAGCATGGAAAAAAGCTTCCCTTTCGGGGCCGTCCGATTATGATGCCGTTGTCAGAGAGGCGACAACCGGAGTTTTTTTCGTTTTTTCGTGGCAAGAATCAAATCATTCTGCGCCAAACGGAAAATCGTTCGGCTGAAAGCGATTTTTCACTTGGCGCAGATTGGAAAACGCACGTCCGAATATCAAAGCGAAGACCTGCTCCACGGCCTTTTTTACCGGCTTTTCCTGCGCATGGCGAATTTATTAGCTCTTATTCGTCCGACAAGGGCACCGCGACATCCTGTACCCGGAAAGTCCCAACCAACTTACGCGGAACGGCTCACCATACGGCAGGGCGCACCGCCGGACCCACCCAAATGACAGGCACTACCGCGTTTGTCCTTTCTTTTTGAATCTGGCGAAAGCCGCGAGAATCGCTTAAAATCTTCGGAGGCTTGCCCTGCTCCCATACACGCGATTCTCACGGGTTCGGATTTGACATTCTGACAATATGACAAAATGAATGGCAGTCCCCCTTCACTCCATAAACGCTTCCGGATAGCATACCATACCCTGTGTGCCGCGCAACCCTCCGGCCACCAACTCGGCGGCCATACAACATTCCGCCGGGACATCAAAAGGAAATGCTATTCCATAGTCCGAAGCTTTCCTGTATCCGAAACGGGGATAAAACCCTTCATGCCCCAACACGACGGCCGACTTGTAGCCCAACCGGGCGGCCCGTGCATGCAGTTCCCGAATCAAGGCACTGCCTATGCCCATGGATTGCCTGTCCGGCCGTACGGCTACGGGAGCCAGCGCCAAGGATTCCGCCTCCAGTTTTCCCGAACGAATCGACACACGGGTCATCAGGCCGTAGCCGACCACGCCGCCGTCCCCGTCGGCCACCAAAGAAAGTTCCGGAACAAATGCGGGGGAATGCCGAAGCCGCCCCACCAGAAACTGTTCGCGATGGTCGCTCTCCTCCATGTCCCGGAAGGCTTCTTCCACCAACTTGAAAACTTGCGGATAGTCTTTCTCCGTCTCTTGCCTGATTTCGTAGTCCGTTTTCATTTGTCTAAAATTTCAAAACGAACCGACATGGAATAATGGTTCTTAATCGTTCGAAAACCATCGAAGGAAGCCGCGTCGGAAGAACTTACGTTGCTTTGTGCCGTGAACATGGGAGAAAGGCCGTTGTTTCCATTTTCAATGATGCGTTCCACTCCTCCAAGTTTTTGGCCCAATGCCTCAACCAAATAAGCGGCTTTCTTCCGGGCGGCCATCAAGGCGGCTATTTTCCCTTTTTGATGGTAAAGCTGCATGTCTTTGTTCTTCAACTCACCGATGCGCATCGTATGGATGCCTTTGGTGTCCACATGCCGGACAATGCGGTCGATTTGCTTGAAGTCGGTCAGCGTGAGGTCAAACCGCTTGGAAACGAGGAACTCCCGTCCGCTCTCGCGCCAATAGTCACCGATTTCCTGTGTGCGCACGGCTTCGTCCGGGACACCGGCTTCCCGGAGTGTTTTCCGCACCCCTTCCTCTATCCGGGCCAAGGGTACCTTCGTACGGTAATCTTCCTCTTTGGATTTGCCGTCGAATTCTTCGGCAAAATATTCCTTGATTTCGATGATGTAATGTATCTCATCCGGTACGATTTCCACCTCGGAAGTACCGGTCACTTCAATGTAACGCCCTTCGTCAGTAACGGCCTGCACCACGCCCCATGCCCAACCGGCCAGGAGCAGCATGAATAAAAGTCTTGTTCTCATACGCTTTTTTGTTTTTATGATTTGAAATATACGTAGGCATTCCGTCCTTCAGGAAAAGGCCAGTTCCGCTACCCCCTCGCGGACATAACCCCGCTGCCAGTCCTCCGGTTTGAGTAATTCCCCGTCGTAACACAGCAGGTCGATGTCTATTTTCACGATGCCTCGCGACTTATCCTCCGGTGTACGCCCGTGGTCACGTTCTATCTTTTTCAGGCATTCGCGGACTTGCGATGCCGTGAGCGGAGTAGTAAAACAAGCCACCTGATTGTAAAACATGCGGGGCGAATCGAAGGCCACAGGGGCAGTCCGCACCAAGCGACTGAACACGATGCCGGGAAACGACATGCGCAAGTCGGACTGCGCTGCCAAAAGCCGTGCCGCCGTGCATTCATTGCTGCCCAATCCTATGAAACATTTCTTCATCCGTTCTTTTTATCCACAAAAATAGGGAGTTTTACCCTCCCTTACAAAATCTTTTTGTATTTTTGTATGGTATACTTTATTAATAGCTAAAAAATGAATTACATAGGGATTATTCCGGCACGATATGCTTCCACGAGATTTCCGGGCAAGCCTTTGGCCATGTTGGGCGGCAAGACTGTCATCCAACGGGTGTACGAGCAAGTGTCCGGCGCGGTGGACGATGTGCTCGTGGCCACCGACGACGAACGGATTCTCAAGGCTGTAGAAGGATTCGGCGGCAAGGCCGTCATGACCCGCGCAGACCACAAGAGCGGCACGGACCGCTGCTATGAGGCTTACGTATCGCAGGGCAAACCATACGACGTGGTCGTCAACATCCAGGGCGACGAACCTTTCATCCAACCGCAGCAGTTGGATGCCATAAAGGCTTGTTTTGAAGACCCGCAAACGGAAATCGCCACCTTAGTGAAACCTTTCACGTCGGCTGACGGTTGGGGCGCCTTGGAAAACGTCAACTCGCCCAAAGTGGTGGTCAACCGCCGGATGCAGGCCCTTTATTTCAGCCGTTCCATCATTCCTTACCAACGCAACAAGGATAAAACGGAGTGGCTGAAGGGGCATGTGTATTACAAGCATATCGGCTTGTATGCTTACAAGGCCGATGTGTTGAAAGAACTCACCTCCCTGCCGCAATCACCGTTGGAGTTGGCCGAATCGTTGGAACAATTACGGTGGTTGGAAAACGGTTACACCATCAAGGTGGGCACCAGTGAAATAGAAACCATCGGCATCGACACGCCGGCCGACCTCGAAGCGGCCGAAGCTTTCCTGAAGAACAGGAGCAAACGATAACACATTCAAATATATACAATACGGCAATGGGATTGAAACACAAACTCTTCGGCATAGTTTTGTTATGGCCTGCCCTGCAAGGCTACGCCCAAGAAATCAAAATAGGAAATTATACTTTTAAAGACGGTGCGGAATACCAGGGGGAACTGTTCAAAGGCAAACCCTACGGCAAAGGCATCACCCACTTCAAAAACGGGGACTCTTACGAAGGCGAATACGTGAAAGGCAAACGCCAAGGATACGGCGTGTATAAATTCCCTGACGGAGAAAAATACGAAGGCGAATGGTTTCAAGACCAACAACACGGGCATGGCATATATTATTTCATGAACAACAATAAATACGAAGGCTTGTGGTTCCGCGACTTCCAACAGGGACAGGGCACCATGTACTATTACAACGGAGACGTGTATAAAGGTAATTGGGAAGCCGACAAGCGGGAAGGTTACGGGGAATATAAATACGCCAACGGGGCATTCTACCGGGGAGAATGGAGCAATGACCAAAAAAACGGCAAAGGCATCTTCGACTGGAACGACGGTTCATGGTACGACGGCATGTGGAAAGACAACCAACGCAACGGCAAAGGTACGTTCAACTATGCCGACGGGGACAAATATACCGGAGAATGGGTGGACGACGTGCAGCACGGGAAGGGAGTGTACAAATTCCACAATGGCGACCAATATGAAGGCGGTTACGTACAGGGCGAACGTACCGGTGAAGGCATTTTCACTTTTGCCAACGGCAACAAGTACGTCGGCCAGTTCAAGAACGGATTCCAAGACGGTAAAGGCACGTTCACGTGGCACAACGGCGCATCGTACACCGGCATGTGGAAAGCCAACAAACGCGACGGACAGGGAAAATACGTGTGGAGCAACGGCGACACCTACGAAGGGAACTGGAAAGACGGACAAATGGACGGGGAAGGCATCTTGCGTATGACAGACGGCTCGAAGTTCAAGGGAATGTTCAAGAACGGAGAGAAGAACGGCCCCGGCATCATGGAGGATGAAAACGGTATGCGCTTCGAAGGAAACTTCAAGGACAATGAGAAAGACGGCCCTTTCGTGATGAAAGACAAGGACGGCAATATAGTCCAAAAAGGAGAGTACAGCCACGGAGTGATAGTAAAATAGGAGGAACATAAATGGACTTGGATTTTCTGACCGAGGAAGTCAAGAAACTGGCCAGACAGACCGGTGAGTTTTTAAAAAAAGAACGGCTTTCTTTTGACCGTAGCCGTGTAGAGCAGAAAGCGGCACATGACTATGTGTCGTACGTGGACAAGACATCTGAAAAACATATCGTGGAGAGGTTGCATGAATTGCTCCCCGAAGCCGGTTTTATTGCCGAAGAAGGGTCCGGTTCGTTGGAAGAACAGGAATATTGTTGGGTGGTGGATCCCTTGGACGGGACGAGCAATTATATTCATGACTGCATGCCGTATTGCGTGAGCATTGCCTTGCGCAACCGTGAGGAAATACTGTTGGGCGTAGTGTACGAATGCGGCCGTGAAGAACTCTTTTGGGCCAACAAAGACAGTAGGGCTTATTTGAACGGCAAGGAGATATACGTCAGCGACCAAAGTGTGCTCGACCAATCTTTCATTGAATTAGGGTTCCCATATAAAGCAGAGAACTACCGCTCTTTCGCCCTCGGCCTCATACAAGACTTGTACGGCCATGTGGGAGGGCTGCGGCTTATGGGCGCGGCCGCCGCAGAAATCTGCTATATTGCAGCCGGGCGCTTTGAAGCCCGCGTGGAGGCTTTCATAGGGCCATGGGATATTGCGGCGGGGTACATCATCTTGAAACAAGCAGGTGGTAAAATGACTGGATTTGACGGCAATCCTGATTGCCTCGGGGCCAAGGAAGTGTTCGCCTCGAACGGAAAAGTGCATGAAGATCTCTTGAAAGTGCTCCAAAGGCATAAAAAGTTACTGAAAAATGAATGAGATATTCGTACAAACGTCTATATTTGCACCGACAGAACGATAAACCCCTGACATTATGATTATCGATGACATAGCGCACCTGAAAGATTATACCCGTCTTCTCCCTACATTGAAGACGGTCATCGGCTTTTTGAAAAGCCACGATTTGCAAGCTTTACCGGAAGGACGCTTTGAATGGGATGCCGACGGATGCTTCGTAAACGTGCAGACCGTCCCTCCAAAGGCTTCTTCCCAGGCCGTTCTCGAATCGCACAGGAAAATGGTAGACATACAAATACCTCTCACGGGCGATGAAACCATGGGATATTCCCCCTTAAAAGAATTGCAGCCTACACCATACGATGAAACCAAAGACATTTCATTCTATAAAGAGTGCCCTGGAAATTTCGTCACCGTAAAGAAAGGCATGTTTGCCATCTTTTTCCCACAAGACGCACACGCGCCGGGCGTAACACCGACAGCTTTGAAGAAAGCCGTCTTTAAAATTCCGGTATCGGATGATTGGAACCAACAATAAAAATAACACCTTAATTCTATTCTTATTATGGCAAAATCAACAGTAAAGTCAAGTCCAAAGACTTTGGACATCATTAAAAACGACCCTTGGCTGAAAGATTATGAAGCCGCTATCGTGGGTCGCCACCGGCATGCGGAAGACAAAATCGCAGAACTCACACAGAATGGGAAATGCTCTTTGTCGGACTTCGCTTCGGGATACTTATATTTCGGCCTGCACCGCACGGCTACGGGGTGGGTGTTCCGCGAATGGGCGCCCCATGCCACCGAAATCTATTTGATAGGCGATTTCAATGATTGGAAGGAATCGCCGAAATATCAGTTGAAAAGGATAAAGGACACCGGCAACTGGGAAATCAAATTGCGCGGCAAAGCCCTCAAGCACGGCGACCTTTACAAGTTGAAAATACATTGGGAAGGCGGATGCGGCGAACGTATTCCGGCATGGTGCCGCCGCGTGGTGCAAGACGAACAGACCAAAATCTTCAGTGCACAGGTCTGGGCACCCGAACAGCCTTACGTATGGAAAAAGAAGACTTTCCGCCCCAATACGGCTCCCTTGCTGATTTATGAATGCCACATCGGCATGGCGCAAGATGCGGAGAAAGTAGGGTCTTACAATGAATTCCGTGAAAAGGTGCTGCCCCGCATCGCTGCAGACGGGTACAACTGCATACAAATCATGGCCATACAGGAACATCCTTACTACGGAAGTTTCGGCTACCATGTGTCGAGTTTTTTTGCCGCTTCCAGTCGTTTCGGTACGCCGGAGGAACTAAAGCAGCTCATCGACGAGGCACATAAAAGGGGCATCGCCGTGATTATGGATATCGTGCACTCCCATGCCGTGAAGAACGAAGTGGAAGGCTTGGGCAACTTTGCCGGTGACCCCTGCCAGTACTTCTATTCGGGCGGACGGCGTGAACACCCTGCTTGGGACAGTTTGTGTTTCGATTATGGCAAGAACGAGGTCATGCACTTCCTATTGTCCAACTGCAAATTCTGGTTGGACGAGTACCATTTCGACGGTTTCCGCTTCGACGGTGTCACGTCTATGCTCTATTACAGCCACGGGTTGGGCGAGGCGTTCTGCAACTATGGGGATTATTTCAACGGGCATGAGGACGACAATGCCATCTGTTATCTGACGTTGGCTAATGTGCTGATTCACGAAGTCAACCCCAAAGCCATTACCATAGCTGAGGAAGTGAGCGGCATGCCGGGATTGGCTGCCCCGTTCAAAAGCGGCGGATACGGGTTCGACTACCGCATGGCCATGAACATTCCCGACTATTGGATAAAGACCATCAAGGAAAAGAAGGACGAGGACTGGAAACCCAGCAGCATGTTCTGGGAAGTAACGAACCGACGGGCTGACGAGAAGACCATATCTTATTGTGAAAGCCACGACCAGGCTTTGGTGGGCGACAAGACTATCATTTTCCGCTTGATAGATGCCGACATGTATTGGCACTTCAAAAAAGGAGATGAGAACTACGCCGTAGAACGCGGTATAGCCTTGCATAAAATGATTCGTCTGCTTACGGCTTCCACCATCAACGGCGGTTATCTGAATTTCATGGGTAATGAATTTGGTCATCCGGAGTGGATTGATTTTCCGCGTGAAGGTAACGGATGGAGTCACAAGTATGCACGGAGACAGTGGAATCTTGTAGACAATAAAGAGTTGTGCTATCATTACTTAGGCGATTTCGACAAAGCAATGCTTGATATTATTGGCAAGGAGAAAAATATCCAGAAATCTCCCGTGACGGAAATCTGGCATAACGATGGCGACCAGGTATTGGCCTATAGCCGTAATGACCTCATATTTGTCTTTAACTTCAGCTATGCCCGTTCGTATACGGATTACGGCTTCATGGTGCCTCAAGGGGCTTACGACGTGGTGCTGAACACTGATGCCCCGGCATTCGGCGGACACGGATTGAATGATGACAGCCTCCGCCACTTGACCAACTTCGACCCGCTTCTGGCCCGGGATGGAAAGGGATGGCTCAAACTCTATCTTCCGGCACGTTCCGCCATGGTACTCCGTCGGGCGCAAGAAGATAAAAAGACGGAAAATGAATAAGAGTAAAAACAAATAAACTGAAACTGGATTCCGGATGTACAAACCGACATATAAGAAAAGAACCGCACGCATGATTTCATGGGTATGCGGTTCTCTTTTCACCTTGTTCTCCCTGCTTTACCTGTTTGTGATGCAGGCTGACTTATTGGCTACCGCACAACATTTGTTGTCGAAAGGGCAGACCGTTTATTCTCCGTTGTGGGGAGCGGTCGTCATTACCCTTCTGCTACTGCTATTGCAGGGAGTTTTTCGGCGGATAATGGTATATCCGTTGCGTTTCCATGCGCTCTATTATTTCCCGTCGTGCGTCGTGTTGGGATTGCTTACGTCCATTGTTCCTCAAACGGGATGGAATGTGCAATTATCCACTAATTGGATATGGCTCACGGTCTGCATTTTTCTGTATATCCTTGTGACATGGACAGCCCTGCATTTCCCGGACCGTAAAAACGGAAAACAGAATGCTTTTTCCTTCCTTTGGGTGAATTTCCTATGGCTTGCGTTGCAATTCTGCATGGTAAACAGCATAGCCAATACGAAAGATGTATACCACTACCGGCTCAAAGCCGAGAGATGCCTCGTCGAAGGGCAGGACTCATTGGCGTTGCAAGTAGGAGCCAAATCATTACAGGCAGACCGGAGCCTGACTGCCATGAGAATGTTTGCACTAAGCCGTGAGAACCTTTTAGGCGAGAAGCTTTTCGATTTTCCTCAATATAACGGTAGCCAAGGGCTGTTGCCCAGTTTTTCTGATACAACCTACACTCATGATTGGACGAATGCCTTATACAAACATTTAGGGGGGAAGCCGGGGAAAAATATGAAAGACAACACTCAGTTTCTCGAGCTTCTGTCACAACGGCCTTCGGCCACTGCTGCCGCAAAAGATTATTTGCTCTGCGCCTATCTGTTGGACAAGAACCTTGATGCTTTTGTCACCGTACTACCACGTTGCCATGAAGTGAACGACAACCTCCCGTTACATTACAAAGAGGCTCTCATTCTATATAACCGTTTGCATACCACTCCGGCCATTACGTACAAAAACAGCGTAATAGAAACAAATCTGAACGACTTCCTCCACTACGGTATGCAATATACCCATGCGACGGAACGCTCGAACCAATGCCGGCGCATGTACGGAAATACGTATTGGTGGTATTATTATTATCAAAAACCTTCTGAATAATCGTAGCTTTATCCCCTATATTCCCGCCATAAATGCCGCAAAGCAATCAGGGGATGATACCATAACATACGCGGACCTGCATATCGCATCACTTTCCGGATGCGTCGCTTCATGTCCGGACGGTAGCAATGTATGGTGCAAAGACGGCACGTACGCTTATCTTTCTGAAAGGGACACCGTGATAGACGTGCACGGGAATAATCCAACATTTCACGGCACTCCGGACATAAAGTCCTGTTGCCTTCCTTGTAGCGGCAGTAGAGACGAATCATCAATTCTACCGTACGCTGCTCTTCCTCTATCCGGTTGTTTTTACCCTTGCCCAAAGCCGTTCTTTTCCTTTCTACCTATTCTTTAATGCGAATCAAGGCATTGGCCAAAATAGCTGTGACACCACCGGTCGTGATTCCGGACGAGAATATGTTTCTCACCGTTTCCGGAAGTTGTGAAAGAATCTCGGGCACCAATTCCACACTTAATCCCAAAGAAAAACTCAATGCCATCACCAACGTGGCTTTGCGGTCGATGGTCTGGGCTGCAATAATGCGGATTCCGGCGGAAGCCACTGTGCCGAACATCAACAGCGTGGCACCGCCCAATACAGGTTCAGGCATCAAGGAGAACACCAGACCCACGGCCGGGAAAAGTCCTAGCAAGACAAGGAATCCTGCGATATAATATCCTACGTAACGGCTCGCTACTCCAGTCAACTGTATCATCCCGTTGTTTTGGGCAAAGACTGAGTTGGGGAAGGAATTGAACACTCCGGCCAACATGGAATTGAAACCATCGGCCAAAATCCCTCCGGAAGCCCGTTTCACGAACGTCTTTCCCTCTACCGGCTCTCCCGAGATGAGTGAATTGGCCGTGATGTCGCCGTAGGCTTCAATCGCCGTAATCAAATACACCAGTCCCAAAGCGATAAAAGCCGACCAGTCAAAAGACAAGCCGTATTTAAAAGGTACAGGTATATTGAACCCTCCATAACTCTGTACCGAAGAAAAGTCCACCAACCCCATACACCAAGCCACCGCATAACCGATGACAAGTCCGATGACAATCGAGCTCATACGCAAGTAACGGTTCGAGCTCCTGTTGAAGAAAATAATCAGCAACAGAACCAAAGCCGCCAGGCCGACATGTTCAAAGCTGCCGAAAGTCCCGTTACTTTTGGCCACCGCACCGCCTCCGCAGGCCGTAATCCCCACTTTGATAAGGCTCATGCCAATCAGCGTCACGACAATACCGGAAACCAACGGCGTAATGATTTTACGGGTATATTTCAATAAGCGGCTAATCAACATTTCTACTGTAGAGGCCGCCATGCAAGCCCCGAAAATAACGGGAAGACCTCCGGTCAGCCCCGCAGAGATGATAGGACCGATGAAAGAAAAGCTCGTGCCCTGTATGCACAGCAATCCCGTACCGATACCTCCGATTCGCTTGCACTGTATAAACGTGGATACGCCGGAAGCAAACAATGCCATGGAAACCAGAAAACTGGTCGTCTCGATGTCCAACTTCAAAGCTCCGGCTATGATAAGCGGTGGGGTGATGATAGCCACGAAAATGGCCAATAAATGTTGCAGGGCTGCAAATAAAGTTTCGCGTAAAGGCGGCCGATCGTTCAACCCGTATATCAACTCTGTTTTTAATTCGGATTTGTTTGATTCTTCCATTGGTTTCTTCTTGTGTATGTTTGATTTATATGTAGGAAAACAGCCTAACTTCATAATTTGGGCGCAAAGGTACGAAAAAAACAGTAAAGGAAGTATGCCTGTTTCGCTTTCTCCTGATAATTAATAGGCATTTCGAGTCAAATGTTAAAATTTCGAGGTCCAATTAGGTATTTTCATCCCATCATTCGTCCTATATATAAAACTATCTAGAAAACAGTCCGGTCTCGCAGTTATATCGGTTCGGCTGCGTCTTACGGTAAAACTAATAGAACCTTGAATTTCGTTATGAAGAAAAAAGACTTTTTTAAGAGTAGCCCTTTGCAGGGTACACGGCGAGGGATAGCTACTTTTGCCATGGCATTGGCCGTCAGCGGCATGCTTTCCGCGCAAAATTGGATTGATGTAACAGATACGTACATCGTGAACGCAGATTTCTCCACCGGTACGAACGAAGGGTGGGAATCCGGAACCATACTTCCTGCGGTAAATGCAACGTTCCAGAATGCAGAGCTTTACCAATCACAAAATTCGGCCTCCCAAAAAGTCATGGGCCTGAAAGCCGGAAAATACAAATTGGCAGTGCAAGGTTTTTACCGTGCGGGTGGAAATGACAACGGTGCCGGTTATGAAGCCGGGACGGAGGTCATTCAGGCTTACTTGTTTGCCGGGACGGATTCTGTAAAAATGAAATCACTTTATAGCGAAGCGAAAGATGGGAGCGTGGCAAACCAAAGAAACGGATGGCCGGACGGGATGGAAGGCATGCATGCCTATTGTGAAAAATATCCGGAAAGTTATTGGAACGAACTTACTTTCACCGTGAACGAAGGGAAGGAAATGCTAATGGGTATCGCCATTACCACCAATGCCGGAGGGACATGGACTTGTTGGGACAATTTTAAACTGTACATTGAAGGTACGGCTTTCGATGCTTTTGCCGTAAAGCTCAACAAGTTGGAGTTCCTGCAGGATTCTCTTCAGGTCTTGGGGATTACAGCTTCTCAAGAATTGTCACCGATAATCGATAAGTATAAGGAATATAATGCTTCCACCCCTGAAAGCGAAATCGCACAAGCTACCGTCATTATAGAAGAGCATACGGCTTTGGCCCAAACCTTGTGTACCCATGGGGCAACTTTACGTAACAGCATCGCAAGGGCACAGGATATATACGGCAAAATGGAAAGCGGTGTTTATCAGGTTGCAGATGCCGTGAGGGCGGACTTGAAAAATGGAATTGAAGCGGCCCAAAGCATATTACAACTATCTACATTGAACGAAGTGAAAGACGGTGTGGAACAAGGTATTGCCGATATGGAAGCCGCCACGGCGAAAGCCACTACGTTCATCAGTTTGGCATATTCCCTGCAAAAGGCAAAGGATTTGGCCGACAGGATAGGTGGATTGGAAGGCAACGAAGCTTATGCCCAAGTGGAAACTTTGCTCTCCGGTAAGGAAGAAATTACGTATGATGTAGCCGCTGCTGCGACTTCTTCGCTGAATGCAGTATGTCTCCCGGCCATGACAGAGGAATTTTTGGAAGGAGCTTCTGATGAGAATCCGATAGAACTTACCAGTTTCATCACCAATCCCAATATTTACCAAAAAACGTCTGAAATGACACCGCCTGAGGGTTGGAAGTGCCAGAAAGGGAGTGCCGATGGAAAATGGTATACCACTCCGGAAGGCACAGGTAACAAAGGATTGATATGTAACAGTTGGACAGGAAGCCGCCTTACGGGATCCAATTACAGCCAACTGATAGGAGGCGATTCGGATGGTGCCGTCAAGCTACCGGACGGCCTGTATACACTGAAAGCCGCCACGTGGACCAATACGGAACCGTCCAGTGTGCATTTGTATGCCTCTACCGACAGTATGGATTTTGCTTTTGCCGAGGTGAATGCTGACAAGGCACTTTATGACAACGCCAGCGAGACATTCAGTACCACGACCGAAGTGTCCAGTTTTGAGGTACGTGACGGTAAACTGTACATCGGTGTCGTTTGCGACGGCCCCGTAACCGGGAACGGAAAGGATTGGAATGCGGATAATTTCCGCCTTTATTACATAAAGAAAGATGTAATCAGTGCCTACCGCGACCGCTTACAAGTCCGTTTGGATTCAGCATATTCAAAGCATGGGGTGATAGTAGAAATAGGAATTGACGACAGCGATACTTATGGAATTGCTTTGGATGAGCAGGAAGGTTATCCGTCATTGATAGGACATGCCACCGTAGAGGAACTTAAAATGGCTATTGAAGACTTGGATGATTTGAATGCAGAAGCTGACAGTATCATAAAGCACTATAAGACCATCACACCGCTGTTAAGCGAAGGTTCTGCTTTGGATGCCCAGATAAGAGACGGGCTTGCATACGCCCAGCCTAAACCTACGGCTGATTTCTCGGTTGCTTTGGAAGACGCTATGGTTTATGCCGAAGACATGAGTTGGGATAACTATTTGGATGAAAGAATCAAGACCAAAATAGAAACCCTTGACGGCTGTATGCAAACTTTAAGAGCCTCCATAGCTTTGTGCTATCCTATGGCCAAAGCCAAAACCTTGGCAGACCAAATCGGTGGTTTGTCTGATAATGAAGCCTATAAGGCTGTGGTGGAATTATTGAAAAACGATGATTTCGACGAAATCGATGCCGACATGAATACGGAGGCTTTGAAGATGGCATGCGTGGAAGCAATGACTCCGGAAGTATTGGCAGAAGTGAGTGTAGATCATCCGTTGGATATGACCAGTTTCATTGTGAACCCGAATGTCTATCAAGACGCGACGGATGTAAACGGTTCCCCGATAAACACCCTCGTCGATGGTTGGGAGTGCACGAGTACTGCGGATTCTCCGGCCAGAACCGACCAGTTATCAGGTGATACATGGCTGAGTTGTTGGAGTTGGTCCGGAAATGCCGCACATAATATCGGCACACCCAATGTTTATTCCCAAGTGTTGGGCAATATGGGAAACCAAGAAGGTAAAGTGGCTTTACCAGACGGAGCTTATCGTGTAGAAGCCGCAACTTATTGCACAAAACAGCCTGAACTTATCCAACTGTTTGCCTTGACACGCCAAATTGATATTGAAACTGTTGAAAGTAGTACAGGAGCTGATAGTACGGTGTATGTGTATTCGGACAGCGTGTTCACGGATGCGCCTTTCAATGGGGATAAGGGCAAATGGGACGTAGCCCAAGGGGCACTTTCCACGACCACGGTCATCCCGGAGGTGTATGTGGAAAACGGTACGGTAGTCATCGGTGTACGGGGAACCGGAGTCGTAGGAGGCAACGGGCAATACTGGTGGGCAGACAACTTCCGCCTCTATTATGTCGGACAGAACAAGGGTGATAATATCCACGGCATTTCAAATGGTAATCCTGATGGAAAGGACGAAGTGGATGTATTCGACTTGACCGGACGCATGGTTCGCCAAAGCGTGAAACGCACGGATGCGTTGAGAGGGTTGCGTAAAGGCATCTATATTGTAGATGGTAAAAAGTATATTGTTAAATAATGTATCACATCACAAACCCAAACATGATTTTATGAAAAAAGTTATTTCATTGTTCCTGTTCTTTCTCATGGTATGGAATTCGTCAGCGAAGGACTTTCCCAAAGTCATCCTTGCCGGAGACTATCCCGATCCCTCCATCTTGCGCGACGGGAAGGATTACTACATGACGCATTCTCCTTTTTATTATGCGCCGGGCTTCCTGATCTGGCATTCCCAAGACTTGGAACATTGGGAACCGGTATGCCGTGCCATGGCACAATGGGAAGGCTCGGCCATGGCACCGGATTTGGTGAAATATAATAATAGGTATTATATCTATTATCCGGCCGCAGGGACGAATTGGGTGATATGGGCAGACGACATCCTCGGGTCGTGGAGCACACCGGTAGATTTAAAGGTGAAAGGCATCGACCCCGGACATGTGGTCGATGCGGATGGAAAACGTTACCTCTATCTTTCCGAAGGCAAAGTCGTGCAGCTCTCCGACGACGGATTGTCTACGGTGGGCGAGGTAAAAAAGGTCTACGACGGTTGGCCCTATCCCCGGAACTGGCGAACAGAAGGCATGTACCTGGAATCTCCGAAGCTGAATTACCACAACGGGTATTATTACCTCACGTCGGCCGAAGGCGGAACTGCCGGACCGGGCACCAGTCACATGGTCGTGACGGCACGCTCGAAAAGCGTACTCGGTCCGTGGGAAAACTCTCCGTTCAACCCGTTGGTGCATACTTACAGTGAAAGGGAAAGCTGGTGGTCTAAAGGGCACGGCACACTGATAGACGACGTAAACGGAAACTGGTGGGTGGTGTACCACGCATACGCCAAAGGTTACCATACGTTGGGACGGCAAACCCTTATCGAACCGATTGAGTGGACACCGGACGGATGGTGTCGTGCCAAGTCCACAGGCATGCTTCCCGAGGCAGATGCTTCCATTCCTCACGGACTAAAACTTTCCGATGACTTCACGGGGAAAGAATTAGGCCTGCAATGGACGTTCTGGAAAGAATATGCCCCGAAAGCCGTGACCCTCGAAAACCGGACATTACGGCTGAAAGCCAAAGGCAAGACCCCGGCAGACGGGCGCCTGTTGCTCACTACTGCGGAAGACAAGAATTATGAAACACAAGTTGAAGTCACGGTCGGGAAAAACAATACAGCCGGACTCCTGCTTTATTATAGCGAAAAAGCATACGCCGGACTGGTATCGGACGGTAAGACGTTCACCGTCTACCGGCACGCCGGACAAAAGACAGAAATGCCCAACACGTTAGGCAGACAGTTCACGGTACGGATAAAGAACCAAGGCAACCACGTCTCCATTTTGGTTGGAAAGGACGGAAAGGAATGGGCCACACTGGCCGAAGGCATCGATGTGTCCGGCATGCACCACAACGCCTACAAGGGTTTCTATGCCTTGCGTATAGGCTTGGTTTCCATCGGGAAGGGTGAAGCGGCTTTCCACCGGTTCCGTTATAAAAACGCCGTTCCGCAGGAAAAAGACTTGAGTGCCTACCTGATGGTGTTCCACAAGGACGAAACGCACGGGCTCTACATGGCATTGAGCCGCGACGGATACACGTTCACGGTCCTGAACGACGGGGAACCTGTCTTAGCCGGTGATACGATTGCTTACCAAAGAGGGATACGTGACCCTTATATCTATCGTGGGCCAGATGGCGCATTCTATTTGGCCATGACCGACCTCCACGTATTTGCCCGTCGTGACGGTTTCCGCGAAACGGAGTGGGAGCGCGACCGCAACATGTACGGTTGGGGAAACAACAAGGGGTTGGTGCTGATGAAGTCGTGGGACTTGGTAAACTGGAAACGCGCCAACATCCGTTTTGACCAACTGACAGCCGGATTGAGTGAAATAGGTTGCGCATGGGCACCCGAAATTGCCTACGACGAACGGGTGGGCAAACTGATGATTTACTACACCATGCGCTTCCGCAACGAACGCAACAAACTGTATTACGTGTACGTGAACGATGATTTCGACCGTATCGAGAGCCTGCCCCAACTGCTTTACGAATACCCGGACGAAACGGTTTCGGCCATCGACGGCGACATCACCAAAGTAGGGGATAAGTACCATCTTTTCTATGTGCCCCACGACGGACAGCCGGGTATCAAGCAGGCTGTTTCCGACCGTATCAGTGGAGACTACGAATACGATCCGCGTTGGTACGACTTTGAACCGAAATCTTGCGAGGCTCCCACGGTATGGAAACGTCTCGGAGAGAACAAATGGGTGCTGATGTACGATGTATATAGTATCACGCCGCACAATTTTGCCTTTACCGAAACTTCGGACTTCATCACGTTTAAAAACTTGGGACGTTTCAACGAAGGAGTGATGAAATCCACGAATTTCAACGCTCCCAAGCATGGGGCCGTGGTGCATCTGACAGCCGAGGAGGCCGACAAGCTTGAAGCTTACTGGCTCAAGAACAAACGAAAATACGTTTCCACGGCATCCATACAGAAAAATCCCCTGTTCCCCGGTTATTATGCCGACCCGGAAATACTGTATTCCGAGCAAACGCAAAAATACTACGTTTATCCCACGACGGACGGTATTCCGAATTGGGGCGGCACGAGTTTCAAGGCTTTCTCGTCTGCCGACTTGAAAACTTGGAAAGAAGAACGCGTTGTCTTGGATCTGAGAAACGTGTCTTGGGCGAAAAAGAACGCATGGGCACCTTGCATCATAGAGAAAAAGCAGACAGACGGCAGTTACAAATATTACTTTTACTATACGGCAGAACGGCAAATCGGAGTGGCTGTTGGCGACCGTCCGGAAGGACCGTTCCGTGATAGCGGAAAACCGTTGATAAGCCGCGAACGACCCAGCGGAATGAAACGCGGGCAGAACATCGACCCGGACGTTTTCACTGACCCCGTGAGCGGCAAGACTTATTTGTACTGGGGCAACTATTACATGGCCGTGTGTGAACTCAATGACGACATGGTATCCGTCAAACCGAACACCACGAAGATACTCATCGA
The DNA here is from genome assembly GCF_900683745.1 of Paraprevotella xylaniphila YIT 11841. Taxonomy (NCBI): domain Bacteria; kingdom Pseudomonadati; phylum Bacteroidota; class Bacteroidia; order Bacteroidales; family Prevotellaceae; genus Paraprevotella; species Paraprevotella xylaniphila. Next base: position 865,886 of record NZ_LR215980.1, read on the forward strand.
CAACGACCGGCATTACAGTGAAGCCCCCTATGTATTCTACCGCGACGGTTACTATTATTTCACATGGTCTAAAAACGATACGCGGAGCGCGGACTACGAAGTCCGTTACGTACGCTCCAAGTCTCCTGTCGGCCCGATTGACCCGTCGGAAAGCCGGGTGGTAGTCTGCAAAAAGCCCGATCAGGGCATCTACGCCACAGGCCACCAGTCATTCCTGCAGGTGCCCGGCACAGACGAATGGTACGTCGTCTACCATCGCTTCAAGTTCCCCGACGGCATCACGATGGGGCGTGAAGCGGGTTATCACCGCGAAGTCTGCATGGATCGCGTGGTTTTTAATGAAGACGGCACAATAAAACAAGTCATTCCAAGTCTATAATTAAAGATTGTACCATGTACATTCATAAACAGAATCGACATACGATGAAACGAATATTATTGGGAATATTAGGCGTATGCGCATGCCATGCCTATGCACAAACCTTCAAAGAGTGGCAGGACCCTGAAATCAACGCCGTCAACCGTGTCCCCATGCACGCCGATTTTTTTGCCTACGAAAGTACGGAACTGACGGCAAAAGGAATGAAAGAACTTTCCGAGAACTTCATGAGCCTGAACGGGAACTGGAAATTCAACTGGGTGGAACATGCGGACGCACGTCCGGAAGGCTTCTGGAAAACGGGGTTCAACGACAAGGGTTGGGTAGATTTCCCGGTTCCGGGCGTGTGGGAACTGAACGGTTATGATGTCCCGGTGTATGCGGGAATAGATTTCGGATGGAAAGGCTATGAAGGACGCACGTTCAAGAAGCCGCCCCATGTCCCGGTGGAAAACAACCACGTAGGTTCCTACCGCCGTGAAGTGGTGATTCCTTCAGACTGGAAAGGAAAAGACATCATCGCCCATTTCGGTGCCGTGTCTTCCAACATGTACCTATGGGTCAACGGAAAGTTTGTGGGTTACAGCGAGGACAGCAAGATGGCAGCGGAATTCGACCTGACCCCTTACCTGAAACCGGGGCAGAAGAATTTGTTGGCCTTTCAAGTATTCCGTTGGTGCGATGGCAGTTACCTGGAAGATCAGGATTTCTTCCGTTACAGTGGTGTATCACGCGACTGTTACCTCTACGTGCGCAACGCCAAGCGGATAGAAGACCTTCGGGTCACTCCCGACTTGGACGACCGGTATCAGGACGGGACATTGGAGGTCCGTCTGGACGTGAAAGGCAAAGCCCATGTTGCGCTTGAATTACTTGATGCCAACGGGGAAACCGTTTGCACGGAAGAGGTAGGGGGAACAGGAAACCGGTCTGTGACCATGGCGGTGAAGAGCCCGCATAAATGGACGGCAGAGACCCCCTACCTCTACACCCTCAGGGCCACACTGAAGGACGGTAGCACTATCCACGAAGTCATACCCGTAAAAGTGGGATTCCGGAAAATCGAAATCAAGAACAGCCAACTTTTGGTGAACGGGCAGCCCGTGCTCATCAAGGGGGTGAACCGTCATGAGATGGATCCCGACGGCGGTTCGTATGTCACCCGCGAGAGGATGCTCCAAGATGTGCAGTTAATGAAAAAGTTCAATGTCAATGCCGTGCGGACCTGTCACTACCCGGACGACCCGTACTGGTATGAGCTGTGCGACCGTTACGGCCTTTATCTTGTGGCCGAAGCCAATTTGGAGAGCCACGGCATGGGATTCAAGGAAACCACGTTGGCCAAAGAACCGAGCTACAAGAAAGCACATCTGGAACGCAACCAACGCAACGTGCAGTGCAATTTCAACCATCCGAGTATCATCCTGTGGTCGTTGGGTAACGAGTGCGGCAACGGTTCGAACTTCGAGGCCTGTTACGATTGGGTCAAACAAGAAGACCCCAGTCGCTTCGTCCACTTTGAACAGGCTTACGACACCGGTTCCACCACCGATGTCTACTGCCCGATGTATCCCACTTATTCCCGTTGCATCAAATATTGCGAGGACGAGAGCAAACAGAAACCTTTCATCATGTGCGAATATGCCCATGCCATGGGCAACGCTTTGGGCGACTTCAACATCTATTGGAACCTGATCCGAAAATATCCCAAGTTCCAAGGCGGTTTCATTTGGGACTGGGTGGACCAGTCGCCCAGATGGACAGGTCGCAACGGGGAAATGATATACGGTTACGACGGGGATTTCGATGATTATAAGACGAAAGATGACAACTACATGGACAACGGCCTGTTCGGCCCCGACCGTGTGCCGAACCCGCATAGCCATGAAGTGAGGTACTTCTACCAGAACATCTGGACCACGCCCGGAGATTTGTCGAAAGGCGAAATCAAGATATACAACGAGAATTTCTTCCGCGACCTTTCGGCATACGTCATGGAGTGGGACGTGCTGAAAAACGGGAAAGTCGTGCGCAGCGGAACGGTGGAACGGATAGATTGCCAACCGCAACAAACCGCCACGATGACCTTGGACTGGGGCGGAACTGACGGGGAAGGCGAATGGTTGCTCAACGTGAGATACCTGCAACGGGACAGGGAAGGAATTCTTCCGGCACGCCACGTGGTGGCCAAGGCACAAATTGAACTCCGGCCTTATCAGGCACTGGACATGGTGTTGAAGAACGAAAGCCTGCGTTACATTCCGGATGCCGTCCCACAAGTCAACGACCGTAATCTTGCCCATCTGATTATCACGGGAGAGGACTTCCGGATACGTTTCAACAAGATGACCGGATACATGGAACGTTATGCTGTAGACGGGACAGAGTTCATCCGGAAAGGCGATGCGCTGACCCCGAACTTCTGGCGCGCCCCGACCGACAATGACTACGGTGCCAAACTGCAACAAAAATACGCGGCTTGGAAAAATCCCGACCTGCATCTCACGTCTTTAAAACACGAAACGAAAGACGGACAGGTTGTCGTGTCGGCAGAATACGACATGAGAAACGTGTCGGCCAAACTTTACCTGACCTATACCATCAACAACCGAGGAGCCGTAAGGGTCAACCAAAAGATGGTGGCCGACAAGGGAAAAAAGGTTTCGGAGATGTTCCGCTTCGGCATGCAGTTAGTCATGCCCAAGGATTTTGAATACGTGTCTTACTACGGTCGCGGGCCGGTGGAGAATTACAGCAACCGCAACCACAGTACGGACCTTGGCATTTATCACCAGACCGTAGACGAGCAGTTCTATCCCTACATCCGTCCGCAAGAGACTGGCACGAAAACAGACATCCGTTGGTGGAAAGTCCTCGACGTGAAAGGCACGGGGTTGCAGTTCGTGGCCGATGCTCCGTTCTCGGCTTCCTCCCTGCACTACACCATCGAATCGTTGGACGAAGGGCCGGTGAAGAAACAAGGCCATTCGCAGGAAGTGGAAAAGGCAGACCTGACCAACGTGCTGATAGACAAGGTGCAGATGGGATTGGCTTGTATCGACAGTTGGAGTGCCATGCCCGAACCGGAATTCCGCCTGCCGTATGGAGATTATGATTTCACTTTCATCATGACTCCTGTTACCCACAGCTATCCTTTATATTAAGAAGAAAAATATCATAATGTGCAGTCAACATGAATTTTAATAATATTTATTTAAGTATTGCTTTTGTCAATCTTTTTGTTGTCCCTACGTGGGCGGCACAACCGGACTCCGTGTATGTTTTTCCGTATCCTACGGTGAACGACAACGGGCGGCGCGGCATGCAACTTGTATGGAGCACGGATCGCGAGCAATGGCACGACGTGGCCGAAGGCATGGTGTTCCTGAAATGCGACTTCGGTCCTTGGAAACATGTGTACCGCCCGCAGTTGGTACAGGATCGGACGGACGGGCGGTGGCATTGCTTCTGGGATTTGACCCCGGACGGCAGCGCGATGGGCAGTTCTTCTTCAACAGACTTGATACGGTGGAAACCTCAAGAGTTTTTCATGGCAGACGAGAAATCGCGCCATGAGGTGAAAAACGCACGTATGCCGGTGGCAGACACCGTGCAAGTGGGCGACAAGACTATCGCGGGATTTGCACTGAAGGTGCCGTACGGCATAGTGGAAGGATTGGAACGGCATGGCGTATATCGTTCTGCCCTCAACGCCCAACGCGGGGAACGTGCAGAACATGACGCGGCCCGGTTTGCCGGACTGCAAACGGTTAGTGCGCGGATTACCGTGGACGAAGGCCGGGCAAAGCCCATCAGTGAGGACTTGATTGGTGTGTTCTTTGAAGACTTGAATTATGCAGCCGACGGCGGACTGTATGCCGAACTGGTGCAGAACCGGGATTTCGAGTACTCCGAAACCGATGGTAACAAGGACAAGAGCTGGAACAGCCGCTACGCATGGAGCGTGGAAGGCAAGGGCATGACATTTGACGTGTCCACGGAACAGCCCGTTCATCCCAACAATCCCCATTACGCCGTGCTCGACGTGGCGCAGCCCGGCGGCAGCTTCACAAATACGGGATTCGACGGCATTGCGGTGAAGGAAGGCGAGAAGTACGACTTTTCGCTTTTTACCTGTACACCTGACGGCAAGGGAGGCGGAAAGTCCGTGGTACGTCTGGTCGACCCACAGGGAAAGACCGTGGCCGAGACCACCGTCAAGTTGTCCTCCAAAACCTGGAAAAAACGGGAAGCCGTGCTGAAAGCCACGGCCACCGTCGCTCAGGCCCGGCTCGTCATCATCCCGCAGTCTGCCGGACGGTATGCCCTCGACATGATTTCATTGTTCCCGCAAAAGACGTTCAAGGGACGGAAGAACGGGTTGCGTGCCGACCTGGCTCAGGCCATTGCCGACATCCGTCCGCGCTTCGTCCGCTTCCCCGGTGGATGCTTGGCCCATGGGGACGGGGTGGACAACATCTATCATTGGAAAGAAACCATCGGCCCGTTGGAAGCCCGCAAGCCTGCGGCCAACATCTGGCGCTACCACCAGACGCGCGGTTTGGGCTACTTCGAGTATTTCCAGTTCTGCGAGGACATCGGTGCCGAACCGTTACCGGTCGTGGCGGCAGGCGTGCCCTGCCAGAACTCAGGCATCGGAGGGCCGAGCCATCATTCCAAGGACATTGTGACGAGCCTTGGACAGCAGGGCGGTATCCCGATGGAAGAGATGGGGCAATATGTGCAGGACGTGTTGGACTTGATAGAATACGCCAACGGCGATGTCAAGACCACACGATGGGGACGCGAACGGGCCAAGGCCGGACATCCCGAACCGTTCAACCTGAAATATATAGGTTTGGGCAACGAAGACCTCATCAGCCGCGTGTTTACGGAACGGTTTACGATGATTTATGAGGCCATCCGGGAGAAATATCCCGAAATCACGGTCATCGGTACGACGGGACCTTTCAGCGAAGGCACGGACTATGAGGAAGGATGGGCTTTGGCCGACCGCTTGAAGTTGCCCATGGTGGACGAGCATAATTACAACACGCCGGGATGGTTCATTTACAACCAAGATTACTACGACCACTACGACCGCAACAAGTCCAAGGTCTATCTGGGAGAGTATGCGGCCCATGCCCCGGGACGGCCGAGCAATATCGAAACGGCCTTGGCGGCTGCCTTGTTCCTGACTTCGGTGGAGCGCAACGGCGATGTGGTGAGCATGACATCATACGCTCCGCTCTTGGCCAAGGAGGGGCATACGCAGTGGAGGCCGGACTTGATTTACTTCAACAACACGGAAGTGAAACCCACTGTGGACTACTACGTGCAAAAGATGTACGGGCAGAACGCCGGAAGCGAATACCTGCCCTCCACGCTGACGGTGGACAACCGGAGGCATGATGTGCGCAGCCGCGTGGGCGTTTCCGTGGTGAAAGACGGCGAAAGCGGTGACCTTGTCGTGAAATTGGTGAACCTGCTTCCGGTGGCGGTCAAGGCGGATGTGGAAATCCCGTCGTTGGCAGGTCGGCAAGCCGAGGGGCAGCGGACAGTCCTTGCGGGCCGTCCGTCCGATACGGATGCCGTACCGGTGGAAAGCGCAATGGAAATAGGGGAGAAGTTCCCCTACGAAATGCCGGCCTATTCCTTCACGGTTATCAGGATAAAACGTTGACTTTTGTCAATCTGTCACTTCCACCCTCATGAGAATAGCGTATTTGCCCTTAGGCTCTAAGCCGGAAACAAATACGCTATTCTCGTGAGGATGGAATTTTAATATTTTGTAAGCATAGACTTGTTTTCACATTCTTTTTGTCCGGCTACAAGGAATGAAGTACGGAAGAAAACAGTTGGCCTGTTAGCCGGACGCGAATCTCCGGAACATTCTGATTCCGTTTTTGCGAGACGTATTTTCTTCAGTTAGCGTCTGAAGAACCCCTCAAAGGGCATTTTCCAACCGTTTTCAGCCTCCGGATTCCCCTTTTGGAAGAGTATGGATGCACAATATGCTGAGAATGAAAAATCGCTTTCAGCCGAACGATTTACCGTTCGGCTGAGAAAAAAGCACGAATATGCAGGATTTATGCCATAATATTGTATTTATACCGTATAAATATGCGGAAAAAAGACCTGAAAAGTCCTTTTTCCCTTCTTCTTGAAATAGGAGGATTCCGGAAAAACTGTCTTTTTGATAGCTTAAAGTCCTCTAAAACGTACAAATGTAAGTTTCTCCATACGCTTCACCCATATCTGAAGTATTCCTTTCGCAACTGCGCCTTAATATCCTTGCGCGCCAACAAGATATGCTGTTCCACCGTACGCTTGGAGACAGACAATTCACGGGCTATCTCGGAAAGGGTGAGGTTTTCAAAAAAAGACAGGCAATACACCTTACGCCGCTTTTCCGGCAGGGCAAACACCAAACGGTCGAACATCAGTTTCAATTCCTTGAAAGAGACTTTTTCCTCCGTCGTGTCTTGCAGGGACTCTTGCGTGTAAAGCAGTTCGCCATACACGTCATCTTCCTTGCGGTATCTTCGCTGTCGGTCGGTTATCAGGTTACGTGCCGTCTTGTACGTCAAAGTCAGTACGGCCTCAGGATGTATGAAGTCCTTGTGGCTCCATAATCTTTCAAACACATCCTGCACCAAGTCTTCCGCCTCGTCGGGGCGGTCGATGCGGGATGCGATATAATGCTTCAAAGCCTCCTTTTGCCGTACGTAACACGCGGCCAGTCCTTTTTCGTCGTTTTTTGCTTCCATGGCACATCGTTTGATTTCTACCACAAAAGTAGCCTAACGGCAGGCGAGGGGATGGGATGATTTCATCCGATTGTTACGTCATTTTACGCCTTTCCTTCTTTTTCCCTGAACTGTGTCGGTGTCATGCCGAACTCTTCCTTGAAATGCAGGTTGAAATACTTGATGGTGTTGAATCCCGTGAGGTCGGCTATCTCATTCACGCTGCATCCGGTGGTCTTCAACAGTTGGGCTGCCCGTTTCAATCGGACGGAGCGGATGAACTGCAAGGGGGTCATGCCTACGATAGACTGTACCTTGCGGTTCAACTGGGTCTTGCTCATCCCCACGTCCAAGCTCAGGTCGCCTATGGAATATTCCGGATTGCTGATGTTCTTCTTGACGGACTCCAATGCCTTTTCCATCAGCTTCTCGTCTACCGGAGTCGTGGTGATGGCCTCGAAAGACACGTCGATGGACTTGCGGAACATCTTTTGCCGCCGTTCTTTCTGCTCGATGAGTTGGCGGATGCGCACTTGCAGCATTTCCCAGTTGAACGGTTTCGAGATATAAGAATCCGCCCCTGCTTCGTATCCCCCGATGCGCGAATCATCGGAGCTGCGGGCCGTAAGCAGGATGAACGGGATATGTGAGGTCTGTATGTCGCCTTTCAGCCTGCGGCACAGTTCCATGCCGTCCATGCGGGGCATCATCAGGTCGGACACAATCAAGTCCGGCAACTCCGTCCGTGCCGCCTGTTCGCCCTCCACGCCGTCTCGCGCTTCCACCACACAAAAGTCCTTTTGCAGTTGCTCCACCAGGAAATGACGGAATTCGTCGTGGTCCTCCACCACCAGAATCTTCTTCCTTCCCGTCTCCGTGGGCGGCATGTCGTGGATTTCGCTCTCTTCGTCCCGGTATTCCGCCTTTTCTTCTGCCGCAGGTGCCGCCCCTCCGCCATGCAGGTCGGTCGGGATATACAGGGTGAAGGCCGTGCCTTCTCCCGTCCGACTTTCCACCGTGACCTTTCCTTCATGCAGTTTGGCGTACTCGCGCACCAGATGGAGACCTATGCCGCTGCCTTGCCCGGCCGGTTGTCCCTCCGTGGCTGTCTGATAGAAACGGTCGAAAACGAAGGGCAAATCCTTTTCCGCAATACCGCATCCGGTGTCTTCCACCCTGACCGCCGCATACGGCCGTCCGTCTTCCGATACCTTCTCCAGCGTGACCCGTACCTGTCCGTGCGCGGAGGTGAATTTGAAGGCATTGGAAAGCAGGTTGTTGAGCATCTTATACATCTTGTCGGAATCGTAATTCATGAAAAGACGTTCCACCTTAGGCTCGAAGGAAAGTTCTATCTCACGGCTTGCCGCCAAGTCGGTGAACTGCCTGACAGCTTCTTCCAAGAAAAAGACCATGTCGTTCATCTTCAACCTGAGACGCTCGCCCTTCATTTCCAATTTACGGAAATCGAGCAACTGGTTCACCAGACTGAGCAGACGGCGCGCATTATTGTAAATAGGTTCCAACTTCTTTTTCAGCTCCGGTTCGCCCGTATCGTGGATGAGTGCCCCCAAAGGCGTAAGAATCAAGGTGAGGGGAGTGCGGAACTCATGGCTGATGTTCGTGAAGAAGCGGAACTTCATCTGGTCGAGCTCTTCGCGCTGTTTCCGTTCGTTAGCTTCTTGAGCCATCCGGATTTTGAGCTGTGCCCGCCTCCGGAACCTTCTCCACGACCAAACCATCAAACCGGCAGCCAGCACGACGTACACCGCGATGGCCCATGCCGTCGCCCAGAACGGGGGCGCAATGACGATGGTGATTTCGGCCGGTGTCTTCCCCCAAATCTTGTCTCCGTTGGCGGTATAGGCCACGAATTTGTACTCACCGGGCTGCAATCCGGTATAGGTGGCGCGTCCGCTCCCGTTGGCCACCACTTCGTTCCACTCTTTGTCGTAGTTCATCAGTTTATACTTATAGTAAGTGTGCGAAGGGTTGACGTAATTCAGACCTGAAAATTCTATCATAATGAAGTTTTCGTCGTGACGGAGCCGGACTTCTGAAGTTTGGTCTGCGGTCTGTGTCAGAATCACATGCCCGTTGTACGTTTCGTTCACTTTCAACGGGTGGTTGAACAGATAGAAACGGGTGAAGACGGGATGGTTGTCGCTCCGGTCGTACCGGATTTCCGAAGGATTGAAATAATTGAATCCATGCGCTCCACCGAAAAACAAGAGGCCTGAGCGGGTTTTCAAAGCCGCATTCTCATAAAACTTTCCGCCTTGCAACCCGTCGGTTTCCCCATAACTCACCACGGAAAAACCTTTGCCGCTACGGTCATCACGGGATGCGATTTTGCAAAGCCCGTTCAACGTGGATGCCCATACCGTCCCTTCGTTGTCCTCCAACAAAGCCGTGACGGCATTGTTGGGCAATCCGTCGGACTCGGTCAGTACCGTGGCCTCCTTGTGGCGAGGGTCAAACACCAAGATGCCGTCTTCCGTCCCGAACCATTCCACGCCGTGGCGGTCTTTCAGCATGCAGAAATATTTGGTGTCGGCATACCGCTGTTCTTTCAGAAAGTCCGGAATCCACACGCTGTCTTTCTGCGTGTCGTAATAGTAGATGCCGCTGTTGCCCAAAGCGGCGAACGTATGGCCGTCCACCGGATAGAAGGCATGAACCACGGCGTATGAACGGAGTTCGGGATGACGGTCGTGCAACATATAGGCAATCTTTCCCGTGGCCGGATCGAAACGTCCGACCCCGCCGGTCACACTGGCCCAATAACGGCCTTCGCTGTCTTCGTACAAAGCACGGGATATGTTCTGGTTAGGGTCTTGTTCCCAATTCACCGTAGAACGGAGAAGGTTGCGGACCTGTCCGTCCTCAATGCAATAAAAACCGTGTAGGAAGGTGCCCACCCATATACGTCCGCCCTTGTCCTTAAAGACGGAAAGGCAAATGTCATTCGGTTCGGCCTTGAACATTTGCTCCATTTCACCGGTGGACGGACGGAAACGGAAGAGTCCGAAGGCACCTCCGACAAGTATATTCCCGTCGACATCCTCCAAAAAGCACCGGATGCTCTCGTTGGTAACGGACGAATACCGCTTCACCGTGTGGCCGAGAGAGAACTTCTGCATGCTGGGATGGTAATAACACAAACCCTGAAAGAGGGTGCCCACCCATATACCCCCGTTCCGGTCGGAAAATACCGTATAAATATCGTTTTCCAATGTCCCGCCGTCGGTCAGTTCCAATGTCGGGAGCGTGGTCACCTTGAACGTCCGGGCATCGATGATACGGAGGCCGGATTTGGACGTGCCGACCCATACGTTGCCGTCCTTGTCCAAATCCATGCACGTGAAGAAATTGGAAAGACCACTGATGCCGCACGCCTCCCTCCAGGTACGTTCCATACGGTTGTAGAAAAACAGCCCGTTATTATACATCAGCCAGATGTTTCCTTGGGCATCCGGATGCAAGTATATGCGGTCGGTAAGCTGGTTGATGACATGCAGGAAACGTGTCTCTTGCGATACAAACTCGGCCGAAGAGTAGTCCCAGTAGCGAATCAGTCCGCTTTCATATACAATCCAACAGAGGTTCTTGTATTGCGTCATTTCCACCGGAACACCGTATTTCCGGGTAAATTCACTGCCACCATCCTCAATGGTGCGCAAACGCCCCTGTTCCACGTCGTAGAAGGAGACGGTATTGTCTTCGGTCACGAACCAATAATTCTTGTAATCGTCTACGAACAGGTTCTTCAGCCGCCGGTTTATCCCCATGGACGCCAATACCTCGGAGACGGAATAATCATATTGCCCGCTCTTCATGTCGAGCAAAAGCAGGTAGCCCAACTCTTTGAGCCACATCCGTCCTTCGCGGTCGTAATACTCTTTGGGCGGACGGTCGTATGCCCAAGTGTATTTACGCTGCTTGTCGTACGGGAACCGATCGAACGTGGCACCGTTGTAAATGTTCAGGATGAAACCGGTCTTGATGGCGATACAACCTTCTTCCGTCATCGTCAGGCTGCGGATCTGTCCGTCCGAAAGTCCGTCCGAAGCATCGATAAGGCGGAATTTGTATTGACGGTCTTGTGCGTAGAGGCACGAGGCAAAAAACAGGAACAGTGTCGGAACGATGAACCATAAGGCTTGGAAATTGACTTTTAGTTTTACGGTATCCATGGTTTTTCTTTCAAATAACGAATGATGATTAGACAAAGATAGGCAATCGGCATCATTTGACGTAGGATATTTTGGTTCAAAATATAGGTCGTTTTGTTGCATCGTACTGAATCAGCCGTCTTTTTCGGACATTTTCCCATACGCCGTGGCTGAAAATCAGCCTTCAGTAGCATTTGGTTCAGAACGACGTAAAAGATGCTTTTTTTCATCCGCCCCCGTACGGTATTTACCTGCTAACTTTGCCGCTGTCCATCAAAAACATTTACCATGAAGAAAAGATACTTGATAGTCGTGACGCTGTGCAGTTCGTTATGGCTGAATGCACAAAACTTCATCCATCCCGGCATGTTGCATACGCAGGCCGACCTGGACCGGACAAAAGCCAAGGTAGAAGCCGGCGAGGAGCCTTGGGCTTCCGCTTACAGGAAACTGCAGACCAGCCCGCATGTCAATTTGGACTGGAAGGCTGCTCCGGTCGAGAAAATCGTACGCGGAGGCCGGACGATTTGGGAACCCGACCCGGACAATTACCAGTTGGCTTACCGGGATGCCGCCACAGCTTACCAATGTGCGTTGGTCTGGCACATATCCGGCAATAAGGCGTATGCGGACAAGTCCGTCCAAATCCTTAATGCTTGGGCCAAGACCTGCAAGAAGGTGAGCGGAGACACGAATGCCTGTCTGGCATACGGGCTGTATGGCTACCAGTTTGCCAACGCTGCCGAACTGATGCGAGACTATCCGGGATGGGACGACACGGACTTCGGACGATTCAAAGAATGGATGCTGAAAGTGTGGTACCACGGGGTAATCGGTTTCCTGCAAGGACGCAACGGGACACAAGACGACCATTATTGGTCGAATTGGGGCTTGTGCAACGTGCTGTGTGCGATGAGCATCGGTATCTTGTGCGACGATGTCTTCATCTACAACCAAGCTACGGAGTATTATAAGTATATGGAAGACCACCGTTATGGCGAATCGCTGCATCATTTGGTCTGGAAACTTCATCCGGACGAACGCGGCCCTTTCGGCTATTTCGGGCAGATGCAGGAATCCAACCGCGACCAAGGGCATGCCGCCATGGCGCTTGCGTTGGCCGCAGACCTTTGCGGCACGGGGCGAAACCAAGGCGATGACTTTTATGCCCTGAAGGACGACCGTATCGTATGTGGGTTTGAATACGTCAACGCCTATAATTCCGGAGTGGACGACTTGCCGAACAGTCCTTATACGAATTGCGACGGGACTTTCATGAGAATGGGAGACGGAGGACGGGGAACCAACCGTCCGGCTCAAGCCCGTATCGTGAATTACTATGAAAACATACGGGGCATAGAGGTGCCTTACTCCAGAAAGATGCTCGAAATGAACGAAAACGGTATAGACGCAGGAGGCGGATTCGGCGGAGGGAACAGCGGCGGATACGACCATTTGGGTTTCAGTACCCTGATGTGTACGCTCGACCCGTTGGAGGACAAGACTAAAGTCCCCACGGTCCTGAGTGGAAAAATCGCGTATGAAGGCCGTGAAATCAACCGGCCTGACGTGAACTGTATTCCCAAAGGGGCGACCGTGACCCTGACGGCCCTATTGCCGGACGGAGAAACGGATACCGGCAAATGGGCATGGGACGATGAGCCGTCATGCACTTCGGCCACACGTGACATCGTGCTGGACACTTCGCGTACCTTCCGTGTGCATTACACCAACGAAAAAGGCGTGAGCAACACGCAGTTGTTCGCCCTTCATGTGGAAGGGGAGGGATGGACCGGTAACTTTACTCCTTATTATAAAATGAACGGCACGACGGGAACAGACACGTTGATTTACGTGAGGAAATATGATGAACAGACATTTGGGATGGAGTATATCGATACGCCCGTGCGTGAATGGAAGTGGGAAAAAAGTACCAATGGGCAGAATTGGAATGCACTGAGCCACAACGAAAATCTGATGACGCTGCCGAGCGTTTCATCGAATGCTTATTACCGGGTAACAATGACCAATCAGGCCGGTGCCCGATTACAACAAACGTTCCGCGTGGAGGTGTCGGAAATAGACCCGTTCATTGCGTATGGCGACGATAAAAACTATAGCGGGACGACCTTGGCCGTGCCACGCCACACAGCCGTGTCTTTGTACGCCTCGCCGAACTCCCTGCTCGCCCAGTCTGCCAACTCCACGCGCATTTACAAGTGGATACTCGACAAAGACACCATACAAGCCGACACATTGACTTTCCACCTGAACGATTTGGGCGGAAAAGTGGCCGACCTGAACGATACCTTGTGTGTCGGAGTGTTGGACACCTGCATGGAATACACGTTGATGTTCCACCGCGTTTCACAAACAGGCTCGAAAACCGAAACCGTTTTGCATTTCAACCTGCCTGTATATGAGATCAATACGCTCGAACCGCAAGTAAAAGACAGTTTTTATATTAAAGACCCGCAAACCGGGCGGTACTTGAGGAATACGGATGCCACGTTCACCGGTCTGGACGAAACCGACGACCGCTCTTTTTTGTGGAGGATACGTCCCATGCCGCTTTATGGCGACCGTTACATGTTTGTCAGCCAAACGGATAACAATAAACATTTGTCTGACGAAGGGACACTGACTACAAAGAACGATTATTCCAAACATTCCTTCAATCTCTTCCGCAAATATTCGGATGAAGACCTGTACGCCATCGGTCTTTCTTCTTCCGCAGGCTCAGGTTTTCTCGAAACCGATGCCGGCAATCCGGCTTTAAGCGTAACGACGAGAAGCGTGTTTTCAGAATTTCCTTTCGCCATCATCCGAAAAGTACAACCGGACGACCCTGATGGCATCAAAGACCGTCGGAACGAAACAGAGTATACCATAAATCCCATCGTCAGCTATTCCTGCCACGGACAGGAGTTGTACCTGAAGAGCAAAGAAGCCGGGATATTACGTATCTATTCGTTATCCGGTGTGCTTCTGCAAACGGAGACCTGCGGAATGGGGGACAATCATATACGTCTCACCTCTCGGAACAAAGGGATATGTATCGGATTATACGCTACTTCTACGGGCAAACGCCAGTCCATTAAAATTACAAGAAATAGCGTCATATAGAAAAATTGTTCATAAGTTGTCCGCATCAAACTGATACGGTAGGTATGAGTTTTTCCCCTAAGGTAGAGATTGTTTTCAGATAATAATGACAAAAAACGACCGATTCCCTTATGAACATATATAAAGAAAGAGACCTGCGCAATGGATGCGCAGGTCTCTTTCTTTATGTATTGCAATCAAACGGATTCGAATCATTCTTCAATGGCCGCCTGCGCCGCAGCAAGACGGGCGATAGGCACGCGGAAAGGAGAACAAGAAGCATAGTCCATTCCTATCTTAGCGCAGAATTTCACAGAAGAAGGTTCACCGCCATGCTCTCCGCAAATGCCGGTACGGATATTCGGGCGTACGCTACGTCCCTTTTCCACTGCCATCTTAATGAGTTGGCCTACACCGTTCTGGTCCAACACTTGGAAGGGATCCACCGCCAGAATCTTCTTTTCCAGATACACCGGCAAGAAACTGGCAATATCATCACGCGAGTAACCGAATGTCATCTGTGTCAAATCGTTCGTTCCGAAAGAGAAGTACTCGGCTTCCGAAGCGATACGGTTGGCTGTCAGGGCCGCACGAGGAGTCTCTATCATAGTGCCGATTTCAAACTCCACTTCGATACCCTCTTCGGCGAAAACTTCCTTAGCCGTAGCCAAAATGACTTCTTTCTGCTGTTTCAATTCGTAAAGAATACCTACCAACGGTACCATGATTTCTGGTTTCGGGTCCTTACCTTCTTTCTTCAACTCGCAGGCTGCACCCAAAATGGCACGGGTCTGCATTTCGGTTATTTCCGGGAAAGTAATCCCCAAACGGCACCCACGATGACCCAACATCGGATTGTTCTCGGCAAGGCTTTCCACACGTTTCTGGATTTCTTCCACACTGACACCCATCTCATCGGCCATCTTCTGTTGTCCCTTCAAGTCATGGGGGACAAATTCATGGAGTGGGGGGTCGAGCAAACGAATGTTCACCGGACAGCCATCCATAGCTTCAAGAATACCCTTAAAGTCGCTCTTCTGATAAGGAAGCAGTTTGGCCAAAGCTTTTTTACGGCCTTCCACGCTATCGGCCAGAATCATCTCACGCATGGCCACAATCTTCTGGTCTTCAAAGAACATGTGTTCCGTACGGGTCAAACCGATACCCTTTGCTCCGAAAGAACGAGCCACTTGTGCATCGTGGGGCGTGTCGGCATTCGTCCGTACCTGAAGCTTCGTATATTTGTCACACAAATCCATCAGAGCCTTAAAGTCACCAGACAGCTCAGCCGCTTTCGTCGGTATTTCTCCGGCATAAACTTGTCCCGTAGAACCGTTCAAGGAGATGTAATCACCTTCTTTATATACAACGCCTTCAATCTCCACAGTCTTGTTCTTGTAGTTCACATTGATGGCACCGGCACCGGACACACAACATTTACCCATACCACGAGCTACCACAGCAGCATGGGAGGTCATGCCTCCACGGGCGGTGAGGATACCTTCGGCTGCCGACATGCCGGCCAAATCTTCGGGAGAGGTCTCGATACGTACCATAACCACCCGATGGCCGTCCTCACGCCATTTCTGGGCATCGTCTGCGTGGAACACGATTTGTCCGCATGCCGCACCCGGAGAAGCCGGCAAACCTTGCGTAATCACCTTGGCTTTCTTCAACGCATCCTTATCGAACACAGGATGGAGAAGCTCATCCAGTTTTTGAGGTTCACAACGTTTCAATGCCGTTTTTTCGTCTATCAATCCTTCACGTACCAAGTCCATGGCAATCTTCACCATGGCCGTACCGGTACGTTTGCCGTTGCGCGTCTGCAAGAACCAAAGTTTGCCTTCCTGGACCGTGAACTCCATATCCTGCATATCGCGATAGTGGTTTTCCAATTTAGCCTGAATGGCATCAAGTTCTTTATAAATCTCAGGCATAGCCTCTTCCATCGAAGGATATTTGGCAGCACGTTCCTCTTCCGAGATACCTTGCAGGGCAGCCCAACGGCGTGAACCTTCTATCGTAATTTGCTGAGGTGTACGGATTCCAGCCACAACATCCTCACCTTGTGCATTCACAAGATACTCACCGTTGAACAGATTCTCACCCGTTGCGGCATCGCGGCTAAAACAAACACCCGTAGCCGACGTCTCGCCCATATTGCCGAATACCATAGCCATGACAGAAACAGCCGTACCCCATTCGTCGGGTATGCCCTCCATCTTACGGTAAAGGATAGCACGTTCGTTCATCCAACTGCGGAATACGGCGCAGATGGCTCCCCAGAGTTGCTCCATCGGGTCGGTAGGGAAGTCGTTTCCGGTCCGTTCCTTGATAGCTTTCTTAAAACGAGCCACCAAATCTTTCAACTCATCCACCGACAAATCCTTGTCCAACTCTATCCCGCGAATGGCTTTCACTTCGTCTATGATGGCTTCGAACGGGTCGATATCCTCCTTATTCACCGGTTTCATACCCAACACTACGTCACCGTACATCTGAACAAAACGGCGGTAAGAATCGTACACGAAATGAGGATTGCCCGTCTTGCGCACCATTCCTTCGGCTACTTCATCATTCAAGCCCAAGTTAAGAATGGTGTCCATCATTCCCGGCATGGAAGCCCGGGCACCGGAACGAACCGAAACCAACAACGGATCCTCAGTGCTTCCGAACTTACTGTTCATCAGGTTTTCTACATGGGCTACCGCAGCATTGACCTCAGCTTGGAGTATTTCTACGATTTTCTCTTGCCCTACCTCATAGTATTCATTGCAAACATCAGTTGCAATAGTAAAACCGGGAGGCACAGGTATGCCGATAAGATTCATTTCGGCGAGATTAGCACCTTTGCCACCAAGTCTCTCTCTCATCTGGGCATTGCCCTCAGCCTGCCCGTTTCCAAAAGTATAAACTCTTTTTTCACTCATTTTTCAAAGTTTGTTTTTGAATTAGTTAACAAAATAAATTAATGCAAAACTACTCAAAAAAAATGGGCTGCAAAAGGAAAAACAAGAAAAAATGCAAAAAAAATGCTACTTTTGTTCCCTGAAATCAAAATAAGAAACCCAATAAACTCATCGGATATGACCCGAAAAAGAAAAGAATTCCCTATATTAGAGAATATTACAATTACGGATGTGGCAGCCGAGGGCAAAGCTCTGGCCCGTGTGGACGACATGGTAGTTTTCGTTCCCTTTGTCGTTCCCGGAGATGTGGTCGACCTGAAAATCCAAAAGAAAAAACATCATTATTGCGAAGCGACAGCCGTAAAGTTCCACCAATACTCTCCATTTCGGGCCGTACCTTTCTGCCCGCATTTCGGAGTTTGCGGCGGTTGCAAGTGGCAGTGTCTCCCATATAAAGAGCAGCTCAAATACAAGCAACAGCAAGTTTTGGATAACCTTACCCGCATCGGTAAGGTAGAACTCAACGGCATACAACCTATATTGGGTTCCGTGAAAACGGAAGAATACCGAAACAAGTTGGAATTCGGCTTTTCAAACAAGAGATGGCTGACACCGGAAGAAATAGCGTCCGGAAACGCATATCCGCAGAACGGAGCCGTAGGATTCCACACCTGCGGTTCGTTCGACAAGATATTACCCATCGAACAATGTCGTCTGATGGACGATATCAATAACCGCATCCGTAACGCCATCCGTGACTACGGATACGAGCATCGGTTGACATTCCACGATCAGCGGGAACATGCCGGATTATTGCGTAACATGATGATCCGCAATTCCAATACGGGCGAATTGATGCTTCTTATGCAGTTCTGCATCACCAACGATACGGAAAAAGCGCAGGCCGAGGCATTGATGGGTTATCTGGCCGAAACATTCCCGGAGATTACCTCTTTATTATACGTAAACAACCTCAAATATAATGATACGATAGGAGACTTGGATGTCATCACGTTTAGGGGAAACGACCACATTTACCTGCAGATGGAAAATCTGAGGTTCAAGGTCGGTCCGAAAAGTTTCTACCAGACCAATACCGACCAGGCGTATGAATTATATAAGGTAGCGCGAGACTTTGCAGGCCTCACCGGTACGGAACTGGTTTACGACTTGTATACCGGAACCGGAACCATCGCCAATTTCGTGGCCGGGAAAGCCCGGAAGGTCATCGGAATAGAATATGTGCCCGAAGCCATTGAGGATGCCAAAATCAATTCACAAATCAACGGAATCGGCAATACCCTGTTTTTCGCCGGTGACATGAAGGACATCCTGAACAAGGAATTCATCGCGGCACACGGCCAACCGGACGTAATCATCACGGACCCTCCAAGAGCCGGCATGCACAAAGACGTCATAGAGACCATCCTGTTTGCCGCACCGCATCGCATCGTCTACGTCAGTTGCAATCCGGCCACACAGGCGCGTGACCTGGCTTTGTTGGATTCTCAATACAAAATCATGGGAGTACGCCCCGTGGACATGTTCCCACATACGCAGCACGTGGAAAACGTGGTCATGTTGGAAAGAAGAGCGTAAACACAAAAAATGCAGGAAAGGTTTCAAGTTCCAACCTTCCTGCATTTTCTATGTATCAAGATTCGGAGTTATTCCCAAAAGAACTTCTCCACCACTGCGGCCACACCGTCCTCCTCATTCGAGAGAGTAACATAGTCTGCGGCTTTTTTTACGACATCCTGCGCATTAGCCATGGCTATTCCCAGACCTGCAAACTGTATCATGGATAAGTCGTTGAATCCGTCGCCCACAGCCACCATTTCTTCCGGCTTCATGCCCAACTCGTCCAATAGGACGGCAAGGCTTCGCGCCTTGTCGATACCATTGGGCACCAATTCCAGGAAAAACGGTTCGGAGCGGAATACATTCATCTGCCCTTCCAAATCTTGCTTCATCTTTTGCTCCAGTACGGACAACGGTTCGGGGTCGCCCACAATCAGGCACTTCGGGACAGGGAAATCGAACACTTCCAGGAAATTCGGCACAGTAATACTGGGCATCCTGTTCAGAAAAGCCTCATGCTGCACATACGGATTCCCTGCGTCTTCCGATACGATATACTCGTCCTTATAGCTCAATATTACGAAACCGTTCTTTTTCGCGCATTCATATAAATAAGGATATACTTTCGGGTCGAGTTCATTCTCATACATCATCTTCTTGGTTTTCCAATCAATGATTTGCCCTCCGTTGTAAGACAGGATATAGCCTTCGAAGTCTCCGAGGCGCAATTCTTCGGCCAAAGGGACGATGCCGTAGGTGGGCCGTCCGGAAGCCAACACGATCTTCACGCCTGCTTCCTGTGCCCGGATGAGGGTTTCCCTCGTGTATGCCGTGATTTCTTTTTTCTTGTTCGTCAAGGTTCCGTCCAAATCCAGAACCAAAATCTTGTATTTCATAAATTCTCAGATTTTCAATGATAATGCAATCCGTTTGCGCTCCTTGTCCACTTGCAGCACGCGCACGTTCACCTGTTGGTGAAGCGAAACGACTTCGTTCGGGTCGCTCACATAGCGGTCGGCCAACTGCGAAATATGCACCAAACCTTTCTCGTGCACCCCGATGTCTACGAAACAACCGAAATTCGTAATATTGGAAATGATGCCCGGCAATACCATCCCTTCCTTCAGGTCGTCCATCGTATGCACATTGGGATCGAAAGAAAAGGCCTTTATTTTGCTGCGCGGGTCGCGCCCCGGTTTGTCCAGCTCGCTCATGATGTCGTTCAGCGTAGGAAGGCCGCAATCCTCCGTCGCATACTGTTCCAACGGAATGCTCCGCCGCAATTCCTTGTTGCGGATGAGTTCTTCCACGGAAGCCCCCGCATCCTTGGCCATCCTTTGCACCAAGGCATAACGTTCGGGATGCACGGCTGTATTGTCCAAAGGATTCTCACCTCCCGGAATGCGCAAGAAACCGGCGCACTGCTCAAAGGCTTTCGCCCCCATGCGCTTCACTTTCATCAAATCTCGCCGGGTGGGGAAGGGACCATTTTCCGTGCGGTAGTCCACGATATTCTGCGCCAGTTGCGGTCCCAACCCCGAAACGTAAGTCAATAGTTGGCAACTCGCAGTATTCAAGTTGACTCCCACGGCATTCACGCAAGACTCTACCGTACGGTTCAACGTTTCCCGCAGTTTCGTCTGGTCCACGTCGTGCTGGTATTGCCCGACACCAATGGATTTCGGGTCTATCTTCACCAATTCCGCCAACGGGTCCATCAACCTGCGTCCGATGGAAACGGCACCGCGCACCGTCACGTCATATTCCGGAAATTCCTCACGGGCGATTTTGGAAGCCGAATAGATGGAAGCCCCGTCTTCACTCACCACGAACGCTTCTACCGGACGGTCGAAACGGACAGATTGCACGAAGCTCTCCGTCTCGCGACTGGCCGTACCGTTCCCTATGGCTATGGCCTGTATGTCGTACTGTTCCACTAATTTCTGCAACTTCCGTTGCGCCTGTGCATATTCATTACGCGGAGGGTGGGGGTATACCGCTTCGTTATGCAACAAATTCCCCTGGGCATCCAAGCATACCACCTTGCATCCCGTACGGAATCCGGGGTCTAAGCCCAACACGCGTTTCTGCCCCAAAGGCGGAGCCAAAAGCAGTTGGTGAAGATTTTGCGCGAAGACCCTGATGGCCTCATCATCGGCTTTTTGTTTGGAAGCGGCTGCAAATTCCGTTTCAATGGAAGGTTTAATCAAACGCTTATAACTATCTGTCAATGCGGAAGCTACAAGTTTACTACATTCACCGTTCCCTTTGACGCACAAACGATTCAAGTTCTCTACGCAGGTCTCGTCGTCCGGCGAAATAGCTACCTTCAGGATACCTTCCGCCTCTCCGCGTCGCAAAGCCAACAGGCGATGGGATGAACATCGCTTCAACGGTTCGCTGAAATCAAAATAATCACGGTATTTTGCTCCTTCCTCCTCTTTACCCTTCACCACTTTGGAACTGATGACGGCTCCACGGCGGAACTGTTGGCGCACGGCATTCCGGCAACGTTCGTTCTCGTTGAACTGTTCGGCCAAAATATCCGAAGCCCCAGCCAAAGCCTCGTCCGCATCCTTTACTTGCCCGTTCACATAACGTCCGGCCACTTCGCGTATGTGCGGCTCACGCTGCATGGCGATAATTACGGCCAAGGGCTCCAGTCCTTTCTGCCGGGCAATCTCGGCACGCGTACGACGTTTCGGTTTATAAGGCAAATAGATGTCTTCCAATTCCGTAGCGTCCCAACAAGCCACGATTCTCCGTTTCAGTTCATCGGTCAACTTGTCTTGCGCCTCGATGGAAGCCAATATCGTTTCCTTTCGTTTCCCCGTCTCGACCAATTTGTCATACACTCTTTTGATTTCTCCGATTTGCACTTCATCCAGCCCTCCGGTCATCTCCTTACGGTAACGGCTGATAAAAGGGATGGTAGCCCCTTCCGCTAATAAATCCAAGGTGCGTGCCACTTGTCTTTCGGCAATGGAAAGTGTAGCGGCAACCATCTTGCTCAATTCCGGTTGCATAAAATAAGATAAAAATTATTCTTCACGAGCCGCACGCAATATCAGCGTGGTAGCCCCGATAGTGACTATGCTGCCGTCCTCCAGTCTCACACGGTCATAGTCCGTCAATATGTCATTCATATAAAAAGTGCCGGTATTGCTCGGCGCGTCGCGCAAGGTGTACACCAGACGACCGTTCTTGTCCCGCTTCACATTGATGATGCAATGCTTGGTGTCCACACTGGGGTCTACTGTCTCGATGGGGGTAGAAATGGCAGTCCCTTTCACATACCGTCCGATTACGTTGTCGCCCAACTTCAGCGGAAGCACCTGCTTATAGTGGAAGACGTTCTCCACCACAACGATGCTGCCGTATGCGTCATCGTTCTCGTTCTCGTCCACGGTCTCTTCCTTACGTGTAGCCCTCAATTTGGATACCCCGATACGTATGCCGAACTGCTTGCGGCATTCCGGACATTCGAAAACAAGCGACTGCCCGTCTTCATACTGGGTTTCGTCAAAAGTGATATAATGGTCACATTTAGGACAACGTACTCTTTTCATTCCTTGTATTCCTTACTTGATTTGGTAAACCCATGCGTAAGCAAATTCTTCCGACCGGTCACTCAAAGCGTTCATCTTGGCATGCGCTTCCGCTTCGGATGCAAATCCCGGAAAAACCACACGCACCATATTTCCTTTTTTATATACTTGCGCCTCTTTGTAACCTTCCTTATGAAGCCGTTCGACATACGCTTTCGCGTTCTTTTCCGGTATGGCACTGGCCACCACGACGCAAAAACCGCTTTCCACTGCCACCGAAACAGCCGCCTTTTGGACGGTTTCCGGTTGGACAGCAGCCGACACCGGACTTTCCACACCCGTTCCTGAACCCTTGACTTGTATTTCTTCCGGCTTGTTGAATGCCTCAGGCACAGTTTCCTGTACCGCAGGCATCCACATCAGGCGAGCAAACTCGGCCTGGCTTGCGGAAGATACCCCCGTGTTCTTGGCATCGGGAGACATCAGGAAAAACAAGAGCACCACGGCAGCCACGGCAGCAATGTTTTGCAGCCACGCCGTCTTCAGCCGGATGGTAATTTCTCCGCGTGCCACAGGTTCGCTTTCGACCGTCACTGTTTCGGGCTTTCTTTCGGGGACTGTACGCGAAACCTCGACGGCCAATGACGCTTCCACCGTTTTTTCCGCCTGCAAAGGTTCGAACAGCAAGGCATCCAAACCATAATAAGCCGGACAGACCGTACCGGCCTGACAAGGTGAAAACTCCACATTGTTCCGTTCGTCCAACATCAATACGCCAATGCTCCCAAGGTCGTACGTACCTGCCTCCCACAATTCCTGTTGCAGGTCACGGATCTGTTCCCCGAGCATGGTTCTCGCTTCGATGTCGGAACAACCGTATGCTTCCACGTATGAACGGACCAACAACCCGTCATCGGCTTTCAGGCGTTCGTTGAACCCCACCGTGCGGATAGGAGGTAAAAACAGATTCTCATCTTCCACGTATTTGGCCGGGGCGTTGCAAGTCACGAATCCCCCGATTTGCGGAACCACCACGCAGTCGTGGTCCAACAACAATATCTCGATATGTTTTACTAACTCTTTCACACTACAAATTTACGGCTTTCCCGTGGACATTGCTAATTTTTGCAGAAAAAGTTATCAAATATTTCAGCTTGTATTGTTGATAGCCCTATTTTTCATTACTTTTGCCTGTGGTTAATAGCAACGAAAGTATGAATATAGCGATTGTAGGCAGCGGCTACGTAGGTTTGGTAACCGGTGCATGTTTTGCCGAAATAGGGGTCAATGTCACTTGTGTAGACGTGGACCGGAATAAAATTGAAAAGCTCAAACAAGGTGAAATTCCTATTTACGAACCAGGCCTGAAAGAGTTGGTCTTGAAGAATCAAAAGGCAGGGCGGTTGGATTTCACCACCACGCTCGAAAGCGTGCTCGACAAGGTGCAGGTGATATTCAGTGCTGTGGGGACTCCACCCGACGAAGACGGAAGCGCGGACTTGAAATACGTCCTACAAGTTGCTCGAACTATAGGCAGATATATGACTGATTACAAACTGGTTGTCACCAAGAGCACCGTCCCTGTCGGTACGGCGCGGAAAGTGCGCCACGCCATTCAGGAAGAATTGGACAAACGGGGTCTTGACATCAAATTCGATGTAGCTTCCAATCCGGAGTTCCTGAAAGAAGGCAACGCCATCAGCGACTTCATGAGCCCGGACCGCGTGGTGGTAGGCGTGGAGTCTGAAAAAGCCAAGGAACTGATGACCAAACTCTACAAACCTTTCCTTATTAACAATTTCCGGGTGATATTCATGGACATTCCCTCTGCAGAGATGACGAAATACGCGGCGAACTCCATGTTGGCCACACGTATCTCTTTCATGAACGACATCGCCAATTTGTGCGAACGCGTGGGAGCGGATGTCAACATGGTGCGCAACGGTATCGGAGCCGACACCCGTATCGGCCGCAAGTTCCTATATGCCGGATGCGGCTACGGAGGCTCTTGTTTTCCCAAAGACGTGAAGGCACTCATCAAGACGGCCGAGCAAAACGGGTACGAAATGGCTGTGCTGAAAGCCGTAGAGACAGTAAACGAACGTCAAAAATCCATCCTTTTCCACAAGTTGGACGCGGCATGGCAACATGAGTTGGCTGGCAAGACCGTCACATTGTGGGGACTGGCTTTCAAGCCAGAGACGGACGACATGCGCGAAGCCCCTTCTCTCATCCTTATCCGGAAATTATTGGAAGCCGGATGCACGGTTCGTGTCTACGATCCGGAAGCCATGAACGAATGTCGCCGCCGTTTGGGTGACGCAGTCATTTATGCCCGTGACATGTACGAAGCGGCATTGGATGCCGACGCGCTGCTCTTAGTGACCGAATGGAAGGAATTCCGCCTGCCGGCTTGGGGCGTGCTGAAGAAGACGATGAGCGGACGGCTCGTCATCGACGGGCGTAACGTATATGACGCAGGCGAAGTACGCGAAGCCGGATTTGAATACCATTGTATCGGAAAGTAATGAAATGGATACATCATATTATATACGGTAGTCTTTTAGTGTCCGTGGCTGCGTGGACAAGTTGCGGCACAAGGGACAACCGGACTCCAAACGGGGATACTCCCGAACCGGAAGACCAGGAGGCCAAAAAAGCTTTGCAGGGAATCTGGATTGACCAGGAGACCGAGACCGTTTCGTTCTGCGCCAAAGGGGACACCATCTATTACCCCGATACGGCCAACGTACCGGTACGTTTTTTCATCCGTAAGGACACTTTATTTTTGGCCGGAGGGGGAGATACGACCGCTTATCCCATAGACAAGAGAGGAAATCACCTTTTCCACTTCCATTCAGCCACGGGTGAGATCGTGAAGCTCGTCCGGTCGGAAGACCCGAACGACAGTATCTATTTCATCCACCGGCAAGCCGCCACGCTCACCTACAATGAAGTCGTAAAAAAAGACACTGTAGTGTTCCATGGCGGCGAGCGTTACCATTGCTATGTCTACGTCAACCCCTCGCGCTTGAAAGTATATAAGACAAGTTATACGGACGAGGGCATCGCCGTGGAAAATGTATACTACGACAACGTGATTCACATTTGTGTGTACAAGGGGAAGACATGCTTGTTTTCACAAGACTACACCCGGAAGAGTTTCACCGGGCTCGTACCTAGTGGCTTTCTGAACCAGGCCATCCTGTCGAATATGGTATTTTCCGAAGCCGGTCCGCGAGGATGCCATTTCAATGCCACGGTATGTATCCCCGACGATGCCAGTTGCTATATGGTCAATATCTGTGTAGGATACGACGGCAAGCCGACAATGGAACTTCTCGAGTATTAACCCCTGCACACCATCATGAACAGAACATACAAGATTTTAAGCGTCCTTTTATTGGGGAGTTACGGTCTGGGCATTCAAATACTGGATGCCCAGACTGTTACCGGAAGAATTACGGACCGGAAATCCTGTCCGGTAACAGGGGCTACGGTAGTATTGCAGGCTCCGGATTCCACATTCGTCAGTGCCGCCGTATCGGATGCCGACGGACATTTCACCCTACCGGCCCAACCGGAGCAGTATCGCCTGATTGTACAACACCTTTTATACCGTTCACAAACCGTAAACGGAACAGGAAAGGATGCCGGGACCATTGTACTACAACCGGCTGACCGCACCATCGGTGAGGTCGTGGTCAAAGCCGAGCGCCCCATAGTAAGAGTGGAAGAGGGGAGGTTGAACTATGATTTGGAACAAATCGTCCGGGACAAAGTCGTCAACAACACTTACGAGGCCTTGCAGAGGTTGCCCGGCGTGCAAGAGATAGGAGGCAAATTGACCTTGGCCGGTGCCGGAGAGGTCACGGTCATCCTGAACGGCAAGCCCACTACGATGGATGCGGGACAGTTGGAGACCCTTTTGCGGAATACTCCGGTCAGCCGCGTGGAGAAAGTGGAGGTCATGTATAGTACTCCGCCGCAATATCACGTAAGAGGAGCTTCCCTGAACGTCGTTCTGAAACGTCCCAACGACTATTCCTTTCAGGGCGAAGTCAACGTAACTTATGACAACTGCTACTTCAACGCGGGCAATGCCACCGGGAATTTCCGTTTCTCAACCCCGAAACTGGCATTGGATGCCATGTACGGCATAGACCGTGTACACACGATGCAATATTACAACTTGTTTTCACGGCACACCCTGGACGGACAGATATATTCCATAGAAGAAAACGAACAGCTTCGCAACAAAGCTTACAGGCATAACATGAGGGTGGCCGGAGAATACCACTTCAATGAGAACAGCAGCATAGACTTGGCTTATACCGGCAAATACATGCCGAATATACAAGAGGACGCGCAAACAACAGGAAATTTCCAAACCAGTGACATAGACGGCCGTCGCGAAGCCCAGATGCACAACATCGCATTGCACCTCCGTTCGGGATTCGGCCTGGATGCCGGCGGGGACTATACGCACTATACGACCGACAACAGGCGGTGGATGCACGCCAAGTATGCCGACGGCAACCGGAACCGTTTCACCTTGGCTGGCGGGCAACGGATAGACCGCTACAACGTGTATGCCGACCAGAAACACAAACTGTCCCAAGGATGGAATCTGGGATATGGCGTCTCTTATACACAAACCCATAACCATGACTTTCAAACCTACACCGAGGTGGAAGGCGACATCGCCACTCCCTCTACGGACTCCAAGTTAAAAGAACAGACCACAAACTTCTACGTATCGTTGGGAAAAGATTACCCCGGTGGTATATCATGGTCGGTATCGGGCACAGGGGAGTATTACTCCATCGGCAATTACCGCAAATGGGCTTTCTACCCTCAGGCTTCCCTCACTTACATGAAGACTCCCGAACACATCCTGCAACTCTCGCTCTCCACCCGAAAGACTTATCCGGGATATTGGGAAATGCAGTCTTCCGTCAGCTATATCAACGGATATTCCGAAATATGGGGCACACCCGGATTGCGTCCTCAGACGAACTACAGTGTGAATGCCAACTACATCCTGAAGCAGAAGTATGTCTTCGGCGCATACTTCTCCCGTACCCAAGACCAGTTCATGCAGACTGCCTATCAGTCCACAGAACGGTTGGCCATGATTTACAAGATGATGAACTGGAACTACACACAGTACGTAGGCCTCATGGCCACGGTGCCGTTCCAGGTCGGAACGTGGTGGGATTCCCGTTGGGTAGCGGTGGAACAATACGCACGCCACCGTTGCGACGACTTTTTCGACCTTCCTTTCGACCGGAAAAAGTGGATTTTGCAGTGCCAATGGGACAACACGTTCAAGCTGAACAAGAATCTGGCTTTCGAATTGCGCGGATTCATGCAGACCCCGGCCATACAAGGTACATACGACCTGAAAATGGTGGGTACGGTAGATGCCGGGGTGAAATGGACCTTTGCCGGAGGCAAAGCCACACTCTCTGCCCGTTGTAGCGACATATTCAATACAAGTATGCCGGAATGTAACCTACGTTACGGAGGTCAGGACATGAGAATGGAAAACTCTTTTTACCTAAGAACGTTCACCCTGAACTTCAATTTCCGTTTCGGAGGATATAAGAAAAAGGAAATCAAGGAAGTGGATACTTCCCGGTTCAGGCATTGAGCGTACGTCCGTTCTGTATATTTTTCAGAATATCCGGTGAGCCTCTCCGCACACCTTCCTCAAAGCATAAAACCAATCGGCTGAAAATGAAAAATCGTTTGCCGCAGAACGGAAAATCATTCTCAGCCGATTGATTTTTCAATCTCAGGAGATTGATTTTACATTCATAAGTATCTATTATACAAAGGTTTAGAAAATCATAATTTTATCTTAAAAACAAAAGGACACGACACTATGGCTGTAAAGAAAAACAATAAGAGGGAAAAGAAAAGGAAAAGAATGAAAGAGAAATTTGGCCATTGGAATAATTTTGCTTAACTTGCCCTGGTAATTCATAAACAGAACTGGGGACTATGAAAAAAATCTTGCAAGAATTCAAGCAATTTGCCATGCGTGGCAATGTGGTGGACATGGCGGTCGGTATCATTATCGGCGGTGCCTTCGGTAAAATCGTTTCTTCGGTGGTGGCCGACATCATCATGCCGCCCGTTGGATTGCTCATCGGCGGAGTGAATTTCTCCGACCTGAAAATCACATTGAAAGAAGCAGTCGTGGAGGGAGGGGCAGAGGTGACGCCGGCCGTCACGCTGAATTACGGTAATTTTATCCAGACCACGTTGGACTTCATCATCATTGCACTGGCCATCTTCCTTTTGGTAAAGGGAATGAACGCCCTCAACAAAAAGAAGAAAGAGGAACCGAAAGCTCCGGCTGCCCCTCCGGCCGACATCCAACTGCTCACGGAAATCAGGGACTTACTGAAAAAAGAGAAATAAAAAAAACCGTCCGTTTGCCTTCGCGAAGGCAAACGGACGGTTTCCATTAATGCGGAACAATTCTATCAGGAAACACCGCCTGTATTTTCCCTCTTTTCTGCGCTTCCTTGCGAAACGGTTGCAGATTTCTTCTTATTAAAATATCTTCGAGGCTTATTCTTGTTTTTCTTCTCTGTCAAAGATGGCGATTTCGGCGCGTCCCCATTTACCGGCGCACTTTTTGAACCGGAAGCTTGTGCCTTGGTATTGTTTTGAGTATGTGTTTGTGGGATGGGGCTTGTTTTTCTGCGGTTTCCCGATTTGCCTTGCCGCCTGCCGTGTCTTGGACTTCCATGTCTGCCATTCCCCTTTTCGCCACCTTTTTCCGGCCGATAGGCCGGGCCTTCTCCAAGCCCTTCCGGCAGGGAACGTTTTTCTATTTCAGTTTCAAGGAAATGCTCGATGGAAGCAAAACGTTGCTGGTCTTTCTCGCTCACCAAGGTTATCGCCTCTCCGTCGTTGTTGGCGCGGGCTGTACGACCGATACGGTGCACATAATCTTCGGCATCATGAGGCACATCGAAATTGATGACCAACTGGATATCGTCGATGTCGATGCCACGCGCCACAATGTCCGTAGCTACCAACACGTCGATTTGTTGGGCTTTGAACTTATACATCACTTCGTCACGCTCCTGCTGTTCCAAATCCGAGTGCATGGCACCGACCTTAAATCCGGCACGTCCCAAGGCAATGGCCATGTCTTTCACTTTCAATTTGGAAGACGCAAAGACAATCACGCGATGTGGAGGCCGCTCGGCAAACAGCTTTTTGACTAATGACACCTTTTGCGCCTCATAGCATACGTAAGCCGACTGCACGATTTTGTCGGCCGGTTTCGATACGGCCAGTTTCACTTCTACCGGATCGTGCAGGATGGTGCGCGCCAAGTCTTGAATCTTCCGGGGCATCGTGGCCGAAAACATGATGGTCTGGCGTTCTTTGGGCAAATACTTGACAATCTGCATGATGTCGTCGCTGAAACCCATGTCCAACATGCGGTCTGCCTCATCTAATACAAAGAAAGACACTTCAGACAAATCTACGTTGCCTAAACTCAAATGACTGATTAAGCGTCCCGGCGTGGCGATTATCACGTCGGCTCCCATGGCCAACCCGCGTTTCTCCTGCTCGTAACGTATCCCGTCGTTTCCACCATATACAGCTACGCTCGACACGTTCATATAATAGGAAAACCCCTCCATGGCCTGGTCTATTTGTTGGGCCAGTTCCCGGGTGGGGGACATAATGATACAATTAATGGCTTTTTCGGGATAACCGCCATCGCTTAGCTTACTCAATATGGGAAGCAGGAAAGCCGCAGTCTTACCCGTCCCCGTCTGCGCCACACCAATCATGTCACGCCCCTCGAGAATCACGGGGATGGCATGTTCCTGAATAGGCGTGCACTCGGTAAAATTCATATCGTCCAAGGCATCGAGCACTTGGTCGCTTAAATCCAAATCGTAAAAATCCACTGTTCTAATTTGTGTTTAAATCCTACATCCACTCTACTGCGGTGCCTTTTTATAAAGGAAGAACGCAATAAAGGCAAATATTATATTGGGCAGCCACGCCGCCAAAGCCGGCGGCCAGTCTGCATTGATTGCAAAAGTAGACGAAACCGTCTGGAACAAAATGTAAGAGGCACTTAGTGCCAACCCGATGCCCAAATACAGTCCCATGCCCCCTTTCCGCTTCCGCGCCGAAAGGGAAAGACCGATAATCGTCAGGATGAACGAAGCAAAGGGAGTGGCAAACCGTTTCTGGTACTCCACCTCGAACGGTTTCACATTCCCCGAGCCACGGGCACGCTGCTTGACGATATATTCTTTCAGTTCCGGACTGGTCAAGGTTTCCTGTTGGTTACGCGTCAGCAAGAAGTCCGACGGTTCCATGGCGATGATGGAATCTATCCTCGAACCATGGGAAATGTACTCACGCATGCCTTTCAATTCGCGGAGCGTGTAATTGTTGATTCGCCAATGGTAACGCTCGTCCGACAATGTGTCGTAAGACACCGAAGCCGCCGTAAGGTGTGACACAAGCTTCTTGTTCACAAACTTATCCAACGAGAAATGATAACCGGTCTTGGTACGCCCGTCGAAATGTTCGATAAACGCAATAACCCCCGTATCGACCTGTAGTTGCACATTCTGGGCGAATTCCGTCCTTTTTTTCTTTTTATATGTATTCTCAAAGTTTAGTCGCGTGACGCTTCCCTTAGGAATAACGTAGGCTCCCAACAGGAAAGTCATCACCGCAATGATGGATGCCGAAATCATATAAGGGCGCATCAGGCGCTTGAAACTCATCCCGGCGGCCATCATGGCGATAATCTCCGAATTCTCTGCCAGTTTGGAGGTGAAGAATATCACAGAGATGAACACGAACAGCGGACTGAACAAATTGGAAAAATAAGGGACGAAGTTGGCGTAGTACTCGAAAATGATACCTTTCCACGGGGCATGGTTGGTCGTAAACTTATCGATATTCTCATTGAAGTCGAATACCACGGCAATGGAAATAATCAATGCAATGGAAAAGAAATATGTACCCAGAAACTTCTTGATAAGATACATATCCAACTTGGAAATGAGACGTTTATACCACTTCATATACAGTACTTCTTTAATTATAGCCGTGCGGCCACCCTTTTTACCATCAAGGCTTTCCAAGAAGAGAAGTCCCCGACTATGATATGGCGTCGCGCCTCGCGTGTCAGCCACAGATAAAAAGCAAGATTATGGATGGAGGCGATTTGCAGCGCCAACAATTCCTGAGCTTTGAAAAGGTGATGCAGGTAGGCTTTGCTATATGCCTTGTCTACGTAAGAAGTCCCGTCTGGATCCAAAGGCGAAAAGTCGTCTTCCCATTTCTTATTACGCAGGTTCATAATACCATTCTGTGTGAACAGCATGGCATTGCGCCCGTTACGCGTAGGCATCACGCAGTCGAACATGTCTACTCCACGCTCTATGCCTTCAAGAATATTCACCGGTGTACCGACCCCCATAAGATAACGAGGCTTGTCTTTCGGCAAGATCCCGTTGACCACCTCTATCATTTCGTACATCACTTCCGCCGGTTCGCCCACAGCCAATCCGCCAATGGCATTGCCATCGGCCTCCTTCGATGCCACGAACTCGGCCGATTGGATACGCAAGTCCTTATAAGTGCAGCCTTGCACGATGGGAAAAAGTGATTGTTGGTAACCGTATCGGGGTTCTGTCTCATTGAAACGACGAATACAGCGGTCCAACCAACGGTGGGTCAGCCCCAAACTTTTTTTCGCGTATGCGTAGTCGGATGTGCCCGGTGGACATTCGTCGAATGCCATCATGATGTCTGCCCCGATGGCACGCTCAATGTCCATGACCTTCTCGGGGGTGAAAATATGTTTTGAACCGTCGATGTGCGAACGGAATTCGCACCCTTCCTCACGCAATTTACGGATACCGGTCAACGAAAAGACTTGGAAGCCTCCGCTGTCGGTCAGGATAGGGCGGTCAAAACCGTTGAACTTGTGCAACCCACCGGCTTTTTCCAGGACATTAATACCAGGCCGCAAGTACAAATGATAAGTATTTCCCAAAATGATTTGCGCCTTGATGTCTTCCTTCAATTCCCACGGATGGACGGCTTTGACCGAGCCCACCGTGCCCACCGGCATGAAAACAGGCGTCTCTATCAAGCCATGGTCTGTGGTCAACACCCCGGCCCGAGCCGACGTAAGGGAATCTGTATGTTGGAGTTCAAACTTCATTTCGTTTCGTTCTTAGGCTCATCGAAAGTAAACTCGATGGCATTGGTTACTTTTTCATCCAACAAAGCAAAATTCAAGACCTCGGACACATCATTCACATAATGGAACGACAGCCCTTTGAGATACATTTCCGGAATTTCCTCTATGTTCTTGCGGTTTTCCTCACACATGACGATATCTTTGATGCCTGCACGTTTTGCTGCCAGGATTTTCTCCTTGATGCCTCCTACGGGCAGCACTTTTCCACGTAACGTTATCTCACCGGTCATAGCCAGATTCGGGCGGACCTTACGTTGGGTCAATGCCGAAGCGATGGAAGTAGCCATGGTAATACCGGCCGACGGTCCGTCTTTAGGTACGGCTCCTTCAGGCACGTGCACATGGATATTCCATAGGTCGAAAATCCGCGCATCAATATGCAAATGGTCAGCATGCGCTTTGATATATTCCAATGCCAAAACCGCCGACTCTTTCATTACGTCGCCCAAATTTCCTGTGAGCGTCAACTTGCTACCTTTTCCCTTGCTCAGGCTCGTCTCTATAAAGAGGATTTCTCCCCCTACGGAAGTCCATGCCAATCCGGTTACCACACCGGCATAGCCATTGCCCTGGTATTTGTCGCGAGTATATAAAGGTTTGCCCAACAAGCGTTCCACATCGGCCACTTTCACGTCCGTACAAGAAAATGCACCATTTCGGGCGTATTCCAATGCCATCTTGCGGAACACCTTGTTTATTTGTTTTTCCAATCCTCGCACACCGGACTCACGGGTGTAGTTCTCTATCATGTACTCCAATGCCGGCTTGCTGATTTTGATTTCCGACCGGTCGGCCAAGCCATTGTTTTCCTTTTCCTTGGGCACCAAATGACGTTTAGCTATCTCTACCTTCTCTTCCGTGATATAGCCGCTCACTTCTATCAGTTCCATACGGTCGAGCAAGGGACGGGGTATCGTGCCGATATTATTCGCTGTCGCAATAAACATGACCTTGGACAAATCATAGTCTACATCCAGGAAATTATCATGGAAAGCACTGTTCTGTTCCGGGTCGAGCACTTCCAACAAGGCAGAAGAGGGGTCGCCATTCACCGTATTCTGCGTCACCTTGTCTATCTCGTCTAAAATGAACACCGGATTGGAAGAGCCTGCCTTTATCATACTTTTTATAATGCGCCCGGGCATAGCTCCGATATACGTGCGGCGGTGCCCCCGGATTTCAGCCTCGTCATGCAATCCGCCCAAAGACATGCGGATGTATTTCCGCTTTAAGGCAGAGGCGATACTTTTACCCAAAGATGTCTTGCCGACACCCGGAGGACCGTACAAACAGATTATCGGAGATTTTTGGTCGCCTCTTAATTGCAAAACGGCCAGATGCTCCAATATGCGTTCTTTTACTTTCTCCAAGCCGTAATGGTCTTTGTTCAAAACTCTTTCGGCATTCTTCAAATTTAAATTATCTTCCGTATAGGTCTGCCAAGGCAGGCTCAACATTGTTTGCAAATAATTGAGTTGGACGTTATAATCCGGACTTTGGGGATTCAAGCGTTCAAGCTTGTCCACTTCCCGATGGAAAGTCTTGGCGACATCTTCCGGCCATTTCTTTTTTTGGGCCTGCGTACGTAAATCGTGCAAGTCCTGATCCTGCGGCGTACCGCCAAGTTCATCCTGTATGTTTTTGATTTGTTGTTGCAAAAAGTACTCACGTTGCTGCATGTCCAAATCTTCCCGGGTCTTACGTTGGATCTCAGCCCGAAGTTCCGAGTATTGGATTTCCTTGTTCAACAGCTTGAGTAAGTTGACCGTACGCAAATCCAGTGCCCCCTCTCTCAACAACTCCATCTTGCGGACAATAGGGAATGGGAAATTGGCGCATACAAAATTTACCAAAAACATATTGTTGCTCACGTTTTTCACCGCGAACATGGATTCCTTCGGCATTTGGTCACTCATCTGAATGTACTGCACCGTACGTTCGCGACAAGCTTCCGCCAAGATTTCGAACTCTTTGTTATTCTTCGAAGGGAGCGTGTCTTCTAATTTCTCTACCATACCGGTAAGATAAGGCTTGTCGGACACAATACCTTTCAAATCGAAACGGCTCATACCTTGTAAGATGACAGTGGTAGAACGGTCTGGCAATTCAAGAATACGAATAATCTTTGCCATCGTCCCGATGTGATACAAATCATCAAACCCCGGATTCTCTGTCTCCGGACTCAACTGACAAACTACGCCGATGTTCAATTTATTTTTATCTGCGGCTTTCGCCAAACGAAGAGAAGACTTCCGTCCCACTGCCACAGGCATCACCACACCTGGGAATAACACCATGTTGCGCAACGGCAAAATCGGTAATGTGGCCTCCATTTCCACGTCGAAAACACTGGATTCATCTCCTTCAAAATCTGCAACCAATGAAAATGGATTCTGATTATCGTCAATATGCATATTAAAAATCTTAAATGATTTAGTGAACAAAACTTTTTTCACAAAACGTGGCAAAGATACAAAAAAAGAGTGTACTCTACGTATGATATACAGTGGAAATAACAAATATTTGCTACTTTTGCAAGCAAAACGAAGGATAGACTCTAAGATTACACCCGAATTTTATGGCAAAAACTCATTTCGACTTTAAGAAGTTCACAATTTATCACGACAAATGTGCCATGAAGGTTGGTACGGATGGAGTACTGCTGGGCGCATGGACGGAAGTTTGTCCCGATTCCAAATATATCCTCGACATCGGCACAGGTTCCGGATTGATAGCCATCATGTTAGCTCAAAAGTGCAACGCATACATCATAGGAATAGACATAGACGAGGAAGCAGTAAACCAAGCCACAGATAACGGGAAAAAGACACCTTGGGCACAACGTCTGCATTTTGAAGTAGAAAATGCCCTCACTTACATTCCTCAGAAAAAGTTTGACATGATAACATGTAACCCGCCGTTTTTCACGAATTCACTGCAATGCCCTGGAGAAAAACGTAACTATGCACGCCATAGTGACGCTCTTCCTTTCGATGCACTCATCGCTAACGCATATACATGGTTGAACGACGGAGCTTGTTTCAACGTCGTCCTCCCTGCATCGTCAGCCGATGCTTTCATACAAATGGCGTGGGAGAGGGGGCTCAATCTCCACAAAAGATGCATGATACACAGTTTGCCTGAGAGTATGCCGAAAAGAGCCTTATTGAGCTTTAAAAAAGGAAGTACGCCTTACCCTCAAACCACACGGCTCATGGTCAGAGACAGAAATGGTATTTACACGGAAGAATACAAAAAGCTCACAGAAGAATATTACATACATTTTTGATTATAATTTCAGGCGTCTCATGACTTCTTTGTTAAAGCTGTCTATACGCCGGATATTTCGATTACGTACGCTTATACTCAAAGAAATCAATTCGTCATATAATTCTGAAACAACCCGCCCAAACGCAGTGTCTGAGGCTTGTTGAGTATTCACAATCATATTCAAGCCTTTTTGTATCAATTGTACGTCAATATCCGTCCCGGCCGACATGGGATCGCCATCAAAATGAATCACCCCGGGGTGTTCACGATGGATGCGAATGTTTTTGCATCGGAATGTCTTGATCTTATTATTCTGCAACAATGTCCTATTGAACAACTGAACGGCAATCTGAGGAGCTTCCAGAACTGTAAAAGGCTCCATTATCGTTACATCCATAAGTCCGTCCGACATAGAAGCGTGAGGAGCGATATATGCATTATTCCCATATTGAGACGCATTGGCACAAGCTATCAGAAAGGCCTTGTATTTGGACGTTTCTCCTTCTATTTCAATCTCATATGTGTCCGGCTTATATTTTAAGCCTTCTCGAAGCGTGTTCTCCAAATAAGTCAATACTCCGCGTTTCTCCGAATGAGCGAATTTGGAACTTACAAAAGCATCAAACCCCACACCGCATGTACAAAAAAAAGGGAGGTCATTTATCTTCCCATAATCCAAACACTCAATATCAAAACGATTAAGCACCTTAATGGCGCCAAGCGGCTCCATTGGAATACGTAAATGACGTGCCAATCCGTTTCCCGAACCACAAGGAATGACACCGAAAGCCACAGAAGTATGTACTAAAGAACGGGCTATTTCATTGACAGTGCCGTCGCCCCCAATAGCCACAACCGCATCACAGCCTTTTTCAACATGCTCTTGTGCCAATAAAGTAGCATGTCCGGCATATTCAGTCCGGACAACCTGATAATTGAATTTATCTTGATCCAAATGCTGAGAAATCAGTTCTATGATATTGTCCTTACTTTGAGTTCCAGATATAGGGTTTATAATAAAAACGATGCTCCTCTTTGCCATATTGCTTCTTAAATCGGAAGCAAAGATAAGGATAAAAAATGAAAAATACAGCATCTGGCTTTAAGGCTTACAAGAACATTAAAAAGATTTTTTATGATTAAAGGCTATTTAAAAAGATGTTTTTATTAACTTTGCAAAGTTTTTTAATTACGAACTTATTAAAATGGGCTTATTACAAGACAAATTAGCTAAATATGACGAGCCACAAAAGTACATGGCTGAAGGCATATACCCTTATTTCCGCGAAATAGAAGGCAAACAAGGCACCGAGGTCCTCATGGGAGGTCATCGCGTACTCATGTTTGGTTCTAACGCTTATACAGGTCTGACGGGCGATGACCGCGTCATAGAAGCTGGCGTGGCTGCTATGCGTAAATATGGTTCCGGTTGTGCCGGTTCACGATTCCTCAACGGAACATTAGACATACATGTTCAACTTGAAAAAGAATTGGCGGCTTTTGTAGGCAAAGAAGAAGCTCTCTGTTTCGCAACAGGCTTTACGGTCAACTCCGGTGTCATCCCTTGTTTGACAGGACGAGGAGACTATATTATTTGCGATGACCGGGACCACGCGTCTATTGTAGATGGCAAACGTTTGTCTTTCTCTCAAAACCTGAAGTACAAGCACAATGACATGGCTGATTTGGAGAAGCAATTACAAAAATGTAATCCAGACGCTATCAAATTAATCATCGTAGACGGAGTCTTTTCAATGGAAGGAGATTTAGCTAATCTTCCCGAAATTGTGCGCCTGAAACATAAATATAACGCTTCCATTATGGTAGACGAGGCTCATGGTCTTGGCGTTTTTGGCAAGCAGGGTAGAGGAGTATGTGATTATTTTGGCTTGACGAAGGAGGTAGACTTGATAATGGGAACATTTAGCAAGTCCTTGGCTTCAATCGGAGGTTTTATCGCAGCAGACAAAAGTATCATTAATTGGTTAAAGCATAATGCGCGTACCTATATATTCAGTGCATCAGCCACACCGGCCGCTACGGCTTCAGCGTTAGAAGCCCTGCATATTCTTCAGCAAGAACCGGAGCGCTTGGAAAATTTATGGAACGTAACGAATTATGCCTTAAAACGTTTTCGCGCATCAGGATTTGAAATCGGTGCCACAGAATCTCCTATCATTCCTTTATACGTCCGTGATACGGAAAAAACATTCATGGTTACGAAATTGGCTTTTGACGAAGGAGTTTTCATTAATCCTGTGATTCCGCCTGCATGTGCGCCTCAGGATACCTTAGTACGTTTTGCCCTGATGGCTAACCATACACACGAACAAGTGGATGAAGCGATTCAGAAACTTACAAAAGTATTCAAGCAGTTGGAACTTCTCTAAACAGCAAAATAAAACACGAAATAAAGAAAAGGAAAGAAAGCCGAAGAGGATTTTGGCTTTCTTTCCTTTTTTTGAAAGAAACTTTCGAAGTAGAATGAATAATTAAAAAGCTTCTTTCTTATTAAACATAATAGCGGTTAGGTATTAAATCTCAAGATTCAAGCAACCACAAGGCCTGTATTTGAAAAAATAGTCTTACCTTTGCAAAAAACAGAAGAAAAGATGAGAAATAAGTCCGGTGCACAATATGCAGCATCAAAATACATAGAGTTTACAGTCAATAAACCCATGTTATTATTGGATTTCATTATGGAATCGATGAACGGAATCAGTAGGAATAAAGCCAAAGATATTCTGACGGGACATGGCATTACGGTAAACAAAAAATCGGTCTCCCAATATAATTATGAATTGCGACCCGGTATGGTTGTACGGGTAAGCAAACATAAGCGTAACAATGAGCTGAAAAACAAATACGTTAAGATTGTATATGAAGACAAAGACCTGATTGTGATTGAAAAAAGTGCAGGCATTCTCTCTATGCCTGCCGTTGCACAACAATTTTCAATCAAAACCGTATTGGATGAATATTTTACCCGACGGCACTTCAAATGCACAGCCCACGTAGTCCACCGTTTGGACCGCGACACATCCGGTTTGATGATGTATGCAAAAAATATAGAGGTACAACGGATTTTGGAAGAACACTGGCAGGAAATCGTGACAGACCGTAGATACGTGGCCGTAGTCAGTGGGAAGATGGAAAAAGAAGGCGGAACCATATCTTCTTGGTTGAAAGACAATAAAGCGTATGTAACGTACTCCAGTCCGACAGACAACGGAGGAAAATATGCCATCACACATTTTCATACGTTAGACGCGAGAGAGCGTTATTCGTTGGTTGAATTGAAATTGGAAACCGGCCGGAAAAACCAAATCCGTGTACACATGCAAGATATTGGCCATCCGGTAGTCGGCGATTCAAAATACGGCAATGGAAGCGACCCGATAGGACGGTTGGGATTACATGCCTATCGACTGAATTTTTACCATCCCATCACGGGGGAACCAATGGAGTTCGAGACCCCTTTCCCTACTTTATTCACTAAATTATTTCCGGTAAGCAAACCGCTTCACTCTACGGCAGAAGCACCTTCTGAATAATTCCATTTCCGTTATCATGAGATGGATATTATAAAAATGTGCGAGGGATTATTTCCTTCGCACATTTTTATAACTATAATATTTCTATATATCCTTCTTTTGCTCAATCTTTTAAATCAAGTGCCAAACTCAGTTCATCCAACTGCTTCTGGTCTATATAAGAAGGTGCATCCAACATTACATCACGCCCACTGTTATTCTTCGGGAAAGCGATGCAATCGCGGATACTGTCAAGTCCGGCAAACAAACTTACCCAACGGTCAAGCCCGTACGCCAAACCACCGTGAGGAGGCGCACCGTATTTGAAAGCATTCATCAGGAAACCGAACTGCTCCTGTGCACGTTCTTCCGTGAAGCCCAATATCTTGAACATCTTGTCCTGAAGCCCCGGATCGTGGATACGGATGGACCCCCCTCCTACTTCAACTCCATTGCAAACCATATCGTAAGCATCCGCACGCACAGCCGCCGGATTGGAATCCAACAATGGGATATCCTCATCCTTGGGATGCGTGAACGGATGGTGCATCGCCATCAAGCGCCCTTCCTCTTCGCTCCATTCGAACATCGGGAAATCCACCACCCACAACAAAGAGAATTTGTTCTTATCGCGCAATCCCAAACGAGTTCCCATCTCCAAACGCAATTCACATAACTGTTTACGCGTCTTCATGGCATCCTCGCCACTCATTATCAGTATCAAATCGCCCGGCACGGCCTTCATCGCCTCCTTCAAGCGCAACAACACTTCCTGCGTATAGAATTTATCCACACTGGATTTTACGCTGCCGTCTTCCTGCACACGGGCATATACCAATCCTTTTGCCCCTATTTGACTGCGCTTCACGAAGTCCGTCAGTTGATCCAACTGCTTACGGGTATATGAAGCACATCCCGGCGCACAAATACCTCCGATGTAGGACGCATCATTGAACACGGAAAACTCTCCCGTACCTTTCAACACGTCCATCAGTTCCACGAACTCCATACCGAAACGCGTGTCCGGCTTGTCGCTACCGTAAAGCCGCATGGCTTCGCTCCAAGGCATGCGGGGGAATGGTTCCGTGAGTTCTATACCCCGTATCGTACGGAAGAGGTGTTTGGCCATCCCTTCAAAAAGGGCTATCACGTCCTCCTGCTCCACGAAACTCATCTCACAGTCTATCTGTGTAAATTCCGGTTGGCGGTCGGCACGCAAGTCTTCATCGCGAAAACACTTCACAATCTGGAAGTAACGGTCCATACCGGCTACCATCAAGAGTTGTTTCAGAGTCTGCGGGCTTTGCGGCAACGCATAAAACTGCCCCGGATTCATGCGGGAAGGCACCACAAAATCACGGGCACCTTCAGGAGTAGACCCAATCAGCATCGGTGTTTCTATTTCCAAAAAACCTTTGCTGTCCAGATAACGGCGAACCTCCATCGTCATCTGATGGCGGAGTTCCAGATTTTTCCTCACGCAAGCACGGCGCAAATCCAAATAGCGGTACTTCATACGTATATCATCCCCTCCGTCCGTATCGTCTTCGATCGTGAAAGGAGGAGTAACGGAAGCATTGAGTACAGTCAGTTCCGACACGATGATTTCAATCTCCCCTGTCGGCAAATTCTTATTCTTACTCTCACGCTCGTTCACTTCGCCCTTTATCTGAATCACATCTTCACGCCCCAACTTATTAGCCCGGGCACAAAGCGCGTCATTCACTTCTTCATTAAAAACTAATTGTGTAATGCCATACCGGTCACGCAAGTCGACGAAAGTCATGCCTCCCATCTTACGCACACGCTGCACCCACCCGGCTAGCGTCACGGTCTTTCCGGCATCCGCAAGTCTCAGCTCACCACAAGTATTTGTCCTGAACATATCTGTTTGCTTATATTAAGATTCAACATGCAAAGTTATCCTTTTTTTATGAGGAATTCAACGTTAGATAAAAGTTTTCGTTCTTATTTTATCCTTTTTCTTCAAAAACTTGTATATAAAAAATAAGTGTCGTATTTTTGAACCCACAAAATTTGAGAAACCATATCATTCATTAATAACTGATTTCTATGATGAATTTAAACAGAAGTATCAGCCACGTGCTTAAAGCATCCTTGTTTACGGCCGGATTGTTCCTTTTCACTCCGACAGAAGCTGCGGCCAAAACCGAAACTTTCGGAGTAGGAAACAAGACATTCCTCCTTAACGGCAAGCCTTTCATCATCAAAGCCGCCGAAGTGCATTATCCCCGCATCCCGCGTCCCTATTGGGAACAGCGCATCAAGATGTGCAAGGCTTTGGGAATGAACACGCTTTGTCTGTATGTCTTTTGGAACATACACGAACAGGAAGAAGGCAAGTTCGACTTCACGGGCAATAACGACGTGGCGGAATTTATCCGATTGGCACAAGAAAACGGACTTTATGTCATCGTGCGTCCCGGCCCGTACGTATGCGCCGAATGGGAAATGGGCGGCCTGCCCTGGTGGTTGTTGAAGAAGAAAGACATCCGTCTGAGAGAACAAGACCCGTACTTCATGGAACGTTACCGCATCTTCGCCAAAAAACTGGGAGAACAGATCGGAGACTTGACCATTGAAAAAGGCGGACCGATTATCATGGTGCAAGTAGAAAACGAATACGGGTCGTACGGCGAGGACAAACCGTATGTTTCGGCCATTCGCGACATCATCCGCGACTCAGGTTTCGACAAAGTAACTTTGTTCCAATGTGACTGGAGTTCCAACTTTACCAAAAACGGACTGGACGATCTGGTATGGACCATGAACTTCGGTACCGGCGCCAATATCGAAAACGAATTCAAGAAGTTGGGCGAGTTGCGTCCTGAGTCCCCCCAAATGTGTTCCGAGTTCTGGAGCGGATGGTTCGACAAATGGGGCGGACGTCACGAAACGCGCGGCAGCAAGGAAATGGTCGGTGGGCTGAAGGAAATGTTGGACAAAGGCATTTCATTCTCGCTCTACATGACGCACGGAGGTACCAGTTGGGGACACTGGGCCGGTGCCAACAGCCCCGGATTCTCACCCGACGTGACTTCGTACGATTACGATGCTCCCATCAACGAGGCCGGACAAGTCACTCCTAAATACATGGAATTGCGAGAGATGCTATCGGGGTATAGCGACAAAAAGTTACCCTCCATCCCCAAAGAATTCCCTGTAATCAACGTTCCCAAAATACAGTTTACGGAAGTGGCTCCTTTGTTTGAGAACCTCCCTGCACCTCATGCGTCGATGGACATTCAAACGATGGAAGCGTTCAACCAAGGATGGGGTTCCATTCTTTACCGCACTAAGACTCCGGCCGTACCGACACAAAGTATCCTGACCATAACGGATGCGCACGACTTCGCGCAAGTATTTATCAATAGGAAACTGATCGGCTCCATCGACCGTCGCAACCATGAGAAGACCATGTTGTTGCCGGCCATGAAGGAAGGAGACCAACTGGACATCCTTGTGGAAGCCATGGGACGAATCAACTTCGGCCGTGCCATTAAGGACTTCAAGGGCATTACGGAAAAAGTGGAATTGAGCTACACCATGAATACCGGCAGCCAAGTGACCGTCAACTTGAAAAACTGGCAGATTTACACCCTCAGCGACAGCTATCAGGTACAGAAGGACATGAAATATGTTCCGCTGAAGGACCAGAAAGTACCGGGATGCTACCGTGCGACTTTCAACCTGAAAAAGACCGGCGACACATTCCTGAACCTGGAAACATGGGGCAAAGGACAGGTTTACGTAAACGGACACGCCATCGGACGCTTCTGGAAAATCGGTCCGCAACAGACGCTTTACATGCCCGGATGTTGGTTGAAGAAGGGCGAGAACGAGATTATCGTACAAGACATTGTAGGTCCGCAGGAAACCGTGGTTGAAGGCCTGTCCAAACCT
This sequence comes from Paraprevotella xylaniphila YIT 11841, assembly GCF_900683745.1. Classification (NCBI taxonomy): domain Bacteria; kingdom Pseudomonadati; phylum Bacteroidota; class Bacteroidia; order Bacteroidales; family Prevotellaceae; genus Paraprevotella; species Paraprevotella xylaniphila. Next base: position 909,338 of record NZ_LR215980.1, read on the forward strand.
ATCATCGACAAACTGAACGTCGATGCGCCGAACACGCACCGCAAGGAAGGACAAACTCTGAATCTGGCCGGCGAAACGCCCTGCAAGACCGGTGAGTTTGCCGCAGGCAACGGTTGGCAGGAAGTCCGGTTCGACCAACCCGTAACGGGACGTTACGTGTGCATCGAAGCCTTGAATTCCCATAACAACCGCGAATATGCTTGTATCGCAGAATGGTACATGCTCGACGACAAGGGTCAGCGCATCAGCCGCGAGCCATGGACAGTGGCATACGCCGACGACGAGGACATCTCTTCGGGCAACAAGACAGCCGATAAGATTTTCGACCTTCAGGAGTCTACGTATTGGAGTACCAATAAAGACGTGAAGTTCCCCCATTACATCGTATTGGATTTGGGCGCAGAGCAGACATTAGGCGGTTTCCAATATCTTCCCCGCGTGGAACAGGGAGCGCCCGAAAGCATCAAAGGTTACAAAATCTACGTAAAGAGCCAGCCTTTCAAATTCTAAACCGTTAGTCTGGCATTTATCAGAAAATGGCATGTTTCTTTTGAGAGGCATGCCACTTTTTTTGTATTTAGTTTGGATATGTCGTCTAAAAGACGTACCTTTGCATCGCTTTTGAGAAATCACATTCTCTCAAGTCTCGGGGTGTAGCGCAGTCCGGTTAGCGCACCTGCTTTGGGAGCAGGGGGTCGTGGGTTCGAATCCCGCTACCCCGACCATCAGAAAAGGCACTGTAAAACAAGCTTTCAGCGAGTTGACAGTGCCTTTGTTTTTATTCAGCCAACAAATGACCGTCATGAATAAGTCATACCACAAAGAGATACTGCACATCGCTCTCCCATCCATCCTTTCCAATATCACCGTTCCCCTGCTCGGGCTGATAGACCTGACCATTGCGGGACATCTCGGTGCCGCTTCGTATATCGGTGCCATAGCCATCGGCGGTACGATATTCAATATGATCTATTGGATTTTTGCATTCCTGAGGATGGGAACCAGCGGGATGACTTCACAAGCCTACGGTGCCGACAATAAACAAGAAATCCAACTGTTGCTTTATCGTTCCTTGGCTACTTCCACGGGCATAGCCATCCTCATCCTCCTCCTGCAGGGCCCGTTACTTCATCTGGCCCTGTCCGTCATGTCGCCCACGGAAGCTGTAGCGGATTTTGCTTCGGTATACTTTAGAATCTGCGTATGGGGCGCTCCTGCCGTGCTCGGGCTTTACAGCCTGACCGGATGGTTCATCGGATTGCAAAATGCAAAATACCCGCTCTACGTGGCCATCGTCCAAAACCTCGTCAACATAGCGGCCAGCCTGTCCTTTGTCTTCGTATGGCACATGGACGTGGCCGGAGTGGCTTTGGGGACAGCCATCGCCCAATATTGCGGACTGGCGCTTTCCCTATATTATTGCCACCGTATGCACCGTAGGCTCGGCCTTCCTTTTGCATTCCTCCCCTCTTCCGTATTCCGGAAAAACGCCATTCGCCGTTTCTTCAGTGTCAACCGCGACATTTTCCTGCGCACCCTTTGCCTCGTGTGCGTCACTCTCTATTTCACCTCCGCCGGTTCCCGTCAAGGGGAATATATCTTAGCGGCCAATGCCTTGCTGATGCAATACTTCACCCTCTATTCTTATTTCATGGACGGTTTCGCCTTTGCCGGAGAAGCCCTCTCGGGCAAATGTGCCGGTGCGGGAGATTACCAGGCCCTGAAAAAAGTCATCCGTAACCTGTTTCTTTGGGGATGCGGCGTGGCACTGACCTTCACCTTATTCTATATGGCCGGCGGAAAGGCTCTCATGAACCTGCTCACCGACGAAGCCTATGTCGTCGCCACAGCTTCCGACTACCTGCCTTGGGCTGTCCTCATCCCCTTTGCAGGTCTCTCGGCATTCATTTGGGACGGTGTTTTCATCGGACTCACGGCCACACGCTATATGCTCCTGTCCATGTTGGGCGCCACCCTGACTTTTTTCAGCGTCTACCTCAGCCTCTTCCCTATATGGCAAAACCACGCACTTTGGCTGGCTTTTCTCCTCTATTTATTCGTGCGAGGCCTCATGCAACACTTGCTATATAGAAATAAAATCTTAACTTTGCATCCTACAAACTAAATACACGCAAACGCAATGAACTACGTAGGCATACTTATCGGCTTGGCCACCTTCCTGATTATCGGCCTGTTCCATCCTTTAGTCATCAAGGGCGAATACTATTTCGGAACCCGATGCTGGTGGGCTTTCCTCGTGACGGGAATCCTATGTGCCGGTTTGTCCCTCTATGTGGAAAACGTGTACTTGAGTATCATTTTCGGTGTCATATCGTTCTCTTCCTTTTGGGGGATACTCGAAGTGTTCGACCAACGCAAACGGGTGCTGAAAGGTTGGTTCCCGAAAAATCCCAAACGACTGAAAGACTACGAATAAACCGCCCGTCGTTTTTTTATCATTCCCATTCCCTCCCTTTGCGTCAAAAATTTTTTCTGCCGGAAAAAAAGCCCCTGCATTTTTCTATATTCCTCTTTTCCAGACTCTTGAATACAGCGTAAAAATGTGCGGCAAATGAAAAATCATTCGCCTGAGATTGATTTTTCATTCTCAGGCAAACGATTTTCCGTTTGCCGCAAGATGATAAACCGCTCTCATGCAAGCCTTTTTTTTGTCAAACTTACCGATATATCCGAAAGAACAGCCGTTCGCTACATCCTTTCATCCCATACTCAAAAGGCTGCCATGACATTTAATACAAATCCCGTGAAGCCAGGCATCCAACTTCACGGGATTTTTCTGCCGGATATGCTACGACATCCGGACTAATACCACAAGATGGTTACTTGTCGCCGAAGTAACGGTTGTACAAACCGGCGAAACCACGGCCATGGCGAGCTTCGTCCTTTGCCATTTCATGCACAGTGTCGTGAATGGCGTCCAAATCCTGCTGTTTGGCCATCTTGGCCAAATCCATCTTGCCGGAACAAGCACCGCTTTCAGCCTCCATACGCTTCTTCAGGTTGGTCTTCGTGTCCCAAACCATGTCGCCCAACAATTCGCAGAAACGGGAAGCATGGTCGGCCTCTTCAAAAGCATAACGCTTGAAAGCTTCCGCAATCTCAGGATAGCCTTCACGGTCAGCCTGACGGCTCATGGCCAAGTACATGCCCACTTCGGTGCATTCTCCTTCAAAGTTTGCCTGCAAACCTTTCTTGATTTCAGGGTCAACGTCCTTGGCAATGCCGATAACATGCTCGGTCACGAAAGTCAATTCCGTATCTACCAATTCCTTGAACTTTGAAGCCGGAGCCTTGCACTGCGGGCACTGTGCCGGAGCTTCTTCGCCTTCATGAATGTAACCACATACTGTACACACAAATTTCTTTTTCATTTTCTTCCGTTTTTAATTTAAATTACACATTCGTTCTTATTATTTCTCTGCCCGTGCCCTTCAGGCTCATGCCTCCATCGCACAGGCTTTACATACACCTTTATAATAGACATGCGCTTCGTCCACCTTAAAGTCCGAGCCTACCGGTAAAAAGTCTTTCAAACTTTCCGGAAGAGCCACATCGAATAATTTTCCGCACCGCTTGCACATGAAATGCGCATGGGGAACAATTACCCCGTCAAAACAAACTTTCTTCTCATCAATGGTCAACATCAAGGCAGCTCCATGATCGGAAAAAAGCCGTAAAGTGTTATACACGGTCGTCTTAGACAACGTAGGTATAACTTTACACAAAGCCACATACACCTCATCCACTGTGGGATGCGTATGATTCTTAAGCAAATAATCCATAATTGCTATGCGTTGTACGGAGGGGTGAATCCCATATTTCTGCAATGTATCCAAAGCCTCTTTGTTAACCATGTTCAATATAAATTTGTAATGTTTACAATGCAAATTTAGCGTAAGTTCCGTTCCTGTGCAAGCCTTCCCGTGTTTTTTTGATAAATAACAGCTTTTTTTGCTTTTATTGATACCTTTATATTATCTTTGTTCCACAAATATCAAACATAGCAACATGAATTACGGATTTGTCAGAATTGCCACAGCCATCCCCGGCGTAAAAGTAGGAGATTGCAAATATAATGCGCAACAAATTGAAAGTTTGATTATTCAGGCGGAAGGTAAAGGCGTAGAAATCATTTGTTTTCCGGAACTTAGCATCACGGCTTACACTTGCGGTGACTTGTTTGCCCAACAACTGCTGCTCGACGAGGCGGAAATGTGCCTTATCAGCATCCTCGACTTCACCCGCTCATTGGACATCATCTCTATCATAGGACTGCCTGTCGCTTACCACGGTACGCTGCTGAATTGTGCGGCAGTGATACAAAAAGGGAAGATTTTAGGGCTTATCCCCAAAACTTACCTGCCCAACTACAAGGAATTCTATGAACAACGCTGGTTCACGTCCGGCGATGTGCACGGAAACAGCAATGTATTGGTTTGCGGGCAAATGGTGCCGCTGAGCCGCCACTTGGTATTCAACACTCCCTCTTGCTGTTTCGGTGTGGAAATCTGCGAAGACGTATGGGCCCCCATCCCCCCCAGTTCCGAATTGGTACTCCAGGGAGCAGAAATCATTTTCAATCTTAGCGCAGACAATGAAGGCGTAGGCAAACAAGACTATCTCAAATCCCTGTTGGCACAACAAAGTGCAAGATGCCTCGCCGGTTATGTATTTTCGGGGGCAGGATTCGGAGAAAGCACACAGGATGTTGTTTTTGCCGGCAAGGCCCTTATCTACGAAAACGGGATGCTGTTGGCGGAAAACGAACGTTTCTCTTTTAAAGAGCAATTGGTTTACAGCGAAATAGACGTAGAATGCCTGCGTGCGGAAAGGCGTGTGAACACCACGTTCAGCGCCTCCATAGCCCGGCTGAGACCGCACGATACCATGCGGATAGATACCGAACTCTTCGCTTCCAAGGACATCGAATTAAGCCGTAAAGTTGACCCGATGCCTTTTGTCCCGGCAGGAAAGGCACTGAATGAACGGTGCGAAGAAATCTTTGCCATACAGATAGCAGGACTGGCCAAAAGATTGGTACATACACAAACACAGACCGTAGTCATCGGGATTTCCGGCGGACTGGATTCCACCCTTGCCCTGTTGGTCTGCACCAAGACGTTCGACAAATTAGGACTTTCGCGCAAAGGCATCGTCGGTGTGACCATGCCTGGCTTCGGGACCACCAACCGTACTTATACCAATGCCGTCAACCTTATGAAAAGCCTGGGGGTGACCCTACGAGAAATCAGCATCAAAAAGTCCTGCATACAACATTTTGAGGACTTGGGCTTCGACATGGCCAACCATAATGTGACGTATGAAAACGCACAGGCGCGCGAACGTACGCAGATATTGATGGATGTGGCCAACCAGATGAACGGCATGGTAGTGGGAACCGGTGACTTGTCGGAACTGGCTCTGGGATGGGCCACGTACAACGGCGACCACATGAGCATGTACGGCGTCAACGCCTCTATCCCCAAGACGTTGGTGAAACATTTGGTCAAGTGGGTGGCCGACAGTATTATTGACGAACCATCCCAAGCCACCTTGCTGGATATCGTGGACACTCCGATTAGCCCCGAACTGATACCGGCAGACGAAAATGGCAACATCAGCCAGAAGACAGAAGACTTGGTCGGCCCTTACGCACTACATGACTTTTTCCTATATTATACCTTGCGTTTCGGTTTCCGCCCGTCCAAGATATTCTATCTGGCCCAATATGCTTTTGCCGGAAAGTATACAGACGAAGTGATAAAGAAATGGCTGACAACGTTTTTCCGCCGTTTCTTCTCCCAACAGTTTAAGCGTTCCTGCCTGCCCGACGGTCCTAAAGTGGGAAGCTGTAGCCTGAGTCCTCGTGGAGATTGGCGAATGCCTAGCGACGCGTCGGCTGCAGCATGGATGGATGAATGCAACAACTTGCAGGCCTGACCCCATATCAAAAAAGAAACGGTGTATTCCCCCTCTTCTGGCGGAACACACCGTTTCTTTTTATTCCATCTGGCACTTCCCTCTTCTACTCCCCATCGCCTTCAAATCTCAATGTCTCCACTTTCTCCAGTCTCGATTTAAGACGTGGCATGCTCCCTTTCCGAATACGCAGCGTCATGCTGCAATCGTGTTCATACCCTTGACAGACAATAGACGGCTCTTCCTCCTTGACAATGCGCATGACGGAATTCATGAAAGGATACTCAAAGAAAAAGGTGATTTCCTCGTCCACCGTTTTTTCTATAATCCGGGCCGCCTGTATGGCTTCGATGGCTGCTGCCTTATAGGCCTGTATCAGGCCGCTCGTCCCCAACTTGATTCCACCGAAATAACGGATGACGACAATCAAGACATCCGTAAGCCCGTAAGAATTAATCTGTCCCAAAATCGGTTTCCCGGCTGTACCGGAAGGCTCCCCGTTGTCATTGGCACGGAAATCCTTCCGTTCGTGTCCCAACATGTAGGCATAGCAACAATGGCGTGCATCGTAATACTTCTTTTGATAGTGCTCCACCTGCTCTTTCACTTCGTCTATCGTATGCACTGGGTGAATAAAAGCCAGGAATTTACTCCGTTTCTCGCTATACTCCCCTTCTGCCGGTGCTGTTATCGTCTTATATACGTCATTTCCTTCCATATCCCTACTGTTCAAAAAACTCCGGCTACCGGATTCTACCGGCAACCGGAGTTGCAAAGATACTTATTTTTTCCTTACGACAGTTTATGAATCACCAGTCCGCTACGTAATTTAGGCTCGAACCAAGTAGCTTTTGGGGGCATGATTTTCCCGCAATCTGCTATATCCATGATTTGCTGCATAGACACTGGATACAGTGCCAACGCCATTTTCATCTCGCCGCTGTCGCAACGTCTTTTCAGTTCGTCCAAACCACGCAGTCCTCCTACGAAATCAATCCGCTTATCCCTACGTAAATCCTTAATTCCCAAAATCTTATCCAATATAAGCCGACTACTGATAGTCACGTCAAGCACATCAATCGGATCGTCTTCATCAAAACGTCCCGGAAGTACACGCAACCTGTACCATTTTTCATCCAGATAAAGCGAAAACTCATGAGGTCGCATAGGTTTGTACACCGAACAGCCCGTGCAAGCCACTTCGAAATCCTTCTCCAAAGCCTGCAAGAACTCATCCGAAGTATGGCACCCCAGGTCTTTCACCACACGGTTGTAATCCAATATAGTCAGTTCGCTTGCAGGGAAGCACACCGCCATAAAATAATTGTATTCCGCCTCGGGGTGCGTCCTGCCATGGGCTAAAGCTTTCTCTTGTCCCACCAAAGCTGCCGCAGCCGTACGATGATGGCCGTCTGCAATGTACAACGCGGGAATGGCTGCAAATTCTTTCGTAATCGCATCAATATCCGCTTCATTATCCACAAGCCAGAACCGATGGCGGAAACCGTCAAGCGGGGCAACGAAATCATATTCCGGCTCATGCCTTGCATATTGGTCTATCAAGGAAGCCAACGCAGCATTGTCGGGATAAGCCAGAAAAACCGGTTCTATGTTCGCATCCGTAATACGGATATGCTTCATCCGGTCTTCTTCCTTTTCGTGCCGCGTCAGTTCGTGCTTTTTGATTACCCCGTCCATATAGTCCTTGACCGAAGCTCCCAACACGATGCCGTGCTGTGTCCGCCCGTTCATGGTCTGTGCATAAATATAATACATGGGCTTAGCGTCTTCCACCAACCAGCCGTTACGTTGGAACTTGGCAAAGTTCTCAGCCCCCTTCTCATACACACATGCAGCGTATTCATCCGTCCCCTCCGGAAAATCTATCTCCGGACGAATCACGTGATATAGCGACATTTCGTTATCGCCTGCCTCTATACGGGCTTCTTCCGAACTGAGCACGTCGTACGGACGGCACTCTACCCGTTCCACCAAATCCTTAGGCGGACGAAGCCCCTTAAACGGTTTAACCCAAGCCATAGCCCCTGCAATTATTTATTTACCTGGTATTTCGTACATCCGTCCTTGAAGAATGCGGCAATCTGATGTGCCGCAGCCACCCCGGCGTTGATATTGGCCTCGGCTGTTTGTGCACCCATCTTTTTGGGTGTAGAGAAATAACGTCCTCCCAACATACGGAAATCAGCATCCGTTTCCGGCATGATGTCCGTGACATACTTCAGGTCTGTACGCTCCTGCATCAATTTCAGCAATTCGGGTTCATTAATTACCTCTTTCCGGGCCGTATTGACCAACACTCCTCCCTTAGGCATCTTGCCGACCAAGGCATAATTGATGCTTTGACGCGTCTCTGCCGTAGCCGGGATATGCAAGGAAACCACTTCGCACTGTTCAAACAACTCATCTTGCGAAGAGACTGCCTTCACCCCATCGGATTCTATGGCCGCCGCAGGACAATATGCGTCGTAAGCATAAACATCCATGTCGAATCCTTTTGCGATATGCGCGACGCGACGACCGACATTACCGTAGGCCAAGATTCCTAATTTCTTTCCTTTCAACTCCGTACCGGCCTTTCCATTATAAAAGTTACGTACGGCGAATACCAACATTCCGAACACCAGTTCGGCTACGGCGTTGGAATTCTGGCCGGGTGTATTCATCACCACCACCCCGTGCGCGGTAGCAGCCTCCAAATCCACATTATCGTAACCGGCTCCGGCGCGGACAACGATTTTTAAGTTCTTCGCCGCATCAAAAACTTCATTATCTATCTTATCACTGCGGATTATCATGGCCTCCACGTCGGCCACTGCCGCCAGAAGTTGTGCCTTCTCCGTATATTTCTCCAACAAAACGACTTCCAATCCGGCTGTCTCTGCAACCTCTTTGATACCGTCCACTGCAACTTTTGCAAACGGTTTTTCTGTAGCAATCAATATTTTAGCCATAGTTATTTATTTAAATACATCCCATAAATAAACAGGCACACCTCTGTACAAGGCGCGCCTGTCTTTATAGCCTCTTAATGCTGAGCTTCAAAGTCTTTCATGCTTTGTATCAATGCCTGCACACCTTCTATCGTTTGTGCGTTGTAGCATGAAGCACGGAAACCGCCTACGCTACGGTGGCCTTTTATGCCCACCATGCCGCGCTCCGTAGCAAACTGCAAGAAGTCGGCTTCCAATTCTTTATATTCGTCGTTCATTACAAAACAAATATTCATATATGAACGGTCTTCTGCCTTTACAGTTCCACGGAACAACTTGTTACGTTCTATTTCGGTATAAAGCATGTCCGCACGTTCTTTCGCACGCTTGTCCATCGCTTCCACACCACCGTTTTGCTTCACCCATTCCAAATTCTTCATGGCACAGTAGATGGGTACCACTGGAGGCGTATTGAACATGGAACCATTTTTCACATGGGTCATGTAATCCAACATTGTGGGAATCTGGCGGCTTACCTTATTCAAAGCTTCGTCCTTTACGATAACGATATTCACTCCGGCCATAGATACGTTTTTCTGTGCTCCGGCGTAAATACAATTATATTTGCTCACATCTACCGGACGAGAGAATATATCCGACGACATATCCGCAATCAAAGGAACAGGACTGTCCAAATCATAGCGCATTTCCGTTCCGAAAATCGTATTGTTTGTCGTAATATGCAAATAATCGGCATCAGCCGGTACCGTAAAGTTTTTCGGAATATAGGTATAGTTGTCTTCGGCCGAAGAAGCTACTTCAACCACTTCACCGAACAACTTTGCTTCTTTCATAGCCTTCTTGGCCCATGTACCTGTATTCAAATAGGCTGCCTTCTTCTCCAAAAAGTTATAGGGAACACGACAGAATTCCGTACTGGCACCTCCTGCCAGAAAAACAACCGAATAACCGGCCGGTAGGTCGAGTAATTCTTTTACCAATTCTACAGCCTTGTCTACTACAGGCTGGAAGTTCTTTGCCCTATGGCTAATTTCCATCAGGGAAAGACCGCTACCCTCAAAATCCAAGCATGCAGCTGCTGTTGCCTCTATTACTTCACGCGGCAACATGGATGGACCTGCATTAAAATTATACTTCTTCATCTAATTTGTAAAACTTAAGATTAATTATCAGTTACTCTAAGCATAACATCTGCGAAAGTAGAAAATAAAATCCATAAAAGCAACGATTGAAGCCACATTTTTTAAGTCAAGTGCTTTTTTTGCTATCATATATTATAAAAAACGGCTTTTAACCCTTACAACTCGTAATCTTATTTTGTCTTTTCTATAATCGTCTTAAGACCTTTTATCTTTTGGCCAGACACAGTTTCCAAGGTTTCTTTTAGCAAATTTCGCCTGATAGCAGCAAAAGCATAATGTTCTTTCACATCTACTCGTCCGACATCATCTCTTCCCAATCCTCCCACTTTTGACAAGAACCCCACAATATCCACCTTGTTGATTTTATCCTTTTTTCCTTTCCCGATATAAAGTGTTACCCACTGGGGCTTAGCAGGCTCGGGCTTAGGTCCTTCCCACACATATTCTTCGGGAATCTGCTGTATAAACTCAGGCAAGTATTCCTCCGGTCCTAATATGAGAAAGACATTTCCGGAAGCATCCCACCGCGCCGTTCGGCCGTTACGATGAATATAAGTATCTTCATTGAGCGGCAAATGATAATGGATAACATGGTCTATATTGGGTATATCCAGTCCTCGTGCAGCTAAATCCGTTGAAACAAATACATTGCATGATCCGTTACTGAACTTGTAAAGCGCACGCTCACGATCCTTCTGTTCCATTCCTCCATGAAACATTTCACACGAGATTCCTTCCTGAAGCAAATAACGGTAAACCCGTTCTACGCTTTCACGGTAGTTCACAAAAATCAAGGAACTCTTATTTCCCAAATAGCACAAAAGCTTGGACAAGACCTCCAACTTATCTTTCTTTGGAGATTTCACCGTATAAACCTTTATACGTTCTGGAATCTGCTCTTCATCTTCCAAGAAATTCAATTTCAAAAAATCGCCCTCTGATACAAATCGAGGAATAGCCGGCGCATCTGTGGCCGAGAGAAGAAAACGACGTTTTAAATACGGAATTTGCGCAATTACCTCCGACATTTCTTCCTGAAAACCCATCTCAAGGCATTTGTCAAATTCGTCAATCACCAACGTATGGACATGTGAAGCATCAATATTTCCTTTATTTAAATGGTCGTTCATACGCCCCGGAGTACCTATTATAACTTGTGGGTTCAAGCTTTTCATCGTACGGTGCTCATCCATGGCCGGACGGCCGCCATAGCAACTCATGACAGGAATGCCTGTTCCCATAGACCTGAAAACTTGCTCTATTTGCAATGCCAATTCACGAGAAGGAACCAATACCACAGCTTGAAGAACATTCTCTTCTTTTAAAGATTGCACTAAAGGCAACAGATAAGCGACTGTTTTTCCCGAACCCGTCGGAGATAAAAGTACCAGGTCTTTCCCTTTTCTGTATTCCTCAACTGTGGTTTGTTGCATCGCTGTCAAACTATCTATATGCAACTTCCATAAAATTTCTTTTATATTGATATTAGTCATCACTTTACTTTTTATAATCAAACAAAATTTAAATATAAAATCCTTTATATACTATTGTCATAAGAAAAAACAAGGCCAACCTTATCGTTAAAGGCGTGAGTACCTCTGATGTATCATGACATTTACAAAGATAACACTTTTGTTTGTATCTTAAACGATAGCAGAAATAAAATTGAAACAAAATCCCAAGTAACGAATTTACACCGGAAGAACAATAGAACGTTATCCACTACTTATTTTGGATGACCTCTTCCTCGTGCCGCTTGACGCCAAGGGACGTCCGCTTCTACTGAACATCATCAAGGACAGACATGGACGGAAGTCCATCATCATCACTTCGCAAGCCTCGGTATCTAACTGGTATTATACCAACGTGACAAACCAGGGCACAAATTGTTACATCCAAATTCAATGTAACACCGTCTTTACGCCTTGAGATGGAATGGAAGCAAGTGAGGTCATTTTACAAATTCTCTCTACACAGTGGCTCCCCCCCTTTATGCCTATACAGCATATGAGCGCCGGAGGATGTGAAAGGGGAACCTCGCAACGGCCATAAAAAAACCCGTTCCCCCGCCCGGCATGGGCCGTGCGCGGGGGAACGGAATGGAAAAAGGCGGCTACCTACTCTCCCGCCTTGCGGGCAGTACCATCGGCGAGGGCGGGCTTAACTTCTCTGTTCGGGATGGGAAGAGGTGGGACACCGCCGCTATAGCCACCATGATGGATTCGAACTGCGGCACGCGCCGGGGCGCGGACCGAGTGTGGGACACAAGTCAAACAAACAAAACGAAAGGATGACGAACAGGAATGCCATGTGCGGGCAGGGATACCACGAACGGCGAAAGCTTTCGGGCTATTAGTAGTGCTCGGCTTTGGCGTCGCCGCCTTTACACCTGCACCCTATCCACGTCATCGTCTTTGACGGCCCTCTAAAAGGAAATCTAATCTTGTGGAAGGCTTCGCGCTTAGATGCTTTCAGCGCTTATCCATACCCGACGCGGATACCCGGCGGTGCGCCTGGCGGCACAACCGGCAAACCGGAGGTCGGTCCGGCACGGTCCTCTCGTACTAGTGCCCGAACCACGCAAATTTCCAACGCCCACGATAGATAGAGACCGAACTGTCTCACGACGTTCTGAACCCAGCTCGCGTGCCACTTTAATGGGCGAACAGCCCAACCCTTGGGACCTTCTCCAGCCCCAGGATGTGACGAGCCGACATCGAGGTGCCAAACCACTCCGTCGATATGAGCTCTTGGGAGGGATCAGCCTGTTATCCCCGGAGTACCTTTTATCCTTTGAGCGACGGACCTTCCATGCGGAACCGCCGGATCACTATGCTCCAGTTTCCTGCCTGTGCGGCCTGTCGGCCTCCCAGTCAAGCGCCCTTCTGCCATTACACTCTGCGGCCGGTTACCAATCGGCCTGAGGGCACCTTGAGGAGCCTCCGTTACGCTTTTGGAGGCGACCACCCCAGTCAAACTACCCGCCAAACGCGGTCCTTGTATCCAACAAGTTAGTACCCAGACGGCCAAAGGGCCGTATTTCAACGACGGCTCCAAAGGCACTGGCGTGCCTCATTCTACGCCTCCGGCCTATCCTACACATCGACGGCCCGGGTACAACGTTAAGCTGTAGTAAAGGTTCACGGGGTCTTTTCGTCCCATCGCGGGTAATCGGCATCTTCACCGATACTACAATTTCACTGGGATCACGGTTGAGACAGTGTCCGGATCATTACACCATTCGTGCAGGTCGGAACTTACCCGACAAGGAATTTCGCTACCTTAGGACCGTTATAGTTACGGCCGCCGTTTACCGGGGCTTCAATTCGGGCCTTCTACATAAGTATGAGCCCTCCTCTTAACCTTCCGGCACCGGGCAGGTGTCAGGCTGTATACGGCTTCTTTCGAATTTGCACAGCCCTGTGTTTTTGTTAAACAGTTGCCTGGACCTATTCTCTGCGCCTCGTTTACACGAGGACCCCTTGTTCCGAAGGTACGGGGTCAATTTGCCTAGTTCCTTAACCGTGAATCTCCCAAGCGCCTTAGTATGTTCTACCCGACCACGTGTGTCCGTTTACGGTACGGATGACTTGGTGCTGGAGTTTAGCGGGTTTTCTCGGGAGCATGGTTACCGGCGCTGTCGCGTTGCCCAGAAGGGCGCCGCGTACTTTCGCGCTTCGGCTCGGGAGGTGGGCTTGCCTGCCTCCCTCGTAACCTTTGCGCTTAAACCCCCTTTTCCGTCAGGGGGCGGCCGTGTCACTTCTCCGTCGCCGCGTCACACACCAAGACAGTAACGGAATATTAACCGTTTGATCCATCGCCCTCGCCCTTAGGCTTATGCTTAGGGACCGACTCACCCTGAACCGATTGGCGTTGTTCAGGAAACCTTGGTCTTTCGGCGGGAGGGGATCGCACCCTCCTTATCGTTACTTATACCTACATTTGCTTTTCCATCCGCTCCAGAGCCGCTCGCGCGGCGCCTTCGACGCAGGATGGAATGCTCCCCTACCGATATTCTCATATCCCACGGCTTCGGTAACTGGTTTCATACCCGATTATTATCCACGCCCATCCCCTCGACTAGTGAGCTGTTACGCACTCTTTGAATGAATGGCTGCTTCCAAGCCAACATCCTAGCTGTCTGGGGGGACGGACTGCGTTAGTCTAACTTAACCAGCATTTCGGGACCTTGGCCGGTGGTCTGGATTCTTCTCCTCTCGGGCACGGACCTTAGCACCCGTGCCCTTACTCCATGGATTGGCCGGCGCGCATTCGGAGTTTGTCAGGACTTGACAGGCGGTGAAGCCCTCGCATCCTATCAGTCGCTCTACCTCGCGCCGGGAACTCCACAGGCGGCACCTAAATGCCTTTCGGGGAGTACGAGCTATCTCCGAGTTTGATTGGCCTTTCACTCCTACACTCACCTCATCCAGAAGCTTTTCAACGCTTATTGGTGCGGACCTCCATCCCGTGTTACCGGGACTTCATCCTGGACAAGTGTAGATCACCCGGTTTCGCGTCTGCCACCACCGACTCCTGCGCCCTTTTAAGACTCGCTTCCGCTGCGGCTGCGGGGCTCATGCCCCTTGGCCTTGCCGGTGACGGCAACTCGTAGGTTCATTATGCAAAAGGCACGCCGTCACGCCCAATGGGCGCTCCGACCGCTTGTAGGCGCACGGTTTCAGGATCTTTTTCACTCCCCTAACAGGGGTGCTTTTCACCTTTCCCTCACGGTACTGGTTCACTATCGGTCTCTTACGAGTATTTAGCCTTGCCGGATGGGCCCGGCTGATTCACACAGGATTACACGTGTCCCGCGCTACTCAGGATTCCGCTACGCTTCGCATGGCTTCGTGTAAGGGGCTGTCACCCTCTATGGCGGAACTTTCCAGTTCCTTCCACTCGCCATCACTCTTGCGACATCGCGGTCCTACAACCCCGGCGATGCCTGGACAACGCCGGTTTGGGCTATTCCCCGGTCGCTCGCCACTACTGGGGGAATCATTATTTATTTTCTTCTCCTGCGGGTACTAAGATGTTTCAGTTCCCCGCGTTCGCCTCCCGCTCTCGCGGGATAACGTTTCTTCAAAACGTTGGGTTGCCCCATTCGGATACCCGCGGGTCAATGGCCATTTGCGCCTCACCGCGGCTTGTCGCAGCTTATCACGTCCTTCATCGCCTGTAAGAGCCTAGGCATCCGCCGTGCGCCCTTGAATACTTTCGCCTCGGCCGCCGGCCGCCTTCCACCAGGGAAGATACGGCAGGCGGGCCTGCCTGCACATGTTCGTTAAAACATACCTCGTTCGCTTTCTTTACGTTTTGTCTGTCCAACATGTCAATGATCGCATGCCCCCTCGGGGCCGGGTGGAGAATAACGGATTCGAACCGTTGACCCCCTGCTTGCAAAGCAGGTGCTCTAGCCAGCTGAGCTAATCCCCCCGAAAATACCCGCGTAGTCCCAGGCAGAGTTGAACTGCCGACCTCCACATTATCAGTGTGGCGCTCTGACCAACTGAGCTATGGGACTGGCGTGACCCTGTGACCCGGATGCGGGCGGGCGGCGGAAACGCCACCGGGCGGAAGCTGAGCCTCCTGCATCCCTCACTTATCCTTTTTTAAGCCTCACATACCAAAACAAGAAAGACAGCCGTACAAGAGGAAACTACCCGGGAGCGGACGCGGAATGGACCGTTTTGCGGGAAGGACCCCAGAAAGGAGGTGTTCCAGCCGCACCTTCCGGTACGGCTACCTTGTTACGACTTAGCCCCAATCACCGGTTTTACCCTAGGCCGACCCTCGCGGTCACGGACTTCAGGCACCCCCGGCTTTCATGGCTTGACGGGCGGTGTGTACAAGGCCCGGGAACGTATTCACCGCGCCATGGCTGATGCGCGATTACTAGCGAATCCAGCTTCGTGGAGTCGGGTTGCAGACTCCAGTCCGAACTGAGAGGGGTTTTAGGGATTGGCCAACCGTCACCGGGCAGCGGCCCTCTGTACCCCCCATTGTAACACGTGTGTCGCCCCGGACGTAAGGGCCGTGCTGATTTGACGTCATCCCCACCTTCCTCGCACCTTGCGGTGGCAGTGTCCCCAAAGTGCCCGGCATTACCCGGTGGCAACTGGGGAGGGGGGTTGCGCTCGTTATGGCACTTAAGCCGACACCTCACGGCACGAGCTGACGACAACCATGCAGCACCTTCGCAGGAGTCCCGAAGGAAAGGGCCGTCTCCGGCCCATGCACCTGCGATTCAAGCCCGGGTAAGGTTCCTCGCGTATCATCGAATTAAACCACATGTTCCTCCGCTTGTGCGGGCCCCCGTCAATTCCTTTGAGTTTCACCGTTGCCGGCGTACTCCCCAGGTGGAATGCTTAACGCTTTCGCTTGGCCGCCGACACTATGTCGCCGACAGCGGGCATTCATCGTTTACTGTGCGGACTACCAGGGTATCTAATCCTGTTTGATACCCGCACCTTCGAGCCTCAGCGTCAGTAATGCCCCGGTACAATGCCTGCGCGATCGGAGTTCCTCGTGATATCTAAGCATTTCACCGCTACACCACGAATTCCATGTACCCTGTGCATACTCAAGGCTGCCAGTTTCAACGGCGGAACGCGGTTGAGCCGCGCCATTTGACCGCTGACTTGACTGCCCGCCTACGCTCCCTTTAAACCCAATAAATCCGGATAACGCTCGCATCTTCCGTATTACCGCGGCTGCTGGCACGGAATTAGCCGATGCTTATTCATAAGGTACCTGCAAATGGCCATACATGGCCAACTTTATCCCCTTATAAAAGGAGTTTACAACCCGTAGGGCCGTCGTCCTCCACGCTACTTGGCTGGTTCAGGCTCGCGCCCATTGACCAATATTCCTCACTGCTGCCTCCCGTAGGAGTTTGGACCGTGTCTCAGTTCCAATGTGGGGGACCTTCCTCTCAGAACCCCTACCCATCGTCGCCTTGGTGGGCCGTTACCCCGCCAACAAGCTAATGGGACGCATCCCCATCCTTTACCAATTAATCTTTATTCATCAAGTCATGCGACTAAACGAAATCATCGGGTATTAAACTTCCTTTCAGAAGGCTATCCCCGGGTAAAGGGCAGGTTGGATACGCGTTACTCACCCGTGCGCCGGTCGCCATCAAACTTAGCAAGCTAAGTTCATGCTGCCCCTCGACTTGCATGTGTTAAGCCTGTAGCTAGCGTTCATCCTGAGCCAGGATCAAACTCTCCATTGTAGAATATCTTTTTGACCCGCCTTACGGCGGGGCATATCGTCTGTTCCGGACTCCCCGAACTTGTCACGCCTACCGGCGTGCCGCTCCTGGTTCCCCCTCAACTCGCATGAGGGGTATGACGGTTCGTTTCTTTTTTACCCTTGGACGGAACGCTAACGGGAATAACCGCAGGCTTCCGCCCAAGCTCTTGTACTACTTTCTCTCTTTATGTAAGACTTTCAATGAACTCTTTCATTTACCGCCCCCGCTCCGCAACGGCCACACAAGGCCTTGCTTCCCGAAAGCGAGTGCAAAGGTACAACCTTTTACCATAACTGCCAAACGTTTTACCAACTTTTTCTCGGGCCAATCCCGACACAAGGACACACAAACACAACCATATGGACAAAAAACACGCTGTAAAACACGTGTTTAACAGCAGAAAACACCGAACACACTGAGGGAAAACTTTTTTTCAGAATGGAAGGAGGTAGATAGAAAAGAAACGGAGGACAGGGGACGGAAAACAGCGAAATGAAGGAAGAAGAGGCGGCAAAGACGGCATGGAGAAAGAAGGGACAGGACAGGCCTATCGGCGCAGGAGGCACGAACAAGGGGGCACGAAAGGAAACATCCTCATATATAATTAAGGTGGAGGCAGGCAAAACAAGAAAAGAGCGGGATGCCGACGGCTGGTTGGAAGCAAGGGGAACGGGCGGATTGCGGAAAGGACGGGACGGAAACGGACGGCCTGACCGACATGCCAAAGCGGAAACTTGCGCCTACCGGACGAAAAGCCATAAACCCGGGAGGGAACGCGAACAGCACGTTTATATCCCGTATACCACGCAGCCCCTCCCAACCGAACAGAAAAGCACACCCGGCTGAAAGCGGTTTCACAACCGGCGCACAAAATGGAGACCGACGGAAAAGGCAAAAGACAAGCACGCAGGGAAAGGGCCAACACACTCGGAACCGCAGCCAGGAATTATCCGGAAGAAAAACGGGGCACATCCCGAAAGGCAACAAATATGCTGAAAATAATGTTTAACTCGTCCAATTTTTGGAGGCACTTCATTCTGACAAATGGGATAGGATAAAAGGCCACCGGTCCCAACGAGAGAAACAACACAACATAAAGCGAAAAACACAAAATGCCCCCGCAACATTCATTAAAAACAGAATACGAAAGCTCAAACTGCCCTCTACTCACCATACAAAAAGCACCGACATATACATCGGGTAGGAGGAACGGGATTAATTCCCACTACGACCTCTCACACCACCGACGTGCCGTCCGAAATACGGTGGTTCCTTAATTAACCTTTAAACCCAGATGGCAGTACATCTTAAAAGTAGGATAACCGGCTCGGAGCAAACGTTCATCCGACAAAACCTTATGTACAGTGAGATGACTTGCCAACTTAAAATAGTGGATACCAAATCAAACGTTGTTTACGATATTCGTAGCCCCAACCGTTATTAGTGAGCCCACGTATCTTACTTTTCATCTTCTTGATACTATCGCCATGAATGTAGAATTGGCATTTGCCATTACTACGACCAAAGATATAGGAAAAGAATTTGATGTCACGTATATAAGCTACATGGGGCTTCTCCTTATTCACCTTTAAAAAAAGCTTCGTTTCAATAAAGGGAAGCAGATTATCCAATGTACGCTGCGCGGAACGACGGCTTTTACAAAAGATGACCAAGTCATCAGCATACCGAACGAACAAATGCCCGCGTTTTTCCGGTTCCTTGCCTAACTCATTAAGAATTATATTGCTTAACAAGGGACTCAATGGACCACCCTGAGGGTCCCCGACTGAACTCTACTCTTTCTTGCATCCTATAAATACACCGGAGTTCAGATATTTATGAATAAGAGATATAGCACGACCGTCTTTGATAGTACGCGACAAAATTTCTATCAATTTACTATGACAGACTGTATCAAAGAATTTCTCCAAATCCATATCGACCGTGAACACATAACTAGCAGAAACATATTCGCCACACTTTAATAGCGCATCATGAGCACTACGATGAGAACGAAAACCATAGTTGGTTGGTGAAAATTGGGGGTCATAAAGAGGTTGGAGCACTGATTCCCACTATCAGGACTCATTCGGGACTTCGCCCTATAGCGTACGCCCATGCTAAGTATACCAATAAGAGGACGTGTCATCGCGACACATCCTCTTTCCATAATCTCATATAGGTATTAGTTTTTTTTAAGGTAAAAAGATTGTTTTCAGAATAACTTTTGCAAATATCGGGTTTTCTAGCCAACTACACAAATAAAAAAGGATGTTTCTTAGCATAAAAAAGAGCATTCACTTTATTCTCTTTAAAAAACTCTTCTTATACCTTATTATTATAGGAAATACGAAAGTGATTTCCATTTTTTAATAGTATCTTTGCAAGCATTATTGATAATTACGCAAAACAGATTGGTTATGACTGAAACAACTCATGCTGAATCATCAGAAAAGAAAGGACTTAATTTCGTAGAAGAAATAGTGGTGGAAGACCTGAAGGCAGGCAAGAACAACGGACGACTGCAAACCCGCTTTCCACCGGAACCTAACGGGTATCTACATATCGGACATGCAAAAGCGATTTGTATGGACTTCGGCATCGCGGAAAAATACGGCGGTGTGTGTAACCTAAGATTGGATGACACAAACCCTATCAAGGAAGACACGGAATACGTAGAGGCCATCAAGGAAGACATACAGTGGTTGGGATTCAAATGGGGAAAAATCTATCATGCTTCAGACTATTTCCAACAACTGTGGGACTTTGCCGTCAGATTGATTAAAGAAGGCAAAGCCTACATCGACGAACAAAGCAGCGAACAGATTGCCGAACAAAAGGGGACACCGACGCAACCCGGTACGCCGAGTCCCTATCGTGACCGTCCCATAGAAGAAAATCTAGAGCTGTTTAACAAGATGAACAGCGGTGAGGCTGAAGAAGGTTCCATGGTGCTGCGTGCCAAGTTGGACATGGCCAACCCGAACATGCACTTCCGCGATCCCATCATTTACCGTATCATCAACAAAGAGCACCATCGCACGGGCAGCAAGTGGAAAGCCTACCCGATGTATGACTTCGCGCACGGGCAAAGCGATTATTTCGAAGGAGTGACCCACTCCATCTGTACGTTGGAGTTTGTCCCCCACCGTCCGCTCTATGACCACTTCATCAACGAATTGAAAGAAGGAAACGACTTGGCAGACCACCGTCCCCGTCAGATAGAATTCAACCGTCTGAACCTGACCTATACCGTCATGAGCAAACGCAAATTGCTTGCGTTGGTAAAAGAAGGCCTGGTAAACGGATGGGACGACCCACGAATGCCGACCCTCTGTGGGTTCCGCCGCCGTGGCTACTCTCCTGAAGCCATCCGCAAATTTATCGATATGATCGGCTACACCAAGTTCGATGCCCTGAACGACTTTGCCATGTTGGAAGCAGCCCTACGTGAGGACCTGAATGCGAGGGCAACCCGTGTCTCGGCCGTACTTAATCCCGTAAAGCTCGTGATTACCAACTATCCGGAAGGGCAAGTGGAAGAACTTGAAACCGTAAATAATCCAGAAAATGAAGCTGACGGAAGCCATATCATCGAGTTTAGCCGAGAACTGTGGATAGAACGCGAAGACTTCATGGAAGATGCTCCCAAGAAATACTTCCGCCTGACTCCCGGCAATGAAGTCCGTCTGAAAAGCGCTTACATCGTAAAGTGTACGGGATGCAAGAAAGACGAAAACGGCAACGTGACGGAGGTCTACTGTGAATACGACCCCATGTCAAAAAGCGGCATGCCCGGTTCGGACAGGAAAGTGAAAGGCACGCTCCATTGGGTGAGTTGCGGACATTGCCAACCGGCCGAAGTGCGCTTATACGACCGACTTTTCAGCATAGAGAACCCAGGAGCCGAAGAACGCGACTTCCGTGAGTTGTTGAACCCAGAGTCACTGAAAGTCCTGCCCCAATGTTATGTGGAAAAATATGCAGCGACCAAAAAGCCGCTTGAATATCTGCAGTTCCAACGCATCGGTTACTTCATGATGGACAAGGACAGTACTGCCGAACATTTGGTATTCAATCGTACCGTAGGCCTGAAAGACACATGGAGTAAGAAAAACAAATAACATGTCGACAGAAGACCTCTCGTATTTTCAAGAAGAAGAATTCAAAAAGAATCTGGCTCTTTACGAGCAGATGTTACAAGGCGGTCAGTCGGTTTATCTGGAAGCAGACGAACTGACTGACATCGCCGAGTATTATCTCGTGCAGAACGACACGGACAAAGCTATGGCGTGTATCCAATACGCCCTGAACATCCACCCCGGTAGCATCGACCCTTTGATTTTTCTGGCCCGGCAAAAGATGTTCAACGGTGACATCGAAGGTGCCAAAACCATACGCGACTGTATTACGGATCCCAATGACCGCGAAGTCATATTCCTTAACGCAGAATTGCTGTTACGCGAAGGGAAAGAACAGGAAGCCACCACATACCTGTCCGAAAAAGCCGAAACAGAAGAAGAAGATGCCGCTTTGTTTGCATACGACACGGCCACACTGTTTTTGGATTACGGCTATTTGGAACAAGCAGCTCAATGGGGACAACGAGCACTCGATATGGAACCGGACAACGAGAAGTTTTTGAAGTTCAAGGCAGACCACCTCATCTCTTCCAACCGTCCGAAAGAAGCCATCGAGATATTAAACAGTTTGTTGGACATCAACCCATACAACCTCAATGCATGGCACTCATTGGGCGAAGCCTATTTCGTATGCGAAGACTTTTCCAAGACCATGGAAACGGCTGATTTTGCATTGGCCATAGACGAGCACGACGCCCAAGCTCTTTTGCTGAAGGCCAACAGCCTGCTTCAACAACAGAATCTCGATGAAGCCCACCAACTTTATCTCCGATATTTCAAGGAACATCCGTCCAATGAAATTCCCTATCTTTTCGACGGGGTGTGCCTCTCCGCACTTGAACGCTACGACGAAGCTTTAAGCCAATTACTTAAAGCAGAAGAATTATCCCAAGGTTACTCTCCGGAGCAGCAACATATATATGCCAACCTTTCGGATGTGTACAGCAAGCTGTATGATACAGACAAAGCCTTTGAATATATCGACAAGATAAAAGAAATAAATCCGGATTACGACACAGACTTATACAAAGGGCATATCCTGATGCAAAATGCGAGAGAAAACGAAGCCCTCGAATGCTACAACACGTTTATCCAAAGCCACGAAGACCCCTCGGAGGCTCATTTCCTCGTCGGCTTGTCTTTAGTGGAAAACAAACTGTACGAAAAGGCAAGGGAACATTTCTTGTATATGCTGAATCGCGATGCTTCACAAGACGAGGAAAGCCAAAAAGCATACGCTTATTTGGCCTATTGCGCGCTGATGCAAAACCGTTATCAGGAATTCATTGCTTTCCTGAAAATTGCTTGTGAAAAAGCCCCCGAAGCATTGGAATACACCGTGGGACGATTCATCCCGGAAGAAGTGGAAGCCAAGGATTTCTATCAGTACGTCTTAACTCACAGCGACGTATTTACACACTTCAACCCGGATTCATCTGCCCCTGTAAAACCCATGTGAAAAGAAGCTTTTGCACCGTCTCTCCACATGGGTATATTTCCTCTCATTCGCTGAATTGCTTGATGCGTTGCTCTTCCGATAATTTGCAGATGAGCAAAGTATCGTTCTTTTCTGCCACAATGAAACCATCCAGACCTTGTATTACGACTTTTTTCTCCTGAGTGGTATGAATCATACAGTTATGCGTGTCATACACCGAAATGTTCTTTCCGATACAGGCATTACCATAAGCATCTTGCGGCGTATGCTCATGCAAAGAGCCCCACGTGCCTAAATCACTCCATCCGAAGTTGGCCGGAAGCACGAATATCTCTTCCACTTTCTCCATGATGGCATAATCCACCGATATATTCTCACATTTCGGGAAATCACGGTTGATGGCTTCCTGTTCCTGCTCGCTGCCATATATGGGCATAAGCTGCTCGAAAACCTGCGCGATAGCGGGCTGATACACACGGAAAGCATTGACAATCGTGCTGACGTTCCACACGAATATTCCGGCATTCCAGAAATAATTATTCTTTTGGATATATCGGCTTGCCGTGGCAAAATCAGGCTTTTCCTTAAAAGAATCCACCCGATAAATTTCCTTGTTACGTGCCGATGCAAAGCCCAAGTCAGCCTGAATATATCCGTATCCGGTTTCCGGACGGTTCGGCTTCATTCCCAAAGTCAAAATAGAGTCCGTCTCCGAGGTAAAGACCAAACCGGAAGTTATCACACGTTCAAATTCAGCCACATCCATGACGATATGATCGCTCGGTGTGACCACCACATTGGCTTTCGGATTCAACTTTTTGATACGCCAACTCACGTAAGCAATGCAAGGCGCCGTATTCCTTCGGCAAGGTTCCTTCAATATGTTAGATTCCGGAATTTCCGGTAACTGTTCACGTACAATATCCGCATAAGCTTCGGACGTCACCACCCAAATGTTTTCCGGAAAACAAATCCTTTTAAAACGATCAGCAGTCAATTGCAACAACGTACGTCCGCATCCCAATACATCGATAAACTGTTTCGGGCACTCCGGAGTACTCATCGGCCAAAAGCGGCTACCTATGCCACCAGCCATAATTACCAAATGATTATTACTTCTTTCCATGGTTCTATATTCACGAGAATAAGTTAAGTCACAAAATTACAACTATTTTTCTAAATCCATGCATAAATATACACGATATTTTCATCTTCTTTTTCTTTGTTTTATTTGCACGCAGCCAAACATTCGCGTACTTTTGCACATACAAATGAAATATACCACCATTTTAAGCATCGCCGGTTCCGATTGTAGCGGAGGAGCCGGCATTCAGGCAGACATCAAGACGATTTCCGCTTTGGGATGCTATGCTGCCAGCATCGTCACAGCCGTTACCGTACAAAATACATGCGGAGTGAAAAACGTATATCCTATTCCGGCTCAAATTGTCAAGGAACAAATACAGGCCATAACCGAGGATATGCAAATAGATGCCTTGAAAATAGGAATGGTGACGGACGAAAGCATCATAGCGGTCATTGCGGATTTCTTATCAGCCAACTGCTTCCCGGTCGTCTTCGATCCAGTCTTAGTCTCAAGTAGCGGCTACTCTTTGGTAGCCCCCGAAGCGTTGCATGCCATGTGTGACCGTTTAATCCCCCATTGCACTTTAATGACCCCCAACCTGCCGGAAGCCGAAATACTGTCCGGTATCCCTATCCGGGACATAGAAGATATGGCAAACGCCGGACGGCATATCCTTACTTACGGTTGTCGGTCCGTATTAATTAAAGGAGGACATTTGGACGGGGGCGATATGACGGATATTCTGGTCTGCGGCAATACTCCGGAAGACATTCACCGCTACCACTCCGCCAAAATAAACTCCGCTAATACCCACGGAACCGGATGCACGCTTTCTTCTGCTATTGCGGCTTACATCGGCCAAGGCGTCTCCTTACCGGAAGCTGTCGGTTTAGGGAAAAAATACCTCACGGATGCCCTGTTTTACGGAAAAGATGTCACCATCGGAAAAGGACACGGCCCGTTAAATCACTTTTTTAATCCCAAAAAGCTGATGATTAAGTAAGTTTTTATTAAATTTGCAACCAGATTGATGAACAAACATACATTTAGATAAGATTTAAATTATATGAAAGCATTTGTATTTCCCGGACAGGGAGCACAATTTGTAGGTATGGGCAAAGACCTGTACGACAACAATCCGTTGGCAAAAGAACTATTTGAAAAGGCAAACGATATTTTAGGATTCCGCATTACGGATATCATGTTCAGCGGCACGGACGAGGAGTTGAAACAGACAAAAGTGACGCAACCCGCCGTATTCCTCCATTCTGTCATTTCAGCTTTGTGTATGGGAGAAAACTTCACTCCGGACATGGTGGCCGGTCATTCATTAGGAGAATTTTCTGCGTTGGTAGCAGCCGGTGCCCTGAACTTTGAGGATGGTCTGAAATTGGTTTACGCCCGTGCCATGGCCATGCAAAAGGCATGCGAGGCTGCCCCTTCTACGATGGCGGCCATTGTAGGCTTGGATGATGCCACGATTGAGAACGTCTGCGCGGAAATCAATACGGAAAACAATGTAGTGGTTCCGGCCAATTATAATTGCCCCGGACAGTTGGTCATCAGCGGCAATGTGGAAGCTGTCAAGGCTGCATGCGAAAAACTGAAAGCAGCCGGTGCCAAGCGTGCACTCTTGTTGCCGGTGGGCGGTGCGTTCCACTCTCCTTTGATGCAACCGGCCAAAGACGAACTGCAAGCAGCCATAGAGGCAACTACGTTCAATACGCCTAAATGTGCCGTATACCAAAACGTAGATGCACAGGCTCATACGGATGCAGAAGAAATCAAAGCCAACTTGATTGCCCAACTCACAGCTTCTGTTCGTTGGACGCAAGAGGTGCAGAACATGATTGCAGCCGGTGCCACGGATTTCACGGAGTGCGGTCCGGGCAAAGTCCTGCAAGGCATGATCGGAAAGATTGCTAAAGGAAATGATGCCGTGACAGCACATGGTATCCAAGCATAAACCAACTTGAACAGCTATCCCCTTGCCTTGGAAAAAACGGCAAGGGGATTTTCATTAACGACTAATCCATTTGATATATGAAAAACAAGATGATTATTTATCAGGTGTTCACCCGCCTTTTCGGAAACGACAAGACGGCATGCACCCCCCACGGCAGCAAGACAGAGAACGGATGCGGGCACTTCGCTGATTTTACCCAAAAAGCATTAACGGAAATCCAAAAGCTTGGAGCAACGCATATTTGGTATACAGGGGTCATTGCACATGCCACACAAACCGACTATACCTCATACGGAATTCCGTCCGATCATCCTGCCATTGTAAAAGGAAAAGCCGGTTCCCCATACGCCATTAAAGACTATTATGACGTAGACCCGGACTTGGCCATAAAACCCGAGAAACGGATGAAGGAGTTTCAAAACCTGATATACCGTACGCATGATGCCGGTTTGAAAGTCATCATCGACTTCGTGCCCAATCATGTGGCACGCCAATATCAATCCGCCAACAGACCTGAAGGCGTGAAAGATCTCGGGGAAGAGGATGACCAAACCCTATCCTTTTCTCCTCAAAACAACTTTTATTATATTCCCGGACACCCGTTTCAACCTGGCTTCGACCTGCAAGGCGGTGCACCGTCCCCATACGAAGAATGTCCGGCCAAAGCTACAGGCAATGATAATTTTTCCCCCTCTCCGGGACGCAACGACTGGTATGAAACGATAAAGCTGAACTATGGAATAGATTATTGCAATGGAGGAGAACGGCACTTCGACCCGATACCTTCCACATGGTTTAAGATGCGTGACATCCTGCTGTTTTGGGCCGGAAAAGGCATAGACGGCTTCCGTTGCGATATGGCAGAGATGGTTCCTGTCGAATTTTGGGCATGGGCCATTCCGCAAGTCAAGTGCCACTACCCTTCTCTTGTATTCATTGCCGAGGTATATAACCCGAACGAATACCGCAACTACATCTATAAAGGAGGATTTGACTATTTATATGACAAGGTCGGATTATACGACACGCTCCGCGGAGTCGTTTGCGGCTATGCCTCTGCGCGTCAGATTACAGGATGTTGGCAAAACGTAGACGACATCAAAGACCGCATGCTGAACTTCCTCGAAAACCACGATGAGCAACGATTGGCCTCTGATTTCTTTGCAGGAAATGCAGAAAAAGGCCGTCCGGCCCTATTGGTCAGCGCATGTATGGGGAAAAATCCCATGATGATTTACTTCGGACAAGAATTAGGCGAACGGGGTATGGACGCGGAAGGATTCAGCGGCAAAGACGGGCGTACCACGATTTTCGACTATTGGCATGTAGATACCATCAGGCGGTGGCGTAACAAAGGTAAATTTGACACCGGTAAACTCACAGCCCAGGAACTTGCCTTGCAGGCATTCTATACCCAAGTGCTTAGATTATGCAACAGAGAAAGAGCTTTGAGGGAAGGGGATTTCTATGACCTGATGTACGCCAATAACGGCTCGGACCTGTTTAATGCCGACAAATGTTATGCTTTTGTCCGGCGTAAAGACAAAGACCTGCTGATTGTCCTTGCCAACTTCGAGGATTCCGAGAAACATACAGCTGCCAACCTTCCCCACCATTTATTCGAATTTTTCCAAATCCAAGAAAAAGGAGAGGTCATAGCAACTGAACTTCTAAGTGGAGATAAAGAATGTATCACGTTCAATGCTAATCAATGCGTACTAACGGACATACCTGCATATAGTGGCAAAATCTTAAAAATCAAGCTATAGTAGCTAAAAAGTAGCCGACGGGAAGTCCAAGGTCATTATTATAGAGTAAAGCGGGAACCTGCAAAATCACCAAATCCGGCGATTGCAGGTTCCCGCTTTACGTTCTACCTTTGCAGTGACAGAAGAAAACAATATGCCATTAATAAACGATTAAACAAAACTACAACAACGAGATGAAAAAAATGACTATTTATTATGGTTCCACCACAGGAACTTGCGAAACCTTGGCCTCCAGTATCGCACAAGCACTGGGCATGAGTAACGACAACGTGCACAACGTAACAGAAATGACCAAGGAAGATCTGGAGAATAACGATGTGCTGATTCTCGGTTCGTCCACATGGGGATGCGGAGACCTGCAAGATGATTGGTACGACGGAGTAGAGATTCTGAAGAAAGCCGACTTGACAGGTAAAAAGGTAGCCCTTTTCGCTTGCGGTGACGGAGAGTCATACGGCGACACATTCTGCGAAGCCATGACCCATATCCACGATGCCTTGGCTGATAGCGGCTGTACCTTCATTGGGAAAGTCCTGACTGCAGACTATACGTTTACTTCTTCTACAGCCGTGGACGGCGATGATTTCATCGGTCTGGCACTTGACGACGTGAACGAGAGTGACAAGAGCGAAGCCCGAATTGCAAACTGGGCTAAGCAAATTGAAGCGGAAATGGCTTAAAGCATACTTAAAAACAAGTAAAGGGCTATAAGGTTGCGACCTGGATAATCATAGATTTTAGCTATTGCAAGACTTTAAATTATCACTTAATTTTGCAACCACAAACGAAACATTCACCCATGGACGCATTATCCGAGAGAAACAGACATAAATGTATCATAATAACCACTTTTCATACAATTTCTTTATATCGTTTTGGATTTAAATTTGGGATTAGGCTCTCGTGAGAGAGCCTTTTTCTATACCTGTCCGTTTGCAGGAACTATTCCCAAACCGCATCCAACAGTTTGAACACAATCCGGAATTGTCCGTCCTTGTAGTTCGTGCTGTTGATATGGAACCGGCCAATCTGTGCCGTATGTTCCACATGGGCACCGATACAGGCGCAGACATCATAATCCCCAACCCTGACCAAGCGCAAGGTATCCTCCGCAGCATCGGGTAATTTGTCGAGCGGAACGTTGTTGGGAACAGCATCACGCGATACGTAGGCGTATGTCACCGGTAAATCAGCCGCA
This sequence comes from Paraprevotella xylaniphila YIT 11841, assembly GCF_900683745.1. Classification (NCBI taxonomy): domain Bacteria; kingdom Pseudomonadati; phylum Bacteroidota; class Bacteroidia; order Bacteroidales; family Prevotellaceae; genus Paraprevotella; species Paraprevotella xylaniphila. Next base: position 938,253 of record NZ_LR215980.1, read on the forward strand.
ATGACTTCATTCACTTTCCGGGCTATCTCTGCAATCTGCTCTTCCGTCGGCTCATCCGCCAAATCATAGTTAATCTTACTTTTTTTCCGCTCAATATGTGCATTCCCCGACCGTTCGCAACCGAACATCCTGACCATCGTTTGGTTCAGGATATGCTCACAAGTGTGCATCGGAGGGTATTCCAACTTGTTATGGGCATTTAAAGCCACTTCCTTTTCTGTTGTCATTCGTTTCTTTTAATATATTTGTTGAATAAGTCCATACGCAGTCCACCACATTTCACCTTCACGACATGATGTTCGTCCGTCAAGAAACAAGTAGGCGTACCTTGCGCCCCGTATTTTATTTTCATGGGGCTGTCGTCCAACTTAAAATCTGACACAAAAACAAAATCAAAAGGATATGCTTTTTTAACCTCTTGCAAGTCTTTCAATGAGCTGCATGGCCAATAGACCACAATCTGCAAATCTTCCAAAGATGTCTGCCTCCGTAAAAGTTCCAATTCCTTACGACCGCCTTCTCCCATGCACCCCAATCCACCATAAAGCAGCAACACTTGTCGCCCCTTCAGTCCGCGCCAATCAAAGACATTCCCGTCATCCCGATAGCAAGGAAACTCCCATAGGCTATCCTTTTCCTCAATCTGCCGCATACGGATATGTTCCTGAATGTTCCTTCCATAAAAAGACTCGCGCATACCCGTGCCCAACGTATCCAAGATATGTACAAGCACTTTTTTAGGAATATCCAACCGGCACATGTACAGACGCTGCAAACCACTGGGCGTAGAAGCATATTCCATAGCCAACTCCCGGTTTCTTTTTAACGTAGCATCATAAAAGGAATTAAATGCAGCCTGCAAACTATCCTGCATCTCGGGATATTTGTCCCATAATGCAGCCATCTCCTGATGACGCTGTTCGTACGCTTCCCACAGCATGCTATCCTTTCGCAGATACTCTTTCTCCCTCTCCATGTCCTGCGCAACCGAATTTCCAACCGAGAGACCCAAAAATCCCCAAAGGAACAACAAACTTTTTAACTTTATGATACCACGTTTCTCCATCAGTATTACAGTTTCCCCCGTTCTTCCAGATAAGAATCCTTGAATCCTAAGAAGTACAGCACCCCATCAAGCCCCATTGTGTTGATGGACTGCTTCGCATTCGCCACCACACGAGGCTTGGCATGGAATGCAATTCCTAGCCCGGCTTCAGAAAGCATGGGCAAGTCGTTGGCTCCGTCGCCCACGGCAATCGTCTGAGCCAGATGCACATGTTCCACTTGGGCAATAAGCTTCAACAATTCGGCTTTACGGCGACCGTCTACAATTTCGCCCACATAACGTCCCGTCAGTTTACCGTCCTCTATTTCCAACTCATTGGCATACACATAGTCTATGTCATATTTGTTCTTCAGGTAATTGCCGAAATAAGTGAACCCACCCGAGAGAATGGCTATTTTGTAACCATACTGTTTCAATACAAACATCAGACGGTCGACTCCTTCCGTAATGGGCAAATGCTGAGCGATATCTTCCATGACCGACACATCCAACCCTTTCAGCAAAGCCACCCGTTGGGTGAAACTTTCCTTAAAGTCTATCTCCCCACGCATGGCCCGCTCGGTAATGGCCCTTACTTGTTCACCTACTCCGGCACGGTCGGCCAGTTCGTCGATGACTTCCGTCTCAATCAAAGTGGAATCCATATCAAAACAAATCAGGCGGCGCATGCGGCGGTACATGTTGTCCAACTGGAATGAGAAATCCATCTCCAGTTCACTGGACAACTTCAACAGTTCCGATTGCATGGCCGCACGGTCTTTCGGTGTACCCCGTACGGAAAACTCGATGCAAGCCCGTATGTTTTCCCGCTGTTCGTCCAATGGAATACGCCCGGTGAGACGCTTGATGGCATCGATGTTCAGCCCTTGTTCGGCCAACACCGAAGTGACGGCCTGTATCTGCAAAGCCGACAACTTGCGTCCCAACAAAGTCAGGATATAACGGTTCTTGCCCTGCATGTTCACCCAGTCCACATATTCGTCTTTCTTCACCGGATAGAAACGGATGTTCACGCCCAATTCCGAAGCCTTGAACAGCAAATCCCGCATCACATGCCCGGAGTATTCCTCTGCCGCACGAACCAACAAGCCCAAAGTCAACGTATTGTGTATGTCGGCCTGGCCGATGTCGAGTACCGTCACGTCATACCGGGCTAAAATCCCCATGATGGAGGAGGTCAGTCCGGGACGGTCTTCACCCGTTATTCTTATCAGTATCAATTCCGTATTCGAAGATTCCATAGCTTTATATCCATTTAATACCTGCAAAACTACACAAAAAAGGAGAAAACACAAAGGATACGGACGGAATGCCGGAAAGATTCTGCCCCATTCACCCATCTAAAAGGTATAAGCCACTTTATCCGGCTACAAGTTGGCATTAAAGTAAAGGAAAACTCCCCACCGCTTCAAAAATCCAATTCTGCCCCTCGCGGTTCTTTATTTTTGGTGTAACTTTGTAAACGAAAACAAGGTTCCGAAAATGACAAACAAAGCCTGATCGGGACACGAACCAAGCCACAATGAAAGAAACAGCCTCCATATTCCATCCCTTTACGCCCCAACCGGAAATATCGGACATTCCAGACATGTTTACCTGTCCGTTCCACTACGAACCGCACCCTTTATCCGTATGCGCGGCCGAAGAAGTGTGCCGCTATCTCACGCTCCGCACCGACTGGAAAACGGAACTGGACAAAGGAAAAATGTTTGGCGTATTAGTCGTGCAGAAAGATGGAAAGACAGGCTTCTTGGCGGCTTATTCCGGCATTCTTTGCGGTCGCAACGACCACGGCTTCTTCGTACCGCCCGTTTTTGATTTGTTGCAGCCGGACGGTTTTTTCAAGACAGAAGAAGCACAAATATCCCAAATAAACCACCGTATCGGAATGTTGGAACATAGCGATATGCGTGTCGCACTGCTCCAACAGGCTGCCGACAGGAAAGCAGCCGGCGAACAGGCATTGAAAGAAGCTCGCGACGCATTGAAAAAAGCCAAACGGCAAAGGGATTTGTTACGGGCATCAGACCGCAACGACTTCACGGAAGAACAGCTCACCCGTGAAAGCCAGTTCCTGAAAGCTGAATACAAACGGTTGGAAAAGCAATGGAAAGCCAAACTCGAAGAGGTTGAAACTGCCCTGAAACGGTCCAATGAAGAAATAGAGGCGCTGAAAACCGAACGGAAACACCGCTCCATCCTGCTGCAAAATTGGCTTTTCGCCCAATTCCGCATGCTGAACGCACGGGGGGAGGAGAAAGACCTGTGGCAAATTTTCCGGGAACACGGGCGGACCGTACCGCCATCGGGTGCCGGAGAGTGTGCCGCCCCCAAATTGCTGCAATATGCCTACCGTCACGGCTACCGTCCTTTGGCCATGGCCGAATTCTGGTGGGGGGCTTCGCCGGAAACGGAAATACGCAAACACGGTTACTACTATCCGGCATGCAAAAGCAAATGCGAGCCGATACTCGGCCACATGTTACAGGGGCTGGATGTGGAACCCAACGCCCATGAAAGCAGCAAGCACCTTGACCACGAACCGGAACTCGTCTACGAAGACGAATGGATGGTTGCAGTCAACAAACCGGCCGGCATGCTTTCCGTACCCGGCAAGGGCGATGCTCCTTCCGTATGGAGTTGGGCGCGTGCGCATTTTCCTGAGGCCACGGGGCCGCTCTTAGTACACCGTCTGGACATGGACACCTCGGGAGTGCTCCTCATTGCCAAAGACCCGGAAACGCACCGGCAGTTGCAACAACTGTTTGAAACGCGGCACATCAAAAAAAGGTACGTCGCTTTGCTCGACGGTACGGTAACGGACGACGAAGGCTTTATCCGTCTTCCCCTCTGCCCCAACCCGGACGACCGCCCACGGCAAATGGTGAGCACGGCACACGGCAAAGCCGCCGTCACGCGCTTCGAGGTCTTGTCGCGCAGCTGCGGCCAAACCCGCGTGGCTTTCTATCCCCTCACGGGGCGCACCCACCAGTTGCGGGTGCATGCCGCCCATCCGGAAGGATTGGACACCCCTATCGTAGGCGACAACCTGTATGGCCGTCGGGCCTCCCGCCTCTTCCTGCATGCCGAGACCGTGGCCTTCCGCCATTTCAAGACCGGACGTTGGGTCAGCATTACGGCACCTGCCCCGTTCTGACGGGAGGAAAGGCACCAACCGGTGCTCACTGCCCGCCGTCAGGCGTATGGCAAATGGCTTCAATCCGATCCAATTCCTCTTTCGAGAAATCCACTTTCCGCAAGGCCTTCAGGTTGTCTTCGAGTTGTGCCACGGAACTTGCCCCGATAATAACGGATGTAACCAGTTCGTCCTTCAAAACCCAAGCCAAGGACATTTCGGCCAACGTCTGCCCCCGCTCTGCGGCCACCCGATCCAAGGCTTTGATTTTCCCCAAGACCGCCTCTGTCAGTACCTCGCGTTTCAAGAAACGCCCTTGTGCCATGCGCGAATCTTCGGGCACGCCTTGCAGATAGCGGGACGTGAGCAAACCTTGTGCCAACGGTGAAAAAGCAATAAACCCAACCCCGTACGCCCGGGCCTGTCCCAAAATGCCCTCCTCTTCCGGAGCGCGGTCGAACAGGTTGTAACGCCCTTGATACAACAGGCAATGCACGTCGCGCGCTTCCAAATAACGGTAAGCCTCTTCGGCCTTGCCGGCCGGATATTTGGAAAGCCCCACGTATAATGCTTTTCCTTGTCGCACGATGTCCACCAACGCCTGCATCGTTTCCTCCAACGGTGTCTCTGGGTCGTAACGATGGGAATAGAACACGTCCACATAATCCAACCCCATACGCACGAGGCTCTGGTCGAGACTGGCCATGAGCGACTTGCGGCTTCCCCAGTTCCCGTAGGGGCCGGGCCACATGTCGTAACCGGCCTTGGTCGACACAAACAGCTCGTCGCGATAAGGCTTGAAGGATTTCTTCATGATGAATCCGAAGGTCTCTTCGGCACTGCCATACGAAGGGCCGTAATTGTTCGCCAAATCGAAATGCGTGATGCCATGGTCGAAAGCATAATGCGCCATCGCCAACGAATGGGACAAAGGATTGACGTCACCGAAATTATGCCACAACCCTAAAGAAACTTCAGGAAGGAGCACGCCGCTACGCCCGCTGCGACGGTAGCGCATACCGTTTTCATACCGGTCGGATGCCGGAGAATAAATGGGATTCAACATAAACCTTATAACTGTTTTAGAAGTGTCTGGCGCAAAAATAATGAAAAAACCATAAATCCGCCTGACTCTCCCGGTAAAACTTCCTATCTTTGTCCATTATTATCACATAATAGATTTATTTCACATGAAACACACTTTCAGCGCATGTTGTTGCGCCATCCTGATTTCAATTTCCGCACAAGCGCAAAAAGGCGCTTCCCATTTCGAAATAGATACTCGTACGCCACTACAGACGATGGACGGTTTCGGGGCTTCGGATGCCTGGAGCATGCAACACATCGGCCTGTGGCCCGACAGCGTGCGGTTGCAAACGGCCGACTGGCTATTCAGTACCGAGAATGACAGCAAGGGGCAACCCCTCGGCATCGGGCTTTCGATATGGCGTTTCAACATCGGGGCAGGCAGCCATGACCAAGGACGCGAAAGCGGCATCGGCTCACATTGGATGCGCACGGGATGCTTCCTCCGGCCAGACGGCACGTACGACTGGACGCAGCAGCCCGGACAACGCAACTTCCTGCGCATGGCCCAAGAACGGGGCGTAAGGACTTTCATCGGATTTTTCAATTCGCCCCCAGTGTACTTTACCCAAAACGGACTGGCTACCAACACCGGGCGGGGCGGGACGCTGAACCTGAAAACGGAACATTACGGCGATTTTGCCCTATTCGCAGCCAACGTGGTGAAAGGGTTGGAACAGCATGACGGCATCAAGCTCTCCTACGTCTGCCCCGTCAATGAACCGGACGGCCACTGGAATTGGGTAGGCCCGAAACAGGAAGGCACACCGGCCACCAACCGTGAAATCGCCGGACTGGCACGGGCATTCAGCCAAGCGTTTACCCGGAAAGGGTTGGACACGAAAATCCTCATCAACGAATCGTCGGACTACCGTTGCATGTTCGCCACCCACATGACCGACTGGCAGAGAGGGTATGCCATCCAGTCGTTTTACTGTCCGGACAGCACGGACACTTATCTGGGCGACACCCCGAACGTGCCGCGCCTCATGGCCGGACACAGTTACTGGACCAACACTCCCTTGGAAGCCCTACGCAGCATCCGCATGCAACTGAAAGACACGTTGGACAAATACAACGTGCAATTCTGGCAAACGGAAACCTGCATCATGGGCAATGATGAAGAAATAGGCGGCGGAGGCGGTTACGACCGTACAATGAAGACAGCCTTATACGTGGCACGTATCATCCACCACGACATCGTCTATGCCGGAGCGCGAAGCTGGCAGTGGTGGCGTGCCGTGGGCGGGGACTACAAGGACGGGCTCTTGCGTGAGTTCAGCAACCGCGAGGGGACGGACGGGCGCGTGGTGGACTCCAAACTGCTTTGGGCTTTAGGCAACTACAGCCGTTTTGTCCGTCCGGGCGCCACCCGTATGGGCATTACCGCCACCGACAAGACGGGACGAGCCGTGACGGAAGGCGACACAGACCGCACGGGATTGATGTGCACCGCCTACCGGAACGCAGACGGCTCGTGGGTCATGGTCGTAGTGAATTATGCCACCGAAGAGAAAAGCATGACCTTCCACGTGGATGACCGGAAAGTAAAAAGTTGGCAACCCTACCTGACGGCCGAAGGAGCGGGAAAAAACTTGCTGCCTATCGGCAAGGTAGGCAACGGAAAACAAACCGTCATCCCTGCACGCTCGATTGTAACGTTTGTAAGCCGGTAAGACAAACATTTTGTCAGTTTTTCAAGAATCGCCATCAGGCAAAATCCGGCATTTTAGACGGTAAAAGAACAATATGTCTGAATAAAAATGCACCTGAATTGCATATATGCGCTGCCAATCCGCATATATGCAATTCATTTGGCTGAAAGCGATTTTTCATTCACAGCCAAACGGAAAAAAGTTCTCCGCAGATTGAAACGCCTATGGCTTCCACCTGCGCCAAAAACAAGAAGAAAACGGAAATAAAACATGCCGAAAACACTCCATTTTCGTCTGGCTGAAACTTTTTTGCCTACAAAAAAGAAAAACAAAAGGACAAAGAAAAACACTTTCCGCTTACAGCCATCTGAAAACACGGGCGGCAAACATGCCGTTCCGCCCCTCTTTGTAAAGTGCCAAGCGGATTTTCCTGTCCATTTGCCCGAAAGCCGATGCACGAGATTCGCGTATTCCGGCGCGACTTCCCTGCCGGCTGTATATAACGGATTCTCACACGGACAGGTTTGTCATTTTGACAGCCGCCGCCTTTTCCCGAACCGTCCGCCGATTTTTCTTTTCAATTCGGAAAACAAAGTAATCTCCTTACGAATCGCCGAAGCCGAAAGCCACACGCTGACACCTAATACGCATCCGCCTGCTGCGACCTTGAGCCATATTTCGGGCTGCATGCCCAAATACAAAGCCGCCGCCACGCAAAGAAACTGCGCCGCGATGAACGAACGTGCCGCCTTGTCAGACTTGAAGCCGTAGCGTCGCCCGTATACGGCATAAATCATCCACCAATCGAACACTCCGGCCAAAGCCAAGGCAATTCCCGTGCCCAAAATACCCGCGTACACAAAACCGACCATCACGCACACGGCCATAAAGATGTCGTAGGCCGCCTCCATGCACAAATACATGACGGCATCGCCTTTGGCCAACGAAGTATAAGCCACGGGGAGCGTCATCGATTTGAAAAACATGTGCATGGAAGCACACACCGCCATGCCTGTCATCGGTAAAAAAGAAGAGGTATACAACAACCTGACAACCAACGGCATGGATATCATGAATAAAACAAGAAAAGGCGACATGAGCAACACGCAGACTTTTATCTGCCGGTTGATGGCCAGATTCATCCGCCCAGCATCGGCATGTACCGACGACAAACGCGGAAAGTAATCGGCCTCTACTGCCGTGAACACCACCCCGGCGTAGGCAAACACCAGATTATAGCCCATGCCGTACAACCCCACGTCGGACAACGAGCCCCAATTGGTAATGAAAAGCGAAATCCCCATCCCTACCGACATGTTCACCACCATGGCCATGATATAAGGCACGCCAACGCGTACCATGCTCCATCCCTTGCGGAAATACTCCCGGCTCAGCAAGTCCACGCACCAAGGAAAAACAGGCAAGGAAAGGCACAGATGGACGACCATTATCCCGAACGTGCTGACAACCAATGCTGGTACAACTCCCGAAATTCCCCAAAAGCAATAAAAAGGAATCGTCAACAACAAAGTGGCCGCAGCCCCTAACACGGAAATCACAGCCACGCGCTTCAACCGCCGGACGGCTTTCAAGATAGAGATTTCACCCACCGTAACGGCCATAAACCCCATAACGGGAGAAAGCAAACAGAGAGAAAGGATATGGGATGCATCGCCAAAAGCCCAATAACTTATGGCAGGCGACAACAACAGGCACAACAGCATGCCGGCCCCCCCCGTCCATACGCTCCACGTACGCACCACTTCTACCTGCCGGAGAACTTTTTCCGGATGGTTTCCTCCGTAAAATTCCGCAATCTCCTTAATGGAACTGAACGAAATGCCCAGATTCGACGTGTTGTGCAGGAAACCGATGACGCTCTGGTACAAAGCCGAAAGTCCCACTCCGGCTGTACCGAGCAGAACGGCCGCCAATTTGTTACGCACCACGTTGACCAATATCGTAAGCACCTGTATGCCTCCCAGAAAACCCGTGTATTTTACGATGTGGTCGTAAGTCGCGTCTTCCCGGGCTTCCGTTTCTTCCGAGGCCGTCAAACCGTCTTTTATTTCTTGCGTCTCACTCATAATATAGGAGACAAAGATACGGCATTTCCATTTATTTTCCGTACCTTTGTCTAAAAATATCATGAAAGTCCTATTACTTGGCGAATATAGTAACGTGCATTGGACCTTGGCACAGGGTCTACGTGCCTTGGGGCATTCCGTCACAATAGTGTCGGACGGTGACGGTTGGAAAAACTATCCTCGCGACATCGACTTGCATCGGAAGTCTACAGGAAAAATGGACACGATGGATTTCCTTTTCCGTGTGGCCCGGGCTCTCCCTTTCATGAGAGGATATGATGTGGTGCAACTCATCAATCCTGTTTTTCTCGAACTACGCGCGGAACGCCTGTTACCCATTTACCGTTTCCTGCGCCGGCACAACCGGAAAGTATTTCTCGGGGCATTCGGCATGGACTATTACTGGGTAAAAACAGGGTTGGACCGCCAAGTATTCCGTTACTCCGACTTCAACATCGGAACGGAAATCCGAATGAACCCCGACAACGACCGGTTCATCGCCGAATGGCTGAACGGCCCCAAAGGCAAACTGAACCGTTTCATAGCCGACGATTGCAACGGCATAGTCTGCGGCCTCTATGAATACGACGCTTGTTATCGGCAGCACTTTCCGGAAAAGACGCAATTCATCCCCTTCCCCATCAACTTGTCGGAAACCACGCCACACATCCCCCATCCCGAAACGGAACGGACGCGTTTTTTCATCGGCATACAACGCAAACGGAATGCTTACAAGGGGACAGACATCATGTACAAAGCATTGGTGGAATTAGCCGCACGTTATCCTGACCGGATAGAAATCGTGAAAGCGGAATCCGTACCGTTTGCACAATATAGCCGGATGATGGACCACAGCGACGTGTTGTTGGACCAACTTTATTCCTACACGCCGGCCATGAACGCCCTGTGCGCCATGGCCAAGGGTCTGGTTGTCGTAGGAGGGGGTGAAGAGGAGAATTATGACATACTGAGGGAAAAAGAACTGCGCCCTATCGTCAACGTACTCCCTTCTTTTGATGACGTGTACGCTAAACTGGAAAGACTTATACAGCATCCCGAGGATATCGCCCGACTGTCTGCGGAAAGCACGCAATACGTCCGTCGCCATCACGACCACCTGAAAGTAGCGGAACAATATGTCGAATTCTGGAAGAGTAGAACTTAAAACATTGAAGCCTTAAAAGCGAAGCATGAAACTCACCATCATAATTCCTGTATACAAGGTGGAGGCCTACCTTGACTTCTGCCTGAAAAGCATCGTCCGGCAAAACGTGGAAGACTATGAAGTCATCCTCGTGGACGATGGTTCGCCGGACGGAAGCGGAGCACTTTGTGACGCATGGTTACGAAAAGACAGACGGTTCCGTGTCATCCATTGCCTTGAAAACCGTGGCCTGAGCGCGGCGCGCAACAAGGGACTGGATGCGGCACAGGGAGAATATGTCACATTCATTGACTCTGACGATTATATCTCCCCGAATACACTGCAAGCCAATATGGAATTGTTGGCCTTACACCCCGAAGCGGATGTCCTGGAATATCCCGTATGCGTTTACCACGGTACGGCAAAAGCCTACCGCTACATGCCCGGAGCATGCGAAATCACGGACTACACCGGATGGGCACGCCGCAAAGGTTACATACATAGTTATGCTTGGAACAAAATTTATAAACGCTCGTTGTGGAAGTCTCTCCGCTTTCCGGAAGGCAAATGGTATGAAGATGTCTTCACCATCCCGGCCGTATTGCGCCAAGCACGATGCATCCTGCGTTCGGACAAAGGGTTATATTATTATTGCAGTCGCCAAGGTTCTATCTCCAACACCTTCTGTGACAAGGGTATCAACGACCTTCTTCAGGCCAACCTCATGTTATATCACACTTTGTCGGACAACACTGACCTGAGCGAACAGGATTTGGACGAGGCTTACTTACACTTGTGCGACCACCAAATCATGCGGATACAATTCGGAGGATACTTGTGTATCCCCGAACGCAAGATACCATTACACCGCGCCTTGTTTACCCCTCGTCCGCTGAACTACCGCATCAAAGCCATTCTGAAAGCATTGAGCGGCAACCACTATTGCAGTATTGTGGCACGAACCCGTAAAGTACTAAAGCGATGAACAAACCGTCAATCAGTTTCATTATCCCTTATTACAAGGTAGAGCTTCCGCTGCTTGCCCGCGCCATAACAAGTATCTTGCGCTTGGAACAAAAGGCCGATTGGGAAGTTTGGGTCATAAACGACGGTACGCCCGGACACGAAGCGGAAGACTACCTCGGTTCACTGGACGACCCGCGTATCCATTACTATGCCCAACCCAACTCAGGATTAGGAGGGGCAAGGAATACGGGCATTGAAATGGCTCAAAAGGAATATATTCAATTTTTAGATGCGGATGATTTTCTATTCCAAAAAGCTTTTTCCAAAATCTTGGATGTTTTAGGAGAAAAACATCCGGACCTTTTGTCATTCGAGTTAAAAAAAGTCTGTCATACAGGATTATGGGATACGAATGTCCCGACTTGGCAAACAGTCTTCCAAGGAAGCGGAACTGATTTCATGCTCAAACACAATTTGCACGGTAGCGCTTGTGGCTATATATTCAAAAAGTCTGCACTCGGTGACCTGAGGTTCACATCCGGAATTTACCATGAAGACGAAGAGTTCACCCCACTCCTATTCCTAAAGGCACGGCATGTCATCATAACCAACCTGCCGGCTTATGCTTATTTTCAGCGACAAGACTCGATTATACACCATCCTGACAGGAGAATTATAAAAAAACGTTATTCCGATTTGCAGCATATCATTCTTTGCCTCACAGACAAAGGACGACAAATGGAAGGTAATGCCGCCATAGCCTTGAACAGACGAATTGACATGTTGCGCATGTCCATGGTGTACATGCTGTTAGGCGACAGTCCAGACACGGCTTTCCTGCTCGAAACACTGGAAAACATGAAACGGGCGGAACTGTATCCCCTTACCCCACGTTTCTACTCTTTCCCTTACACCATCGTACGTTGGTGTACTTTTAAACCATTATGTGCCGTCGTCCTCAGTAAAATGTTTCGTCTTCTTCAGTTGCGCCATGCAGGACATGCCTCATAGCTGACCGATTGTTTGCACAACAACAAAATAACATAAAAAGAGTTTATGAAAGAAGTATATCACAAAGTATTTGACTATCTTTGTACTGTTCTAATTATAGAACTTTAGTTTAAAGGTATTAGAAAGGTATTTGGCAAGTCCTCGTACGTGAGTATAGGGACTTGTTTTCTTTTTTATAAATCATACAACCCACACTCATATTCTTAGTTCAGCAGAATAAACAAACAGAAAAGCGGTTACATTGAAATGTAACCGCTTGATTCACATTTTGTAGCGTCTACGGGAATCGAACCCGTGTTGCATGCGTGAGAGGCATGTGTCCTAGCCGCTAGACGAAGACGCCTTGGAGCGGAAGCTGGGGGATTCGAACCCCCGGTACGGTAACCCGCACGTCAGTTTAGCAAACTGGTGGTTTCAGCCACTCACCCAAACTTCCTTGCTTCCTTGGATTGCCCCTGCCTTTCAGCAGGTGTTTTCCTGAATTGCGATGCAAAGGTAGCTCCTTTTATTTAAACTTGCAAGCCTTTGGAGCACTTTTTTCCAATAAAACTCAAAAAGTTTTCTCTTTCCTCTATGCCTGATGAATCAGATAAGCCAAATAAACCAAATAAACTGCCACCATGACTCCACCTTCCCAACGCTCAATCGTCCGTTTTGTATAAGAGAAACACCAGAGAATCAGGATACTTAAAAGCATAAGCCCTAAATCGAAATATGAAATACTCCCCACGGGCATCGGGGATACGGTCGCACAAAAGCCCATCACAAAGAAAATATTGAAGATATTGCTTCCTACCACATTCCCTATTGCAATGGCAGAACTTCCCTTCTTGGCTGCCACAATAGAAGTGGCAAGTTCCGGAAGCGACGTCCCGGCGGCCACCAAAGTCAACCCCACTACCGTTTCGCTTACTCCCATACTGAGCGCAATCTCTGTAGCCGCATCCACAAATAAGTTTCCCCCGAACACAAGACCGGCCAATCCCAATATGACATAAAGGAATATACGACCGTAAGACATCGGAGCTATTTGCAAGGCCTGCGGCTGCTCGCCCGCACCGTCTTTGTTACGGGCGATGGAAAACGTATAGAACATGAATACGGCAAAGAACCCCAACAGCATCAATCCGTCGGTACGCGAAATCAGGTTCTCAAATTGTCCGCCGTCCAACACCACATCCAATGATACGACGATGAGGGAAGACGTAGCCAAAATAGCAAAGGGAATATCTTTGTGAATAGTAGACTTGCTGATGATAATGGGACTGGCTAAAGCCGAACACCCCACAATCATTAACACATTAAACGTATTGCTTCCCACTATATTACCGATAGAAATCTCACTGCTTCCTTTCAATGCCGACATAAAACTGGTCACAAACTCCGGCAACGACGTCCCAAAGGCCACTACCGTCAAGCCTATCACCATTTCGGTCACGTTGAACCGCCGAGCCAAACCGGTCGCCCCGTCTGTCAACTTGTCGGCACCGAGCAATACAAGCGCGATGCCGACTAAAAGTAATACTACTGTTAAAAACATACCCCCGGCTTTTTAGTCCCGACGACCGAGGAAGATCATGACATAATATAATAAGGTGGCCAAAGAACCTAAAGCCGCTACGACATAAGTATACGCGGCAGAACGAAGAGCCGATACGGCAGCCCCATAATTCCGGTTATTCGTCACGCCGGCCTCACTCAACCATTTGACGGCACGACGGCTTGCATCGATTTCTACCGGCAAGGTTATAAAGCTGAACAAGGTCGTGGCAGCAAACAAAATGATTCCGAACAACATGATTTGAGGGAACACATTCAGCGTAAACATCCCGATGAGCAATACCCACATCATCCAATTGGAAGCAAAAGAAATGACCGGCACCAGACTGCTCCTCATCTTCAACGGGGCATAAGCATGGGCGTGCTGCACGGCGTGGCCGCATTCGTGTGCCGCCACAGCTGCCGCTGCCACACTGCACGTGCCATATACATCTTCACTCAAATTGACCGTTTTGTTAGCCGGATTGTAGTGGTCGGTCAGCGAGCCCGACGTACTTACCACTTCCACGTCATATATCCCGTTGTCATGCAACATCTTCACTGCGATGTCACGTCCGGTCAATCCTCCGTCGATAGGAATTTTCGAATACTTTTCGAACTTGTTCTTCAAATTAGCCTGTACCAACCAACTGGCCAAGGCAATACCGATAAAAAGAATCCAATACATATTATATTTATTAAATGGTTTTATAAAGTAATACTTCAAACATCATGCCAACGCACGCAAAAATAGCGAAGAAATGTTGAATACGATAAATAAAACAAGAATAAGACCGGTCTTTTTTGAATAATTAGTATATTTGTAAGTCAGTATTCACAAATAAGCATAAAACACATGAGAAAAGGTCTGATATACCCCTTGCTTTCAATGGCGGCCGCAACAAGCCTCTTGACGGGATGTACCGGCGGGCAACAAAGCAAAGACTATATGGAGGAGAATGATTCTGTGACGGTTTATCCGCCCGACACGGCTTTCTACGGTCATTTGGGAGAAGGCACGGGGATGAGCAGCCTTGAGCTTATTACCCACGACGGCGACACTTTGGCGTTAAACAAGACCAACGAAAAAACGGGGGAACCGGGACGTATATTGGGCGAAATAGCGAACTACACAGACCAATATGCCATTACGACGTGCGATGACAACCAAAGTGTAAACGTGGCCTTGAACATCAACCAACTCACACAAAGAAACTGGCAATCGGACACTGACAAACAACACGGATTCCAATTGGAAATGAACGGTAAAGCCCGGTCTTTATCTGCCGGCACATACCACTACAACCAATGGAGCCTGTACAACTGCAAATTAATTCTGTTACAGGAAAGCGAAGGCGTACACGGAACAGCAACGAGAAACGACACGTTGGATATTTTAAAACTGACACCGGACTCCTTAATACTACAAAGTAGCCGCAAGAAGATTCCCGAGAAGTTCCATCGCATATCATAAAAGAAATATTATGGCTGGCAATAAAGACAAAATGGTAAAGTGCTACGACTGTAAGCACGGCAAATACATGCAATGGATGAAAAACCCCATTATCTGTGAATGCAACTGGACCGGCGAACGCTACGTGGCCGAAGCCAAACGGCTGTGCAGCCGCTTCGAAGAAAATACAAGCCGGGAAACTCCCGAGGTCACACATTATGACCACTATTAGAAAGTTTCCCGGTTGTAATGAGCAGTCAGGCTTATTTGGCGCCCACGCATTCCACTTCCACCAACGCACCTTTAGGCAATGCCTTCACGGCAACTGCCGAACGTGCGGGAAAAGGTTCCTTAAAGAATGTGGAATATACCTCGTTCATAGCGGCAAAATCTGCCATATCTGCCAAAAAGACCGTAGTCTTGACCACGTGCGACAAGTCGATGCCGGCTTCCGCCATGATATGGGCGGCATTTGTCAATGCCTGACGGGTTTGTTCTTTGATACCGCCTTCGACAAATTCCCCGGTAGCCGGATCAATAGGTATCTGGCCGGAAGCAAAAACAAATCCATTCACTTCAATGGCCTGACTGTAAGGGCCGATGGCAGTTGGTGCCGATTTCGTGTGTAAAGCTTTCATAAAATCCTTTTTTATTTATATTAGTTTTAAACCTGCATTTTTCAATGCAAGCTGGAGTTCCTGTACATGTTCCGCATTGCGGGTTTCCACCTGGACCCGCAACCAACAGGCCGTGACGTTAGACGTGTCATCATTCCGCTCGTGATACACGCTTATGATATTCGCTCCCACCGACGCGGCAATCTGGCTGACCACGAACAACTGCCCCGGCTTATCGTCCAGTTCCACGCAAAAGGTGTATATCCGCCCGCTTTTGGAAAGCCCGCGGTTAATCACGCGGCTCAATATCGTCACGTCGATATTGCCGCCGCTCACGACACAAACGGTCTTGCGCCCTTTTACGGGCACCTTGTTGAACATGGCGGCAGCCACAC
Organism: Paraprevotella xylaniphila YIT 11841; assembly: GCF_900683745.1. Taxonomy (NCBI): domain Bacteria; kingdom Pseudomonadati; phylum Bacteroidota; class Bacteroidia; order Bacteroidales; family Prevotellaceae; genus Paraprevotella; species Paraprevotella xylaniphila. The sequence goes on from NZ_LR215980.1 coordinate 954,408, forward strand.
TGACGGCTCCGGCTCCTTCCGCAATCAGTTTATGCTGTTCTATCAATGCCAGGATTGCGGCACATATCTCATCTTCCGTCACCGTCACGACCCCGTCGAGATACTGTTTGCATGTCCGGTAAGTAAGTTCCCCCGGCTCTTTCACCGCTATCCCGTCTGCAATCGTAGACACTGCGTCCAAGCATTCTATTTTCTGGTGTTCGAGGCTCCGCAACATGCCTGGTGCCCCACAGGCCTGTACGCCATACACCTTTATCTTCGGGTTCAAAGTCTTGATGGCAAAGGCGATTCCACTGGCCAATCCTCCGCCTCCTATCGGCACAATCACTGTATCCACGTCCGGCAACTGTTCAATCAGCTCCAAACCAATCGTTCCTTGTCCGGCTATCACCTTCTCGTCGTCGAAAGGATGTATGAAGGTGTACCCGAATTCATCACGCAGTTCCAAAGCCTTGCGGTAGGCGTCATCGTACACGCCGGGTACCAAACAAATGTCGGCCCCCAACCGACGTGTAGCTTCCACCTTACTGATTGGTGCCCCCTCTGGCAAGCATATCAGAGATTTAATGCCATATTTGGCAGCCCCGAGTGCCACCCCCTGGGCGTGATTCCCGGCCGAGCAGGCAATCACGCCCTTAGCCTTCTCCTCATCGCCCAACTGAGATATCTTATAACAAGCTCCCCTCAGCTTGAAAGAGCCGGTCACCTGCAAATTTTCGGGTTTCAGGTAAATCTCACTTTCCTGATTGATTTTGGGCGCATAAATCAAATCCGTCCGGCGCACCACATTACCTAAGACGTATCTTGCCCTGTAAAAGTCATCCAAATTCAACATAGTCGTATTTTTATATGCAAAAATGCAAAAAAGAATTCAAACAACCTCCTTCATACGTGTTTTTATGTACCTTCCCGACAAGTATTCTTCCCGAAAACCCGTAATTAATCAGAAAATCCATTTTCAATCATTGTTTTTTTTCTTTCAAAGCGTTTTCCATGGCACATTTTTTTGTATTTTTGCGCAGGATTATTTTACCCGAATCAAAAGAACGGAATTTGTTGAATCAACTAAAGAAAGGATAAAAATGAAATTTACAAAAATTGCTACCGTCCTGGGAATGGCTGCCGTTTGCACACCTGCACTGGCCCAATACGAGGGGACAAGAGTATACGACCGTATCGGTCACGGGCAAGACAGTATCACGACCTTAGGAAATATCGTAGCCTACAAGGACAGCTACAAAGCTCAAGATTATGCCGGTGCATACGAACCATGGAAAGCCGTGCTCACCAAAGCCCCTTGCGCGGAAGTCAGCACGTATGCCTATGGCGCCATGATTTTGGCCAACGTATTAGTCAAAGAACCGGATTTGACCAAGAAAAAGGCTTACTTCCAAGAACTGATGGACATGTACGATACGCGCCTGAAGAACCTTGACGCACTGAACTCCTTTACCAAACCGGACAAGCGCGCCACTAAAGGCGACATTCTGGCCCGTAAGGCTTTCGACTATGCTTATTATGGCGCGGGCGTGGCCGACGGTTATTCGTTGGACAAAGCCTACACCATGTTCCGCGAGGGCATAGACCTTATTAATAAGGATGGCGCAAAAGAGGTTCCCGGTTTCGTATTGGATAAATTCTTTGAAATCTCATATCAAAGATACATGGCCGACTCCACCGCTTTCCGCGAACAGTTCCTGAAAGATTATATGGAAAGTCGCGAGGCCTGCCAAGGCATGTTGAGCTTGGCCAACGAAGCGACAGATTCCGTGGCAGCCAAAAAGATTGTGGCACAGTACGACCCGACGCTGAACCGCATCGAAACCTTGTTCGCCCAATCCAAAGCAGCCGACCGCGAACAGCTCATTGCCATCTTCGGTCCGAAAATCGAAGAGAACAAAACGAATCTGGCTTATCTGAAGTCTGCGCTTACCTTGCTTTCGGCCAACAACTGCGATGACACCGACATTTATTTCAAGGCAGCCGAATATGCCTATAATATTGAGCCGAGCTACGAATCGGCCATCGGTACGGCACAAAAGTATTACAAGGACGGAAAAGTGGCCGAATCAGTGCAATATTATGATAAAGCCCTTGAATTATGCCCTACCGACCAGACCAAAGCGGCCATTGCATTGAAGATTGCCAATGCCGTGTCTAAAACGGGAGACTCAGCCAAGGCATTTTCATATTTGGACAAAGCCGTGCAATACAATGCCAAAATTGCCGGAAAGGCTCATTTGGTACGCGCACAGATTCTGGCCTCATCCAAAAACTTCTCAGAGGCTATCTCCTATTGTACGAAAGCAGCCCAGGAAGACGTCAGCATCTCCGGATCGGCCAACCGTCTGAAAGAGAAGATTCAGGAAGTACAGCGCAAGAATGCAGAGTACGAAAAGGCCAATGCCGAATATAAGGCCCAGAAAGCAAAAATCGAGAAAGAAGAAAACTTCTGGAAAGCCGGAGGCAAACAATAATCTACGGAACATCCATCAAAAAACTCCGTAAGAAAGGATATGGCAGGCAGAGGGGGCAGCAAGACCTTTCTGCCTGCTTTCGTTTTCGCCCTTAAAGGAAACAAGTACACAGCCGGACATACACTTCGCAAGGGATACGGGACGTAAATATTTCAGACAAAAGAAGTGTATTCCGCATAGTACTGGTTTTCAACGGTTTGAGATTGGAGAAAAAATCTCCTGAGAATGAAAAATCAATCTCAGCCAAACGAAAAATCATTCGGCTGAGATTGATTTTTCGTTTGGCGCAGAAAAGGGAACCATTCTTCGTTGTAAAATAAAACGTATTCCACTACCCTATTATTCCCCTCACCGTCTACTGCCCACCAAAGAAAACAGCCCCAAGCCTCCTTGTCTTAACTTTTTTTAAAAGACAGGCTTATTGTAATTCCCTTCCCGATGGAAATACATGTTGTGTTTCTGCCAGAGGAAACTCTGCCCCACGTTCCAAAAGCAAAATGACGAACGATAAAAAACTGATTTCCTGTATACAAGAAAAAAACTCCCGAATCAAACCGTACGACAGACATACCCCGTATATTTCTCCAAAATAAGGCGAAACCCCGCACCTTATCATACTTAATATGAAAAGTATTCCCGAACAGCCCTGATTACATGTTATATAACATAAAACAGGAAGCTCCCATTCCCCTCCCGCCATACTATCTTTGTATGCAAAATACGACAATACGATGAAAAATCCCCTACGCGTCGACGAAATGATCAATCCTCACGTCTCTGTTGACTGTGTCGTATTAGGTTTTGACGGCGAACATCTTAAAGTGCTTCTCGTAAAGCAAACCGGCCACGAAGAAAACGGCTACTATAATAACATGAAATTGCCGGGCAGTCTGATTTACAATGACGAAGACTTGGACGAGGCGGCACAGCGGGTCCTCTATGAACTGACAGGGCTGAATGAGCTTCACCTCATACAGTTCAGGGCGTTCGGTTCCAAGAACCGGACCAAAAACCCGAAGGACATCAAATGGTTGGAACGCTTTCACCAATTAAACCAGAAAGTGGAACGCATCGTCACCATCACCTACCTGACGATGGTAAAAATCGACAAGAAACTTACCCGTTTGTCCGACCGATACGAAGCTTGTTGGATGGACATTGATGCGCTCTGCCCCTTGGCTTTCGACCACAACCTGATTATCGGCGAAGCACTGTGGTTCGTGCGGCAATACGTGCAGACGCAACCCGCAGCCTTGTTCGACCTTCTCCCTAAAAGATTCACAGCAGCCGAGCTCCGCAGACTTTATGAGACGATATATGACCGGAAATTCGACGTTCGCAATTTCCACAAACGGATTGCCCAAATGAAATATGTGCTTCCTCTGGAGGAATTCCAGACCGGCGTAGCCCACCGGGCCGCGCGGTACTACAAATTCGACCGTAAGCTGTACAACAAGCTGCACGGCATGGGCAAGTCGTTCAACCCGGACGAGCATAATGAAATTTATTAATTTAACATCAAACGAATCATCATGAACTTGACACAAGAAGGAGACAGACTGTATTTGTACTCCATTACCACCGTAGCCATCTTGGGTGGACTGTTGTTCGGCTACGACACGGCAGTGATTTCCGGTGCCGAAAAGGGGCTTGAAGCCTTTTTCCTCACCGCGACGGATTTCCAGTATGACAAGGTGATGCACGGCATCACCTCGTCCAGTGCATTGATCGGTTGCGTCATCGGCGGCGCCATATCCGGTTACCTGGCCTCCCGCCTGGGGCGGCGCGATTCCCTCCGTCTGGCTTCCGTCATGTTTTTCCTCTCCGCATTGGGTTCCTACTATCCGGAGTTTCTTTTCTTCGAATACGGAAAGGCCAACTGGGACTTGCTGATTGCCTTCAACCTCTATCGTGTGTTGGGCGGAATCGGTGTCGGGTTGGCTTCTGCTGTCTGTCCGATGTATATCGCCGAGATTGCCCCTTCCCACATCCGCGGCACACTGGTGTCGTGCAACCAGTTTGCCATTATCTTCGGCATGCTCGTAGTCTATTTCGTCAACTATATGATTATGGGCGACCATCAGAATCCTGTCATCCTGAAAGACACCGTAAGCGGTGTGATGTCTGTCAGCCCCGAATCCGACATGTGGAGCGTGTACGAGGGTTGGCGTTACATGTTCGGATCCGAAGCTTTCCCGGCTGCCTTGTTCGGCCTGTTGCTGTTCTGCGTCCCCAAGACTCCCCGCTATTTAGTGATGTGCGGTGAAGACGACCGTGCGTTTGCCATTTTGGAGAAAATCAATGGCCGCAATGTGGCCGGAAAGGTACTGGAAGAAATCAAACAGACGTCCAAGGAAAAGACTGAAAAGCTGTTCACTTACGGCGTGGCAGTCATCGTCATCGGCATTCTGCTCTCCGTCTTCCAACAAGCCATCGGCATCAATGCGGTGCTTTACTATGCCCCCCGCATATTTGAAAGTGCCGGTGCCGAAGGAGGCGGCATGATGCAGACCGTCATCATGGGTGTGGTCAACATCCTTTTCACTCTGGTAGCCATTTTCACCGTCGACCGTTTCGGACGCAAACCGTTGCTCATCATCGGTTCCATCGGTATGGCTGTCGGTGCTTTTGCCGTAGCCCTTTGCGACCAGATGGGCATCAAAGGCATCGTTCCGGTTCTGTCCGTCATCGTGTACGCTGCATTCTTCATGATGTCATGGGGGCCGATTTGTTGGGTTCTCATTGCCGAGATCTTCCCCAACACCATCCGTGGAAAAGCCGTAGCCATCGCCGTAGCGTTCCAATGGGTGTTCAACTACTTGGTGTCTTCCACCTTTCCGGCTTTGTACGATTTCAGCCCTATGTTCGCTTACAGCCTGTATGGCATCATCTGCCTGCTTGCAGCCCTGTTCGTCTGGAAGAGCGTGCCCGAAACCAAAGGCAAGACATTGGAGGACATGACGGCACTCTGGAAGAACCGCCTGAAAAAGAAAGCATGAACCTAACGGCGGCTTCTGCCGCAAGGTCCATCCCGTAATAGGAAACTCCTCCGGCCGACTACCGCAAAGCGATGTCAGCCGGAGGAGTTTCCTATTTCAGTTTCTGCTCGGGCTGTCCTCGTTCAGGAGTTCCTGAATTTCGCTACCACCCGTTCGTATGTCGGAGCCTCTATCCCCTGCTTCCGGCAGGCATCCAACATGTCGAACAACTGCCCTTGTATTTCAGACTCCCGTCCTTTCTTCAAGTCTTTCTGCAAAGAAGAAGTCGTCTGTGGGTCTAAGGTATCTATGACTCGCAGGTTAGCCGCCACAGGGTCTTCCCGGAAACGGATGCCCAGGCTCTCTCCCAACGCCTTGCTCTCTTTCGTCAGGCCGATGAACACTTCCCGTTCCTCACCTTCTCTCTGTACGGCTCCCATCGGTACGTCAAAGAAAGCCCCTGTTCCGGCCATCGCGCTGATAAATCCCCATTTGGCAAAAGTATCCCGGTCTATGTCATCCGAAAGAATCGCTTTCACTCCCGCGTCCGCCAACACGCGGCGGACTGTTTCGAGCTCTTCCGGAGAAACACCGTCCCCGGGACGTGCCCCGAACACAAGTTTGCACACCTGGCCGCTCTGTGTCACCTCGCCCGGAGCCTGGATATATCCTACGATATAAATGCAACCGTCGATGACCCGTGAACCGGGACAAGCACGGGCAATTCGCGGCCCCGAACCGTACACATTCAGGATGGGCAGCACCACGGTATGCCCATCCGAGGCACGGATGATGCAATCCGCCACGGAATCGACGGAATACCCTTTCACGCAGACCAATATCAGCTCGGCCTTCCCCCGATAAGTTTCGGTCGTAGCCACACCTATCTCTCCCGGACGTTCCTCTGCCCCGTCGTAAACATAACACGGGACAACCTGCTCTCCTTTGATTCCCGAATGGAAACGCAACCCATGCGCCAACATTTTTTCCTTGTGCTCCCCGCGAGCCACACACGTTACTTCATTCCCGGCCAAGGCCAACAGAGCTGCCAAAGAGCCGCCCACGCCTCCGGCGCCTATCACTAAACATTTCATAATCTCAAACTTACTTTTCCGTATCTTTTATTTCCGTCAATACACGTTCTATCTCGTACGTCAAGTCCTCCGACGTTGCCAAAGGAGAGTCCGTAAAAACCGCCCGGACGACCCGCGACGCATCCACGACGTAGATGCGGGGTATGGACGAATAAGCAAACAAATGGTAAACCGTGCGGTCGGTCTGTGCGGAAAAAGGTATCGTAAGTCCGTTGTCCGCCCAATACTCTCCGACAGCTACCGCGTCCTGATCCCGGCTGATGGCCATAAAAACCATACGGCCGTCCGCTCCGTACCTTTCGTACATTTGTTGTACGAGCGGAAATTCACGGCGACAATCCCCGCACTCCGTATTGAAGAACAATATGAACGAAGGTTGCCCTTGCAAACTTCCGCTCTCCACCACCCGTCCGTCATTCATCACTACGGTAAATTCCGGCAACACGTCTCCCACTTCCACCGCATCCGGCTGCATGCCGGCATCTTCCTTTTCATTGACGCAAGAAGAAACCAGGGACAGTAATCCTATAATAAAATAACGTACGTCTATTTTCATGTCACACATCCTCACAAAACCTATCGGCAAATATACTATTTTCCGAAAGAAGAAAAAAGCTTTGCATGCAGATATTGAAGAAGCCCGCCCGACAATACCGGGCGGGCTCACCTGCTCTTGATGTGTCCATTCCGTCCTATCGGACGAATTTCACACTCCTTACCGTATTTCCGTCCGTCACGCGGACGATGTAAATGCCCGGAGCCAACGGAACGGTATTTATCGTATGCGTACCGGCTCCTAACCGGGTACGCATTACCGGACTACCGGCCATCGTGCAAACCGTCATACCGACCTCACTCCCGGACGTAACAGCAATGCCTGAACGCGTCACGTCTACCGTGAATGCCGCATCGCGCACCACAGTCTCGGAAATGTCTGTTTCGCCTCCGTCCCCAGCCACCTTTTCCAATACGAACGGGAAGTCGGAAGGCATCTTGTCAGCCTGGTCGCAAACCAACGTCTCGCCGTCGGTTTCCCAATAATAAGAACCGTAACGCTCCGGTGTACGCACGAAGCATTCCAAATCTTCTCCTCCTACCAACGTATATAAATAGAAGCTGCTACGCGCTTTACTGTAAACACGGTCGGTCAGCATCCCTTCGTTGTTCAGATAAGCCGAATCATTGTGATTCTGTATTTTATATCGTTCCATGTCGTCCAACCAAGTGTAATGCCAAATGAAAGCGGTAGAGTCCCCTTCTTCTTCCACAGTTTCAAATTTCATCGTACGGCTGTTCAGGTATTTCCCCGTAGAACGTTCTTTCATACGATAATAACCGTCGTCCAAAGAACGGCCTTCTTTATACACCTTGACTTCAAAATCAAAATGAGCCTCGTATGTCTTTATGGAAGATGAAGTGTCTATCCAGTCCAAACGGCGGTAGATGGAAGATTGTACGTTCTCAAAAGAAACGGATTCCGTATGCTCGCCGGAACTCCAAGTATAGACCCCGTCCCGATAACGGACGGAAGTTATCTTACCTTTCATTACCACATCATGCCCTTGTGTGACGATAGCCCGCAAAGTTTCCTGCTCTTCCCCGTCCACCGTTAACGTGGGTATTACCACCGAATTCTTAATCGTGAATTCCCGGCTTATCTCTACGCCGGATTCGTTGGTCAGCACGACCTTGAATGTCTGGTCGGAATTCCCTTGCCGGAATGTATAAGACCCACCGGATCCCAACAGCTTGCCCTGACTGTCATACCATCTGGTGGAAACCACATAGTTCCAATTGGCATAATCAGCCCCAAGGGTCACGTCCCTTCCGTTTACGGCACTGAACTCGCTCGTCTGGTTCATGCGCACCCCGTCGTACTCCACCCATGGAGTCAACGTGGCACGAATGCCCTCTCCATATACGGAAATGCAAAACATCTGCACACTCTTCACCCCCTGCGTATTGGTGTAAAACAAACGATAAACACCCGAAGCATCGGCCGTGATGTCGCGGCTCGCTCCTTTCATGCCGTCTTCCCATTCCCAGTTTCCCGTATCGGTTTCGCCGTCAGGTAAAACAGCCCGCAAGGTTAACGGCGTACCCTTCTTCACTTCTTTCATCTCGGCGTATGGGCGTACAGCGCCGTCTTGTACTATTTCCGGAGAAAGCACGGTGGGCTTCGTCTCCTCCGTCACCGTCTCGTCCGAATGCATCAGCGTCCCGAATCCCGTATGGTCGAAACCGCCGCTATTCGTTCCGTAGGAACCACCTCCGGCCTCTACCCCTACAATCTTGGACATCCGCGTGCAGTACTCCATCGGCATTCCCATACGGTTCTGATAGTGATTGATGAACAACTGCCATATCGGCCGCCATTGTCCACGCCCCGTACCGTTCAGTCCCCCCATCCACCAATTCTGCGTGTAAGGAATATCAGCGGGGTCTACTTGATTGCAGTTGTACATAGCCACATATTCCGCCGCACCGGCCACCATGGTCCGCCCCGCCTCACCCGGAATCAAAGGGTTATACAAGTTACAAAAGGCATTGTCTCCCTGATTGTAAGCCGACTGAAGGGCGTATGACAACAAGCCCAACGCCGCCATGGCATGTCCCTGGTCGCGACCGCTCTCTTGCATCTGATTCAAGTATCCGAACGGACCACGGGCATCTTCGTGAAACCAAGGAATAAGCCCCCAACCGTAACCGCACATACCTTGGTCTTGCTTCACAGGATGACTGTCACCCACATAAAGCGATTCATTGCCCGGCCCTTCTTTTATCCAGTACATACCGTAATTATAAATGTCCGGCAAATCGGCGAAGATGCCCAACGACACACAGAAAAGGGCATTTCCCAATCCCCAATTACTGTGATAGTGATACCAGTTACCTTCGCGCACTACGGTATCGTGCCGACGTTCCAGAAAGTCTTGTGCCGTAGTGAACCACACGTCGATCATCCACTGCTTGAAGCGTTCGAAATCCTCTTTCTCCCACTTTTCGTAATCACGCATCAACTCGGCCGCATTCAGAAATTGGTAACCGATAAAGCCGGGCACCAAGGACTGGTTTGTATTCCCACCGATTCCTTTGGTAATCGCTACATACTGGTTCAACACATAGACAGCCCGTTCTGCCCACTGTGTCTCGCCTGTTATTTTCCAAAGCAAGGCACACTGGTAAGCCTTGGCCGCATTACGATAGGCGTTCATGTAGTTTTCGTCACCGGCAATTCCGCGCTTGATATATTCCGTCACTCCCCAAATGTCATTCACGCCCTTGTTGGCCACCCAACTGTTCTTCAACACCTCGAAAGCTTTTAGCGTCTCAGTGTCGTTTGCCGCCAGACGTTCTTTGATTTGGTCAATGTCGTTTTGGCTATGCAAAAGTCCGGGATGGACGAATGTCCCTTGGGCGTATACCCCACCACCTCCGGTGCTGAAAAGCAAAGCCACCGTAAAAAAAGATAGTTTCTTCATAAATGATAAATATTGGTTTCCGTTCTTATTTCTAATGCTTTCTGTACGGTTTACGAACGTCTGCCGGAAAATCCGCAAAAACACACATTATTTAACTATTCAGAACACCTATCAACCCATCGGAAACAGGAGGTACAAAAAAAGCCGCCCGACGGAATAAACTTTCCGACAGGCGGCTGCATACGATTCAATCCGCTATCTGCTTAATAGCGGATATCCAACTCTTTCAAAATAGACGAGATTTTCTCCATCGTGGTCAACCGTGTAGGCACCAAAGGCAGACGAAGTTGGTTCTCAATCATTCCCATGGCATGGAGCATGGCTTTTACGCCGGCCGGATTGCCATCCACAAACAACAATTTGAACAAATCCGAGAACTTGTGGTGAATGATACGGGCATGCTCGTAATCTCCGTTCAGTGCCATGCGGACCATACGGCTGAATTCGGCAGGCAAGGCATTGCCTATCACTGAAATCACACCTACCGCCCCCATCGTAATCAGCGGATAAGTGATGCCGTCATCCCCTGAAAGGACATCGAAGTCGCGAGGCTTGTTTTTTATCACATCCTCCAACTGGGTCATATTCCCACTGGCCTCCTTGACGGCCACTATATTCTCGAAATCACGGGCCAAGCGCAATGTCGTCTCCGCACTCATGTTGACTCCCGTACGCCCCGGTACGTTATACAACACGACCGGCACGGGCGAAGCCTCCGCTATGGCTTTGAAATGCTGGTACAGCCCCTCCTGCGAAGGTTTATTATAATAAGGACAAACCGACAAGATACCGTCGATGCCGCTCCAATCCCCTTCCTTCAGGTCTTTAACTACTGCTGCCGTGTTATTCCCGCCACATCCCATCAACAAAGGAACACGGCCGGCTACACGCTCCACAAGCATCTTTTTCAATATCTTCTTCTCGTCAGCCGAGAGGCAAGGTGTTTCGGCCGTCGTTCCCATGATACACAGGAAATCCACGCCATTCCGTATCTGATATTCTACCAGACGGGTCAACGCCTCATAGTCCACTTCACCATCCGATTTAAAAGGAGTTATCAAAGCAATTCCCAACCCCTTGAACTTATTTTGTGCCATAGTTTAAGTAGTTCTATCTATTTCGCGACAAAAATACAAATAAAATCCCATAATGCAAACAATCTTTCACGATTCTATCTTTTTCAAGAACTCTTCTTCCGAGAGGATAGGGATACCCAATTTACCGGCTTTCTCCAGTTTGGCCGGTCCCATGTTGGCTCCGGCCAGCACGAAAGAAGTCTTCGAAGAGATGCTGCCCACATTTTTTCCGCCGTGCTGTTCTATCATGGCTTTATATTCATCGCGCGAATGAAGCGAGAACACCCCGCTCACCACAATACTCTGCCCGGATAACTTGTCGGAATGGCTGCTCAATTCTTCGTCGGAAAGCTCCATCCGGACCCCTTTTTCCCGCAAACGGCGCACCAAATCGCGGTTGGCTTCGTTTGCAAAATAGCGGATCACGCTCTCGGCTATCACCACACCGATTCCGTTGATCTGCAACATGTCCTCCAACGATGCCGAGGCCAGCGCGTCCATCGACTTGAAATGACGCGCCAAAGCCTTGGCCGCAATTTCACCGACAAAACGTATGCCCAAGGCAAACACCACGCGTTCGAAAGGAACTTCTACGGAGTCGGCAATCGAGCGGACTATCTTTTGCGCAGATTTCTCGCGCGTGCCGTCCTCGCCGTTAATCTGCTGCACCTGTATGTCGTACAGGTCGGCCACGTCGCGTATCAAGCCGCGGCGGTAGTAATCATCCACGGTTTCGGGCCCCAGGCTGTCTATGTTCATGGCACGGCGGCTGATGTAATGCTCTATGCGCCCTTTGATTTGCGGAGGGCAAGCCGTGTCGTTGGGACAATACCATGCGGCTTCTCCCTCGTAGCGCACCAGTTCTGCCCCACATTCCGGACAACGGGTGATGAACTCGGCCCTTGGACCCGTTTCCGCTCCACGCGCATCAATGTCCACACCGACGATTTTGGGAATGATTTCCCCTCCTTTTTCCACATACACCATGTCCCCGATGTGTAAATCCAACTGCTCCATCACGTCGGCATTGTGCAGAGTGGCACGCCGTACGACCGTACCGGCCAACTGCACCGGATCCATATTGGCCACCGGCGTCACCGTTCCGGTACGTCCGACCTGGAAGGTTACAGCATTCAGGCGCGTACGGGCACGCTCCGCCTGAAACTTGTAAGCAATGGCCCAACGGGGACTTTTGGCGGTATAGCCCAACGCACGTTGCTGCCTCTGGGAGTTGACCTTCAGCACGATGCCGTCTGTAGCCACAGGCAGGTTCTTGCGCTCCACGTCCCAATAATCTATGAAATCATAAATGCCTTGAAGGGTAGTTACTTTCTTCATCCCCCCGGAAATCTTGAATCCCCACGAGCATGCCGCCTGCAAATTTTCATAATGCCCGTCAAAAGGAACGTGTTCCCCCAAAAGGTAATATAAGTAAGCATCAAGCTTCCGCTGCGCCACCACCGCTGAGTTTTTGCTTTTCAGCGTCCCCGAAGCCGCGTTACGCGGATTGGCGAAAAGCGGTTCTTCGCGTTCTTCGCGTTCGCGGTTCAATGCCTCGAAGCTCGTCCACGGCATCAGGATTTCCCCACGGATTTCAAACTCTTCGGGGTAACCGTTCCCGTTCAGACGAAGCGGAATGCAGCGGATGGTCTTGACGTTTTCCGTTACATCGTCGCCCTGTACCCCGTCGCCCCGCGTCACGGCACGCACCAATCGCCCCTGCTCGTAAGTCAGCGAGATGGAAAGCCCGTCGTATTTCATTTCACAACAAATCTCGAACGGCTCGCCTTCCAAACCGGAACGGACGCGTTCATAAAAGTCGGCCACCTCTTGCTTGTTGTACGTATTGGACAACGACAACATGGGATAGCGATGGGGCACCTGCACAAACTCCTGGTTCAGGTCGCTCCCCACGCGCCGCGTCGGCGAGTCCGAGTCGTCAAATTCGGGATGGGCCGCCTCGAGGTCTTGCAACTCCCGCATCATGCGGTCGAACTCTTGGTCGGAAATCTCCGGGGCGTTCAACACATAATAATTATAGTTGTGGCGGTGCAATTCATTGCGAAGCCTCTCTATCTGTTCCTTTACTTCCATTTGCATTCAATGATAAACCCTGACGGGGAGACATCGCGGCTCTGTTCCCGCGAACGGCTCCCCCGTCATTCGCATAAGCAAAGATAGTCAATTCGCAGAAAACGCCCAAGGGAGCAAAGAAAAAAGAAAAGCGTCCTTTTCCGGCACAACCTGTCAAAACGTCAATCCTATGCCTTCGAGAATCGTCCATTCGCCCCTTCCTGCGGACTCGATGGCAAATAAGCGACGCACGCGCCTCCCGAAAAAATCAAAAAGACAGCCTGAAAGCTTTTTCACAAAACAAAAGCAAACGGAAATCGCCTGTCCTCCGCTTCTTTCTTCTTTCGGTGAAACCTGTAAGGTGGAACCGCCAACATTCTGTCCGTAAATTCTTGTCGGCGAAAAACAGGAAAATAGAACGAAAAAGCCGCAAAAAAGCAGTTTTAGTACGCTTCGTACAGCGAAAAATTCCATTTTCAGGCGGATTTTTTCCACGACATGCGGAGTACCCGGAATTTATATGAGGAAAGAAATTTTTCGTTTGGCTGCAAACGATTTTTTTCTTTCCTCAAGGTAAATGAATATATACTGCATAAAACAGTAAAAACGAGACAAAAATTGCATACTTATACACTCCAACCTTTTTGGATTCTCCTAACTGCTGTCTTTTGAAAAGACCGATTTGGAGCTGAAAGTAGCAAAATGTCAGACTCATCATTTCTAATCCGGCCGATTATACTTACCTTTGTCCCTTAAAAAAGAATCGTGGAAACAATGGAGGTAGCAATCATAGGCGGAGGAGCGGCCGGCTTCTTTCTGGCCGTCAACCTGAAAACATTCGCGCCGCAAGTGCAGGTCACGGTATTCGAAAGACAGGCGGATGTATTGAAAAAAGTACTGGTTTCGGGCGGCGGACGCTGCAACCTGACCAATACTTTTGAAGGTGTGACAGACCTGAAACAGGTCTACCCCCGTGGACATAAGCTCTTGAAAGGGCTTTTCAAACAGTTCGGGCATCGGGATGCCTACCGATGGTTCGAAGCGCACGGCGTGCCGCTCGTCGCGCAAGATGACCATTGTGTGTTTCCGACCGCACAGGATGCCCGTGCCGTAACCGGTTGCCTGAAAAGCCTTGCTGCGGAACTGGGGGTCACAGTGAAAACCTCCCACCGCGTGGAAACCCTCACGCCTAGCGGCGGGAAGTATGAAATTACTTTCCAGGATGTGCGCCAAGGCCGTCTGCTATTCGACTGCGTGGCCGTCACCACCGGTGGTTCACCGCGTGGCGAAAGCTTCGCTTATCTGGAACGGTTGGGGCATCGCATCGAAACGCCCGCCCCTTCTCTCTTTACGTTCAACATCGCCTCCCCGGCACTGCGCGGGCTGATGGGCTCCGTGGTGAACCCGGTATCGGTCGGCATCCCCTGCACCAAATTCAGGCACTCTGGCGCGTTGCTCGTCACCCATTGGGGCATGAGCGGGCCGGCCATCCTGAAATTGTCTTCCCATGCCGCCCGTCTTATACAAGAGAAAGCTTACCGCTTCCCCATTTTCGTCAACTGGACAAACGAGACTAACAGCGAAACCGTAACCGGCATCCTGCAAGACATGGCGCAACGCCACCCCCAAAAGAAAATCTCCGGCTTGCGCCCGTACGACTTGCCTGCGCGGTTATGGCATTACCTCATCGGTAAATCCGGCATCGCCCCCGACCGGAAGTGGAACGAACTGGGACACAAAGGGATTTGCAAGTTGGCCGACACGTTATGCAACGACCGCTACGACGTGGACGGCAGGAGCACGTTCCGCGAAGAGTTCGTCACGTGTGGAGGAGTAAGCCTCGAATCGGTACACCGACAGACGTTGGAAAGCAAGACCTGTCCCGGGCTTTACTTTGCAGGCGAGGTGCTCGACATTGATGGCGTGACGGGGGGATTCAACTTCCAAGCTGCCTGGACCACAGCCTACACCGTGGCACGGGCCATTGCCAGCCATATACCAACGGCATAAAAAGCGTCCTGCAAAGCCGGCCGTAAAAAACCGCTTTGCAGGACAGAAAAATGAAAAACAGTGACCTTTACTTATTGAAGACGGAACTCCACGGGAATGGTGTAAGAAGCGTCTACCGGCTCTCCGTTTACTTTTCCGGGAGTCCATCTCGGCATTTTCTTCACGATGCGTGCCGCTTCTGCCTCCAACTGCTTCGCCAGATTCATCCGAACGGGTTTTGTCACGTCTATGACTTCCGTCGTGAACGTCCGGATATGGTCTGCATCAATCCGACCATCCGCCCTAACCATGAACTCACAATAAACCGTACCTTGCAGCAAAGCCTCTTGGCATGCCTTGGGATAACGGATATTCCGGGCGATGAAATCCCTCATGGCCGCCGCGCCACCGGGATAGCAAGGCATTGTCTCTGTACGGTAATACACGCCTTGATGCTTCATCTTGGCTCCCTCCAATTGCAGATAATAGGAAGCTGAATCTTTGGCAGCCTGAAGTTCAGACTTGTCCTTGTCGGTCATAAGGACCGCCTCCTTGAATTCCACCGCCTCGGGATTCAGACGGGAACGGTAAGAAGTAGTCACCACGACTTTTTCCATCGCCCCAGACTGTATGGCCACATTGGCCGAGCCGTTCTCCTTCTTGGCCGGAACGGATTTCTGTTTGGCCGGGATTGTTTTGGAAACCTTGGTTCCCTTTACTTCGCCTTGCACCACCGGACGCAAGCTTTCAGAAGACACGTTTTTCACTGTAGCCGACAAATCGGCCACCGTAACGGCAGAAATCCGGTCCAGCCCTCCGTCTATCCGGCTTGTCATTTCAGGACGGGCAAATGCCACTGTGGCAAATGCACCTACAGGCAGCAAATACATGTACTTCAATACCGCCCACTTGTTTGTTTTTTTGTTTGTCATCATCATGATACGTTTTTTAAGTGTACTTTGGGTCAAGCCGTTGGCAAAAGATTGCAGTCGGGAGCCGACGGCCTTTTTTATTAAATAAAGTTGATAATCCTTCGCGTTGATGCCTTGATTCAGC
Source organism: Paraprevotella xylaniphila YIT 11841 (assembly GCF_900683745.1). Taxonomy (NCBI): domain Bacteria; kingdom Pseudomonadati; phylum Bacteroidota; class Bacteroidia; order Bacteroidales; family Prevotellaceae; genus Paraprevotella; species Paraprevotella xylaniphila. Next base: position 970,633 of record NZ_LR215980.1, read on the forward strand.
ACGTACTCGTCGGCCTGATATTCATGGATGCATCGCATGTCCATCTCCATCATCCAGACCACTGGATTGAACCATTGCACGGCTTCCACGGCAAGCATCCACAACGTGTCGTAGGAATGTCCGTAAAGCACGTGGGCTTTCTCGTGGACGTATATCGCATGGCCGGCCTCGCCCTCCAAGTCCTCTTCCGACATGACAATACAGTGCATCCAACTGAACGGCGACACGGGACGGGCATGGCAATACAATGTGATGCCGCCCTCACGGCCTTCTTTCCACAAACATCCCCGGGAAACGAACCGGCGCATGCACACCCACTGCCACAACCGTATGACCAACGACATTGTCACACCGGCAAGATACAGGCCGACCAAAAACATAGGCCAGACGGGTACGGCTTCTTCGCGACTCCCGCTATCCGGCATGGCAAGCACATCTGCCTGCTCCAACCGTTCCACCAGCACGGCGTATGTACCTTCGGGCATTGCCGTCTGCCATGAACGGACCGTGCCCCCGAACCACTCTTCCTGCACCAACGGCAACAAGAATGCAGCTACCGACAGGACATGCAATGCCATACGGCTCAAACGGTGGTGCTTCTCCCCACGCAACAACAACGTGTAAGGCAAGTAAAGCAACGTCAGGCAAAACGCCGACTTGATGATGTAGACTAAAAATGTTCCCATGTCATTTATATCGAAGAGGTTTCAAATCGTTTTCAAGTTCTAACACGTTTGGAATGAATACGGGCATCCACTCGTATGCACGGCATCATTGCAAGCGGAAAGTAAACGGCAAAGTATAGCGCGCAGCCACCGCCTTCCCATTTTTCTGTCCCGGTGTCCACTTCGGCATTCCGTCTACTACGCGGAAAGCTTCTTCGACAAACAATTGCAACATTTCCGAAGATGCTGGACTGCCGTCCATTTTCTTTGCATAACAATCCCTTCTAATCTCGATACTGCACAGGCTACCGTCCGTATCGATGACCAAACGACAGAGCACGCGTCCCGTCACACCGTTCTCTATACATTTTCTTGGATATTTCATGTTACGCGCCACATACGCCATGCACTCGGCTTCTCCGCCCGGAAACGTCGGTTGCACGTCCACCTCATCGTATATCTTGCTAGGCATGACCTTGGCTCTCCTCACTATTATATACTTAGGTACTGAATCTTTCTCTTTAGTCCGGGCAGGCTTCTCCTCCTTATTCCGGGGTGCCATCGCAGTCACCACAATACCTTCGGGCACCCTTTCCGAAGAGGCAACGGCCGAATCTGCCTTCGCCACAACCAAAGAAGGCTTGGCGGCTTTCACTCCGGAAACTTCCGCTTTGTAAGCCCTTTTTTCTGTTTTTAAAAGTTCCGGCTGTACATTTTCAGCCGCGACGGTTTTCACAGTTGCAGATAAATCCGTAACTTTGACGGCAGAAATCTGCTCGAATTGTCCGTCTACTCGGTTCGCCATCTCGGGACGGGCAAATGCCATTGTGGCAAATGTGCCCACCGGCAGCAAATACATATACTTCAATGCTGCCCATTTGTTTGATTTTCTGTTACACATCATAGCAATACGTTTTTTAAGTGTGCTTTGATTCAGGCCGTTGGCAAAAGATTGCAGTCGGGAGCCGACGGCCTTTTTTATTAAATAAAGTTGATAATTCTTCGCGTTGATGCCTTGATTCAGCACGTACTCGTCGGCCTGATATTCATGGATGCAGCGCATGTCCATCTCCATCATCCAAATCACGGGATTGAACCATTGTATGGCTTCGGCCGCCAACATCAGCATCGTGTCATAGGAATGCCGGTGGAGCACATGGGCTTTCTCATGGGCAAAGATAGCCTCACCCGCCGCGCCCTCCAAATCTTCTTCGGACATGACCACGCAACACATCCAACTGAACGGGGCCACAGGACGGGCATGGCAATAGAGCGTGATGCCGTCCTCACAGCACTCTTTCCACAAACATCCCCGGGGAATAAACCATCGCATGCGGCCGAACTGCCATAGGCGTACCGCTAACGACACGGCCACCCCGACCCAATACATTCCCACCAAGACCATGGGCCATACCGGAACAGGCGTCCCTGCCGTAACCACTACCGTAGGTAGAAAATGGCCGGTGCTGTCAAGCTGCCCGATCAGCGATGCATATACACCATCGGGTACAGCCGTCTGCCAAGAATGCCACCCTTGCCCGAACCACTCCTCCTGCGCCAACGGAAGCAAAAAAGAAGCCACCAAAATGGCAAACAATGCCATGCGGTTCAGACGATGCAACTTCTCCTTACGTAATAACAAGGTATAAGGCAGATAAAGCAACGTCAGGCAAAACGCCGACTTGATGATATAGACTAAAAAAGTTCCCATGGCCGATAAATTAAGAGACTGTTACCTTCTATTTTTGTTTCCCCAGACATTGTGTTTACGAAAATGAATCTTGCCGTTCCACCATGTCGAGCATTTCTTTCAGTTCCTTTTCTGAAATACGCTCCTCCTTGACAAAGAAACGCACCAAAGAGGAAAACGAACCTCCGAACAGGTCATCCTTCACGCCATCGAGCACTTGTCGCGTGTAATCCTTCTTCGTGATCAAAGGATAATAACACAGCGTTTTCGTACCTTTCATCTTTTCAAACCCCACATATCCTTTGTTGAGCAGGATTTTCATGAACGTGGCCACCGTGGTATAAGCCGGTTTCTTCTCACCGTACCCCTCAAGCACATCCGCTATCGTCCCTTTCATGGAAGGCAAACTCCAAAGGATATTCATGATTTGCATCTCCGCTTTCGTCAAAGTTCCTTGCTTCCCCATAATTTCTAAACCTTTAGTTATTGATACGGCAAATGTATATCTAAAGGTTTAGAAAAGCAAATCCGAATCTGTTTTTCTACACATCAGCTTACGTTTTTAACATCCATTTTTAGTAATAAGCCGCTAAGCCTTCCAGAATATGCCGCAAAATCACTACTTTTGCAATAAAAATCAAGATTACGATACCCCATGAGAATAGACATCATTACCGTTTTACCGGAATTGCTCGAAGGCTTCGTGCGTGAAAGCATATTGGGGCGCGCCCAAAAGAAAGGCTTGGTGGAAATCCATTTGCACAACTTGCGCGACTATGCCACGAATAAGTACCGCCGGGTGGACGACTACCCTTTCGGTGGCTTTGCGGGCATGGTGATGCAATGTGAACCTATAGACCGCTGCATCTCGGCCTTGAAAGCGGAACGCGACTACGACGAAGTGATTTTCACCACACCGGATGGCGAACAGTTCAACCAACCGATGGCCAACACGCTCTCCCTTTGCGAAAACCTCATCATCCTGTGCGGACATTATAAAGGAATAGACTACCGCATCCGCGAACACCTCATCACAAAAGAAGTCAGCATAGGAGATTATGTGCTGACGGGCGGAGAACTGGCTGCCGCAGTCATGACGGATGCCATCGTACGTATAGTACCCGGCGTTATCGGCGACGAACAAAGCGCCCTCTCCGATTCGTTCCAAGACAACCTGTTGGCAGCTCCTGTATATACCCGTCCTGCCGATTATAAAGGTTGGACCGTACCGGAAATCTTGCTTTCCGGGCACGAAGCCAAGATTAAGGAATGGGAACTGCAACAATCTTTCGAACGCACAAAGGCTTTGCGTCCCGATTTGCTGAAAAAGAAAGACTGACCGTCTGTTTTTCATTCAGCCCTGTCAAAAAGGAACCGGAAATATTGCCGGATTCGCCGTCAAATCGTATCTTTGCCATTAAGTATTTAAATAAATAATGTAATGGGAGAACAAAAACACAACTTGTACATCATTGCAGGTTGTAACGGAGCCGGAAAAACGACTGCCAGCTTTACCGTACTTCCGGAAATGTTGGATTGCCGTGAATTCGTCAACGCCGATGAAATCGCAGCGGGACTGTCTCCGTTCAATCCCGAAGGCGTAGCCATCCAGGCGGGACGCTTGATGATAGAACGCATCATCCACCTGCTGAAAGAAGGCGAAACCTTTGCTTTTGAAACGACATTGGCCACGCGGTCTTACGTGAAACTTATCAAACAGGCACAGAAAAGAGGCTATTTCGTCACGTTGCTCTTCTTCTCGCTAAGCAGCCCGGAACAGGCCGTAAAACGGGTGGCCAAACGCGTAAGCGAAGGTGGGCACAACATCCCGCTTGACGTGATTTACCGCCGTTACGACAACGGCCTGAGCAACCTGTTCAACCTCTATATGCCCGTATGCGACTATTGGGCATTGTATGACAACAGCACCTGTCCGGCCAACAAAATAGCCTACGGATGCAAAAACGAGAGTATAACTATTATTGAACCAGCCGTATATGAAAAATTCAAAGACCAATACACCGAAGAAAACGATAATGAGCGAGGATGAGGTTTATGAAATGCAGCGCAAAATCGACGAAGGCATATACCTGGCTCAGAAACGCCTCGTAGAGCGTGCAAAACATAACCACACCACTTTGGTTATCGCCCGTGAAGGACAAGTTGTCGAAGTAAAGGCCGAGGAACTTTATCCTATCCGCAAGAATTACCGTCCCCAAATCAGGTAACGGAATCCATTCATCCGCCCCCCCTTTGCCAGACGAATGGAAAATAGAAAAAGCCGACCCAAAAGTGATTTTGAGGCCGGCTTTATACATATAGACTTGAAAAATTTACTTGTTGAACATTATCTTCCCATTTGGAACAGTATACGTTTTACTCTCCAAAAGTCTTTTTTAGAGTATATAATACCAACATTGGATTTCCTGATCGCCTTAAACTATCATTCATTACAGGGTGATTTACCTTAACTCCCTTATATAAACGATCGTCACTATAACTCTCCGGATTATATTCTGAGATATATTCCCAACTTATTAGTTGATTTCCTGTTTTTATAGTCGATCTTCCGCAATCAATTTTTAATACGGAACTAATATAATGATTCTCATAAGGCATATTAATATAATATAGCATCCTACTATATATAAAAGAAAGGCACGTGTCATTGCCTATCACACAATTTACAGTAGGCCTTACATACTTCATTCGTTCTTGTACATTCAAATCTCCATAATACCTTTTATGCAAAATTTGCTCTGTTTCCTTCTTTAATGGATAATCTAAAGATACAACCGGGACAAATTCAAAATCCTTAATTTCATACAAGGCATCCGACTGTTCCGTATGGAAGTACAGATTGTCACCATCCCTAATAAAAACAGGTTCCGTACCCGCAACATTATACATATCGCTTTCAGCTTGAAATATTTTTCTTGCCTTACCTTGTTCCAAGGTAATATATTCCCCTTTTCCATTTCCGGTCTTATCGTATAGAGAAACAGGTTGACCTACCGAGTCAAAAGCAACAATCGCTGTTTTCTGCTTATTATCCAAAACATACCATTTACCGTCATACTTACGTATAGCATTGATTTCCCCCAATAAAAATGAATCTTTTTCATGAAGAGGAATAAAATCAACTTGCTCTATAAAAGAGCAAGTTGATATAGTATTATTTACTTCCGACAAATCACGTATATTAGCTTCTTCTTTTCTATCACCGCAAGAGTTACACAAGACTAAAATAGAAAGAGAGAACAATGTATGCTTCATCATAAGCCAAGGTCTTTTAAGAAATCATTACAGGTAATATCATCCCCGCATCTAATTCCATTTTGCCATCAACTTTTTTGCTGCAGCTAGGACTTAGGCTACAAATACAAAACATACTCTTTCGTCACAACCTCATATCTATAGCTGTCACTAAATTTTCCAAGCCAATGCCGCAGCACCTACCACAGCCGCTTGTGCATCATCCATTTGGGAAATCAACATCTTGGCCTTTCCTTTGAAAATGTTCTGCACATTGGCATCGTATGCCTCTTTTATAGGGTCCATAATCAGATTACCGGCTTTTGTCAGCCCACCGAAAAACACGTATGCCTCCGGGCTACAGAAGGCGGTAAAATTGGCACAAGAGCGTCCCAACAATTCACCGGTAAACTTATATACATCGCGTGCAAGTTGGTCGCCGTGCTCGGCTGCGATGGATACATCTTTCGACGTAATCTCCTCCAACGGGATTTTACGCAACTCCGTGTCGTCCGTACGCTTGGCGAGAAACTCACGAGCCGTCCGAGCCACGCCCGTGGCCGAACAATAAGTCTCCAAACACCCTTTACGACCGCAACCGCATAAGCGGGCTTCCGGAGTGGTATCCACGATCACATGCCCCAACTCTCCGGCAAACCCGTCGCAACCGTAGACCAACTCACCGTTGACCACAATACCGCTGCCCACGCCGGTACCCAAGGTAATCATGATGAAGTTCTTCATCCCTTGAGCTACCCCGTAAGTCATCTCGCCGATAGCCGCAGCATTGGCATCGTTTGTCAATACCACGGGAATCCCCAACCGGTCACTGAATTTCTTCGCAAACGGGACGATTCCTTTCCACGGCAAGTTGGGCGCCAGTTCAATATTACCGGTGTAATAGTTACCATTAGGCGCACCGATTCCCATCCCCTTGATGTTCTGGATACCGCCCACCTGTTCTATCATCGGAGCCAAAGCCGCACAAGCACTGTCCATATAAACATCCAAATCGTTCTGTCCTTTCGTCCGGATAGACGTTGAAGTCACCACGCTTCCTTCCGCATTCACAATGCCGAAAACCGAATTAGTTCCCCCTAAATCAAGCCCTATTACATAAGGTTTATTTTCCATAGCCATATAAAATACATAAAAGTTAATTATAACAGTTTTCAAAGTTAAGAAAAACAGATGTAACCGCGAAAAGAAAAAAACTCTTTTTCACGAAAAATAAAAAAAGAACGGACTTTTCTTTATAGTCTCATGAAAAAATGCCAATTTTGCACCTATTATGTGGTTTGAACCGGTTAGTACATTAGATTTAATCATAAAGGGATTGCTCATCGGCGTGGTGGCATCCGCTCCCATGGGACCTGTCGGAGTGCTTTGCATCCAACGTACACTGAACAAGGGGCGTTGGTATGGTTTCGTCACAGGAATCGGAGCAGCTTTCAGCGACATCATATATGCTTTGATAACGGGATTCGGAATGAGTTTCGTGGTAGACTTCATTGAAAACAAAGACAACATGTTCTACCTGCAGATGGCGGGCAGCATCATGCTCTTCTTTTTCGGATGGTACACTTACCGTTGCAATCCGGCGAAATCCATCCGCCCGACTTCTCCCCGTAAAGGCACGCTTATACACAATATGGTGACCGGTTTTCTGGTCACGTTTTCCAACCCACTCATCATCTTTCTGTTCGTGGCGTTGTTCGCCCGTTTCACCTTTGTCGTCCCTGACCACGTGGTACAGCAATCCTTAGGTTACTTGTCCGTGTTCGTCGGAGCCATGATATGGTGGTTCGTCTTGACTTATTTCATAGACAAAGTGCGCAGCCGTTTCGATGTCAAAGGCATCTATTTGCTGAACAGGCTCATAGGAGTGGTTGTCATTGTGGCCTCTATCGTGGGGCTTGCCGTCACGCTGACCGGTTTATCGTTATAAATATATGTATATAGCCCAACAACTGAAAGAAAAAAACATTGCCGAATACCTGCTTTATATGTGGCAGGTGGAAGATATTCTCCGTGCCCACCACTTGGATCCGGATGAACTCAAACAGAACTATCTGGCACAGTTCAGAGCCACGGAGGAAACGGAAAAAGAAATGGAAGAATGGTACAGCCATCTCATCCGCATGATGAAGGAAGAAGGCATACAGGAGGGTGGCCACCTGCAAATCAACCGGAACATCATCCTGTGGCTCACCGATTTGCACAACCAACTTTTGCAATCTTCCAAGTTCCCATTCTATACGTCTGCTTATTACAAGGCACTCCCTTACATTGTGGAACTTCGCAATAAGGGCGACAAAAAGGACATACCGGAATTGGAAAACTGTTTCGATGCCCTCTACGGCGTGATGTTGCTCCGCCTGCAACACAAACCGATAAGCGACGAGACCGCCAAGGCCGTGGCCGACATCACCAAACTTTTGGCCATGCTGTCCGACTATTATAAACAAGATAAAGCAGGCGAATTGAAATTTGAATGAACAAAAGGAAACAAATGATATGAAAAATATTTTAGTAACAGGTTGCAATGGCCAATTGGGCAATGAAATGCAGCTTTTGGCTACCGGGTATCCGGAGTTCAATTATTTTTTCACAGACGTGAAAGAGTTGGACATCACCGACGAAAATGCCGTAAAGTCATTCGTCAAGACGAACGGCATTGACTGCGTCGTGAATTGTGCGGCTTATACGGCTGTGGACAAAGCCGAAGCAGACGATGCTTTCTGTAACATACTGAACCACATTGCTCCGGGATATTTGGCTAAAGCAGTACATGAACAAGGCGGCTGCATGATACAGGTTTCTACGGACTACGTGTTCGACGGAACTACACACATCCCCTACCGCGAGGAAGAACCGACATGCCCGGCTACGGTATACGGCCGCACCAAGCTAGCAGGAGAAGAAGCCGTCATGCGGAACTGCCCTGAATCGGTCATCATCCGCACGGCATGGCTCTACTCCACTTTCGGCAACAACTTCGTCAAGACCATGTTGCGGTTAGGCCGGGAAAAAGAGAGTCTCGGGGTCATCTTCGACCAAATCGGCACGCCGACTTACGCACGCGACCTGGCGGCGGCCATCTTTGCCGTACTGACACAAGATTTCGTTCCCGGAATTTACCATTTCAGCAACGAGGGAGCTATCTCATGGTACGACTTTACCAAAGCCATCCACCGCATAGCCGGCATCACCACCTGCAAGGTGCGCCCGCTCCATACGGAAGAATATCCCGCACCGGCGGCACGGCCCCACTATTCCGTACTCGACAAAACCAAAATCAAAGAGACTTACCACATCGACATTCCCTATTGGGAAGACTCGCTGGCCGAGTGTATACAGAAATTAGAACAGAATTAAACCGACGCATCGAGACGTATGAATGAAATAGAAAGAAGAAGGACTTTTGCTATTATTTCCCATCCGGACGCCGGAAAGACCACACTCACCGAAAAATTATTGCTCTTCGGCGGGCAAATCCAAGTGGCCGGAGCAGTCAAGAACAACAAAATCAAGAAAACAGCTACCAGCGACTGGATGGAAATCGAAAAACAACGCGGTATCTCGGTCACGACCTCTGTCATGGAGTTCGATTACGGGGATTATAAGGTGAACATCCTGGACACCCCGGGACACCAAGACTTTGCAGAAGATACATTCCGAACGCTGACAGCGGTAGACAGCGCCATCATTGTCGTAGACAGTGCAAAAGGCGTGGAGGCGCAGACCCGGAAACTGATGACGGTATGCCGTATGCGCAAAACGCCGGTCATCATCTTCATCAACAAGATGGACCGTGAGGGAAAAGACCCCTTCGACCTCTTGGACGAGTTGGAACAGGAATTACAGATTAAAGTACGCCCGCTCTCATGGCCCATCAACCAAGGACAGCGCTTCAAAGGAGTGTACAACATCTACGAGCAACGCCTCGACCTGTTCACGCCCGACAAGCAAAAGGTAACGGAAAAGGTGGAAGTGGACATCCACAGCGATGCACTCGAAAACCACGTAGGCGATGCCGATGCAGAAAAGTTACGCATGGACCTGGAACTGGTAGACGGGGTTTATCCGTCATTCGATGTAAACACTTACCTGAATGGCGAAGTGGCACCTGTTTTTTTCGGGTCGGCCTTGAATAACTTCGGTGTGAAAGAGTTGTTGGACTGCTTCGTAAAGATAGCTCCCAGCCCACACCCCATACAGGCGGAAGAACGCATGGTGCGCCCGGAAGAGCCGAAGTTCAGCGGCTTCATCTTCAAAATCACAGCCAACATCGACCCGAACCACCGTTCGTGTATCGCCTTCTGCAAGGTATGTTCCGGCAAGTTCGTGCGCAACGCGCCTTACCTGCATGTACGCCAAAACAAGACGCTGCGCTTTTCTTCGCCCACACAGTTCATGGCTCAAAAGAAGAGCACCATCGACGAGGCTTGGCCCGGCGACATCGTGGGACTGCCGGACAACGGCATATTCAAGATCGGCGACACGCTGACCGAAGGAGAGATGATACATTTCCGCGGACTGCCGAGTTTCTCTCCCGAAATGTTCAAATACATCGAGAATGCCGATCCCATGAAGACCAAGCAACTGAACAAGGGTATCGAACAGTTGATGGACGAGGGCGTGGCACAGCTCTTCGTCAACCAGTTCAACGGACGGAAAATCATCGGTACGGTAGGACAGTTGCAGTTTGAAGTGATACAATACCGCCTGGAGAACGAGTACAATGCCCAATGCCGTTGGGAACCCGTCAGCCTGTACAAGGCGTGCTGGATAGAAAGCGATGACGAAGCACAGTTGGAAGCCTTCAAAAAGCGCAAGTACCAGTTCATGGCCAAGGACCGCGAAGGCCGCGACGTTTTTTTGGCCGACAGCAACTACGTTCTCCAGATGGCACAGAGTGACTTCGAGCACATCAAATTCCATTTCACTAGCGAATTTTAAAGTTTAAACCAAACCAACGGACATGAATAGAGAAGAAGACATCAGACAGGCAGTAGAAGTCATGCGCCGGGGTGGCGTCATCCTCTACCCTACGGACACGATATGGGGCATCGGTTGCGATGCCACCAACGAAGAGGCGGTACGCCGTGTGTACGACATCAAGAAGCGCGACGACAGCAAGGCACTCATTTGCTTGGTAGACTCCGACCATCGGTTGCAGCGTTACGTAAGCGACGTGCCCAACGTGGCTTGGGACTTGATAGAATATGCCACCCGTCCGCTCACCATCATTTTCGACAAGGCCAAGAACTTGGCCCCCAACCTGTTGGCCGAAGACGGCAGCGTGGGAATACGCGTCACCCGTGAAGAATTCAGCCGAGAGTTGTGTTACCGTTTCCAGAAAGCCGTCGTGTCCACCTCAGCCAACGTGAGCGGCGAGCCTTCGCCGGCTTGTTTCGATGACATCAGCGACGAGATAAAAAACGCGGTAGACTACATTGTGCAAAGCCGCAGGAAAGAAAAGACAAAAGCAGCTCCCAGTAGCATCATCAAATTGCGTCCGGACGGCGAAGTGACCATCATCAGGAAATAAGCGGAAGGAGCTATGAACGCGGTAAAAAGGAATTTCACATTTTTCGAACGCCTGTTCATCTGGCGGCGGATGAATTTCAGCGAACAGAAATTCATCCTGATAATTAGTTTGGTGGTCGGTGTACTGACCGCTTTCGCCGGACTCTTCCTGAAATGGCTCATCCATCAGATACAATACCTCCTGACCTACCGTTTCGATGCCACTGGTTCCAACGCCCTTTACCTGGTGTATCCCGTCATCGGCATTTTCCTGACGGGACTGTTCGTCCGCTATGTCGTAAAGGACGACATCAGCCATGGTGTCACCAAGATTCTCTTCGCCATCGCACGCAAACAAAGTAAAATCAAGGTCCACAACACCTGGTCAAGCGTCATAGCCAGTGCCATTACCATCGGGTTCGGAGGTTCCGTAGGGGCAGAAGCCCCCATCGTGCTCACCGGTTCGGCCATCGGCTCCAATCTCGGACGCCTGTTCCGCATCAACAGCAAGACCCTGATGCTTTTGGTGGGTTGCGGAGCGGCAGGTGCCGTGGCAGGCATCTTCAAAGCCCCGATTGCCGGGCTTGTATTCACCCTCGAAGTCCTCATGATAGACCTCACAATGGGAGCTTTGCTGCCTTTGCTGATTTCATGCGTGACGGCGGCCGGAGTGACATTCGCCGTATCGGGTACGAACACTATCTTTGAGTTCCATCTGCAAAACGGATTCGCCGTAGACAAAATACCGGCCTACATCCTTTTGGGCATCTTCTGCGGACTGGTATCGCTTTATTTCACCCGCACGATGAACTCACTGGAAGACATCTTCCGCAAATATTCCAATCCTTACGTCAAGCTCCTCATCGGCGGAGCCACGCTGAGCATCCTTATTTACCTTTTCCCTTCGTTGTACGGAGAAGGCTACGACCTTATCAACCTGCTGCTGAACGGGAACGGCGCGAAAGACTGGGACACGGCGATGGACAGTTCGCTGTTCTACGGACACGGCAACCTGTTGTTGCTTTACCTGGCGTTGGTACTTATCTTCAAAGTCTTCGCCTCCACGGCCACCAACGGTGGCGGAGGTTGTGGCGGTATTTTCGCCCCCAGCCTGTTTTTGGGTTGTATCTCAGGCTTTATTTTCGCCCGCCTTTGGAACTTCTACCGTTGTCTGGGCATTTACTTGCCCGAACGGAATTTTGCCATGATCGGCATGGCGGGACTGATGAGCGGTGTCATGCACGCCCCACTGACAGGCATATTCCTTATCGCGGAACTCACCGGAGGCTATCAGCTATTCATGCCCCTGATGATCGTATCCGTCTGTGCCTACCTGACCATCATTTCTTTCGAGCCCCACAGCATCTATTCCATGCGTTTGGCCAAGAAAGGCCAGTTGCTCACGCACCATAAAGACCGCGCCATACTCACGCTGATGAGTCTCGACTCGGTTATCGAGAAATACGACGAATACCTGTATCCGGACATGGATTTGAGCGAATTGGTAAAAACCATCTCGGCTTCGCGCCGCGACGTGTTCCCGGTGGTGGACCGCCAGCACCGTCTGGTGGGTATCATTTATCTGGACGATGTCCGCCCCATCATGTTCCGGCAGGAATTGTACCACCGTTTCCAAATCGGCCAACTGATGAAAGAGCCGGTGGCTCGCCTGAACATTGACGACTCCATGGACGTAGTGCTGCTCACGTTAGACAAGACTCAGGCTTGGACGCTCCCGGTAGTAGACACGGAAGGCACGTTCATGGGCTTCATCCGCAAGTCGCACGTGCTGACCCTTTACCGTAAGACCCTGGCCGACTTATCCGACGACTAAAAACTAAAGACATGAAAAAGAAAGAAGATTTGAGAATTGTATATATGGGCACACCGGAGTTCGCGGTGGAGAGCCTGAAATGCTTGGTAGAAGGAGGTTACAACGTGGTCGGTGTCGTCACCATGCCGGACAAACCGATGGGCCGCCACCAGGACGTACTGCAAGCCAGCCCCGTGAAACAGTACGCTGTGGAACACGGCCTGCGTATCTTGCAACCGGTCAAGCTGAAAGACGAAACCTTTGTGGAAGAACTCCGCTCCCTACGTGCCGACCTACAAATCGTGGTAGCTTTCCGCATGTTGCCCGAAGTAGTGTGGAACATGCCTCCCATGGGTACATTCAACCTGCATGCGTCGTTGTTGCCGCAATACCGTGGGGCCGCCCCCATCAACTGGGCCGTCATCAACGGCGAAACGGAAACGGGCATCACCACGTTCTTCCTCAAACATGAAATCGACACCGGCGAGGTCATCCAACAAGTGCGCATCCCGATTGCGGACACCGACAATGTGGGCGTGGTGCACGACAAACTGATGGAACTCGGCGGCCGGTTGGTAGTGGAGACGGTAGACCACATCTTGGCCGATGCCGTCCGCCCCATACCGCAAGAAACGATGGCAGTGGAAGGCCCGTTGCACCCGGCACCGAAAATCTTCAAGGAGACGTGCCGGATGGATTGGCAGAGCAAGACGCTCAAGCAACTGTATGATTTCGTACGCGGCTTGTCGCCCTACCCTGCCGCGTGGAGCGAGATGAAGGACGAAGCCACAGGCAAGGTTTATACCCTTAAAATATACGAAACGGAGAAAGAGCCGTGTGCGTGCCACGAACCGGCGGGCACTGTCGCAAGTGACGGAAAGACCTACCTGAAAGTGGCCGTAGACGGAGGTTACCTCCGCCTGAAGGAAATCCAACTGACGGGCAAGAAAAGGATGCGCACAGAAGACTTCCTGCGGGGTTTCCGTATGCCGGAAAATCTCCTCATGCTATAGAATCCGTAAAGGAAATTCAACGCCCGAATCGTTCGCCGCAGAACGGAAAATCAATCTCAGGAGATTGAAAAATCGTTCGCCTGAGATTGAAAAATCGTTTGGCGCAGAAAAAAACAACGCCTTGCAGAGATTGACACATTTCCTGCAAGGCGTTTTTATTCCACTGTATTACAATGATTTACCAAATTAAAACCCACAAGTTTCCCACGACTCGTTTTTGTAAATCATTCGGCATGTCATCTATCGCCGTAGATGACCGGCACGGGCTATCAGGCATTTGTCTTCCGATAACTCCACACGGCTACTCCGGCAAACACCGACATGAAACACAGCATCTTGCCGAACTGCGGCCACAAGTCGGTCAGCCCGCATCCCTTCAGGAAAATCATACGCATGACCTGAATAAAATAGGTCAACGGATTGAAAGCCGCTATCCACTGCGCCCAGTCCGGCATGCTGCGCACGGGGGTGAACAAGCCACTCATCAGGATGAATACCATCAGGAAGAAAAACATGACGAACATGGCCTGCTGCATCGTGGCAGAATAATTGGAAATAACCAACCCGAAACCCGACATCGTAAGAATGTAAATGCACGAGAAGAAATATATCAGCCACAAACTGCCTGACGGCACAATGCCGTAGAGCACGGCGGACAACACCAAGCCGATAGACAGGACCACCAGCCCCACAATCCAGTAAGGCACCAATTTAGCCAGGATGAACACGAACTTGTTGAGCGGCGTGACGTTCAACTGTTCAATCGTGCCCACCTCTTTTTCGCTCACGATATTCAATGCAGGAAGAAAGCCGCAAAGCAACGTCAGCATCATGATGAGCAAAGCCGGTACCATGAACACTTTATAATTCAGATGCGGATTATACAAGTTAAGTACGGACAAACGGGCCATACCCGTGCCTCCCAATTCCTGATTCACGAAATCGTTTACCACCGTAGAAAGGTAAGAACTGCCCAGTCCACCTTTGGTTCCGTTGATGGCATTGGCCGAAATCTGAAGTTCCACGGGGCGCCCCGTGCCTAAAGATTTGGCAAAGTCACGCGGAATCTCCAGAATGACATCCGCCTCTCCGCGCTCCACGCTCTCCAATGCACGGCCGTAATCCGGTGCGTTCTCCACCAAATTGAAATAATCCGTGGAAGCCACTTTCTCCACCAGACGGCGCGACAAGGCAGAATGGTCCAAGTCTACCACAGCTAGGTTGTTGTACTTGATTTCAAGATTGGCTGCCCACGGCATCAGAATCATCATCATGCAGGGAAACACCAAAATGAGCCGGGGGATGATGGGATTCCTCCGCATTTGCTTGAACTCCTTTTCTATTAAATATTTCAGTACCATAAGTTTTCCTCTTTTACGTCCGTATTATTCTAGCCTTTCCTTGAATTTCTTCAAGCTCAGCCCGATGAGCAAAGCCGCCATGCCGGACAGTATCAACGCCTCATGCCATACGGCGGCCATGCCCAAGCCTTCTATCATCACCTTCTTCACGGCCTGTATGTACCACCTTGCCGGAATGATATTGGAAATCCACTGCAGGACAGCCGGCATGCTCTCTATGGGAAAAATCATGCCTGAAAGCAACATGACAGGCATCATCAGTCCCATACCCGACACGATCATGGCCGCCACTTGGTTTTGTACCACACATGAAATGAGCAATCCCAACGACAGAGCCACCGCAATCAGAAGGAGGCTCAGGAAAGACAGCGTCCAGAGGCTGCCCTCCACCGGCACATGCAGCACGTAGACCGAC
Organism: Paraprevotella xylaniphila YIT 11841; assembly: GCF_900683745.1. Classification (NCBI taxonomy): domain Bacteria; kingdom Pseudomonadati; phylum Bacteroidota; class Bacteroidia; order Bacteroidales; family Prevotellaceae; genus Paraprevotella; species Paraprevotella xylaniphila. Next base: position 986,377 of record NZ_LR215980.1, read on the forward strand.
AGCAGCAATATCGTGGCCAGATTGACGCAAGAAAGTACCAAGTAGGGTACGGCCTTGGCCAGAATGATAAAAATAGGCCGGATGGGCGACACCAACAGGACTTCCATCGTACCGGTCTCTTTCTCTCGTACAATGGAAATGGAAGTCATCATCGCGCAAATCAGCATCAGTATCAGCCCCATCACGCCGGGTACGAAATTATAGGCACTCTTCATCTGAGGATTGAACAAGAGGTGCGTCTGCACCTCCAATCCGGCTTGCTGTCCTTCCTGCAGGGCTTGCCCAATGATGCCCTGCACATAAGCGGACATCATATTCCCCGTATTCGGATCCGTAGCATCCACCACCAGTTGTATACCGGATTCACCCGTACGCAAGCTTTCATCAAAGTCAGGCGTGAAAGCCACCACGATGTCCGCTTCGTCATGCCGGAACACGGACTCTATCTCAGAAGCCGATGATAAATATCTTACGACTGAGAAATAACGGTTTTCATCTATCCGCTCCGTAATACGCGTTGTGACGGCATCTTTCGACGGGTCGAGCACTGCCACACGACTGTGGTTGATTTCCGTAGTAATGGCAAAACCGAACAAAATGATTTGCAACACCGGCATGCCCAACAATATCAGCATCGTCCGCCTGTCGCGGAAAATGTGGAAAAACTCTATCTTGATAAAAGCCCAAAACTGTTTCATCTTTATTGAATAATTTGATCACGCTCGGCAGACACCGAACAAGTTCGGTCTGCGCTCTCTTACCCGCAAATTTCTGCATTACGTGTGGCCTCACGGGCCAAACGGTGAAACACTCCATCCATGTCTTTTTCTCCGAAAGTACGTTTCAAGCCTTCGGGCGTATCCAATGCCCGTATCTTTCCGTCCACCATGATGGACACTCGACCGCAAAATTCGGCCTCGTCCATATAGTGCGTTGTGACGAAGATGGTGATACCTTGGTCGGCTGCCTGATAGATCAGTTCCCAGAACTGGCGTCGCGTCTTAGGGTCGACCCCTCCGGTCGGTTCGTCGAGAAACACGATGTCCGGACGATGGAAAGTAGCCACAGAAAAAGCCAACTTTTGTTTCCATCCCAAGGGCAACGACTTGACCATCGTGTTCCGCTCTGCTTCCAGTCCCAACGTATGCAGCACTTCGTCCGTGCGACGGGCTATCACCTCGTCCGAGAGTCCATAAATACCGGCAAACAGGCGAATGTTTTCCCACACCTTCAGGTCGTCGTACAACGAGAACTTCTGGCTCATGTAACCGATATGTTTCTTGATTTCTTCCTGTTGGGTGTTGATGTCGAAACCGGCCACGCGCCCCGTGCCCGACGTGGGATAAGACAAGCCGCACAGCATGCGCATGGCTGTGGTCTTGCCTGCCCCGTTCGCCCCGAGGAAACCGAAGATTTCGCCTTTCCCCACACGGAAGGAGATGTGGTCTACAGCCGTGAACGTCCCGAACCGTTTCACCAAATCGTGCACCTCGATGGCACATTCCGACTGGGCTCCGGCCGGTTCGCGTTGCAAGCCCGGCGGACACAGGATACCGGCAAACCGTTCCAACATGACGGTGGGGGTATCTATCCCCTTGACCGCACCGCCGTAGAGGAATGCCATACGGTCGCAACTCCGTATCTCGTCGAGATAAGGTGTAGAGACGATGATGGTGATGCCTTCCCGCTTCAGCCGCCGCAACATTTCCCAAAATTCCTTGCGCGAGACAGGGTCTACCCCTGTGGTCGGCTCATCCAATAACAAAACCACCGGTTTATGAATCAACGCACAGCTCAAAGCCAGTTTCTGTTTCATTCCGCCGGAGAGTTTCCCTGCGCGGCGGGTCTTGAACGGCTCGATCTGCTTGTATATGTCTTCCACCAGATGGTAATTCTCACGTACAGACGTACCGAACAACGTGGCAAAAAAGTCCAGGTTCTCCTCCACCGTCAGGTCGGGATACAGGGAAAACCGACCCGGCATATAACCGACGCAAGCACGCAACTTGCGGTAGTCCCCCACAACGTCCTGCCCGTCCACCGTAATCCGCCCGCTCTCCGGACACAGCAAAGTGGCCAACATGCGGAACAGCGTGCTTTTCCCGGCTCCGTCCGGTCCTATCAGTCCGAAGATTTCTCCGGGTCTGACCTCGAAAGAAACGTCGTCCAAAGCCCGTACGCTGCCGTAATGTTTGGACACGCCCTCTACCTTCACAATGGATTCCATGACACCTTAGTTGAATTTGACTTCGCCATACATGCCCAACTTCAGCAAGCCGTCGTTTTCCACGGCTATTTTCACAGCGTACACCAGATTCGCCCGTTCGTCACGCGTCTGTATGGTTTTAGGCGTAAATTCGGCTTGTCCGGATATCCACGTGATTTTTCCCTTGTATTCCTTACGGTCTTCCGCTCCATAATCAGCGTAGACTTTCACCGCCTGCCCCAATTTTACCGCAGAGAGTTGGTCGCCACCCACATACGCCCGCAAAAAGACATGCTTCATGTCCGCCACTTTAAACAAGGGTTTGCCTTGAGCCGTCACTTCGCCCCGTTCCGCATACTTCGTCAGCACCGTACCGGAAATAGGACTGACGATACGGCATTTCTCCAGTTGGTCTTCTGTCTGCCGTATCTGTATCTCTGCGGCATCCCCTTCTTCCGTCACGCCTTGGTTGCCGAGATTCAAAGTAGACAGCTGGGCTTCCAACTGCTTTTTCAGCACGGCCAGTTGCGACTCCACGTCGTCCACCTGCTTTTGCGTACCGGCATTCTGCGCCAACAGGTTCAGGCTGCGCTTTCTTTCCAGTTCGGCCTTTGCAATCTGTTCCCGAGTGGCAGCTACCTGCTTGGCCACATCCGCCCTACGGCTACCGATGGAACGCATTTGGGCTTCCAGTTGGCACTTTTTCAGGTGAAGTTGCACGGAATCCACATATCCCACCTGTTGCCCCAACTCCAACACATCGCCTTCTTCCAGATTCAATGCCATGATTTTGCCGTTGGCTTCGGAAGACACGATGACTTCCGTGGATTCGAAGATTCCTGTGGCGTCGAAATCCGTGTCTGCCCCGCTGCACGCCGCAAACAATCCCAACAAGGCCGCGCCGCAAATGTCCCGGGCTCCCCGTTTGAATCCATACTCCGTCTTTCCTACGGCGACCGGACTGTCCAACCCGCCCCGCCATAACTTATTCCAAATGTCCATATTCATTCTACTTTTAATGATTCATCGTATATTTGATATCATATAAGGCTTGCAAGCGTTGTATCTCATGCAGGGCCTTGGCCTGCTTGGCCTGATCTTCGGCCGTCACTTCACGCAACATTTCCGTCACGGTGAGCGTGCCGTTCGCGACCTTGGCTTCGGCCGACTTCCGGATGTTGGTGCGTAACCTTATCAACTCGTCGTCATTCTTCATCAAGGTATCTATCTTCTCCACCGTACGCCAATGCTGCGCCGCCTCCATCCGGTTGTTCAAGCGGAATACAGCCTCCTGCACGTCGATGTCATCGCGACTTGCAGCCAACAGCCTTTTGTCGTTCTTCCGCGTGTACAAGTCGCTGATATTCCAACTCAACCGTAGTCCGGCAATGTAATAAGGTTCAAACCCTCCTTTCAGCATGTTCAGCCCGGGGTCGCCGTAGGCTCCTTGGGCGAATACTCCCAACTTGGGCATATAACGGGCTGTCAAACCTTTCTCCTGTACGGACAACTGCCGCCTTTGCGATTCATAAAGCGACAATTCCGGCCTGCGGTTTTCCTCCAACGGCTCCACAGTGGCAGACGGCTTGACCAACCGTTCCGCATCAATCCCTTTCCGGCCGGTCAGCAATCCCAACACCTCGGCATATGCTTTACGATTGACACGTAGCTCACCCTCTGTCTGCCGGGCATTCAACTGTTCCACCGCTACGGCATCCAGATCGGCCTGATTGGCTACCCCTTGCTGCATGCACGCACTCACTTGGCCATGGTTGCGTGCCAACTGGGCTTGCAACAAGGCGTTCTGTGCCAACTGGGCATCTATGAGCAACATGCCGAAGAATAATTGGTTCACCCGGTCGTCCAAGGCATAAAGGTTTACTTCCAACTGTCCCTTCTGCACCTCGGATTTGGCCCGGGCCTCCTCTTTACGGTTACGTACGGCTCCCCCGTCCCAAATCGTCTGGTTCAGCTCCAATACTAGTTGATACTGGTCCTTGTCCAAACCGAACTCTACCCCCGGAATACTAAAGGGCATCTTCGTCACGTCCGACTGATATGAAGCCTTTCCCGAAAAGCTCAGTTGGGGAAAATAACTTTTCGTGGCATTCTCCACGGTGAAATCCTTTGTACGCTCAATCAAATCGAACTGCCGTACCAAAGGATAGTTCTCCCGCGCTGCACGATAACACGCCTCCAACGTCAACTGGGCACTCAGCGTCCCCTGCAAGGCACACATTCCCATGGCCCATACCCAAAAACGTTTCATAGTCTTTATCATTTTCTTAACCTGCTTAATATCATCTCCACGTTCTCTTCCCGGCGACGCGCCACGAACAAGCGCACGTCCTCTTCGCTCATGCCGAATGCCTCGCGAGCTACCGGCAGACCTACAAACGACATGATATTCAACGAAACTATGGAAAACAACAAATCTGCCGTCCCCATAGCCCGTATCTCCCCACGCTTCAAAGCACGCTCCATTTCGTAAGATAATTTCTGCCGTGTCTCAGCGACAGCCTCCAACAGGATAGGCAAATACATACGGCGACGCTCCTCGTTCAGGTGGATTTCATTCAGTAGAAAAAGTGGAAGCCTCGGGTTGGCTGCAATGAAATCGAAATGCGTCCCAATCAAGTCTTCCAACTGCCTTAAAAAAGGCTTTCCGTCCTCAAATGTGGCACACAAGGAACGCGACATGACCTGCACCTTCTCCTGGAATATCCGTTCAAACAGTTTCTCTTTCGTCCGGTAGTAATAATGTAGCATGGCATGCGTCACGCCTGCGGCCTGCGCAATATCGGTTGTTTTGGCCAACGCAAAGCCTTTGTCGAGAAACTCCTTTTCAGCAGCCTGCAAAATGGCCTGTTCTGTATTGTCTTCCTTCTTCATAATAACATTTATGTTTAACATTATTGTTAATTACTGGGCAAAGATAGAGATTTGCATGAAGAGTGCAATAAAAATTCCGGAAGAAAGCTTATCGTTTAACTAATATTACCACCTGTTAAACCTACGCAAACAAGAGTGGCCACGAACTTCCCCTGAGAAAAAGTCCGTGGCCGCCAACAACCATGAAAACAAAAAAATATCGCTCTTAATACGAACGGGCAATCAGTACACGGCATTTTGCCGGTTTCCCGCTCACCATATCCACACCCGGAGTCTGCTCGAACTCAAACGGCACGCAACGGATAGTGGCTTGCGTGTCTTCTTTGATTTTTGCCTCCGTTTCGGCCGTGCCGTCCCAATGGCAAAGGAAGAAACCGCCTTCTTTTACGCGCTCCTTGAATTCTTCGTAATTGTCACATTCATAAATATGAGCATCACGATAGGATTTTGCCTTGGCGTAGATGTTATCTTGTATTTCGTCTAACAAAGTCTTTACATAGTCCTCGATGCCGTCGCACGTACGGGTTTCCTTCTCCAACGTGTCGCGTCGCATGACCTCTACCGTATTATTCTCCAAATCGCGCCCTCCCATGACCAAACGCACCGGCACACCTTTCAGCTCATAATCGGCAAACTTGAAGCCGGGACGCTTGTTGTCGGCATTGTCATACTTCACGGAAATGCCCAATGCACGAAGACGGGCAACGATGCCTTCCACTTTTTCGTCGATGGCTTTCAGCTGTTCCGCATTCTTATATATAGGAACAATGACCACTTGAATGGGAGCCAACTTCGGCGGCAATACCAAACCGTTGTCATCGGAATGCGTCATGATGAGCGCACCCATCAAACGGGTGGACACTCCCCAGGAAGTAGCCCAGGCATATTCCAACTTATTGTCTTTATTGATAAACTGCACATTAAATGCCTTTCCGAAGTTCTGTCCCAAAAAATGCGACGTACCGCTCTGCAAAGCTTTCCCGTCCTGCATCATGGCTTCGATGGTATAAGTGTCCAAAGCGCCGGCAAAACGTTCCGTCTCGCTCTTCACGCCCTGCACGACGGGCACGGCCATGTATTGCTCGGCAAAATCGGCATATACTTTCAACATCTGCTTGGCACGTTCCTCAGCTTCTTCACGCGTGGCATGTGCCGTATGTCCTTCTTGCCATAAGAACTCGGCCGTGCGGAGGAAAAGCCGGGTACGCATTTCCCAACGCATCACATTGCACCATTGGTTGCAAAGGATGGGCAGGTCGCGGTAGCTCTGAATCCAATTTTTATAAGTATTCCAAATGATAGTCTCGGAAGTAGGACGGATAATCAGCTCCTCTTCGAGCTTGGCCGCCGGGTCTACCACCACGCCGGTCTTGTCCTCGTTGGTCTTCAAGCGATAGTGCGTCACCACGGCACATTCCTTGGCAAATCCCTCTACATGTTCGGCCTCTTTACTCAGAAACGATTTAGGAATCAGCAGCGGGAAATAAGCGTTTTGCACGCCGGTCTCCTTGAATTTATCATCCAATACCCGCTGCATCTTCTCCCAAATGGCATAACCATAAGGCTTTATCACCATACATCCTCTTACGTCCGACTGTTCGGCCAAATCGGCTTTCACCACCAATTCGTTATACCATGAAGAATAATTCTCACTTCTTTTGGTCAAATCTTTAAGTTCCTTAGCCATAATCAATATCTATAAACAGTTTGCAAAATTAGCAAAAAGTTTCCTTTTCATGCGGCTATTCGGTAGAAAATATCTAATTTTGCTCATGATTTAAAAATTCAAAAAGTTATAACTATGAAAGGATTGAAGTTTTGCGCACTCGTACTGAGTGCAGGTATGCTTTTAAGCAGTTGTGGAGGAAACATGAACAATACCGGCAAGGGGTCACTGATCGGTGCCGGCGGTGGTGCTGCGTTGGGTACATTGATTGGAACCTTGGCATCCAGCAATAAAGGCAAAGGAGCCGGAATCGGTGCTGCTGTGGGCGTAGCCGTGGGTGCAGGTGTAGGTGCGTTAATCGGAAAGAAAATGGATAAAGCCAAAGCTGCGGCGCAACAAGTGGAAAACGCGCAAGTGGAAAGCGTAACAGATGCCAACGGCTTGCAAGCAGTGAAAGTAACGTTCGACTCTGGTATCCTGTTCAACACCAGCAGTTCGGCTTTAAGCAGCAATGCTACCGCTTCATTGGCCAAATTTGCTAGCACGGTATTGAATGTAAACAAGGACATGGACGTGGCGATTAAAGGGTATACCGACAATCAGGGATGGAAAAACAGCACGGCAGCCCAAAGCGTGCAAAAAAATATGGACCTGTCATTGCAACGGGCTAATTCCGTTTCCAATTACCTGAAACAATGCGGAGTCTCGTCTACACAGATAACTTCGGTGGAAGGTTTGGGAGAAGCTGACCCCGTAGCCGACAACAGTACGGCTGCCGGACGCGAGCAGAACCGCCGTGTGGAAGTTTATTTGTACGCCAGTGAAAAAATGATTCAGGAAGCCCAAGCTCAGGCAGGCAACTAATCGGAAAGATGAAAAAAATCCAGAAACTGATTCAATGGATTGTACTCTCGTTCTTCGGGAGTACAATCTTTTTTGTTATCCTCTACCGTTTTGTCCCTGTACCTGTTACCCCGCTCATGTTCATCCGCTGTGCACAACAGGTCGGACGGGGCGAAAAAATCAGATTGAAACACCATTGGGTTCCTTTGGATGAAATGTCCAAATACTTACCCGTAGCCGTCATGGCTTCCGAAGACCAACGGTTTCTTCAGCACCACGGTTTTGATGTAATAGAAATCCAAAATGCCGTGGAAGAACGTATAGCCGGGAAACGCAGACGCGGGGGTAGCACCATCAGTCAGCAAACTGCCAAAAACGTGTTTTTATGGCCGACTTCCTCTTGGGTCAGAAAAGGACTGGAAGCATACTTCACGGCTTTAATCGAATTATGTTGGAGCAAACAACGGATTATGGAAGTCTACCTGAACTCCATCGAAATGGGCGACGGCATATATGGCGCCGAAGCCGTGGCACAACAACATTTCGGGCGTCCTGCCGAGAAACTTACGCGTGCCAACTGTGCATTGATAGCCGCCACATTACCCAATCCGCTTAAATACAGTTCCAAAGACCCGTCACGGTACATGCTGAAACGGCAGACGGCCATCATGCGGCAAATGAAACACATCGACCTGTTCAAATGACACGTACCACCCGCACTCCTAATTGGGAGGGGTGTTTCTTCATGTACTCGCTCAATGTCATGGATTCCAATACCACTTTCTTATGGATACTGGAAGCATTAAGCAAGTGAAGGCTTCCCTTCTGCCACACGGCCAATCCCAAATGCGATGTGTCCAACCCTTTCTTTCGGGTCACGATAGCTAAAATATCTCCATCGTGAATCGCCCCCAACACGCCTTTCCCCTTGTCCAACAGCGACAAAGGCACGTACCTCACTGAAACACCTTCCAACTTTTGTTCATTTTTGCGGATACGGCTTATCTCGCTTGTCTTTCCTTTCAACATCGGATACGCACCTGGATGCGTACTCATATAATCCAAACGCAGACGTTGTACGGCAATGAAAGGCCGATAACCCTCGCTTTTTTCTCCTTTTATTTCCTTCACGATGCCCTGCCTTTCATTACTCGCTATCCATTCGCTAAAATAATGGTTACGGGAAGAATAGCCGTTCAACTGCCCTCCGCTATAACGTATTTTTTCCAGATTCCGGCAAAAAGAAACAAATGTGGGATGCTCTTCTCTTACGGCCAGAGTCAAAGCCACCACATTCTCGACCAACGTCGTACAGTCCAACTGACGTAAATTGACAACCAACTCTTCGGCCGGATTTACTTCGAGAGTGGAAGCCACGTAAGGCACCCCGATGAATTGCTCCGCAAAAAACAAAGTCAGGTTTGTTCCTCTCGTTTGTTTTTTTCCGGCATCAAGGAGTTGCACCACTTTCAACGAATCTTCTTTCGTATAAGTCAGTGCCGACAGGCTTAATGGACACATCATCGCCCCTCCGACGAACAGTCCTAACATTCGATGTGACATCATATCATTTTAAAAGGTTGCAGACAAAGTTAAGATAAAAACCTGATAAGGCATCCGAAAAAAAGCGTAATTTTGCAGTATGAAAAAGATAACCGTACTCTTAAGCCTGCTATGTTGTGTATCGGCAACAACTGCACAACGGCATGAAATCCTGGACCGTCAACTGCACACCCTGCAAGTCGTCGTAAATGACGACCCGTTGCAGCCTCCCATCATGAACTTGGGGGGGGGGAATCATCTGGAAATCGGTTTCGACGAGTTCTCACACGAATACCACCGCTATATATATAAGGTGGAACATTGCAATGCAGACTGGTCCCCATCGACAGAAATCTTTGAATCCGACTACATGAACGGGTTCAACGGGGAACCGATAGAAGACTACGAGAAAAGCTTCAATACGACCGTGCTTTACACCCATTACTCACTACGGATTCCGAACGAAAACATTTCGCTCAAGTTGTCCGGCAACTATAAACTCACGGTCTACAACGACGAGGGCGACGAACCTGTCCCCGTCCTTACGGCCTGTTTCAGTCTGGTGGAACCGGGCGTAGGAATAGGAGCTACCGTCAGTACCAATACGGACATAGACTTCAACAAATCCCACCAGCAAGTGGATTTCTCCGTCAACTACGGGTTGGTAAAAGTCATCGACCCACATCGTGAACTGAAAACCGTAGTGATGCAAAACCGCCGGTGGGATAACTGTGTGGTCAATCCCAAGCCCAACATCCAGGCTGCCAATAAGATTGAATTCACGCACAACCGCCAACTGATTTTCCCGGCAGGTAACGAATACCACAAATTCGAGATTCTGGACGTACATGTCCCTACACTGAACGTAGACCGGATGGAATGGTTCGACCCGTATTACCACGCCACGCTCTATCCCAATCAAACCGCCCGGAATTATCTGTATGACGAAGACCAAAACGGTGCCTTTATCATCCGCAACAGCGACGACGAAGACGTGGCCACCACTTGCGACTATGTATTCACGCATTTCACCTTGAAAAGTCCTCAACTGCCCGGCGGAGAAGTCTACCTGAACGGAGAATGGACTTACAACCGCTTCATCCCCGAATACCGCATGACATACAACCGGGAAACACAGGCCTACGAAGCCACCGCCCTCCTGAAACAAGGATATTATAATTATAATTATCTCTTCGTGCCGGACGGTGACACCCAAGGAAACAGCGGACGGACGGATGGGAACTTTTATGAGACGGAAAACGAATACATCATCTTGGTATACCATCGCCCTAACGGAGGGCGTTACGACAAACTGGTCGGTTACCGCCGCATGAATTTCAAGATTAACGGAAAATAAAACAGAAACCTATGAAAATAACTGTATTAGACGGCTACGGCTTAAACCCCGGCGACCTTTCCTGGGAGCCTATCGCACAATTAGGAGAACTGACAGTGTTTCCACGGACTTCGGCCGAAGAATTTTATGCACACGCCGAAGGAGCAGATATCTTGCTAACGAACAAGACCCTCATCACAGCTGAACACCTCGACCGTTTGCCGGATCTAAAATATATCGGCATATTGGCTACGGGCTACAACGTGGTAGATACCGAAGCTGCCCGCAAACACGGGATTCCCGTTTGCAACATCCCGGCATACAGTACCCGTTCGGTAGCCCAAATGGTCTTCGCCCTCCTACTGGCCATTACCAACCGCGTGGAACATTATGCCGAAGAAAACCGTAAGGGACGTTGGAGCCGCAATACGGACTTTTGCTATTGGGACACGCCTCTCATGGAACTGTCCGGTAAGAAAATGGGTATCGTGGGACTCGGGCATACCGGCATGGCTACCGCACGCATAGCCTTGGCTTTCGGCATGGAAGTATATGCCTGCACCTCCAAAAGCCCTCTTCAGTTGGGTACCGACATTCGGAAGTCCACAATGGAAGAGCTGTTCTCCGCATGCGATGTCATCAGCCTGAACTGTCCGCTCACCCCGGAGACCCACCATTTGGTGAACCCGCACACCTTGGCGCTCATGACACCGGGAGCCATCCTTATCAATACCGGACGCGGCCCGTTAGTGGATGAAGAGGCGGTAGCAGAAGCCCTTAGAAACAACACCCTTGCCGCATACGGTGCAGACGTGACAAGCACCGAACCGCCATCGGCAGACCATCCCCTGCTTTCAGCCCCTAATGCCTATCTTACCCCGCATATCGCTTGGGCCACACGGGAAGCCCGCCTGCGGCTCATGGGCATTTGTGAAGAAAACATCCGTGCATTCCTACAAGGTAAACCGCAAAATGTCGTAAATCCATGACAGAATATATCCTGCATCTCCTGCAAATGATGGGGACGACCCTCCGGTTACCGGTTTCATTCGTCGTGATAGAATTTATCGGTACAATGGCATTCGCCATTTCGGGCATCCGACTGGCTTCGGCCAAACAATTTGACTGGTTCGGCGCATATATCGTAGGTACGGCCACGGCTGTCGGAGGCGGTACGATACGTGACATCATGTTGGGCATCCCCCCGTTCTGGATGACGAACCCCGTGTATATCATCTGTTGCGGCCTGTCCCTGCTTTACGTCATATTGTTCGGAAAGAAAATCATCCGGCAAAAGAGCACCTGGTTCATTTTCGACACCATCGGCTTGGCTCTATTCAATATCACGGGGTTGGAAAAGACGCTGAACATGGGATACCCTGTCTGGACAGCCGTCATCATGGGGTGCGTCACAGGTGCCGCCGGAGGCGTCATCCGAGACATACTGATTAACGAAGTGCCGCTCGTTTTCCGCAAAGACATTTATGCCATGGCCTGCATTGCCGGCGGTATTACGTATATCTTAGGTTATTCCGTGGGACTTCAGGCCGAAGTCAATGCCATCCTTTCCGCCATCATCGTCATATCCATCCGTACGTTGGCCGTAAAATACCATTGGCAACTCCCCATACTGAAAGGTGAAGACCACAAGGAGGAATAAGTCCGTTATTCCTCCTCCTTCAACTGATCACGAAGCTTGCGGGGCAACTTCTTTACCACCTCATTGTATGAATGGTCTATCAGGCTACGTATCAAGGCATCGGGCACGTCGCCATGCGTAATAGCAATCTGATTCCAATATTTCTTGTTCCAATGCCATGCCCCCGTAATCCCCGTGTAATGCTCACGCAACTCTATGGCATACTCCGGATCGCACTTCAGGCAAAACCAATCCACATTGTCCAAACCGATACTGGCAAAAATCTTATTCATGACCCGGAAGACCAACGTGGTTTCATCGAAAGGGAAATCTTCTGTCGCATGAGGCTTACTGAGGCAGTATGCCCTGATTTGTTCTACATCCATAACTCCGTCCGATTAGGCCAACAGCCCGATTTCTCTCCATTTGGCAAGCACCTGCGCCACGTCCTTACGGGCCGTCTCCTCGTCCACCTCATACGCCTCCAACAGGGAGGATACCAGTCCATCTTCGCTGATTGCTTCTTTTCCCACAGCTTGTTTCCACAAGAAAGCCGCTGTTTCATTCAGCGAAATAATCTTGCTGAAATCGATATTGTCCATCCCATGCGACAGAATCACATGTTCCCCACAAATCTCACGCAGTTCAAAACCTTCCTTGATTCTCATTTTAGCCAATTTGATAATTTAAGATTAATCCTATATATGTATAACAAATAACGGCGCACAGGCAGAAGCTTGTGCCACATCCGCACGCGACGTTGCAGGCGTGGGTCGGATGCCGGTATCGTCTTGCCCCGCCGGATATAGTGCGTGACAATCCCGACTATATCCTCCTTGCAACAAATCTCTTTGTGCCTCAGGTTACCGTCCCCCATCATCACCACGACATCTCCGTCAATCTCTATGATACGATGCAAGACATATTTATCCGGCGAAAATTCGGCCAACACGGCATCGCCCACTTTCAAATCCGTGAACGATGCCAAACGTACCTTATCCCTGCAATGCTCCAAAAAGGGACGCATACTGTAACCTTTTACATTGATAGTCACCGTATGCCCCTCACGGATAGCTTCTTTCACCTGTCCCAACAACACGGCATTAGGAACTTCCATCCGGCGTACCGCCATTCCGTCCATATTCTTCCTCTTGTTCATCGTCCCGTCAATGTATGAAAACTCAGCCTGGCCGCTTCTTCATCCGGCCTGCATCCCAAAAGGTATATCGGCGAAAGGCGGATGATGTCCGAAATGGTGTCGCAATGCGCCGAATGAATACGGCGGTCCCATTTCATGGTCGACACGGACGGCAAGAGCGAGACAAAACTTTCCAATACGCTTTCTTCCCGTATCGTGTTTTCCGGGCATTGCCGCAACTGTACAAAAGCTCCCACCGGCGCAGACACCCTGCGGTAACAAGGTGTTTTCCCGCTCCAGGGAGAACCGTAGACATGAACCGTCCCCTCCACCACTCTCACCACCGGATTGTCATCGTTCATCAGGTCGGAGCCCGGGATGTGGCTCAACCACAACCGTGTATGCGTACTCTTCCCCGTCCCGCTCTTGCCCAGAAACAAATATCCCCGGCCGTCATTGCGGATTACGGAAGCATGCATCAGCAACGTGGCATACGGCGCGGAAGCAAAGGCATACACCAACATGAGGGCATTGTTCAACCCGAACTTACGCCCTACCTCGCTCTCTGCCACCAAAGCAGCCGTACAATCCGAAAAATCTGCATTAGCCTGCAATAAACAACACAAGTCCTTTTTATCATCGCAGATTTCAAACTGGTAACTCCCGTCCGGCAGGCGGTAAACCCCGAAGTTGTTGCCCCCGCAATCGAACTGCCCGACTTCTTCTCCCGTCACCGGCCAACGAAAAGCATCATCTACCGAAAGACTGAAAAGCAGATTGCCTTCTTCTTCGCTCACAAAAGGCGAAAAAGAAGGCAATAAACTGCTATCATTTCCTGCATCGCAGAAAACAATCCGGCACAGATGCCCTGCAATATTATATTGGTATTCCATCTGTTTCTATTTTTCGGGCTTGTCCTTAGAAGCCTTACGACGCTTTTCCTTTTTCGTCGCCTTGGGTTCGGCGGACTCCGGCACAGCTTTGACCGGCGGCTCGTAAACAGGCGATTGGAACTTGAAGCTTCCGTCTGTCAACTCTTTCAGCATCACGCTTCCGTCGCTGCCATACTGCTTCCTTATCTTATCATATTCTTCCATCAGCTTGCTCTTTTTCGTATGGAAAAATACTGCACACGTAGAATTCGGCATTTGCTTTACCGCTTCCAGATAGGTCTGCAACTGGTCACTGTATACCGCACGGTCCATCAGAAAATCGTACTTCGTCTCGATATAAGCGCTGTCCAATTGTTGGATGTCTGTAATATATACCACAGAATCCGTGAAAGAAGCCGAAAATCCGAAGATATACACCGTAGCCCGTTCCACCTTTGCAGACAGAGACATCCCTACGTATCCCAACACACAGGCCAATACCCCCCAATATTTAAAGTTAAAGTTCATCATTCCACCTTTTCCGCACGGCATCAGCCGAGATAAGACTTCAATAATTTACTCTTGGTGTTCTGACGCAAACGCCGGATGGCCTTTTCCTTAATTTGGCGCACGCGCTCGCGCGTAAGGTTGAACTTGTCCCCGATTTCCTCCAACGTCATTTCCTGGTGGTTGATACCGAAAAACATCTGGATAATCTCTTTTTCGCGTTCGGAAAGCGTGGACAACGCACGGTCAATCTCACGCGCAAGAGATTCGTTGACCAACGTACGGTCCGCCATCGGAGAATCGTCATTGACCAATACGTCCAACAAACTGTTGTCTTCTCCTTCCACAAACGGGGCATCCACCGAAATATGGCGTCCGCTCACTTTCAAGGTATCGGAAATCTTGTCTACCGGAATCTCCAACTCGTCGGCAAGTTCCTCCGGACTCGGACGGCGCTCATTCTCCTGCTCGAACTTGCTGAATGCCTTACTTATCTTATTCAACGAACCAACCTGGTTCAAGGGCAAACGTACGATACGGCTCTGCTCCGCCAAAGCCTGAAGAATGGACTGGCGAATCCACCACACCGCATAACTGATGAACTTGAATCCACGGGTTTCGTCGAACTTCTCAGCAGCTTTTATCAAGCCTAAGTTGCCCTCATTAATCAAATCCGGCAAACTCAGCCCTTGGTTCTGATACTGTTTGGCCACTGAAACCACGAAACGCAGATTGGCACGTGTCAGTTTTTCGAGTGCTACACGATCACCTTTGCGAATGCGCTGTGCCAATTCCACTTCTTCTTCCACTGTAATCAGGTCCTCACGGCCGATTTCCTGCAAATACTTGTCAAGCGAAGCGCTCTCACGATTGGTGATACTTTTGGTAATCTTTAACTGTCTCATTCTCCTACTACATATTAAACGCACAAAGTTACCAAAAAAATCCGGATTAGGCCGTAAATATTTGCATAAATATTAATCGGCCTGCCCGGATTTCCGCTTTAACCAAGCCCGAAACCCGACCTTCTGTCCGTCCCGGAGCACCGTGACACGTTCATTTGCTCCTTGATTTGTACTTGTGAAAGAACAACACCGGATTGGAATCTCCCTTTATCCCCATCAGTTTTTCATACTCGTCTATTTTCGGATTCAGGTGTCCTTTGTCGATAACGTCCTCAATAAAATAGGGAATAAAATCTACGCGCAGGACGGACAGGACGCCTTCTTCATCGCTGTAACACATGTCCAAGGGAATATTGTTGTTCTCGAAGAGATAGTCGTCCTTAAAGGATGGCGCAACCCAAGTCTCTTTCGTCTTTACATCGTGAAGTAAATACATGATTTCGTCTCCTTTCCTATATTGAAATGAGACCATTCCGTCCAACTCCACAAAACGCGAAATGCAGAATATACAATCCTCCTCATGCAAATCGGAGACATTATAATTAAACTCTTCCCCCGGGCCGCAGTCACTGATGAGTTTTTTCATCCGTTTCTTTGAAACAAAATCCTCACTTTTCACTACACAATACGGCTTGATTCCCTCTTTTGTGACAGCCATAATCGTATCGGAAAACAATCCCACATACTTAGGCGCATCCGTATTTTTAGAGTAAAAGAAACTAAAAGGTAATCTCAAAGGAAAATTCCACCCCCGGTTGTAATCGTCGGCCTTCAGGCAGGAAGCTATTTGCGTTCCAGTCTTCCCATCTATTTCTTTCAACAGGTAATTTTCAGAATCTGCATCCAAAGACGTACGGTCCACGTACAGTTTTCCGCCAAGATACAGCATGCTATAACTCCTATATCCGTTCCGTTTCGTTTTTATGGAAGAGATGTACCCATTGGTACGAAGGTCGTATTTATGAGCCATATCCAAAGCATCGTCCCACAGATAAATAACGCCGTTTTCACGGTCTATGGAAAAATCTGAAAGTTCCCAATATTCCCCGTGCCCCCGGCCTTGGTGTCCTATCTGCCTTAGGAAAGAGCCGTCTCGCCGGAATACGTACAAGGCCGGGACTTTATCATCCAAAATATAGATATTGCCTTCATATATATCTATGGCAGAAACGTCCTGAATAATACATTCCGGACAGGTTTCCAATACTATCACGTCCGGCTCTTCCAATATGGAAGAATACAGCAACGCATCCTCTTGTTTGGCCTTGTCGATGTCTACCACCTCTACATCACGATTCTCCCCTACCGGAACATCCGCGCCACGCCCTTTCTTTCCCCCGCATGCCGCCGCCAACATCAACAGCACAGCCGCCCCCGATACCATCTTACCGATCTTCCTCATAACTACCTATTTATAAAGTGACCTACAAAGGTATATAAAACACAAAGCCGCAGCAACCGGTTTCTCTCTTACATTCTTCACTCCGGATTTTCGCAGGTCTTTGACGTGGCAGAGACAAAACTATCATCCTGCCATCCTCTACACATTTTTACTGACAAAACGAAAGTCCTTATCCATCTTTCCGGGATGAAAAACCACGTGTTCCGCACATTTTAGAATTAAATCAAATACATCTTTTTACACTTCAAGCCCGTTATTTTGTTTTTTTAATCCAAAACACGCGTCAATCTCAGGCGAACGAAAATTCATTCGGCTGAGAAAACAATTTTTTTCTCCGCAGATTTTGGAGACGGCCTCCGCTTATCGGCCGAAAACCGTCCTGAAAACGAAGTCCGGACAGGCTTTTGAAGCCCGTTTTTTCTCTATTTGGCACGTTCCCGTCGCCAAAAGAAAGATGTCAAAATGACAGGCCGGACACGCTCCGAACTTACACTCTCCTTCTCCGCTTGCGGCAAGAGTGGCCTTTCGTCCCGGCATCATGCCACAAAGAAGCCATGAAACGCTTACACGTTGCTCCCGTCACAATGCACGAGATTTGCGTATTTCCGTACACTTCCGCCACGGCTCACGAATAGCCGAATCTCGCGAAAGGCAGATTGACATTCTGACAAAAGGATAAAAACAAGACAGAAGAACATAAGGACAGATGTTTCCTTGCTGACGCAAACATCTTTTGTCCTTATGTTCTTCTGTATAGGATGGCAGACTTTCAAACCAGGCCTGTCAGCCCGTCACCGTTTATTTCTCATCCAATTCCACCACTGCGCTTCTCAACCGTCCGCTTTGCGTCACGGCACGAATCCACAGGATACGGTCGGAAGAACGGTTGGCTTCTTTTACAGCCTCTTCAAAATCTTCCATCGTGTTCATAGGCCTGTCGTTCACTTGCAGGATAATCCAACCTTTCTCTACTCCGGCATCCGCCATTTTACCTTTCTTCACGGCTACGACCTCCAAACCGTTCGGCAAGTTCAACTGGCGTTTAGTCTCGCTGTCCAAAGGCTTCAAGGCTGCCCCGAACTGGTCCATATCCATTTGCTCCAACACCTTGGTGTTGCCTTGCGCGTTGCGCAACACAGCTGTCACGGTGTCTTTCTTCTTGTTACGCATATAAGTGATTTTCACCTTGTCGCCCGGACGCATCGTACTGATGGCTTCCTGCAACTCGGCCATCTTCTTTACATCCTTACCGTTGACAGCAATGACCACGTCGCCCTTGCGCAACCCGGCCTCGGAAGCAGTGGAGTTGTCCTGAACTTCGGCCACATAAACACCGTTTACCGTACCCAAGTCCACCTCGTTGCCCTTGGACTTCTCGTCATCGATGTACCGGGTCACATCATTACCCATCACACCTAATTGGGCACGCTGCACGACGCCGAATTCCTTCAGGTCGGCCACGACCTTGTTCATGATGGTCGTCGGGATGGCAAAACCATAACCCGTATAAGAACCCGTCTGGGAATAAATCATCGCATTGATGCCCACCAACTCGCCACGTGCATTGACCAATGCGCCACCGGAATTACCACGGTTGATGGCGGCATCCGTCTGGATGAAGCTTTCTATGGAATTGGCACCCATCGAACGTGCTTTCGCACTGACGATACCTGCCGTCACCGTGGAAGTCAGGTTGAAGGGATTACCCACGGCCAAGACCCACTCTCCCAACTTCAAATCATCGGAATTGCCGATAGGCAGGGTCGGGAAATTCTTGCCCTCGATTTTAATCAAGGCCAAATCGGTCTGCTCGTCCGTACCGATAATGCGCCCCTTGAACTCGCGGTTGTCGTTCAGCTTCACCAACAATTCGTCCGCCTCGCTCACCACGTGGTTGTTGGTCACGATATAACCGTCGGAAGAAATAATCACTCCCGAACCAGAACCTTCACGCTTCGGGGTCTGTATTTGCCGCTGTTGGCGGCCTCCGCCCCCGAATCCGAAGAAATCGCCGAAGAAGTCGGAGAACGGATCCTGTACGTCCACGGTCTTCGTCTTACTGTTCGTCGTCACCTTGATGTATACCACTGCGTTGACGGACGTCTCCGCAGCCTGGGTCAAATCCACCAAGCCGGAGGGGGCGGCCGAAGGCTGTGCCTTGACCGGTGTCTCCACGCATCCCATCACACAAAAGCTGCCTATGAAAAGGGCGGCTGTTCCCAATACCTTTCTTGTTGTCTCTTTCATTGTTTCTGTTGTCATATTGTTCATACTAAATGATTCTTTTCGTCATAAACTTGCACAAAAGTAACGCCAAAGGACTTGTAATGTATCCTTTCAGTTTCCTTTTTGCTATCTTTTAACAGAGAATTCTTTCCCATTAACAGCGATTAAAATCGGACACTGACATTTTTACATTCGTTGACCTGAATTTTGTCAGCTCGAAAAAAAGAAGTACTTTTGTGACATCAAAGCAGTGGGCCGGCTTGCCGCTGCCGGCTCAGGCCGGGAGAGGAAAGTCCGGGCAACACAGGGCATTCCACTTCTTAACGGGAAGTAATCCGTGAGGGTTAGAGCGTGCAGAAGAAAAGAACCGCCGTCCGCAAGGACGGTAAGGGTGAGAAGGCGGGGTAAGAGCCCACCGGCCGGATGGCGACATCCGGGCCGTGCATTCTGGAAGTTGAAAGTTCGCGTATACCGGCGCCACAAGAGAGGGCGGCCCGCCCGAGCTGGAGGGTAGAACGATAGAGCCTTGCGGCGACGTAAGGTCTGGATAAATGGCAAGCACTTCGTTTCATACGAGGCACAGAACCCGGCTTACAGGCCGACTGCTTTTTCTTTTTTCATCACCTTTTAACATGAAAAGCCTATGCCGTTCAACATGCATCAACTGGAATTCTTCTTCACGCACAAAATATGGTTCATCAATGAAGAAAAGTTTCCACCGGTCAAAAAATACGCATTCAACGCCCTCCGCAAATTAGTGCTCACGTCTGAATGCTACCTGTCCAAGCACCTGAACAGCCATGCTTCGGCCCTGACCTACTCCACCATACTGGCCACCGTCCCCATCTTGGCCATCATTTTTGCCATCGGCCGGGGATTGGGATACGGTTCCATCATCGAAGAGAAAATCAAAAGCAACCTGAGCGTCAACCAACAGTTTGCCGACATGGTGCTGAATTTCATCAATTCATACCTCGAGCATACGCAAAGCGGCATCTTCATCGGTTTCGGCCTGCTTTTATTGTTGTACACCGTCGTCCAACTGACCGCCAACATCGAAATCGCCCTGAACAGCATTTGGAACGTGAAAAACCAACGCTCCATTTACCGCCAGATAACGGACTATATCAGCGTCTTCCTTCTTCTGCCCATCCTGATCATCATCAGCAGCGGCCTTTCCATATTCCTGGCTACCATCGCACAAGACTATCCGAATTTCATGGTGCTCAGCACGACGGTGAAGATTCTCATCAAACTGTCCCCATACGCCTTGAGCGGCCTGCTCTTCACAGCCCTCTACATGTACATGCCCAATACGGACATCCGTTTCCGGAATGCCGTCCTTCCGGGTTTCATCGCCGGTACGGCGTTCCAGTTCCTTCAATATTTCTACATCCATTCCCAGATATGGGTGTCCAGCTACAATGCCATTTACGGGTCGTTCGCAGCCTTGCCCATGTTCATGCTGTGGGTCAATTTCTCATGGATTATCTGCCTTTTCGGTGCCCAACTTTCTTATGCCAACCAAAACCTGAGAAGTTACTACTACATCAAAGACATCCATAAGATAAGCCGCAGCTACCACGACGTGCTGCTCATCCTCATCATGTCGAAAGTGTGCAAACGGTTTGAAAAAGGTATGGAGGGCTACACCGTGAAAGGGCTTTCGGTAGAAACGAACCTCCCGTCAGGAGTGGTCGGCCGCCTGACCCACGAACTGAGCCGGATGCACCTGTTGGTTCTCGACGGGACGAACGAAGATGCCGCCGTGCGCTTTGCCCCGGCCGAAGACATCAACCATCTGACTGTAAACCTGCTGTTGGAACGAATAGACAATTATGGCGACAAATTCACTCCGGCAGCCATCCACCGGAACAATACGGAATGGGAAAACATACGTGAACTACGTGCGCGATATATAAATAAGGAGAAACCCATCCTGCTCAAAGATATCTGAGCGAGAATGGGTTCATAGGGCTTTTACGGCCAATACAAAGCAAAAGCCGCCCCTTCCTATTCATTGAGCAGACCCGTCATGCGGCTCAGATACTTGCCGATGATGTCGAACTCGAGGTTGACCACTGAACCCGGTTTCAAAGAATGGAAATTGGTATGCTCATACGTATAAGGAATTATGCAAACCTGAAAAGTGTCTTTTGTGGGATGGCATACCGTGAGACTGACACCGTTGACCGTCACCGAACCTTTATCCACACAAAAATAGCCCCTCTTCACCATTCCGGCATCAAAAGCATGGCGGAAAGTATAGACATAACTGCCTTCGGCATCTTCGACCGACACACACTCGGCCGTACAGTCCACATGCCCCTGCACGATATGCCCGTCCAACCGCCCGTTCATCATCATGGAACGTTCCACATTCACCTCGTCGCCCACTTTCAAAAGCCCGAGATTCGAACGTTCGAGCGTCTCCTTCATCGCCGTCACCGTATAACACCCGTCCTGAATGCGGACCACCGTAAGGCACACGCCGTTATGGGCCACGCTTTGGTCTATCTTCAGTTCGTCCACAAAAGAGCATTGCAAAGTAAAATGCACATTTTCCTGCTCTTTCATAATCCCGGTGACCCGGGCACATTCTTCTACAATTCCTGAGAACATAATCCTATCACGTTTTATAGTTTTCTTTCAAATTTCAAATATACTCTTTTTAGTAGACATATTCAGCGATTCAGTCGAAAAAAAATCCCTCATAGTACAATTTATTTCCTCCCCATCTTTATTCTTTGTACTTTTGTACAGTTAAAAAGATGAACTTCATGAGTTACAAGAATTATTTGATGTATGCCGCGTGCCTGTTTCAGGCTCTGGCCGTCGCCGGACAAGACTCGACCCGATGGTCACTGCAAGAATGCATCGACTATGCCATCGCCCATAACATTCAATTAAAGCAAAACAAAATTACGGAAGAACAGGGTGCTGCCGACCTGCTTCAAAAGAAGGCCGAACTGTTCCCCAGCTTGTCTTTCAGTACCACACAAGCCATAGACTACCGGCCGCTGCAAAAGTCCGAGACCAGTATCGTAGCCAATGGCATCGCCAACAGTTCCTCTAACAAATTGACGGAAAACGGCAACTATGGCCTCAACGCATCGTGGACCGTATGGGACGGAGGAGCCAACCGCAAAAACATCAAGGCACAAAAGCTACAAAACCAAATCTCGGCCTTGGCCACACAGGCCACAGCCAACAGCATCCAAGAACAGATAGCCCAGTTGTACGTGCAAATCCTCTATTCGAAGGATGCCTTGGACGTAAACAAAGCCATGGAAGAAACGGCAAAGAGCCAGTTTGGACGCGGAAAGGAGATGTATGAGCAAGGGCAAATCTCCAAAGCCGACCTGGCTCAGTTGGAGGCACAAGCCGCCAGTGCACAATACGACTGCGTGGCTACCCAGACCCAAATCGACAACTACAAACGGCAATTGAAAGAACTGTTGGAAATCACGGACGACCGTAAGTTCGACATCTCAGGTATAGGAACAAATGATGAAGCAACGATGCAACTTATCCCCAGTGTCAACGAAGTGTACCAGAAAGCATTAAACCTGCGCCCGGAAATCCAAAGCAGCCGGTTGAGCATCGATGCCGCCGATTTGGACATCGACATTGCCAAAGCCGGATATTACCCCTCCATCTCGTTGACAGCCGGTATCGGCGACAGCCACTATTCCGGCAGCCGTGAATCGGCAGGGGAACAAATGAGACAGAACCTGAGTGCCTCGGCCGGTGTGACACTGTCCATACCTATTTTCGACAACAAACGAAACAAAACCAACGTGCAAAAAGCCAAGCTGAACAAAATGGACAGCGAACTACAATTGCAGGACCAACAGAAGAAACTATACAGTACCGTAGAAGAGTATTGGCTCAACGCATACAGCAACCAACAGAAATATGTAGCAGCCAACGCCAAACTAAAAAGTGCCCAGACTAGCTACGAGCTGTTGGACGAGCAGTTCAAAAACGGCCTGAAAAACATCGTGGAACTCATGAACGGACGGGACGAGCTGATGAGCGCGCAACAAGACCGCCTGCAAAGCAAATACAATACCCTGCTCCATATCCAACTCCTCAAATTCTACCAAGGAGAAAGTATCAACCTTTAAAAACAGAACAGACGCCATATGAAAAAAAAGAAGATTATCATCACGGTTGCCATTGTTGCCATCGCAGCAGTCATTGCCATAATCGCATGGCCCAAGAAGAGTGTGCCCGTGGAGTTTGAAATGACTGACGTGCAACCGGATACCATCCGTAACAGCGTGACCGCCACGGGAACCATAGAACCTGTAACGGAAGTAGAAGTCGGTACACAGGTCTCCGGTATCATCAGCAACATATATGTGGACTATAATAGCCTCGTGAAAAAAGGGCAAGTCATCGCGGAATTGGACAAAACGACCCTCAACAGTGAATTGAACAGTGCCCGGGCCAATCTGGCAAGTGCCAAAAGCGAACTGGATTACCAGACGGCCAATTACAAACGCTATAAGACGCTGAACGAAAAGGGTCTCGTAAGCCGTAATGATTACGAAGTGGCCTATCTGGATTACCGCAAGGCTTTGGAAACTTACAACACCACGAAAGAAAGCGTGAAGAAGGCCGAGACTAATATAGGCTATGCCACCATCACGTCTCCCATCGACGGTATCGTGTTAAGCAAGGAAGTGGAAGAAGGACAGACCGTGGCGGCCAGTTTCGAGACACCTACCCTTTTCACCATCGCCAAAGACTTGACCGACATGCGTGTCATTGCCGACATCGACGAAGCAGATATCGGGAATGTAAAAGAAGGGCAAAACGTCACGTTTACCGTAGACGCATACCCCAACGACACTTTCCACGGGCAAGTGACACAAGTCAGACAAGAAGCCACGGAGACAGACAACGTCATCACTTACGAAGTCGTCATTTCCGCACCGAACAACGACCTCAAACTGAAACCCGGACTGACAGCCAACGTATCGGTCAGCACACTGGAACGTACAAATGTACTGAGTGTAAAAGCCAAAGCCTTACGTTTCACCCCGACCAAAGAAGTATTGGGCAAAGCGTATAAAATCGTAGACACGGACGGCAAGAACAAGCTTTGGACGCGCGAAGGAAATACACTGACGGCCCACAAGGTAAACATAGGAGCGACAGACGGAATCCGGACCGAAATCCTGGGAGGCATCAAGCAAGGAACGCAAGTCGTAATGTCCATGACGGAAATAAAGGCACCGGAAGAGCCGCAGGAAGAAGAAACCAACCCGTTCATGCCACGTCCCAAAAAGAAAGAAAAGAAATAACCCGGGTAAAAGTCCATTATCATGGAAGGATACGAACAGAAAAAAGTAGTCATAGAGCTACAGAATGTGAAACGGAACTTTATCGTGGGCGATGAAGTGGTACATGCCCTGCGGGGAGTGTCGTTCAAGATTCACGAAGGGGAGTTTGTCACCATCATGGGAACGTCCGGTTCCGGCAAGTCCACGTTGCTGAACCAATTAGGTTGTTTGGATACGCCCACTTCGGGAGAATATATATTGGACGGCGTACACGTCCGCACCATGAAGCGCCGGGAACGGGCAGTCCTGCGCAACCGCAAAATCGGTTTTGTATTCCAGAACTATAACTTGCTCCCCAAGACAACAGCAGTAGAAAACGTGGAACTTCCACTTATGTACAATTCATCCGTCTCTGCCAAAGAAAGAAAGGAACGGGCTGTCAAGGCACTCGAAATGGTAGGCCTCGGTAATCGCCTCTACCACAAGTCCAACCAGATGTCGGGCGGACAAATGCAGCGTGTGGCCATCGCCCGGGCCTTAGTCAACGACCCGGCCGTACTCTTGGCCGACGAGGCGACCGGTAATCTGGATACACGTACCTCTTTCGAAATCCTGGTATTGTTCCAACAACTTCATGCCATGGGACGTACCATCATTTTCGTGACACACAACCCAGAGATAGCCCAATACAGCAGCCGCAATATCACATTGCGCGACGGATTGATACGGGAAGACACCCTGAACTCCAACAT
This sequence comes from Paraprevotella xylaniphila YIT 11841, assembly GCF_900683745.1. Taxonomy (NCBI): domain Bacteria; kingdom Pseudomonadati; phylum Bacteroidota; class Bacteroidia; order Bacteroidales; family Prevotellaceae; genus Paraprevotella; species Paraprevotella xylaniphila. Next base: position 1,011,597 of record NZ_LR215980.1, read on the forward strand.
ACTGTCTGCGGCAGAGGCTTTGGCACAGCTTCCGCTTCCGCAGGACGATTAAATAAAGGAATACATGAATACTACCAATCTTTTCAAAATAGCCCTCAAGGCCATTGCTTCCAATAAGCTACGCTCTTTCCTGACCGCCCTTGGCATCATCATCGGCGTGGCCTCGGTTATTGCCATGCTGGCCATCGGCCAAGGTTCGAAACGCAGCATCCGCAAACAAATCTCGGAAATGGGTTCGAATATGATCATGATACACCCGGGAGCGGATATGCGTGGCGGCGTGCGTCTGGATGCAGACGAAATGCAGACCCTGAAACTGGAAGACTACGAAAGCATACGCAATGAAGCAAAATACCTGACAGCCGTCAGTCCGTCAGTCAACAGTGCCGGACAGTTCATTTACGGGAACAACAACGCCCCGTCCAGCATATACGGGGTCAACGAAGATTACCTCAGCATACAGCAACGCAAAGTGGCAGACGGCGAGTTCTTCACGGAACAGGATATCAAAACGGCCGCCAAGGTATGCGTGTTGGGACAAACCGTAGTGGACAACCTGTTCCCTGACGGAAGTAGCCCGATCGGACGTGTGGTGCGGTTCAATTCCATCCCGTTTCGTGTGGTCGGCGTACTGAAGTCCAAAGGTTACAACTCTTGGGGAATGGACCAAGACGACATGGCACTCGCCCCTTACACCACAGTCATGAAACGTATCCTGGCGGTGACTTACCTTCAAGGCATCAACTGTTCCGCCGTTACCGAAGATGCCACGGATATGGCGATCGAGGAAATCACCGGAATCTTACGCAAGAACCATAATTTAAAAGAAGAAACGGAAACCACGGAAGCCGATGTGGACGACTTCACCATCCGAAGCCAAGAGGAAATCTCCTCCATGATGAATTCCACGATGGACTTGTTGACGATTTTATTAGGTAGCGTGGCCGGCATCTCACTGATTGTCGGAGGTATAGGCATCATGAACATCATGTACGTGTCCGTCACGGAACGGACCAAGGAAATCGGACTCCGCATGTCTGTGGGGGCACGCGGCATAGACATACTGAGCCAGTTCCTCATCGAAGCCGCCATACTGAGTTTCGCGGGAGGCTTGATTGGTGTCATATTAGGTATAGGAGCCGCTTATGCCATCAAATTTGCCGCCAACATGCCCATTTTCATCCAATGGTGGAGCATCGTGATGAGTTTCGGTGTCTGCACGTTTATCGGGATTTTCTTCGGTTGGTACCCGGCCAAGAAGGCCGCCAACATGGATCCTATCGAAGCCATCCGGTATGAATAGTTCGGTATGAAATGGAACATTAATCATAAATATCCTCAGGAACTGCTCATACATCTTTTTGTATGGGTATTCCTTTTCGGCCTTCCCCCGATGCTCATAGGGCACACCAATGAGCGGTTGGACGAAGAAGAGATCTTCCGCATGATGGGAAACCCCATAGCCATGACATTGGTGTTCTACATTAATTATATATGGTTGGTGCCCCGGTTGGTCTTCAACAAAAAGAACAAGATATACGTCCTGCTCAACGTCATTTTATGTGCAGGCATGCTCTTTTTCACCCATTTTTGGTTCAGACTGGGTAATGTCTATTTCCACATTCCCCTTCCCCCACCTCCAAACGACAGCTTGTGGATGTGGACATTCCTGTCATTCCGAATCAGGGATTTCATCCTGTTCGGCCTGATAGCTGCAGTGGCCGCCACCATCCGTATGAGCAAAAAATGGCACGAAGCTGAATTAGGCAGGCAAAAGGCCGAACTGAAACGGATTGAAGCCGAATTGAAAAACCTGCACAACCAGATTAATCCGCACTTCCTGCTCAACACCCTGAACAACATCTATGCCCTGATTGCCTTCGATGCCGACAAGGCACAACAGGCAGTACAGGACCTCAGCCGGTTGTTGCGTCATCTGCTTTACGACAACAATCAGGATTTCATCCCGTTGGACCGTGAACTGGAATTTCTGAAAAACTATGTGGCACTGATGAAAATCAGATTGTCGCCCAATGTGGACTTGCAATTCCATATCGACATTCCAAGCGAAAACCCGATCCGGGTAGCTCCGCTTATCTTCATATCCTTATTTGAAAATGCCTTCAAACACGGCATCAGCCCGGTCAAACCGAGCTTTATCCACATCAAAATCTACAGTTCCGGTCCCGGTGCCTTAAGTTGCTCTATCGAAAATTCTTATTTTCCTAAGCAAAGGAACGACATCAGCGGCAGCGGCATCGGTCTGGAACAAGTCCAGAAACGCCTAGACCTGATTTATCCCGGCAAATATGAATGGACCAAAGGTTGTGATGAGAACGCCACGGTCTACAAATCAACAATAACGATACACACCACCACGAAATGACTCTTAAATGCGTAATCATAGATGACGAACCGTTGGCTTTGGAACTGATGGAAAGTTATGTCCGCAAAACACCTTTCCTGGAACTCTGCGGCAAATACAACAGTGCCGTCATGGCACTGAACGACATTAACTTCAGGAACATCGACTTATTGTTTTTGGACATACAGATGCCCGACCTCAACGGCTTGGAACTATCCCGGATGCTCCCCCAAGACACCCGTATCGTTTTTACCACGGCTTTCGACCAGTATGCATTGGACGGTTTCAAAGTCAATGCTTTGGATTACCTGCTCAAGCCTATCAACTACAATGAGTTCCTGACAGCTTCCCGTAAAGCTTTGGAATGGTTTGAATTGAAACATCAGGCAAATCCTTCCCATGAAGAGGACTTTATTTACGTAAAATCGGACTATAAACTCGTCCAAATCCGGTTGGAAGACATACTCTACATCGAAGGACTAAAAGACTATCTGAAGATCTATACGGAAAACGCCCCCCGCCCTGTCCTGACACTTGTCAGCATGAAAAGCATGGAGGAACGCCTGCCGTATCCCCGATTCATGCGCGTCCACCGCTCTTACATCGTACAGATGAACAAAGTGAAAACATTGGATAAGGGGCAAATCATTTTCGGCAAAACCCGCATCCCCATTTCAGACACCTATAAAACAGATATTACGGCCTACTTGAACAAGTATCTCTTATAAAAGGTACAAAAATGACTAAAACAAAAGGACAGTCTGCCCGATATTGCTTTTCTTTTATTAAATTTGCGCAGAACTTCAAAAAAGATTGAACCCATGAGAAAAATTCTATTATTGCTATTATGCGTACCGATGTTGGTTTGCGCAAAATCAAAAAGAGACGACAGCAAATACCTGATCGGTGCCGTACCAGAAGTGAACGGACAAGTGCTGTTCCAACAGACCTTTGCCGTAGAAGGCAAAAACAAACAGCAGATATACGACGTGATGAAGGCTTACCTCAACCGTTTAATGAAAGGGGAACAGCAAATGAAAGGTACCAAAATGGCTATGGAAGAAGCTTCTACCGGTACGTTGGTCGGACGTTTCGAAGAATGGATGATATTCAAGAAGAAACCTTTCGTCTTGGATCGCACCCGTTTCCGTTATTTGCTCACCATAAAATGCTCCGACGGGAAGTGTCACATGGAACTGACGCAAATCAGTTACTATTATGAGGAAGATTTGGACGGGTATAATGGCCGTACCTACAAGGCAGAAGAGTGGATCAATGATGCCAACGCCCTCAACAAAGCCAAAAACAAACTGTTGTGGGGTTCCGCCAAGTTCCGTCGCAAGACGGTAGACCGCGTAGAGGAAATCTTCACCGGAGCACGCGACGCTTTTGAGCAACCGGCAAAAGAAGAGCACCGGGCCACGAAACTCATCGAATAAAAAGAGCCATATGGCCGGAGCCTATAAGTTGGCACACAAAAATGCCGCAAACAGTCCAAAAATATTCGGAGGGCAGTTTGCGGCATTTTTGTGTATGATTGTTTATATGCGGATAATTCCTACCTTGTCAGGTGCCTAATTCAACGACTTTCTCTTTTCCCGGGAAAACGGTCAGCCTTGCAGTTCCGTCACCATTTATCACCACCTTTGAGTAGTTGGCCTCCACGACGACTTTTCCATCCAACATGATGATTCCCCACCGGCATGGACTGACCTCAACGGCGCAATAGTAGCCGACGGGGTACTGGATGCTCCTGTAAACCGGAGGGACTACCACCTTCCCCCCCTGCCTCAATCCCCATCTCATGCCGGACTTGAACGGCACGGCAGTTTTCATCATCTCCAAACGTGCCATGCGCTTCCGTTCGTTTGTCTGCCGCTCCTCGGCCACCATCATATCCGTCCGTCTTGCCGCCTCGACTTTCAGGCGGGGTATCACCACGTCAAAATCCTCATCCACCGTCTTGGGATTTTCACAAGCGATGTATTTCTTGCCCCTGCCTTCCTCCACAATGTAATACTTGCCGGCATTGTCCACGATGACAATACTTCCGCCAGACAGCATGCCGCAATAACGGTAATAGGTGTCATAATCATTTGCAAGCAGGCACACACAGTCATGCCCCCAACGGGCATCGTCTTCGTTGACTTGACGGCATACGGGAGCGGCATAATAATCATAGACAAGAAGACAGAAACTTGTGGCATGAAAAATATGACATCCGGAGACTTTCCTGGTTTTGTACAGTTCCTTTGTCCGGCTGTAATACATACCGTCCGCTTCAAGCATTTGTACAGGTCCGAACTGCCGTATCCTCGGCTGTTTATCGCATATTTGGCCGCTGAGCAAATCCATGTATGTTTTCCGGCCGCTATTACCCGTAAGTGCAAGGATCTTGCCTTTCATGAATTTTGCGCTTCGGCAACGTCCCAACCGCATCCTGACGTTGCCGGATTCGTCCACGACGCCCGCTTGCCCGTTGTCAAAACACACGGTGGCAAGCCCTTCAGCCGTGTCAAGGACGCTATGGTATCGTGCCGTGGACGTTATCTTGTTGCCGCGCTTCAAGCCGTACAGGCCGCTTGCCCTGTCCTTGAACGGTCTCAGCTTTTCGGGTTGCAGCGAATCGTTCTCCGGCAAAGATTTGCCGCTTTGCAGGTAATCCAACAACTGTCCGTGCGACACGATGGTTTCCAGTTGTCCGTCTGTTTCTGCTGTTTTATCTTTATCTGTTTCTTGCGATACAGCCATATATGACACCGCCCTCGTATTTGTGTCTGGATAACCTTTTCCGGCAAGCCGTCCCTCGAACATCGCCTGCCAGTCCCGGTGGGCCGTCGGCAGACCGAACAGGCGGTAAAGCCCCACGTTGTCGATTATCATGCAGCTTTCCTTGCCTTCCGTCTTGCGCAGTCCGCGCCCCACCTGTTGCAAGTACTTGGGCAACGACAGTGTCGGCCGTGCCAACTGGATAAACTCCACGTCAGGGCAGTCAAAGCCCTCGCTGAATATGTCCACATTGACAAGAACCTGTATCTTGCCCTGCCTGAAGCTTTCGACAAGCCGTTTCCGTTCGTTTGCGGGTGTCTTGCTGTCAATGGCGACGGCGTTCATCCCGTATTGATTGTAATATCCGGAGATGTTCCGCGCATGGCTGATGCTGATGGCGTACACGATGCCCTTCTTGCCATCGGCATATTGCCTTACGCTCCCATATAGCCTTTCGATACTTGGTCGCCTGTTCAGCACGGTGTCCATCTCCTTCACCTGGAAATCACCGTCCGCTCCCCGTCTTTCCAGTCCGTTTATCAACCGTTGGTCTTCGCTGTCCGGACGTATGGATACATAATCAAAGGCGGAAAGCCATCCTTGCCGGATAAAGTCCGCTATGCTATCCGATGTGATAAGCGTGCCAAACAAGTCAGTGAACCCCTTGCCGTTCAACCGGCACGGGGTGGCAGTCATGCCCAACTTCTTCGCATCCGGATAGCGCAGCCACAAATCCCTGTAAGTCCCGGCAAGCGCATGGTGCGCTTCATCTATCACAATCAGACCCGGCCTTTCGTCCCTCACGTCCTCCCAATGCTTTAACAACCACTGGATGGACATCACCTTCACCCTTCCGTCATCTTTGGATATGCCGTAATGTGCGACCGTCTCCTCTATCTGCTCCACCAACTCGCGGCGGTGCGCAACAATCCAAACGCTTGCTGTATCATCAGCCATCATCCGGTCGGATATGACCGAAGCGAGCAAGTGTGTCTTGCCCGTTCCTGTGGGCATCTGCACCATCACGGACGGGTATTGCCGCCAAGCTTCGAACAAATTGTGCTTGATGTTTTGTTGGTAAGGACGGAGCATATAGGGTATAAACAACTGACGGCATCGGCCTGTCATTCTTCAATCGAATGCATTCGTGCAGAAAAATGTAATATTCTCACAGGACCACGACACACGCCGCATCCTCTTGTCATTGTCCGCCGTGACTTCTCCAAACACGCGCCCGCAAGCCTGTGCCACGCATCAACCAAATGTGGGACTCCATCCATTCACAACTCGCCAAAGACAACAAGAAGTTCATCTACGGAGCGGTAAAAAAGGCGCACGTGCCTCCGAGTTTGAAATCGCCATACAATGGCTTATTGATGCAGGGCTTGTTTATCGCATAAATCGTGTCACGTCGCCCACAATGCCTTTGAAGTTCTATGAAGATTTCTCCGCCTTCAAGCTGTTCACGCTCGACGTAGGCTTGATGGGTGCAATGGTCGGCAATCCCCCCGAGGACATCCTGATAGGTGAAAGCTGTTTCAGCGAGTACAAAGGAGCTTTCACCGAACTTTTTGTCCTCACGCAAATCATGCCGCAAGACATCCCCGTCTATTATTACAGTGCAAACGACTCCCGCGTCGAAATTGATTTCATCATCCAGAAAGGCGGCAGGATAACCCCGGGGAAGTAAAGGCAAAAGTGAACGTACACTCAAAATCATTGCGCACATACATTGACAAGCATCCCGGACTTACAGGCATGCGCCTCTCCATGTTACCCTACAAAGACCAAGGCTGGATGGTGAACAAGCCGTTGTATGCGGTCGGCTTTTGCTTGTAAGGGGGGGGATTGGTTTATTTCTTAATGCAGGTTATGCGTAAGCGTCCAAAACAGACGTGTTCCCATTGTATTCAAGCTGTTTTGCAAGTAGATTTTACTTGTCGAAAGGATTTTTATATATGCCCAATAATTGCTTAGCAAAATAGTAGAAGAACAACATATCGTCTACAAAATATCGCTTGAACATCCGTTTGGGTTCCATGAGGAAACGATAAAACCATTCCAAGGCTAGCTTTTGGAAGATTGCGGGAGCACGTTTCACGTTCCCTGCCTCGAAGTCGATAGTCGCGCCAAGTGCCATCCACAAGTCCACTTCCGGCATACGGTCTTTATGTGTGAATATCCACTTCTCCTGTTTGGGGCAACCTACACCCACTAGCACCACGTTTGCCCCGCTCGCGTTTATCACCTTATATATGTGCTCGTTTTCATCCTTGTTTTTCTCGAAACCCATGGATGGGGAATAAGCACCGACCACGATTTGCCGCCCCACTTTCTCGTTGATGCGTTCCATGGCCTTGACCGCCACGCCCCCCTTCGCCCCAAGAAGGAATATCCTGCACCAAGGGTCGTAGCGGTGATGCATGTAGAAGGCTGTGAAGAAGCTCGACCCGGGAATGGCCTCTGGCAGCGGACATTTCAACAGTTTCGATAGTAGATAGAGTATTTTGCTGTCGCACACTAACCAATCGGCTTGCCTGTATAGCCCGTAAAAAGCTCTGTCCTTTTGCAGCTTTACCAAATGGTCTACGTTGGGGGTTATCAGCACGCCTTTATCCAGTTTTTGCAATAACTCATCCTGTGTCAGCGCGAGTATGTCTATGTTTAAAAATCGGGTTGTATTCATAATCACATCTACTGAGCGTTGCCTTTCATGTCCGCATAAAGTTCTTTCAGCTTATGTATGTTCGCATCCAACGAAAATACCTCCTTTATCAAGCCATACGACTTTCGGCTGAAAGCCATCCTTAAATCCTCGTCACCGACCAGTTTCAGCAAGCACCTGCAGAGGGCATCCACATCGCCCGGCCTTATCAAGAAAGCGTTTTTCCCGTCATGCAACACTTCAGGAATAGACGCGATGGACGTGCTAATGTTGGGTATGCCTTGGGCCATGGTCTCCAAAATGGCCATCGGCAAGCCTTCATTGTAGGACGGCAACACGTTAATCATGCTCTGTTTCATAAAGTCCTCCTTTTGCTTGCCGTCCACCCATCCGACATGGGCAATCCGATGCTCAATGCCCAACGCCTTTGCCTTGCGCGAAACCTCTTCCACTTCACCATCACCGCAAAGGAGGAACTTCACGCCTTCCGGCAAATCCTTGTCTGTCCGTCTGATTGCTTCCAACAAGTCATAAACGCCTTTCCTCTGCCCCAATCTCCCAAGGAACAGTACTTTGTCAGCTTTTATGTCGTAAGGATTAGCGGGAGGCGCATACACCGCATTGTAGAGCACTTGAACCTTCGCTTCGGGTGTCTTGTCCGTAATCATGGACACCAGATGCCTGCTTAGCACAATGTTCAGGTCAGCCATGCGGAGTATTTTGTTTACATACTGCTTGCCTTTGGGAGAAAGACTGTTGTAGAACAGCTCGAACTCTGCGCCATGATGGTGCAATATCACCCTGATGCCCAATCGCCTCAAAGCCCTCACAAGAAACGCTTTCCGGTAGAAACTGCCTCGCTCTGCCACATGCAAATGGGCTACGTCCGGCCTTTCGCATAACGCCAACCAAAGAATGCGGATGCAAGCCACGGCAAAATAGACCATCAACACGAATTTGTTGGCCTCTATGTGCGTAGGCACATAGTTGATTTTCACGCCCTCCCAATGGGGATAGTTCAAATAGTTCTTGACAACAGAGACCATGCCTCCTTTCACTTTAAGTGAGGAGGAACACATAAGAATGCGAACCATAAAAGAATTATATAGTTTGTAAGTGTATTCAGGCTGTGTTATATCTCAAACACTTTTCTCCACTGATAATCTTCCGTTCTGAAGGTTTGGCTGAAAATACGCGCCAAACAGCGGCACACATATGCCATAAACAGTATATAAGCAGTGACAATGAGAAGATTCAAAGGAAAAAGCCAATTGAGCCTGTCCGTGAAAAGGTAGAATTGGATAAGGTATGATTCCAAACACAAACCGCCTGTCAACATGATTGCATTGCGTCCCATGCGAGTTGAATAAAGTCTTTTTAAAACTTCTGCATTGCAACACCTCCAAAAATAATACACAATGCCTGCAAGGAAAGGCAATGTGAGAATTTGCCAAGGGGCGATGGATGTGTTTTTCTTTGACATGAATTGTATGCCGTAAAAAACGGTTAGGCACAGAACAAGCATTGCAGCATCAGTCCATTTCGTTTTGACCATCAAAATTCCGCCCTTAACTTTTAGCCCAATCCAAGCTCCCATCAGCATCATGCAAAAAAAAGGAATCCACCGGAATAGTGTCGTAATGCCATATATGCCTTTGCTGCCTGTCTCCACCTTGTAAGGAAAAAAACAGTAAGCTATCAATGTAATGATAACCACAGTTGTCACTACCCAAGAAAAATGCTGTATGCAATACTTCTGAACGAAGTACAGCAATACGTAGTAGATCATAATAGCAATAATAAATTCACCCCCCAATATTTTATATATATTTAACTTATTTGCAGGCAAATATCCGACTAATATAACTAAAAATAAACAAGCAAAAACGGAAGGATAAATTCTACTTATACGCTTCTTATACCAATTGTCAAACCGATTCGTTCCACGCCAAAACAAGGTATATCCCGAACAAAATAAGAATAATGCATCACCGATTGCCCCTCCTGTCGCCAATGCCGAATACTTGAGATACATAATGTCCGCATGGCTGTTAATGATGAGAAACACCGCTAAGAACTTCACGATGTCAATGCTTATATCACGTTGTTTTGGCATAAGAATTATATGTTTAAAATTATACATCCTTCTTTACTTTGCAGTATTATTCATTGATGTACGGATACTTGAAAAGTCATAATTAACTCACGTCCTCTTTTTTATCACCTTAGCAGGATTGCCCCCCACAATGGAATATGGTTCTACATCCTTTGTCACAATAGAGCCGGCTGCAATAATACATCCGTCCCCTATGGTATGCCCCGGCATAATCATTGTTCTGGCACCAATCCAACAGTCATCACCGATTTGTGTAACCTTATTTTCAGTTTTCCCTTGAAAACACATGGGCTTTTTTGTGTCAGACGTTATATGGTTGTTGTCAATAATATAAACTTCAGGAGCCATCATTACGTATTTTCCGATGACGATGTTATGGGGCACCGTGCAGTGCGCTCCTATTCCGCTGTAGTCTCCTATTTCCACCTCTTTGCCATTGCCGAAGTATGCACGGCGGTTGATGGTCGATATTCTTCCGCATTGCTTGAATATTCTCTTCACGCAGAATATCCTGATGGCGTTACAAAGTTTCCCAATTCCGGGAGTGTACGAATCCGGCAACCATGTGGCGAAACCGTAGTAGATCAAAAGAAAAAATGTTCGTTTCATGTGCGTAAAATCAATGATAGTATTCCATACGGTTTACGATATGTACAGTTTGGATATGGATGATAAACTATCTCTTTCTTATTCCCCCCCTTAGAGAACGAAGTATTGTTACCCCACCGGATATGTGCAAACGATGAAATAGCATGGCTGTTTTAAAGAAAACAGAAAGCGACGGATGATGCAGGATGGTACCGAATGGAAATTTTTCTTCCATTTGCAAGGATGTGATTATAGGCTTTTCTCCGTTCAGCAGGATGGTACTTACTACTCCTATCCTAAAGTATTGGAAAGCCGTTCGGAGTTTTATGTCGTTTGTCTTTTCCTTTTTAAAAAACATTTCCATCTGTTTTATCAGCAGCAACATTCCTTCCTGAGACTTGTTACTCAGGTGTTTTGTCGTGTATGAGTATTCATTTCCACAAAAATAGTTATATAACGGTTTGTTCACATAAGCGATTCTTTTGGCAAAGTAAAACAATCTGTACGTTACGCAAAGGTCTTCCAGCATGTTCATTCCTTTAGTACATGTAATGTGGTATCTGTCATACAACTCTTTCTTGACAAGTTTATTCCATACGCCTCCATGCATTTGTCCGGATAACAAAGCAATGACACAATCGGTATTATCACAGGGCGGATTTACGTGAATCTGCTTTGTTCTGGTGTAATATACTTCGTTGTAGTCGCATATTGTGATGTCTGCGTTTTCTTGTACAGCTTTTCCATACAGTTTCTCTAACATGTCCGGAGCGAGCCAGTCATCACTATCCACATAGATGACGTATTTGCCGCAGGCATGGCTCATACCTGTGTTACGAACTGCGGCTATGCCGCAGTTCATGTCGTGATTCACGACACGGACCGTCATTTTCTTTTCATCAGGACGGGCATTATAGGCGCAAAGCACCTCGAAAATTATTTCCATGCTCCGGTCGGGTGTACAATCGTTCACAATAATCACTTCCACACCTTCTTGCATGGTCTGCCCTAACACGGTGTCTATGCAACGCCTCACATACTTTTCTACGTTGAAAACCGAAATTATAATGCTTATGAGATACATGTTACTTTTGAAAATAGTGAAGTAATTTATAGATAATGAAATTTATATGGAATAACTTATGTTTTATGGTCAGCAATATAAATCTATGTGGAAGTGACATTTGAGAAATGGGATATTTCAAAAATATTATATTCCAACCTTTGTTATTATAAAGCTCGTGACATAATGCCTTTTTCTTTTTGTATCCGTAATGAGATAATAGAATGTTTTTCAAAAAGACTCTGTTATATCCAATAAAGAATCTTAAAGCTCTTTGTTCTAAATGTGCCAAGCCTTGTTTTTGCAGTATAAAAATCATTTCCTGCAACAAAGCAAGATTGCGGGATAATTTATCCTCTGAAAATGTTTGGGTTAAGGATGTGTTGTTATAGCAGTAATGATATAGTGCTTGGGGAATAAAACGGATATTTTTACAATGCGGTAATAATTGTATGTCAAAAAGAATATCTTCGGAAAGAATCTCTCTTTCGGACATAAATCGAATGTGATATCGATCAATTATTTCTGTTTTATAAATGGCATGCCATACCGACATCGGTTCGCTGCGTTCTTGTTTTGAATGAACATCGCAGGCTATCATGTTTCCTAAGACAGTTATAATTTCATCTTTGGTTATAATTCTGTCTGTCACATGTTCCCGGATTATTTTGCCATTTCTCTTTTGTGCATTTACCCCACAGTAAACAATATCGAAATTTTGTGCAACGGTTTCGTTATACAGTTGCTCATACATGTTTTCTGATACATAGTCATCGCTATCCACAAAGGCTATGTATTCTCCATTTGCTATGTCTAACCCACTGTTGCGGGCAAAACCTAATCCGGCGTTTTTCTTATGGATTACTTTTATTCGGGAATCCTTTCTGGCATATTCATTGCACAAGGTAGGACAGTTGTCAGGCGAACCGTCATCTACCAATATTATTTCTATATCTTTAAGCGTCTGATTAAGAAGCGACTGTACACATCGGTCCAAATACCGCTCAACGTTATATATTGGAACTATGATACTTACCTTTGGCATATTATTAATTTTTATTGATTTTGCGTGCTGGAATACCTGCGATAGTTATTCCAGGTTCCATAAAAGAATTTACGACAACAGCTCCTGCTGCAATTTTTATATTGTCGGCAATTTTTACATTACCTATTATTTTAGCACCCGCACCGACCATAACATTATCGCCGATGACAGGACATTCATTTGTCTTACCATTGTTACCTATAACTACAGTTCCATGTATATGGCAATTTTTTCCTATGACGGCATTGCCATTAATTACATTGTTGTAATGATAAATCACAAGACCGACTCCAATGTGTTCCGTGCCGATTTCCAGACTTAATTTTTCACCCAATATTTGTTTTCTTCTGATATAATAGACATATAGTGTCTGATAAATGATTCTTTTTACCCCTTTTGTTTCTGAAAAACACCGACGATAATAATCTGCGTACCGAGACAAGCGTAACCATTTCCATATCCGATAAGGTGCTTCATTTTTAAGCATAGACAAAAAGGTGCTTCCTGAATATAAAACATGACTTGTATATATACTTTTTTCAAGTGCAAGTATTTCTTTGAATTCTGCTTTTTTCATACATATCGACGGTGTCTCATAGTGGTGATGTTAGTTTGATTATCCTTAGAGTTGGGATTTTTATTTAAAAACAGGTAATACGGTAGTATCATGTTGCAGAACTGAATTAGGCTATAAGCAATGGTATTGTCTGAAAAATAAGTTATAAGACAATATAAAGATGTGAGAATATAATAATAGCTACATTCATTGTTTATAATTTTATGTTTTCTAATATTGAACCCAAACATTAAGGAGAAAAATATAAATGTTCCCACGGCACCTAATTCGATATATATTCGTAAAATGTCGTTATGTATTCCCATAATGCCATTGAATGGGTCTTTGTTTGCCAAATATTTTCTAATATATCCAAACCCATCACCCAAATAATCAAAAGAAAAAGAGGACCGGGAAATAAAATAGTTATAAAAAATGTCTCTGCCTTTTAAATCTACATCATATTGTTCTGCATAAATCTCATATACACCGTTATAAATAAAAAACAAGAATGAGAATATTATGACAATAAATAGTAGTCCGCCACATTTTACAAACATTCTTTTAATTAATGGCAAATGTGACAATATGTAACTCAATACAGCCACGACAAGAAATGCACCAATAGCAATGCGTTTTGCACAGATTAATGAAAACAAGAGAGAAATTATAATTGGAAAGAATTTTTGTTTCCAATCTCCGCTTTTCCATAAATATGCTAAAGCAATGAGTGGAAATGCCAAACCAAATTCATGAACTTCAAAGATTTTATCAAAGGCTTCCCCTTCTACACTCCAACCGAATCGCTCTTCTGAAAGGTTAAATGCCATTAGTAATATATATAACGGGCCGAATTGGACAAAACCATTTATTGTCAGTATGACATAAGCAAAAGAAAATGATAGGAAAAGGAAATTGAGGATTCTTTCTTGATACTTGAACAATAATTCATACCCAGTCCAAAATATCAACAATAATTTCAATACATCAGACATTCCACCAATAAAATATTCCAATTCAGTCTTTCCAATAAGCAACAAAATGAATGTATAGATTGGAGCAAATAACCAAGGGTAAAACATATAACGCATGGAATGTGATAATGCTTTATGTTTTACATGATTATTTTTCATTAAGTAAATGGAAAAAAGCAACAATATTAATAAATAGCCATAAAAACGTATATTGGCAGGTAGTACCGTTGTTAAGTTGCCAAATACTAATATGAAAGTAAATATGTATAATGATTTATCCTTCAATAGTGTTTTCATTGTTCCTCTTCTCATTTGTTTTATATACACATAAAATCATGAGTTTAAATCAGTTAATCGTTATAAATTCCCATACTATATACAGATTGTTGACAAACTCCAATAACATAGAATGTGTATTGCATTCTAAAAATCATCCAATCCATAACGCACCTTATACTGCATGTATAAAGGCGAACCGTGAAGCCATCTATCCATGCAATGCACAATGTGCCCCAAATCACGGGCGAAATAAAGCAAAGAACTGCCGAAGCCTATCACGGATAGCCCCGAAGTAGAAGCAAGGACAATCTCTAAAGGAATGGAATTGTCAAGCACTTCGTATTTCCTCCCTTGCCGATCGAAATATGATTTTATGGTATCGCATTCTTCTTGAGACTGAGCCGGATGGAACTTGATATAGTTGAAAGGTTGGGCAAACTTATCAACTAATTTTTTGCACTTGTCAAGATAGAACTCTTGTTCCACCAACCCGTTCTTTACAAAGCCGTCGAATACGAAAACATGGGCATTGTCTTTAATAGCCAATGGCATATCCACATGCGGCCATCTGATAATATGGTTGGTTGACGGGAGATACTTAAAATATTCATCAGAAATGGCGTATGAATCCAAGTCCCTTTGTTTATTCAATTTGACAGGCATATACCATCCGTAAGCTCTCCATATTCTATTGGTATGTCGATATAACTTATCCGCAACAAAACAGCGGAGTTTTTGACGGAAAGACAAGTGTGTGGTAATGGATTTCCGATAAATCATCCCACCTTCTTGGATATAAGCGGCTTTGACACATTTTTTGTGCGTATAGAGTGCCTGTGCGAACACCATGGCGAAATGTGGAGCGTAAAGAACGAATGAGCTTCCTGCCACATGGTCGATTAATTTGTCGATTTCATCCAGCAAGCCTTTCCTTTTTCTATTATCGAGCAATTGTTCTTGCCTGTCTGCCAAATCGGTCACGTCCACCGTTTTGCATCCCGGTTCAATCAGGCTATTGCTGTAATGCCTGGAATAGAGGAACACAACCGCTTCCTTATCTATTTTTAAGAAATCCAGAACTCCCATTGCTGTTAAAAATAAGGTGTGGGAGTGAATTAAAAAAACATGTTTCATTATATAGCTAAATTATTCTTTTACTTGTAGTTATGCAGCCTTATCCTGCTTAAGACTTTCTTTTTTAAAACCTCCGATAAAAAACGTTTTTCATTCTTAGTCATGCCTGCGAAAAGAATAATCAAGGCTGTATAGCTCATGATTGTCAAGGTCTTCATGGCAAAAACACCGAACCCTTCTGTTGCCGGCCACGGAGCAAGATGTGTGGCTGTCCCGGACAATGCGAATACCAGCAGGCATGGCATTAGTACTTCTCGCAGGAACGGCTTTATGGAAAAAGCGTATTTCTTCTTGGATTGCCAAAGCAAAGCGATTAAGACAAAGGCTTTGAAGATGATATTAAGAACAAACACTGTCTCGACCACCATGCCTATCTTCAGGCAGGCATAAACGGCTGCAATGTTTACCAAATAGATAATGGTAAGGTTAATTTCATAAGCTTTTATTTCGCCTTGCGCAATCACTCCCGTACATACAGGTGTAACCAAGCATTCCAACAAGGTGTACAGCAAAATCAAGATAACAAAATTAACCGTATGGGCAGGAACCGTCACCAACCATAGTTGCAGCACGTATTCGATGCCTGCGTATAAGGGTAGAAGTAGGATTAGCAAGATGAAGAAACCAAACTTTTGCGTCCGCAGAATCAGTTTATGCATCGCCTCTATATTTCCTTGTGCATAGTTTTTTGTTATCAATGGGTTGGAGGCCATCATGAAGTTCGACACAAAGCTGAAAACTCCAGTATTTACTTGCATGGCAATCCCACGGGCGGCGTTCACTACAGGCCCGCCGAAAAGGTTCAGCAGCAGATTACAGCCTTGATCTTTCAGTACGGCTATTCCTCCTCCCACAAAAGACCATCCGGTGAAACTCGTCATGGATCGTAGAAGCGACTTGTCGAAAACAAACGCGAAATGAGATTCCTCGAAATGGCGTTTGCAATAAATGCCATAGACCATCCTGACAATCAGTGCCACTAAGGTAGTGAGACACGCATAGAGCATCAGCTTGTCTGTAGGGGACATACATAATGCGTATGCCACCAGCAACTTCAGCATGACTTCAAGTATTGAAATCCGCGCAAAGACGGACATCTTTTCATGGGCGATGATTACGGCATTATATGGAACACTCAATAAATTGATGACAAAAGCCAACAAGGAAAACCGCAATACCCAAATGGCTGAGGACAACCGTTCGGGGGGCATCACCATCTTTGTGTCAACAAACCACACCCCAGCAGTTTCTGCAACCAACCACAACAAGACGGCTATCGCCAAAAGGACAATAATCGAAGTGGAGAAAATCTCCCTCGCACGCTTCAAATTGTTGCGTCCTATCTCTATCGTCAGGTAGCGGCTTATTACAACTGCAACACTGCCCGAGATGATGTTGAACATGGAAACAAATCCACCCACCACATTGTAAATACCATAATCCACCTCGCCCAATGCTTCCAACACGATGCGAACGGTGTACAGGCTCACCGCCATCACCAGAATCTGCCGGACATATAGCAAGAGGGTGTTTTTGGCTATGCGCTTATTGGTATCTGAAGAGGTACTCATAAAGCCCGGTTCATCTACAAGTTCAAGTCTTTTTTTATCGCCTCGTATTTGGCATTGTCACGATAACCATGTATTTTGTAATCCAGGTTCCATTGGTAGTATAATCTTCTCATCCAGCGGACGCGGCTTAACAAATGAGCTAGATTTCTTTGGGGCTTATATACCAACCATGCCCATAAATAGGGAATAATACCGATTTTCACGTGGTTTTTCTTGGCCATGCGTACTGTTTCTGATACGTAAGATATTTTGTTCGAAGCTATCATCTGCCCAATCCTTTGTCTCTTATACTTATAAAAACACTCGATGTCAAATACCTCACCGAAACGTTCTAACTTTCCCAACACATACAACTGCACCATGGTGCGAAGGCACTTGTTGCAAATACCGCAGTTCCGTTTCTTCCATGTTTTTTCTACACCGTTAATTTCCATTCCGCATACATTCAAGTGTTTGCAAGCCGCTTTGTCTGACGATATGTAATCTTCCTTTTCTATCCTGCTACATTCGACACCAGTACTATAAAATGATAGATTCTCGGTATTCATGCAGCCCACAGTATACACGTCGAACACGGAACCATCATGCCCATGGACTTTGCTCAAATCAAGGTGGAAATATTCAATGGAATCCCCGGAACTTACAAAATAGATTTTTACCAATTTTTGGATGGCCAGCACAACAGATCCATAAACCGGTGTGAAGAAGTTGCAAAATCCCCAGTAAGGGTATCTGTAATACTCGTGTAAATTTGAATAACAGCCAATGGTGTCACATCCTATGTCTTTTGCTATTCCCTTCACCTCTTCCAACTGCTTGCGATAATACTCCGCTATGCGTTTGCTATTGTTGTCCATCGTCCCTGTTGACGAAAATACAAGATGGGTGAGTTGGAAACTTTTGCTTACATGCTCTTTGTTGTGTCTGACAATTGTGTAAAACGAATCTACACCACCGGAACATCCTGTAGCCACTTTCCCTAAATTCTCCACAGGCTTGTCTGAAACCGTGCCTTTGAGTTGTATGTTGCTCAATTTTTCAGCATTGTATTTCGACACCATCGGTATAAAATAGATGGAAAGCTGGTAATACAGCTTTTCAGACAAGGGTGCTTCGTATTCAACATCATAATTGTCTTCCATCGCCATTATCAACAATCCTAAGACAAAGGCATCCGAACGCTCGTGGCATAGATAGGGGGCAAAACGCTCTTCAAACTCAAAGTACAAGGTCGATTTTTTTGATGACACAGCGTTGTGGTTTATTTTGGTTATATCAGCGCATAGCCTGACAGCCTTGCCATTCACCGCTGATTCAAGAGTTTCAATGTAAGGCCTTCCTATATGCACAATACCGTTAATATTACTCATTGTGAAAATGTTTAATGATAAGATTCGTTCAATTTCTTTAATAAAACTCATGCCTTGTCACCTCTTTCCCCTGCAAGACCTTGCAAGGTGAGAGACGACAAGAACTTAATACATTCAAACTTATAATTCTATTTCGTTTTGTTGACTATATACGGGTCTATCTGCGAAACAGACTCGTCCATGTCCAACCATGCCCGTGCACATGCAAGGTCAAGGCCATCATCGATATCGCAGCCTGTGCGTTTGTCAACCAAGAACTTGTACGGGTTACGGCCATGGAAGTAAGCCCACTCGATCATCTTCTTGCGAGGTGCCATCAATATGCCGTCTGTCACAAAATAAAGCGTAGGCAACTGTTGACTTGGCACGTGTTTCAGTCCAAGCTCATAGTTCAGCGGGCCTTTTTCGTTCCAAATATAACGTTTGAAGCTTTCCACGCTCATTAGTGAATCGTAGCCTTGTTCCAAAGCTACATAGTAGGCGGCTATGGCTTCCCGGTAATTTTTCGGAAAGACCAAGGGAGAGGTGCAAGTCGCCCACAGGATGGTCTCACCATCCACACTCTCTGCGATATGGCGGACTACCTCGCCAAAGGTCTTGGTCTTCTCGTCACAATACTCAGGTGCCCTCTTATGCGTATCGGCACCGACATCCTTGGCCATAGCCAACATCATATCAGAGTCAGAAGAAACAACGATACGGGTGATTTCCTTGACATCCTGAAGTTGGTGTATCTTGTTTACTAACAGGTTGGTACCCGCAAAAGGGGCAACATTTTTGTTCTTCAGTCTCGTGCTGCCTGCACGGACAGGAATAATGGCTGTAATTGTTCTCATTTATATATATGATTTAAAAAAGGATTCTTTGGCGGTCACAGCGCATCATTCCTCTGCAAGCGGTTACTCCAATAGCCCTTTCCCCTCTAATACCAGCTTCTTGTAAAGTTGTTCCGCGATATAGAAATCGAGGGGAGTATCTATGTCTATAGCCTCAATGTCGTCAGTCATAACAAACTGAGGCTTTGTACCGATGATGTTGCAGTTTCGTATCAAATCCTCTTTCCAGACCACCGTCACCCCAAAATTCAACGCGACCACATCAGGAAGGTCTTGCGAATTGGGTGCATGGGTGGGGGCGTAATTCACCGGTTTTCCGTCCAACCATAAGAACTCCTTGATGGAAGATACTGTGGCAAGGCTGTCGTAACCGGAGGATGAAAGGAATTGGTTAATGCACTGTGATATGGTTTGAGGTTTGACAAATGGGGAAGTACAGGGACAATACACGAAGATGTCCGTATCCGTCACCTCGCCCAGATGGCGGAAGAATTCACTGCCTGAACATTGGGAAGAGGCGTAATACTCTTCCCTGCGGTGCGTTTTTACCCCCCCCATATAACTTTTGTTAACAATTTCAATAGCTTCTTCCGAGTTCGTGTTCACCACGATGGAAGTAAGCTCGGGAACTTGGAGCAGGTTCTTTATCTTCAGCTCCATGAGATTTGTGTCCGCAAAGGGACGCAAGTTCTTGTCCCTCACCCGTTGCGATCCGCTACGGATGGGAATGACTGCGGTAATTTTCATAAAACAAATATGATATTAAAAATGAGTAAGCGTCCAATTCTGACATTCCCCTTGCTTTACAGGCGGAACGTCTAAAATAAGATTAAAATTCAGTCGATTTTTTACAGTTTGTTTGTACTTATGCCGATGGTTGAGGGCATAAGTTTTCCGTAGTCACGGTTGCCTGTAGTTATCTCCTCAAAAAAATTCTTGAGGTATTCCATGATTGAGTACCCCTGCAGCTTACATGTGGACACGATGGAGTGGTATGACGCACTCACGTGCGCCATGCAGCAGAGATGGTCGATGTCCAGTATCTCGTCATCGAGATAGAAGTACACGTTGTAGCGCCATCGGTCTGGAGGGCGCGGAGTTCCCTGCCTTCCAGGATGTCCTTCATCACTAAACTTTTTATGTTGACAGCGCGAAAGCAGGCACATCTATCTGATTGGATAATACGTCTGTTTTAGATGCTTACGTTCAGGTTATACGGCCTGAATATCATGAGGTCAGCAACTTAATACAAGTCTTCTTGTTTACTTACCCCTTTCCGCTTGCCAACTACAAAAACTGTATGTATTCAGGCTGTACCTCCACGGCAGCGGCAAGGAGATTGGGAAGTTCTACGAACAGACGCTTGACATGTGCGCCTTGGATTTTCTGCAAATTCCCTTCATATCCGTCCAACGGACCGCCCACGATGCGCACTTTCCTACCTATCATGTCGGAGGATATTTCTTCGGGCGTGTAATAGCACGGATTCTCGGAGGACTGAACAGCATGGATGAAGCGTTGCATGTCGCTTTCCCTGACCGTCATCGGGATTTTGTAGCCACCGCGCAAGTAACGATATTGCACGGTATTGTATTTCTCGACTATAGGGTCAACTGCCAACCGCGTGCCATTCACAAAAAGTAAGTCCTGAATGAAGGGCACTTCTTCCCGGCAACGCCTCCCGTGCTTCACAGAAAGTTTCCACACCATGGGTGTGAACACCTCCATCCCCAAATCCTTGAACAGTTTGTATGCAGGCTGCTTAGCATTGCACCGCTTAAGGTCGCGCATGACGAACCATAGCAGACGGTCTTGTACAGGGGTATGGAAGTCGTTCATTTTTCAGGTATGGGTATCTTTTCTAATCCTGCAAGCTATCGTAATTCACACGGCAACAAGCAGTTACAAAAACCAAGCTATTGACTTCTATTAAGTCCATAAGATTGTTCCATCGCTGTCACTACTCATAATAGCGTTTGTGTCGATATTGATTTTCATGACGTTTTTTGTCCGTCTCCTAATATGAGATGGATATTCAGCTGCAAAGGTAGTAAAAATAATTAAACATCAAGTGTTTTGACAAATTTATTTGCGCTTATTTTTCATGAAACGGCAACGGATTAAGCAATTTATTGACGGAATCTTTTTATGAAAACTTTGTAAGCTGTTGGGATTTAGCTGTTCTACAAGAATATCCATCTCATATTAGGAGAGGAACATTTTTCGAAACAGTCGTTTGCGTCAAAGCCCCTCCAAAATCATACGGTTTACTTTGTCCACTTCGCTTGACTTTATCGAGTCGAGGTAGATTTGTGTGGTCGTTTCCGAATCGTGCCCAAGACCTTCGCTTATGACTGCCAACGGTACGTCCCTGCCACGTGCGATGGTGGCCCAGCTGTGGCGCGCATAATACATTGACAATGACAACGGCAGTCCTGCCCGGTTTGCTATGTCTTTCAGGAGCCTGTTGATTTTCCTCATCTGATTCTGGTACTGCCTGCGCTCGCTTCCATCCTCACGGGTAATGATTGGCAGGAGATAACTTGTGCCATCGGACTTGTATTTGTCTATGATGTCCTGCATCTGCTTGGTCCATTCTATCATCATGAGCTGTCCCGTCTTCTTGCGGCGGTATGCCAGGCAACCGTTGTTCAGGTCGGCCTTTTTCAGGTAAGCCATATCTATGAAGGACATTCCGCGCGTGCAGAAGCTGAACATGAACATGTCCCTCGCGAAATCCATACTCGGCTTTCGCGACAGGTCC
Organism: Paraprevotella xylaniphila YIT 11841; assembly: GCF_900683745.1. Classification (NCBI taxonomy): domain Bacteria; kingdom Pseudomonadati; phylum Bacteroidota; class Bacteroidia; order Bacteroidales; family Prevotellaceae; genus Paraprevotella; species Paraprevotella xylaniphila. Next base: position 1,033,692 of record NZ_LR215980.1, read on the forward strand.
AGAGCGCTGATTTTCTTGATTTCGCTGAACGGCAGGCTCCTTTTCACAGTCTTGTCTATACCGCAGTAGACCTTCCTGAACGGATGACGGTCGGGTGTCAATCCCTTTTCTACTGCCAACTTGTAGTTGGTGCGCAGGATACGCATATAGAAAGAGGTGCTGTTGCGTGTCAATCCGCATTTCCGCATCCATGCCTCGTAGAGTTCCATAAGCATGCCGTCCATCATGTCGAACGTCAGGTCAACACCCTTACGGAAACACGTGAAGCTGTTAAGCATCGAACGGTAGGTCTCGGATGAGCGTACCTTTCCTATCTGTTCCTTGTGATGTATCTGCCTGCGGATGAAGTTGAACACGCTGTCCATCGTGCCTATGCCGGACGAAAAGTTGGCAGCGATTTCGTCAAGGTTTACCGGGACGCTTTCCTGTACCATCCGCTGTAACCTGTTCAGTTCCCACTGTAGGGCCGATTCTACCGAAACAAGGTGGGCGTAACGCGGCGAGGACGACGTGGGCAGGGCTATCCTCCCAACCTCGCCGTTCCATTCCCCGGCAAAGATTTTATACCTGCTCGTTATCCTGCGCACCGTGCGTCCGTATATCAGTTGAAACACAATTGAGCCTTCCTTGCCCGGAGTCGTTGACGGCCTGAATTTTAGTTTTATAGATGTCATGATCCAATGTTTTCTTGTTCTTTATATAAATGTCGGCTACAAATGCCACATTATTATATATTGGGGCAAAGCCATATCCCAAACCGCCCATGGATTCTGCGCCAAACGATTTTCCGTTCTAAGCCAAACGATTTTTCAATCTGCAGAGAACGATTTTCAGGTATGCCGACATCTGTTTTACGGGCTTTGCCGTACCGTACGCCCTGCCCCACCTCCTACAAACCGTTTTTCGCCCGAAAAGGTTCGCTTCCTTCAGACCTCTTCTGTACCAACGTTTTAAGGTGAACTTTCTACCTCCCAATCTTTCACCGAAATTTCACTGAAAAACGATTGTCCGCATGAAACTGTTTTTAACGAATTTGAAGTTACATTGGTTTTCAACATGTTACGGTGAAGGACTTGACAAGGGCTTTTCCATTTCGTATATTTGCAAACGAGAAAACACCGAAAACACAAAGCATAATGGACTTCAAGAAAATCGCGCATGCCGCCGTCTGCCGGTGGAATGAAAAACGGCATGCGGACAAAACGGCGGACACCCGTCGTACCAACTTACCGGAAACCGGAAACTCCACTGCCCCACAGGACAATACCCTTCCCGAAACAACGGGGGCCATCCTCCGGGTAGCGGAAGCCGCACCCGCTGTCCGTGAGACGGCATCCCTAAAAGCCGCCAACCTCGAATCCGCCCTCGGCGGTTTCCTCGCCGGACGATACGGGTTCCGCTTCAACGTGCTCACCGGAGCCACGGAATTCCGCTGTCTGCCAGATGGGGAAAACGGGGCATTCCGGCCCGTCACGGAACGGGACCTGAACGCCATCTGCCTCGAAGCGCACCGACACGGCATCGACTGTTGGGACCGCGACGTGGCACGCATGGTGCACTCCGCAGACGTACCGGAATACCATCCCTTCCGGCAGTATTTCCAACGGCTACCGGCATGGGACGGGCGCGACCGGCTGCACAACCTGGCCGCCCGCGTGTCGGACAGTCCCCTGTGGATACAGGCCTTCCACCGGTGGATGCTCGGGTTGGCCGCACAATGGGCCGGCCTTTCCGACGGGCTGCACGCACACAGCACCGCGCCCCTGCTCGTCAGCGACGAACAGGGACTCGGGAAGTCCACCTTCTGCCGCGCCCTGCTGCCACCAGAGTTGCAGGCCTACTATACCGACAGCGTCGACCTCGCGCGTCCCGACAAGGTGGAACGGCAGCTCACCGAGATGGGGCTGCTGAACCTTGACGAGTTCGACCGCATCCCCGAGAAGAAACACCCGCTCCTGAAAAACCTCATGCAGCTCTCCGCACTCAACCTGCGCAAGGCATACCAAAGGCACGGCCAAGCCCTGCCGCGCATCGCCTCCTTCATCGGCACCTCCAACTCGCGCGAACTGCTTTCCGACCCTTCGGGAAGCCGCAGGTTCATCTGTGTGCTCGTGGAACATCCTGTCGACTGCACGGGCATCGACCATGCGCAAATCTACGCCCAGCTGAAAGCGGAACTGGAAAACGGGGAACGGTACTGGTTCAGCCACGGGGAAGAGAACGCCCTGCGGTTGCACAACGCGGCTTTCTACCGCATCTGCCCGGCCGGGGAGGTGTTGCGCCGCTACTATCGTGCGGCTCAGCCGGGCGAGAAGGTACGCCCGCTTTCGCTGCCCGAGATATTCGCACGGCTGCGACGGTTGGAACCCGGGGCGATGGCAGGCGTGACGCTGCCCAAACTGGCGCAAGCCCTAGTAGCCGCAGGGGTGCAGAAAGTGCACACGCATTACGGCAACCGGTACAGAGTGGTGGAATTGTAACATCCCATTCATACAGAATTATACCGTTTGACAAAAAGTGCAAAAAAAACTGATTTTACTAAATAAAAGACAGGATTACACACTTCTACCCCTTGATGTGCAATTTGCATAAAAACGGCACAAAAGAAAGAAATATGCGCAAAAAATACGTATTTCAAACGGTATATATCGTTTCATTTACAACCATACACAGCAACAAATTTCTTATACTGATATACAATAATTTAAAGAAAATACGGCATCATATATAGCTGTTTTAATTATTTAAAAGTATTTTAAAATGCAACTTTTTTAGCAGTTTTGATAAATATAGATTATCTTTGTAAAGACAGCAAACATCAGTAAAGATGGACATACAAAATGAAATCGACAAAATGCTACGTAAAGGGCAAATTGATGAGGCTATCTTACGGTTGGACAAACAGATTCAGGCCACAGCTACCCCCTGCGACCGGCTTTACTACCTTTTGGGCAAAGCCTACCGCAAACGTGGAGATTTCGCACAAGCCTTGAACTGTTATTTAGAGGCCATGGCCATTAACCCGGACAGTCCGGCTGTCGAAGCCCATCAGATGTTGATGAATATCATAGAGTTTTATCACAAGGATTATTATAACCCGTAAAAAGATTTTTTAGTATTAAAGTATCATGGGGAAATTCAGAGGTATGATTGTAGTAGACCGCGAACGCTGCAAAGGTTGCAACCTGTGTGTGGTGGCTTGTCCGCTCCATATATTAGCGCTCACGGAGAAACAAGTAAACAAAAAAGGGTATCATTATGCCGAACAGGTCCAGAAGGATTTGTGCAACGGATGTGCATCTTGCGGCGTGGTGTGCCCGGACGGATGCATTACCGTGTATAAAAAGAAAGAAGAATAAAAGCTATGGCAGAAAAAGAAGTTGTATTAATGAAAGGTAATGAAGCCATCGCCCATGCAGCGATACGTTGCGGCTGCGACGGCTATTTCGGTTACCCCATTACTCCCCAGTCGGAAGTATTGGAAACATTGGCTTTGGAAAAACCGTGGGAAACGACGGGAATGGTCGTATTGCAAGCCGAAAGCGAAGTGGCTTCCATCAATATGGTGTATGGTGCCGGTGCGGCAGGCAAACGCAGCATGACCTCGTCTTCAAGCCCCGGCGTGGCCCTGATGCAGGAAGGCATCGCATATATGGCCGGAGCGGAAATACCGGGACTGATTGTCAACGTGCAGCGGGGAGGTCCGGGATTGGGCACGATACAACCGAGCCAATCCGACTACTTCCAGGCCACACGCGGAGGCGGAAACGGCGACTACAATGTGATTGTGCTAGCTCCGGCTTCGGTACAGGAAATGGCCGACTTCGTGGATTTGGCGTTCGAACTCTCTTTCAAATACCGTAACCCGGCCATGATATTGAGTGACGGCGTCATCGGGCAAATGATGGAAAAGCTGGTGCTCCCCCCGTTCAAGCCGCGCCGTACGGAGGAAGAAATACGCCGGGAATGCCCTTGGGCCGCCATGGGTCGGATGCGTGGAGGAAGCCCCAACGTGCTTACGTCGCTCGACCTCGACAGCGCAAGCATGGAACAAAAGAACCTGCATTTGCAAGCCAAATACAAAGAAATCAAGGAAAAAGAAGTCCGCTTCGAATCCATCTTGTGCGATGATGCAGAGTATCTGATTGTCGCTTTCGGTTCTGCGGCCCGTATCGGACAAAAAGTCATTGAAATGTGCCAAGCCGAAGGAATTAAAGTCGGCTTGTTGCGCCCTATCACCTTATGGCCCTTCCCGTCTGCGGAAATTGCCCGTTTGAGCCGACAGGTCAAAGGAATCCTAAGCTTTGAAATCAATGCCGGGCAGATGTTGGAAGACATCCTGTTGGCCACGAACGGACGGACACCGGTAGCCCACTATGGCCGTATGGGGGGAGTTGTGCCCGCCCCGGATGAAGTGATACAAGCCCTGAAAGAAAAACTCATTAAATAAAATATCATGAACCGCGAGGAGATAGAAAAACTGATAGAAGAAACCGCACGCAAAGAACGCGCCAAAAAAGGAGTTTCCGTAGAAAAAGTGCGCAGCATATTAAACGTGATTTTTTTACTGTGCGCCGTGGTGGGGCTTATCCTCTATTTTGCCTGGCCGGACAACCGGTTGGCAGGCATGGCCGTTATCGGTGCAGGCATGGGCTTCAAAATCATCGAATTCTTTTTGCGTTTCTTGTTTTAACCGTTTGAACCATGACTGAAGAAGAAATCATACGACCGGAAAATCTGGTCTATAAGAAACCTACGCTGCTCAACGACACTCCGATGCATTACTGCCCGGGGTGCAGTCACGGAGTAGTTCACAAATTAGTGGCCGAAGTCATCGAAGAAATGGGTATGGAGAATAAGACCGTAGCCATCTCTCCTGTCGGCTGTGCCGTTTTTGCCTATAATTACATAGACGTGGATTGGGTAGAAGCCGCCCACGGGCGCGCTCCTGCCGTGGCCAGCGCCATCAAACGCCTGTGGCCCAACCGCTTGGTTTTCACCTACCAGGGTGACGGTGACCTGGCGTGCATCGGCACGGCCGAAAGCATCCATGCCCTGAACCGGGGAGAACATATCGCCATCATCTTCATCAACAATGCCATCTATGGCATGACGGGCGGACAAATGGCCCCCACGACGCTCATGGGAATGAAAACCGCTACGTGCCCTTACGGCCGGGAGGCAGCCCTGCACGGTTATCCCCTGAAGTTCACGGAAATCGCCGCCTCTTTGGAGGGTACATGTTACGTTACCCGTCAATCCGTCCATTCCGTGGCTTCCATCCGGAAAACAAAAAAGGCTATCCGGAAAGCTTTTGAAAACTCCATGAACGGTAAAGGTGCCAGTCTGGTGGAGGTCGTATCCACCTGCAATGCCGGTTGGAAGCTTTCTCCGGAAAAAGCCAACCAATGGATGGAAGACAACATGTTTAAATTCTATCCGCTCGGTGACCTGAAAGACACCGCAACAGCAAACGATTCACATTAAACGAACTAATGGTCATGAAAGAAGAAATCATCATAGCCGGTTTCGGCGGCCAGGGCGTGCTTTCCATGGGGAAAATATTGGCATACGCTGCCTTGGTGGAGGGCAAGGAAGTAACCTGGATGCCCTCTTACGGCCCTGAACAACGTGGCGGTACAGCCAATGTCACCGTAATCGTCAGCGACGACAAAATATCCTCTCCCATCCTGAGCATGTATGATACGGCCGTTATCCTGAACCAACCTTCGTTGGAAAAATTCGAACAACGCATCAAACCGGGCGGTACACTGATTTACGACGGATACGGCATCAGCACGCCGCCTTCTCGCAAGGACATCACGGTCTATCGTATCGACGCCATGGACGCGGCCGCAGAGATGAAAGCAGCCAAGGCATTCAATATGATTGTCTTGGGAGGACTGTTGAAAGTACGTCCGTTGGTAGAAGTGGAAGATGTAATCCACGCACTACGCAAGACGTTGCCCGAACGCCATCACCACCTCATCCCGATGAACGAGGCAGCCTTACGCAAAGGCATGGAAATCATCAATCCGGCAGATTGACGGAAACCTCCGGTTGAAAAAACTTAAAGGGATGTATTTCCAAATCGGGAAATACATCCCTTTTTCTTTTCCATAACCTTGTACTATCGTCAAAACAGGATGCAGCCTGGCAGATCCAAACTTGAAAAACTTCGTTTTTCGTTTGCCTCTGCGCTCGCCTTTCGCTATCTTTGCACCCGTTATGAGACTCAAACTTACTTTTTTCTTATATGTCAGTTTGTGCATGGTGTCGCCCGCCATGGCACAAATGCCTGTCGGTAACCCCATCTATGGCACGGATGCCTACGGCAATCCGGTGGATGCCAACGGCAATCCCGTCCAACTCGATGCCAACGGCAATCCTGTCATCGACGGTTACGGTAACGATGCGTACACATGGGGACGCGACACAACACAAGCCGAAGACAAAATCATCCCTATCGGCTCATACGCCTGGAATATCGACGAACGTTTCGGCAACATCACTCCCGTAGACGTGGACACGCTGCCGAACAATTTCCAGAACTTCAACCTGACGGCCGGGCCTACGGGACAGTACAACTTTCTAGGCAATTTGGGTTCTCCCCGCCTGTCGCGCCTTTTCATGGACCGCAAGCCTTACAGCAACTTCATCTTTGCCGACCCGTTCGACTATTTCTACACTCCGGTGAGCGAATTCCAATTCACCAACACGCTAAGTCCCATCACCAACTTGTCTTACCACTCCTGCGGCAACAAGCAGGACGGAGAAGACCGACTGAGAGCTTATTTCGCCAGCAACATCAATAAGATTTCCGGTATCGGGTTCAAGCTCGACTACTTATACGGACGCGGGTATTACAACAACCAAGCCACTTCACTTTTCAACGGTTCGCTATACGGCTACTATCTGGACGACCGCTACAACATGCATGCATGGATTAGCGTGAACCACATGAGAATGGGCGAGAACGGCGGTATCGAGAATGACGACTACATCACCCATCCGGAAGACTTCACACGCTCCTACGGTTCAAGGGATATCCCGACCATCTTGTCGGAAAACTGGAACCGTAACGAAGACCAGACGTATTATCTCACACACCGTTATAACTTAGGATTCTACAAAGACATCGAACTGCCCGATTCGCTCCGTCCGGTGATGCCTGCCGATTCCGTATTGCTGAAAGGACTGCGCGACAGCTTGTTCACCGTATACCAAAAGGCGGACACGGCATACCAACATGCCGTCATGGACTCGTTGCGCAACGACTTCATGGCCAAACAGGACAATCCGCAGGATTTCGTACCGGTCACCAGTTTCATCCATACCCTGCGCATCCGCAACGCCAAGCACACGGTGTATTCTTACGATACGCCCGACCACTATTATGCCGACTTGTTTTATGGCGACCCCAACAATATGAGTGACCGCACGCGGGGTTACGCCATCCAAAACACTTTAGGCATAGCCCTTCGCGAAGGTTTCAACAAATGGGCGAAAGCCGGCCTCACAGCCTTTGCATCCCATGAATACCGGCATTATACCATGCCGGACCTGAACGGCGGAAACAAAATCATCCGAAGCTATTCGGAAAATAATATCTCGGTAGGCGGACAACTGAGCAAACGGGAAGGAAAAACCCTGCACTACGATGTGACAGGCGAAGTAACGTTGCTCGGAGAAGACGTCGGGCAATTCGATGTGGAAGGCCGGGCAGACCTGAACTTCCGGTTGTTTAAAGATACCGTACAGTTGGCAGCCCGTGCATTCGTCAAGAACCTGAATCCGAGTTTCTACATGCGCCACTACCATTCGCAGTTCGCCTGGTGGGACAACGACCTGAACAAAGAATTCCGTACCCGGATAGAGGGAACGCTTTCCTTGAAACGTACACGGACAGCCCTCACCGTCGGAGTGGAAAACATCAAGAATTATGCCTACTTCGCCACAGACAAAATAGCTTATAACGATGAAGGGGGACAATTCGCCGGTTACAGCAACCGTATTTCCGTCAAACAATACGGGGGCAGCGTACAAGTGTTCAGCGCACGGCTTAACCAAAACTTCAAATTCGGTATCCTGCATTGGGACAACGAGGTGGCTTACCAGAAGACCAGCAATCAGGACATCCTCCCCCTGCCGGACCTTTCTGCCTACAGCAACCTCTACATCGTATTCCACATTGCCAAGGTACTGCGCGTGCAGTTGGGCGGAGACGTCCGTTATTTCACGGAATACTATGCTCCGGACTATGCCCCCATCATCCAACAGTTTACGGTGCAGTCGCCGGAAACGCGGATGAAGTTAGGCAACTATCCCATTTGCAACGCCTACGTCAACCTCTTCCTGAAGCACTGCCGCTTTTATGTGAACGTGAACCATGTAAACAATGGAACGGGAAACAAGAACGCATTCCTCGTCCCCCACTATCCCATCAATCCGATGAACATCCATTTCGGACTCTCGTGGAATTTCTTCAATTAAAAAGTTTTCACCCATATCCATGAAACAAAGCATCGACATTACCCATTGGAACCGCAGGGAGCATTTCGAATTCTTTTCCCGATTCGATGATCCTTTTTTCGGAATCACCACACTCGTAGACTTCACTAAAGCCTACGAACATATCAAAGCACACCAACGCCCCTTCTTCCTCTCGTCCGTACATTTCCTATTGAAATGCGCCAATGAAACGGAAGCCTTCCGGCTCCGGATAGAAGACGGGAAGCCCGTGCGGTACGACACCATACACGTATCTCCCACCATTGGACGGGAAGACGGAACTTTCGGGTTCGGCTTTTTCGAGTACCATGACGACATCGACATTTTTATACGGAATGCGGAAAAAGAAATAGAACGAGTGAAAAAAGGGAGTGGCCTGTCCGTTACCGAAAACACATGGCGACCCGATGTCATCCGCTATTCGGCATTGCCCTGGTTCGCATTTTCCGAAATGAAACATGCCGGTTCCATCCGGACCGGAGATTCCGTCCCTCGTATTTCCACGGGAAAGCTGACACAGGAAAACGGACTATATAAACTTCCTCTTTCTATCACCGTGCATCACGGGCTCATGGACGGGCGTGACGTAGCTGAATTTCTGCAAAAAATAGAATACCATCAACACTTTCTATAAATCCATTCGCCCGCACAGGAGAACACCTTTCCCGAGCAAAAAACTCCCTTTCCATATACCGTCATGCCCCGTATCAAATCATTCATTGATACGGGGCATGACGGTTTTATTCTTACCTGAAACTACTGCAAACCTTGTAAACGGCGTTCTTCCTCTTCAAAAGAGGCCTTCTCCTGTTTCCGTGCCTCGACCGAACCATACAAGTAAGACAACGGGAACAGCGTAAGCCAACTGAACACGTTCGCTATCACCGAAGCCAACATAAAGAAGAATACGACCAAAGCCGGGACGTATGAAGGCAGGTCTGTTGCATCTCCTTCCAACACCCCCGTCAGGGAAGCATGACCGGCGTATGCCAGAATCCCCGCCGGCAACCAACTCACAGCTGCCAACACTCCCATGATAAGACCTCCGCAAAACAAGATAATGAAAAACGCCCCCCAGTACTGGTAACCGTCTTTCATACGCTTCAGGCTATACCAAAAGTCGCGGCGTTCGCCCAACATATAGTCCATAATCACCATACAGTAAGGCACTCCCAACGCAAGCAGCAGGATATACGACACCACAGTCACCCAGACGTTGCCCGGCCCCAACCACAAAGTCACAGGCACGATGAGCAAAGAGAAAACCACGACGGCCACTAACGTACACGTCAAAGCCCGCAGAGAAGCATTGAATATCTCACGCTTGGCTTCACCGAACCGCAACGCAGGCCACGCCCCGGCCGCAGCAAAACGGGAAACAGCCGTCATCACGTTCCCCATATAAAAGCTGTCGGCCAACAGGGACAACACACTTAATAAGATAAGAGTAAACAATGGAAAAGAAAGCACGACCGGTTCGCTTGCTGCCATCCAACGCGTCAAAGCCACGGTAATCTGATTGAAAAACACGCCCCACAATCCCATCACCACCGCACCCACGATGAGCGAAGGGTACAAAAACTTCAATAAGGGCAGGATATGACGTGTAGGCAATTTCAGTCCCTCGTTCAGACAACTCAGATAACTACGGCTTTTGAACAAGCCCCCATCCATTTCTTTCTTCTCTTCCATAACCGAATTTGAAACTTTAATGTTCTTTCGCCGGACAAAAATACCATATTTTTCCATACCTCAGTGATGAGATAACATTTTTTATACCTCGTCGGAAACGGCACTACCGGCTTTATCCAAACTTTCTGCCGCCCATCAGCCGGAATATGCCGCCTTTTTTGTACATTTGCGTAAAGATTACATTTTTCATTGCACGAATATGGACGCGGAAATCATCATCAAATGGGGATTTATCGGATGTGGGGAAGTGACGGAAAAGAAAAGCGGGCCGGCTTTCAGTCTCGTGCCCGGCTCTAAAATCGAAGCCGTCATGAGCCGTAATAAAGAAAAAGCACGTTCGTACGCCGAAAGGCACGGTATCCCCAAATGGTATACCGACGCACAGGAATTGGTGGACGACCCCGACGTAAATGCCGTCTATATCGCCACTCCTCCTTCTTCACATGCCACTTTTGCCATCATGGCCATGAAGGCCGGCAAGCCGGTATATGTAGAGAAGCCCCTTGCAGTAAGCTACGAAGAATGTTGCCGCATCAACCGTGTCTCCCAACAAACGGGTGTGCCTTGCTTCGTGGCCTATTACCGGCGTTACCTGCCTTACTTTGCCAAAGTAAAGGAACTGATACGAAGCGGAGTCATCGGACGGGTGCTCAACGTGCAGATCCGGTTTGCCGTTCCACCGCGTGATTTGGACTACAACAGCCGGGAACTGCCCTGGCGTGTGCAACGCGACATCGCAGGAGGAGGTTATTTTTACGACCTCGCCCCGCACCAGTTGGATTTGTTACAGGAATTTTTCGGCCCGATTATCAAAGCCCACGGATACTGTTCCAACCGGGAAGGACTATATGCCACGGAAGATAACGTCAGTGCCTGTTTCCAATTCCCGGACGGTACGCCGGGTTCCGGTTCGTGGTGTTTCGTCGCCCATGAATCGGCAAAGACCGACCGTATTGAAATCATCGGCGACAAAGGACAGATTTGCTTCTCGGTATTCACCTACGACCCCATTGCCCTGCATACGGAACGCGGTCGCGAAGAACTCGTCATTCCGAACCCCGACCACGTGCAACTCCCTTTGATTCACAACATCGTCGAACATTTGCAAAAGCAAGCCATCTGTACTTGCGACAGTGTGAGTGCCACACCGGTTAATTGGGTTATGGACAAGATCTTGGGAAAACTGTAAGATGAAATTACGGAACGCACTGATCATACACGCCTGTCTTCTTTGTTTTTCCGCTTCCGCACAATCTCCTATCGGTGAAGCCTGCACTGCTGTTACGGAACTTGCTGACAGCGCAAAGACAGCCATACCATCCGACTTGCCCCAAAAACGGAAAGGAAATATCTTCAAACAATTTTTCCGTGCGTTCAACGCCATGGACACGACTTATATCACCCCGAACAAATACAACTGGGCGTTCATGTTGCAAAACACGAACAGCTTCGAAACCTACACGCTGCACAGCCGGGAGTTAGGTCAAAAGCTGTCATTCTCTCCCCGCCCGGCCATCAAAATAGGACCTTATTTAGGTTGGCGTTGGATTTTTTTAGGATATACCTTCGAAGTATCCTCTTTAGGTAAAGGCCAACAATCGAAGAAGACGGAGTTTGAACTGAGCCTGTATAGTTCCATGCTCGGTTGCGACCTTATTTATCGGCGGACGGGAGACGATTTCCGACTCCGTAAAGTAAAAGGCCTCGGCGAGGAGGCACAAGAAGTGGAAGGCGAGAATTATCATGGCATCAACGTGAAAGTGACAGGCATCAATGCCTATTACATCTTCAACCACAAACGTTTTTCTTATCCGGCCGCATTTGCACAGAGTACCGTACAACGCAAAAGCTGTGGGTCGTGGAAAGTCGGTTTTGCCTATACCCGGCACGAACTGGATTTCGACTACAATGCCCTGCCGCCCGTCCTCACCCATAACCCGGACCACGTACTCAGCCCGGATTTCCAGGTAGACAAAGTCAAATACACGGATTTCAGCCTGAGTTGCGGTTATGCCTACAACTGGGTGTTCAAGAAAAACTGGCTGTTTTGCATCTCCATCGTGCCGGCCATCGGCTATAAAAAAACACATGCAGCCGCCGTGCCACCGGAAAACGAAACGGAGACTTCGGCCTTGGCTTCTCATCTGAGAAACCTGAATTTCGACGTCACGGGGCGTGCGGGACTGGTATGGAACAACACCAAATATTTCGGTGGCTTGTCTTTAATCGTGCACAACTACAATTACCGCCACAACCGCCTGTCCATCAACAACACGTTCGGCACACTGAATTTATATATCGGACTAAATTTTCATAAACGTAAAGCATACAGATAGATACACATGACACCAACAGATTCCCCCACCCCCGTTCCCACCGAAGAACATCCCTTGCAACCGTTCCTTCCACCCCATGCACGCCTGTTGATGCTGGGCAGTTTCCCACCCCAGAAGAAACGTTGGTGCATGGATTTCTACTACCCGAACTTCATCAACGACATGTGGCGCATCATGGGATACATTTTCCATGGCGACCGGAATTGGTTTGTAGATGAACGGGCCAAATGTTTCAAGAAAGCAATGATCGTGGAGTTCCTGCTCGACAAGGGCATCGCCCTATACGACACGGCTTCCGCCGTCCGCCGTCTTCAGGATAATGCGTCGGACAAGTTTTTGGAAGTCGTCACCCCGACCGACCTTCCCCGGTTGCTCGGACAAATCCCCCATTGCACGGCCATCGTCACCACCGGACAAAAAGCTACCGACACGTTGTGCGATACCTTCCATATATCGCAGCCCGCCATCGGTAGCTTCAGCCCGTTCGTGACGGAAGGACGCGAATTACGGTTATATCGCATGCCGTCCAGTTCACGGGCCTATCCCATGAAATTGGAGAAGAAAGCCGACTTTTACCGTAAAATGTTGGACGAAACAGGGCTGCTGTAAAACGCAACCTCCACAATCCACAACTCCCCACCAATTTTCATAGCCTTTCCGAAGCGTAAACAAAAAAGTGGCGGCCGGGATTCTTGATGTCAAGAATTAACCCAACCGCCACAACTACACAAACTAATACCTGTGTACGTTAATAAAGGTCTTCACCGATACCTCCGGCCCCGCAAATGCTAATCGGAACCATCTCCATATATTCCAACACGAAAGCGGCATCGCTACTTCCCGTGAACACCGAGCGGAACCGCACCGTATGCTCGCAGTTGGGACGGATTACGACTTCACAAACCTTACGGCGCAGGCTAGAAGCTACATTGTACAACACATTGCCAGGCTGAGGCACATATTGCGGCTGTTCCGGAATATTTCCTTGGTTATAGCATATTATGCTCTTCCCTGCACTGTAATAACCATTGTTTTTCATAACACGGGCGTTTTCCTCCAATTCCTCCGTCGTATAAATACCGTTGGAATTTTCATCCTTGTTCCGCCATCCGTTATTATTATAAAGACCGGCCACCCGACTGTCCGTCGCACCATAGCGCATATCAATAGGAAGCCCCTGTGGCACATCGTCCAAGTAAACCTGAGCGATGCCCCGGTTTCCTACCCCGCCCGGATAAGCCATCCGGAGTTCGTACGTGCCGGGAGGAACATGGGGCAATTTGAACTTCACGTCGTAACTTGAACCTTGGACGGTAATTTCGTCTCCACCGAAGTCCCACCAACGCAGCTTGGGACGATGCACCATGAACACCGAAGTATTCGAAAACTCGACTCCTTCTATATATCCTCGGGGAGCATAATAATTGAATCCCCCTGCCTTTCCACCTGTCTCCGAATTGTCAGATGCAGCACTATAAGGCTCACGCGGATCTCCGTTCAAACGCATATCGTTATTGGCCAATTCCGGCCACACGGTCTGGAAATCTATTCTCAAGCGCCTGTGGTAAACGTTGTTTCGTGTCGTCTGGTCGTAAGCCAATACGTCATCCACATAATAATAGGCCACGTTGAGAGAGAAATTCTCCACATCAGGCACCGTCACGCGGGAACCACGTACAGGCTCGAAATTATTATATTTGCAGGCCTCGCTGTGGTTGATATAGAACTCACGGGGATATTCCACCGCCGGATCCGTGGTTGAATACACCTTTTCCAACTTCATGGACGAGAAATCAAGCATCGTGTTTATCCATTCCGTAGGGCTGGCATAAGCCGTATTGAATCCCCAACAATTGATGAATTTGTCCGTACTGGCAAACATACGGTCCAAGATATGGTAAGTCATAAAAATCTTCAACGGGTTGCGAGGATTGGTCAGGCTATTCTTGTTCCAATACAGTTCCTTGTAAGTCTTGCCTTCCGGGTTAGCCGGATCCACCTTGTTCAACCCGAATATCTCAGCTGACTGGTTGTCTTTGTACTTTTCGACGGCCAATTCGTACAAGGCATCTATCTTCTCATCCATCGACATGCCCTCGTTGAAAAGGTTCGCATATTTCTCGTACAGCACGCGGTCTGGCACAATGAACAAAGTAAAGCCCGAGTAACGGTGGTCCGGACGTTTCAAGGTGTATGCATAATTCCCCGGCCTCTGGTTGTACAGGAACTCGGGAAAGTTCGCCTTTTCCGCTTCGTAATCATCGTCACGGTATTTCGACAAGGAATCCAACAGCCCTGTACGGCGGAGTGCCTCATAATAAATGGTAAAGTCAGCTTTGTTCTCTTCGAGCAAGGAAGCCCCCAAACTGGTACTTGGGACAAGCACTTTGCTCACCGGATGACACACGCCGTTTTCCACCGAGTCATTCTTCAACTCATTGATAATAGCAGCCCTACGGTTCACAATACTCAACACCATGCCATTGGCATCAACCGTATCGCCCGTGGTCTGAATCACCAAAGGCAAATCCAGTTCATTCTTCTGCTGCGATGTCTCCGCCAGGTTATATGTATAAACTATCGAGTTGTCTATCATGCAGGCTTTCACAAGTGTGTCGCAATAAGCCTCCGGAATGTCCTCCACGGAAGCATAACCATACTCCTTCAAAAAATCTTCCACACCGGAGTTTACCGGCGGAAACAAAGTGCGCCCGCCACGGCTCGCCAAAAAGTCCATTTGCCCTGCACGCTCCACGATACGTGTGAACAAACTGAAATCCTCACGGGACTTCAAATAGTCACTCATCATTTCCCCCGTGAAAGTGTAATAACTCCCGGCGGGCAAATCATCATTACAACTGGACAAGAAAACCGAATGCCCTGCCACGAAGAAGGCACCACATGCGGTTAACCATAGCCTGAATTGTTTCTTCATACATTTAATAAAATTAGAACGAAATTAGGAATTATTATGGAGGCAAATTTACAAGAAGTATTTAATAATATGAATTATTCCAGTCAAAAAAAGAAGAAAAACTTCAATTTTTAACACTTTTGTGCTCCTACACAACTATAATCTGTGTGGGAGCACAGGAAAGAAGTGCAACTCATCCCCATAAAAGCCACGGAACGTTTCTTAAAATCAATTTATCAAGCCAAAATGACGCAATGCCCTTGCCACGCCATCCTCATCCACAGAAGCCGTCACGTACGCCGCAACCTCCTTCAACTCTTCGCACGCGTTTCCCATGGCTATCCCGCATGGAACGTGGGACAGCATAGCCATATCATTCCCCCCATCGCCAAACGCCATGGCTTCGTCCAACGAAAGCCCCTCGTATGCCAACACTTTGTCTATGCCGACACTCTTGTCCACTCCCCCGGCAATGACATCCGTGAAGAAAGGATGCCAACGCATGGAAGTGCAGTCGGGCATCAACGCAGACATGAAATGCGGTTCACGGTCAGCTTTGAAGAAAGAAATGAGTTGCAAGACATCTTTTCCGCAGGCATACGAAGCCGGACGAACGGGCGGCATTTTGATGTCCAACAAACGGGCCACCGCATCGACATCTTCGTTAAGTTCTGTAATGAACATCTCATCGCTGCAAACAAATATAACAGGATATGCGTCTGCCCCGTGTGTCAGGTGCCCCACGACACGCCCCACGCTCTCCGCTGAAACCGACTGATGATAAATCACTTCTCCGCCGCTCGTAAAACAATGAGCACCCGTCACGGTAATCATGCCGTCGTACTCCAATTCACCCAAATTGTCGATAAAGGGAACCGGACGCCCCGTAGCTATATAAACTTTGATGCCACGGCTGCGAAGGGCGGCCACGGCATCAAGGGTGGATGGGGGAATGCGATGGGTCTTAAAAGAGACCAACGTCCCGTCGATATCGAAAAATACCGCCTTTATCTTTCCCATCGGCTTATTTCTTATCTTTTTCGGAAGCTGTCATTACACCGGTGATATACAATTTCACCATAGGTTCCTTGGCATTGGTACGCACCGTAATGCTTTTCTTGAACCGCCCCGGATATTTTCCACTGCCGTTGTACGTCACCTCCATCTTGCCCTTCTCCCCGGGTTTTACCGGCATCCGGGTATAAGTGGGTACCGTGCATCCGCATGAAGCGATAGCCTGATGAATCACCAACGGGGCATTCCCCTCATTGGTAAACGTAAACGTACATTTCACAATCGGGTCGTCTTCCGAAAAGGTTCCCAAATCCTGGGTTGTCTTGTCGAACACAATACTGGCTTCCTTCACGTCGGACTTTGTCTCCTGTGCAGCCACCAAGGCACTCCCTTCCGTCTTTTGCGCCGAGACCGGAACGCCTCCCAACATGCACAGCAAAGACCATGCTATAAACTTTTTCATATCCTTCTTCTATTAAAATCACTGCAAAAATAGGTCCTTTATTTAAAATAAGGTAGGTATTCCACGAAAAAATAGGAATTATTAGCACATCAACCGCCTTTTTCGTAACTTTGCAAACTCAATAAAACTTAGAAAACATGTTGGTTTACAATACGACTTATCACGTGACTTTCGACGATGCCCGGAACTTTGTCATCTGGATTCATCAAGTCTATATCCCGCAGGCATTGGCTTCCGGCTTTTTGGACAAGCCAAGGCTGTGCAAGATTCTGTCCCACCACGATGAAGATTCCGAATGCTTTTCCTTGCAATTCGAGGTGGAAAGTTCGGCACGGCTGCACGAATGGTATGTCAAGCACGGCGAAAAGCTCTTCCAGGAAATGCAGAAGATATTCAAAGACAAGGCTGCCGGGTTCACCACTTTAATGGAAGTCATAGAGGAACACTGATTCATGACGGACAAGCAGAACAGCGAAAAGATAATCCTGGGCATAGACCCGGGCACGAACCTCATGGGATACGGCGTGCTACGTGTAACCGGGAACAAGGCGGTCATGGAAACCATGGGCATCATCGACCTGCGCAAATATACCGGACCTTACTTGAAACTCGGCCGGATATTCGAAAGGGTGACAGGCATCATCGAATCATACCTGCCGGACGAAATGGCCATCGAAGCGCCTTTCTTCGGCAAAAACGTGCAGAGCATGCTGAAATTGGGGCGCGCACAGGGCGTGGCCATTGCGGCGGCTATCCACCGCGACATCCCCATCACCGAATATGCGCCGCTCAAAATCAAAATGGCCATCACCGGAAACGGGCAGGCCAGCAAAGAACAAGTGGCAGGCATGCTGACCCGTATGCTCCATATCCGCGAGGAAGACATGCTGCCGTATATGGATGCCACCGACGGACTGGCTGCCGCCTACTGCCATTTCCTACAGATGGGGAAGCCGGCCGTGGCTCAGCCTTACCACAGTTGGAAAGATTTCATCCGGAAAAATCCGGATAAGGTGAAAGGACAGATTTAACACGAACACAATGCAACACATCATTGAAATCACGGACGGGATACCCCGTCATCCGCTTTACCGCATGAACCATCCGGTAAATTTGGCTATCGCATCCGGGGAACAAGTGGCCATCGTTGGAGCCAACGGGAGCGGCAAATCACGACTGGTGGACATCATCACCGGACGCTATCCGCTCCTGTTGAACGAAGTCCGTTACGACTTTTCCCCCTCGCCGTTGAAACTGGTCAGCGAAAATATCAAATATATCACTTTCCGCGATTCTTACGGAGGCAGCGACGGCAGTTACTACTACCAACAACGTTGGAACCAACACGACATCGACGAGAAGACCCCGACCGCCGGACAAATGTTGGAGGAGGCTTTCACCGCAGCCGAAAACACTACGGGGTACGGCATGGACGAAGAGGGAAAGCGACAGATGCACGAGCGGCGCATGATGTTGCGGGACAAACTTTATGAGATGTTCCACCTCTCCACCCTGTTGGATAAATATATCATTACCTTGTCCAGCGGAGAGTTACGGAAGTTCCAACTCACCAAAACGTTGCTTTCCGGTCCGAGGCTTTTGATTATGGACAATCCTTTCATCGGGCTGGATGCACAGACGCGGGAGCAACTGGCCGGACTACTCCAAACGCTGATCCGCGAAACGGACCTGCAAACCATATTGGTCCTGTCGAAGACCGATGACATTCCGGAATTCATCACCCATGTCATTCCGGTGGAACATCTGGACATCCTGCCCAAAGTACCGCGTACGGAATACATCGGACAACGCCCTCGCATCCCGATACGTGTGCTCGAAAAAGACAAAGCCGCCCGCATCCTAACATTGCCTGAGAAAGAAAACCGCCTGACCACCACGGACACGGAGGGTTGCATGCTGCGGTTCAACCACGTGAGCATCCGTTACGGACAGCGCACCATCCTGAAAGACTTGGACTGGACGGTGAAGCAAAACGAGAAATGGGCTTTGGGCGGCGAAAACGGTGCCGGGAAATCCACCCTCCTCAGTCTGGTATGTGCCGACAATCCGCAAAGCTACGCCTGCGACATCGAACTGTTCGGACGGAAACGAGGTTCGGGAGAGAGCATTTGGGACATCAAACGGCATATCGGTTACGTCAGTCCGGAAATGCACCGTGCATACCTGAAAGACCTCCCGGCCATAGACATCGTAGCCAGCGGACTGAACGATTCCGTAGGGCTTTACGTGCATCCTCGTCCGGACCAACGGGCCGTCTGCGAATGGTGGATGGACATTTTCGGCATCGCCGGACTGAAAGACCGTACTTTCCTGAAACTCTCCAGCGGAGAGCAACGGCTCTGCCTGTTGGCCCGCGCGTTTGTCAAAGACCCGGAGCTGCTTATCTTGGATGAACCGTTGCACGGATTGGACGACCGTAACCGCCAGTTGACGCGTGAGATTATTTCGGCTTTTTGCCGACGAAAAGACAAGACCATGATTATGGTAACGCATTATGCCGAAGAGCTGCCCGATGTCATTACGCATAATCTGTTCCTGAAAAAGAACAAGTAGCATGCAGTTCGTCACAAAAAAGCAACGAAATGTAAGCAAAATACGTTTTTTCATGTTACTTTATCCCGTCTGTCAACTAAAATTAGTATATTTGCAGACATCAAAAAAAGACAGAGCATATTAAAAGATGAATGTAGCCATCGTAAAGTATAATGCAGGAAATATCTATTCCGTAGTCAACGCACTGAAACGGTTGGGGATTACGCCGGAACTGACCGACGACGCAAAGCGGTTGTCGAAAGCCGACCGCGTGCTTTTTCCGGGACAAGGAGAAGCCGGCAGTACGATGGCTTACCTGCGTTCGCGAGGATTGGACCGCCTGATACGCGACCTGAAGCAACCCGTTTTGGGCATCTGCATCGGCCAGCAACTGATGTGCGGCCATTCCGAGGAGAGCGATACGGACTGCTTAGGCATTTTCGACACGGAAGTCCTGAAGTTCCGTCCGGAAAAGCACGAAGACAAAGTGCCCCACATGGGCTGGAACACCTTGGCACGTACAAGCAGCCCGCTGTTCAAAGGCTTCGGCACGGACGAATTCGTTTATTTCGTACACAGCTATTACGTGCCGGTCAACCCGTACACCATAGCCGTGACC
Organism: Paraprevotella xylaniphila YIT 11841; assembly: GCF_900683745.1. Classification (NCBI taxonomy): domain Bacteria; kingdom Pseudomonadati; phylum Bacteroidota; class Bacteroidia; order Bacteroidales; family Prevotellaceae; genus Paraprevotella; species Paraprevotella xylaniphila. The sequence continues at coordinate 1,053,794 of NZ_LR215980.1, forward strand.
GACTATGTCGTGCCGTTCAGTGCTGCCTTGCATAAAGACAATTTCTACGCCACGCAATTCCATCCGGAGAAAAGCGGAAGCGTGGGTGAACGCATATTGAAAAACTTTTTAGATTTGACAGTATGATCGAACTGATACCGGCCATAGACCTGATAGACGGCAAATGCGTACGGCTGACCAAAGGAGATTACGCCACGCAGAAGACCTACAACGAAGACCCGGTAGCCGTGGCACGGGAATTTGAAAGTTACGGCTTCAAACGTTTGCACGTCGTGGACCTCGACGGGGCACGGTCCAAACATATCGTCAACCATAAAGTACTGGAACGCCTGGCTTCGTCCACCGGCTTGACAATAGACTTCGGTGGCGGCATCAAAGCCGACGAAGACCTCCGCATCGCCTTCGAAAGCGGGGCGGCACTGGTCACGATAGGCAGTGTGGCGGCCACCTGTCCGGAATTGTTCCTCGGATGGCTCGGGCAATATGGGCCAGACCATATCATATTGGGCGCAGACGTCAAAGACGGACTGATTTCCATCAACGGTTGGAAAGAGGAAAGCACGCAGGAGCTGCTTCCTTTCCTCTGTCGTTACATGGACGAAGGCGTACGGCATGTGCTCTGTACGGACATCAGCAAGGACGGCATGTTGCAAGGCCCCTCCACCGGCCTCTACCGGAAAGTCATGGCAGAGTTTCCGGACTGCGGGCTGATAGCGAGCGGAGGGGTCAGTTGCCTGCAAGACCTCATCGGCCTGAACGAAGCCGGCATCCCGGCCGTAGTGTTCGGAAAAGCCATCTACGAGGGCAGAATCTCATTAAACGAATTGGCCGAATGGGCTGAAAACAAAGGATAAGTATGGCATTGGCAAAACGTATCATCCCCTGTCTGGATGTCAAGAACGGACAGACGGTAAAGGGGACTAATTTCGTGAACCTGCGCCAAGCCGGAGACCCGGTGGAACTGGGCAAGGCTTACAGCGAACAGGGAGCGGACGAACTGGTGTATTTGGACATTACGGCCAGCCACGAAGGCCGCAAGACATTCACGGAAATGGTGCAGCGCGTGGCAGCAGAAATATCCATCCCCTTCACCGTCGGCGGCGGTATCAACGAACTGGCCGACGTGGAACGGTTGCTGAATGCCGGAGCCGACAAAGTGAGTGTCAACTCGGCAGCCTTGCGTAACCCCGTACTTATCAACGAGATTACGGGACATTTCGGGTCGCAAGTCTGCGTGGTGGCCATTGATGCCAAAGAGACCGAAGAAGGTTGGTTCTGTTACCTGAACGGCGGACGCATACGCACAGGACGGAACCTGTTCGAATGGGCACGCGAAGCATGCGACCGGGGAGCCGGTGAAATCCTGTTTACGTCCATGGACCACGACGGAGTGAAAGACGGCTATGCCAACCAAGCTCTTTCACGTCTCGCCGAGGAGCTGAGCATCCCGGTTATCGCCTCGGGAGGAGCCGGAAGCAAAGAGCATTTCCGGGACACTTTCATCGAAGGGAAAAGCGATGCCGCACTGGCTGCCAGCGTCTTCCATTTCGGAGAGATTTCCATTCCGGAACTGAAAACATGGCTAAAGTCGGAAGGCATTAACGTTAGAATTTAAAAAAGACATATCAAACACCTATTATATATATGGAAATAGATTTCGACAAGATGGACGGCCTCGTACCGGCTGTCATCCAGGACGCCGAGACTAAAAACGTCTTGATGTTGGGATTCATGAACCGTGAAGCCTACGACAAGACATTGGAAACCGGAAAGGTAACATTCTTCAGCCGCAGTAAAAGCCGGCTATGGACCAAAGGTGAAACCAGTGGAAACTTTTTGCATGTCGTTTCCATCAAAAACGACTGCGACCATGATACGCTACTCGTCCGGGTGCATCCCGAAGGTCCGGTGTGCCATACCGGTACCGATACTTGCTGGGGAGAGAAAAATGAAGCCAATCCCTTGACATTCCTTAGCGAGTTACAAGATTTTATCGAAACACGACATAAGGAAATGCCCGAAGGGTCATACACTACGAGTTTGTTTAAGGACGGTATCAACCGTATGGCGCAGAAAGTGGGCGAAGAAGCCTTGGAGGCCGTCATAGAGGCTGTTAACGGCACAGACGAACGCCTCATTTATGAAGGTTCGGACATGCTATACCATCTCATCGTCCTGCTTACCTCCAAAGGACTACGTATAGAGCAGATGGCCGCAGAATTACAGGCCCGCCACAAGCCAGGGTGGAAAAAACACTAACCTCCTAAAAGAAACATATATGCGCATCGAATATCAAAATGTGGATATAGTCCAAGAAGAACATGTCATTCTGAAAGGCGTGAATTTTCAGGCTGAAGCCGGAGAATTCATTTACCTGACCGGTAAAGTAGGTACCGGGAAAAGTTCCCTGCTGAAGACGTTCTATGGCGAACTGGATGTGCATACGGGAAGTGCGCGTGTGCTCGATCGCGAAATGACCAAAATCAAACGCAGGCACATCCCGGCACTACGCAAACGGCTAGGTATCGTATTTCAGGATTTCCAACTGCTCAACGACCGCACCGTACGGGCCAACCTGGATTTCGTACTCAAAGCTACCGGATGGAAAAAGAAGAAGGAACGGAACATGCGGATCCATGAAGTACTTGAACAAGTGGGCATGACGGCCAAAGCCGACCAAATGCCTTACCAGTTGTCGGGTGGAGAACAACAATGCGTGTGTATCGCAAGAGCCATCCTGAACCGCCCGGACATTATCCTTGCCGACGAAGCGACCGGAAATTTAGACAAAGAGAACGGACGTCGGGCCACCGCAATTTTGTACGACATCAGCAAAGCCGGTACCACCGTCGTGCTGAGCACGCACAACGAAGAACTGATATCCGAATTCCCGGGCGTAGTCTATCGTTGCGGAGAAGGACGTTTGCAGGAATGCACGGACACTTACACTCCCTTGTTGGCTCCTGATGCCATCGAATCGAAAAGCATTGAAGAAAATATAAATGAGAATAACTAAAACCCAATATTCGATATGAAAGTAATGAAGTTCGGCGGAACATCTGTGGGTTCCGCACAAAGGATGAAAGATGTATGTCGGTTGATTACGCAGGACGGCACGCCCAACATGATTGTGCTTTCCGCCATGTCCGGTACAACGAATACGTTAGTCGAAATATCCGATTACCTTTATAAGAAGAATCCGGAAGGTGCCAATAACGTCCTCAACCAGTTGGAACAAAAATACCGCCAACATGTAGATGAATTGTATGCCACGGAAGAATACAAACAGAAAACATTGGACTTTTTGAAAGATGAGTTCGACTATTTGAGAAGTTTCACTAAAATCCTGTTCACTTCGTTCGAAGAAAAAGTCGTCCTGGCCCAAGGAGAAGTCATCAGTACCAACATGGTGACAAATTACCTAAAGGAATGTGGTGTAAAGACTATCCTGTTGTCGGCACTCGATTTTATGCGTACGGACAAAAATTCCGAACCGGATTTCAATTACATCAAAGAGAAAATCAACGAATTGTTGGCTGCCAACCCCGGATACCAGATTTACATCACACAAGGCTTCATCTGCCGTAACGCATACGGCGAGGTGGACAACTTGCAACGTGGCGGTTCGGACTATACGGCCTGCCTCATCGGGGCTGCGATAAAGAGTGAGGAAATCCAGATATGGACGGACATCGACGGCATGCACAACAACGACCCGCGCATCGTAGACAAAACGAAGCCCGTACGTCAACTTCATTTCGAAGAAGCGGCGGAACTGGCTTATTTCGGAGCCAAAATCCTGCATCCGACCTGCATCCAACCGGCTAAATTCGCCGGAGTACCCGTACGCTTGCTGAACACCATGGACCCATCGGCACCAGGAACCACAATTAATAATGATTTCCAAAAAGGAAAAATCAAAGCAGTAGCAGCCAAAGACAATATAACCTCCATACAAATCCATTCTAGCCGCATGTTGTTGGCTTACGGTTTCTTACGCAAAGTGTTTGAAATCTTCGAAAGCTACAAAACAAGCATCGACATGGTGAGTACATCTGAAGTAGGAGTTTCCATCACCATCGACAACACCTCCTACCTCAAAGACATCGTAGCCGACCTGATGAAATACGGTACGGTAACAGTCAAAGAAAAGATGTGTATCATCTGTGTGGTAGGCGACTTGTCCCAAGAAAATCTCGGCTTTGAAAGTATGGCAGCGAACGCACTAAAAGACATCCCCGTACAAATGATTTCATACGGTGGAAGCAACCATAACATCTCATTCCTGATTAACGAAGAAGACAAGAAAAGTGCGCTTCAGGCACTCAGCGACACGTTGTTCAACAATTAATATGAGGATATGAAAGGTTCATTTCCGATAGAAAAATTCAATACGGTAAGAACTCCGTTTTATTATTATGACACGGAGCTGCTCCGCAAAACACTGGATACCATCAAGTCAGAAACAGGCAAAAACGATAATTATCATGTACATTATGCCGTAAAAGCCAATGCCAACCGCAAACTGCTGCGCATCATCTGTGCGGCAGGATTCGGAGCCGACTGCGTAAGCGGCGGAGAAATCAAGGCCTGTCTGGATGCCGGATTCCCGGCGGATAAAATCGTGTTTGCCGGCGTAGGAAAAAGCGATTGGGAAATCAATGTAGGACTGGATGCCGGTATCGCATACTTCAACGTGGAAAGCTTACCGGAACTGGAAGTCATCAACCAGTTGGCCGGCGAAAAAGACAAAATCGCCCGCATCTCATTCCGCATCAATCCAGACGTAGGGGCGCATACCCATGCCAATATCACGACCGGACTGGCCGAAAACAAATTCGGCATAGCCATGGCCGACATGGAAAAGGTCATAGAAATCGCTGCATCGTTAAAACATGTGGAGTTCGTCGGGCTGCATTTCCATATCGGTTCACAGATACTTGAAATGGGAGATTTCGTGGCATTGTGCAACCGCGTCAACGAACTGCAAGACCGGTTGGAACGCCACCACATTACGGTGAAGAACATCAACGTGGGTGGCGGATTGGGCATCGACTACCAACATCCGAACGAAGTGCCGGTTCCCCATTTTGCAGACTATTTCCAAACCTACCGCAAGCATCTGAATCTGCGACCGGACCAACAGCTCCATTTCGAACTGGGACGGGCCGTCGTGGGGCAGTGTGGCAGCCTGATTACACGTGTACTCTATGTCAAACAAGCCACATACAAGCAGTTTGCCATCGTAGACGCAGGCATGACAGACCTCATCCGCCCTGCCCTCTACCAGGCTTTCCATTCCATTGAGAACCTGAGCAGCGACGAGCGCAAGGAAACCTACGACGTTGTAGGCCCTATCTGCGAGTCGAGCGATGTATTTGTCAAGGCATTCGACCTCAACCGTTGCCATCGCGGCGACCTTTTGGCTCTGCGTTCAGCCGGGGCTTACGGTGAGATCATGGCTTCAAGATATAACTGCCGCGAATTGCCGGCCGGATATACTACTGAAGATTTCGTATAATGTATCCACTCATAACTTTCCTTTTGGAAAATGCTGCCTACGCCGGTTTCGCACTGACGTGGGCAGCACATTTCTGTACCGCCCGTTCCTATAAGCGGACGGCACGCATGGTAGAACAGCAAGAAACGGAGGCGCAATCCTCGGACAGTCGCCCGAAAGAGGCCATTTCCGTCGTCATCGCCACGCACAACCAAGCCGACGCGTTACGCAGCAACCTTCCCCGGATACTGGAACAGGAATATGAGCGTTTCGAAGTTATCGTCGTGAATAACGCATCGACCGACGACACGGAAGACGTACTGAAAACCCTGGAACTGAAATACGCCAACCTGCATCATACCTTCACCCCGTCCGGTGCACGCCATATCAGCCATAAACGCCTGTCGCTGACCATCGGTATCAAGGCCGCACAATACGAATGGCTGCTGCTGACCGAACCGGACAGCCGTCCGTGTTCTCCTCATTGGCTCTCCACTATGGCCGGACATTTCCACGACGGCATACAAATCGTATTGGGATATGCCAACTATATGCCGGACAAGCGCTTGCTTTCCCGTAAAACTATTTTCTTCAACCTCTTCCACCAGATGCAATACTTGCCTTGGGCCACACGACATAAGGCCTACCGTTGTAATCCGGCCAATATAGCCTATCGCAAAAGCCTGTTCATGGCTCATAAAGGATTTGCCGACGACATCAACCTTATCGGTGGGGTGACGGAATTGTTGGTCAACCGCCACAGCTGTGTCGGAAATACCGCCGTTTCCCTACATCCGGACAGCAAAGTGGAGTGTGAGGACATGACATCCGGAAAACAATGGAGACTCAAGCGCACTTTCTATATGGAAACCCGGAGACATTTCAAGAAAACATGGCGTTATCGACTGACGTTCAACTTGAAACAAGCCGTCGTACCTTTATTCTATTGTGCCACGGCCCTGTCCCTCGGATGGAGCGTATGGCAGCATCAATGGGCGGCCACGGCCATCATATCCCTATTGTTTATCCTCCTCTGCGTATGGAAAACCGTATGGTTCAACCGTTCGGCACGTGCGTTGGGAGAACGCCCCTACCACCTGTCTTTCCTTTGGTACGAAATGCGTCTGTTCGGATGGCACGCCTGTTCGTGGATGGACTACCGGACCGCTCCACGCACACGGTTCTACCGCAAGGCTTTCTGAAACAGAGCGGAAGAATCGTTTGCACATAAGCCTGATAAATCGTAACTTTGCGGCCTAAAATCACGACTTATGCAAGCATCCGATCAGGCTATCACGTACGGCAGGCACATTCGTGCCTTGGCCACATTAGGCATCCCCATCATTGTAGGGCAGTTAGGTACCATCATACAAGGACTGGCCGACACCATCATGGTGGGTCGTTTCAGTGCACACTCATTGGCCGCCGCAGGCTTCGTCAACAACATCATGGTGTTGGTGTTGATTTTTGCCTTAGGTTATTCTTACGCCATCACTCCGGTCATAGGTCCAATGCACGCCCGGGGGGAATTCGAAAATGCCGGCAAGGCATTGAAAGCCGGACTTCAAGTCAACGGCGCACTGGGCATGGTACTGTTCCTGCTGATGGGGACGCTCTACTTTTTCTTGGGGCACATGGGACAACCCGAAGAGCTTCTCCCCGAAATCCGGCCGTACTACATCGTCGTCGCGCTTTCCATACCCATCCAATCCCTTTTCAATGCTTTCAAGCAATTCTTCGACAGTATCGGCAACACCCGTACGCCGATGTGGATTATGATCAGTGCCAACTTGTTCAACATCGTGGGAAACTACCTGTTGATTTACGGCATAGGCCCCTTCCCGCAACTCGGGCTGTTGGGTGCCGGCATCTCAACCACCCTGTCACGCATCCTCATGCTGATGGCCATTTACGGCATATTCATCTCGAACGAAAAGTATAAAAAATATCACTCCGGCTTCCAAGCCAAAGGCGCAACCACCGACATGCGCCGTTTGCTGCATAAACTGGGCCAACCGCTCGGACTGCAAATGGGTATGGAGACAGCCTCATTTTCTTTATGTGCCGTAATGCAAGGTTGGATTGGTACCGCTCCCCTCGCCGCCCATCAAATCATGACGAGCGTCGGTTCCACCTGCTTCATGGTTTATTATGGCATCGGGGCAGCCGTAGCCATACGGGTCAGCCATTTCCATGGGGTAAACGACACCAGGAACGTGCGCCGCAGTTCCTTCACCGGTTACCTGATGATTCTGGCCACCGGACTGGCACTGGCTATCACCATCAGCACTTTCATCACAGACATCTGCGCTTTCTTCACCGACGACACGGACATCCGGCATATTGTCGTCAGCCTGGTCATCCCGTTCGTATTATACCAATTCGGTGACGGCCTGCAAATCAATTTTGCCAATTCACTAAGAGGCATTGCCGACGTACGCCCGCTCATGCGTTACGCTTTCCTGTGCTACATTGTCATTTCCCTGCCGCTGAGCTATCTATTGGGCTTTACGTTCCATGGAGGGCCGGCTGGAATATGGATGGCTTTCCCTGTGGCATTGACGTTGGCCGGGGCACTCTTCTGCCGCCGTTTCCTACAGCAAACGCGGACGAACGCAACTATGTGATGCTTCATCCTGTTCCTAACGACTTTTCTATCTCATCGGACACAAACATTCGAATAATTGGCGTACCTTTGCAAAGAGAAACAAAACAATACTATCAGACAAATCAGTACAATGTACGTAGACGAAATCAATCATAAACTTATCCCTTGTATTACAGAGACACCTGACGTGTTGGACTTGTTTGCCGGTTGTGGGGGACTTTCCTTAGGCTTTGAAGCTGCAGGGTTTAACACCATAGGCTACGAATGCGTCAAAACTGCGGCGGAAACCTATAACTTGAATTTAAAAGGAATATGCCATACACAAACGTTGGAAATAGGCTTCCCGTATCCCAAAGCAGATATCATCATCGGGGGACCGCCATGTCAACCTTTCAGCGTTCGTGGCAACCAAAAAGGAATGGAAGATGCAAGGGACGGATTTCCCATTTTCATTGATGCAGTCAGACGTATCAAACCCAAATTATTCCTTTTTGAGAATGTCCGTAACCTAATGTATTCCCATAAATGGTATTTGGAACTGATTTTATCCGAATTAAGGAAATTGGGATATTTGTTAGAAGTAAAATGCATGAATGCGGTTGACTACGGTGTTCCGCAAAACAGAGAACGAATCTTTGTCGTAGGTCATAAGTCGCGTTTTAGTTTCCCCATAAGGGAAAAGCGCAAAGTTACCGTAGGTGAAGCCATAGGAGACACCATGTACACGGCCCCGGAGGGCAGCCGCTTCCTTACCCCCACACAAGATGAATACATTGCTAAATATGAAAAAGCCTCTTGTTGTGTCAACCCACGCGACCTCTATCCCGACCGCCCGGCACGAACCATCACATGCCGAAATCTGGCAGGGGCTACAAGTGACATGCAACGGGTCAGGTTGCCAGACGGGCGAAGACGGCGCATCTTTTATCGTGAAGCAGCCCGGCTGCAAAGTTTCCCCGACTGGTTTGAGTTCATTGGCAACGAAACACAGCAGTTCACCCAAATAGGAAATGCAGTACCTCCCTTATTGGCTTACAAATTGGCAATGGCAATGAAAGAAACTTATCATTTGTGCGAAAGAAACGCAATGGAAATAACCTCTTTAAACAAGATGTTCCAACCCCTATTTTAAGGATATCATGAAAATTGAACTTACAGGAAAGAAAACCAAAGAAATCAGGAAGCTGATATTCTCCATTCTTGACATATTGGCGCAAATAGGAGTCCCATTGTCCGGAAAAACAGACAGACGTTTGGAAAGAATGGCGGAAGCCTGCCTTGCCGTAGGTAAAATCCAAACAACTTTTTCCGAAGCCACTTCCTCCGACAGCGGTATATTCTCAAAGACACGTGACCTTATTTCATTCATGAACCAACATTATGGCGAAAACATATCGTCAGGTTCATACGATGACATACGCAGAAAGGATCTGGTACTACTTGTAGAAGCAGGTATTGTTTTAAATTCATCTTCCATAGACAAGCAGGCCACCAACAATCCAATGCGCGGATATGCTTTAAGTCCTCATTTTGTCCAACTGTTAAAAGTTTACGACACTTCCTCATGGGAAAAAGAACTTAAATCGTTTCAGCTTGAAAACCGGAAACTGCAAGATGAATTAGCACAAAAGAAAAACTTGGAGCGCATTCCTGTCACATTGCCCTCAGGAAAAAAAGTCATATTGTCACCTAGGGAGCATAATGAATTGCAAAAATCAATCATTGAATCGTTCCTGCCCATATTCGGATTCGGTGCACAAGTCCTATATGTAGGTGACACGGCAGACAAGTTTCTATTTCGGGCTGAAGAAGAATTAAAACAGTTGGGTGTCTTTGCTTTGGAACATGAAGAACTACCGGATATAGTAGCTTATAGCACAAACAAAAAACTATTATTCCTCATAGAAGCCGTGCATAGTGCCGGTCCCATGAGCGAAATCAGGATAAGGAAGCTGAAACGGCAGTTAAAAGAATGCCATGCAAACACTGTATTCATTACGGCTTTCCTCACAAAAAAAGATTTCAAGAAATGGGTTATGGATATTGCATGGGAAACGGAAGTTTGGATAGCAGAAAATCCCGAACATCTAATCCATTTCAATGGATACAAATTCTTAGAAATACACCAATAACACTTTATCTACCCACCATATACTACCAATCCGCCTACGGCCTATCATAGAATTTCTAACAAGTTCATTTATAAACCGGATAAATACCTGCCAAAATGGCAGTCTGAATCCTTAAGAATCCCGTATTTCCACCCTTTCGGCTCACCGGACGGAAATACGGGATTCTCATGAATGGAGACTTTGACATAAAGAAAGCATTCTACGCTTCTTTCGGACAAACCGGCACGACACCAAAGCCCCTATCCTCATGACAGAAGACAAGCGGTCAGTAAAAAGCAAAAATCACTTTCCTCGGGTCAGGAAATCCTGTATGGAAAAAAGAAGCAAATAGAAAAAACAAAACTGAAAAATGAGGCTTTCCTTCCCGTCACAACCCGTTTTTATGCCATTTGAGGCTCCTCCGAAAATCAATCTGCGCCAAACGAAAAATCGCTTTCAGCCGAACGATTTTTCGTTTGGCGCAGAAAAGCGGAGAAACTTACGCCGAAAAACAGCATAAAAACCGTATAAAAATTCATTTTGAAGCGTTTTTTCTCTCCAGAACAACCTTTTTCCCGTTTTTTTAGCGCCTAAAAACAATAAAAGTCTGCCAAAATGGCAGACTTTGAACATCCTTTTATAAAATCCTGTCGCTAATCACTCCCCTTCCACATCCACCACCAAGCCGTCGTAAGCCATCCGTACGCCTTCGGGCAAGCGGGCATCCTCCACGGCATGCAAGTCGATATGGTGCCCCATGTGGATGAGGTAAGTGCGCGGCACACATAAGCGGCGGGCAAACGCGCAAGCTTCCTCTATCGTCTGGTGGGAATAATGAGGCTCGTGGCGAAGACCGTTCAGGACGAGCAAATCCACCCCTTGAAGGTAATCCAACTCGCAGTCCGCTATCGTTTTCATGTCTGTAATATAAGCCATGCGCCCCACACGGTAGCCCAATATGGGCAGCCGGGCATGCATCACTTCTATGGGAGTGACCTGCAATTCCCCCACCCGGAAGGCTTCGTGCGGACGGACGGCATGAAGCCGGAGCTGGGGCACGCCGGGATATTTATGCTCCACAAAACAATAAGGCAGGCTCTGGCGCAACTGCCCGCCCGTACGCTCCGACGCATAAAGCTGCACGTCGCCGAACACGCCGAAAGGGCGCAGGTCGTCTATCCCTCCCACATGGTCGTAATGTTCGTGGGTAAGCAACACGGCGTCTATACGACGGAAATCCAACGGCAGGATTTGTTGGCGGAAGTCCGGGCCGCAGTCCAACAGGATTCTCGTCTGCTCCGTCTCCACCAATACGGAAGTCCGCAAACGTTTGTCACGGGCATCCGTACTGCGGCACACCTTGCACGAGCAACCGATTTGCGGCACTCCCGTACTCGTCCCCGTACCCAAAAACGTGATTTTCATGCGCACCCTCCTATAATATTTACTTCCGGGGTGATGGATATGCCGAAGCGGGACAGCACGTCCGCACGGATGGCTTCGCACAACGCCAGTATGTCGCGCCCCGTCGCGCCGCCCTTGTTCACCAACACCAATGCCTGCCGGTCGTGCACCGCCGCCCGTCCGAGCGACCGCCCTTTCCAACCGCACCGCTCGATGAGCCATCCGGCCGGTATCTTCACCCGTTCCGCGTCCACCTCATAGCGGGGCACGTCGGGGTAATCCCCTTTTATCGCCTCATAGACCTCACGCGAAACCACGGGATTCATGAAAAAGCTGCCTGCATTCCCCTGCACTTTCGGGTCTGGAAGCTTGGCCTTGCGTATGGCAATCACTACGCGGCGCAAATCCTGTGCCGTGACCTCCTCAGGACGAATGCCCCCGGCACTCAAAGCCTCACGTATCCCCCCGTAATCCAGATTCGGGCGGAACGTGGACGACAACCGGAAATGCACATGCGTCACCGCGTAACGTCCGCGCCACTCTTCCTTAAAAATACTTTTCCGATAAGCATAACCGCATTCCGAAACATCGAACATCCGGACTTCGCCGTCCCGTAAGCCGACGGCCTCCACCGCCGTAATTACATCTTTGGCTTCCGCACCGTATGCCCCGATGTTCTGCACGGCAGAGGCACCCACTTCGCCCGGTATGAACGAAAGGTTCTCTAGGCCGTAGAACCCGTGCTCCACGCAGTAGGCCACCAAATCGTCCCACACGATGGCCGCCCCCACACGAAGCCGTATCCCGTCCGGCCGTTCCTCACACTCGATTCCGCCAATGGCGGAATGCAGCACCACGCCCTTGAAATCGGACAGGAATAAAAGGTTGCTCCCGCCGCCGATATGCAACACCGGCGCGTCAGGACAATCCGCCCGGAGGCGGCGCACGACTTGCCGCAGGTCTTCTACGCTGTCGTATGCGACAAAACGGTCTGCATGCGCTTCGATGCCGAACGTGTTATGGGAAAGTAACGGATAATTATATTCTATTCTTGCCATAAAGCGGTTTAATTTTCGTACGAAACCAGTTTCCACTCCCCGTCTTTCTTCCTGAAGTCGAGGATATCCATCAGCCCGTTGGAGATTCCGGCCTTCACCAGAATCATCCCGTCCGGATTGTCATACGTCTGGCCGTAACGGATATTGGTAATGACCCCGTCCGGCAACTGGGGCTTGAAGGCATCCCACTGATCGTAGTCCAACGTGCCTTCTATCGTATTGAAATCATCATCGGGGTCTGTCGTGACATAGCGCAAAGGATTCGACACGCTTCTTTGCTGAAAGGCGGCATCCGACACAAATCTCCTGTAGAAATCCATGAACTTATCCAAGGGTTCGGCAGCCGTGAAATCACGTATGCTCTCCTGCGTCAACCGCCATTCCCCTTTCAGCCGTTGGAAACGGCATGTCTTGACCCACCGTTTTTCCAAATGGATTTGTTCCACGTCCACTTTGTCCAAATCCGTGCGCTTTTCCAAATCCATCTGTTCCTCGTCGTTATAAAACACGGTATAATAATCCTGGTCCATGAAAAGCGATTCATATTTCCATTGTTCCTCCGTGAGCCATACCGTGTCTCCCCGCACAACCGAAAGCAATGGAAATTCGACACGTTCGAGCCGGACTTTTTTAAGACGGGCGAACTCAAAAATAAAATCATCAAAAAGTTCATCAGCCCTTTTGGGCAATTCCTCGTCCAACGAGGCAGAAGAAGCATTGAATGAATCCGACGGACCGAACGAGGACTCAAAAACCGAGTCGGCTGCATAGTCCACTTCCGAAGCAGCCCTTTTCCCGTTGCACGCCGCCAACACAGCTGCCAACGCCATGCACCATACTACATTTTCCCTCATACTAACACAGGATAAAATCCTCTCTAAAATCATGCAAAAGTACACTTTTTATTTTCAACAACGGCAAGTTTTTGGGGATAATTGATTACCTTTGCAAAGTTTTTTAAAGCGAACAATATCTTAGAAGATTATGATAGCAAAAATCCAAGAACTTCTGGAAGAAGTCGAGAAGCTGCAAGCCTCAAATCTTGAAGAAGTAGAAGCGTTGCGCATCAAATACTTGAGCAAGAAAGGAAGCCTGAACGCCCTGATGGCGGACTTCCGGAATGTCCCTGCCGAAATGAAGAAAGAGGTGGGAATGAAACTGAACGACCTGAAGGCCAAAGCCCAGGAAAAAATTGCGGCTTTGAAGGAGGCCGTGGACACGCAAGACTGCGGCACCGACGAATTAGACCTGACCCGCACGGCCTATCCCGTATCGTTGGGCACGCGCCATCCGCTCACCATCGTGAAGAATGAGATTGTGGATATCTTTTCGCGCCTTGGCTTCACACTGGCCGAAGGACCTGAAATCGAGGACGACTGGCACGTGTATTCGTCGATGAACTTCGCCGACGACCATCCTGCCCGGGACATGCAAGACACCTTCTTCGTAGAGGCCCGTCCGGACATCGTGCTCCGTTCGCATACATCCTCGGTACAGGCCCGCGTCATGGAAAGCCAACAACCACCCATCCGTGTGATTTGCCCGGGACGCGTGTACCGTAATGAGGCCATTTCAGCCCGTGCACATTGCTTCTTCCACCAAGTCGAAGGACTATATATTGATAAAAACGTGTCGTTCACCGATTTGAAACAAGTCTTGTTGCTCTTCGCGCAGGAAATGTTCGGCAAAGACACGAAAATACGTCTCCGCCCGTCTTATTTCCCTTTCACGGAACCTTCTGCCGAAATGGACATCAGTTGCAACATTTGCGGCGGAAAGGGCTGTTCTTTCTGCAAGCACACCGGATGGGTGGAAATTCTCGGATGCGGCATGGTAGACCCGGCCGTGCTCGAAGCCAACGGCATAGACAGCAGCGTCTATACAGGATATGCCTTCGGCATGGGCATCGAACGTATCACCAATCTGAAATACCAGGTGAAGGATTTGCGCATGTTCTCGGAAAACGACACCCGTTTCCTGGAAGAGTTCAAGTCCGCCAATTAAAAGCACGTGGAAGACAGGTTAGTCACACGCAGCTTCATCTGTATACTTGCAGCCAATTTCCTACTTTATTTCGGATTTTGGCTGCTTGTTCCTGTCTTGCCTTTCTACCTGAAGGAAACTTTCTCTTGCGGCGAGGCGGCCGTCGGTACCATCCTGAGTTGCTACACTGTATCGGCCTTGTGCACGCGCCCCTTCATGGGATACCTGTACGACGGGTTTGCCCGAAAGCCCATCTACATCATGGCCTATCTGCTGTTTACGGCCATTTTTGCCGGTTATGTCCTGACAAGCTTCTTGACCGTATTCATTCTCTTGCGTGCCGTCCACGGCGTGGCATTCGGCACGGTTACCGTAGGCGGCAACACGCTAGTCATCGACATCACGCCTTCCAACAGCCGGGGAGAAGCCCTCGGGTATTACGGACTCACCAACAACGTGGCCATGAGCATCGGACCGATGACGGGCCTGTTCCTGCATGATTCCCATTTAAGCTATGAACATATCTTCAGCATCGGACTGCTTACCTGTGTCCTCGGCTTCCTGGCAGCCGTTTCCGTCAAGACACCGAAGAAGATCCCGGTCAAACGTCCGCCGGTTTCGCTCGACCGCTTCATCCTGCTGAAAGGCATTCCCGCCGGCATCGCCTTGCTCCTGCTTTCCATTCCCTATGGGGCGACAACCAATTATGTGGCCGTTTATGCCCGCGAAATAGGGCTTCACGTACCCACTGGTTTCTTTTTCACCCTCATGGCCGTGGGGATGGGCATCAGCCGTATCTTCGCCGGAAAGTTCGTGGACCGCGGATACATCACCCAGACTATCTCGTATGGTTTTTATGTAGTCATTGCGGCATTCTTCCTGCTATCCTGCTGCTCTACGGTCATTGCTTACAGCGAAGCATGGTGTTCTTTCATATTCTACCTCGTACCCTTCATGTTGGGCATCGGGTTCGGTGTGATGTTCCCGGCCTACAACACACTGTATGTCAACCTCGCCCCTAACAACCAACGGGGAACCGCCACCAGTACTTATCTGACTTCATGGGACATAGGCATCGGTCTGGGCATCTCCACGGGCGGTTACATCGCACAGCAATATGCCTTCGACGCCGTCTATCTGTTCGGCAGCATACTTTGCGTGGCTTCCATGCTGTTTTTCAACCTTTATGTCAGCCCGCATTACCATCGCAATAAAGTACGTTGAAACCGGTTTTTCCCTATTTTCATGCCATTTTGTCAGCAATCACTGTCATTCCAACCTTCTTTGTAACCATAAAGCAACAAACGGGATATAATTTCTTGATATACGTCAATTATTTCCCCTTATTCTTCAAATATAGGCGGCAAAGTCTTGACCTTCGGCCTTTTTGGTTATAACTTTGCAGTGTCATAAGAAGAAAAAAGGTTATTACTAAGATTAAAAGAACTCTCTAAGGTTGAGGTTTTGAAAGGTAAAAAAGATTGTTTAATTAAAAAGGTAAAAAGATTATGATGACAATGGGTATTATGCTGTTTGCCGTAATACTTATGGCAGCAGTACTTTTGGTACTTTTCGCTGTAGTAATGTTGGCGGGTATGCACAAAGAATCCAAGTTAAATCGGGACTTCTTTATGTCCAGTACCTCCATGCAATTCGGCAAGGGCGGTTTCCAAACCGGAACGGCTTGCTAAGTGCGACTAAAAAAGAAAATGTAGAAAAAGCAAATCTCGATTAAAAGTAAAGAAATGGGTTACAGGTGGATGAGGATACAGGTTCTTCATTCGCCTGTAATCGGTTTTATCGCTCCCGTCCTTCCACTTTTCCGCAACAACACACCCCGGATTTTATTTTAAATTCGTATTTTTGCCCTGTCATTATCAAACAGCAAAAACAAATGGAAATAGGATTGACACACACCAGTACACTCACCGTCGAAAACAAACATCTGGCTATCCAGGCAGGTAGCGGAGACTTGGAAGTCCTGGCCACGCCCGTCATGATGGCCTTAATGGAGAATGCGGCCATGCTAGCCGTAAAAGAGGCTTTGGACGAAGGCATGACAACCGTAGGAGGACATATCAGTTCCTCTCACCTCAAACCTACGGCTTTGGGTAAGACCATTACGGCCACGGCCGTACTAACCGGAATTGAAGGACGCAAACTGACTTTCAAGGTCGTGGCAGAGGATGAGACAGGAACCATCGGAGAAGGAGAACATCTTCGCTTTATAGTAGACCGCAAGAAATTCATGGCCAAATTGCAAGGATAAGGAAAACGTTCCGAACCGTACGGACGGATGATACACACGTTTCCCTTGAAATAAAATAAAAGCGCGGAAGCCTCTCCCCAGACTTCCACGCTTTGCTTTCTGAACAAATTAAAATCACTTGTTGCCTTGCATGAGAGAATCTACATTTACAGTTCTCACACATTTCGGAACCTTCTTATAGACTTGCACGCTGTCACTCCGGACATCGGCACCGTTACCGTAAGAATATCCCGCACTCCAATATCCATAGTCATTCCAATAACGCTCATAGTTACGTAACGTGAACCATGTGGAAGAATACACCCCATC
Source organism: Paraprevotella xylaniphila YIT 11841 (assembly GCF_900683745.1). Taxonomy (NCBI): domain Bacteria; kingdom Pseudomonadati; phylum Bacteroidota; class Bacteroidia; order Bacteroidales; family Prevotellaceae; genus Paraprevotella; species Paraprevotella xylaniphila. The sequence continues at coordinate 1,071,036 of NZ_LR215980.1, forward strand.
CATATAACCCTTGAAATAATCGGGGGACAAACTGTAATCACGGATGTTGCAATCAAGTTCCGGATTATCAAAGCGAAGATAGATAATGCCGTCTCTTACCATCCAGGTAAAGTAGTGCTCTACGATTTCCACCCGGCCACGCCAACCGTGATAGTAATCCGTTTCGTAACCATATCCCCGGGTATAGCCTCCATAATCCTGGGGAATAAATTCCAAGTCGGAACCAATAGCCGGTTGACCGTCCACCATCATTCCCAAATCCCCGAACCAACGCCCCGAAAGCATGTATCCCCGGTAATCGTCATCTTCCTCGCACCCGCTGAACACTGCTATCAAGCAGCAGACCATAAGGAATTTGCAATATTTGAACCATCTCATAATTATGCTTGTTTAAATGTTTATAATGCAAATATACATATAAGTCTCTTTATTATGCAAAGAAAAACCCGACGGGAAGATAGGGAAAATCCTATTTACTCTCCTAAAGCACCGATAATTTCACGCACACTGCGGCAACCGTGCCGTTCCAAATATTCGTCTATCCCTCGGGCCACCTTTACCGTCACGGCCGGATCTATGAAATTAGCTGTTCCGATTTCTATGGCCGAAGCCCCCGCCAAAAGAAATTCTATGGCATCACGCGCGTTCATGATTCCCCCTAAACCTACCACGGGTATCTTCACCGCTTTGGCTACTTGCCATACCATACGTAATGCCACGGGCTTCACAGCCGGACCGCTCAGCCCCCCTGTGGCTATGGACAATACCGGGCGACGTTTTTCGATGTCGATAGCCATTCCCATCAACGTATTGATAAGGCTCACGGCATCCGCTCCGGCGTCTTCCACACTACGGGCTATGTCTGCCACATTCGTCACATTCGGAGACAGTTTGACAATCAAAGTCTTGTCATACGCCTTACGTACAGCTTTTACCACAGCCGAAGCTCCTTCGGCTGTCACGCCGAAAGCCATCCCCCCTTGCTTCACGTTCGGACAGGATATGTTCAGTTCTATGGCCGGAATGCGCTCCAGTTCGTTAATCCGTGCGGCACACTCCGCATAGTCTTCGCAACACGAGCCGGAGACATTCACAATCATATTCGTACGGATGTCTTTAATTTGGGGATAAATATGCCCGCAAAAGTAATCCACACCCTTGTTTTGCAGCCCCACACAGTTCAACATCCCTTGAGGTGTCTCTGCCATGCGAGGATAAGGATTGCCTTCACGGGGTTTCAATGTCGTACCTTTCACAATGATTCCGCCGATATCTTCCAAGTTCACAAAGTCTGCGAACTCAAGACCGTACCCGAAAGTGCCGGAAGCGGTCATTACGGGATTTTTCAACTGTAATTTCCCTATATTTACACTTAAATCTGCCATAACAATCTATTCGTATTGAAAACAGGCCCCTCTTTACACACGCACAAATGCCCTTCCGTAGTATTCTCCACGCAACACAAGCAGGCCCCCACTCCACAAGCCATCATATTCTCCAACGAAACTTCACACGGTATGCCTTTTGACCGTGCATATCGCGCTACGGCCACCATCATCGGTTTGGGACCGCAGGTGGCTATACGGTCAAAATGTTCACGTTGCAGCACGGAATGCTGCGTTACAAAACCTTTCTCCCCCTCGGAAGCGTCCTCGGTCGTGATATACACATCCCCCAATGCCCTGAACATGTCCAACTGCATCAAGTCTCCCGCCGAACGGCCGCCCAATAAAAAAGTTGGCCGACAGCCAAGCTTCACCATCTCTTTTCCCATGAAAAGCAATGGAGCCGTACCGACACCGCCTCCTACCAACAGCACTTTCTCATCACCGGACGAAGGCATCGTAAAACCTTTCCCTAAGGGCATGACCACATTGAGTTTGTCTCCTACTTCCATAGCTCCTAAGTTACGGGTTCCGTCTCCTATTTCATGAATCAGGAACCAAACCTCATTTTTCTCTTCATCCACGTAATTGATAGAAATAGGACGCCGTAAAAAGGTCGTTTCCGAGCCCTCAACCTTCAACTCGGCAAATTGACCGGGGCACATTTCCGGCAGAGGTTGCTCGTGCGTAAGCTTCAACAACGCATATCCTGCCCGTAAATGCTCATTAGCCGTCAGCGTCAAATCCAAAATATATTTTTTCATCTTATAAAATAGGTATATTCCAAATGGTATATCAAACTCCTGCAAAGATAGTGAAAGGTGAGTGCAGAGACAAATGAAAACGAAGTTTTCTCATTCGGCCATGCCGAACCGAATCCCATCTTCACGATAGCAAAGATAACGCAAGGTGAGTGTGGGAACAAATGAAAAACAAGGATAGAATTACCCATTTTACCCTAAAAGCAGAAGTCAAAACAAAGAAACAATCGTATCATTGTCCTGATTCTTCTTACAAATCAGCTAAAAACTTCAAAAGTTCCATCATCAAAGAAAATTCTTATCTCCGTAATCTTACGCTGAGGTTTGTCTACATACTTTACTACCTCACGCACCACGGGAATTTGCCGATTCTGGTCGTCCACATCTTTAATGTCTTCCATTCTAGCCCATGCGGCATATTGCTCTGGATCCGAAATATCGAAAAGCATAGGCTCCCCACTCGCATCTATGGGAGCTTTCTCCGCATCGCTTTTAATCGTACTTTCCCCTCCGTTGACACTATCTTTAGTTTCATCCGAAACAGTTGTATACATATCACCTTCTCCAAACATCAACCAATTTATATTGATATCCGGAAAACGACGATGAATCGCACTCACATGATTGTTCGTTGGGTTGGTTTTACCATTGAAGATATTTGACAGGGATGCGGGAGACACCTCAATAGCTTTGGCAAACTCTTGTTGGGTCATGTTTTCCCTTCTCATGATTTGCAATATTCGTTCTTTCATCATTTTTTCTATTGCCCTTTGTTTTCCTCTCTCTACAAAGGAGTTTTTTACGTTTACAAAGGTAAAAACAAAAAATGGAACGCACAATAAACATAAACCACAAAATTAAATTCACCTCTATAAATATTCAGGAATATGTATTTTTATGTTTATAAACAAGAAGGACTCGGGGTTTATATTCATAAACATAAATAGATTTATATTCTTATATCTAATTTATATGGTTTATTCAACGAATTTAGCTAAAAAACTGGCTTCCGTGCATTTATTCTTCATCATACATTCACACTTTGCCGTTTTGCATATTATTATTGCAAAAATATGAAGTTCCCCATAAGAAAATATGATGATAAACTAATACAAATATATGGTTTTCAACAAAATAACATAGTTAACATTGCAAGGAATAAATATTCATTCATAAAACAAAATCGAATGTATCAGAAAAGTAAATTCAGCTGTTTACAAAGCGACAATCATGGTTTACATTCTTAAATCTTATGGATTTATTTCAAAACATAAATATCATTTGTTTCATATATAAACTGTAATCCAAAACATAAATGCAAAATAAACATAATGTAAATTACCGGAAAATGAAAAAAGGCTCTTTTTTTCAATACTAAAAAATTCCGACCCGATGGCAAGGACGGGCCGGAATTTTAAAATCTCAGGAAGCAAAAAACGAGCTAACCTCCTATAATCAAATACTATAACTTACTTTTTAACAGTTTCGACAAGGCTTCAAATAAATTAAAAACAGCCGTTTTAATGCAAAATGAAGTAGGCTAATTCCTTCAAAAGATCGCCGGGAGTGGCGATTGTATTACCCAAACCTTTCGATTTAGCGTCCGTTTCACGTAGTTTCCCAATTATCTGCATCACTTTCACACCCGAATACTTTTGCATGGCAGGAAGTATGTTCCGATCCACTTGCCAACGCGGTTGCTCTATCCAATCGGCAATCGCCTCCTCCGTACGTTGCGGTGCATAGTAAGCCACCATCAAATTGCTGAAAAAACCGAACATGACGGAAAGCGTAAGCTGCAAAGAAAAATTCTTAGGGTTATCGTTAAAATATTTCACGATACGATTTACTTTAAGTACGTCCTTGGCTACCAACGCAGATACCAATTCAAAGTTGTTAAAATCCTTGCTTATGCCGACATGTTGCTCCACAAAGGCAGCACCGATACGCGTCTCCCCTACCGGCAAAGCCAACATCAGTTTATCCAACTCGCCCGAAAGGCGCGACAGGTCACTCCCCACAGACTCACAGACCATCATCACGGCATTCTGTTCCATCGTCACCCCCTTACGGCGCAAGTAGGTCGTGACAAATCCTGGGAGTTGGCTATCATACAATTTTTTGGACTCAAACAAGACCCCAACCTTCTGTATATCCGCCGCCAACTTTTTCCTTTTATCCAAAACGCCATGTTTATGGCAAAAAATCAGCACCGTAGAGGGCTGCGGATGCTCCAGGTAAAAGGAAAGACGCTCTTTTCCGGGCAAGCTCTGTGCTTCGCGCACCAAAACCACCTGCCGTTCCGCCATCATCGGGAAACGCTTGGCTGCATTGATTACCTCGTCTACCGTCACATCCGTACCATAACATACCGTGAGATTAAAATCCTTCTCTTCCTCCTTTAACGCCGTGCCTACGATAAACTCGCTCACCTTGTCTATATAATAAGCCTCCTCGCCCATCAAATAATAAACGGGCGCGAAATTGCCCGCCCTTACGGAACGTACGATTTCATCATACGTCACCCCTTCTTTCTTCACTGCCATCTGCTTTTCTCTTTTGGATTACCAATCATATTTCAGGTGTTTCACAGTTTTCCGTTCACCTATTATCAGTTTCAACGCCTCTATTCCTATCGTGACATGCTCCGGCGCAAAGTTATGCGTCACTTCCCGGTCGCTCTCTGCCGTTTTTACCCCTTCGGGCATCATCGGATTGTCCGATACGAGCAGCAAAGCCCCGGTCGGGATGTGGTTGGCGAAACCGCACGTGAACAGTGTAGCCGTCTCCATATCCACGGCCATGGCACGGGTGTCTTTCAGATACGCCTTGAACTTTTCATCATGCTCCCATATCCTGCGGTTCGTAGTGTACACCGTGCCCGTCCAATAATCGCGATGGGCATCCCGTATGGCTGTCGACACCGCCCGCTGGAGCATGAAAGCCGGCAACGCAGGCACCTCGGGCGGATAATAATCGTTCGATGTCCCCTCTCCGCGGATTCCCGCCAAAGGAAGAATCAAGTCTCCCAGTTTCGTTTTAGAAGAGATGCCCCCGCATTTGCCCAAGAACAGGCAGGCTTTCGGCTCTATGGCACTCAACAAATCCATAATGATGGCCGCATTCGGACTTCCCATCCCAAAGTTGATGATAGTGATATTCTCCGCCGTGGCCATCCGCATGTTCGCCCCGTAGCCGGGTTGAGGAAGCTTGAACTGTTCACAGAATATATCTACGTAATTATTGAAATTGGTCAGCAAAATATACTCCCCGAAGTCGGACAAGGGATGTTGTGTATAGCGTGGCAACCAATTTTCCACGATTTCCGCTTTCGTTTTCATTGTTTTTGCGTATTTTTGTTCTGGCTTTACCCCACAAAAGACAGAGGGGTATTCCTTGCAAAGTTAGCAAATGATTACGTTAAACCTTCCACAATATCCCATAAAAGTGACAAAGCGGGACGGCCGGACGGTCGTCTTCGATGAATTGCGCCGCAAATATGTGGCTCTCACCCCGGAGGAATGGGTGAGACAACATTTCGTGCATTACCTCGTGGCCCACAAGCATTACCCACCGGGCTTGGTGGCCAATGAAATCTCGCTCACGTTGAACGGCACGGCCAAGCGTTGCGACACGGTGGTCTACGACCGGCAAGCCCGTCCGCGCGTCATTGTGGAATACAAAGCCCCGCACATCGAAATCACCCAAAAGGTATTTGCCCAGATTTCGCGTTACAACATGGTGTTGCGCGTAGACTATCTCATTGTCTCCAACGGCCTGCAACATTATTGTTGCAGGATGGATTACGACACGAACTCCTGCAAGTTCCTGCCGGACATACCTGAATATGGGGAGATTTTATAAGGGCTTTCCCTCACGATAGGAAACATAAAAAATTTCCTCCCACCTTGTTTGCTTCTTTGGATGGCAAAACAAGGAAGAAGGAATTCATTGCGGCACAACCAACAAAATGCACCCGAGAATTACAAAGTGGACTCGGAAAAGTCCAGTTCGTATATGACTTTGCCGGACTTGTCGCGGCTGAACTTGCCTACGGCTATAAGTTCAGGAAAATCCTTCGTCCAAAACGGGACTTCCACTTGTCTGCCTTCCGGCACATCCAATGTAGCCAGAAGCTTTTCGGCTTCCTCGCGGCACAACGATTCCAACGTCTCCATGCTATCCGTTACCTTGCCGCAATGGACAGTCATTTCCTTTTCCAAATTCATTTCTTCCATAAAAACCTCTTTTTAAATCGGTTATTATAAATCTTCACCATCTGCATGGTTGTATTCATTATCATAGAATATCACAATACGGTATTCCACCCCTTCTCCATCAATCATAAACCAAACCATTTTTTTGACCAATAGTTCTCCCCCAGATACCCAACAAACACATCAGTCAGGTCATCTAAGCTTTTGGCAGACAAACTATCCAAATCCTTTTCGTGAAGCCCTGTCGCAGACAACATTTCTTGCCTCTCTTCCTCAGACAACGTACTGATTGTTTTGGGCGACTGAAAATAGGCCGACTCATACCTTTTATTATTCACTAACATCTCATAACCTATATTCTCTTCTTCGGACAATAGCGGATTATCATTTAAAGAACAATATTTCTCATTCTTGGCGAATTGTCGACACAAATCGTTATAACGGATTTTTATATTTGTTTCATCCATGGTCCACTTGTCCCTTACCGCAACACGCCACACCTTATTATTATTGGTAGCAATAAGCAAGACAACCTCACGGCCATTAAACTCCCCTTCCAACCAATCATAAGTGCTATTATACTTAAATCCTTTGGCCTTCAACTTTTGTACCATTTCCGTTTTCGTCCCGTCCACAGGAATACCGAGAAACTGCGTCACGTCCTTCTGTGCGAAAGCGTACACGCCCAACATCAAAAACATCAAGAAAGAAAAATACCTCATTTTCATGATTCCCACATTTTAACCCTCCGCCCGACTCCCCTGACGGAATCCATAAAAAGCCTGATTGTGTGCATATACGAAAAAAGCGTGGGAGCCTGTACCTGTTGCCCGTTCCGCTACTCAAGGCTCTCGCATTGCCCATCACTGTCCGAACGAGCAACGCAGAAGCCCACGCCGATATGTTTATATATACGTCCCCTCTATCCATGCAAAACACATATGGATACAATCGGGGCTGATATAAAACACCCACAGGGCATCTACCGTTGCTTTGTCTTCGACAGTGATTAGAACTTGCGAGATTCTGAGTAGCCAAAGAATCAAAGCGTCAAGTAAACGCCTTCTTTATATATGCCATCCCATGCCATCCCACCTCCGACGAGGCTTCCGCATGGGCACGTATGGAAAATATACGGAAAATAATCCAACAATTCGGGATTTTCTTCTACAAAAATTCAGCTTTACGTATAAAGCACTATATTACAACTATTTATAAATAATAAAAGAACACAAAATCATTCTCCGCAAAACGGAAAATCAATCTCAGGCAAACGATTTTTCATTCTCCTGAGATTGATTTTTTATTCTGCGGAGAGTAAATTTACATGCTTCCGAGGCTTGGATTCCGGACGGAAAAACACGGTTTTTATTTTACAATCAGAGAAATCCTCCTTATCCGGGCTGCGGGAAGAGCGACACGGGACATCCCTTACAAAAAGACTGAAAACGGCATGAGGATGTGGAAAAACGAAAAGGAGAATGCCCAATAGGGAAAAACGCGCCTGCGACACGGTTGTCGCAGGCGCGTTTGCAAATCTTTCCCGAATACCCCAAAAAGCGGTATGCTTACTCCTCTGCCGCAGCGGCAGCCCGACGGCGACGCCTCGGCTTTTCTTCCACCGCCTTGTTTTCGATTTCCACTCCGGCCAATTCCGGGTCTATCATGATACGGCCGCAGTATTCGCATACGATAATCTTCTTGCGCATACGAATATCCAACTGGCGTTGGGGGGGGATTTTATTGAAACAGCCACCGCAAGCATCGCGCTGCACGTAAACGATACCCAATCCGTTGCGGCTGTTCTTACGGATACGCTTGAATGCCAACAACAAACGGGGTTCTATGGTAGCCTCCAATTCTTTGGCTCTTTCGCGCAACTTCTCTTCCTCCGACCGTGTTTCGGAAATAATGTCGTCCAACTCTGACTTTTTCACATCCAAATCCGCACGCCGGTCGTCCATCAGCTCCGTGCAATGGGCGATTTCCCCGTTCTTGTGTTCAATGGCATCGCAAGCCTCGCGGATACGCTTCTCATTCAGCTCCACGTCCAAGGTTTGATATTCTATTTCCTTGGTCAAGGAGTCATATTCACGATTGTTGCGCACGTTATCCAACTGCTGCGTGTACTTTTCGATAGCCGCCTTGCAAGTTTCTATATTGGCTTTGCGTGCCGCAATGTCCGCATTCAGATCCCCTATCTCTCCATGTATTTTTTCAATACGGGTAGACAAGCCTTCAATCTCGTCCTCCAAGTCCTGTACTTCCAACGGTAGCTCTCCGCGCAACGTCTTGATTTTGTCGATTTCGGAAAGCATGGTCTGCAACTGGTACAGGTTTTTCAACTTTTCTTCAATCGACAGGTCCGTCGCATCTTTCTTCATGTCTTTTGCCATAATGCTTATTACAAATATTTTATGGGATTCGTGTCCACCGCCGTCATGTAAAGCGGCAGTTCGGGACAAATCTCACCTATGATGGAATAAAAAATTTCTTTCGTATATTGCTCGCTCTGGTAATGCCCCATGACGGCAATCTGCAACTCCTGATCGTGGCCGAAGTACTGATGGTAGTGCATCTCCCCTGTCAGGAAAGCATCGGCTTTCTGATTGAGCGCCTCTTCAAGCATGAAATCGCCCGCCCCTCCGCAAAGCACGACTTTGCGCACCGGACGCTGCAACAGTTCATTGTGCATCAGGCACTCGATATGGAATACGGACTTGATGCGTTGGAGGAATTTCAGGGAATCCTCCGGTTGGGGCAAGACGCCGATGACCCCGCTCCCCGCCATGACGGTGTACTCATGCCCGCCGTCTTTCACCTTCACGGGATGTGGCTGAAGGAGCCTCACCTGTTCCAGTTCCAACTTCTCGGCGATTTTGAAGTTCACGCCATCCTCGGCATTGTCCAAGTTCGTATGCGCCGAATATATCGTCACGTCGTTTTGGATGGCCTTCCGTACGCACCGTTCCACGTAGTTGCGGTCGGACACAGTCTTCAGCCCGTGGAACAACAACGGATGGTGGGACACGACGAGATTGCAACCCAAAGAAACGGCTTCGTCTATTACCTCCTCGGTCACGTCAAGACACAATAAAGCCCCTGATGCTTCCACCTCTGTCAATCCTACTTGCAGACCGGCATTGTCATAGCTCTCCTGCAAGGGCAAAGGCGCGAATCTTTCAAGGGCAAAAACTACTTCCTTAATTTTCACGTCATAGAAAATTTCTGCAAAGATAGGGATAAGACGGGAGGTTTACAAGGAAACCTAGCGGATTTTATCATTTATTTAATATTCCGGCCTTTCCTGAATATCGGCTTCAGCCGCCCGAACTCATCGAACGTACGGCGCACGGAAAGCGAAATCGTAATGACCAACGAAAGCATGGAAGCCACGACCGTGATAACGCTTATCATCAACTGGTATTTGATGGCTACTTCGGGCATCGAACCGCCGAGTATCTGGCCTATCATCGTCCCCGGGAAAGACACGATGCCCAACACGGCCATGTTGGCGATGCACGGGGAAAAGGATTTGATGACGGCCGAACGGAGGAAAGGCAACGTGGCCTCGAAGCGGGTCGCCCCGTTGCCCAACAGGTAATAATACATATTCTGTTCGCGCTGCAGCTCGCTGTAATAGACATTCACAGCCATGATATTCACCGTCAGCATATTGCCGAACAGCACACCGGCCACAGGAATGAAGAAGCGTGCGGCAAACACATCTGCGGCACGCACTACGAAGGCTAAGAAATACAACGACACCAACAAGGCCGTAACCAGAAAGCCTGTGAAAACCGGCAGAAGCAGCACCTCGCGACGCAAGGCCGTGCGGCTGACAGCCGTATGGGAAGCGATGATGGCCATGACCGCCATCCACAACACGTTGACCCATTCGTTGTCCCATTGGAACAATAAACGCAAGTACACCCCGATAAGCAACAACTGCACGGTCATCCTCACCGTCCCCAACAAAGCCGACGAAAGCAGCCCCGTGCGGAAACGCCACAAAAAATAAAAAGGCACCAACATCAGCAACATGCCGACGGCCAATCCTGTATAAGTCAAATCCTCCGTTCCCATCACAGCCCGTTCAAAGTTTTACCACCTGGTCGCAGGCTTCCAGAAAAGCCCGGTTATGCGACACGCTCAATACGGCCGTTCCTCCGGCCGTCAGACGGCGGAAAAGAGCCGACACCCTCCCCACGCTGTCCTCGTCGAGCGCGGAAGTCGGCTCATCGGCCAACAAAAGGCGTTTGTCCAACATGGCGGCCATGGACAGAATGATACGTTGCCGCTGTCCGCCAGACAACTGGACCACCTTACGATGGAACAAGTCCCGCTCCAGTCCCAATAACTTCCAAAAACGTAACAGCTTTTCTTCCGAAAAATCCTTGTCCCGGTTCGCTTTCAGGTGAAAAGGAAGGTGCAACATTTCTTCTACCGACTCAGCCGGAAGGAACAGTTCCTGAGGCACATAGGCCGTGCGTTTCCGGATACGCTCCACCGTACGCTCTGTCAACTCCTCCCCGCCGACAGACACCCGCCCTGACTCCAACGGCAGGAACCCCAACGCCGCACGCAGCAGCGAAGTCTTGCCGCAACCGGACTCACCGGTCACGCAAACCCACTTGCCTGCCCGTACCTCCAGACTGAAATCCCGGAAGAGCAAACGCCCCCCAAGCCGCAACGTAGCCGATTCTATTTTCAACATCTCGTCCATTCCATGCACAAAGTTAATAAAAATAAAGCCATTATTTCCGGAAGATTCGTATCTTTGTCCCGTAAATTTACACGAATTACAGGATTTATCTATGGGATTGCAATACAAAGTCCGTAGCAACAGCACAATGGAACGTTGGTACGAAATACGTTTTGACGAAGTAAACGGCCCGGAAGAGACGGAAATCCGGGGCACTTTCCTGCCTCCGGAATGGTTTCCGCAAAGCGGCGTACAGCTCACATGGCCGCATGCCGGAACGGATTGGTGCTACATGTTGGAAGAGGTGACCGCCTGTTACGTGCGGATGGCCTACGAAATCGCCTCGCGCGAACCTTTATTAATAGTGACACCCGAACGCCCCCAAGTAGAGGCTCTCCTGAAAGAGAAACTTCCAGCACAGGCTTTCGCGCAAATACGTTGGGCCAATTGCCCTACCGATGACACGTGGGCGCGAGACCATGGGTTCATTACCTTGGTAGGCGAGACCGGACCGCAGCTTCTGGATTTCTGTTTCAACGGATGGGGAAAGAAGTTTGCCGCCGACCAGGACAACCGCATCAACGGGAAGCTGATGGAACAAGGCGTATTCAATGGAACGTACACGGACCATCTGGACTTCGTACTCGAAGGCGGTTCCATCGAAAGCGACGGCCACGGCACGCTCCTGACCACTTCGGAATGCCTGCTCTCGGCCAACCGTAACGACCGTCTGAACCGCGCCGACATCGAAGAACGGCTCAAAGCGTTCCTGCACGTCGAGAGAATCCTATGGCTCGACCACGGCTACTTGTCCGGCGATGACACGGACAGCCATATAGATACTTTAGCCCGTTTCTGCCCCGACCAGACCATCGCTTACGTGAAATGCGAAGACCGTAAGGACGAACACTACGAGGCACTCGCACGCATGGAAGAACAGCTTCGCACGTTCCGCACGCTTCAGGGCCCCCCCTACCGGCTCGTCGCCCTACCCATGCCGGAAGCCATCTTCGACGAAGACGGGCAACGACTTCCGGCCACATACGCCAATTTCCTGGTGGTCAACGGAGCCGTACTGATGCCGACTTACCATCAGCCCGCCTTGGACGAACAAGCCCGGAAAGCCTTGCAAAAAGCCTTTCCTCAGCATGAAGTGGTCGGTATCGACTGCCGCCCGCTCATCCGGCAGCACGGTTCGCTGCATTGCTGCACGATGCAATTTCCCGTACCCGTACTCAAATAAAAGAACACCCTCATGAAAAAGATAAAAGTAGGACTGGTGCAACAGTCCAATACCGCAGACACCAAAGCCAACCTTTACAAGTTGGCACAAAACATAGAAGACGTATGCAAGCGCGGCGCACAGCTCGTCGTTCTTCAGGAGTTACACAACTCGCTTTATTTCTGCCAGACGGAAGATACGCGGAATTTCGATTTGGCCGAGCCGGTTCCCGGCCCGTCCACAGGATTCTTCGGCGAATTGGCCCGGCAATTCGGTATCGTGCTGGTCACGTCCTTATTCGAACGGCGCTCAGCCGGCCTGTACCATAACACGGCGGTGGTGTTCGACACCGACGGTTCCATCGCAGGAACCTACCGCAAGATGCACATCCCCGACGATCCGGCTTATTACGAGAAATTTTATTTCACCCCGGGCGACTTAGGTTTCCACCCGATATCGACATCGTTGTGCAAGTTAGGCGTGCAAGTGTGTTGGGACCAGTGGTATCCCGAAGGTGCGCGTCTCATGGCACTGCAAGGCGCAGAACTCCTGATCTACCCTACGGCCATCGGATACGAAAGCAGCGATGCCCCCGAAGAGCAGGAACGCCAACGCGAGGCCTGGACCACGGTACAACGGGGCCATGCCGTTGCCAACGGCCTGCCGGTCATCGCGGTGAACCGTGTGGGACTTGAGCCGGACCCATCCGGGCAAACCCGTGGCATACAGTTCTGGGGAAGCAGTTTCGTAGTCGGCCCGCAAGGCGAGATGTTGGCACGTGCCAGTCGCGACGCGGAAGAAAACATGGTGGTGGAAATTGATTTGGAACGCTCGGAAAACGTGCGCCGCTGGTGGCCTTTCCTGCGCGACCGCCGCATCGAAGAATTCGCTCCGCTCACCCGCCGTTTTATTGATTAAACATTTAAATAACCCATAATACAAAAAGGTATATGTCATCCTCACTTAGATTTGAAGTTGTAGGCGAAGCTTTTAAGAAGAAAGCCGTAGAAGTTCCGGCCCCGGCCGAAAGACCGTCCGAATTCTTCGGCAAATATGTATTCACCCGCCAGAAGATGTTCAAATATCTCCCGGCCGACGTATATAAAAAGATGTGCGACGTGATAGACAACGGTGCGTCGCTCGACCTGCAAACGGCCGATGTCGTGGCTGCCGGCATGAAGAAATGGGCCATGGAGTTGGGTGTGACCCACTGTACACACTGGTTCCAACCGCTCACCGAAGGCACGGCCGAAAAACATGATGCTTTTGTGGAACACGACGGCAAAGGCGGCATGGTGGAAGAATTTTCCGGCAAGCAGCTCATCCAACAGGAAACCGATGCCTCTTCGTTCCCCAACGGGGGAATCCGCTCCACGTTCGAAGCGCGCGGCTATTCTGCCTGGGACACCGCTTCGCCTGTCTTCGTCCTCGGCGATACCCTGATGATTCCCACTATTTTCATTTCTTATACCGGCGAGGCGCTCGACTACAAGGCACCCCTGAAAAAGGCCATCCATGCCGTAGACAAAGCGGCCACCGACGTATGCCGCTACTTCTATCCGGACGTGAAAAAAGTCATTTCCAATTTGGGTTGGGAACAGGAATATTTCTTGGTGGACGAAGGACTTTACGCCACCCGACCCGACTTACTCATGACCGGGCGCACGCTGATGGGGCACGAATCGGCCAAAAACCAACAAATGGATGACCATTACTTCGGTTCTATCCCCGAACGGGTGGCCGAATTCATGAAAGACCTGGAAATACAGGCATTGGAATTGGGCATCCCTTGCAAGACACGCCACAATGAAGTGGCTCCAAACCAATTCGAATTGGCCCCCATCTATGAAGAGACCAACCTGGCAGTGGACCACAACATGTTGCTCATGTCACTGATGAAGAAAATAGCCCGTAAACATGGATTCCGCTGTTTGCTCCACGAAAAGCCGTTCGCCGGCATCAACGGGTCTGGCAAACACAACAACTGGTCACTGGCAACCGATACCGGAATCCTGCTGCACGGGCCGGGCAAAACGCCGACCGACAATCTGCGTTTCGTCACCTTTATCGTGGAAACGCTCATGGCAGTCTATCGCCATAACGGGTTGCTCAAAGCCTCCATAATGAGTGCCACCAACGCTCATCGCCTGGGAGGCCATGAGGCTCCGCCGACCATCATTTCCTCGTTCCTCGGTCAGCAACTGAGCGACATACTCGAACATTTGGAACATTCTACGGACGACGAACTGATAGACGTGGCCAGCAAACACGGCATGAAGCTCGACATCCCGCAAATTCCGGAACTGCTGTTCGACAATACCGACCGCAACCGTACGTCTCCCTTCGCTTTCACAGGCAACCGGTTCGAGTTCCGCGCCATCGGTTCACAAGCCAACTGCGCCGCCGCCATGATAGCCCTGAACGCGGCTATGGCCGAAGCCCTTATCGACTTCAAGACGCGGGTCGACGCCTTGATAGCAAACGGCGTAGACAAGACCAAAGCCATCCTGCAAGTGGTACGCGAGGACATCAAGACGTGCAAGCCCATCCATTTCGACGGTAACGGCTATTCCGAAGAATGGCAGGAAGAAGCCCGACGCCGCGGACTGGATACGGAACGCAGTTGCCCGCTTATCTTCGACCGCTATCTGGACGAAAGCAGCGTGAAGATGTTCGAGACGACCCATGTGTTCACACGCAATGAAATCGAGGCACGCAACGAAATCAAATGGGAAACCTACACCAAAAAGGTACAAGTGGAAGCACGCATCTTCGGCGACATGTGCATGAATCACATCATTCCCGTGGCCACACGCTACCAAAGTGCCTTGATAGACAACGTGCACAAAGTACAAGAGGTTTTCCCTGCCGAGACCGCAGCCCGGCTGAATGCCAAGAACTTGGAACTGATAGAAAAGATTTCGGAACACACGAGCTTCATCGCAGAAAACGCAGACCGGTTGGTGGAAAACCGGAAGGTGGCCAACCGCATTGAAAACGTACGTGAGAAAGCCATTGCCTACCACGACACAGTGGCTCCCATGTTGGAAAGCATACGCTACCACGTGGACAAACTCGAACTCATCGTGGACGACGAGATGTGGCCGCTTCCGAAATACCGCGAACTGTTGTTCATCCGATAACCATACGACATGGAGTATTCCTTTCCGGACCATCCGGATCCGGCAAGAATACTCCTTGTTTATTTATAAACCTCAACCCTACACCCAATGAAAAGCTCTTTGTTTAAAATTACCGCAGGACTCTATCTGCTCCTACTCACAGCCTGTTTCGGCGACCGCGACGGCAAGTATCCCGTCTTCCCGGAACAGCCGACGCAAAAAGCGTACCAAGGATTCAAATGGGAAATCGTATCCGGTGCGGGACTGCAATTCTGGGCACAACGCGACAGCCAGACTTGTGTCGTCACGGACGGACTGCTCGAAGGGGCAGTCGTCAAACATACAGGCCGCTCCCGCTCCGACGGCCGTCCCGTCATCAAAATCTTCCATATCGAAGACGGCGACATCGACGACGTGTTGGACCAGTTGGAAGAAAGCCCGGGATGGAACAGCGAAGAAACCTGCAAGTTCAAGGAAGTGGATTGTGACCGCAAGGGAGTGACCCGCTACATCCTCCTGCCCACCGGCGACTATCTCGCTCGAATCGAAGCTGGCTTTGAAGCCCAAGAAGCCATCCCCTCCACTTGTAACGGTTGGGGCACGGGCAACAGCGGACGGAGGTATTTTGAAATCCACGACAGCCACCCGGACAAAGCCATCTTCGTGGAAATAGGACAAGAGCAGCCTCTCTTCGATCCGGAAAGTATCGTCCTCACGGATATTCCCCTACAAACAGTCCGGGGAGAGTTGGTCATAGGACACGAAGTACGCACTTTCACCTCTTGCGGTGACACAATGGTGTATTGGATCAAGGACTTGACCGAGAAACTCCTGCCCACTTACGACAACGCCACCCAAGGAACCCGGAACGGCTACCCGGCCTATGCCGAACTGCAAATCCGGAATATGGGAAAAAGCCATGAGGGTTTTGCCGCCGGATACGCCGGTGTGTACGAAGTGACGGAGGTCAGGGAAGTCAAGACCGTGGCACTCACGGCAGGAAAGAATTACGATAGCCGGAAAATTTCGGTGGACAGCCTGAACACTCTTGTCACGTCGGCTTCCCTCGACATCATCTATACCCCCACTCCCGGCGAAAAAGACATAGAACTCAATGCGCCGGAGAACGTATTGCCATTTCTGGAAGTCTACGTCAACAAGAATGGAACGCTCTTTGTCAACATGAAACATTTCGCCGACATCTCTTCGGATACCCCGTTCAGCATCGAACTGAAAGCTCCTCCCATGGACACGTTCCACAATAAAGGAACCGGTACACTTATCCTGAAAGACGGGGCATATAGTGACGGTGACGTACACATCACAGCCAATGGTCCGGTAATATGCGGCCCCATCACTTGCAGGGATTTATACATCTCCGCCACGTCCGACAAGAGTTTCCATGCCGACCAACAATTCACCTGCCGCGACGTGATGCTGCATGCAAAAGCAAATGCCTCCATCGACCTGACCGGCGGCATCACTTGCCGCCTCCTGCATGCGCAAGCCGAAGGGGGAAGCAGCATCAACGCCAAGGAGATCACGGCTACCGACGTTGCGGCACAATCCTCTTCCTCCGGAACCGTCATCCTCACGGGCAGCTGCACAAAGGCCGCACTGGCCAATGCGTCGCGCGGAAACATCGAAGCCGAAGGGCTGCAAGCCATGGACGCCACAGCCTCTGTGACAGGCGAAGGGACGGTCAGTTGCCATGCCACTCGCAAGATAGAGGGGGAAGTGAACGGCACGGGCAGCATATCATACAAGGGACGTCCGCGCATCATTTGCAAGACACCTTCGGGAAGAGACCACATTAATCCTATAAAATAAAAAGTATGAAAAAACAAATTTTTCTTCTTCTCGTCTCAGCCATTGCCTACTGTAGCTGCACAAAGAGCCCTGCCCAATCCCTTTGTGACGGGGAAACCGGGGCAAGCCCCAAAGACATACAGACACAGAAAGTGACCGTCGGCGACTTCAACGCCATATCAGCCACGTCGTCTGTCGATGTGGTTTATATCCCATCTGACGATGAAACGTCCGTGGAAATCCGTGCGAGCAAGGCCGTCCTGCCTTACATCAGTGTGCAAGTGGATGCCCACGGGACATTGGTCGTAGGCATGAAAAAGCCCAAAGACCCCACAAAAACCAAAGGGATAAAGGAAGTGCATGTCAAGGCACGCCCGGTCGGTAGCTTGTCTGCCTCCAGTTCCGGGGACATTCTCGTAAAGGACGGCCTGCACGTAAAGGGCACCCTCCGTCTCACGGCAGGCAGCAGCGGCGACATCTCGTGCCAGGACATCAGCTGCAAAGACCTGCACGCCACATCCAACAGCAGCGGTGACATATCAGGCAAGTCCGTTTCCTGCGGCCTCCTCGCAGCGGCCTCCAACAGCAGTGGCGACATCTATTTCGATGGTTCAAAATGCCAACAGGCCGACTTGCAATGCAACAGTAGCGGGGATTTGCACATCAAAGGGTTGGAGTGCACGCATTTGATAGCCACAGCCACCTCCAGCGGAGACCTTCGTCTGCAGGGTAAATGTGAACAAGCCAAATATACAGCCTCGAGCAGCGGTGACATCGATGCCGGCAATATGGAAGCCCGGCATGTGGATGCCAACGCCTCTTCGGCAGGAGACATTTCGTGCCATGCCACGGAATCGTTGGATGCCCACACAAGCGGCGGAGGGAGCATCGCCTATTCGGGGAATCCCGTGCAAGTATCCGCTTCAGGCAAAAACATACAAAAGCGTTAACCTCCTCCCCCAAAGGGCAAAGGGACTGTTACCGGCCAATCCCGGGACAGTCCCTTTGCTGTTTTCCATACAAGCCGACAAGAGCTTTATCCAACCGTCCGCTTATGCCACACGGCCTTGAACCGCAACCATCCGCGCGGCCCGACTACAATCAGCGTCACAGCAAAAAGAATCAGCAAGATGCCGACCACATTACCGCCCGTAAGCCTCTCGTGGAACACCATGACACCTACGAACAATGCCGTAAGCGGCTCCAACGCCCCGAGAATGGCAGCCGGAGTGGCACCGATGTTCCGGATGGCTTTCGCAATGGTCACCATGGATATCAGGGACGGGAACAAAGCCAATCCCAACGCGTTCATCCATTGCGTTCCTCCCGTAAGCCATTGCAAATCCATCCCTCCGCGCAGACGGACGATATAGACCAACGAACCGAACAAAATGGCATAAAACGTGAGTTTCAATCCCGGCATCTCTTTTAAGGAAGACCGGTTCACGCCTACGATATACAGCGCGTAGGTCAACGAGGACATCAGCACCAGACACACGCCCGTCATGCTCAGCGTGGCACCGCCTTCGCCTTTATAAAGCATGGAAATACCTACAAAAGCCGTGGCAATGGATGCTATTTTCACCACGCTCAGCTTTTCCTTGAAGAATACCGCCATAATCACCGCCACCAGTACGGGATACATGAACAGGATGGTAGAAGCGATGCCCGCATCCATATAGTTGAAACTCTGGAATAGGAACAGCGACGAGAAAGAGAACAGCAATCCCATGACCGCCACCGGAAGGATTTCACTCCGTTTCAGGGCAAACGATTGTCCGCTCATCTTCATCATCACGGCCAGGAACAGCAAGGCAAACACATAACGATAGAACAACACGGAATCCACCCTGATGCCCGAAGCATAAAGCGGAAGGGCAAACAACGGATTCAGCCCGTAGCTTACCGATGCTATGACACCGTAAGCATAGCCTTTCACCTTTTTATTATCCATGATCCCAGTACTAATATTGGTTCCAACTGCTCATTTCCTCCAACGACTTGCGCGCTTTCTTGCGGGTCTCCCCCGCCGGATAGCCCAGCGAGATGAGCAGAGGTACGCGCTTTCCTTTGATGCCAAGCAGCTTTTTCACTTTCTTTTCGTCGAACCAACCCATGATGCAAGTCCCTAAGCCAAGTTCGGCCGCCTGCAAACAAAAATGCTCCACTGCGATACCCACGTCGAGCAAAGAGTATTCCTTGTCTTTGATGACACTACCAATACGAGCCGTCAAGTTCATTTTCTCCAACACCACAGCTACGATGACGGGCACCTCACGGGCAAATCCGTTCATCCCCATCCCCGCAGCCGCCGCTCCCATTTGCGGCAACAATGCCGCATCGTCCACGACAACAAATTTCCACGGTTGTGAATTACAAGCCGAAGGGGCAAGACGTGCAGCTTCCAGACATTTCATCACCATTTCACGGCTGACAGGGCGCGATTCGTATTTCCGGTCACTTTGCCGTTTCTGTATCAGTTCAGACAAATTCATGCTTACATTTTTTATTTACGCTGCAAAATTAGATATTTTACGGGAAATACGTTTTCCCCTCATCTGTTTTTAACAGCTTTCTTACACACAAACCGGCATAATTTCCTTTTTTCCCTTGTATCTCATATACCCGATACATATCATCAGCGAAACCAACGTGGACAACGGAGGAGCAAACCCCATGAGAAACAAAGAAGAAGAACTCACCAGGCTAAACGCATACGACAACGGGATGCGGAACATGAACGTGGCAACCACGCTGTGTACCATGGGGAACACGGAATTGCCCTGCCCGCTGAGATAGGCATTGATGCAGAACACGAAACTCACCATGATGCAATCTATGCTGTATCCCCGCAGATAGCCGGAAGCCATCTGCATGACTGCCGCGTCTTTCGTGAAGATGCCCGTCAGCGTATCCGGCAAGAACTGGGAATAGACGCACACGGAAACGCCGAAGACCAAGGCCATGGCGATGCCTGAGCGCAGGCAAGACCGCATACGCCCCCTCAGCCCGGCTCCGTAGTTTTGGGCTATCATGGCCGCCACGGCCGACGCTATGGCCATCGGAGGCAACATGGCAAAGACAATTAGCTTCTCAACGACTCCCAAAGCAGCCGAAGCCACCACGCCCATCCCGTTGACAATGACCGTAATCAGCAGGAAAGAGAGGTTGACCAACAAGTCCTGCAAGGCTATGGGTGCCCCGAGCAACACCATTCGCCGGCACAACGCCCTCACCGGACGGATGTCGCGCCGTGTGAACTCGAAATGAAATCCCTTGCGGTACAAGAAGCCGAGTGCAGTCGCGAAACTGACACCCTGCGCCGTGACCGTGGCCGCAGCAGCCCCGGCCGCACGCATGCCGCACGCCCCCACAAGGATGAAATCCAACACGATGTTCAACACACAAGCCAACGCCACGAAATAGAGCGGCGTGCGCGAATCTCCCAACCCACGCAAAATACCGCACACGACATTATAGCCTATAATAAAAGGAATGCCCATCGAACAAATCCCAAGATAGGCTTCCGTGTCGCGCATGGCCTCGGCGGGCGTGTGCATCCAAACGGCTATCTGCCCGTACAGTGCCACCATAAGGGCGGTCAGTACGACAGCCACCACGGCAAAGAGCCAGATGCCCGTCCCCACGATGGAAGCCGTCTTACGGTCATCCTTCGCCCCCGTGGCAATGCCTATCAACACCGTTATCCCCGTCGTAAGCCCGAGAATGACGCCCGTCACAGTCTGCATCACCTGACTTCCGATGGCCACGGCGGCCACGCTCGCGGCATCGTCGTACCGCCCCACCACAAACAAGTCGGCTCCCCCATAGAGCGCCTGAAGCACGTTGGCCAATAAAAACGGGACTGCAAAATGTAGCAGAACCTTTGGCACGCTTCCCTGTGTCAAATCCAATTCTTTCATTTCTACGTCTTTTTTATTTTACCACACATAAAATGCCGGATAAGTGATTGGTTTTACCCAGTCATCTTATCCGGCATTTCATTGTTGCCCTCCGATGAGGATTACAAAACATTACGAATATTATTTCGGCTGCAAAGGTAGGACTTATTTTTCATCCGGCCAAAAGAAAAATGCCATTATGGCATTTTTTCGATAAATATGACATCATGCGCATCCCGTTTTCCGAACTTTACAAACGTGATATACCGCCTTTTCTTTCGGAAGAAAAGAACAGCCCATTTTATTCTGCCACTACATAAACTTCTATAAAACAATAAAATAAATCAGCACTCCCAAAGCAGGCGTTCCACCTTCAGCACTTCATTTCCACGTGCTCATCTTATCGTTTTTTCACCTTCAAGAGAAACGAAAATCATTTGGCGCAGAACGGAAAATCGTTCGGCTGAGATTGAAAAATCATTTGGCGCAGAAAAATCCGCAGATGAAAGCAAACTTTTTTAGAAGTATGCTATATTTACAAATCTGCATACTTGGAGTCTAAAAAAGACTAAACGCCCCGGACATTACGGCCACAACCGAATGCCCGGGGCGTTTCCATATAATGTACGTTCCGGCCTACTTGACAAAACGGAACGTTTGCCTGTCTTCACCGGTAACCACCCGGAGCAGATAGGTGCCGGAAGCCAGACGCGCCAAAGAGATTCGGCCCGAACACCCCTCGCGCCGGTATTCCGTGAAAAGCACGCGCCCGGAGGAATCCACGATGCTTAAACCGCATTCGCTGTCCTCAGGCAGACCTTCAATCCACAGGTCGTCGCCGACGCGACGCACCGACATCTGTCCGGCATTCACTCCCTCTACTCCATCGCCGGAGAAACCTTCCTTACGGAGAGTCAACTCGCCGTACACGGAAGCGTCCTCCAAAGAAGTGGCACGCACCACGATGTCGCCGTTACCCGTTTCGGTCGGGGTCAGGACGCCGTCTTCATCCAAAGTGGCCAGACCGGCTCCCTGTACCACGCTCCATGCTACGAGCTGGGAGGCATTCTCAGGTTGCACGGATGCCTGCAAGTGCAACCGTCCGGTAAGGGGAGTCAACTGCGTAGTGCCTTCCACAGTAGTCACCGTGACCGACTGCGGCAGGATACCGAAGTCTTTTTTCACGACGGTCACACGGGCCTCGATGTTCGTTCCGTCTACGGTCGTGGCGCATACCACGATGTCGCCGTTCTCCTTTCCTTGGGCCGTCAACACACCGTTTTGAGTCAGCGAAGCCAGTTCGCCACCTTCCGTAATCTGCCAGTTCACCGTACGGATATCCGCCATGGCCGGCAAGATTTCGGCCTGCAAATGCAACGTGGGCTGCAAAGGTGTCAGCACGAGTTCCTTCTCTATGGCCAGCACGTTCAACTGTTCGGCAGGTACCACCGTCCATGCCCCGTCCGTGCATACCACATTGGAACGGCCGCTTCCGGACGACCTGCCATCAGATGTCCTCGTCACCGGTTGCCATTCGTCGGAATAGGTCTCGTCATACTCCAAGGCGTAGAAATACGTCCCGTCCCCGGCGTTCAGGTCGGTGTAGGCCGTATGGGCACCCGACACCTCGGCCAACAGTTCCAGACGGTCGGCGGACGTTCCGCGCAAGACGCGGTAACTGTCCACAATGCCACCCTCGTAGGCGTTCCATATCAGGTTGACGGCACCGCCCACTCCTTTGTTCAGCATCAGATGCGTACCGCTGTGCACACGGCTGGCCGGACTTTCCACACCGAACGTCGTGCCCAACTTGATGCAATAGCGGTCGGACGAGACAGAGGGATTGGAAGACGTATCCACAAACTCTCCCGCCCCGGGAGCCACCTGTGCGATGCAGTCGAACGCATTGTAGCGTCCGCTCTCCTTATATATATTCACGGTGGTGACGAAATCCGGCATGCCGGGCATGTCCCACATCACCTTGTTCTTACCAGTAGCCGCATCGATGCCTACCAAACGGATAACGGGCACAGGCACTTCGCCCACGATGCGGATGTGCTTCTCTTCCGATTCCACCACGCCGCACACAGAGTCGCGCACCGACAAGTGGAAGGAATAATCACCGGCATCGGGGAACACCACCTTGGCTTCCCGACTCCCTACGCGGAGCAGCATCTCGATACGTTCGTCCGACAGCACGACATCTATGTCCTCGCGGGAAGCCTGCGCAAAGGCTTCGGGAAGCGTGAAGGTAATCTCCGTCCCGGCCAGTCCTTCGGTGGGGAAGTCGAACGAAAGGTCGATGTCGCGCACCATCACGTTCTTGGTGGCTGTTTCGCCATCTGCCGTACGGACGGTCACGGTCTTCAGTCCCGGCTCGTCCCATGCCACCTCAAACCGTTTCCCTTCCTGACCGAGAAGCGTCCCGCCGTCCCAGTCCCACTCGGCGGTTTGCAAAGCGGCATCGGGCACATTATACGTCAAAGCCACGGCCTTGCGCGGTGCCGTCACCGTGGGTCCGGCAATGAACTGTTCGCTCACCGTAAAGGTATAGGTCTCCGACATGGGCGAATGGGCATCCCACAGGTCTATGGCCTGTACCTGCACCTCGTATTCCTGTCCGGCCTCGAACCGCTCGATGGGAATCATCTTGCGCGTGGACTTCTGGTAATATGCGCCGGGGATGACCGCCGTCTTGTCGTTTCCGCCGTTCAGCGGCGAGATGATATAGGCCCCCTCGCCCTCTGCGCCTTTCTTCTTCACGCTCACATTGTAGCGCATCTGCATGGCCGGGGTCTCCTTGTCGTAGGCATCATCCCATTCCAACAATATGCCAAGGCCTTCCTGGGTGGCCCGCACATGGGCAGGAGCCTCGGGAGAAGTGTTCGGGATGCCGGTGCGGAGAAAATCTACACCGCCACTCTCTCCATATAAGTCCGGTTTGCCATCATGATTAATATCGGCCATGCCATCCACAACCCCCAACTCATGATTGTGCAGCACTTCTATCCGTCCCGACCGGTCGCGCTCCATATAGAGTATGGCATATTCCGTCTTACTCACGTCTATCTTGTAAAAATCATAGTTCACCAAGATGTCCGGACAACCGTTGTTATCGAAGTCGGCAACCTTGACCACTTTCATGACGTAATCATTACTGTGGGCATTTTCAAATACATATTCTACCGGGGAAGAGAAGGTGTAATCTCTATTTCCGAAACACACCACAATCCTGTCCCCTTTGCTTTCATTGGCATACACCATCACCTTGTCCGGCATGCCATCGCTGTCCAAGTCTTCAAGGAAGATGCTGTAAGGCCTTTCGCAGCCTTCGTTTATGGGACCTACATGGTAATTGAAATCCATTCCACCTTGGTTGATGGCAAAAGCCTCACACTTGTACCAACCATCGTTGATGACCCTTAATGAACTTCCGGAATAGAAGTCCAAATAACCGTCACGGTTGATGTCATACATCATGCCTTCCTGATATTCAAAGCGGAATTTGTATTCTTCTCCACTATTTGGAAATCTGAACCGTTCAAAACGGACGTTATCCCCCGTATTCACATAAATGCCATCGTCATCATATCCGCTATTGGCATCGTAATACAGTTCATTGAAACCGTCGTTGTCCAAGTCCGGCCAAACGTCACTTTGCCCGTTTGAGTTATCGCAAAGCAAAGAGTTGCTTTCCTGCGCCTCGAACGACTTGTTCCCGTTATTGAGGATAAGGTTACCTTTATTACTCTTCACCACGATATCTGCATCCCCGTCCATGTCAAAATCAAGCAGTGGAATCTGCTGACCCGCATACTTCGTAATCTGCAAATTGGAGTTGAATATCGTGCCTAATTTCTCATAATGCCCCGTGCCGTCGTGCACATAAAAGCCGTTTTTGTCTATCAAATCCAACACTCCGTCACCGTCCATGTCCCAAAACTGGAAAGGATTGGTGTATCCGAAAGCTTCAAGGTCACGATGCCCAAACGAAACACGCTGCACCGTCACTACCTTTTCGCGTACATCCTCCGTGCCATCCGCCGGATTCGTCACCGTCAGGCGAAGATGCTTCTCGCCGGGCACGTCGAACGTCAGCCATACCTGTGCGCTGTCAGCCGAAGCCTTTATGGCTTTGCCTCCGTCGAAATCCCAAGCGTAATCCAACCCGGCGGCGCGGGAAGCTGCCGTCAGTACCAAAGTGTCTGCCGCTGCCGGTTCATCATCCGACACCGTGAACGCTGCCTGCACGAGGTCGTGCTCGTACGCCACCTCGTCCGACCACGCCGAGCCTTTACCCATCGGGTCCACCGTCTGTATGGCTATATAATACGTGCCGTGCTTCCAACGGCTCACGTCCAATGTGGCATCCAGATTCGCTCCCATGTTGCCGGGACGGAAATCGCGTCGACTACCGTCGGCATTCGCCCCCGAGAAATAGATGTCGTCCTTGCCGGGCGCACTGCCGATGCGGAGGGCATAAGTCAAATCCACGGTAGAAGTCTCCTTGTCCTTGCCCGGCTTCCAAGCAACCTTCAGTTTGCCGCTCTTGCGGTCGAGGTTTACCGACGGGGCGGACATGCGTTGCGGGGCTTCGTTGGCCGGGATGCCCTGCAAGAGGGGCAAGTCTTTGGTGGCCCAATAACCGCCAGCCGTCTTCGTCGTATCGGCCAGGAGCTCCAAACGCCCGTCATTATCTATATCCGCCACGGTGATGTTCTCGTCCAAACAGCTCACAACCGCTTCTTGCCAATCGGTACCAGGACCGTTATCCCGTTCATAAAAGAAAGTCGCGTCCACTTGCATCGCAGATGGTTCTTCCACTTTCTTCATGTCGTCCAACCGGAACAAATACAACCCGTGCACGGAAGAACATCTATATTCTAACCGACCTTCATCCTGCACGCCCGCCAAGAGTTCCATGTAACCGTCGTTGTCGAAATCCAGACACTGTCCGAACGCCCACTTCGTCTTAAAGGAATGCTCGTGAATCGTGAACTTCCCCTTGCCGGTGTTTTCGGCAAAAACCAGGAATGAAAAAGTGGAGGACGAAAGGTAATCGAACGTCAGCAGGATGTCCACGTCGCCGTCCTTGTCGAAGTCATAACAATAAATGTTCGTCACGTCCAAGTCCTTCATCAACGTTTGTTCCTCGAAACGGTCGCCACCCAAGTACGTGCGGGTATACACGCGCTTTCCTTCCGTATCATTATAGATGTAATCGGGGATACCATCACCGTTCAAGTCCTTCACCGTCAGCTCGCCCGGCTGCGGGGAAGCCACGAAACGGTTGTCGCCCACGTTATAAAAAATCGTGCGAGGTCCCACCAAATCCATGTAACCGTCACGGTTCACGTCGATGGCCTGCGTGAATTTGTAACTTTCATCTACCGTAGGGCTTCCGCCAATGAACATCCCGTCGCTCAACGACGGCAAGTCGCTGATGTCGAATTTCCCGTTAGCTTCCTCTGCCTTTTGAGCCACCAACGAATCGGCCTGCACGCGCGAAATGGTGTCGATGTGCGTGGCGGTAAACGTCCCGTCAGGATTTTGGTAAAAGATGCTCCAGTCCGTGTTGTTGAACGCGAACAAGTCCGGCAACCCGTCATGGTTCACGTCCAACGGATAAGCGGAGTTGCATCCGTCCATCAGGGTATAAGTACCGTCTGCCCCACCCAGAGCTATCTCAATCTTGCGGAAATCCGCGAAAGCACGATTAGCAAAATCAGGTATACCGTCGTTATTCAGATGCGTCATCATACGGTCTTCCTGCAAGTAGGTGAAAGGCAAATCCAACAGGAAATCCTGTGCATAACAGCCGGGGGCACGCCAATGGTAACGAGCCTTAAAGTTATTCTCGCTGTCCACCTTATAATATTCTTTCGTCCCGTCGCCGTCAGCATCGTAAAAGAAATCCGAATTGTTACCGCCCAACCCTTCGAGCAAAACAGGCAAACCCTCATTCCGGCATTTCACCTTGCATTCTATTTCACGTCCCAGTCCGGAAGCGGCACCTGTCTTGTATTTGTATTTTGCCGTGGCGAACTCGTAAGTTGGCTTAACTTGATTGAATACGATTTGACTGCCGTAACGGTAGACACCTTCCCAATCATACGACCGCCCCACGTCAAAACCAGAAAATGCAGCCATGTCAAAACAACCGTCCACAGGAGACACGTAGGTTTCATATTGCATTCCCCCTTCGAATACCTCCAACTGGACTTTTTCGTTCAGATTCAAAGCCACTAAATTATTATATTCGCACTCCAATACCTTTAACCCGACGCAATGTCGCAAATCCAACGTTGCCAACTGGCATCCCTCACACGACAAATGCACCAAACCAGGAGATGCCGACACATCCAATTTTCCCAAAGGCAAAGTAGAAAGAATCAGCGTATCCAACTTCGGACAGTCCAAGGCCAAAGACGACAATGAGGAAGTGCTCCCCACACTGACATACTCCAGTTTTTGGTTTTGCCGCAAATCAAGTTTCTGGATTTTAGTACCCCAACAATACAAGCGCTCAAGGTTTACATTGGCATTCAAATCCAACTCGACCAATTTCCCTTTCGACAACACATTCAACTCACGCAAAGCGGTAAAGAATTCCAAACCTTTCAAAGAAGTGCAGGAAGTGCTCAAATCCTTATCCAAATCCATCCGGACAGCCGACCTGATTTCTTCGTCATCCAACTGCAAGTTTTGATTAGTGTCGAACTTTTGCCCCACATAATTCCGGAAAAAACGATCCGGAAAATGGGCTTCATCTATCGGCACCTGCGCCGAAGACAGAAGGAACGAAGCCGTCCCCATGGTCACCAATAATAGTCGTTTCATCATAAAGTCTCTTTAAAACAACAAACTGCCAACCGACCTCCCTCCGTTGACTTTAAATGATACTCATGATAAAGAATACTACAACAAAAAAAGCGTGGAGATCTGTACCCGTCACCCGTCCCACGCTTCGAGGCTCTCGCATTGCCCATTGTAGTAGAACGAGCAACGCAGAACCCACGCCGATGAGTTTATATAATCCCCCTTTAGGATTTGCCTCCTTCCTTTTGCCCATAGGGGCAAAAGGACAAAACAATCCCTTAGGGATATTTATAAAAACATCCCATGGGCATCTACCGTTGCATAGTTCATAACTACAATTTTGAATTTGCGAGATTCGAAGCGTCAAGAACCAGCGCATGATAAACGCCTTCTTATATATAGCGGTTCCCCTTTCCCTACCCGTCCACTCCCATTCCCACCTGCCGCAAAGGACAGATGTTCCTGTTCGTATCGGCGCAGGTCGCCTTGCTTGGATCGGCCTACCGGTCGCTACCGGACATCACGGCACAGCAAGAATCACCGGGAACCCAATGCAAAGTTAATCTTTTCTAAGAACCAATCCCATAAAGAACGGACAAAATTTTGAAGTTTTTATCGTCCGGACTCCCTTCATCCTTTCATATTCAACGCTTCCATGAAACGGCGAATCACTTCGGGCTTGCCTGTATGCTTGCCGTCGTCTTCGCTCAACTTACAAGTATCGTTGTAGAAAGTCCATGACTCCGTGATTTTCACGGCCACCAGTTTGATAACGATGTTCATGGGCTTCACGCCCTCGAAGTCGTTTGTGAAGTGCGTGCCAATCCCGAAAGAAGGTTGGCAATACTCCCGGGCGTAACGTTGTATCTCTATCGCACGGTCCGTGTCGAGCGCATTACTGAATATGACCTGCTTCGTACGGGGGTCGATGCCCAACGAACGGTATTTCTCCACAATCCTTTGCAGTTCCGCACGGTTGTCGCCGCTGTCCACGCGAAGACCTTTGAACAAGTTGGCAAAGTCCTCCGAAAAATTCAGGCTGAAGATGTCCCAACCGAAACTGTCGTAGAGGTACGTGCCCAAAGCTCCACGGAACGTGTTGCGCCAAGAGTTCATGGCAATATGGTTGGCCATCTGGGGGCCGTACATTCCTCCTATGGCACAGACAAACTCGTGTGCCATCGTGCCGACAGGAACCAGGTCATACTTCATCGCCAGGTAGATATTGCTAGTCCCGACAAACTTCCCGCTCCATTCCCGGCTTTGGTAACAGTCTCTCATCGCCCGAACCACCGTCTCTTCCGCCTCGAACGAGACGCGGCGGCGCGTCCCGAAGTCACTGAACACGCAACCGGCTTCCAACAGGCGGACGGCTTTCCGGTACGTCTTCCGGTAATAATCCTCATAATCGAAACGGCTGTCTTCGCCCGTCATCCTGTAATAAAGCTCGGAAATGATGGCCAGCACTTTCACTTCCAACAGGATGGTATCGGCCCAACTCCCTTCGAACTCCACGTACAGATGCCCCTCGGCATCCTGCCGGACTTTCACCCATTCGCGACAGAAACGGTAGCCTTTCAAATAGGTGTAGAACCAACCGGGAATGTAGCTGCACCGCCGTTTCATGAACGCAATTTCCTCGTCCGTGATGACCACGTCCTCCAACAGGATGATTTGTTCCTGCAATTTGTCGGCAAAGCCCGGCGGATAGACGGTATGGTCCCGGTCGGTAAACCGGTACTTCACCTGGGCACGGGGAAAATTGTCGATGACCGCACAGCACATGGTGAACTTATACAGGTCATCATCTGTAAAATGATTGATAATTCGTTCCATACAAAGTCTGTTTGTTTGATTTCACTTTCCGCGAAGTTCCCACCGGTTTCCTGTCCGATACAACTTGCAGGTCTTGCCCTGCCAAACGCCCCCCTTACGGTCGAGTATCTCGTTCCGAAACGGAGACGGACGGAAAACCTCCACCCGGCTGCTGTCTGCCGCAAACACGGCGTACGACGCTAAAGAGGGTTGCAAAGACGGGTCGTCCACACGCACCCCGTCCTCAAAGATGCGGATACAGTCCCGGCGAAGTTCACTCCACGTATAACCGGCCGCCGTAAGACAACCATGTTCATCCTTATTTCCCCCGATAAGTTGGGGAGCTTGCACAGACCTGCAAGCCGAAAAACAGGCCCATGCGCCCACGATAATCCAAATGTTTTTTCTCATATCCTATTTTATCCATTACAAAGTCCAAACTAAAATCCAACCACTTCCGCTATTTCGCCCATACCTTATATATATACGGTGCATCATGCTTCTTCTTCGGCAGATTTCCCTTCAAACAAATCCGAGTCTTTTCCTCTGGCAATTCTACGCTCTTGTATTTTTTGCGTCTCCATCCGCAACACTTCCAGAAATTTCTCCGTCAACAAAGAATGCCTTTTACCTTTAAGGGAAAGAAGGCTGATGTGCATCATCTCTGTCTTCTCCTTAATCGGCACGGCTTTCAAGTCCGGGCTGCTTACCGTCATGTCCTGAGGCAAAATGGAAATCCAATGCCCCGTGCGCAGCATTTCAAGCAATAGCGGCGTGCTGTTGACTTCTATCTGAGGTTTTACCTTCACCCTGTACTGGGCCAGCATGCGGTCTATGACCTTCCGGGTGTACAGCTCTTTGTCCAAGAAGATAACGGGGAACTCGTTCAAGTCCGACAAGGAAAAATGTTTCCGGATGGCCACCGGATGGCTTTCATGGACAATGACACACAAAGGCATGCAGGCGTATTCCTTGGATTCCGTAAGCGCAGACACATCCTGCGGGTTGTAACTCAACGCGAAATCAAGCTTGTTGGAATTGATCAGCTCCACCAGTTCCAACACCGAATGGGAATAGACAATAGAAAGCTCGGCCTTGGGGAAAGCTTTCGTAAACTTCAACACGCAGATATTCAACAAAGGGAAAAGGCTGTATATTACGCCTATCTTTATCTTTCCCGTATAGACATGCTGCATTTCCTTCAAATGCTGTATGCCATACGCCACCTCCTCTATCGCCTTACGGGAACAGTCCAAAAAATCCCGTCCGGCATCCGTCAGGTAGATTTTCTTCCCGATGCGGTCGAACAGTGTCACGCCGAGTTCCTCTTCCAGTTGCTTGATGCTTAGCGACAAGGTGCTCTGCGTGATAAAAAGCTCTTTGGAGGCTTCTGTGAATGAAAGCACGTCTGCCAATTTGACGAAATATTTCAGCGGAGTCAGTTCCATAAGAAAAATCAATAGAAATCATGAATATTATTAATTCTACAAATTTACAAAAAAGAGAAATTACCCTTAACTTTGAAACAAGAAAAATGGAAATGTCTCCGGGTTAAACTATTATAAACGAAGCGAAAGAAAGACACGGTTGACATTAAATAATGTATAAGAATGTTGAGAAACCCAAGCGGTTCGACACGTTCCACGAAAGCAAACGACAAAACAATCGGTTCGACAGGTAAAAAGAACACGAAACAAATAAAACGATTATATATAATTAAGGTATAAACATCATTTATGGCAGAGGTATTAGGACACATATCGCAAATTATCGGCCCGGTGGTGGACGTTCATTTCGAACACAGCGAAAAAGAACAGAACGCCAACCTTCCGAGCATACACGACGCCCTGAAAATCCAACGTCCGGGCGGCAAGACATTGATTGTCGAGGTACAGCAACACATCGGAGAAGACACGGTGCGTACCATCGCCATGGACAGCACGGACGGACTGCAACGTGGCATGAAAGTGGTCTCCACAGGAAAACCCATCACCATGCCGGTGGGCGCACAGATTCGCGGAAGGGTCATGAACGTCGTAGGCGACGCCATCGACGGCATGCCGGCCTTGGACGAGAGCGGTGCGTCCCCCATCCACCGGGACCCTCCCAAGTTTGAAGACCTTTCCACCACTCAGGAAGTGCTTTTCACGGGCATCAAAGTGATAGACCTGTTGGAACCCTATCTGAAAGGAGGGAAAATCGGACTGTTCGGCGGGGCGGGCGTAGGAAAAACGGTATTAATCAAGGAACTCATCAACAACATCGCCAAAAAGCACAACGGATTTTCCGTGTTCGCCGGTGTGGGAGAACGTACGCGTGAAGGTAACGACCTGCTGCGCGAAATGATTGAGTCCGGTGTCATCAAGTACGGCGACGAATTCCTGAAAAGCATGGAAGCCGGACACTGGGACCTCTCGAAAGTGGACATGAACGAAGTGGAAAAATCACAAGTGGCCATGGTGTTCGGACAAATGAACGAACCGCCGGGCGCACGTTCTTCCGTAGCGCTTTCCGGTCTGACCTTGGCCGAGTCTTTCCGTGACAACAATAAGGGAGACGGACCGCGGGACATCCTGTTCTTCATCGACAATATCTTCCGTTTCACCCAGGCCGGTTCCGAAGTGTCCGCCCTGTTGGGGCGCATGCCCTCGGCCGTGGGCTATCAGCCGACACTGGCTTCCGAAATGGGACAGATGCAAGAACGAATCACGTCCACGAAGAATGGCTCCATCACTTCTGTACAAGCTGTGTACGTGCCTGCCGACGACTTGACCGACCCAGCCCCGGCCACGACATTCACGCATCTGGATGCCACGACCGTACTGAGCCGTAAAATCACGGAGTTGGGCATTTATCCTGCGGTGGATCCCTTGGAATCCACATCCCGTATCCTTGACCCGCTCATCGTGGGACAGGAACATTACGAAACGGCACAGCGCGTCAAGCAAATCCTGCAACGGAACAAGGAGCTGCAAGACATCATTTCCATCCTCGGCATGGACGAGCTTTCGGATGAAGACCGCCTGACGGTGAACCGTGCGAGACGGGTACAACGTTTCCTGTCGCAACCCTTTGCCGTGGCCGAACAGTTTACGGGCGTGCCGGGCGTCATGGTATCCATCGAGGACACCATCAAAGGATTCAAGATGATATTGGACGGAGAGGTGGACGACCTTCCCGAACAGGCATTCCTCAACGTAGGCACCATTGAAGACGCCATTGCCAAAGGAAAAGAATTGTTGAGCGCAGCCCAAAATTAAATCGTATGGAAGAGGATAAAATTCATTTGCTCATCGTGTCTCCGGAAAAGACTTTGTTCGAAGGTCTGGTGAAGTACGTAAGACTTCCCGGCAGTGCCGGACAGTTCGCCGTTTTCTACAACCACGCCCCCCTGATTTCGTCCCTCGACACAGGAGAAGTCGTTTACCGAAGCGGAAAAGACAAAAACCGCGTGAACATTTCAGGTGGTTTTGTAGAAGTGAATGACAACACAGTCTCCGTCTGCGTAACGGAAGCGACGGCCTGACCGCTCCCTTATCCGGACACATAAAAAGAGAAGTCTAAGGAATGAAGCTACTAAAATATTTATGCTGTATAGGCCTATGCCTGTTGATGTTCATGCCCCGGCAAGCGCAAGCTGAGGAGAACAAGGAAATAGATGTGTACGAAATCGTTTTCGGCCATATCGAAGACGCATACGAATGGCATATCACGGACATCGGAGACGCCTCCATACGCATCCCCCTGCCCGTGATTGTGAAAAGCTCTTCCGGTTGGCATGTGTTTTCATCCGCCCGTCTGAGAAACCAGGCCCGATACGAAGGATTATACATCGCACCGGACGGTGAATACAAAAACAAAATCGTGGAAAAGAATGCCACGGGAGAAGAAATCCGCCCGTTCGACATCTCCATCACCAAGAATGTGTTGGCACTGTTCATCAACAGCGTCATATTGGTGGCCATCATGTTGGGATGTGCGCGTTGGTATAAACGTCACGAAGTGAGCGAAGGGGCACCTAAAGGAGGTGTGGGCATGATAGAGGCTTTGGTGGTCATGATAAACGACGAAGTCATCAAAGGATGTATCGGGGAAGACTACCGGAGATACGCTCCCTATTTGCTGACCGCATTCTTTTTCGTTCTGGTTAACAACCTGATAGGTATTCTTCCAATCTTTCCGGGAGGAGCTAACGTCACGGGAAACATTGCCATTACATTGGTATTGGCATTGTGCACCTTTCTCTTCACCAACATCTACGGAACAAAAGCCTATTGGAAGGATATTTTTTGGCCGAAAGTCCCCTTATGGTTGAAAGTTCCCGTGCCTCTCATGCCGATGATCGAGCTATTCGGAATTTTCACCAAACCATTTGCATTGATGATCCGTCTGTTTGCCAACATCATGGCCGGGCACGCAGCCATCCTAAGTTTGGTAGCCATCATCTTCATCACGGTGAAGGCCGGTCCGGTCATCAACGGTTCCATGACAGTCATATCCGTATTGTTCGGCATCTTCATGGACCTGTTGGAACTTCTCGTAGCCTTCATCCAGGCGTATGTATTCACCATGTTGTCGGCTGTGTTCATCGGCCTGTCACGTATTAAAGAAGAGAATTAAAAAGAACTATTAGAAAATCAAGTATAACCCTTAAAAACAGAAACATTATGTTATTATCCATTTTATTACAAGCTATCGGAGGTATAGGTCTTACCAAGTTGGGTGCAGCGATTGGCGCTGGTATTGCCGTTTTGGGTGCAGGCATAGGTATCGGACGCATCGGCGGGTCGGCCATGGATGCCATCGCACGACAGCCGTCGGAATCCAACAACGTGCGTATGAACATGATCATCGCGGCAGCTTTGATAGAAGGTGTAGCCCTCATCGCCATTGTCGTTTGTCTTTTGACATTGTTCCTCTAAACCGTTGTTGCTTATGGGACTGCTAACCCCGGATCCGGGTACATTGTTCTGGATGGTGATTATATTCGGAATCGTATTCTTCATCTTGGCTAAATACGCATTTCCTGTCATCACCGGAATGGTGGACAAACGGAAACAATACATAGACAGTTCGTTGGAGGCTGCCCGCCAGGCCAACGAGCAGTTGCAGCAGGTGAAAGCCGAAAGCGAAGCACTGCTGGCACGGGCGCACGAAGAGCAGACCGCCATACTGAAAGAAGCTTCCGCCACGCGCGACCGCATCATCGCAGAAGCGCGCGAACGGGCACGCACCGAAGCTCGGAAAGCCCTGGACGAGACCCGCCACCAGATTGCTGCGGAAAAAGAAAGCGCCATCAACGACATACGTCGGCAAGTGGCAATACTGTCCGTAGATGTAGCTGAAAAGGTGTTGCGTAAAAAACTGTCTGATGATAAGGAACAGCTTGAATTAGTGAACAGACTGTTGGACGAAGTTAAATCAAACAACGACATTGAATAATGGATATAGGAATTATTGCAAGACGTTATGCCCGCGCATTGCTGCTCTTCGCGTGTGAGAACGGACACGAGACCTTGGTGTACGAACAGGCTCAACAGCTCCTGTTCCAATACAACGAGCTTCCGGAGTTCCGCCACACGATAGAGAATCCGATGGTGAGCCGTACAGAGAAAATAAAGCTCCTGCACAATGCTACTGCCGGAGCTGACACATGCGAAGAGCTGACCAAATTTTTCTATCTGCTACTTGAAAAAAGGCGCGAAAAGCTGTTGGCTTTCATCCTGCATTCTTTCTTATTCTTATATCGGAAAAAGAAAAAAATACGTCAGGGAAAACTTGTCACGGCTATGCCGCTACCGGAGGAAACCCTCAACGAACTGAAAACGCTCATCCTGAAACGCTATCGGGGACGCACGGTGGAATTCAAAACCAAAGTAGACCCCGGTATCATCGGCGGTGGCATTCTGGAAATCGGCTATTGGCGAATCGATGCCAGCATAGCCGGACAGTTGAAACGCGTGAAGAAACAGTTCATCGAGAAAAACAGAAGAATAGTATAATGAAAAGGAAACAAGAATATGCCAGATAAGATAAGACCCAGCGAGGTTTCGGAGGTATTGCTCCAACAGCTCAAAGGAATCAACACGTCTATCCAGTTCGACGAAGTGGGTGCCGTGTTGCAGGTCAGCGACGGCGTGGCACGTATTTATGGGTTGCTCCATGCCGAGGCCAATGAATTATTGGAATTTGAAAACGGAGTGATGGGCGTAGTGATGAACCTGGAAGAGGACAACGTGGGTGCCGTCCTCTTAGGAGCCACAGACCTCATCAAAGAGGGCATGATCGTGAAACGTACGGGACGAATTGCGTCCATACGGGTCAGCGAGAACATGCTGGGACGTGTCATCGACCCGTTGGGCGTTCCTTTGGACGGAAGAGGTACCGTAGGAGGAGAACTTTTCGAAATGCCGTTGGAACGCAAAGCTCCCGGGGTCATTTACCGCCAACCGGTATCGGAACCCTTGCAGACAGGCATCAAGGCCATCGATGCCATGATTCCTATCGGACGGGGACAACGTGAATTGATCATCGGCGACCGCCAAACGGGAAAGACCGCGATAGCCATCGACACCATCATCAACCAACGCTCCGCCTACGAGGCGGGCAAACCGGTGTACTGCATCTATGTGGCCATCGGGCAGAAAGGCTCCACCGTGGCCAACATCGTCAACACGCTGCGTGAAAAAGGTGCCATGGACTACACGGTGGTCGTTGCCGCCACGGCTGCCGACCCGGCCGCATTGCAATACTTCGCACCGTTTGCCGGGGCAGCCATCGGGGAATATTTCCGCGACACCGGCCGCCATGCCTTAGTCGTATTCGACGACCTTTCCAAACAGGCCGTAGCCTACCGCGAAGTTTCGCTCATCCTGCGCCGCCCGTCGGGCCGCGAAGCTTACCCCGGCGACATCTTCTACCTGCACTCCCGCCTGTTGGAACGTGCAGCCAAAATCATCAACCAACAGGAAGTGGCCGAGCAGATGAACGACCTGCCGGAAAGCCTGAAAGGAAAAGTGAAATGCGGAGGTTCGCTCACGGCACTCCCCATCATCGAGACACAGGCAGGCGACGTATCCGCCTACATCCCTACGAATGTGATTTCCATCACCGACGGACAGATATTCCTCGAAACGGACTTGTTCAACCAAGGCTTCCGTCCGGCCATCAATGTAGGTATCTCCGTATCCCGTGTGGGCGGCAGCGCGCAAATCAAGAGCATGAAGAAAGTGGCCGGTACACTGAAAATCGACCAGGCGCAATACCGTGAACTGGAAGCTTTCTCCAAGTTCAGTAACGACATGGATTCCGTGACCGTCATGACCATCGACCGCGGACGAAAGAACAACCAACTGTTGATACAGCCCCAGTACTCCCCAATGCCGGTAGGCGAACAAGTCGCTATCCTCTATTGCGGTACGCACGGATTGATGCGCGATATACGTATTGACCAGGTCATTGCCTTCCAGCATGAATTTCTGGAAAGCCTGCGCACGTCGCACCGTCAGGATGTATTGGAGGTTTTAGAAGGCGGAGTCATCAACGAACAAGTGACCAAAGTCATCGAAGATGTGGCTCAGTCCACTCTTCTGTTATTTAAAAACTGATAGACCATGGCATCATTAAAAGAAGTAAAGGGCAGAATACTCTCGGCCAATAATACGCTGAAGATTACGTCGGCCATGAAAATGGTGGCTTCCGCCAAGCTGCACAAGGCACAAGAAGTCATCGAAGGCATGTTGCCCTACGAACGGCAGATGTCGGCCATCATGACCCACTTCTTGCAAACCGGCGGAAAGGCGGAATCGCCCTTTGCCACGCAACGGGAGGCAAAGCGCATCGCACTGGTCATATTCTCGTCCAACGGCAGCCTGTGCGGAGGATTCAACTCCAACGTCATACGCGCTTACCACCAGTGGTTGGACGGACACGCGCAAATGGCAAAGGAAAACCTCGTCATCTATCCCATAGGGAGAAAGATTGCGGACACAGTGAAAAAATCGGGCTTTACCCCGGCCGGAGATTACACGCACATGGCCGACAAGCCTAATTATACGGAATGTGAGAAACTGGCTGCGGAACTATGCGAACGTTTTTTGTCGGGCGACATAGACCGGGTAGAGCTTATTTACCATCACTTTAAATCTGCCGGTTCGCAGGAACTCGTCAACACGGTATATTTACCGATAGATTTATCTGCCATGACCGAGGCTCCGGACGGCAACCGGCAGCCGGACTACCTGATAGAACCTTCGG
The DNA here is from genome assembly GCF_900683745.1 of Paraprevotella xylaniphila YIT 11841. Lineage (NCBI taxonomy): Bacteria > Pseudomonadati > Bacteroidota > Bacteroidia > Bacteroidales > Prevotellaceae > Paraprevotella > Paraprevotella xylaniphila. The sequence continues at coordinate 1,109,049 of NZ_LR215980.1, forward strand.
AAGAGGTTTTATTGGCCAAACTGATTCCGGAGGTGTTGAAACTGAAAGTCTATACCACGCTTTTAGACTCCAACGCATCCGAACATGCCACACGAAGCATGGCCATGCAGATAGCCACGGACAATGCCAACAACTTGATACAGGACCTAACCGTCGTGTACAACAAAGGACGCCAACAAGCCATCACCAACGAACTGTTGGACATCATGGGCGGCACCATGGCATGACACACCACGCTCCGCAACTTTTAAAAACAGACCGGGCATACCAAGAGAATTTCCTCTGTATGCCCGGTCATTTTTTCCTGACTCCTCTATCGCCCTCACCTGTGTTTCCTACTCTTATGTTCCAAACCTAAAAAATACATTCGGAAGGCAATTTGCAACAACCTGATAATTAACGTCATAAAAATCTTCGCCAAACGTTTTTTCATTCTCAGCCGAATGATTTTTCAATCTCCTGAGATTGATTTTCCGTTCTGCGACAAACGGTTTTACAGCCTCCTGCCTGCTTTTCAGCGACGCGGCGTAGGATGCTGTCTTTGTCCCTGAAAACGCGGACGACTTCCCATGTCCGGACGTTCATAAAGCTGTTGCACCTGTCTCATTGTCAACACTTTCTTAAACTTGTCATAGTAGCTCTTCTGCACGTCCAACCGTTTCTCCTGAGCCGAAAAACGAGCCTTTATGTTCTCGTCTATATCTTTATCCGATTGTGCCGCCTGACTTCCCATTTTCTTTCCGGGTATGCGGCATTCCGCCAACTTTTGCATGTATTCCTCGTAAAGGGGAATGAATTTTGCCGATGTTTCGTCGTCCAACATCAGTTTCCCGGCCATCCTTTTGGCCATCTGTCCGGGATTCGTCCGCATGCGCGGCGCGTTTCCGCGCCCTTGGGCTGACAATGTGCTTCCGGCCAGCAAAGCAAAACATACGGCCATCATCAATTTTCTCATAGCTGTTTCCTTTTTAATTAAACCATTCTTTTTTGTTCCACAGAAGTATGACCCGTTTCCGGGCTTAAGGTTTACTCCTGAAAACTTTTCCCCTACTGGATATAACAAGTTTTAACAAGCCCTACACTGTACGGCATACGCAAAGGGCCGGTTCCGTCCCCTTGCGAAACCGGCCCTTTTTACGGGGAACCCCTTATGCAAACCGTATCATTTCATCACAAATGTATTATAAGAATGCGCCGCCAATTCAGCAGACAAGCTCTTCTCTCCTATCTTGACGACCAAAGGAGAAGCCTCGTCCTTGAAATTTCCGGCAACGACCACATACTTACCCTCCGGTGTCTGGCATACCAATACCGGCATCCTGTCTTCACCCTGTGCCTTGTAAGCCACCACACGCGTGCCTTTCGAGATAAAATTACTGTAATGCTTCACGGCAAAATACTCCGGTGTATAAGTAAACTTGCGGGTTTTGGAATCCACGCGGATGAGCGCGTTCTGCTTCCATCCCCACGGGCTTTCACCATTGTCCTTCAAGATGAAGTTCCAAATGGTGTACTCGTTGCAACCGTTGCCCAAATAATGGTTCATCAGCTCAAACGTGTGCTCCCCGGCTCCCCAGTCAAAGCTTCCTCTTCCGCATTCGCTTTCCGAGCAGATATAGTTCCATTCGGGATGCTCCGCACGCAACACGGGCAACGATTCGCGGCCTTCCCATTGGAAAGCCATACCGCTCACGAACTCCTGCAACTTCGTGTCGGAAGCAATCTTCTGCACATAGTCCACACGGTTGGTGTTGAACGTCCCGAGATAAAGCTTCACTTCCGGATGCTTTTGTCTGAGCGTGGGACCCAGATAGTCACGATTGAACCGCACCGTTCCCTCGGCCGTCCATGCACAACCAGGGTAAGCCGTGTAGCTGTATGCCTCGTTTTGGTATATCACCATGTCGATGTTCACCCCCTGCTCCTTGTAGGCATCGATAAACTTGCAGAAATAATTGGCATACGCCTGCAAGTAACGCGGGTCTTGTATAAAGTAGTCCGTGGTGGCCAACTGGCGCGGGAACTTATTCCCTCTCTTGCCTGTCAATTTCATTTCGTCGGGATCCACCTTGTCGTTCACATTACCGTAAAGGATGTAGTTCATCTTTTCGGGCATGTCATTGAACTTGCTGCCCAGCACCGGATAATCACCATTGATTTTCATCCAACTGGGAGGGCACCATGGAGATATCCAGAACGTCAAATCAGGGTTATACTTCTGTGCCGCACGTATGAAGGGAATTATTGTCTGCTTGTCTCGGTCGATGTTGAAATAACGCAGTTCTAAATCCCCTTCCACCTCGTCGCAGCTATACCAGGACCGGGCATAGTCGTTGGCGTTCATGGAAATGCGGCCACGGGAAAAACGCAAATCGCCATCCGGTGAAAATACCTTCTTCAAGATTTCATCCTGCTCATCACGGGTCAATATCCCCAATGCGTCCCAGTCCAATTCGTTAAACGTGGCAGCCCATGCCTTGAACTCCACGATGGGCTTCTCATCTTCGTCCACCGTCACCAAGGGATTCCCAGCCTTCTTGGCCATCTTCACGACAGAGGTTTGCCACATGTTGTCTTCCGTGCTCGAGTACCACGTAAACGACTGTGCCAATGTTCCGGCAGACCACGCCGCCAGACAACCGCATGCAAAAAGCATTTTGATTTTTTGTTTCATAATAGTTAAAAATTGGGTTAATGAATAACGGTTACAAATTTAAAACTTCTGTCGGAATAAACATCTGATATAAATCAGAAAAAACGGGCTTTCGCCCGTTTTCTTCTTAAAAAGACTTAAATCCAAATTCAGTTCTTATGTGTCATAATCTCCAAAACCTTACGGTCGGTTTCGTTCATGGCTTCAGCCCCGATACTGGTCAAGTTGTGTATGCTCTTATCCACATCATCGTCGATAATGCCTTCCACACTGCTCACACACTTCTGTTGCATGGCCAACATGGCTGACAATACAGCCGTAGAAACCCCGCTCGTCAATTTCAATGCGCAACTCGGTTTGGCTCCATCGCAAATCATCCCGGTAAGGTTCGCTATCATATTCTTTACGGCGTATGAGACTTGCTCGTACTTTCCTCCCATCAGATAGGTGATGCCACAGCTCGATCCCGTGGAAGCCACCACGCATCCGCACAATGCCGACAGGACCCCCAGACTTTGCTTGATATAAATGGCTGTCAGATGGCTCAGCATAAGCGCACGGATAAGTTCTTCGTCCGTATTGTGGTTCTCTTCGGCAAAAACCACGACCGGCATCGTAGCGCAAATTCCCTGGTTGCCGCTTCCAGAATTGCTCATCACCGGAATCATAGCCCCAGCCATGCGGGCATCGCACGCACATGAGGTGCTCGACAGGATATGAGAGAATATCGTATCCCCCATAATACCACGCCCCAAAGGACGGCTCAGCGTCTTGCCCAACTCATGTCCGTAGCACCCTTTCAAGGCCTGTTGGGAGGCAGATTCGTTCAAGCGGCGTGCTTCCCGGATAAATTCGATTTCTTCCAACGGTGCCTCTACGGAAAAATCGTACACTTTACGCAAGTTGAGTTCGCATTCGTCTTCTCCGGATTCCTCTCCTTGAGGCATACGGTTGTCCAACAGCACTTGCCCGTCTTTCTCCACATAAACGAAATGCGTGTGCTGACCGGCGATGACAGCCGTAACCCTATGGCCGGACTCACCATCCACTATGGCTTCGACATAAAGCTTTTCCGAAATGCCTTCTTTCAATGATATTTTGACACGCCGTTCCGCGATATATTGTTTTCCTTGTTCTACGTCGGCCGGCGTTACGTCTTTCAGCACCTCAAGTCCGTATGCAGACTTACCTGCCACTACGCCTAAAGCTATGGCTATGGGAAGTCCCACCATACCCGTACCGGGAATTCCCACCCCCATGGCATTTTTCAGTATATTCGCGCTGAGAAAGACGCCGGCAGCGACCGGCCTTTCTCCAAGCACCTCTGCCGCGCGGGCCACACAAAGAGATACGCATATAGGTTCTGTGCATCCCATTGCCGGCACCACCTGTTGCTTCACCAACCGGATGATGCGTTCCCGCTCCGTTTTTTCAATTTTCATATTTTATTCTTTTTCCGGCCCAAAGGTCATTCGTCTGCCAGTTCTTCATCTACATCCTTGATGTCCGCCTCAGGGGTATAGCTTCCGTAAAAAGTGTCATCTCCTGCCGTATCGCCCTCTTCTTCCGACTCCGAATCAGTTTCTGTGTCTTCGTCCACAATACGGCGGTTGCCGTCTTCGTCATATTCCGGTTCGGGCACAAAACGCAACTTCTCTACCGGTTCGCGCTTTTTGGCAAAAATAGCCTCTACCCACGTCCCTTTCGCAATCTCCAGTACTTCATACCCATCAGCAACCTTACGTTCCAACGTACCGCCCGCTGCATGAATGCGTGAAGCAGGCAAGGTTGTCGTACTAATGTCGAAAGCCGACTCTATAATGTCTTTTATCGTCAAAGATATGGAATCCCAACCACCGCCGAAATTACCTTCTATCAACTTCAGCAGGTCGGATGCCGTAATATGTTTAATGTTCTCATACGAGAGATCCGTAATCCGGCGGATCTCTTTCTTACGTATGGCCACGGCTCCTTTGCGTTTGTCCACACTGGGCAGAATGACATAATCTCCATTATTATACCTCATGACATCCCGGTCATCTTTCGGGTCGAAATGATACACGTCAAAAGCCAACCGGATGACGTTCAGCACTTTTTCCTCAGATGAAGAAAAACCTTCTTCCTTAATATCCTTTTGCCACAATTCCAAAAGCTCTTGGGCTTCCGTTCCCCATACATTACTGGCGTTCAAATCGAGAACCGACTCCAAATAGTAATTCTTCTTCTGCATATCCTTTCCTCTTTAATTTTTTGGCAAAAGTAATAAAATAAATACGTTCTACCACAAGTATTTTAAGAAAACGACGGGAATGTCCATAAAAAAAGTTACCTTTGGTCGTATTAATCTAATATCAATAAAAATAGAAACCTATGATGAAACCCTTATTGACAGTTTTGACGCTTCTCACGTCATCCACATGTATATGGGCCGACCCCATCGACCCGGAAAAAGCCAGGGAAATAGCCCAGGCATACATGTGTGGCAACCAGATTCCCGAAACCGTGGAAACCCTCGTGAACAAACGCAACAGTACCGACGGGTACGCGCCCCTCTATATTTTCAACAGGGGAAACCACCAAGGCTTTGTCATCATATCCGGAGACGACTGTATGCCTTACGTCTTAGGATACACCGAACAAGGAGATTTCGACCCGCAAACTCTCCCGCCCGCCATGCTCGACTGGTTGGAAGGATACAGCCAGATGATAGAAGCGGCACAAGCCCAAGGTTTAGGTCCGAGAGCGCAAGCACGGGCCAATGACAAAGAGAACATCGCTCCATTAGTCAGTGCACACTGGTCGCAAGGGGCACCTTACAACAACTTGTGCCCATTCCGTAAAGACGGAGGAGGCCGCGCGCTGACCGGATGTGTGGCCACGGCTGCCGCGCAAGTGGCATATTACTGGAGAAAAGAGCTGCCCGACCGTTCGCAGTATGACACACCGACTTACGGTTACGGCGATGCCCCCGTCACCGAATCGTTCCCGAAAGGGACTCCCTTGCAATGGGAACTGATGCAGGACAACTACGGAGGAAACACGCCCGAGGACATGAACACGGCCGTGGCTACGCTGATGGCCATCACGGGAACCTCCACCTGGCTCACCTACGGTTCGTCCACATCGGGACAAATCCGTGATTTGGTCAATACCTTCTCCGGACAATTCCTCATGGACAGCCGATGTACATACAAATCCGGCATCAGCCAGTCGGAATGGGAAGATATGGTGTACGACGACCTGGCAAAAGGTTGGCCCATCGTGTACAGCGGAGTATCCCCGACATCAGGCGGACATGCCGTAGTGGTAGACGGATACCGCGCCTCGGACAACCTTTTCCATTTTAATTTCGGATGGGGAGGACAAGGAGACGGGTATTACACTGTGGACGACTTGACGGGTATGAACGGATTCAACGGGCAGCAAGGCATGACCCATGCCATACATCCGCGTGCCTATTCTCTGGAAGGAGAAATCCGGACAAGCAAAATGTACACCCGCATGAAAAACGCCATCGAGGTGGAAATCACCAACCATGGCATCACGGACTACAAGGGGATATACCTTGCCATTGAGCGGAAAGAAGAGGAACCGACAGACGTAAGCGATGCCAACCTGAGAGACGTGAACACGGTCATCCCGAGCGGGGAAACGGCAAACGTGGAACTGACTTACCGGCCCAGCATCGCCGGGCCGTATTACATGTACCTCATGGACAGCAATGCGCGTATCCTGGCACGTCTGGCGACCGAAGCTTCCGCACAGGAACCCGCATTGTCTCTGAACAGCCTCCGGCTCGATGCCGCTTCGGAAAGCGAGGAAACATCCATTGTGCTCGGCGGACAAGAAAGCACCATATTATATAATAAGGTGTACAGCGACGCAGCCTGCGTCCGGGCTTCCATAACGAACGCCCAAGAAGCCACCGCTGCCACGCCGACCTTGCAATGCGACCTGTACCAATACGATGCCGGACAATCGGCCTTTGTCAAACGTGAGGATTTGTCGGACAGGGAGACCGTATTTGCAGAAGGCTCGACACAAGAAGTGACGTTCAACTTCGACGACATGGAAAAAGACGCATTGTATGCCGCCGCACTGCACCGCGACTACAAGGCCGGAGGAGAAGAGCAGACGATAGAGGCTGCACCGGAAGACACCATCGTCTATTTCAAGGTAGCCGGTTGCGACCTCACCATGGCTGAAACGGACAACCGGGGAGTCGTCTTCTCCGGCCATTGGAACAGGGACAAGTTTTTGGAACTGGCTTCTACCGTGCCGTCCGCTCATTTCGACCTGACTCGCGTGACGGGCATAGACAGCGTGCCGCAGCTCGCCAATCCGAACATTTTGTTTTATCTCGATGCCGCCTCGGAAGCCAAAGGAAAAAACATCATCAAAGAAGGTATATGCGAGGAACTCAGCCTGACCATGGGTTACGACTACTGCGCACAGCAGCCTTTCACCGCCCGCCGTGCCGTCTTCAACCCACAGTCCTCGTCGATGAAATGGCAATACATCGCCCTGCCTTTCGACTGCGAAGTGGCCGAAGGCAACCGCGCACGGAGAATCAAGAAACTGAGCAACATCCTTATCTCGGAATCGGACGAAGTGAACACCACGTTAAAGGCTTGCACGCCTTACCTTTACCGGACTACCCGGCCGGGCGAAGACCGGATTACGGCCACCGACGTGACCGTCGATTACGGTCACGGAACGGCCACGTCCGACACCCTGTCCTACAGTTTCAGCAATGGAGTGGCCCGGAAAGGACTCCGCATGCTGAACAAGGCCGACATACAGACCTTCGTAGAGGACGAGGGGGCCACCATCCCGGCTTTCAGCGGCTACCTTACATACGACAAGGACGTAAGCACCAACATCTACGCATACGAGAAGAAAGACAAGGAAAGCGAGGCGCTCGGCGAGCTGCTGAACCAAGCCTACCTTTTGGCTGAAAATGCCAAAGGGCAGTTGTTGCCGGAAGATCTCAACACGTTCCTTGACCAAATCCACACTGCAGCCGCATGCTATACCCGCCATCCGGAAGCAGAGGAGATAGCCGAAGCCGAAGCCCTTTTGGAAGAGGGCATCAAAGCCTGCCGCCGGAACCTCATCCCCACAGATGCGCCCATCGACCTCACGGACGTGTACCTGACCAACGCTTCGTTTGAAAGTCGTCGCACCACGGGTTGGGACATCACACGCGAGACAGGGCAGAGTTCAAAGGTGACGGACGTTTCGTCCTTGGACAATTACATGGTGGACGCAGACGGCAGTTACGTATTCCACTCCTATTCCAGTTCCGGAAAAGGCAGCGTCACGCTGAGCCAGAAAGCCACGGGCCTGAAAAACGGATTCTACCGCGTAAAAGCATGGATAGCCACCGACGAAGGACAAAGCGTGACACTCTTTGCCAATACATCCACAGCCACGATGACCGACGACGGCTTCGGCAGACGTTACCTGAGGGAGACCGTCATAGACAGCATCCACGTGACGGACGGCATGCTCACCCTTGGCATCAAAGGCAACGACGGATGGTATAAGGCCGACAATTTCAGGTTGTACTATCTGGGCGACGGCACCACCTCCGTCACTCCCGTACACAAGGGCACAGCCACCGTCAAGGCATACGGCGGAGAAGGTTACATCAGCTTGCAAGGCCCGGAAGGACAAGTGCTGACCGTTTCCATATACGGAACGGACGGATGCATCGTGCGGCAAGTGACCGTAGACGGATACGAACAAGTGCGCGGCCTCTCCAAAGGGCTATATATCGTAGACCGGCAAAAAGTCATCGTCCGGTAACGCGTCGGTAAACATTCACTTATACAAGCCCCGATTTCCTGCCTCAAACAAGCATCGGAAACCGGGGTTCGTTTTTCCCTATCGCCCCCGTCCGGTGACGGCCACCTTGATGACACCATCCAACCTGTTCTCAAAAATCCGGTAGGCTTCTTCAATACGTTCCAACGGGAAACGGTGGGTGATAAGCGGTGTGGTGTCAATCCGGCCCGCCTCTATCAGGGAAAGGATTTCGGCACAATCGCAACCGTCCACCCCTCCAGTCTTGAACGTCAGGTTCTTCCCGTACATGTCCGGCAACGGCAACAACTGGGGCTTGTCATAAAGTGCCACAACCGTCACGACGGCATTAGGACGGGCACATTCCCAGGCCAACCGGAAACTGTCCTGGCCACCGGCCACTTCCAACACCACGTCCGCCCCTCCATGGGCACTATGGCACAGCACAAAGTCTTTACAGCCTTCGGGAGTCGTCACCTCTACCCCGGGATAGTGTTCGCGCACGAAACGCAACCTCTCCTCCGACCGTTCGCAAACGATGACGCGATGCGGATTTTTCAGCATGACACACTGCAAAGTGCATATCCCCGTAGGGCCTGCGCCGATAATCAACACCGTGTCCTCCTCCTTGATTTCCGAGATACGCGCTGCCCAAAAGCCTGTGGCCAAGATGTCGCCCACGAACAAAGCTTGCTCGTCGGTCACCGATGGGGGAATCACATTCAAGCCCTGGTCTGCATACGGAACCCTGACAAATTCGGCTTGTCCACCGTCGATACGACAACCCAAAGCCCAACCGCCATGAGGGTCGGTGCAGTTGTTCACGTACCCGTGCCGACAAAAGAAGCATTCCCCGCAAAATGTCTCCACGTTCACGGTCACCCTGTCGCCCGGCTTGACCGAAGTGACCTCACGGCCTACTTCTTCCACCACCCCAACCATTTCATGCCCCACCGTGATTCCCGGTACGGCACGCGGCACACTCCCGTGTTTGATGTGTAAATCACTGGTACAGATGCTCCCCAACGTCACCCGTACGATGGCATCCCGCCCGTCCTGCAACTCCGGACGCGGCTTTTCCCTTAATTCGAATCTCCCTTGTTCTACGAACGTGTATGCAAGCATAATCGTCTCCTTTCTTTTGAACGGTCCTTTTCCGCACGCAAAGATAGCGAAAGGCAAGTGCAGTTCCAAGCCAAAAGCTTGCTTTTGAGCAAGGAAAGTGCTCGCAAGTACAAACATTGTCCCGGGCAAAAGGCACGAGAATCCATTATTGTCACACGAATCCGCAACCACTCCCGAAAAAAACAAACCAAAACTCATTATAACTGACAATTTGGCAGGCTCAAAATGAAGTTCAATAAAAAACAAATCATAAAAAAGGGATACCGTAACCGGTATCCCTTTATCTTTAAAATAAAATCCCCTACATAAGGAAAACGTTCCGATACAAACGACCGGACTCATTCCCCTTACGGGTTTTACGCTTCTTCCAACGTCATGCCCAAATAAGAACAAGAGAAATTCTTTCCTTTTACGGAAGGAAACTGGCTACGCGCATCCACATCTTGCCGCGAACGCAAATGCTCTACTATACGGTTGTAACACTCCTGCGTGTTACGAGCCTTGCAACGAGCCTTGAACCGCGTATCCTTATACTGGAACTTAGTGGTGCCAGGAATGGGAACCACACGTTTGAAAAGGATTTCCCCCTCATACCATCCCGGACGGTCGTTAATGGAAAAACGGGCCGGTGCTTCCTTCTCCGAACTTTCGGCTAAAGACTGCGTCCTGCCTCCGTTCACTTTAAATTCGGCCAAAGTCGTAGCCGTTGTCTTAATCACAATAAAATACACACGGGGACGTACCTTATAACGCTTGGGATAAGGCATCGGGCTATCCATGTATTGGCGCAAGTCTTTCACGAAAGCCTCATCCAACGTAATACCCGGCAGGGAAGACAGGAAATCAAAAGCCTCTTCCGCCGAACTCACCACGCACTCCTCGTCAAAATAGCGAATGTATAAATTCATCAATTCATTATATAAATAAAACCATAAAATCCGAACAATTATACCCCTCGGGCATAATTAGTCGGAGACCGATGCAAAATTATATAAAATCTCCCGTCCGGACAAATTTTGTCCGGTGTAATCCACCTCCGCGATGACAAAATAAGTAACTTTGCACAACCATTCATGATAATTTGAATATGTCTATCATCAGATTCATCAAAAACTGGACGCTCCCCATCGCCATGCTCATGGGGGCATTGTCTTACTTCATTTACACAGGCATTCCTGTCCTGGAGCCTACGAAACCTTACGTAGCCCGGTTCGTCGGCATCCTGCAACCGGTATTGATTTTTGCCATGCTTTTTATAACGTTCTGCAAAGTAAATCCCAAAGAACTCCGTCCTTGCCGTTGGCATGGATGGCTGCTCTTAATCCAAGCTGGCTGTTTTGCCCTCCTGGCCGGGCTTTTGAAATGTTTTCCCAACCTGCCGGGCCAAGTTTTGGCAGAAGCAGCCATGCTGTGCATGATTTGCCCGACAGCTACTGCAGCCGCTGTAGTCACCGGGAAATTAGGAGGCAATGCGGCCAACCTTACGACCTATACCATTTTAATCAATCTGGCCACGGCACTGATTGTCCCCATATTCGTCCCCTTGGTCCACCCCCACCCTGACCTGACATTTGGTGTCTCCTTTTCTTTGATATTAAGCAAAGTCTTTCCTTTATTGTTCTGCCCGTTCCTGGCCTCCTTGTTCGTCCGCTACTGCCTTCCTGGCATACACAAGCTAGTTCTCCGCTGCAAGGAACTGGCATTCTATTTGTGGGCCGTGGCACTGGCCATTGCCATCGGGGTTACCGTGAAGAGTATCGTCCACAGCGAAGTATCGGCGCTTTACCAATTTGGCATAGCCGGCATATCGCTTGTTTGCTGCGTCGTACAATTCTGGGCGGGGAAATACATCGGAACCCGTTACAACGATCCCATTAGTGCCGGTCAAGCCTTGGGACAAAAGAACACGGTATTTGCCATTTGGATGGGGTATACATTCATGACTCCGGTTACATCGGTAGCCGGAGGCTTCTACAGCATTTGGCACAATATTTACAACTCTTACCAACTCTACCGCAAACGAAACGAAGAAAACAAATGAAACAGAAGTGTAAATACAAATAAAGCCACCCTCACGGGCAGCTTTATCTGAGCGGAAAACGAGACTCGAACTCGCGACCCCGACCTTGGCAAGGTCGTGCTCTACCAACTGAGCTATTTCCGCAATTATATTGCTTATGAAAAGTGTGAAGAGAAGGAGACTCGAACTCCCACGACACAATTGTCACTACCCCCTCAAAGTAGCGCGTCTACCAATTCCGCCATCTCTCCGAATGATACAGAAAACATTCTATGTGCCCAGAACAGGACTCGAACCTGCACGTCTCTCAACACTCGCACCTGAAACGAGCGCGTCTACCATTCCGCCACCTGGGCAAAAATGTTTCTGAATATCTTGAGCGGAAAACGAGACTCGAACTCGCGACCCCGACCTTGGCAAGGTCGTGCTCTACCAACTGAGCTATTTCCGCAAAAGATGCTTGTTCCATTAAGTTCATTAACTTTTGCACTCCCCTGAATGCGGTTGCAAAGGTACAACTATTTTTTAAAAGCGCAAGCATCTGCTTGAAAAAAATCATTCGTTATTTCTTTTTTTTCTATTTTCAACACATCCTGTCACGATAATCCTCATAACTGAAACGACGGTAATATTCCAAAGTTCCGTCGCTATGCAGCATCGCGATGTCCGGATGGCGGATGCCATTGAACATATTGGTTTTAACTGTAGTATAATGTATCATGTCTTCAAAAATAATCCGGTCGCCCGGCGCGAGAGGATGGCCAAAGCGCCATGCTCCCATGTAGTCGCCACTCAAACAACTGTTCCCGCCCAAGCGATAGACATTTTCTTCCGGAGCCGCACGTCTCACCGCATCGGGTTCCATCGTCTCGGCATTACGTACCACCGGTTGATACGGCATTTCCAAACAATCCGGCATGTGGCAAGTGAAGCTCACGTCGAGAATGGCCGTGCGTATCCCTTTATTTTCCACCACATCGACTACCGAAGCAACCAACGGACCGGTTTGCCAGGCAAAAGCCGAGCCCGGCTCCAAAATGACCGTAAGGTTGGGATAGCGTTCCTTCAAGCCTTTCAGGATGGCCACCAAACGCTCCACATCATAATCCTTCCGCGTCATCAAATGGCCGCCTCCCAGATTGAGCCATTTCAATCGGGACAGCCATCCCCCAAACTTCTCCTCTATATGCAGCAAAGTGTGTTCGAGTGCTTCGGAAGAGCTCTCACAGTGACAATGACAATGGAATCCTTCAATCCCGGCAGGCAGGCTGTCCGGAAGTTGCGAGGCCATCATACCGAAACGAGAACCGGGCGCACAAGGATTGTACAAGTCCACTTCTATCTCCGAATACTCCGGATTGATGCGCAGCCCGCAAGAAACACGCTCCTCCGGATGCAGACGGCTGTATTCCTCCACGCTCGGATAGAAACGGGCATACTGGCTCATGGAATTGAACGTGACATGGCTACTATACGAAAGTATCCGGTCGAAATCACGTTCCGTATAGGCCGGCGAATAAGTATGTGCCTTGCTGCCGAACTCTTCTGCCGCCAAACGAGCCTCATAGAGGGAACTAGCCGTAGTATGGCTGATGTATTCCCTGAAAACAGGGAACGACTTCCATAAAGCGAAAGCCTTGAAGGCTAAAATGATTTCTACTCCTGCCCTCCGGGACACATCCCGAATCTGCTCCAAGTTCCGCCGCAACAAATCTTCCTCTATGATATAGCACGGCGTCGGCACACCTTCGTATGTAAAATGGTCCGTCTTCATATTGTCCACTTACCTATTTTAATATATGACATGCACATTGTCCAACCACAATGTGGTTCCTACAGAACCCACGTACGCGCCTCCGTAACTGGAATCGAACTGTAGCACGATATGCGTGGGAGTTTCACCAGCATCGGCCCAACCCACTTCCTTGATAGGCACCATCTTCCCCTTGCTGTTACGGGTGTATTGTGTCCTGTCTCCGGATATCAGCCCCATATAACTCTGGAACCCGGGCTGCTTGGTAATATCACCATATTTAATAGGAAATTTTGCAGCGTTTACCCAATCCGTATTGTGGTTGAAACGATGAATCATCGTCCCTATACGTTGTGCGTACACATTCCCTTTTTTGTCTTCCCAACGTTTCTGGAGCAAACATACCACATCGGGCATATCTTTCCCCTGGACTTTGGTCACACGACTAAACCCTGTCTGACGGATACGGTCCGGTTCGTCGGAAAGCTTCACCTTATAGTCGAAACTGATAGCCTGCGGACGTTTGGTAAAAGGTATGCCCACAGCCAATTTGCTCATCGGATTGGACGTATTGGTAATCGGTTCGGGCACACTGCCCAAAAAAACAGAACCGGCTGCCAACACCTCTATATTTACGATGCCCATCACCTTCACCTTTTCCACATGGGTTTCCAGACGGGCACAATAGCCGTCTCCTCGCTTCTCCCGGTAAACCGAAGTATTCGTCTTTGTGATTCCGCAAACTTTGGCCATCACATTCGATGTAGCCCACGGCGAACCTCCCTGGTTCGTGTAAGCCTTGTTCTCGTTCCAGACCGCATCCGGACCGATTTCGTACAACTGTTTGGTATCTCCACCGATAATGCCGCTCTCCTTGATGTTGCGGACAATCCATGAATCAAAATCACCAAACTTAATCAGTTCCGATTGGGCCATGCCCTGCATCACGGGCCATACAGCTAACAGCCCTGAGACATACACACTCTTAAATTTCATTTTATATCTCTGTTTTTTAGTTCTTTTCAAAAGGCCTCATTGATATTAAAGGTGAAATTCGGGCTGTCTTTGGTAAAGCCCAAATCAAAACGTATGTTCACCCTTTTTTTGAACTCCCAGCGGTAGCCGATACCATAGTTGGGAAGTATCTCATCATAATATATATGACCGAAATCGGGAAACACGTTGGCCAAACCCACCCATACGGCTATCCCGTTACGCCCTTTAACATGTTGGCGCAGCTCCAACTGCCCTTCCATGATATTACGGTCGCGATATCGCCCTTCATAATACCCACGCATGCGCCCCAACACCCCGACCTGGGCCATCATGGTCCAAGGCACATCTCCATAATTGAACAAGGTATGCAATTCCATGGCCAACACGCCGCCTTTCCATACCTGATGGTAGGTACTATAAGTCAAGTCGGTATAACTGAAAGCGTAGTCGTTTCCGAAACCGGACGGGTAGAACATCTGTTCCCAACGAAAGAAATTGCCGCGGTAGGCATTCAGTACAAAATCTCGCGTATCGTACGTGAAATTAAATCCCGCTCCATAATTCGCCACCGATTTGTCTTGTCCCTCCAACAACGTCTCGTTCTCAAAACCGAAACTGTTCACCCATTCTATGTCCACGACCGGCCCCAAAAAGACCGATTCGTTCAGGCGAAACAAGAAACTGGGCTTGAATTGGAGTTTCACACGCTCATAGTCGCTCTTATTCGCATCACTGGCACCGCTTTCATAACCTATCCCCCAAAATTTTCCCGGGAAAGTATAAAACGACAACTGATAATCGAAACGATATTTCTGATGAGGCAGAAAATTATTTCCCCGCAACCCGACAGCCAACATTCCCGACAGGGACGCATTGGCGTATACCGAAACATTGGACTTGGGCAACAAAGAATCGGAACGATCCCATGAATACAGACCGGAGGCCGTAGCTCCCAATCCGGCGGAAGTGGCAGCCGAATAACTCGGCCCTATCAGCATGCTGAAATCGAAGGGACGGTCTTCGTGTTTATTGGTGTTACTCAGGTAACGCCCTATCCACTTAAGCGGATTACGCGTCTTGCGAACCGGCTCCACAACTGAAGATACAGAATCCGCGTCAGGTTTTATACTGTCTTTCACCTCAGCGAAGGCATGCCCGCCTTCTCCGGCAGCCCGAACAAACATGCAAGACAGCCCGTACAAAAGCACAGTACAAAAGAATCTATTCCGCATTTCTTATTCTATGAAGTTGCAAAATTACGTTTTTTTTGCCATTAAGAGGTACTGTTTTCAGTATATTGATGCTTTCTTAAAAGAATTAACACTATGATTCCTGCATCCTATCGGCCTGTTTGTCACGAAAAAGCGCCAACAAACATTGTAGGGGACAAAAGATTTGCGTAATTTTGTCATAACGAACAAACGAAATACAAATACTATGACCCAGATATACTCCTACGAAAAGATTCGGAACGACATGAGACTATTGGAACTGCTCTCCCAAAGCGTTCCCGACATCGGTGCCGCGTGCACGGAAATCATCAACTTGGAGGCCATCCTGAACCTGCCCAAAGGCACTGAACATTTCCTGGCCGACATACACGGGGAATACGAGGCTTTCCAGCATATCTTGAAAAACGCGTCGGGCAACATCAAGCGCAAGGTGAACGAAATATTCGGAACCACGATGCGGGAATCGGAAATCCGGCAACTCTGCTCCCTGATTTATTACCCCGAGCAAAAGCTGCAATACATCAAGAACTCCGAAACGAACCTGAACGATTTCTACAATATCACACTTCACCAACTGGTAAGCGTATGCCAGTCGGTCTCTTCCAAATACACGCGTTCCAAGGTGCGCAAGGCGCTCCCTAAGGAATTCGCCTATATCATAGAGGAGTTATTGCACGAGTCCCCTCAGGACTACAACAAACAAGCCTACTTCAACCGCATCATCGAGACCATCGTGTCCACCGGACGGGCTGATGAATTCATCTGCGCCATCTGCAACCTGATACAACGCCTGAGCATCGACCAACTGCACATCCTCGGCGACATCTTCGACCGCGGTCCCGGAGCGCACATCATCATGGACACACTGTGCAATTACCACAACTTCGACATACAGTGGGGCAACCACGACGCGCTTTGGATGGGGGCGGCAGCCGGCAACGACTGTTGCATTGCCAACGTGCTGCGCCTGACGCTCCGTTACGGCAACCTCGCCACACTGGAAGACGGTTACGGCATCAATCTGGTGCCGCTTGCCACGTTCGCCATGGAAACATACGCCGACGACCCCTGCCATTATTTCGGGCCGCAACTGGACAAAGACGACACGAGGCATAACCAGAAAGCCCGGCGCCTCATCGCACAGATGCACAAGGCCATCAGCATTATCCAGTTCAAGCTCGAAGCTGCCATGATAGACAGCCGCCCCGAATGGCACATGCAAGAAAGGAAACAACTGGAGCACATTGATTTTGAAAGAAAAGTTTTCGTGCGCGACGGAAAGGAATATGCCATGCGCGACTGTTATTTCCCCACCATCGACCCTAAATCCCCCTACCGGCTTACAGCCGAAGAACAAGACCTGGTCAACAAACTGCACCATTCTTTCAGCGTGAGCGACAAGCTGAACAAACACATACAATGCCTGTTCTCCCACGGATGCATGTACGGGATATTCAACTCCAATTTGCTGTTCCACGCTTCCGTACCGCTCAATGCCGACGGAAGCTTGAAGGAAGTGGACATCAACGGAGAAAAAGTCAAAGGACGGGCTTTGCTGGACAAGATAGGTCTGGTCTTGCGTTCCGCTTTCAACAGCGACACCGAGCCCAAAGAAAGGAAGTTTGCCGTCGACTATTTTTGGTATCTGTGGTGCGGCGTGGACTCCCCCCTGTTCGACAAATCCAAAATGACTACTTTCGAACGCTATTTCCTGGAGGACAAAACCACCCATACCGAAGAGAAAGGGTACTACTACAGATTGAGGGACGACGAGAAAGTCTGCGACATGATTCTCGATTCGTTCGGTGTCACGGGGCAGCACCGCCACATCATCAACGGCCACGTCCCGGTACGCGTGGGACGCGGAGAGACACCCATCAAAGCCAATGGCAAACTGATGGTCATCGACGGCGGCTTCGCCAAGGCATATCATAATACGACCGGAATAGCGGGCTACACCTTGGTGTTCCACAGCCGGGGATTCCAATTGGTACAGCACGAACCGTTCACATCGGCCGAAGAAGCTATCAAGAACGGGACGGACATTGTGAGCACCACGCAAATCGTGGAAATGAGCACCCAACGTATGATGGTAAGGGACACCGACAAGGGTGCCGAACTGGAAAGCCAGATAGAAGAGCTGAAAGAATTGCTTTATGCCTACCGTCACGGTTTCATCAAGGAAAGTACCAAAAACAAGTTCCGCTATTGACGCGCAGCGCACGCGTTCCCTTCGCCTGCCCCACAAAGCATCGTCGGTCGGACGCGCCAGGCATCCGGTCTTCCGTACATATTATTTACCAGAATAACATCATTGATTTACAACCGGTTACAGTTGTAAAAAAGTTCTGCGCCAAACGAAAAATCGTTCTCAGCAGATTGATAAATCATTCTCAGCAGAACAAAATTCCGTTTGGCGCAGAACGTTTTTTGTATATCATTCTTCCTTTTCACGCTTCCCGAACAGCAGCTGACGGTCGCGCTCGCAAGCCGGAACGGCCCATGCTTCTGGCACCAAACGCCATTGGTACAAAGGACGGGCATCAATCTCGCCCTTGCCCTTGATATACTCTATGATACATGCACGCAAGTCCTTATCCGTACTGGACAGCAAGCGTTCGTTCAACTTCTCGTGAGGAATGCCGGCACCTTTGGTAAACAGTTCCCCTCCTCCGTTTCCGCGATAGGAATTAACAACCACCGTGTACCACGTTTCAAGTCCGAACGCACTTCCGTCCGCCATCCCCGTCACGCGGATTTTCTCGCCGTAAGGCTTCGTCACGTCCACCGTATAACAAATACCGGCAGCCGAATCGAAGTTGTAAGCCAAATGCTTGAACCCCAAACGCCTGCCTTCGTCCAACACATAGTCCAAAAGCATCACGTGGTCGTCCGGCGTTTTCATCTGCGCCGTCCAAAGTCCGTAACTCATCTCCAACACATCCTTGATTTCCTGTCCAGTAAGCCGCATGGTGTAC
Source organism: Paraprevotella xylaniphila YIT 11841 (assembly GCF_900683745.1). Classification (NCBI taxonomy): domain Bacteria; kingdom Pseudomonadati; phylum Bacteroidota; class Bacteroidia; order Bacteroidales; family Prevotellaceae; genus Paraprevotella; species Paraprevotella xylaniphila. The sequence continues at coordinate 1,127,614 of NZ_LR215980.1, forward strand.
AGCACGTCATCGTAACGGTAAAGATTGAACACGTCGCGCACGCACACGTCCCCCTCCTTGATGCTAGCCGCAAAAGAAACCGGAGCTGCAAACGACACCTGGGCACCCGTGGCCTCCAACTGCGCCCGGTGGACAATGTCTACAAAAGCCGACGGGCCGAAATAAGCATCCTGGCTTTCAATCGTACGCACGAACCGGCCGATTTTCTGCCCCACATAATACTCCGTATTCCGGATATAACGGCTGAAATAACGCTGCATGTATTTGGATTCTTCACCTTTATAGTACGACAAATCCGTTACTTTCCCCCTCACGGACACCACACGGTTGCCCTCCCGTCCCGTCTCTACGTCTATATCGACCTCGCCCACCGTTACAGCCATGCTCGACGGAGCCAGGCAAAGTACCTCTTTGCCACCGGGCCCCATCACCGTTTCACAGTTCTTCATATGGTCATGCCCATAGCACACGACATCAAATCCCGCCACCTCACGGGCCACGTCCAAAGCCGCATTCTCCGAATAGTCCGGCGTAACGATGCCGCCTTCCTTTCCGGAATGGAACAGTCCGACGAGCACGTCCGGCTGCTCTTTCTCCCGAATCAGGGGCACCCACCGACTTGCACAAGACACCATGTCCTCAAACTCCAAGCCGTCCCACAAAGCCGGCGGAAGCCAATTCGGCAAAGCCGGGGTCGTCATCCCCATTACGGCCACTTTCACACCGTAACGCTCCAATATGCAATAGGGAGGCAAGTAGCATCCGCCCCTCGCCCGGTCTATCACATTGGCCCCCAACACCGGGAAACGGCAGGCGGCCGTCCAACGGTCGTACACCGCATGCCCCGTCTCGATGTCATGATTCCCTATCGTACCTACATCGTATGCCATATAGTTCATGATTTCCGCCGCCAGATTCTTTCCGGAAGAAGCTACGAAATTATTGTAATACACCACAGGACTCCCCTGCAATATGTCACCGCCGTCCATCAGCAACAACCTGTCCCCATAAACCTTCCGCAACGACTGCACGTAAGCGTACACCCGCGAAAGGCTTCCTTTTACGGCATGATTGTTCACATAATCTCGCATGAAAAAACTGCCATGCACGTCACTCGTATGTACAATCTTTAAACTCACGACTTGTTTGCCTGCCGTACTTTTTATCATAATCAGCCCTCCGAAATTGAATCTTCCATGCAAAAATAACAATAATGCCGTCTTCTACAAACAGATTGGCATCTTATTTGTTGCAAATTAGGCAGAAAGGAGATTTTAACCATGGCATTTATAGATTATTATAAAATAATGGGTATCAGCAAAGATACTCCACAAAAGGACATCAAGGCCGCTTACAAGAAAAGGGCCAAGCAGTTCCACCCTGACCTGCATCCCGACGATCCTAAAGCCAAAGCCAAATTCCAGGCTCTGAATGAAGCGTATGACGTATTGAACGACCCGGAAAAACGGGCCAAATACGACCAATACGGCGAACACTGGAAAATGGCAGGCATGAGCGGCGGTGCCACAGGCAGTGCAGACGCAGGCGGCTTTGAAGGATTTGACTTCAGTCAGTTTACAGGAGGAGGCTTCTCGGACTTCTTCACGCAAATGTTCGGCGGAGGCGGCGGACACGCACGCAGCTACCGCAGCGGCTTCAAACGGGGATTCGACCCTTTCGGAAACGAAAGCGGGACTGTAAGCTACGCCGACCGTGAGTGCACGGTAAACATCGACATGTACACGGCATTGTTGGGCGGTTCCATTATCGTACAGACTCCGGAAGGCGACAAATTGAAACTGAAAATCAAACCGGGTACACAGCCGGGCACCAAAGTCCGCCTGAAAGGAAAAGGTAACATGCAAGCGGACGGTACGCGCGGCAACTTGATTCTGAACTATAATGTGCAACTCCCTGCCAACCTGAGCGAAAGGCAAAAGGAGCTGTTACAACAAATGAGAATGGGATGAAGATAAGGAAAAATGTTGTGAAATCCGGAGAAAAGTGCGATATTTGCACCGGATTTTAAACTTCAACATCAAGCAATATGAACGACAATATCACACCTTACGTCAGATACATAGGTACCGACGACAAGGATTTGGACCTGTTTGAAAGCCAATACGTCGTACCACAAGGCATTTCGTACAACTCATACGTTATCACGGACGAAAAGATAGCCGTGATGGACACGATAGACCAACGTAAAACGGACGAATGGACAGCTCGTCTGGAAGAAGCCTTGGAGGGAAGGACGCCTGATTATCTCATCGTGCAGCATATGGAACCTGACCATGCGGCCAACATCGGATGGTTTGCCGAAAAATATCCCGAGGCCACAATCGTAGCCAGTGCCAAGGCCGTCCAAATGATGCCTCAGTTTTTTGAAGAAGTCAACTTCGCAGGACGTACGCAAACCGTCAAGGAGGGCGACACGCTCTGTCTGGGACAACATACCCTGAAATTTATCATGGCGCCGATGGTACACTGGCCGGAAGTGATGCTGACGTATGAAGAAAGCGAGAAAATCCTGTTCTCTGCCGATGCTTTCGGCAAGTTCGGTGCACTCTGCCGTGAGGGGGAATGGACAAACGAAGCCCGCCGTTACTACTTCAACATCGTCGGAAAATACGGGGCGCAAGTACAGGCTTTGCTGAAGAAAGCCGCCGGTCTGGACATCGCCATGATTTGTCCGCTCCACGGGCCTGTCTTGAAAGAAAACTTAGGGTATTACATCGGGCTTTACGACACTTGGAGCAAATACGAACCGGAGACGGAAGGGGTTGTAGTGGCTTATGCCTCCATACATGGAAATACGGCCGCAGCAGCACGCCGGATGGCTGAAATCCTAAACGAAAAAGGAGTTGCAGAAGTGATGCTTATCGACCTATGCCGTGACGATATGGCCCTGGCCGTGGAAAGTGCGTTCCGTTACAGCAAAATGATTGTGGCCGCATCCTCATACGACGCGGGGGTATTCCCCCCAATGTTCGATTTCCTGCATCACCTGCAAATCAAGAATTTCCAGAAACGCCGGGTGGGCATCATCGAAAACGGCTCTTGGGCACCTACTGCCGGACGCGTGATGTCGTGCATGCTCTCTGAAATGAAAAGCATGGAAATCATGGAACATACGGTCACGATTAAAAGCAGCATGAAGAAAGCCGATCTCTTGCAAATGGAGGAACTGGCCGAAGAGCTCCTTGCCACAGAATAAAGGCAAGGCGGCACTTGCCAAAGAAACAAGAAAAGCGGGAATGCAATGAAAAGCACTTCCCGCTTTTTGTTTGTCACCCGCCACATCCTTCCGCAAGCCTCCCTTCCAACCACGCGTCAATCAACATGCGTGCCATGGAGACCTTTCCGGGTATGTCCGGCAATTTGTCACGACTGAACCAACCACCGTATGCGATTTCACTCCGTTGCAAATGCAAGTCCCCCTCCACATAGTCGGCATAAAAACCAATCATCAATCCGCAAGGATAAGGCCAAGGCTGACTTCCGAAGTACCGGATATTCTTCACGGTGACACCGGTCTCTTCCATCAACTCGCGGCGCACACATTCTTCGAGCGTCTCTCCGGTCTCCACAAAACCGGCCACTAACCCGTAATACTTTCCACGAAGGTTATGGGCATGCACCAATAAAATGCTATCTCCCCGGCGTACCAATACGATGATGGCCGTAGCCAGTTGGGGCCAGACTTCTTTCCCGCAATTCGTGCAACGTTTGCTGATGTCCGTATGCAACTTCATCGGTGCCCCACATACTCCGCAAAACTTCGTATTCTTATCCCAATAAAGAATCTCGGCTCCCTTTCCGGCCTTCAAATAAAGCCCACGAGGCAAAATGTCATACGATGCCCGAAGTCCGGTCATGACATAGCGTTCGTCTCCAACCACCGGCATGTCGATACTTACCGTCCGGCAGTCCCGCCCTTCCAACGGGGTCAGCCGATGCACGGTATTCCATTCTGCCAACTTCACCGGAGGTTCCGCCCCGTAAGGTACTGTACAACGGCCTTCCGTCTCTCGCTGCAACAACAATTCGTCCTTACAAAAAACAAACCAATACACCGGCTTGTCATATACAACCTGTACCATAAGTCTTATCATACAAAACGGAAGCCCCAACCTTAAAGGCGAGGCTTCCCGAACAGTTATTTCATCAGACGTCCTATTACAATCCCAAAGAAACCTTCACGGCTTCGACGGTTTGCATAGCCTTCTTTTCTGCTTCTGCGTAGCATTTCGGACATTTCATCTCACCTGCCACTTCAATGTAGAACTTGATTTTAGGCTCTGTTCCGGATGGACGGACACTCACCTTTGTTCCATCTGCGGTATACCATTGCAGTACATTGGAGGTAGCAGGTTGCGCAATGTCCGTCACGTTACCCTTATTATCCGTAGCCTTCAGACTCTGATAATCCTTCGTCAGTACGACTTCCGAACCGGCCAGTTCCTTCGGCGGATTCGTACGGAAGTTCACCATCATTTGTTTGATTTCGTCAGCCCCAGTCTTACCCGGTTTCACGACATTAATCGTATGGTTCAGCGAGAAACCATACTCTACGTAAATGTCCATCAAGACATCGAACAACGTCTTCCCCTGGTCCTTGGCCCAAGCACATATTTCAGCCAAAAGCGAACAAGCGGACACAGCATCCTTGTCGCGCACGAAGTCCTCGGCCAAGAATCCGTATGACTCCTCTCCTCCGCCGATATACTGCTTCTTGCCTTCGTTTTCGCGAATCACGCTTGCAATCCACTTGAAACCGGTATAACAATCGTACATCTCTACGTTGTTCTTGTCTGCAATCGCCTTAATCAATTCCGTGGTCACGATGGTCTTTACTACGAACTCGTTCCCCTTCATCTTACCCATTGCAATACGGTTCTTGATGATGTAATAGAGGAAAATCATGCAAGTCTGGTTACCATTCACCAACACCCATTCCCCGTTGCTGTCCTTGCAGGCCATACCGACACGGTCGGCATCCGGGTCGGAAGCCATCACGATGTCTGCGTCTATCTTCTTGGCCAAAGCGATGGCCATGGAAAGTGCTTCGGCATTCTCGGGATTCGGTGACACTACCGTGGGGAAGTTGCCGTCTTTCACCATTTGTTCGGGTACGGTATTGACGTTCTCAAATCCCCACAACTGCAACGACCGGGGAATCAACATCATGCCTGTACCGTGGATGGGAGTATAGACAATCTTCATGTCTTTCTGACGTTGAATCACGTCCGGGTCGATGGAAATAGTTTTTATCTTATCCAAATAAAGTTTGTCTATCTCTTCACCGATAATCTCAATCAAAGGATTGGCCGTGTCCAATACCGTATGCAAACCTTTGATATCCTCGGCACCGACTTTGTTCACCTCATCGATGATACCCTTGTCGTGGGGAGCCAATACCTGGGCACCGTCATCCCAGTAAGCCTTGTAACCGTTATATTCTTTCGGATTGTGGGAAGCCGTAAGGATGATTCCACTTTGGCAACCCAACTGGCGAATAGCAAACGACATTTCCGGAGTAGGACGCATGTCGTCGAACAAATATACCTTTATGCCATTTGCGGCAAAAATATTGGCCGAAACCTCGGCAAACAAGCGGCTGTTGTTACGACAGTCATGGCCTACCACCACAGCAATTTCTTTCAGATCCTTGAAATTCTTGTTCAGATAATTGGACAAGCCTTGCGTAGCTGCCCCCACCGTGTAAATGTTCATACGGTTCGTGCCTACTCCCATGATGCCGCGCAAACCGCCCGTTCCGAATTCCAGATTCTGATAGAAAGACTCCACCAACTCCGTCTTGTCGGCATTGTCGAGCATCTTGCGTACTTCCGCCTGCGTAGCCGCATCATATACTGAAGAAGAAAGCCAGGCTTCAGCTTTGGCCTCACACGATTTAATCAGTTCATTATCCATTTTGTATCTTTTTATTATGAGTTATTTTTTATCCTTTGTTCCAAATTACGGGCAAATATACTCAATTCACAGCATATCGCCTACGATGAAATCTGAAAATACCCTAATTGCACGATTTATTTCACCTCAAAGCGATTTCCCGTAGCCTTCACGATTTCACGCCGGTAACGTTCCGGATATCCCGGACGTTCTACCGGAACGCCCAACCCTCCGGGCGTACGCACATACAGCCCGTCTCTTTCAGGACGTACAGTCCCGTCAATATATTTCACCATCAGACGCTTGCCCAGCTCCATCCATTCATAGAGCATTCCGGCAGCCATCCGGTTCGTATAAGCCGTCAGGTATTTACGGACGGCCGACATCCCTTCGCCCTCCGTCCCGGCCAATGCCATGGCTTCTTTTTCCGTTTTCTCCTGTAACGTATTGTAATCGGTTTCCAACCGGTCGCGCACCGTTTTGAGTTCACCGAACAACTGGCTGTAACGGGGATACACGATACTGCTTACCCAATTACATACCCAGAAAGCACTTTTAAAAGAAAAGTGCAAATCGTCCGCCACCTTGTCGCTATAACACTCCGGCACCAAGTCCGTACAGCAATACACCGGCGTGAAAGCCATCATGTTCGCATCGTCGCAGCCGAACCACAGTACACCTCCCACATAATCGGGCAACTGGCTGCGCATCTGTGCCACCATGACAAATGCCGACTGTTGGGTAGAAATAGGACGTTCGTTGAAATACGTCTTTCCATCCACCTTCCAAGTCAACGGTGTAGGACGGTAAGGAGCTTCGAAAGGCCCCATACCGGGATCGTTGTCTAAAGCCAACGGAGTGCCTTCATAATGGTCGCGCATCATATCCTTCACGTCTTGCACGGAAAGCCGACGATCCGGCTTGACAAACAGCGGCATCGGTTCGGCCTGCGGGTTTTCTCCCGAAGCGTATGGCAAATATTTCTCCATTCCGTCCACGTAGCGGTTAAAGAAGCTCCACACCCGTGCCTCGCAAAAACGCAAAGCACTGAAATCAGCGGGAGCATAAGCATCGGCAAATGAAAAATCGCTGTCTTTCTTTCCCTTGAAATATCCCTTCTCGCGGGCAAAGCTGATCACGTCTTTGGAATAAAGGCAGTTCTCCTTGTCGCGTAACGGGAAACGGCGGATGCGGCTCTGGTTGGCATGGGCACAGATACAATCGTCCGGCACACGCACGGCCACCCACACCGCACCTTTGCGTCCCGTTCCTTTTCCAATCAGATCCATGACCCACGCCTCGTTCTTATCTGCTATCGTAAAGCTTTCGCCTTCACTGTTATACCCGTATTGATTAATCAAATCCGTCATCACTTTGATAGCTTCCTTCGCTGTCTTGGCACGTTGCAAAGTGATGTATATCAAACTACCGTAATCCAACAATCCGGTTGAATCAACCAGTTCGGCACGACCACCGAAAGTCGTTTCCGTAATCGTCAACTGATATTCGTTCATATTCCCTATCACGTTGTACGTTTCGGGAGCTTCTTCTATCTCTCCCGCATAATTGTTGTTTTCCCAATTATACACCGGACGCATTGTGCCCTTCGCATGCTTTCCGGCGGCCCAATGGCGCAAATAACCGAAACTGCCGAAATCGTCTGCGCTATAAGATACGATGACCGACCCGTCAGCCGACGCTTTCTTTCCCACTATCAGGTTCGTGCAAGCCTGCCCGTAGCCCGTGCACACAGCCAACACGACCGTCATTACCCATTTGAATTTCATCTTTCTATCAATAAATCTATCATTAATAAATAAACTCTTTTTCATCCACTGTTTCATTTCCGCAACGATCCGTCACCTTCACGGTCAACCGGCGGCGTTTGCCTTCCGGACGCAACGGCGTTTCTTTCAACCGGCAAGTCCAAACTCCGCGATAAGAAGTAAAGAGCACAAACCGGCCATCCACGTATGCTTTGAAAGACTTCACCCCCGAACCGCTGTCTGTCGGAACGCAACGCAACACGCTAACTTTCTTGCCATTGAAAGCCGTCTTCCAACGAACCACAGGCACCACGGTGTCCACGGCCAACGCGTACGACTCCCCCAAATCCCGAATCCGGGCAGAAAACCAACCGTCTGCATACTCTCCCCCTACATATCCACGGGAAGATTCTATATAACATTTCTCCGGACGGGATACAGGCATACGGGGGGACAGCATCAACGTGGCCCGTTTCACCAACGGCACAAACTCATCGTGGAGCACATAAAGGTTGGAAATCCCGTCTTCTTTGGCTTCAACCCGAAGACGAAGCACTTCATCTTTTGTCAATGCTCCTGCCGGAATGCGCAACTCCATCCCCGGACGCTGCACCACTTGCGGACGGTCGTACTCCAACCATGCGCCCGAAGCCCTCCGAAGCTGCTCACGCTCTTCCGCTTCGGCCAAACGCGCATCGTCACGTTCGCCCCGCACCGTAAAACGGCACACCCGGACGTTTCCTTTCAAATCTTCCAAGGCATATTCAAAGAGGTAGTCGCGCTCCTCGTCCACGTCCACCCACCCCCGGTTCTCGTCAGCCGACAGGAAACACAATGTATTACCCGGCTCTACAAAAGACTTCAAATACCAATGTTTCGTTTTCCGGTAGTGGGGATAGTCTCCCCACGAATTCACCAACGGGTTTTCGTCCGGCATGAATTCGTCCATCAGGCTTTGGAAAACCTGCCTGCCGTCCACTTTCAGCGTGATGCGACGGATGCCGAACTTATTCTGCGTGTTGTTCATCAGGTCGTCCGCCCAAACGGCAGCACCCACACGCCCCCAAGCCCGCACCACACGGGCAGAAGCATCGGCCGTGACCGTGAATGTCTTGGACGACCTTCCGGTGTCTATCCAACCCTGCCCCGGACAAGCATACAACTTCACCCCGTGTACGACCGGCGACATGTCGTCCGTCAGCAAATGCCGGAAATAAGGCAACGGGTCCACCAACGCACCGTCCGATGCCCTGTGTAATTCCAAATGAAGATGAGGGGCAAGAGAAGCCCCCGTATTACCGCTGTATGCCACCAGTTGCCCGGCCTTCACCGGAAACTCGCCGGGCTGAAGCACCACGTCCACCCGTTCCGTTTCCATCTCATATTGGCGGCTACGGACGATTTCCTGCAACGCCGGCACAAACTCGTCCAAATGGCAATAAACGGATACCAGTCCGTTGGGGTGCGTCACATAAAGGGCATTGCCGAAACCATCGTAACCCACCGTAAGCCGCGACACGTAGCCGTCGCATACGGACAATACCCGTTTTCCCACCACACCTTGCGTCTTCACGTCGATGCCGCAATGGAAATGGTTCGGACGCGGTTCGCCGAAACTGCCCGACATCAGGAACGGAATGTCCACCGGAGAATGGAAACGCTCGTCCTGTGCCGCTGCCTGCAAAGGGAGCCACAAAGCCACACTCATCCACCAAAAGTGTTTCTTCATACCTTATATACCTTAATTATATATGCAAAAAACGATTACCAAGGCTATCTCCCTTCCGTTTTCACGACGCGACAGTCCCGGCAACCGTTTGTCCATCCGACAGACCCATGGCCTGTCAACAAGCCTTAAAACTCATATCCAACCCTTTGACGGAATGGGTCAGTGCCCCGACGGAAATGAAGTCTACCCCACACTCGGCATAATCGCGCAAAGTGTCGAAAGTGATACCGCCACTCGATTCTGTTTCAAAACGGCCGCCTATCATCTTCACGGCCTTACGCGTATCCTCCACGGAGAAGTTGTCGAACATGATACGGTCTACGCCACCCATGTCCAACACCTGTTGCAATTCGTCGAAATTACGCACTTCGATTTCTATCTTCAGGTCCTTTCCTTTTTCCTTGAGATACTCATGGCAACGGTTGATGGCGTTGGCAATGCCACCGGCAAAGTCCACGTGGTTATCTTTCAAGAGAATCATGTCGAACAACCCGATACGGTGGTTCACGCCGCCTCCGATTTTCACAGCCGCCTTTTCCAACATACGCATGCCCGGGGTCGTCTTACGCGTGTCCAACACACGGGTATGCGTTCCCTTCAGCCGCTCCACGTACTTATCCGTCATGGTGGCAATGCCGCTCATGCGTTGCATGATGTTCAACATCAGGCGCTCCGTTTGCAGCAGGCTCCTCACCCGTCCCGTGACAACCATGGCCACGTCGCCCGGCTTCACGTGCGCCCCGTCCTCGATGAACACCTCCACTTTCATGTCCGGATCGAAGCGACGGAACACTTCCTTGGCGATTTCTATTCCGGCCAACACGCCTTCTTCCTTGATGATCAACTTAGATTTTCCCATGGCATCCGCCGGAATACAGCAGAGCGTAGTGTGGTCTCCATCGCCTATGTCCTCGGCAAAGGCCAAATCAATCAAACGGTCATTCAATTCTTCTACTGACAACATATTTCCTATTCCTTTAATGTATTCGCAATGATTTCCCGGCAAAGATACAACATAAAAACGAAAGGAGGTGCTTTTTTCAATACCTTTCGGAAGATAAAGAACGACGGACGGCATTTTCCGACTTTTGAATAACAAAAATCAATCGGCTGAGAACGTGAAATCAATCTGCGCCAAACGATTTTTCATTCTCAGCCGATTGATTTTTCGTTTGGCGCAGATTGATTTCACGAAAGCACTATACTGATATTCAATACATTACAATATTCAAAAACCACAACAAAAAGAAAAAAGACAAACACCTTGAACCTGCCTTTACAAACGCCCGGAGCGAATCTGTCATTTGATTTTCCACACGATGAGGAGCGGATTGCCGTCGGGGTTGAACTTCCGTTCCACCTCTTGCAGCGCAGGGGGCAACGTGCCATCTTTTTCCCGATATTGTTTCAACGTTTCCGCAATGGTATCAGCTTTACTCATTATGCCCTTACCCACCGTCATGGCATGGACTTGAGGAATTTCCCTTCGCGGTCGAACATCATCAGTATACGATCATCCTATAAAGAATGCTAATTCCGTAGGGGCGAAGCCGCGACTAGCCGTCTTTTTGCTTAACTTTGGAATACAACAAACCTAAAAGCAAACCGACATGAATAGAATATGCGAACTTTTCGGCATCCGTTACCCCATCATACAAGGCGGCATGGTGTGGTGCAGCGGATGGAGACTGGCATCTGCCGTCAGCCAGGCCGGCGGATTGGGACTGCTCGGAGCAGGTTCGATGCATCCGGAAACTCTCGTGGAACACATCCGTAAGATGAAGGCAGCTACAGATCGGCCGTGGGGCGTGAACGTCCCGCTGATGTATCCGGAAATAGCCCGGCTGATGGACATCCTCATACGGGAAGAAGTGAAAATAGTGTTCACCTCGGCCGGAAGCCCCAAGAAATTCACCCCGATGCTTCACGAGGCGGGCGTGACGGTAGCCCATGTGGTGTCGAGCAGCAAATTCGCACGGAAATGCGAGGAGGCCGGAGTAGACGCCATCGTAGCCGAAGGATTCGAAGCCGGAGGACATAACGGACGTGAAGAAACGACGACCCTCACCCTGATACCGCAAGTGCGCCGCGCCACCGGCCTTCCGGTCGTGGCAGCCGGAGGAATCGGCAGCGGAGAAGCGATGTTGGCAGCCATGGCATTAGGAGCCGAAGGGGTACAAATCGGTACCCTTTTTGCCCTGTCGGCAGAAAGTTCGGCTTCGGAAGCCTTCAAACAGCATTGCCTCGCTTTGAACGAAGGCGGCACGATGCTCTGCCTTAAAAAACTGTCGCCCACACGCCTGGTGCGGAATGGGCTGTTCGACAAAGTGGCCGAAGCGGAGGCCCGTGGGGCCCATGCGGAAGAACTGCGCGACATTTTAGGCAAAGCGGCCTCTAAGCGCGGTATTTTCGAGGGGGACACTGAACAAGGCGAACTCGAAATCGGACAAATCGCATCGTCCGTAGATGCCATACGTCCCGCCGGAGACATCGTACGGCAACTCGTGGAAAACTTCCGGAAAGCGCAGAAGGACGTGGCCGCCATCGGCTTTTGAAGAAGACTGGAACGCGCCCCCTGCCCTACCGTAGGCACAAAACCGCACAGAAACGGAGGGTTTCCGTGCCGGTTCTTGAAACTTTTTCCTAACTTTGACCCGTCAATCAAGCACATAGAAAAATAAAATGTCATTATTCAGAGTTCTCCTTTCCATCATTTTTCCACCTTTGGCCGTACTGGACCAAGGTTGCGGATCGGTAGTCATCGTGTTCATCCTCACCCTGGCCGGTTGGATTCCGGGAGTCATTGCGGCTTTGGTCATCCTAAACAAAAAATAATAATCCGTCGCGGCCATGAAGATTACCCTACTCGTCGTCGGCAAGACGAACGACCCGCATTTCATTGCAGGCATAGAAGAATATGCCAAACGTATCCGGCACTACCTGCCTTTCGGCATCGAAGTCATACCGGAATTGCGGAACACCAAAAGCCTTTCGGAAGAACAACAAAAGGAGAAAGAAGCGGATTTGCTGTTGAAAGCGTTCCAACCGGGCGACCATATCGTCTTGCTGGACGAACACGGACAGGAACACCGTTCGGTGGAGTTCGCCGCATGGATGGAAAAGCGGATGGCGGCCGGCCTGAAGCGGATGGTGTTCGTCGTGGGCGGCCCCTACGGTTTCTCACCACGCATCTATGCAAAAGCAAACGAAAAGGTATCGCTTTCGCGCATGACTTTCTCGCATCAAATGATCCGTCTGATTTTCACCGAACAAATCTATCGGGCCATGACCATCATCAACGGTGAACCTTATCATCATGAATAACCCTTCCGGGCAGACATTCATTCGGGAAACCGCCACTCGAAATCCAATGTCACCGGAAAATGGTCGCTGTATCCTCCTTTATACAACGGGCCTTGGTAGGTGCGGAACGGACGAATGCCGCCATACGTCTTTTCCCGTTCGCACATAAAAGGAAAGGCCACTATGGCACGACATCCGTCGGAGGTATGAAACGGACGGCTATTGTCCATCAACGCCGGACTGACCAAGATATGGTCTATCGTTTCCCATATTCCACGGTAACGGTAGGAACCTTTCACCTCACTCTGCCTGGAAAAGGCAAGTTCTGGCTCATGGAAATATGGAATAAACGCTTCAAGGAACACTTCGTCTTCACTTCCGGCATTGAAATCACCCATAACCACAATACGGGCATCGCCCACCACGGTACGGATGGAGTCGGCAACGGCTGACACCGTCCGCACCGCCAACATCCGATGGCGGCGTGAAACACGGGTCGCTCCCAGACGACTGGGCAAATGGCATACGAGCACGTGCAGCGTATCTCCCGAAAGCACTCTTCCCTTTACATACAAGACATTGCGCGTGGGACGGAATCCGGCATCTACGGAAGGAACGGTGATTTCGCGGGACTCCAACAAACGGAAACTACCCGGCTGATAGAGCAAGGCCACGTCGATGCCCCGCACATCGGGAGAGTGGGTCGCCACGTAACGGTAACCGAGCGCACGCAGGGACGAACGCTGGGTCAAATCGAAAAGCACACTGTCATTTTCCACCTCACACAACCCGACCAAATCCGGCAAACGTTCTTCTCCTACAGCCGCAACGACTTTGGACAAGGCATCCAACTTGCGCCAGTAACGCGACGGTGTCCATTTCTTCTCCCCACCGGGTAAAAACTCACGGTCTTCCTTCAGGCTGTCATGACGGCAGTCGAACAAGTTCTCCACATTGTAGAACATGACCCGGAAAGGTTGCTGCCCCTTGACCGGAAGCCACGCGCTCCATCCACAAAGCAACGCCGAAAGCCAAACAAGCGGTTTCATTCTTCGGGCACGAATTCATAGCACCCGGCATCCGGTACCGGTTCCGTCAAACGGTCTGTCCCGTAACGGTCCGTCGGATAACGGGCGGCCCACTCCGTCGAGCCTTTGCCACGTGCAATGGAAATGTCTTTCAAACGGAAATCGTACAGATAGTTATCCGTATCGAACAACCGGAACTGTTCTTGGCCGGAACCCTCCTCGTCTTTCTTTTCATACACCACGCCGACGAAACGCGAGGCATCGTCTTCCGCCTCGACCGTACGAAGCACGCAATTCCCGAAATAGTAATCCACATCCTTGTTCTCGTCTTCCAGATTTCCCGTCACCACATCGTCGGCATATCCCGTCACCAGACAGTTCAGGAAATGGGCATGCTGGAGAGGATAATCCAAAGCTAACCATTTGTTGGCCAAATACAAGGCATCGCCCCGCTCAGCATCCCAAGGATAGAATTGCGCCAACGTGCAATGCACGAACTCGGCCCAACCACCTACCACGGCCACACAATGCCCTAACGTGTTGCTGATTTGGGTGTTGCCTACCGACGCACGGCAATGGTACAGCCCCAATCCTTCGCCTCCTACGTTATGAATCACGCTGTTCTCCAACGTCAGTTTCATCGCGTCCGTGGAAGAGCTGTCGCACGCAATGCCGTAGGAAGCACTATGGATGTCCACATGGTTCAGCCGGTTGTCCGTACTCGTGGCCTTCAGCCGTATGCCTCCCCAACGGGAAGGCGTATTGTCGTATGGCAGGTAGTCGAACATCCGGTCTGTACGGTCGCCACGGAACACCACCGGACGATCGACCGTCCCTTCGGCCACGATACGACCGTGCACCCAAAGGTTAGCCCCGTCGTGGAAATACAACTGTACGCCTGCGGCCATGGACAATGTCACTCCCTCTTTTACAGAAAGGCTGTCGTACACCACAATCGGACGTCCGGCCTCCAACAAAGTATCGGCTTCTATCACTCTGCCACGCCACATATAGGCATCCTGCCCCACTGCTGTAAGAATGACATGCTGCTCCGCCCCGCTCTCCAATGCAAAAATCAGTGTGTCGTTCAAGGCTACGGGGGCATCCTGCCCGTTTTCCGGCATCGTCACCTCTGCAAAGACACGGATACTGTCTCCCGTACGCACCTCGAAATCGTATGCCCGTGCCCCGCTTTCAGGCTCCAGATAGGAACCGTCCACATTCACCCGAAAGGGAGTGGCATACGCTTGTTTCAGACGTACGGACGCAATACGCAGGCCATCTGCGTTACGGTTGTAAACCATCAGTTGGCGTGTGCTCGACCCTACGGTTGAAATCACGGTGTCGAACCGCACCGTATCGGCAGAAAAGGATAACAGCGCACTGCGGTCGGTCGTGAACGACATGGAGTCGTCACAAGACGTAAAACCGGATACAGCCACGACGCCCCACACAAGGACTGAGCCACAAAGGACGGATATTTTTCGCATATTCATAAATTCAAAAAAGGCATATCTGCCTTGTCATAACGCAGATATGCCCCGCTTATTTTAGGCTTTCACCGGAATATTCTTCAAAATGGCTTTGATATGATCCCAAACCATGGCAACCGTCGGTATCAGCAACCGTTCGTCAGGCGAATGTACTCCACGCAACGTCGGGCCGAACGACACCATGTCCAGACCGGGATACTTCTCGCTGAACAACCCACATTCCAATCCGGCGTGTATCCCCAACACTTTCGGTTCTTTGCCAAACAAGGCTTTGTAAGTTTCCACCGCTATTTTCAAAATCTCTGATTCCGGATTCATCTTCCAACCCGGATAGCCTTCGCCCACTTCCACACGGGCACCTGCCAACTCGAAAGCGGCTTTCACCATATTGCTCATGTGGTGGCGTGCACTCAGTATGCTGCTGCGCTGACTGGTTTTCACTAGAATCTTATTGCCGTCCGTCAGACGGATACTGGCCAGATTGGAACTGGTCTCCACCAAATCTATATCCTGCGACATGGAAAGAATGCCGTTGTGCACGGCCTGTAAAGCCCAAATGAGCTTGCGGGCGACTTCGCGCTCCACGGCTTCCGGCCTCGCGCTTTCGCTCTGCAACTCGAAAACCATGGTCTTTTCGGTCACGCTGTATTCTTCTTCCACATCGGCACTGAACAGGTTCCAATCCACACGGATGCTCTCCTTGTCCTTCATCGGGATGGCACAAACCGCCATCGCTTCACGGGGTATGGCGTTGTGCAGACCTCCGGCCTGGATGTCGCATAAATATAAATCGTATTTTGCCCAAGCATTATACAGAAAACGCGCCAGTATCTTGTTGGCATTCGCCCGCTTCTTATTAATGTCGTCACCCGAATGTCCGCCCGTCAATCCTTTCACCTTCACTTCGAAGAAAAAATAATCCTGCGGAACATCCACCGGCGTAAAGTCGAATTCAGCCGTAGTTGCCGCTCCTCCGGCACAACTTACGAACAACTGCCCTTCGTCTTCCGAGTCCAAGTTCAACAAAATATCACCGGACATGAAACCAGGCTTCATGCCGAACGCACCGCTCAAGCCCGTCTCCTCGTCACGGGTAAACACACATTCTATCGGGCCGTGGGCAATATCCGAAGCATTCAACAAGGCCAACTCCATCGCCACGCCTATCCCGTCGTCGGCACCCAACGTCGTCCCGTCCGCACGCAACCAATCGCCATCAACCCACGTACGAATCGCGTCTTTTTCAAAATCGAACTCCACCTCACGGTTCTTCTCGCAAACCATATCCATGTGGCTCTGTAAGATCACCGTCTTACGGTTTTCCATCCCCGGAGTCGCCCCCTTACGAATCAATACGTTTCCCGTCTCGTCCACTTTGCATTCCAAACCTCTTTCACGGGCAAACTGTTCCAAATAAGCTATCATCCGCTCTTCTTTCTTGGAAGGACGGGGTATCCGGTTGATTTCTGCAAAAAACTTAAAAACCTCGGTTGGTTTCAATGAGCTCATTTCCATATCCATAATTTTATATATTCATTCTACTAAATTTGGTTAAAAGCGAAGATACGACACAAATCCACGCTTTTAAAGTTTATCTTTGCAGCACAAATATACGCAAAAATGTTGAAGACACTATTGTTTACCCTGATAATTGTGGCCATAAGTATGGCATTCTTTGCCATAAAAATCCTTTTCAAGAAAAACGGCCGCTTCCCGAACACCCACGTAGGCCATAGTGCGGCTATGCGCAAACGGGGCATCACGTGCGTACAAACCATGGATGCCCAGGAACGGGTGGAAAACCCACATAGAATCAATGAACGCAGTACAAGAAAATCATAAATAAAGAAAAAATAATGAAGAAAAACAGTATCATTGGCACAGGACTTATCACCTTGGCAGCCACATTCGCCCTGACGGGATGTAACAAGTCGGCACCGGAAGAAAAAACAAACACTCAAGCTACGGAAATCCCTGCAGGCGGATTGAAAATCGCATACGTGGAAATCGACACTCTGATGTCGCAATACAATTTCTGTAAAGACTACACGCTCCTGATGAACAAAAAGGGAGAAAATATCCGAGCTACATTGGCCGGAAAAGAACGCGCCCTCCAGGCTAAAGCCGCAGAACTGCAAAAGAAATATGAAACCAACCAGTTCACCACCAAAGAACAAGTGGAACAGGCTCAAATGACATTGGCCAAACAACAACAGGACTTGCAAGCATTAAACGACCGGTTGATGAATGATTTCGCCGCAGAACAAGCAAAATACAACACCGAAATGCGCGATTCCATCCAAGCATTCCTGAAAGAATACAATAAATCAAAGAAATTCGATTATATCATCAGCAAGGCGGGAGACAATATCTTGGTAGCCAACGCTAAGTACGACATTACTAAAGACGTGGTAAACGGCCTGAACAAGCGGTACAAACAGAAACCGGAAATGGCCGAAAAAATCAGCGGAAAAATCAAAGAATAAAAATAAGGCATCCTCTCACCCGAAAATGAGAGGATGCCTCGTTTTAAAGGAAAATACGGAATCCCATCTTATGGATGTATCTCATAATCCCAATCCTTAAGGGCATATCCCCAATTTTCATTCACCAACTGAATGGTACGGGGCTTATACTCATATTTGTTCTTTTTGTAGCCTTTCTTCCGGTCTGTATATCGGCGTATGGCAGCCTCGGCACAATGAAACTCGCGAATACCTAATTTTTCATACGCGAGCTTCGTAGTCCCGAATGCATCAGCCTCAAAATCCTCGAATTTCACTTCGAAAAGATTTCCTTCCGGCACATATTTTTTCTGTTCCTCGTAGGCGCGGTAAAGCTTTGTATAGGTAAGAAGAATATTCTTCTCCATCTCCTCGTCGCTGATATGCTGTAATTCCAACGGCTTGATGGTGTTGGTGAAGAAGCTACGTGTGCTCTCGAACACCGTATAGGGGTTACGCATCAGATAAATGAACTTGGCATTGGGAAACATTTCGACCAAGGCTTTTACACGTCCCGTATGAGGCGGGTTCTTGGATAAATACACATCACCTCCCGTCGTACAGTACCTGGAAATCTTCATCAACTTCACAAATGTTTCCTTGAATACCTGAAGTTCCTCTTTCGTAATGTTCTCAAACGTCAGATACTTGTCGCAATATTCCTGCCATTTCTGAGGAAAGAACCAAAAGTCATAGAAGGAATAAGGCATCATGTTCGACAAAGCGAATTCTTCCTCCTGCGGCAGGTCGGGAGCCAACTCCATATTATCCGTCGGACGCTTGTCCGGCATAAGCCACCCCATCGTCTTCTTGAAGAACGGTTGCCCGAACATCATCAGATGGGGAAATACAGTCTGGTACGTTGTCGTATAGCAAAAATTATCGTCCTGAGCAAAGATGTTGTGCACAAAAGTCGTACCGCTTCTCCAATGCCCGAGGATGAAAACAGGATCGTGGTCGAATTCGTACGCCCCCAACTTCTCCTCAAACCTGTGGTCTTGGATAGGTGCCAACAAACTCAACAGCCTGCATACGCTTTTCGTCAGATAATACTTGGTACGCTTGTCCGGAGCTATTTCCTGACCATGCGTCATTTCTTTAAACGTTTTCCAATCGGCACCTACTAACGTATTGACCGGAAGTTTGCTGAACTCTAATAATCCCATGAAACTTTGATTTTTAATTAAGGTTATTCTTTAATGATTTCTATCGCGAGACCTTGCCGTCCCAAATCTTTGACCGCTTTCTCTATGGCTTCGTAATGCTCTTTACCAATACCTAATTTAGGCAAGTCCAACTCCGGAAGACGCTCAACGTCATTCTCCTTGGCTTCCACCGGACCGATAATCATGCCTACAGCACTGGTGTTGTTCGTAATCGGATCTATCAATATGAAGGAACCGGTTGCACGGTTCTTCTGATAAGCATCAAAAAATATGGGTTTTGCCGTCGTGATATGCACTTTCCCTATTTCATTCAAATGAAAACCGTCCGCCGGACGCTGCTCCATCGTATTCACATCTACCTGATAACAAATCTCACCTACCGTGGCACGAGTCGTATTCGTATTATGCTTCAGATAAAAATGCTTGTTACGGTCCATCGGTTCTTCGTCCATCCATACGAGCATCGTCTCGAAATAGCGCCCTACTTCCGGCACGTTGTCTGGATGTACTAACATCTCACCACGTGAAATGTCTATCTCATCCTCCAACGTCAACGTCACGCATTGCGGACAAAAAGCCTCTTTCAAATCTCCGTCGTACGTCACAATACGTTTCACATGAGACTTCTTACGCGACGGAAGAGCCATGATTTCATCTCCTTCCCGTACCACACCGGAAGCTATCTTTCCGCAGAACCCACGGAAATCGAGGTTAGGGCGCAACACGTACTGCACAGGATAACGGAAATCCGTCATGTTGCGGTCGGTATGAATGGGCACGGTCTCCAAAAAGTCCAACAGGCTAGTGCCTTCATACCAAGGCGTACGCTCGGACTTTTCTACCACATTGTCACCATCCAAAGCGGAAAGGGGAAAACAAGTCACATCTTCTATACCTAATTTATCCGTCAAAGCCTTATATTCCGCTACGATGGCGTCGAACACGTTTTCGTCGAAATCCACCAAATCCATCTTGTTCACGGCCAACGCAATATGTTTGATTCCCAACAAGGAAACAAGAAAGGTATGACGACGGGTCTGCGTGATGACTCCCGTACGGGCATCCACCAATATGACGGCCAAATTAGCTGTGGAACCGCCGGTAATCATGTTGCGGGTGTATTGTTCGTGTCCCGGAGTATCGGCAATTATAAATTTGCGTTGGTTCGTCGAGAAATAACGATAGGCCACGTCTATGGTGATACCTTCTTCGCGCTCCGCCTTCAAACCGTCGAGCAACAAAGCATAATCTATATGGTCGCCGGCATTTCCCACACGTTTGCTGTCACGCTCCAAAGCCTGCAACTGATCCTCATACAGTTTCTTGCTGTCGAACAAAAGCCGGCCTATCAATGTGGATTTTCCGTCATCCACCGAACCGGCCGTCAACAGGCGCAACAAATCTTTTTTCTCGTCTTGGTCTAAAAACTCCTTTATATTTAATGTAGCCATATAATACCCTCCTGAATTAAAAATACCCTTCACGCTTTTTCTGTTCCATGGACGCCTCCTGGTCGAAGTCTATCACACGGGTCGTACGCTCACTCTTGGTGGTAGTCATCATTTCCTCCACAATCTTCTCTATCGTGTCGGCTTCACTTTCGATGGCACCGGTCAGCGGCCAACAGCCCAACGTACGGAAACGAATATTCTTCATCTCAATCTTGTCGCGGTATTTTTCCGGCAAACGGTCGTCGTCCGGCATAATCAGTTGTCCGTCGATGTTCACTACCGGACGTTCCTTGGCATAATACAGCGGGACGATAGGAATGTTTTCCAAACGGATGTACTGCCAAATGTCCAATTCTGTCCAATTGCTCAACGGGAACACCCGAATACTCTCTCCTTTGTGGATACGGGCGTTATAGATGTCCCATAACTCCGGACGTTGATTCTTAGGATCCCACTGTTGGAACTGGTCACGGAATGAAAAGATACGTTCCTTTGCACGGCTTTTCTCTTCGTCGCGACGCGCCCCACCAAAAGCCGCGTCAAACTTATACTTGGACAAAGCATCCAACAAAGCCTTGGTCTTCATCAAATCCGTATGCACCTTACTGCCGTGCGTAAAGGGGCCTACCCCTGCCCGGAACGCTTCCATATTGGATTCCACAATCAGGTTCCAACCGTATTTTTTGGCATAGTCATCGCGAAATTGTATCATCTCCTTAAACTTCCACTTGGAGTCGATGTGCATCAAAGGGAAAGGAACCTTGCCCGGGGCAAAAGCCTTTTCAGCCAAACGAACCATCACGGAAGAATCCTTTCCTATGGAGTAAAGCATTACAGGATTCTCAAACTCAGCCGCCACCTCACGGATAATGTGAATGGACTCAGCCTCCAACTCCTGCAAATGACTCAATTTATATTCAGACATAATATTGTGATTTATTTATTGTTCAATATAAGTTCCAACACTTTATTAACCGATTCTTCCAACGTCAGAACGGAAGTATCCAACGTCAGAGCCGGATGTTCCGGCACCTCGAAGGGGGCACTGACTCCGGTAAAATCCTTGATTTCTCCCCGACGTGCACGGGCATACAAACCCTTTACGTCGCGTTGTTCGCAAACTTCCAACGGTGTGGACACATAGACTTCCCTAAAATCGTCTGCCCCGATAATCTCAGAAGCCATGTGACGGGATTCGTTCGTAGGACTGATAAAGGCTGAAAGCGTCACCACCCCCGTATCTACGAATAATTTTCCGATTTCAGCAATACGACGGATATTCTCTTTCCGGTCATCAGCCGAGAATCCCAAATTCTTATTGATACCGCTACGAATATTATCACCGTCCAAAATGCGGCACAAGATGCCACGCTTATGCAACTCCCGTTCTACACCGAGTGCCACCGTACTTTTCCCGGAACCGGACAAGCCAGTGAACCAGACCATCACCCCACGTTGTCCAAGAAGTTGTTCCTTGTCCGAACGGGTCATCATTTTTTCGTATATCGGATAGATATTTGTCGCCTCTCCCATAAACTGCTTACTTCTCTTTTAAAAATTCCAGAACAAAGGTATTAAAAATACAGATAACACAAACACAATTATGTTCAAAGGCAAGCCTATTTTAACGAAATCGGTAAATTTATAGCCTCCGATACCTTGTACAATCAAATTGGTCTGGTAACCGATAGGTGTAGAGAACGAGGCTGACGCAGCCATACAAATCACTACAAAGAACGGAGTCGGACTCACTCCCAAATGATTGGCCACCTCCAAAGCGATAGGAAAAGACAGGGCGGCGGCGGCGTTATTCGTTATCAACTCCGTAAACAGGTTCGTGATAACAAAAATCACAGCCAACAAAGCATACGGTCCGAGAGCATCGGTCATACCTATTATATATTCGGCAATGAAAGCCGCAAACCCGGAATTACTCATAGCCTTACTGATGGCAAAAGCACAGGCGATGGTAATCAACACGTCCCATGAAATGAACTTCGTATATTTCTTGGGATTGAACATTCCCGTCCAAGCCATAATCACCGTTGTGACGCAAACAAAGAAAAACATATCCAACTTCAGTCCGGGAAGAGCCCGCTCCACGACCGGAAGCTCGCCTACCGTTGCCCCGATAATCATCACCAACAACAGAATCATGGCCAGATATTTCTTTTTCTTTCCCATTTCGGGTTCCGCATCCAACACCGACAACATCAAAAACACGCGGCTGTCTCCCCACGTCGGAATAAAGGTGCCGTCTGCATCCAGAATCAACGTGTCATTTTCTGACAGGCGTACATTCATCCAATCCCCTTGGAGACGTTCACCATTACGATGCAGACTTTTTACCGTGGCTCCATAATGACGGTGAAAATCAAATTCGCGCAACGTTTTTCCGTTTCCGGGGAAACGTGCCCCCAACACAGCCTCCACGCGTACAATGTCACCCGAGTCGCTACTTTCTTCAATATCGTCATCTTTCAGGGTTCGGTCTGGCAATAAACGCTTGGCAAAACAAACCAGATAAATAATGCCCACAATGGCTATAATCACCCCGACTTGCCCCAATTCGAAGATGGAAAATCCCTTAAGACCCGCGTCTTGTATCATTCCGTCCACCACCAAATTCGTGGAAGTTCCTATCAACGTACAAATACCGCCAAGTATAGTGGCATACGAAAGAGGTATCAGAAATTTTGCAGGCGGCAGTTTCATCCGTCTTGCCCAGTTCTTGATGATAGGCGCAAAGATGACAACCACCGGCGTGTTGTTCAGAAAAGCCGAAATGAAAGCAATGACCGGCAATACACGCAGATTCGTATTGGCTACTGTAGACTTCTTTTGCGGTAACATGGCAAAAATCAAACGTTCCAACACCCCACTCTTACGTATTCCTTCACTGACCAGAAACAAAAGAGCCACCGTAATCATGCCTTTGTTCGAGAAACCCTCCAACACTTCCTTAGGGGTAAGTATTCCCGCACAGAAAAACAAGATGACGACAGAAAAAAGTATCATGCCCGGACGCATACGGTCGTAGATTAGTGCTACGACCATAGCGGCCAGACAGATTAAGACATAAACAATTTCAAAATTCATGGTATGGCATGATTGTGTAGTGTTTACTTATATTCAGACCAACTCTTTATGGGCAGATCATCCATATCAATATGGCAGAAAGCCTGGATAAAGGCACTCGCCAAACGGGAGTTCGTAATCAAGGGAATATTCAAATCCACCGCAGCACGGCGAATCTTGTAACCGTTGCTCAATTCGCTTACCGTCAAATCCTTCGGGATATTGACCACCATATCTATCTCCCGGTTATGCAGCATGGCAAGTGCTTGAGGTGTTCCCTCCTCACTCGGCCAATACACCAAATGGTTCGCCACACCGTTCTCCGTCAGATAACGGCTAGTTCCTCCTGTAGCATAAAGTTCATAACCATGCTCTTTTAAAGTACGGGCTGCTTCTAGCATGTCGGCTTTCTGTTTGGCGCCACCGGTAGACAAAAGAATGTTCTTCTTCGGAATACGATGCCCTACCGAAAGCATGGCCGTAAGCAAAGCGGTTCCCGAGTCGTCACCCAAACAACCGACTTCTCCGGTCGATGCCATATCGACTCCAAGTACGGGGTCGGCCTTCTGCAAACGGTTGAACGAGAACTGGCTGGCCTTGATGCCCACATAATCGAAATCGAAAAGGCTCTTGTTCGGCTTCTCCACCGGCAATCCCAACATGACTTTCGTGGCCAGTTCTATCATATTTATCTTAAGCACCTTGCTCACGAACGGAAAACTCCGTGAAGCACGCAGGTTGCATTCAATCACCTTGATGTCGTTGTCCTTGGCCAAGAACTGGATATTGAACGGGCCGCTGATTTTCAGCTCGCGGGCTATTTGCCCGGAAATCTTCTTGATGCGACGCACCGTCTCCACATACAATTTCTGTGCAGGGAACTGGATGGTGGCATCTCCCGAATGCACGCCGGCAAACTCAATGTGCTCGCTGATAGCGTATGCCACGATTTCTCCCTCGCGTGCCACGGCATCCATCTCCACTTCCTTGGCATGCTGCAAGAACTTACTGATGACAACTGGATGTTTATGAGACACATTGGCAGCTAACTTCAAGAATCGCTCTAACTCATCCTGATTGGAACATACGTTCATCGCCGCACCGGAAAGCACATACGAAGGACGTACCAAGACCGGAAAGCCTACCTTACTTATAAATGCGTTTACATCGTCCATACTGGTCAGCGCACTCCATTCCGGTTGGTCCACACCGATACGGTTCAACATGGCCGAAAACTTCTCACGGTCTTCCGCATTGTCAATGCTCTTGGCCGTCGTGCCGAGAATAGGAATACGCTGTTGGTCCAAACGGATGGCCAGGTTGTTCGGGATTTGTCCGCCCGTAGAAACGATAACCCCTTTCGGACATTCCAAATCCAGAATATCCAACACGCGCTCGAAAGTAAGTTCGTCGAAATAAAGGCGGTCGCACATGTCGTAGTCGGTAGATACCGTTTCGGGATTGTAGTTAATCATCACCGAACGGAAACCCTCTTTACGGATGGTGTTCAACGCCTGCACACCGCACCAATCGAACTCGACGGACGACCCGATACGATAGGCACCCGAACCCAAAACCACAATACTGCGCTTGTCGTGTTCGTAATGAATGTCATGGGCTATGCCGCTATAAGTCATGTACAAATAGTTCGTCTGCGCCGGATACTCGGCAGCCAACGTGTCTATTTGTTTCACAACCGGTACGATACCTGCGGACAAGCGACGACGGCGCACTATCAGCGAAGCCTCTTCGATGTCCATTTCCTCTTCCATACCCAAGGCACGGGCTATCTGGAAATCCGTAAAGCCTTGCACCTTCGCCCGGCGCAACAAGTCATTGTCTAGCACATTGATGCTTTTGCAGGCATGCAAAGCCTTGGACGTATCCTTGATGTTCTGTAGTTTTTGCAGGAACCACTTGTCTATCTTCGTCAGTTCATGAATCCGGTCTATCGTATAACCTTTCTGCATGGCCTTGGAGATGATAAAGATACGCTTGTCGGTCGGTTCGTGCAGGGCGGCATCGATGTCGTCGATTTGCAGTTCCTTGTTCTCCACAAAACCATGCATCCCCTGGCCTATCATGCGCAAGCCTTTCTGGATAGCTTCCTCGAAAGTACGGCCTATGGCCATCACCTCGCCTACAGACTTCATGGAGGAACCCAACTCGCGGTCCACACCTCGGAACTTACCCAAATCCCAGCGCGGTATCTTGCACACCACATAATCCAACGCCGGCTCGAAGAAGGCCGATGTCGTTTTCGTCACGGAGTTTTTCAGTTCAAAAAGCCCGTAGCCCAACCCCAATTTGGCAGCCACGAAAGCCAACGGATAACCCGTGGCCTTGGAAGCCAAAGCGGAAGAACGGCTCAGACGTGCATTCACCTCGATGACACGGTAATCCTCCGATTCAGGGTCGAAAGCATATTGCACATTACATTCTCCCACGATTCCGATGTGACGGATGATGCGGATGCTCAACGCCCGCAATTTGTGGTATTCCGAATTGGTCAACGTCTGCGAGGGAGCAATCACGATACTTTCACCGGTATGAATGCCGAGCGGGTCAAAGTTTTCCATGTTGCACACCGTGATACAGTTGTCATAACGGTCGCGCACCACTTCGTATTCAATCTCTTTCCATCCCTTCAAACTCTTCTCCACCAACACTTGAGGTGAAAACGAGAAAGCCTTCTCTGCCAACTTGTTAAGTTCGTCCTCATTGTCGCAGAATCCTGAACCCAGGCCACCCAACGCATAGGCCGCACGGATAATCACGGGATAGCCCAGATGGGCAGCCGCCTTGCGGGCTTCTTCGATATTCCCGCAAGCATGGCTCTTGATGGTCTTCACGTCGATTTCATCGAGCTTCTTCACGAACAATTCACGGTCTTCCGTGTCGATGATAGCCTGTACCGGAGTTCCGAGCACCTGCACGCCGTATTTCTCCAAGATTCCTTCCTTATATAAGGCCACACCGCAATTCAAAGCCGTCTGTCCTCCAAACGCCAACAAGATACCTTGCGGCCGTTCCTTCCGGATGACTTTCTCCACAAAAAACGGAGTCACCGGCAAAAAATAAATCTGGTCGGCCACCCCTTCGCTCGTCTGCACCGTGGCGATGTTCGGATTGATGAGTACCGTCTCTATCCCTTCCTCTTTCAACGCCTTCAACGCCTGCGAACCGGAGTAATCAAACTCACCGGCCTCGCCGATTTTCAGCGCACCGGAACCTAACAACAATACTTTCTTTATTCCTTTATCTTCCATAGACCACCTGTTTCTTATTTGAGCAAATTTACAAAATCATCGAACATGAACTCCGTATCCACCGGACCGCTGCAAGCTTCCGGATGGAACTGCGCACTGAACCAAGGATTTACTTTATGGCGTATGCCTTCATTGGAACCGTCGTTCATGTTGACGAACAAGGGTTCCCAGTCTGCCCCGAGCGTTTCCGCATCCACAGCATAACCGTGGTTCTGGCTCGTGATGAAACAACGGGTCGTGCCCACCATCCTCACCGGCTGATTGTGGCTGCGGTGCCCGTACTTCAATTTATAAATCCGGGCACCGGCCGCTTTACTCAAAAGCTGGTTGCCCATACAGATGCCCATGCAGGGGCGCACCGAAGGAGAAGCAAGGAACTTGCGGATGTTCGCTACCGCAGCCTCGCACGTGTCCGGGTCGCCGGGACCGTTGGCCAAGAAGAGGCCGTCAAACTCCAACGTATTGAAATCATAGTTCCAAGGCACGCGTATCACTTCCACGCTGCGACGAAGCAGGCAACGTATAATATTGTGTTTCACACCACAATCCACCAACACGACTTTCTTCCGTCCGCCTCCTTCATTGTAACGGATGACATCCTTACACGACACTTTATCCACGAAGTTCACACCGTTATAATCGGCCTCGGGTATGTTATCCGGTTCGTCGTCAAACACAATCTTGCCCATCATCACCCCGTGTTCGCGCAACACCTTCGTCAACTCGCGCGTATCCACTCCCGTGATGCCCGGCACCTGTTCCCGTTTCAGCCAGTCTGCCAGACTTTCTTTTGCATTCCAATGGTTGTAGGCCAGACTATAATCGCTTACGATAATGGCCGAGGCATAAATCCGGTCGCTCTCCATGAAAGTGGCCAGGCCATTCTCTTCCATAGTAAAAGCCGGCACGCCGTAGTTCCCGACCAAAGGATAGGTCAGCGTCATCAACTGCCCGGCATAAGACGGGTCGGTCAAACTCTCCGGATACCCCATCATGGCCGTATTGAAAACCACTTCGCCGGCCACCGGTTTTTCATAACCGAACGACTTACCGTGAAAACGGCTCCCGTCGTCGAGGATAAGTGTCACGTTTCTCATTGCAGAAATACAATCTTTATTATCTTATTTATTTGCCTTAAACACATTCTCATAATAACTGATGAACGCCCGGTTCACCAACTTCACGCCACCCGGTGTCGGATAGTCGCCGCTGAAATACCAGTCGCCCGAATGCCCCGGACAGGCCTCGTGAAGGCCCTCCAGCGTCTGGTATACGATTTCAATGGGCGTGGTGACTCCTGCCGGGCGCAACATCTCCACCATCTTGCATGAAATGTCCTCGTCCGCAAAAGGAGCGTAGATGGCTTTCACGCTGTTCACCATTTCTTCTTTAGGCAACCCCATCTGCATTTTACATTGTTCATAAACCTCACCCACCACGTGCGCCATGCCCCGTTCTTTCAACAGCTCCACGGCTGCGCGGAAAGCGATGAACTCATCCATATTGGACATGTCGATACCGTAATAATCGGGATAGCGCACCTGCGGCGAAGAAGACACCAGCACGATTTTCTTCGGGTGCAGGCGGTCAAGGATGCGGATGATGCTCTCTTTCAGCGTAGTCCCGCGCACGATACTGTCGTCGATGACCACCAGATTGTCCTCGTAGGCATTCACGCTCCCGTAAGTGATGTCATACACATGCGCTGCCAAATCGTTCCGGCTGTTGCCTTCCGTAATGAACGTACGCAGTTTGATGTCCTTGATAGCCACTTTCTCGCTACGGATATACTGGCTCAGGATGCGTTCGAGCTCCTCATGCGTGGGCTTATGTCCCAACGCTTCTATCTGGGCAATCTTGGTTTGGTTCAGATACGCCTTGAAAGCATCCAACATGCCATAAAAGGCGACTTCCGCCGTGTTCGGAATAAAAGAGAACACCGTATGTTCCAAATCCCCGCCAATGGCTTTCAGGATGGCATCGCGCAACTGCATGCCCAAAGCCTTACGCTCCAGGTAAATATCGCGGTCGCTTCCACGACTGAAATAGATTCGTTCGAACGAGCAGGCTTTCACCTCCTTGGGTTGCAAGATTTGTTCCAAACGCATCTCCCCGTCCTTATGCACGCTGACCGCCTGCCCCGGCATGAGTTCGTGTATCTGCTCCGTCTCCAACGCGAAAACCGTCTGGATGACAGGACGCTCGGAAGCCACGACCAAAACCTCATCGTCTTTATACCAAAAGGCCGGCCGGATACCCCACGGGTCACGCAGGACAAACATCTCGCCGCTGCCCGTCGCCCCGCACACCACATAACCGCCATCCCACAAGGGAGCTGCCGTGCGCAACACGTTGTTCACGTCGATGCGTTCCTCGATATAATGCGTGATATCCATGCCGGACAATCCATGCCCTATGGCTTCGGCATAAAGGCGTTCGCTTTCGCGGTCGAGCCTGTGCCCCACTTGCTCCAACATGATATAAGTGTCGGAATAAATCCGGGGATGCTGTCCTTTGGCCGTAATGCCGGCAAATACCTCATCCACATTCGTCAGGTTGAAATTGCCACACAGCGCAAGGTTTTTCGCCCGCCAGTTGTTGCGCCTCAGAAACGGGTGGACAAAAGAAAGGCCACTCTTTCCGGTCGTTGAATACCGAAGGTGGCCCATATAAATTTCACCGGCAAAGGGAAGCTGCCGTTTGGCATACGTGGCGTCTGCAAGCTGTTCCGCGCCCAAATCCCTGAACCGGGACTGCACGGAGGAAAAAATCTCGGTAATGGCACCCGTACCCAGCGCCCGTTCACGGAACATATACTCTTCTCCGGGATTCGCCTCCATCTTCACGCAAGCCAACCCGGCTCCTTCTTGTCCGCGGTTATGCTGTTTCTCCATTAAAAGGTAAAGCTTGTTCAAGCCATACATCCAAGTACCATACTTTTCCTGGTAATACTCCAAGGGCTTCAGCAAGCGTATCATAGCGATCCCGCATTCGTGTTTCAACTGCTCCATGACAATCGTTTTCTTCAAACCTTATTAGTGGGCAAAGGTACAAATAAATGCGAATACTTGCAATTTATTTCGCTATTTACGTAGAAAAAGACACTTCTTGTGACAAAAAAGAAACCTATCCACGCTTTCATGAACAAAACGAAAGACAAGCTCCCTACCTTACTTCCACATCGGAAACAAACCCGTTCATCTCTATCCCTTCCGTGCCCGTCAGTTTCTTTCCGTCTACCGTGACATTCTCCAACAGCACGCCGCACACGTCGTTGCCTGCGTCATATCCTTTTATCCGCATAGGATACATTTTTCCCCTTTCACCTTGGTAGCGGATATTACGGAAGACAAGGTTGCGAATCGGACCGCCAGGCTCACGGTTATATTTCTCATTGAAAAGAACCCGGATATCTATCAGCCGCGCCTCTTCGCAGTCTTCCACCCGGATGTCCTCGAACGACACGTCCTCCACCCGGTTCTTGTCGCCCACGCATACGGCCATCACTCCACGATAGTTGTCGTCATCCTCATCCACGTTCAGCACGTCTATGTTGCGGAACCTTACGCTGCGAAGCGTCTCCCCCTTCGGGGAACGGTCGTCACCATGGCCTCCCACGTTAATGGCATGCGCCACATCGGCCCACAAAATGGAATTCTGCACCGTCAGGTTGCTTGTCCCTCCCCAAAACCACCACCGGTGATTATAAAATGCCAGGCAGTCGTCGCTCGTACGAAGAAACACATCGTCCACCAACCAGTCATGGCAACACATCAAGTCAATCCCGTCGCTCCACCCCCGGGATGAAAAGCTCTTCACATTCCTGACCGTCACCTTCCGGCTTTCTCCGCCCATTATGGTGTAATGCCGGGGGTTGACCACCGTAATGCCTTCTACGTGCACGTTGCGCGAACGGGTGATTTCCACGCCGCGCAAAGGCTGGAACAGCATCCCTCGTCCCACAATCCGCACATTCTTTGCCCTGTCCACCCTGAGCTTGGCTTTCACCAAGGCCCCCGGCGCCAGGTAAACCGTGCAGTTGCTCGGTACGTCTATCTCATCGTTGGGCAGGTCCTTGGGCTTATGCACGCCGGGACCGAAATAAATCAGACGGCAATCTTTCCGGAAAATGTCTTTCGAACCTCCATCCCAGACCACGACGCCTTCGCCCCCTGTTCCGTCATACGTCTCCGTCTCCACAGCATTGGCAAACAAATGGAGATTACCCATACGGTCGCCCCCGAACTCCACACTCAACTTGGCCGGACGCTCCAGGCGGAACGTCAAGGCGTGCCCGTCCACCTTATTATATGATATACCTCGCGAAAGAGGACGTATCTTCACGTCATCCACCGGTAAACCATGCGCCACGACCTTCACCTCCACCGGCTCGTCTGCGTCGAACTGCGCCATGGCAGCCCGGCTCTGCGTGTCCATGTCCACCTCCACTGAAAAAACCTGTAACTCCCGCCAGGCATTTTCCGTCCCGGCCTCCCTGACGTACACCTTGTAACGGTTGTCGTCCACAACGGCCTGGTCTTCTATCTTCGGATACACGAGTATTTTCGCTTGCATGGGAAAAGAAACGAAGAAGGCTCCCAACGCGCCACATAATATCTTATTCATACTACCAACTTTACGTGAATATAATATATATACGAACGAACCTCATAAAATACCAATCGGAATACATTATATTATACTTAAAAAATATTAAATCCAAAACCCGGCATGCCATTGACATTCTGACACCATGTCATTTCCACACCCCCAAGAATTGCGTATTCGCACACAGGCAAAGGCTGCGACAAGAATAACGCAACCATACAGCCCTTCAGGAATAACAAAATGACAACCCTTACGCAAGAATATTTATCCTCTGTCACCCGTCCATGCCTTTCCTTCCGCATGAAGCGGCTCGGTGCGTAAGCCTAAAGACACATCCGGCTTGCATGATGCCACCGGATTTTGGAACGGAAAAAGCAACCCAATAAAGCCGGCACACGGTTTGCAAGCCGGAAATTTGCCGGAAAAAAGACATTTTTACGGCGTTTGAAAGAGAAACACGAGCCGACATGCGGAGAATGATTTTCCGCTTTCAGCCGAATGGTTTTCCATTCTCTTGAGATTGAATTGCATATATGCGGGAGATATGCAAAACAACAACGCATATACCGTATAAATATGCAAGAAGAGGCTCTATATGCTACGGTTCAGCCGTTTTTGGCCTGTCAGATAAAACGAAAACGCTGTCTTTTGGGACTGAAATCCTCCCATACAGTAACAAAAAGACATTCCCTACAAGCCCACCCGACATCTTCCGCCCTACGGAAAATTAATTTCTTTTGAAACCATTAGGCTGTAACGGAAAAAAGACGTACCTTTGCACAAGAATCGGTTCTGTGTGCAAGTCCTTGCGCACGGATTAAAAGGGAATCGGGTGCAAATCCCGGACAGTCCCGCTGCTGTGATGCTCCGTGAACTTTCTGAAAAAGCACCATCACCACTGGCCGTTTGTTTCTCAAGGCCGGGAAGGTTTCAGGAAGGGGGCGAGTCAGAAGACCTGCCGTTCGTTAAAAAACTGTTCTTGCTCGTGGGTTAGGAGAACATGTAGGATAAATGAAACAAAGATGATTAAAAAAGTTTTGATCGCCAATCGTGGCGAAATCGCTGTGCGGGTCATGCGCTCGTGCCGCGAAATGGGTCTGCGTACCGTGGCCGTATTTTCTGAGGCCGACCGTACGTCAAGGCACGTGATGTATGCCGACGAAGCTTACTGCATCGGCGCGGCCGAGTCGCACGAAAGTTACCTGAACATCGACCGTATCATCGAAGTGGCCGCAAAATGCAAAGCCGACGCCGTCCATCCCGGTTACGGCTTTCTGTCCGAAAATGCGGAATTTGTACGCCGTTGCGAGGCCGCAGGCATCATCTTCATCGGCCCGACAGCCGACACGATGGAAGCCATGGGAGACAAGATTGCAGCCCGCCAACGCATGATGGCGGCAGGGGTACCGGTGGTGCCAGGCACTGCCGAACCGCTGAAAGACGCCGATGAAGCCGTACGCATCTGCAAGGAAATCGGTTTTCCCGTCATGCTGAAAGCCTCCATGGGTGGCGGCGGAAAAGGCATGCGCCTCATCCATAGCGAAGACGAAGTGAAAGAGGCTTACGACTCGGCCCGTTCGGAATCCATGTCTTCCTTCGGGGATGACACGGTATATCTGGAGAAATTCGTGGAAGAGCCGCACCATATCGAGTTCCAAATACTTGGGGATGCCCATGGCAACGTGGTGCATCTCTTCGACCGGGAGTGCTCCGTGCAACGCCGCAACCAGAAAATCGTGGAAGAAAGCCCTTCGCCTTTCCTCACGCCGGAACTCCGCCGGGAGATGGGCGAGAAAGCCGTTGCCGCCGCCCGGGCGGTGAACTACCGTGGTGCCGGTACCATAGAATTTCTGGTGGACAAATACCGCCACTTCTATTTCTTGGAAATGAACACCCGCCTGCAAGTGGAACACCCCATCACGGAAGAAGTGGTGGGCGTAGACCTTGTCAAAGAACAGCTCCGCGTGGCCGACGGTGAGCCTCTGCGCTTCAAACAAGAGGACCTCTCCCAACGCGGACACGCCATCGAGTGCCGCATCTGTGCCGAAGACACGGAAAACGGGTTTATCCCCTGCCCCGGCATCATCCGCCAACTCACGGAGCCGAACGGCATCGGCGTGCGTATCGACAGCTACGTGTACGAAGGTTACGAAATCCCCCTCTACTACGACCCGATGATCGGCAAGCTCATCGTATGGGCCACGAGCCGCCAGTTTGCCATCGAACGTATGCGGCGTGTGTTGTATGAATTCAAAATCACGGGACTGAAAACCAACATCAGCTACCTGCGCCGCATCATGTACGCCCCGGCTTTTGTGAAAGGTGAATACGACACTTCATTCCTGTCAAAATATTCCCGTTCGCTGCAACGCAGCAACGGAGAGAACGAAGAGATAGAAAACATGGCCATGATTGCTGCCTACGTGGACTACCTCTTCAACCTGGAAGAGAACAGCCCCGTGCGCACGACAGACTCCCGCCCCATCAGCCGTTGGCGCGAGTTCGGCCTGCAAAAGGGAGTATTACGTATATAATAAGGAAAGGGATATTTTATGGAAATGCACATAGGAGACCGTGTCGCGGACGTGACATTGGTAAACAAAGAGGGAAACCGCGTGGAACTCACCATCGACGGCAAACCGTGTGTAGTGGACATCGTCATGGCCGAGAACGGTAGTTGCTCCATCCTGCACGACGGCAATTCCTACAATGCGGAACTTATTCGCGGAGAAGGCGGAAAGAGCTACGACGTGAACATGTTCTACCGCTCCTACCACGTGGACGTGGTGGACACGCAGGCCAAGTACCTCCGCATGAAAAAGCATGCGGACGAACGCCAGTCGGATAAAATCGTGGCACCCATGCCGGGCAAGGTGGTCAGCATCCCCGTACAGCCGGGAGACGAGTTGAAGGCAGGTGACATCGCCATCGTACTCGAAGCCATGAAGATGCAAAGCAATTATAAGGTCAGTTCGGACTGCAGGGTGAAAAACATTCTCGTGACAGAGGGAGAGGCCGTACAAGACAATCAAACGTTGATAGAATTAGAACTCATACAAGAAGCATGAAAAGAGAAGAACTATATGCCCGGTTTGAGGAATTGGACAAACGGGCTTCGCAGGGTGGCGGACCGGACAAGATAGAAAAGCAACACGCCTCGGGCCGCATGACGGCACGCGAACGCATCGGCATGTTGCTCGACAAGGATACGTTCTGCGAAATAGACAAATTCGTGAACCACCGTTGCACCCGCTTCGGAATGGAGAAGAAACAGATTCCGGGAGACGGCGTGGTGTGCGGTCACGGCAAGATAGACGGACGGCAAGTGTTCGTCTATGCTTACGACTTCACCGTACACGGCGGTTCGTTGAGCGAGACCAACGCGGCCAAAATCGTAAAAGTACAGACTTTGGCCTTGAAGAGCGGCGCACCCATCATCGGGCTGAACGATTCGGGAGGCGCCCGCATACAGGAAGGCATCACCAGCCTGGCGGGATACGCTTCCATATTCTACCAGAATACAATGGCCTCCGGCGTGATTCCCCAACTCACGGCCATCCTCGGCCCGTGTGCCGGAGGTGCCTGCTACTCTCCCGCCCTCACCGACTTTATTTTCATGGTCAACGAAAACAGCCACATGTTCATCACCGGACCGGATGTGGTGAAGGCCGTGACCAATGAAGTGGTGGACAAGGAAGAGTTGGGAGGAGCTTACACGCACAGCAGCAAGAGCGGTGTGGCCCACTTTGTCTACCCGACGGAAGAAGAAACACTGATGCAACTCCGCGAACTGCTCAGCTTCCTGCCGTCCAACAACATGGAGGACGCGCCGATCGTGCCTTGCAGCGACGACGCGAACCGCCGTGTGGAAAGTTTGCAGACGGTGATTCCGGAAGATCCTAACCAACCATACGACATCAAAGACGTTATCGAACCCGTCGTGGACAACCAATATTTCTTTGAAGTGATGCCGCATTTTGCCAAGAACATCATCATCGGTTTCGCCCGCCTCGGAGGACAAACCGTCGGCATCATCGCCAACCAACCGGCATTCCTGGCCGGCGTGCTCGACATCGACGCTTCGGACAAAGCCGCCCGCTTCATCCGTTTCTGCGACTGCTTCAACATCCCCTTGGTGACGTTCGAAGACGTGCCGGGCTTCTTGCCTGGCACGGCACAAGAACATGACGGCATCATCCGCCACGGAGCCAAAATCGTGTATGCCTACGCCGAGGCCACCGTTCCCAAAATCACGCTGATTACACGTAAAGCCTACGGCGGAGCCTATATCGTCATGGCCAGCAAGATGATCGGTGCCGATGTGAACTTTGCCTGGCCGCAAGCCGAAATTGCAGTCATGGGGGCATCCGGTGCCATCAACATCCTCTACCGTAAAGCATCGGAGGAGGAGAAAAAGACGGCGGTGGAAGCATACGAAGAAGAGTTCTCCAATCCTTACCGCGCAGCCGAGCGCGGACTGGTGGACGAAATCATCATGCCGCGCGACACACGCCGGAAACTCATCCGCGCCTTGGAGATGACCCGGAACAAGAACCAAAGCAATCCGCCCAAAAAACACGGCAACATGCCGTTATAACCTCAAGACCTCTGCATCCACTCCACGGGTGCAGAGGGTTTTAATTCCGTGAATAACGGAACTCACCCGGCGGCACCCCTACCACCTTTTTAAATATCAGGCTGAAGCATTGTACGTTCGGATACCCCAACAAACGAGCCACTTCGGCCGGTGTATGCATGCCTTCCGACAACAAACGCCGGGCCGTATCCAGTCTCCTGAACTCAAAATATTCCTCCAAACCCTTACCGGTCTCAAACTTCAACAAGTCGGAAAAATAAGCCGCAGACAGATTCAGCACAGCGGCACACTGCGCCAAGACGGGCAAACCTCCTGCCGACAACCGTCCGGAATCAAGATATTCATCGAACATGCGGTCCAGACGGGCTAGCAATAGCTTGTTTTTATTTTCACGGGTAATGAATTGACGTTCGTAGAACCGCGTACAATAATCCAACAAAAGTTCGATGTGGCGCGAAAGGATGGTACCGGTATGCACATCTATCGGATGGTGCAGTTCTTCTTCTATGTGCTCCAACAGGCAAACCACCGTGGAAGTCTCCCGCCGGGAGAGGTGCAACGCCTCTTCCTTGCGATAAGAAAAGAAAGTATAATTCTTGATGTGGCTCTTGAGCGAAGTGCGGAACAGCAAGTCGGGATGGAATGCCAAAAGCCAACCCTTGGGAGGCAACGTGTCCTCCTTGCCCATACGGAAGATTTCGCCCGGCGTAAGGAATACCATCGTGGCCACGGAATAATCATAATACTTCCGGCCGCAACAGCAACAACCGTCCGGACAATCCTCTATCAACAAGATGGCATAGAATTCAAACTTCACGGCATCCTCTTCCAATTCCGGCTTTTCCAGATTGATAAGGCTCACCTGCGGATGTAACGTCTTACTGCCCAAACAATGACAACATTCGCACACGGTCTTTATGTTCAATGTCTTATTATCCCTCTTCACTCCTGTCTTTGCCATTACCCGATACATACGAAATTTTCGGCCTCGCCCGACTTGCCAGTCCCCCTACTCTTATAAAACCGGCAAATCCCTGTATCCGGTCGGCGTACATCCGACACTCTTCTTGAAAATCCGGGTGAAATGCTGCGGATATTGGAAGCCGAGACGGTAGGCAATCTCGCTCACGCTGCGGTCTGAACCGAGAATCTCCTGTTTGGCCACCTCGATGAGCTTGCCTTGGATATACTCCTGCGCCGTACGCCCTGTCTCCTTTTTGACCAAATCGCCAAAGTAATTGGGCGACAAGTTTACACGGTCGGCAAAATACTTCACCGTGGGCAGTCCCTTTGTCTGTGGTAGGTTGCTTTGGAAATAATCATCCAACAAATCCTCGAACCTGGACAGAATCCCCTTGTTCACCTTGCTCCGCGTGATAAACTGCCGTTCATAAAAACGCAGGCAATAATCCAAAAGCAACTCTATGTTACGGACTATCAGCCGACGGCTGTGCTTGTCCACCGGACGCGAAATCTCCCTCTTGATTTTCGACAGGCAATCCCGGTAAATGCCTTTTTCGTCCTCGGAAAGATGGAGGGCTTCATTCGAAGCATACGAAAAGAAGGAATACTGTTTGATGTCCTGTCCCAACGAAGTGCCACGTATCAAATCTGGATGGAACACCAAGCCCTGCCATTGAGGGCGGACACTCGTATCCCTCCGGACTTCCACCACCTGCCCCGGAGCAAAACTCGTCACCGTCCCTTCTTGGTAATCATACGTCTGCTTGCCGTAACGCAGGTCGCCACACTTTGTCTGTTTCAAAAAAAGCGCATAAAGCCCATAGTTGAACGTGACATTGTCCGGAAGGTCACGTTGGACTTCTGAAGCGTCGACCACCGAAACCAACGGGTGCAGGGTCTCTACCCCATAAAGTTTATTGTAGCAGTCCACGGTGTCAAGTTTGATAAATTCTTCCATATCGGGTTCTGTTGTTTATAAAAAGGTTCAGGCAAATATAGCGATTCCGTACCAATTCCATGCAAAGTGCCGCATTTTTCCAATAAAAATCCGTAATAAGGGGCGTAACAACCGTAATTTGTCTACCTCACAAGCCTGAAATTCTCCCGAACTTTGCCACATCAAAAAAGGAAGTAACAAAACACAACAGCATGACATTGGATGAATTTTTAAAGCATGCGGATGCACGCCTTCCCCTCGACACGCCCGACATCTACCGTTTCATGGACGAGATGAGCGACGAGGCCCGGCACATCACTTGCGAAATCAACAACGCTTACCATAGCCAAACGGAATTGCGTGAACTGTTTTCGCGCCTGATCGGCCGCCCCGTGGACGAAACATTCAAGGCGTTCCCGCCATTCTATACGGATTTCGGGAAAAACATCACCATTGGCAAACACGTGTTCATCAACGCCTGTTGCCATTTCCAAGACCACGGAGGTGTCACGTTGGGCGACGGTTGCCTGATCGGGCACGACGTGGTGTTTGCCACGCTCAACCATGACTTCAATCCCGGAAACCGCGCTGTCATGCACCCCGCCCCCATCGTGTTGGGACGAAACGTATGGGTAGGTTCCCACTCCACCATCCTTCAAGGCGTGACCGTGGGAGAAGGAGCCATCATTGCTGCCGGTTCGGTCGTGACCAAGGACGTGCCTCACCGGACTATCGTGGGCGGGGTACCGGCAAAGCCCATCCGGAAAATCCAATGACCACACATGGAAAACAAGGCAAAGGATACAGACGGCTTGCTCGCCCTCATCCGCGAAGGCCGCCCCATGACCTTGGGTGAGCAGTTGCGCCTGACAGCAGCCTTGAGCGTGCCTGCCATCGTGACCCAACTCTCGGCCATAATCATGCAATATATTGATGCCGCAATGGTGGGCAGCCTCGGTGCGGACGCATCGGCCTCCATCGGGTTGGTATCCACCACCACGTGGCTTTTCTGGGGATTGTGCGCCTCTGTTTCCACGGGATTTTCCGTGCAAGTGGCCCACCGCATCGGAGCGGGAGACTGGGGAAATGCCCGTTCCGTGCTGCGCCATTCCGTAACGGCGGTACTCACATTCAGTGTGGCATTGGCAGCCATCGGCGTTTCCATCAGCGAAAACTTGCCCCGGTGGTTAGGCGGTGATGCTGCCATCCACGCCGGCTCTTCGCTTTATTTCCTGATATTCTCGCTTTTCCTGCCCGTCCTCCAACTGAATTTTCTGGCCGGGGGCATGCTGCGCTGCAGCGGCAACATGCGCGTCCCCAGCACGGCAGGCGTGCTGATGTGCGCGCTTGATGTGGTATTCAATTTCTTTCTCATCTTTCCGGAACGGGAACTTTCCCTCGGAACACAGTCCCTCCAACTGCCCGGTGCGGGATTGGGCGTGGAAGGTGCCGCCCTGGGTACGGGGTTAGCAGAATGCGTGGCGGCATGCCTCACGTCATGGCACCTCTTCACCCGGTCATCCGGACTGAAAATCCAGGAATGGCACGGGACGCACCATTTTCCCATGCGGACCACACTGAAGAATGCCGTCCGCATCAGCCTGCCGATGGGTTTGGAGCATGCCGTCATCTGCGGGGCGCAAATCATGACCACGGTCATCGTGGCCCCGTTGGGCATCACGGCCATAGCGGCCAATTCTTTCGCCATCACGGCCGAAAGCCTCTGCTACATGCCGGGATACGGGATAGCGGATGCCGCCACCACCTTGGTAGGCCAAAGCCTCGGAGCTGGCAGGCGAAAGCTCACACGCCGTTTTGCCTACATCACCGTCTTCGCGGGCATGGCCA
This sequence comes from Paraprevotella xylaniphila YIT 11841, assembly GCF_900683745.1. NCBI lineage: Bacteria > Pseudomonadati > Bacteroidota > Bacteroidia > Bacteroidales > Prevotellaceae > Paraprevotella > Paraprevotella xylaniphila. The sequence continues at coordinate 1,167,270 of NZ_LR215980.1, forward strand.
TAATGGGACTCATGGGCATCGTGATGTACGCCTTCGCCCCACAAATCATCGGCACCATGACCCCTGTGGACGAAATACGGGAACTGGGCGTGGCGGTACTCCGCATCGAAGCCTTCGCCGAACCCATGTTCGCCGCAGCCATCATAGCCTACGGCGTGTTCGTCGGCGCAGCCAACACCCTCGTTCCCTCGCTGATGAACTTCTTCAGCATCTGGGCCGTACGCATCACACTGGCTGCCGCACTCGCCCCCTCCATGGGACTGAAAGGCGTGTGGATAGCCATGTGCATAGAATTATGCTTCAGAGGCATGATATTCTTAGTCCGGCTGAGAGGAAAACGGTGGATGAAAGTCTGAAAAAAACAAGCTTGTGAAGTGCCGCCATGCGGATTTCCGGAATTCGGGTCATAACATCCGTAATCCGTCTACCCTGAAACTTCAGGCATATCCGTAACTTTGCCTGTACAAGAAAACCGTATGCCGGAAAAATGCTTTTCCGAAAGACAAAAAGACAAACCCTTAAACCCATATTACAATATGCAACTGATAAAAGACATGGAATTTGGAGGCGAACGCCCTTTGTTCGCCTCACACGACCTGCATCTGGACCACGTGGTCGTACGTGCCGGGGAGTCGGCCATCAAGGAATGTAGCAACATCCTCGCCACTAACTGCCGCTTCGAAGGCAACTATCCGTTTTGGCACGTACATGGTTTCGTCATCGACCACTGTTTCTTCGACGTGGGAGGACGCTCCGCCCTGTGGTATTCCGACCATTTGAAGATGACCGACACACGCATCGACGCTCCCAAAATGTTCCGCGAAATGACGGACATAGAAATCGAGAATGTGGAAATCAACGATGCCGACGAAGTTTTCTGGAGATGCAACCGGTTGGACATAAAGAACCTGAAGCTGCACGACGGGCGATACCCGTTCATGTTCAGCCGCAACATCCGCATAGACGGGTTGGAAAGTGATAGCAAATACGTCTTCCAGTACGTGAAAGACGTTGAAATCCACCATGCCAGGATTACCACAAAGGATGCGTTCTGGGAAGTGGAAAACGTCACCGTGTACGACTCTGAACTGAACGGCGAATACTTGGGATGGCACTCGCGCAACCTGCGTCTGGTGAACTGCCACATCACGGGAGAACAACCGCTCTGCTATGCTCGCGATTTGGTGCTTGAGAATTGTACTTTCGGCCCGGAATGCGACCGCGCTTTCGAGTACAGCAGCGTACGGGCCACCATCAACGGACCGATAAGCGGCGTGAAAAATCCCTCTTCCGGATGTATCATCGCCGAAAGCTACGGCGACATCATCCTCGACGAAAACATCAAGGCACCTGCCAACTGTGAACTTAAACTTTGGGACGAACAAACTTGTTTCAGCGACTGCGTATGAAATACGATTTTGACGAGATAATTCCCCGCCGCCATACGAATTCCTACAAATGGGACAGCGCGACGGACAGCGACGTACTTCCTTTATGGGTGGCGGACATGGATTTCCGCACGGCTCCCGCCATCACGGAAGCCTTGGCCGACCGTGTGGGACACGGCATCTTCGGTTACACACGGGTGCCCGATGAGTATTACGAAGCCGTCTGCGCGTGGTTCAAACGCAGGCACGGATGGGCCATTGAAAAGGAGTGGATGATTTATACCTCCGGCGTAGTGCCTGCCGTGTCCGCCATCATCAAGGCCCTGACCGTGCCGGGCGACAAAGTACTGGTGCAGACGCCCGTCTACAACTGCTTTTTCTCCTCCATCCGCAACAACGGCTGCGAAGTGGCAAGCAACCCGCTCGTTTACGAAAACCATACCTACCGCATCGATTTCGAAGACTTGGAACGGAAAGCCTCCGACGAACGGGTAAAAGTGATGCTGCTCTGCAATCCCCATAACCCTGCCGGACGGGTGTGGACAAGGGAGGAACTGATGCAAATCGGCGAAATCTGCCTCCGCCACAACGTGACGGTGGTGTCCGACGAAATACATTGCGAACTGACCTACCCGGGACATGCCTATACCCCTTTTGCCTCCTTGCCGGAAACATTCACGGGACATGCCGTCACCTGCATATCCCCCAGCAAAGCATTCAACATCGCAGGACTGCAAATCGCCAACATCGTGGCTCCGGACGAAGAAATACGCCGCCGAATCGACAAAGCCATCAACATCAACGAGGTGTGCGACGTGAATCCTTTCGGAGTAATCGCCACCATAGCCGCATACCGCAAGGGGGCGGACTGGCTCGACCAACTGTTGGCATACCTGCAGGGGAATTACAGGTACATGGAAGAGTTCTGCACGGAACACCTTCCAGACTTTCCGATTTGCAAACTGGAGGGTACTTATTTGGTATGGATGGACTGCCGCACACTGGCCACGCCTTCTGCCGAACTGGAACACCGCCTGACCCGGGAAGCCCGGCTTTGGCTTAATGCCGGAGCCATGTACGGCAAGGAAGGCGAAGGCTTCATGCGTTGGAACATCGCCTGCCCTCGTGCCATACTGGCAGAAGGCTTGGAACGTTTCAAGGATTTTATCGTCCACAAAACATAATAACTTCTAAAAAGCTATAGTCCTTTCGTTTTATTCCCTATCTTTGTGGACATGAAGGCAAGGCCCCGACTTAGGGCGGAAAAGCCCGACAAATAAGGTGTTTAACTAAAAAGGAAAACGGATGAAAAAGTTCTTATTGAGTTGCGCGGTGTTTCTAAGCGCAGTGTCCTTTACCGTTTATGCCGCACAGGAAAACAGTAAGGACAAAAAAGACAAAAGGGATAAAATAGAATGCTGTTGTAAAGATTGCACATGCAAGGATTGTACGTGCAAGACGGACTGCTCGGAATGTGCCGGATGCCGTAAAAACGAAGAATGCAGCGAGTGCAGGGATTGCAGGCACGAAGGACATTGCTGTGACTACGACCATCACCGCAAGGACAGAAGGCATCACCACCGCAGAGGAGGCTGTTGCGGAGGCGGGTGCTAATCCCTTTCCGGCATGATTGCCCATCGCAGAAAATCCGTTTGCATGTTGAAGATGATAAGACATAAGAACAAAAGGACATATCTTTCTCGTGGAAGTTATCTTGCTTTTTTGTTCGTGTGTTCTTCTGTCTTATAGGTTCCAAGATGTTTGAAAGCAGGAAATAGGCTGTTTTCAGGTGTTTCTGCGAGAAAAGCATATACAAAAAGAATCTGCGCCAAACGTTTTTTCAATCGACTGAGATTGATTTTTCGTTTGGCGCAGATTCGTTTTTCATTCTCCTGTCATCAAATCCAAGAGCTTAACTCTCTGAAAACCAAATATAGGCAGAAGATAAAAGAAATCAACAGCCACGCATCCAAAGGACAGGTCAGTTGCCATCGGGTTTCTGCATCTCCACAAAGAGGCTTTCGTCCCAGTGGAACGCATCCGGACTATCCGGCACGGAAGGCCGGAAAGGCTGCACGTCTTCGCGAAGGTGGTCTACAAAAGGCAGACAGGCTTGTTTCATTCCTTCGACAACACACCGCGCTATCTGGTATGCCCCGTAAGGATTGAAATGGGTGTTGTCGGCCAAAGCTTTGGCCTGCCCCGGATAAGTACCGGCCGGATAATGCACGAAAGCCCTTTTGCTTCCTTCCTCGCCCAAAGCCTCAAACAGGACGCGCGTCATTTCCTGCAAATCTATCAAAGGCACCTGCTCCCGTTCGGCCACCCAATGCACGGCATCGGGATAGTCGGCGTGTGTGGACCGTATCTTCCCGTCCTTGAAAGCCCGACGGCAGGTCGGGGTCACCAACACAGGATGTCCGCCACGCTGCCGGACTTCGTCAATGAACGTTTTCAGGCTTGTGGCGAAGGAATAATAAGCTCCCCTTCCCGGCCCATTTTGTTTCTGGTCGTTGTGCCCGAACTCCATGAACATGTAGTCGCCCGGTTTCATTTGCGACAAGGCTTTCTTCAATCGTCCGGCACGGATGAAAGTGTCGGCACATTCGCCGCTCTCCGCATAATTGGCAAAGCATACTTCCGCATCAAAGAAACGGGGAATCATCTGTCCCCAACTGGCCCACGGCTCTTCGTCCTGGTCCACCACGGTAGAGTTTCCAGTCAGGAACAGGGTCGGGACACAGTGGTCCGGTTCAATCCGGATGGCCGCACACTGCGGACGGTCACCGTTGACTTCAATCGTAAGCTTGTCATCCCAGTTCAGCTTGGATCGTTCACGCGGTTTGATACGCACCGCCTCGGTATCGGAGATTTTCGGTGTACGTTTGTTGACTGTGAAAGTAAACGTGCGGAACTCCCCTTTCTTCGTCGGCACGCTTTCCAAAAACAAGCGGCGCGACTCCGCCCGTACCGTGGTAACGCCCGCCTCCTTGCGGTTGCCCAAAAGCACCGTGACGCGATAGTTCCCGTCGGGTACCTGTACGGAGACATAATAAGGCCGGTCTCCGCTTTCGTCCGGCGAGGCGAGCAGGTCATAGCCGTACCCTTTCTCCGGCGTATAACGGTCTTCGGGAGACAGCCGGTGTTCGGTCAACGGTGCGGCAGACGACGTATCGCCCTCCCCCAACAGACGTTGCACCGGTACACGCTTGTCCGAAGTCAGTTGCAACAGGTAACCACCATCGGCAGCATGCAACACGGAAAATCCCGTGCCGCATGCCCATAGGCCTAATATAATAAAGTGATGTCGCATCATTTCTTGGCATTAAGTTTCGGTTTCAACTCATCGGGCGAATCGTTGGTGTACATGTTCACCTTGGGAGCTTCTTTGGTGAAAAGGTCTTTGACGTGCTGCAAATCCACCGTGTATTGCGGGCGGAAATCGTCCGACTGCATGTAAGCGATGACGGCTTTGCGCATCTGGGCGATAACGGGTACCCCGCTGTCCGCATCCAACGGCATGGTAGTCATCATCAGCCGTCCGCCCGCCACGTTGGCTTCAAACAGCATACCGATCTTGCGGCTCAGGAACCACGTGTCGATGCTCTGTACGATCGGTTGGAAATCAGCCGGAAATTCCGTAAACTGCATGACCTGTTTGCGGTTCACCAAGTCCCACCACTGCATGTCGCTGTAGTAATCCGTGGGGAAGTTCCGGAAGAGCGGATGGTTGCTTTCGATGTAAAGCCCGGTGGTGTGGGGCGGACGCATCTTGAACCAACTCGTGTTCCAGAACACGGGCGTGAACTGTTGCACGATGTCCTTTCCATAAGTAATCTTTCCGGCTGCCGCCACCAACACCTTGCCTCCTGCCTTCAACACTTCTTCGGCCTGTTTGTCCAACGTGTCCGTGATGTACACGTCGCCGGTGTCCATGCAGGCCAAATCATCCAACGTCGTCTGAGGATACACCCAAAAGTCCCAATGGTTCCTGCTGCGCACTTCTTCCTTGCGGCCATCGAGGTCATACGTCCCCTTCAGCATCACCTCGAACACCATTTGCCGAGGCACATCTATCTTATCCAAAGAAACCATCACGCTGCCCAAACCGATGTTGTTGCCCAAAGCCACATCACCGTTGTACAAAGTCCCTTCCGTATACGTTTTCCCGTACTTGTCGCAGATGCGGTAAGACACTTCTGCGTCACGGATCGCCGCTTTGCCATAATGGGCCACCTCGACCGCCGCCGTAAAAGCGTCCCGGTTCCAATAGGTGAACTTGGGAATGCGCGCCAACAGCACCGTCGGCGAACAGAATTCACGGAAGTCTTCCGGTGAACAGTATTCCTTTTCGTCAAAAAAGACATCCGTCAATCCCACCAAGGCCGTACCCTGCCCGGAGTAGTCGTTCAGGGCCAACAATTGGAATCCCGCATAATCCGGTGTACGCAAGGTCCGTTCAATCTCATGTTTGTAGCATAGGGTTTGCAGCTTACCGGAAGCCATCATGAACTTGTGCGCCATCCCGCCCATGTGATTGTCGTTCAGTATGTCGCGGAATATCTCGAAGTTTTTGGCTTTGTTCACCCCCGTGTACTTACTGATTTCATCGAAATTAGGGAATACGCACCATTGTCCGGTCTCGTGGGAGACAAAAGGCACACTCACCGTGTCGATTTTCGCACGGAAGTCGGACATGCTCTCCGGTGCACGGCGGCGCCATTCGTCCAACCCGCGCACACCGGCTTTCACATGGTACATGCTCTTAGGCTGCCAAGCCCAACCGCCTCCGACCGACGCGCCGGTGTATACATGACGGCTGTCCGTCTTCTTCCAATAGTCCACGAAATCGCTCACCCAAGCCACCCAGTTGCCCGCCGGTTCGTTGCCGCAGGCCATCATGCAAAACGAAGCATAATTGCCATACGCCTTGTTCATGCGCTGTGTTTCTTCCATCAAATAACGGTCGATGTACATTCCGTTCCCCAGCTTCACCCCGTGGTTCGGCCAGCTCGGTCCTTCGGGCTGCAAATAGAATCCCACACGGTCGGCCGCCGCAAAGGCGGCTTCGGGCGGACAGAAAGAATGGAAACGCATGTGGTTCAGCCCATAGCTCCGGCAAATGCGGAACACCCGTTCCCACGACTCCTCGTCCATCGGAGCGTATCCTGTCAATGGGAAATCGCAGTTCTCCACCGTGCCGCGCAACTGGATGAGCCGACCGTTCACATAAAACATCTTCCCGTCTATCTTGAACTCACGCATCCCGAAAGTACGGGTCTGTTTGTCCGTCCCGTACTCAGAGGAGACTTCTGCCGTCAATTCATACAATGCCGGATTGAATTCATCCCACAACTGCATTTTCTCGCCCATGTCCAACACGACCTCTACTTCCGCCTGTCCTTTTTTCAGCTTCACCCGGCGGGACACAACCGGTATCTCGTGCACCACATCGGTATTGAAACTCTTGGCCGACAACTTGACCTCGGCATCAGGACGTCCTTTGCCGCGATGTAGCTTCAAACGTATCCGCACGGTGGCCGTACGGTCATGTATGTTCGGATAAACCTGTATGTCTTCGGCATACAGAAGAGGCGTGCTCCGCAATTCCATACGCCCCACCACACCGTTCCAGTTTCCTTGTGTCTGGTCGGTCACGCTATGCGAGTCCGCTCCCACACAAACACCGTCGATACGGTTGCTGACGCGCAGTGCCAAGGCGTTTTCCCCGCTTTTGACATAATCCGTCACGTCATAACAATGAGGCACGCACAAGCTGTTGTCGCCCCCGACTTTCTTTCCGTTGACCCACAATTCCGTCTCGATATGCAGACGCTCAAGATACAATACGACGCGACGGTTCTTCCAATCAGCCGGCACTTCCACCGTCCTTCGGTACCAGGCCGTCCCCACATAGTGGCGGTCGGGCGTCAGGAAAAACGGCAACTTGAAGTTCTCTTCCCGACGGTATTTCTCCATGTAAGGGTTATAAAAATAGGAACTGTCGTAGAGCGACCCTGTCCACTGCGTTTCCACCGACGGCCTGTCGCCCTTCAAACGTTGTGGCATACTGCCGGGTAACAAGATACGGTCTTCCAAAGTCCGGTCGTACCACTTATCGGCTGTTCCCTTATCAGCCCTGTCGATTTGAAACTCCCACTGTCCCGACAAGTCCAAACGACCTTGTGCGGACAGCTTCCCACCGTAAGTCAAAGCGAGCATGGCAAAAGCCGATGCCCAAATGTGATGTTTGTTCATGAAAATTAGGTTAATAAAACGATTATATTATTGAGTTAAAAACTTTATCATCTCGGCACCGGCCAACAAATAACAACCGATGGCAAAATCCTCGAAATCCGGCTTGCTGTCATATCCTACCGGCTGACCGTCTTTCGGTTCCTTGCCGGTCCCTTGCACGTATCCCAGAAATCCGTCCGGATGAACCGCGTCGTGCATCAACGCACTCCATGCCTTTAATGCAGGCTCTCCAAAAACTTCGTCCGACAAGATCCCGTTGAGCATTCCCCATGCCATGCCATACAGGAACAGCGCGGTACCGGTTGTTTCCGGACCTCCGTAATGAAATTCATCGGTCAGGCTGCAATTCCAGAAACCATCGCTCCGTTGGCATTTCTTCACCGAGAAAGCCATGGCAAGGAAATCATCCGTCATCAATTTCTTGATGTCCGCAATCTCCTGCTTCTCGCCTCCGACAAACAAATCCTCCGCCCGTTCCATCTCGTCTATCGTACGTGCCAACGCCGCCATGACCCAACCATTCCCACGGCTCCAGTAGCAACTCTTCCCGTTCGGCTCCTTATAAGGCGGAATAAAATCGGCGTCACGCCACCACAAACCGTCTATCGTATTAAACAGTCCGACCTGTCCGGCACAGTCGCGCGTATAGCCATACAGTTCTCTCATCGTACGGAAATAACGGATATCCTGCTTGACTACGCCCATTTTGGCATAGACGGGCATGGCCATTTGCAAGGCGTCTATCCACGACCAATCCCCTCGTTCCGTACTGTTCACCACGTTATTGAGCATACGTTCCGTATTCCCCAAAACCTGGGCATCTTCATGCAGGCGATACAAATCAATATAAACCTGCGCGCAACATTGGTTGTCGGCATTACGTGTATGCGAACCTCCACGGAATCCCCACAAATTCGCCACAGCCCAATCCATGGCATATTCCACATAGCGAGGCTGTGGAGCAACTTCGTTCAAAGCCAACAGTCCCTCCATATACACACTGCGCGTCCAAATATTAGAGGGACGAACACCGTTTATCCGTATGGAATCCCCCGCCACAGGGTGCTGAGCCATAAAACGTTCGTTCACCAAAACCATCTGCTCTATCATAAGCTTCCTATCCGGTCGCCGACCGGCCATAAGCCCAGTGACACAAGATATAAAAAGGATTAACCACAGCGTTTTCTTCATTTAATATAGGTATTAATAAGAGCAAAGATAGTTTTTTTTCATCTTACCCTGAAAAAAATCCGGTTTTATTTTTGTATTTAAAAAATATATCCTACCTTTGCACGCGAAATCAAAAGCCGACATGGCTCAGTTGGTAGAGCATTTCATTCGTAATGAAAGGGTCCGGGGTTCGAGTCCCCGTGTCGGCTCAAAGGCAAAGTAGGGTGCAAAGGATTCAATATCAAGTATTTCCTATTTTGCTTTTTCTCTTTTAAAGAGGATTTGAGCTTTTAAAAAAAAGGAAGAATGTCCAACAGTGGACAATTCCGCGTATCTATTGAGTATCCTTTAATTTTAAAAGCAGATGGCAACATTATCTCCAATTATATATAAAGCCAAAGCCCTGAAAGGAGGAAGGCATAAAATCAGAATCGCAGTAAGGCATAAACATGTCACTGCCTATATTTTAACGAATATCATTATTGATTCCGAAACCCAATTCAGAAACGGGCAGATTGTGAAAAGACCCGATGCAGCAGCTTTGAACAAAAAAATCAGGGCTCTGATGGATTTGTACCAAACCAAATTAGATGAAATTGAGCATCCGGAACTATATTCATGCATTCAGCTCAAGCAAATCATAATAGAATCATCAATGGGTAAAAGCTCAACAACGTTTGTCGATGTTACAAATGAATATGTTGAGAAACTTATTAAAGAAGGCAGAACCGGATATGCAAAAATGCTAATGCACAATTGTGAAAACTTCACATGTTTCACTAAAGGTAATTTTCCGATGTCTGGTATTACTCCACAATTAATTGAAAGCTATGCCGAATATCTAAAAAGCAAAAAGAAGCTTAGTAAAGCTTCTGTAAATGCAATGATGGCAAGAACGAAAGTCATTGTAAACTACGCCTTAAAATCAAGGTGGGTAAAATATGACTTTCATCCGTTCTGTTCTTACAAGATAACGGCTTCCCCTATAAGAGAGGCTGACATTTCAGTTTCATCAATGAAGAAAATAATCAATTTTAAGACTACTGAAAAAAGGGAGATTGTCGCACGAGATTTATTCTGCTTGTCATTTTTCCTTGGAGGTATAAACCTAATTGATTTACTCAATATAGACTTTAGAAATGATGAAATACAATATATTAGAACCAAATCAAAAAATACAACTACCGGAACTAATATCATTCGTTTATCTGTTCCAATTCAAGCAAAAGAAATCATTAATAAATGGATGGACAAAAAGGGAAAACTGAGTTTTGGATACAACTTTACGGATGCTAACTTTACACAATATGTAACACGAACTATAAAGAAAATAGCAATAAAACTTGGAATACAAGAGAAAGTAATATTTTATTCAGCACGGAAAACTTTCGCACAGTTTGCCTCAGATTTAGGGATTCCAGATACAATAATTGACTATTGTCTTGGACACTCCATGTACTCAAAGGGAATCATACGGTATTACACAAAGGTAAGACATCAACAAGCAGATATGGCCATTAGAAAAGTTATAGATTATGTAGAACACCCTGAATACTATACAGATTACATAGAATTGAGAAAAAACATCATGATGTCAATGATTTAGATTTTTTTGTATTCCTGTTCACGGGGAAAAATCTATATGAGATTCCAATATAAAACCGGCAGCAACCGGCAATAATCCATATACGGGATATTGTCGGTACTGTCAATCAGCTCATTTATATAATCTTCTTCTTGCATATTAAGATATTATGTATCCACAAACATTTTTTTCATTTCGAGTATGTCTTCCGCTTTTATTGTCACCTTTCCCAATTCACCGACAAGCATGTCTAACAGCGGATTATGAGGAAGATTCAGCACAAATTCACCCTTACCTACGGTAATGGGAATAATCCCAATTTCATATTCCTGCACATCCATTTCCTTGAATAAGTCAATAAGCATGTCGATGGCGGCATCTGTGTCAATCACTCCATTTTCATCCCCCACGAAAAGCATGATACGCTCCACCATGCTGTTTATTTTTAAATCTTCTTTCGCAAGGTAATTGTAAAGTCCCCGCTTTAGTATGACCCTTGTTTGTGGTTTCTTTGGAAACAGGGCATCAATCTTACTCCCAGTCCAATTTTTTATGGCTTCTTTTATTCCCTCTTTCAATTTTATAACATCCGATGTTTCCATGATTATTTCTTTTTAGGTTTCCCGTTTTTCATATCGATGAACTCCTGCCAGGTCATGTCACTGTGTTCCGTCATATACTCCCGGAACAGCGCGTCCCTTTTGGCTGTTTCTTCCTTGGCAGCCCTTGACATCCTCTTCACGAACGAAAGTTGTTGTTCCAAGATGGCTTTCCCTTCCGGTGACGATTCTATCCGTCCCTTGACAAGCATAAGGATTTCAGCGTTTACCATTTCCTGAATGGCCACACTGTTTTCATAATATTCTTTGTTGTTCACCAATACAGATTTTTCCTGCTCGTTAAGAGAAGATACAATCTTGTCTATCTCATCCCATAACGGCGTGGATGTCCTTTGATGCCCGGGAACGGGTTGAACAGGCATATTCCTTAACTCTTGCAATTTCTGTGCATACATTTCATTCTGCCGTTCAAGTTGTTCCAAACTCGGCCGGTTCCCTAATAACGGGTCATTTTCAAACATTCCCATGATAATATCTTTGTTAGTGGTTTTTAATGGAAAGTGGTATCGCCCCCGAAGGGGCTTTACCACTAACGCTTCTTCCTGCGTGCCGGTTTTACGCCGTCGGTGCTGTGCCCTGCCTGCGTGCGCAATCGCATCCGAAAGGGTTTGCACCCTCCAATACCGTTGTTGTCGGTGTGCTCGGCAAACCTACCACACCATAAATGGCACGACAAGTCTTACGGTCTGTATAACACATGCTTTCTTTCAAAACGCCTTCCAATCCCATTTGGATAATCTTGTTTTGATAAAGGTTGGCGATTTCCATGCCATACACTTTCTTATCCAATTCACAGAACTTCTCCGAGTAACGCTCGTTGATCGTGTCATACAAGTCTCTCTGTCCCTTGTACAGTCCGAATGCGGCCGTATTCAGTTTTTCGCTCATGTGGTCATACAGGTCACGGGAAGCCTTATAGTTTCCAAAGTCTCCTTCCACTTGAGACTTCCACAGGCCAAACTTTTCAGCCACGTCCGTATCCCGGTGGGCATACATCTGTTCCATGGTGTTCACTTTCAGCCCCCAAATGGTGTTGGTTAACGCAATGGCATCCTCACACTCCTTTTCCCATGCCTGAAAGGCTGTAGGAGCCGCACCGGAACGTCCTGCAATGGCATCACTGACGGTGTTGATATTCACGTTTTCAGGCATTCCTCCACCGATTCCCAACCCGCTTCTACGGGATGCACCCCACAAGCCCAAAGCTGTTCCGGCAATACCGAAGCCCAACGCCGTTCCGGCCATACTCTTGGAAGCATACTCTTTCTTGCCGTCCTCGTAGACTTTTTTTTCCACGATTTCTTTCTTCTCTGTATCCATAATTAAATCTATTTAATCCGGCCAATATTAACCGTATCACAAAAATATGGATACATGGCGAATAAAAAAATCAGTTCTTTCCCAACTCATTCCCGATTCTTTCCCGATATATTCCCATCATTTTCCCGCACCTCACACGCGAAGAAAAATTGGACAGCATATAGTTTACCGCGCGTTTCGTCTTGTGCACCAATAATGCAATCCGGGAAGGGTAGAAGCCCTCCTTGGAAAGGAAATACACGAGAAGGTAACGCGCATCAACCACCTCCGTTTCCTTGCTTCCCGACAATATGATTCTTGGTGAAATCTCCGTTTCCCTGCTGACAACCTGAATAATCTCATTAAAAATATCTTCCTTGCACATACAAAATCCGATTTTTATTCATATCTTTGTCATACCACATGACAAGGCGTTTATATACAACGATAGCTCGCGATGAAGACATAAAGCCCTCAACGCGCGAGCTATTTTCGCGTCTTGTCATGTGGTAATGCAAGGAACGTTGGGGGCTTTTTTATACTCCCGTCCCCGAAGGAGTAAACATTACTTTTTCAGCCTGTACACAAACCTCCCGAATCCTATAAGGATGCAAACGACCACGGCCACGAGCGCAAAGCCCCCATAGTGCAGCTTCGTTTCCTCCCACCTCGAAAGCTTCCGCTCCACAGGATAAGGCACGCCAACGCTGTCCGTCCTCACCGACACCAACGTGTCCCTCACCACGCGCTCCCTCCAGTGCGTCCGGTACTTGTATTCCGTCCTATACACCGTGTCCCTCTCCGTCCTCAATTCCACGTGAATCGAATCCTTCAAGTAAACACTGTCCACAGACCACCGCGCACCATGCACGCTGTCTATCCTCACCGTCTCCACCGGCACGTACTGCACCCGTGCACATCCGCACACGGCAAACAACGACAGCCCCACCACGAGCCAGAACACCGGCACCATCAGCCAAGGCCAGAACACTTTAAAAAATCTATTCATTCCTACTTCTTTTTGTGGCAACGAAAAAGCGGCAACCCCGACTTGTTTATGTGGGATTGCCGCTTGATTAATGAAATGGTTTCGTGTGGCTTGGTTACTATTCTCCTGATGCAAAATGATAGCCCGTTGAAACCTACCTTGTGAGCCACGCAAACACGTAGCCTTTCAATTCCAAGGGGCTATCTTTTGGGATGGAATAAATATTTTGCGACAAAATTGAATATCCCTATCACATTGGCCAACGATGTGGTAAGTAGGGTAATAAGTACACTGTCTGACAGTAAGATTGTCCTACGTCCACTTAAATATACGATGACCAAAGAAGCTAACATATACAAACACATGAATCCAAATATCACGTAACTGAATATTTTCCGTTGCTCACGGTCTTGTTTAAGTCCCTCTATTTCCTCCCTTTGGCGGTCTATCTGTGCACGCAGGTAGTCTATTGTCAGTTCATTGGACGTTTGTTCCAACAAATTCACCTGTGATTCTTCGGATTCCTCCTTGTCCTTGCCTTCATCAGAAAGGATTCGCATAAGGTCTTCAAACTTTCCTTTCATGAATTGTGTGACTTTAATACAGTTTCAACAAGCTTTTCATAATACAAGGCTGTTACTTCATCCGGAATGGGAACATTTTGTTCTGGTATATAACAAACAGACCATGGCGTGCCCTTCCGGTGCGTCAAAGCGACCATCTCGGCATCCGTAAAATCAAGGTAACGCTTCCATACCATCTCGACAATTTTCTTTGCCTTGTCACCCTCCAACACAGGCTCCGGAAATGAAATCGTACAATTCTTTTCGTCCCAATCCATCACAACGGCCTTTTCTGTTATAGGGCCGGCTTTGTATTGCTTGAAAGAATGGTAGACGGATGGAATTACAGGCCCGTATTTCCATGCCTCCACCTTGTCAAAACGGTTGTCAAGCAAAGATTCTTTGTTTATCGCCAAAGAGAATCCGTGAGCTATATAGACACGTTTCATCAAACCTAATTGCGTCAGGTTCTTATTCTCCTTTTTTGCTAAATCAATGAGATAATTAGCCACAGAAAGTGCATTATCTTTCATATTTTAACATTTGAATAGGACAAAAATAGAGTAAATTGTCCATCTTTCCAAGTTTGTTAAGCCTTATTTGTCTTCATTAACTGCAATCCCACCAAGTCAAAGATCGCTTCCCCGCCACCGGGTTAATAATCATTCATTCACATCGCCAACGCCCGTGCCAACATCCAGACACCAAAAGCCAACACGAGGAAGACCAACCAAGGCGGCAAACCCTTCCCGTCGCCCCCTCCGCCGTCGTCAAGCATCGGCCAGTATTCATCACTCGTTCCCATGTTCACGCGATATTAAAGAACCTGTCAGCCTCCCATTTCCTGCGCTTCACCAGTCCGTCAAGCTTCCGCTTCTTCCCGGCCACCGTGGCATACACCCACCTCATGAACTCCGCACGCACCTCCGCATCCGGCGCGCAAGCCCGTATTTTCTTCAAAAGTGTGGAACCGGCCAACGCGTCGCACCCAAGGTTGTACGCGAAGTCCACCAATGCGTCGAACTTGTTCTGCCGCTCCGTCACGCCTAATTTGTCCACGAATGCCTCATATTCTGCCAAGTCGCGCCTGAGCTGCCGTTCCGCTTCGCCCTCCGTCATCTTGTCGCCGCGCTTCACGCCAACCGTATGTCCGTAGCCTATCGTCCACACGCCCGCCGGGCACTTGTAAGCCGTGCCACGGAAACCCTCGAATCTCTTTATCGCCTCAATCAATGTGTTGCTCGCTTTCATGTCATCCTATATTTAATTCATTACCAATATTTTTTTCCTTGCGCAGGCATCCTCCCACACAATAAACAGCCAAGAAGAAACAAAACAAGCAGCAATCGTAAATAAAACTATCAACATTCCCATCTTTATCTCCTTTTTTTGTTTAACTTTGCCACCGCCTCCCGTGAGGGACGCTTGAAGAACTAACATGTTTTTCATGGTATAAAGTTTTTAAATGGAGGGGAGGCGGCGTGCCTCCCCGTTTTCATGACCCGCTTCCCTTAAGTGCTTCTATTTCATCCCTTAATGCAGAAATTTCCGATTTTATGGCCTCAATTTTATCATTTAGTTCTTTTCCCATTGCGGCGGATAGCGGCTTGTCTGTGCTGCTATTAGTGAGTGTATTATTAACATCTGCAACTCTCACTAAAGAGTCCTGTTGTATTAGGTTAATAGAATACCCACTACCAGTTGAATAATGTATTTAGAAGCGTAGAACAACCAAAAACAACCAGAAATACTCAAGCGTAAATCTTTATCTATCAGCATATTCTAAAAATTAACACTTTTCGGCTGCTTTTTGATGCTTCCCAAATTTCCACATATTTTTGAGACGTATTTCTGACGTGGAGAATTTGTGGAGCTTGTTTTTTGTCACATCATGCAGACAGTTCACAAGGGTTTACAACCGTTTACGACAAGCGACAGCAACCGTTCCTTCTTGCAGCGATGGTAACATCGTGCAGAAAGGCGACAACGGTTGACTTCCGTTTACTTCCATTCACCATTTCAGGGATACACGATTAAAGGAATGAACCAGTAAACGATAAAGCAGCATGAAAACAACCAGAAAATGCAGTTTTTGCGGCAAGTCATTTGTAACCCGGAGCGGGGTACAGAAATATTGCAGCGAGGCTTGTCAGGCGGAAGCCAAACGAGCCAGAACGGAACAGAAAAACAATCTTTTCAAAGTCGCCCAACCCTTGATGGAGATACAGCATCAGGAGTATCTCACCTTTTCCAAAGCAGCCACGCTCATGGGCTGTTCCCGGCAGTATGTTTACAAACTTGTAGCCCTCGGCAAGCTGAAAGCCTCACGCATCAGCAACCGCATGGCATTCATCCGCAAGGCAGACATCGAGCGGATGCTGGAGGGCAACCCTTACCATCGTGTCCTGCCCGGCTGCACTTCCACACCGAAAAAAGCCGCTTCATCTTCTTTGCCTGCCAAAAGAGAAAAGAGGGAAAAGGATATAGATGAAGTAATGGACTTCTATTCAGGTGAGAATGTGATGTCGCTCTTCAAGGTCAAGCAGTCGTGGCTCTATACCACCGCCAAGCGTAACCGCATCCCCATCTGCCGCATCGCTGGGAAGAACTATTACAGCAAGAAGCATGTTGACGAGTTTTTCGGTGTGGCTGTAGATACAAGCAATATCACTGACTGGCTCCTGATTGAAGAAGCGGAAGAACTGTTCGGCATGAAGCCGACCGCACTCCGGGCATACGCCCACCGCCACAAGATACCGACCAAAAGAGAATACGGGCGCACCTACTACTCCAAATCCCATTTGGATGAACTCCGCAGGACAGACCTCATAAACGATGAACGCTACTACACCGTGGAACAAGTCCGGCAGATTTACGGGCTTTCCTCAGCCAACATCAGCCATATCGTCAAGGTGAAGCGCATCGAAAAGATAAAGGTCGGAGTGAAAAACCTGCTTTTGCGCTCCGATGTGGAGCGTGTCATGGCTGAAAGGGAGAAACAACCGTGAGCAACCGACATTTCCGGAAAATTATTTCAAAATGATTGCCGTGGAGGTATTCACGGTTGTTTCACGTTGTTCCTTTGTCACCGTAAACACGGGGACACCTCCGAAAATGTACAACCAGTTAAAACAACATCATTATGAGCAAATGCAAGACAGTTACCTTGCGCAAGCGCAAGATTAAGAACGGTACACAGTATTCGCTGTGTCTGGACTATTATCCCGGCTATCGTGACAACACCACCATGAAAGTGATTACACGTGAAGCTCTGGGAATTTACATTTTCGCCAAACCCGCCAATCAGCAGGAGCGTGACTTCAACGCACGCATGATGAAAAAGGCGGAGATACTTCGCAACAGGCGTTACGAAGCCATCTTCAACGAAAATAACGGCTTCTTTGACAAAGCCAGGATGAAAGGGGATTTCCTCGCCTACTTCAAGGAGCTGGCAGAGAGGAAGAATATCAAGTGGCAGCACGTTTACAAGCACTTCGAGCGGTTCGTGAACGGCAAATGTACCTTTGAGGAGGTGGACGTGGACTTGTGCCGCAAGTTTATGGAATACCTGCTTAACGCACCCCAATCCATACACACCAACCAAAAACTGCATGTCAATTCTGCGGCAGGCTACTGGTCGGCTTTCCGTGCGGTACTTCACACCGCCTACCGGGACAGGAAGATAAAGGAGAACCCAAACGGATTCTTAGACCGCATCGAGTGTATTCCCACCATGAGGGAACATCTGAGCCAAGAGGAACTGATATGGCTTGCCGAAACCCCTTGCGAGGAAGATGTCTTGAAAAGGGCTTTTCTTTTCGCCTGCCTGACCGGACTGCGGAAGAGCGACATCAGGCAGCTCACTTGGCAGCAGATACAGCCGTACACCAACGGTAAGATGTTTGTGACCACCCGTATGCAGAAGACGAAGCAGATTGTACACAACCCCATCAGTGATGAAGCCTACGGGCTGCTCGGAGAACGGTGCGAGGGGCTTATCTTTGACGGATTCAAGGACAAGATGCTTCAAGGACCGCTCAAACGCTGGCTCTTGGCGGCAGGCATTACCAAGAAGATAACCTTTCACTGCACCCGGCATTCATTCGGAAGCCTGCACGTGGAAATGGGTACGGACATGGCTGTCATACAAGCCTATATGGGACACAAGAACATTACCACCACACAGATTTATTCCAAGATGGCGGCACAGCAGATGTGCGAGGTCGTGGACAAGATAACCCTGAAACGCAAGGAGACATAAGGCATCCTCAAAGTCCGGGATATTCATAGGGAGCGGTTATTGCGTGGAGCTTTAACCGCTCCCTATGTTTTTTACCCACCATTCCTTAAAAAGTCCTTAAAGTACGATAATCGGGTACGATTTCGGACATTTGGTGAAAAACATTGAAAAAGAAACCACTAACCAAGGATAATGAGCAATAATTGGAAGAAGACTATTAAATTTGCGAAAACAGCAACAAGTAACAACCGAATAAGACAAGAAACATGGAACCGTCCGTAAAAGACAAACATATCATTTGGGGATTTGTCGGCTTTGCCATCCTCCTAATATCTTCCATAGCGACACTGGTTGTCGCAGATAAATTCAATCAGGACAACTTTGTGCGTCTGATAGTCTTTGTATGCAGCAACCTCCTTGGCTGGCTGCTCTATTTCTCTTTCCAGACAGTCATTTTCGACACATACGAAATCTACCGAATCAAGTTCGGCAAGAAAAAGACACCTGTCGAAATTGCAGAAGTTCGGGAAGACCAGCCCCAAGATGCACACAAGCCTGTACCCCCGGCATCAATGTCGACAGGAGGGGAAGCAGCCCCGGATATAAGACCGACAGAGATTGCCATATCTCCGGAACTTCACGAGAAAAACCGTGCCGACTACGAGGACAGGGAGCAGCGGGAAAATGAAGAGCGCATCGCTATGGTCATGGAATACATCCATTTCATTATGCCCCGAATTGCCGACAAGGAGACCGTGAACCACATCTGTGGTGAGGTCAACAACTGGATGCGGCTTCACAGTTACAAGCCCAAGCCAATAAAAGGACGGCTGACCAAAGACATTTCAAACATTCCGCTCCGGCATTTCGTGTGGAATATCTCCGAGCGTTTCATGTACAAGAAATACTACACGGGGGACAACCGTGCCCGCTTCATCAGCACCCTTTTTCCACGGGAGTTTGCCGATACGGACATAGCGACCATCAAGAACTTCAAGGTAGAGCCGTTAAAGACACTGATTCCCATTGACGAGCCGGAAAACGGCAGACTGGATTTCCATTATCCGGCAGATTATGTACGGAAATAGTATAACCAGCCTTTCCATAACCAATAATCGTAAGTATTCAACAACAGATAACTATCTGTTCTACACCGCTTCCCGAATAATTTTGCCCGTCATTCACGGTTGGGCATCATTATTCGGGAATTATTTTGCAATGACCATTCGTGGAAGTATTCACAGCTGTATCATTCCAGTCCTTTGCGCCAAGCCTTACAAAAGAGGCGACTACGCAAATGGAAAAAACAGTGATTACATTCAACGACCTCCCGGAGGTCGTGGCTCAGCTTCGGGACGAGGTGATGAGCCTGAGAAACCTGCTTACCGAGCAGCGCAGTGTGAACAATGCAAAGGCGGTGGACACCCATGTCCCCATGTCAGTGGAAGAGGCGGCGGAATATCTGGGCATTCCCAAAGGCACGCTCTACATGAAGCTGTCAGAGGGAAGCATTCCCGCCACCAAACCCGGCAAACGATATTGCCTTTACAGGGACGAACTGGACAAATGGCTGGAATCCTCCCGTAAGAATCCCGTACCCCTGTCCGATGAGGAACTGAGCGAATCCTTATCTTCCTCCCACCGCCGCAAACCCGCTCCACGTAATTGGTAAACGTCATGGAAGAGGACAAGAATTATATCAGTCTGATACATGGCGACCTGACGAGGGCGACCCAAGTGCAGCACGGAATGCCGGACAGCATCGGTGTAATGAGTATCAAGACCGCCAACCGGACGATACTTGAAGCATCGCTGTTGCCCACGCCCCGTGCGCTGTGGGACAGTTTCTGGTATGAGGGGGAACTGTCCTGCCTCTTTGCGGATTCCAATGTGGGCAAGTCCATCCTTGCTGTGCAGATAGCCGACCGTATCGCCCGGACGGACAATGTGCTGTATCTGGATTTTGAACTGTCCGAAAAGCAGTTCCAGCTCCGCTATACCAACGAGCATGGGAAGCCCTACACCTTTCCCGAAAGGCTGTACCGGGTTTCGCTTGACTGCAATTCGTTGCTGGAAGCCGATTTCGAGGAAGCCATCATGGGAGGTATCGAACAGATGGCTCTGCAAACCGGGTGCAAGATTTTCATCGTTGACAATCTTACCTATCTGTGCTGTGCTATGGAGAAGGGCGATGCGGCAGGACGGCTGATGATACAGCTCAACAACCTCAAAAAGAAATACGGGTTGTCCGTCCTTGTGCTGGCGCATACGCCAAAACGCTCTTTGGACTGCCCCATCACGTCCAACGACCTTGCCGGCAGCAAACGGCTCTACAATTTCTTTGACAGCGTGTTCGCCATCGGGAAGAGTGCGCAGGATGGAGAGCTTCGCTATGTAAAACAGCTCAAAGTCCGATATGGGACATTCTCCCACGATGCGGACAATGTAATCATCTATGAGATTGAGAAGGTGGACGCTTTCCTGCAATTTGTGTTCAGGGGCTATTCAACGGAAAAAGAACACCTGAAAAAACTTGGCGACAATGAATCCAGCCAGAGGGACTGCCAAATATTACAATTGTCCCGGTCGGGAAAGTCCGTCAGGGAAATAGCCTCACAGGTAAATTGCGGAAAATCCACTGTCAGCCGGATAATCCAGCGCAACAGGAAAGTGGAGGAATCTACTGTTCCAAGTGTCCCGCTGTCCCAACCCGGAGGAAACGGGACGGTGGGACAATATGGGACAGGTGGGACAACGGAGGAAACAAGGCAGACGGAGTTGTTTATCGGTCAGGAAAGAGAGGAGGACAAGCCATGAAACAACCTGTACATATCTGTATGAAGGATAACCGCCTTGTTTATCAGAACGGTAATAGTACAAGCGGGAATCTGATTTCCCAAAGTGTCCCAAGGTGTCCCACTGTCCCGACCCACAGGACGTGGGACAATGGGACAGGACGGTAATAATTTCATTGAAAAATAGAGGAGGCAAGCAATGGGTAATTATACATTACAGAAATATAAAGGAACGGCAACACGGCATACCTGCCCCAGCTGCGGGGACAAGCGTTCTTTCACATACTATGTGGATGAAAGCGGTACGCCCCTGCACCCGTCTGTCGGCAGGTGCAACCATGAAAGTAGCTGCGGGTATCATTACACTCCAAAGGAGTATTTCCATGACCACCCCGAATGCCGTACTGCCAACGGTTTATCTTTTGGCAGGCAGAGGTCAGAACGGAAGTCTGTGCAGATACCACCACAAGCAACCATAGGCTGCATACCGCCAAAGTATGTGGAGAGGTCGCAAAGCGTGCATAGCAATTTTTTCCGCTTCATTTCATCGCTCCTTGGTTCCTATTACGGCAGCACGGCAAAGGAAGTGTTGAAGAGGTTGCTGGAAGAGTACCGTTTGGGAGCTACCCGTGACGGGGCTGTCATCTTCTGGCAGATAGACCGCACAGGCAGGGTACGCACGGGCAAGGTGATGCAGTACAATCCCAATGACGGACACCGTGTCAAGGACGGACAGGCATCGGCAGTGGACTGGATACACAGCCTGCTTAAAAGGCGGCATGAGCTGGCAGAGGAATGGCAACTGTCCCAATGCTTGTTCGGTGAACACCTGCTGGGCACTTATCCTGACAAGGTCGTGGTCTTGGTGGAATCTGAAAAGAGTGCCGTTATCGGCTCTGCCATCTTCCCCGGCTATGTATGGCTGGCGACAGGCGGCAAGAGCCAGTTGGGAGAGGAAAAGCTCCGTGTGCTGACCGGGCGCACCGTGCTCTTCTTTCCCGATGCGGACGGATATGAGGAATGGAAACAGCGTGCCGAAAACATGACTTTTTGCAAGACGGTCGTGTCCGACATCATTGAGAAGAATGCCACCCCGGAACAGAAAGCGGCACACATAGACATAGCCGACTGGATTGTCTTCCAGATACGGGAAAGCAAAATAAATTGTACAGCCGACCACTTGGTGGAGGCGGAAAGAATCCTCTGCCGGATGATAGAAAAGAATCCCGTCCTGCAAAAGCTGATAGATGATTTTGACCTCGTACTGGTCGGTGCATCCCCAATCGGCAGCAGCGGCGAAAACCCTCCATAACGGAGAAGAATGGAAGCCGTAGGCTGTGGGTAAAAGACAATGGCTTGCCATTGATATAGCCCACTATAACTACACGCTCCGCTTTCGTAGTTGTGGGCTCTCCCGAGGGGATTAAGGCTTTGCCCTAATAACCCACTCAGGGCGTTTCACCCCTAAGAACCCAGAGCAAAGAGTGACCCTCTCTTTGCAATCTTCGCTTATGGGTTGCACCCCTAAGAACCCCGTGCGGTTATGAGCGGACAGCAATAAGTTTAATCAACAACCCAAATCAAATTTTGAGAATATGGCTACAAAAAGCAGCATACACATCAAGCCTTGCAAGACCTCGTCAAGCGAGGCTCATAACCGAAGGACTGCCGAGTATATGCGCAATATCGGCAAGTCCAAAATCTACATCGTGCCCGAACTCACTGCCAATAATGAGCAGTGGATAAATCCCGGCTTCGGCAATCCCGACCTGCAGGCGCACTATGACTACATCAAGCAGATGGTCAAGGAAAAGACAGGTCGTGCCATGCAGGAAAAGGAGCGTGAACGCAAGAGAAAGAACGGAAAGATAATCAAGGTGGCGGGATGCTCGCCAATCCGTGAGGGCGTGTTGCTCATCCGACCGGACACGACACTGGCAGACGTGCACAAGTTTGGCGAGGAATGCCAAAGACGTTGGGGCATCACACCGCTCCAAATCTTCCTGCACAAAGACGAGGGGCATTGGCTGGGCGGACAACCCACCCAAGAAGACAAAGAAAGTTTCAAGGTGGGCGAAAAATGGTTCAAGCCAAATTACCATGCGCATATCGTGTTCGACTGGATGAACCATGACACAGGCAAGAGCCGCAAGCTCAATGACGAGGATATGACCGAAATGCAAAGTCTGGCATCCGACATTCTCCTGATGGAGCGTGGGCAGTCAAAGGCTGTTACAGGCAAGATACATTTAGAGCGAAACGATTTCATCATTGAGAAGCAGAAAGAGGAAATGAAGCGTCTTGACGCTACAAGGCAGTACAGGGAGCATCAGTTGGAAATAGCGAATAAGAAAATGCAGGAAACGGAAACCATAACCAACGCCCTTATCGAAAAGGCAAATGAAAAGGAACGGCAGAGTGAATACCTTGACAGGGCTATCAGCGAGAAACGCTCCAAGCTGAACAGGGAAAAAGGGAGCGAACTTCTGAATGCCGCTGTCGGCTGGGCTACCGGGAAATCGAAAGCCCTGAAAAATGAAATAGAGGATTTGCGCAGCGAAATTTCCACGCACGAGGAAACCATTGAGCGGTTACAGGATAAAATCCAGACCATACAGAGTGACCACCACCGGGAACTGATGAAACTGGAAAGTAGGCATCAATCAGAGTTGAGCCGCAAGGAAGCAGAACATGCACAGGAAACCACAAGGCTTAAAAACCGGATTGCATGGCAAAGCCATATCATCGGCTGCCTCAGTTTCCTGCTGCTAAAAACAAACGACATCTTCCGCAAGGCTGTTCACTGTATTGTTCATTTTGCCCGTGATTATTACAAGCCCCGTTTTGATACGGAACAGGTGTCGGACATCAAAAGTGCCCTTAACCTGTTTGGGGAGGACAGGCAATCACATCGGGCGGCAGGTGATTTCCTGTATTTCACAGCCAAGCAAAAGGGCGGGTTTGACAATCGGGAGCAAATCAAAGCCAGACGGGAAGTAGATAATGTGGTAGAGGGACATTATGACCAACAGCAGAAAAGAGGTTTTTCTATGAGAAGATAATTCTCTTAATTTGTATAATAACTTTTTGCAATAAGAATAGCCTAATAGAGTTTTAGGATTCCATTAGGCTATCTTGTTCTATTTTACGCTAACTTTCGTCATCTGAATCCGCATAAAGTTCGCATTGACGGATAACGGTTTCGAGGGCTGCTTCTTGTTCTTCAGGCGGGTACTTGTACTTTTTGAGCAATCGTTTTACCAGAGAGCGCATCTTGGCACGAGCTGATTCTTTCTGTCGCCAATCAATGGTTTTACTACTGCGTAAGGCTTCAGTCAATTCCTTTGCCATAGCAACAAGTTGGTCGTTTTCATAGAAATCCCGTACAGCTTGCGGTTTTGTCAAGGCATCATAAAAAGCTTGTTCTTCTTCGGTCAGCCCCAATTCAGACGCTTGTTCTGCATTAGCTTTCAACTCTTGTGCCATTTTAAGGAGTTCCTTGATAACTTCCTCGTTGGAAATCAATCCACGCAAATATTCGGCAAGACGGGCATCGAGCATTTCGCTGAATTTCTCGGCTTCAACCATTCTCTTTTTAGCGTGCTTTTTTATATGCTCTTCAAGCAAGCGTTTGAGCAGTTCGAGTGCAAAGTTTTTCTCTTTCATCTCGGCAATTTCTTTCAGGAAATTCTCATCAAAAAGAGAAAATTCAGAGCCTTTGGTATTGAGTATTTCCACCACGCCATCTGCTTTGATTGCGACTTTGAGCAACTGCGTAATACGCTCATCTATGATTTTTCGAGTAATCTGCTTATTCCCGGAAAGACGTGACAGTAATGTCCTTACAGCTTCAAAATATGCCTCTTCAAAACGCTCAGCAGGAGTCAGCAAACTGCGACAAAGTGAAGCCGCTTGCGACAAACGCTTGCTTTCTTCCATAAAGACTTTTTGAGCTTCAGAAGAAACTTTATCTTGAGCAGCAGGTTCTGATGGGACAAGATTATTCTTATCAAGTAACACATTTACACCACCTCTAATGAGGTTGGCTCGTTGCAGATTTGAACAATCAGAAAAAGCAGAATAATCATAGCCGTTCAGACATTCCCGACATCGCTTTAAAGCTGAAACAAACTGCTGATAAGCGGTTGTCTTGATATTTGGGTCTCCGAAGCGTTTTTTGTCGCGTCCTGTATAATCGTGCATGGCTTTTTTCAGAGCTTTGGCAATACCGATATAATCCACCACCAAACCGCCGCTTTTTTCAGGAAATACACGGTTTACCCGAGCGATAGCCTGCATCAGATTATGTCCTTTCATCGGCTTGTAAACATACATTGTTGCAAGCGAGGGCACATCAAATCCCGTGAGCCACATATCCACGACAATAGCGATTTTCAGGGATGAGTTGTTATCCTTAAACTGGCGAGCCAGCTCCTCCTTCCTTGCGCCCGAGCCGATAATATCGTTCCATTCTACGGGGTCTTGGTTTCCTTGCGTCATAACCACAGCGATAATCTCTTTCCACTGTGGACGAAGTTCTATCAGTTTTTTATAGATGTCTATCCCGGTGGCTCGGTCAATCGCTACAATCATGGCTTTTCCTGTAAGCAGGTCGGCACGGTTATTCTCGTAATGGTCTATGATGTCCTTGCATAATGTGTCAATAGTCTGCGGGGCTGAAAGCAGGGCATGAAGCCGTGCATTTTCATCCTTGGAGCGTTTAATGTCCTGCTCCTCCGCCCCCTCTTCAGCAAGTTTGTCATACTCGCTGTCAAGCAATCTGAGTGTGTCATCATCCAAATCCAATTTCAGCAGGCGGCTTTCATAATAGACAGGAACAGTTGCCCCATCTTCCACAGCTTGGGTCATATCGTAAATGTCGATATAGTTGCCGAAAACCTCCCTTGTATCGTTATCGTCTTGTTCGATGGGAGTACCCGTAAAGCCGATAAATGCGGCATGAGGCAAAAGTTTACGCACAATAGCTGCAAAACCGAGTTTCAACTCTCCTGTTTCAGTATCTATTTTTGTTTTGGTGTTTGATTGTGTACGGTGGGCTTCATCACTAATCACAATCACATCAGAACGGTTGGTGATTAATTTTTCACGGTCTTTGAATTTCTGGATATTGGCAAAGATAATACCGTGACTTTTACGCTTTTCAAGCAATTCATATAAATGTTCTCCATCGGTAGCCTTGACAGGCTTTTGACGTAAATAATCGCTGCAAGCTGCAAAGGTACTGTGCAGTTGATCATTCAAGTCAAGACGGTCAGTTAGTACAAGCAGGGTTGCACTCAACAGATTCTTTAAAAGCTGGTGGGCATAGAACACCATCGAAAGACTTTTACCTGAGCCCTGTGTATGCCAAAATACACCGATTTTTCCGTCTTTACGTTGCAGGGCTTGCTTGGTACATTCGAGAGCTTTCTTTACAGCAAAATATTGATGATAGCCTGCAAGAATACGGGCTTTTTTATCCACTCCCATCGTGAGAGTAAAATCAGCAATAATATCAATGAAACGATGTTTGACAAAGATACCATTGAAGAAAGTTTCAAAATCGGCAAATGCCGTGCTTTCATAACTTCCGTCTGTGGTTTTCCACTCCATATATCGGTCGAGTGGTGCAGTAATCGTACCCACCCGAGTGTCTGCCATATCACTTATTACGAGCATTTGACAAACAGTAAAGAGCTGTGGAACAATACGCATATAGTTTTGCAACTGTTGGTGGGCTTCCTCCGAATTAGTAACTTCACGAGAAGGAGACTTCAATTCAAAGACGGAGACAGGCAAACCGTTGATGAATACCACGATGTCAGCACGTTTGGTAGATTTGCCATTTACTACAGTCCATTGATTAGCTACAACAAAAGAGTTATTGTCTATATGGTCAGGGTTCGTTTCGATTATCTTGATATGGTCGCTGCGTAATGTGCCTTGAGCAGTCTTAAAAGTCACATCCAAACCGTTTTGTATCCAATCGGTAAGAGTAATATTCGCACCAACCAAAGGTAAACTGAATTGTTCGCGTATTTGACGGATGGCTTCATCTACGGCTGCGGCTTTGTCTGTTCCATTGATGACCAACATTGCCTTACGCAATACTCCCGGTATGGTTGCATCAGTAAGTTCCCGACCTGTTTCGGCTTCAAGTTCCGGACCATAATGATATTCATAGCCCATTCCCTTGAACAATGAGATTATTGATTGCTCATATGAATCTTCTGTAAAATAGAACGTATTAGGCATAATAGATTGGAATTAAATTATCATTTATACGGCGGTTCAACTCGATTTTGCTATCAAGTGAAGAAAGAATTGAAGCTATCTTTTCTTGCGTTTCCAAATCTGGTACTTCAACCTCATAGTTGGAGAATGAACTTTTATTTATAATAGGTACGGCAGTGGAAGTTTTACTAAGATAATTCAATTCCTTACCGACCAATGTCATGAGATAATACACAAAATCAGCATCAAACCGCCGATTGGGGATAATAGAATTAAACTGTTGGTTGGTTATAGTTGGTTCTGATGTCATTACGACCTTACCCAAATCAGTACCAATACAACTTACGCACACAGAGTGCGGAGGGAGCAAACAATTTTTCACTTCGTTCAATCCTTGTTCTGTAAGGGTCTTACCTGTTTTAGGAACGGACTTATAAGATAAGTCATCTGATGGGGTAAGAAAAGGAATATCACCGCCATAGTTTTCAACAATAGATGTTCTGGGAGTTTTCCCAGTAACAACTTTGCCAATATCTGATATGTGTATTTTCTTTAGCTCCATAAATGAGAATTTAGCAATTAAATTCGTTAATTTTTAGCTCGCCAGACATCAGCTTCGGGAGAAGCGAATCTCGCAAAGAAATGAATTTTTCATTTTGATCCGTATTCTTTATCATAACCTCTTTCATTTTCAAATAGAGGTTATTAAACTCAACTACAACATCAGATGTTGGGTATATTATTTTTATAAGCGACAAATCATTATAGCCGAGCGATTGTCTGACTCCACCAATAGCTCTTAAAGCAACTTCGTCTTTGAACATAGCTGTTCTTTTGAAAAAGTCGAAGAAATACTGGTAATTAGGTTCACACTCAAAAACGACATAGACTGGGCTAACACAACCCACAAAGTCGAAAGTATTTAACCCGATTGAGCCAATGTTAATACGAGCTGGATTATAAGCAAATGATAAAGGGTTGACAATTAGATATTTTGATAAGTCTTTGCTAAATACTTGTTTGGTGAAGTATTCTTCTGACAATACCAATTCTCCTGAATTTATAGGAGACAGCACTGTCACATCTTCACGATTGCCAACCTTTTCTGTTATTTGCTTTGTGACTTCACCTAAGCTAACAACTCTCCAACCTTTGGGTATCAATCCAAGCTCTGAATCTACAAATTCACCGCCTCTGAATGGCTCGAAGTCTACGAACCACGACTTGAACAACGCCTGCGCCTGCTGCTCTAAATTATCATTTATACGGCGGTTCAGTTCAATTTTATCATCGAAGGAGGAAAGAATATCAGCAATACATCTCTGCTCTTCAAGTTTTGGCAATAAAATAGGTATTTCAGCCATTAGCTTTGTGTTAATAGAAGGCATTGTTGCACCAACTGCTATACTCTTAATATATTGCTTAACAGACTCTTTGCAGAAATAGTAATATAAAAATAATGGATGGCAATTATTGCCACATCTAACGCGCAAGCATCTACCAGAAAAAAGCCAATCATTTTCAGCCGAAGTTACATATGAGCATCTATCTACAGAGCCAACGCGACTAAATACTATATCCCCCTCTTGTAGCAAATATTTAGAAAGCCTCTTTTTATCATCATCAGAGACCAATGGCAGATTTTGTTTTGAAAATCGCCTATTCCCTAAGTGCTCAACTGTTACTATAGGAGTTCCAGTCGAAACATAGTCTTCATTATGTAATTGACTGCCAAAAGGACCAGTCCGTACCTCTGCAATATCTGATAATTTATATTCTTCCATAAATGAGAATTTAGCAGTTAGTTTGACCATCCAATTTATCTTCTATCTCTTTGATTGATGGCATTGTACCTTCAACCTTTTCAGGATAGAGCTTTTCAAGCTCATATTCGGATATTCCGAGAGGCTGGCTGCTTGATTCCAGCGCATATTGAGCCAATGTGTTGTTCTTCTGCTTACAAATAAGCAATCCGATTGTGGGATTGTCTCGTCCCTCTTTGCGAAGTAGATGATTACAAGCGACAACGTAACCACCCAACTGACCTGCGTCAGCAAAATCGAATTCTCCGATTTTTACTTCAACTACGACATAGCAAGATAATCTGAGATTATAGAAAAGCAGGTCTATAAATTTTTCCTTCTCAGCTATTTGCAAGCGATACTCTTTGCCTACATAGGCGAATCCGGTACCAAGTTCCAACAAAAAATTAGTGATATTGGTCAGCAGTGTATCTTTCAGTTTGCGTTCATTGTATTTCCCACGCAAACCAGTGAAAGAGAAATCGTAGGGGTCGCGTGTTAATTCCTGTGCCAAATCGCTATCCACATCTGGAAGTGTATTCTTAAAATTTGTCAGAGCCTTACCACTTCGCTCATACAGATTTGTACCCAACATATTCAGCAATATATCTCTACTCCAACCATTTTCCAATGTTTGGCGTACATAGAACAAAGCCTTACTTGAATCATTGGAACATTTGTCTATGATATAGCGGTGATGCCCCCAAGGTATTGAAAACAAATCGGAGTATAATCTTTCCACAAGTTGTGGAAGATTTTCCTTTTCAGATTCTTCCACAACTTGTGGAAGAATTGCAACCTGTTGGTTATAAAGGGTATAAAATCGCTTTGCGTATCGAATTGAAGTTTCGGACAGTCCTTCAACATCAGGCATTTCATGACGCAAGTCACGGCTTAATGTAGCGTAAAACTTACTGCCATACTTGTTATCTGCTTGTTTCTCCTCAATATCTTTACCAAGCTCCCAATAATAGCGCAGCAGTTCTTTATTCACCTTTATTGCTGCCTTGATTTGGCTACCACGATAACGCTTTACAAGCTCATCAACCCATAAAGAGTAATCCTTATCTAATATGCCGATTGATTTATCCATAATTATTTTTCGGTTTCTATTTCATTAATTTTCAACTCACCTGACATTAGCTTTGGTAAAAGTGTGTCACGCACTTTTGCCTGTTTTGCATTTTCAAGGCTGTTAGAAAGTATCGTTTTGATGAAAGGTAGAACTATTTCGCCAAACTTTTTCACATAAGGGCTTTCATTTGAGTATATGGGCAAACATTCAACATCTTTAGTATTAATTCCGGGAATCGCAGCCTTACCTCCAATTGAATTTAATTGGTTCATAATGTATGGTGTTTGCATATAAAAATAAGCAAACACATTATAGCCACAGTCCATTAAGTCCAAAAGAAAAACGTGTTCATTGATATACATTTCATTGAAAGGGAATCCTTCTCCAAAAATAGTGAAATTTGGAATAAAATACCCCGGCTTGCCCCCGTCTTTGTAAATCAATAGTTCATATCCATTAATTTTTCCTTTTTTTATCGTTTGAGCATATTCTTCGGGGATATATTTTGTCTTAGAGTAATCATAATATCCCAGCCCCTTAATGTTTTCTGCTCCAATGCTCGGAACGCCTATCAATGTAGCTCCACCTTTCGGTCTTTTCCCGCTTTCTATATTATGAGGTATATTTTCAATATATGTTATTGGTAGCTCTTTAGGAGTACTCCCCAATACAGAATTGACAAATTCACCGTCCCTGAACGGCTCGAAATCCACAAACCAAGCCTTGAACAACGCCTGTGCCTGCTGCTCTAAATTATCATTTCCGTGTCTATTTTGGAAAAAAGATGTGCTTCTACCATATGTCGAACAATACCACATGCTAATTTATAAATTTACGGTGAGAGAGTTTGACATTATTTTGATTAACCATCGCATAGTGCATGGTGGTGTCAATCTTGACATGACCAAGCAAGCGTTGCACTTGCTCCACAGGCATACCTTTGTCTATAGCCATAGTAGCCAAGGTACGGCGGAACTTATGAGGGTGAACACGTACGATTTTTGCCAAACGACCGATTTTGCGCAAACGGGTTTCCACGCCCGAAATCTCAAGCCGTTTATGCGGTTTTGCCAACGAAACAAAAAGTGCTTTGTTCCGGTCTTTACGAGAAGTCAAATATTGTTGCAAATGAATTTTTGCACGGGCGTTGAAGTAAACAATACGTTCCTTGTTGCCTTTGCCGAAAACAATACATTCGCGCTCGGAAAAATTGATGTCTTCACGATTGAGCTTCACCAGTTCACCCACACGCATACCCGTAGAAGCCAACAAATCAATAATGGCAAGGTCGCGAATTTTGGTACAACTATCCCGTAGCTGTTCGATATTCTCATCACTCAACACCTCTTTCACCTGTGTCCCAGTTTTTACCTTGTGTATCCTGCGGACAGGACTTTTGACAATATAGTCTTCTTCTTCAAGCCAAGCGAAGAATGACGAAAATATCCGACGGATATTATCAATGGTCACTTTGCTTGATTTGTTCTTTCTTTGGAATACAGCGAGGTAGGCTCTGATGTCTTCTGTCGTGTAGTCGGTTATCTTCTTAGGCATCTTTTTGAATAGTTGCCGAATGGTAGAACCGTAGTATTTGATTGTCGGAGTAGTGCAACCCTCCACTTGTTTTGCCGACAGAAATATATCAAGCAAACGGTCGTTAGACGCTGCATTTTCGTGCAGGGTCTCGCCATCCTCTGTAATAGTGTATTTGCTTACAACTTGAAGCAACACACTATTAAGGTGAGCTACTTGTTCAAAACTTAATACTTCTGCCATTGCGGTGCTGATTTCCTGAATTAATTTTTCTTTCATATCCTCGTTATTAATGTGAATCTAACGAAGAGTAGAAGTCGTTTCATTTGACGGTAAAACCGATACTTGCCAACCGTTTACGAATTTCATCTTCAAGCGTATGTGATTGGGCAAACAAATCCGAAAGTTCGGAAGTAAGGCGTTCCATCTTTTCTTGGAAAGGTTCTCCGTCTTCCTCCACTTCAGCAATACCGACATAACGTCCGGGAGTAAGAATAAAGTCTTGCTTTTCTATATCTTGAATAGTGGCAATAGCAGAAAAACCTTTTTCAGTTTCAAGCGTCCCGGCACGAAACTGTTCAAAGGTATCTGCTATGCGTGCAATATCATTGCCATGGTCTTCTGTTTCTTCTCCACAAGAAAGTTCACGGTGCGTACGGTCTTTCATATAACCCATGTTACGGGCATCTATAAAAAGCGTTTTGCCCGGTTGTGCCTTCTTCTTTGTCAAGAACCACAGACAACAAGGTATCTGCACATTGTAAAATAATTGCGATGGCATGGCAATAATGCTTTCCACTAAATCGGCTTTGACAATATTTTTACGGATTTCTCCCTCTGTGCCTTGCTGTGATGATAACGAACCGTTAGCAAGAACCAGACCGATACGTCCATTGTCTGCCAAGTGGTATAGCATATGCTGCATCCATGCAAAGTTGGCATTACCCTCCGGTGGTATTCCATATTGCCAGCGTGGGTCATCTCGTAATTGGTCGCCACCCCATTTAGAAATATTGAACGGTGGATTAGCCATTACGAAGTCCGCTTTGAGAAACGGGTGCTTGTCATCGTGGAAAGAATCACCGGAACTATCACCAAAGTTGGCTTCAATACCACAAATGGCAAGGTTCATTTGTGCCAACCTCCACGTGTTGCTGTTGAGTTCCTGCCCATAAACAGATATTTGATTGATATTACCCCGATGTCGTTCGATAAACTTACTACTCTGCACAAACATACCTCCCGAACCACAGGCAGGGTCAAAAATTTTACCCTTGTAAGGTTGGATAACTTCAACTATGGTACGGACAACACAGGAAGGCGTATAGAACTCACCGCCTTTCTTACCTTCTTCGCGGGCAAATTCTCCAAGGAAATACTCATATACACGCCCAAGTACATCGCGAGCTTCAGAACCGGTAAAATGCAGGTTGTTTTCAAATATATCAATTACATTACCCAAGCGGCGTTTATCAAGCTCCGGTCGGGCATAGTTTTTGGGAAGAATACCTTTAAGTTGCTTATTCTCTTTCTCCAATGCTTCCATTGCCGCATCCACAACAACTCCAATTTCAGCAGTAAGTGAGGCTTTAACAATTTTGTCCCAACGGGCATCAACAGGAACAAAAAATATGTTATCGCCAATATATTCATCCGGGTCTTCCTCAAAGCCAGCACCCTCTGCAATCAGTTCATCGTGTTTGACTTTGAAGCAGTCGTTGATATATTTTAGAAAAACAAGTCCGAGTACAACACTTTTATACTCGGCAGCATCAAGGTTGCCACGCAATTCGTTTGCGGAATCCCATAACGTCTGCTCGATGGTTTTCTTTGCTACATCTTTTGTTTTTGCTTTTTTTGCCATGGTCGTATATAAAAGCAAAACTCCATCACTATCCCTGCGAGGCAGACCAAAGCCTATAAGACAGCGAAGGAGTTTCGTATGTTATTTATTCTTATTCTTCAGGTCATTAGCGCAGTTGCTTTTTCAGTCACAAAGGTAATGCCTTTTCGTGGATTTTCTTGCATAATCCAGAAATAACTATTATTTGAACCTCACGTTTCATTAACTTAACATCAATGATGTATTCGACAACAGAGACAAATTACCGACTAATATTATCATAATAAGATTACCAAACATTGCCATACATTGCAGTGAAATAACAGAAATCAGCCTTAGCCCTATGTGTGAAAATCATTCTTTTTTGTCAGTTCGCTTCAAATATTCATTAAGAACTTCTCTTGCATAATAATAGCCTCTTTCTTTGAATCTATTCCATGATATAATCAACAGTATCATTGCAATCGGCCAAAACTGCCATTCGTTATAAAAACGAAAAGCACACAGAGTGTCTGCAATCAATATTGTTGTAAGCATTGTTCGTGCCCAAGCATATTGGGCATTAAAAGCTGGAACTCTACAATCCTCACATCCATTGACTTTTCTCATGGCACATCCGAACATTTTCCGTTCAGAGGCATGTTGGTCATTCAATTCTTTTTTCAACGTTGCTATTGCTTTTTCGGCTTCATAGAATTTAATACGCTTACATCCTGTCCAATTTTGTCCATTCACTAATGTAAGCAGTTTATCTGATGGCATACCATTTATTGTTTTGTAATAAAAGCCTTCAAGCAAGCTTCCGATAGCATTAATAAAATATCCAGCTAAATATCCTAATGCCAGATATACAACACCATCTATTTCTATATTTCCGATAAAAAGATAATTAATGGTGGCCACAATAGTTACACCTATTATGGTATTTGATAATAAATCGTAGTATTTTATATCCATAAGTATTTCATCTTTAAACTACTAACGTTCCCGCATAATACCAATCTACAATAGAAAATCCATAAACGGTTCGCGTAATATTTCCTTTTCCTTGTTTAGCTTTTAGGCATGTGGGCTTATTATTAATTTTATTTTTAGTGTAAATATGCACTTCTTTGCCATCATTTTCAAAACGTATATCTCCAGCTGCATTTTGAGTAATAGTCTGCCTTGAATCACCGTAGTCAATATGCTCGGATGGCGCATTACCTATGATGATTAATTTAGGGTTTAATGCCTCTAACAAATCATTAGGAACAGCTCCTGATTTGCGACCATGATGTGGCTGAAACAATATGTCAACTTGTGGAATATTATTTTTGTATTCATCGTAGTATGCTTGTTGCATTTCTGTTTCCAAATCCCCCATCCACATATAAGTAGCACCATTTTCTATGCTATATGTGAAAATTGGGCAAATATTATTTACCTCTTTGCCTTCGGAAACAAGTTTAAGTGCCTGCTTAAATTTTTCGTTTTCTAAATCGGGCCACATGAAATTTATTCCAGAACACCCATTCTCGTCATTTGTTTCATTGAGCCAAGCACGTCTAATGCCACGCTTTATGGCAAAATTTTTATTAGCAAGTAGCCAATGGTAGCGAGTTAAACTATCATCGTTATCATCTGTCGGACGATTATTATCTACCGCGTAAAAATTTGTAATTTCCCAACTATCATCCAAATATTCTATGCCTGCTATATGATCGTTGTCCGGATGTGTTGATATAAAACGACAAACTCTACCAGCAGACTCATTTTTGATCTCTTTTATAATTTCATCTTTGCGGGCATTATTCCCATCACCATCTTTTAGATAGCAATCAATAACAGTAAAATTTCGGGAACCATGTTTGATATAGAACATATCCCCTCGAATATCTCCCTCTGGGAATGAATAAGACTTTACTATGGACATGCTAATTTAATTTAAAATGTTTATACTTAAAATGGCAAACTATATGCCGAATGTCTTTCTACAATCAAAAACTGACAAAAAGTCAGTGCTTGGCACATTTTCTTATTTGACATAATGGTGGATGTAGTTCATCATTATGTCCTCCGAAACAACATCACAACTTTTAAAGAAATATAGTACCATTTGTGATGGTTTAAATGAATGAAAAAAGAAGTGGAATTTTGGAACAAGCTGCATCGAGAGAAGGAGAAGGTGTCAGTATTGACACTTTAATGAGTTAAGAATCAATAAAAGCGTTAAATCTTCGTCCTTTAGAATGTACCATTAAAGATTAAGGCCATATTTCTGACTTATTACTTGCAAAATATTGAGTAATAATCGGTTGCAAATACATATACTGTATACTAACAAAATAGGTATATGTAAGTGTAACAAACATTATATTTAGGTCCTCAGAGTTATTAGCATATACACTAGCAGGTATTAATATATTATTTGTTTCAACAAATACAATATTTCCCGTATTTACAGCATCTACCCATCTATCATAGGTAAAGTCTCCCAAAAAGGATTGAATAACACCTGTATTACTATCAGTACTGAGGTTTTCAAACCCTTTTAATATATACACTCCGTACTTCTTCCCGTTAAACCAAATACTATTCTCATCTTCGCTGAATCGGATGCTGTCAAATGCTTTTTTGTCCTCCTTCGACATCAAACCGTCCTTGTCCGCAGAGGCCGGATTTGAGATTTCCGCAATCTTGTCATTCAACACTTTACCCTGTGCGGCCGAAAGAGCACTTTCTTCATTATCAGAATTCAGGTTGTTTATGACATTGGGGACAACTACTAAAGTTTCAAGGGATATTCTATCTGATGATATTGAGTATACAAAAATGCCATTGCCTGCATTTATATAAAATCCAATAAATCCATCAAGCTTGACGATTCCTGCAGGAATATATGCTATAATCCCATCATATCCAATTGAAACTTTTGCAATTACGACTTTATGATTTACGGCTTCCACAAACTCATCCCAATTCCCTACAATAGATTCCACGTCTGTTGTAGACCAATCTTTTGTCGTTTCTAAAGCTCCCGGTAAAATGTAAACTACGTTTCCACTCACATACTCATTGATTCTCTCCAACAGCACATGCCCGTTCCGCTCACCCTCCTGGAACGGGATGCCCTCTTTCCCCGTCAGCTCCGTGCGTTCCGGGGTCTGTAATATCGTCTTTCCTTCTACTGCCATGACTACTTGTGTCTTAATTGTTTCCTTACTGTCCTTCTTGTCACCTCCACCATCATAACGGGGCTTCCGTCAGCCCAAAGCCAAGCCTTGCCTTCCTCCAAGAGCAGGGCGTTGCCGACAAGCTCATACGGGTCCCCGCGCCCTATGATGCCGGAAGAATTGGCGCGGGTCGTTCCCAACCCCGCCATGTTCAACCGTGAATAGTTCATCCTCTCCATCATTCCGCCTCCCTGATAGTGGCCTTCGTCACTTCCGACATGCTCTCAATCCTGATGTGCATCGGATAAACGCCGTGTCCGAAGCACCAGTCTATGAACTGTCCGGGATTGTACAACGTGTTCGGCAGGATGCACGGCACGAACGTCCCCTCGTCCGAACTCCGCTGCGAGATGTAAAACCCGCCGCCTTCCTTCCGTTCCAGATGGAGAGCATAGTCCGCGTTCACCGTCTCTTCCGCCACATACCTGTCACCCTGTAGGGTGAAATTCAAATTCCTGAGTGCCATGTCACTTTTCCTCCTTCTTTACTGTATTATTCTCATGTTCCCTTTGAAACAGAAGCTCTGCCGCCATCTTGGCTATCTCGTCCTTGTTGTCGATGATTACCCTCATCGTCTTCTCCGCCTTCCGGAGTTCCTCCTTCTGCCATGATTTCTCCCTTACCGACACGAACTCGCAGAAAATGCAGTAAGCCGTCCACAACATCGAGAACACCGGTATGGGAACCACCACGCAGCACAGGATGTCGATGAAGCACAACGTCAGGAAAGGCGTGAAGTACTTCTTTGCCTTCGTGGCCGTCTTCTTGTACCCCGTGGAAGTCCGCGCCTCGCCGCGTTGTTTGGCCTTTTGTACCCCAGAGACCAAATCCACGGCCATTGCGCCTATCGTGGCCGCCACGCATAATGCTATCAGTATGATGTGGTTCATCATGTGATTTTCTATAAAATCAATAATCACTTTTTCCATTACAATGCTTTTTTTAGTGTTACAAAATCCTCACCGTGCCACAAGACAAGACCCGCACGACATACGATCCAGGAACGCGATGGGGTTCCCGTTTTTCCACTTCCGGCCATAACCGCACGTTCCGCCCTATGGAACCCCAATGCTTATCCATGGCCATCTTCCTTTAATCAGTACACCGCTTTCTTCAACTCCGCAACCTCCCCGCGCAACGCCTCCACCTCGGCCATGAGTTCCGCCACGCCTCTTTCCTCCAAAGCCACCGGCATGCCCGATTTGGCCGAAACCAATGAGATTTTCTTCCATGCCGTCGTGCTGTCAGGCACCTTCCCCATGAAGGAACGGTGGTATATGTTGCCATCCGAACTGAAACCCAACTGGTGGTAATAATTTCCCGCGTTCGTGTGCAACGTCAACACCCCGTTGGCATTGCTTCCATGCGGGAAAAGTCCTGCCGTGCTCGCCAATACGTCCGAATCGAAATACACGCCAGGTATTGCACTCGTCCGCGTAATGATTCCATTCGTAGACCCGCCCGAAGCGTTCATGTTCTTGATCCGAAGCTCCGAGCCGCTCCAATACACCTTCCCGTTGAACACGATGCAATCCGAGTCGGTCGCAAAGAACAACGCCTGCGGGTTGGACCCCGTCAATGACAAAGCCTGCGCCCGCGTCTTGCTCGCGTACACCTCCAAAATCTTCCCCGTGGGGGAGGATGCAAGGGGGACAATGCCGCCTTGCTCCCGGTCTTCCGAATCAATCACTTTCTCGTCCATAAGCCATGACTATTTGATGGTAAGGGCGGCTTTTATCGAGTCGGCTATCGACTTGGCAGAGTTCGCCGTGTTCGTTGTCGTAGTCAGCTTGTCATTCAGGGCTTTTCCTTGTGCTGCCGATAGTGCCTTCGCCGTGTCCGTGGAAGTCAGGCTGTTCACCACGTCGCTTTTGTTCAGCTTGGCATCCACCTGCGACTTCAACGCCTTTCCCTGGGCAGCCGAAAGCGCGGCATCCGTGCGGTCGCTCGTCAGGCTGTTGATGACCTCCGTCTTGTCCGACAACAGCACGAGGTCACCGTCCTTGCATACATAAACGCCCTTAAAAGAACCTGCCGAAGGCATCACGTACACCTTGCCCTCTATCGGCTTCCTGGCCAAGCCGTCACTTCCGGCAAGTTCGGCATATTGCTTGGCCTTGTTACTGTCATCGGCAATGGACCAGTTGTTATAATACGTACCGTCAATACGGTAACACAACTGTTTCATGTCTTTCAGGTAGAC
Organism: Paraprevotella xylaniphila YIT 11841; assembly: GCF_900683745.1. NCBI lineage: Bacteria > Pseudomonadati > Bacteroidota > Bacteroidia > Bacteroidales > Prevotellaceae > Paraprevotella > Paraprevotella xylaniphila. The sequence goes on from NZ_LR215980.1 coordinate 1,206,081, forward strand.
CAGGCTTCCCCCTGCCTTCGTGGACGATGCCTGCTGCACCGTCTGCGTGCCCCCCACAATCTGGTCGAGCAGCACCGGGACGCAAGCCTCCTGCACCGTAATGATGCGCTTTGTCACGTTCGTGCTAGCCACCGTGTTGCCCGCTGCCACCTCCTTCACGTCTATGTAATCGTCCACCACCTCGCTCCGCTTCACCTGCGCGTCGTTCGTCACGTTCGACAGCCCCACCTGGGCTTTCGTCACCCCGTGCGGGTTGCTCTTGTTCCCCGTGTGCGAGGTCAGCTCCGACTTCGTGGCATAAGTTTTTGCCGCGTCGGCCGCCTTCAGGAACACCGACAAGTCCACCGTGCCCCCCAGGGCGTCCCAGTTGTCGTCGTTGTGGTCACTGGCCGAAGTGTTCGTCACGCATACCACGTTCGTCCCCGCCGGGTACTTCTTGCCACCCAACGTGAACTCGGCCGTCACGTTCCACGTGTCGCCCTTCACCGCGTTCGTCAGCGCGAGCACATCGGCAATGGTCGCTTTCGTCCCCATTACCTTATACACGCTGCCCAGTTTCGAGTTGATGGCATTGTTCATCTCTTCCATTGTAGGAAGCGCGTCCACCAACGCCTTCAACGCCTTTCCCTGCGCCGCGCTCAAAGCCTTGTTCGTGCTCCCGTCCGTAAGGCTGTTGATTATCTCCACAAAATTATAAACCACGCCGTTGAACACGATGCGGTGCGTGTCCGTGGCGAAACACATCGCCCCCGGCTTGCTCGATGCCAAAGCCTTCGCATCCGCCTCCGACTTCGAGGCATATACCTCAAAAAGTTGTCCCACCGGGCCACTGGCAATGGGCATGATGTCCCCGTTGTCCGCGCCGTCCATATTCCACGAGGAAATAGGTTCTTTTACTTGTTCTTCCATCATTTTCCAATTATTATTTAACAATCAAAGAAGCATCCGCATACTTCTTCATCACAGTCGTGTAGTATAAGCTGCCGATATAAGTCAGCTCTATCTTTGCCGACTCCATCTCGTCCAACGAAAAGGTATTTCCGTTGATGTGGGTCCATGTGGTCGGGTCATCCGGCAAGGTGACCGATTGCGTGCCTTCCTCGCAGAATACGAATATCTCAATCCTGTGCCCGGATTTGGGAGTGCCGGCTATGCTTAACGACTGTGGGGAGCTGATGCTTATGTCAACCATGTCCACGTCCGCCGGTATGCCCGAAAGGGTGTCTGCATGCTCCACTTTGGGACCTTTGGCCATCTCCGTCACCACGTTGAAGTCGATGAGTTGCACCATTGCATTCCCATTGAAGAAGTACAGTCCAAGATTCCCCGTCTGGGCATGGCGCATCAGGTAAACCTTGCCCGCTATGGGAGAGTTTCCGTCAAAGCCGCAGAGGAACTCACGCTTTTGGTAAGCGAAAGGCGTCACCGAGGAATCCGACCAGTTATTATGGAGTTTCCCGTCTTCTCCCGTGGCATAGATTTTTTTGCTTCGTTCATAATAAACCACGGACTTCACTTTGGTGACGGATGACATTTCCGGCATCGGAATGGTCGTGTCATTGTAATCACAGATGCCAATGCCTTGGGAAATTGCCGTGTTGAATATCAATCCGGAAAGAGAAGAGCTTGTTGCCATTCCCGGAGATTGGAGGTCGGACAAGGAATTGGCCAGTTCAAAGCCGCTTCCTCCCTCATCAAGCAACCTTGCCAATTCATCAAGCAACCGGTTGACTTCCGCCACAGTCCTGTTTAATTGTGCCATATCTATTATTGTTTTGTTTTTTACATAAACTTTCCTATTCTACGCTGCCAAAATATTGCTTCGTACCCGTTCATTACGCCTGCACGGCATTGCAATGAAGCGAACTCCCCTACATTCAAAGTCCGGCTTGTAAAGCCCGTAGGGTCGAAATCTTCAGAGGAAGCACCGGAAAGGGCGAACGCCGTGTTGCTCATATTGTACATTATGACATATTGTCCCACGAGCGACCTTATAAAATTCTTTCTTTCCTCATCTTGTGTCACGTAATAATCTGACAGGCCCGGAAGGTACAATGGTGGAATTTCGGTGAACTCGCCACTGAAAACCACATATCCGCCAAGCTTTTCAAAATCAATTTCATATTCTCCTTCAAGTCCGTCAACAGGTTTCAGGTACTGTCCGATGTTGGTTTCTGTGATTACGGTACGTGATTTTCCAACATACCCCCTGAATATGCCTTCATTGGCAATTATAATACCCTCGAACTTCCCGTTCTTGGACTCGGTGCTCCCGTCCTCCAACACCTTGAAGTTACCGTTGGCGGTCACCGCGCCTTCAAGCGATATATTTTCTCCCTTGATGTTGACATCCCCTTTTTCAATGTCGATACCGACTTCCTTAAGGCCGTTGTTGATACCGATATGCACAGAATCCGCCGTCTGTTTTATCTCGCTCCGCAAATCCTCGTCCAAGTCCTCCACCGAAGACGTGATTTCATCAGCCCTCTGCTCCAACTTGGAAATGCTGCCGCCATGGGATTCCAAGTCGGTGACCACGTTCCTGATGGCACCGTCCAAAAGCTCGAACCTCGCCGACACGACGCTTCCGTCCTCCATCACGAAATTACCCTTGAAAAGGTTCCCGTGAGGTGATATTCTTGTCACGAGTTTCCCTTCAAGCGAAAACGAGTTCACACCGGCATACTGGGCGACGTAAGGGGAATCTTCCCCGTAGGCCGAGAGGACAACCACATTCTGCCGGGAAGCGTCAAAGGCATTCCCTACCGTGACAATATTGTCTTCCGCCAAAGGCACGGTGCTCCCCTCCATGTATTCCCCCGCATCGTCAGACAAATCAATGTAATCCTCGCCCACACCAACCACTCTCCTCCAGTAGAACTGGTTCGATACCCCTTCGTACACCCCTTCTTTGATATTGAACGTGCGGCACTGCGCATTGTCGCCAACCCTGAACTCGTTGACAATCCTTTTGCCTCCGTCGTCATTCACAAAGAAGCAGCGGTATGCGGTCACACGCCCCACAGAACCAAATTCCTCCACCGGCTCGCCTTCGGAATCATACACTTTTTCTCCCGCCGCGTCGATGACGATATTGTCCGTTATTTCCATTACCCTGGAACACACCATCCCCGCAGGAGACAGCACGTTGGTGCCCCCGGTATGGTAAGCATGCTTTATCTCCAACGAGTCGAAATAAGCCTTCATGCGCACGTACAACTCGTCCACTTCAAAGTACGAGCGTCCCGCCGCGTTCTTTTTCAGCAATCCGTAGCCGCTCCCGAGAAGCCCAGTGACAAAGTTGTCGCTCGAAAGGTCGCCACGAAGCAGCAGCGAGGCCAGTTCCGCAGCCCCGTCGGAAGAGATCTGGCCGCCGGATTCGCCGGATGAAAAACTACCGATTATCAGCCCTTGGAGGAAAGTAATGATGCCCGAAGCGGTATCATCGTTTAACTTTGAAAGGAACTTCTTGGCCAGTTCTTTGTTGTTCTTTTCTATCCCTTCTTTTATCTCCTTGTCTGTCCTTAGCGAAGAATAGGCGTTTGTATCCGACGGCTCGGTTTCATCGTCCTTCTTTATCAAATACACATTTGTACCTGATGTTGAAGAGCTTACCTTTCCAGGAAAGTAACTGCTTCCGTTCAGTTTGATGGAATCTATCTTGTCTTCAAGTGCGCCAAGACGGGAATAGGAGGCACTTTCACCGATGGTATACACCGGAGAATCCCATGGAATGTCAAGTGCAAGTTCATAGCCAAGCACACGCATGGTACGGGGGCTTGGGAAGAATGAGGGGTTGTTGACCGTTACCTTCTGGCCTACATCGAAAGGACAAGGTGTTTCCTGTGCCTCATTACGTGCCTTTGACCAGTCTGACATGAGTTTGGCCGACACGGTGCCGATGTTGTTCCTGATTTTCTCGGCATACTTCTCTGCTTCAGATTTCAGTTCCTCTTCCGCTTCTGGGACAAGGTTCTCAAAAACATATTCCGTGTCGTATCCGGCCATGACAAATTCATTCCCGGCCTCTGGTTTTATTACCGTATCCGGCAAACGGCCCCCGTAGTCCTCGTTGGCCACTATTTCAAAGCATGTGGACGTATTGTCACTCTTTTCCGGAAGGAACGTAAGGCCGAATGTAAGTCCGGCAAGCTTTCCGGTTTGGAAGGTGATCGTAAGTTTCTCTGAAATCACATAGGAATTGTCGAACCCCACAAGCCCGGTGGTCTTGATGGTATACACCGGTACTTTCATTCCTGTGGGTTTCTTTTCCTCGCCTTCCGTGACATCAATCATTTCTTCCCCAACAGAAGATATGGAAAGCACCTTGCGTGGATAGACGTAATCGAAAGTCACGATGCCCTCTATCACTTCGTCTGGTGACATGTCGGGGTATACGTCTATATACGGTGTGCCTTCAGGAAGCATCAGCCTGCGTTGTACAACCCCGTTTACCGTAAGGCCGTCAACGTCGGAATTGAAATAACCAATGGGGATTTTCATCCTTACGAGATTTCCAATTTCCACTTTCCTCCCCTGTGACGAAGGCTCAAATTCAGAAATGTCACCACGAATACAAAGCTTGTTGAAAAGAATCTCGTTCGCGTTACCCTCAGAAACCTTGTATGATGGATTGAAAACAGCCTCATATTTATGGCTGTTATCTGTAAATTGCAAATATGATGAAGCTCTTTCACCAACAGATACAAACGTCTCAGTACCTTTTATACCAAGGAAACAATAACCTTCTACGTCTCCATTTTCACAATCAAACTGTATATTGATGATTATTCGTGAACAACCATTTGGAACGATTAATTGAGAATCTGGAATATTGAAAGTCTTTTCCGCAAAACCGTCAACATTTTCCTCGTAGTCTAATATGTGGTCGGACGATTTATCCGTGTATAAAAAACAACGGAATTTTTTAAACCTGTAAGGTATTGATGTATGCCTGAATGTAAATTGAAGACCTGAAAGAACGCAATTATATTCAGTACCATAAATCAATCTGTTAGTAGAATCAATATTTGCACTGTTATACAAATCAAATTGAAATACATTGCTTAGTGTTGTTCCTACACCAACCTTCATGTTTTGCCCTTGTTCTATAATGACAGGAAGGGAATGTCTGCTCCTTACAGAATCTCTAAAATATCCAACCACCAAATCTTTATCCAAATCAAGTGGTGCATAATTTTCTCCATTGACATTCAAGGAAACACCTGGTTCCTTCTTTACCGTGAACTCCAGTTTCTTCCGGTACCGGGATGATATGTTCTGCGTGGAGCCGAATGCGTATATGCGCGTGAAATATTCACCGCTGCTCTTGGACAGGCTCATGGTTTCTGCCTCTTCGCCAAGGCTTATTTCCACAGCTTCCCCATTCTCACAACGTCCGAAACGGATTTTCTTGCCCTCAATCCACCATTCGCAGTTTGCGGCTTCCGCAAGGGAGGTAAGCGCATCTATGAGGTTGGTGTTGGAATAGTGCATGACCAAGGCATCCACGTTCACGTCATTGTCTATCTCATATTCATAGTCCTCACCGTTAAATTGGAATCCCCATGCTTTCAGGTTGCGCAGGAAGATGTCAAGATGGTATGAAAGTTGCGCCGTCAAATCCCATGCCGCCTCATTGCCTCCCGTTTCAGGGGTGTACTTGAAAACCTTGTTCTTCCACTTCATGTAAGAGGCTTCCATCTTCAACTCATAGTCATAACCGCCCGTGGAATTGTTGAAAGATGGCTTCTGGTCTTCTATGATTTCAAAGCGGCCAAACTCGCACTCTGTATGACAGCCGAGTTTGAACCGGACGGGATAAAGCAAGGAAAATTTGAGCGTGATATAGTCATCTTTCATCAACTCAAATTTTCGCTTGCTTCCTACACCTATCGGTGTGGACAAAACTAATACCTCGTTGTTATCCTTTATTTCTATCATATTACCAAAAGGGCCGTGCATCTTCACACAGTATATTTATTGCCAAATATACAAATAATATTTGAAATCCAATCACTTCTATTGAGAATTATTAATAGTCCTATTTGATGGATTATATTCACATACCCTTAAACCAAATTTAATAATACCATCCACGATACCACTTAGTTTTTCACAAGATAAATATTGCATTCTATAAATTATATCAGGTTGATAAATCGTACCTATTTCTAATACTCCTTTTGCAAGTTCTTCGCAGAAACCATTATATTTAGAAAATAAATCAGTTTTATTTTTGGCAACCATGTGAATTTCTAATGTTATTGTACGCTCATCAACTTTAACATTAGAAATCACCATTCTTTTTCCATGTTCTAATCTTGACTTATTTTCAATTAAATCTTTGTTTGGAGGAGGAGTCATCAACGTTAATAAAGCTCCATTTTCCAAACCTATCCCCCATTCTAAATATGCATCTTTCCCATTTATAAACAATTCACCTTTCATGGCTAACTTAATGATTTTATAATAGAATCTAACTTTTCACTAAACTGTATCAGCATGCTTTTGCTACATTTTTGTATATCAAACAAGTACCCATTTGAAGACAATGACAAATTACGTATTTCTGACAACAAATTATTTATTGAAACCACATTTGAATTTAAATTTGACAACAGTGACAAGCTATTTAATATCTGACTTTGTATTTCCTGAATGGCCGTGAGCCTTCCGTTGGTCTCATCCACGCTTTCTTGGGATGCCTGTACCTTGACCGCGCTACTGGCCTGCCGGTCGGAAGCCACGCCTGACGTTTTCCACCCGAAATCGTTCATGAGCTGTTCCCGGTCGGCAAGCATTTGTTCTGTAAGTTCTTTTTGTTCTTGCCGTAGCCTTTCTGCTTCCTCCGGAGTAAGCTTGCCACCACTTTCTGAATCTGCCGCCCATTGGTTATATAGGCTTTCTATTTCGTCCTTATACTTGTTGGCTATAAGCGAAGAAAATATGGCATTCTGCAAATATTTCTCGAAATTGTCGGCAAAGTCTTCGTTTGTTGAATCCAAGTCGGACAGCAAATCCACATATCCGCTTTTGAACTCGTCAAGGCCGATTCCGGTCAATGCCTCTTTTTCCTTTTGGGCGATTTCTTCCAACTGCTCCCCATAATCCGCTATGTTCTGGATGTAGTCGATGAACTCGCCGTTCACCTCACCCAATACGGACACAAGCCTTTCATCCGTCAATAGCTTCTCCATCTGTTCGGAAGACAAGTCCCACAATTGGTATTCAGCCGTTATCTTCTCTCCAACGAGGCCGGATATGCGTTCGTAATCTTCTGCGGTAAGACGGTCATTTATACGGTATCCAAGAGAATGGGAACCGGCACTACTTCCGCTTGAAGCCAACTGTTTGATGAGTTGCCGTTGACGCTCTATCTGTACATTGACAAGCCTTGCAGCTTCGTCGGCGGCTTTCTGCGCCTCGATGCCGTAATCAATGTCAATATACTCCATTTTCTTGTCTATGAGTTGGTCCCAAATGTCTATCAGGGTATCATATTGGGATTTCAAGGCTTCATATTCCGAGTAGTCGGCACCAAACTTTTCCTTGAAGAAGCCACCTATCCCTGATATAATTTTCATTCCGGCACTTATGGCGGCCAGTACTGTGGATGCTTTATCCAAAGCCGACATTTCCGCATTTATCGCCTTTATGGCACCCACCGCTTGTAATGAAGATGACGCGATGCCTCCGGCCAAAGAGATGATTTCACCGAATGTTCCCCCTACAGTATCTCCTATCTCCTCGAATACATCGTTCACATCGGTAAGAACTTTATACAGCTTGTCCCAATCCTTTGTGGACTTTCCGGGAGATACCTCTTCTTCTATCTTTTTCTTTTCAAGGGCATTTCTTAGCGTGTCCACTTTCGCCCTCTTGCCCGCCAAATCAGGATTGTCCGGGTCACTGATTTCCATGTTCATCATCTCCTGATATGCCTGATTAAGCAATTCACGGAGTTTTTCAAGTGACAAGTCAATTACGTTGTCAGCCCATGAATTAAAACTTTCCTCACGGGCGGCAAACTCATTGTCAATGGCTTTTAACGTTTCCTCTTCCTGATAATCTATTTCTTTCAACTGGGCACCGGAAGCACCGGCATTCTTATATCTTTCCCTTTCCTTGGCAAACTTTTCCCTCGTGGCATTGTACTTCGTGACATAGTCCTGATATTCAGAAAGGGAATCCTTGTAAAAATCCGCTATTTCCTTTTTCTGCCTCTCCCTTGCCTCTTTTCCCATCATGTCGAACGCGGATGTATCAACACTTACGGAAGAAGAATCAAATGCTTTTGTCTTATAGTTCTTGTCATTGGACGCTTTCAACTTCTCCTTGGCATCAAAGGCATCCTTTTCCATTTGTATGATGGCATTGACGTAATCCTGACGTTGGTGGCCAATCTCCTGCAACTCTTTTTTATGGTTGAGTTCCATTTGGGCTTTCTCTTTCTCAAAACCTTCATCCATGGCATCTATCCGAGATTGGGCCACTTTATTCTCCAAATCTTCCTGTTGGCGGATGCGGTCTGTGGTATTCTTCCTTTCGAGTTCGGAAATGTGGTTTTGCTGTTGAGAAATAGTATTTTCTTGTTTGGTTGTTTGTGGCTTACTGCCCGTTACGCCAACAAGGTCTTTGTAAGCCTTTTCTGTGGCTTCCATTTTCTCACGGGCTTCCTTCACTTGCTTAGAAGTTGCCTTTTGGTCTTTTAAAATAGCTTCATAGCCTTTCTTGGCTTTTTCCCAATCGGCCTTGGCGGCTACAAAATCTTGTTGATAAGTGGTCTGCCCTTGATTACGGGAATTTAACACCCTTTCCATCGCTTGCTTTTCGGACTGCAACTGATTGCTTGACTTGATTCCGGGTAATATGCCGCCAACGACCTTACCTGCCCGAAGGTTCTTTCCCATTTTCTGTGCATTCTCTAATCGTTTGAGCAAGCGTTCCCTAACTTTGATTTCACCTTCAAGCTGCCCATTTGAATAACCTGATAAATCTGACAGTATTTCATCATATTCCTTTTTGTTGACTTCTTCCTGTTTCAAATCACGCTGCTTAACGAGATTGCTTCTTTCATTGGCTAGTGATTGTACAGATAGCCCTGCACCAGATTTTGAGGCAAACTTTATAGCTTCGTTAAGTTTGTCAATTTCAGCATTAAGCCGTTGAAGTTCCTCTTCATCCGCAACCTGCTTTCGATGCTTGTCTTCTTCATTAATTAACTTTTTGATATTTAAAATATCGCGAAGCATATCTGCTTCCGTCTTATACTGTTTGAATATATCAGGATATTGCTGTTCTAATCGGATTAAGGCTTTCCTCCTGTCATCTGTGGAAGATTGTTCGTCTTGCGCAACGGATAAAAGAGCCTCTATTTCAGCCTTATGTTCTGCTGTTTTCTTCGCAGATTCTTCAACTGACCTGTTGTAAGCATCAATTCCTTTTTGGCATTTGTCCGTATTATTTGCTGAATTTAACAAAGCAATGCCTAATGCTGTCACAGAAGTAGCTACAAGCACATAAGGATTGGCAAGCATTGTTGCATTTAAAATTCTTTGTGCCTTTGCAGTTAATACTAACCAACCATAATGAGCACGTTCTGCGACAGTGAGAGCTGCAATACCAGAAGCCTGTAAACTTTGCAAAGCGGTAACAGTCATTACGGCTACTTTGTATGTACCATAAGTAGCCACAAGACTAAGCAATACTTTTCCCACCTGCTCGTAATTTTCGACCAAAGATGAGGCGGTACCAAGAACATCATTAATTACACCTTCGTTGGCTTGTCCGATTTCGTTGAACATCATTGAAATGCTGTCACCGATATTGGATATTTGCCCCGAAATAGTTTTGCTTTGGGCTTCCATCAAGCCACCGAATTTTCCTCCTTCATCAGTAAGGCTTTCGATAACTTTCTGCACTTCGGGGAAACCAACCCTACCTGCTTCAACCAACCCTCTGACCTCGCTTTCAGCTACACCAAACTGTTTTGCCAATTCAGCAATCATAGGAATACCACGCCCTGTGAACTGATTAAAATCCTGTGTATACAAACGCCCTTGAGACATTGTAGTCCCATAGAGATACACCAAATCATTCAATGGAATAGAAAGCCCCGCAGCAATATCGCCAAGCCGAATAAGAGTTTTATTAATGTCTTCGGCGGAAACGCCGTATGCGAGCAATTGCTTGGCTCCGTTTGCCACACTTTGTAAATCAAAAGGAGTAGTCGCGGCTGTTTCCACCATTTGAGCCATTAGGGCATCAGATTTCTCTTTGCTCCCAAGCATGGTATTAAAAGCCACTTCTAACTGTTGGAACTCACCACGTACTTTTACAATATTGCTTACCAATTCTTTGGCGGTAAAGCCTGCGCCAAATGCAGTTGCCGCTTTAGTCATGCGACTGAACATGTCCTCTATGCTCATGCCACTCCGCTCAATCTGCTTAGACGTGTCCTTTACCCCTTGCTCTGTTTCTCTCAACTTGCGCATGAAATTGGAATTGTCTCCAGTTATATCAAAATGCAATCCTGCCATTGGCCTTTTCGATTTATTATGTATTGTGTATCATCACACAATTCTGTTCTATATTTTAATATCAATCACTAAAAATCGCCCTTATTTTATCGGTATTTCGTGGGTCATCCCCATTAATAATTTCATTATTATCAAACATCCTAAGTTCTTTACGTTCATCCTCACTTAAATAGACGGTATTTATGGAATCAGCCATAAGCATCTGTAAATTCATATAACTGACTTCCCATACAACATAATTGACCGACCATCCGTAACGCTGACACGCAAAGTCTATCAATGAGCCATAGATACTTTTGCCTCCAAATGAAATACTTCCGTTTCCTTTTTTATTTTTTAGTTCTGAAACACGTTTGCGCACGGCACGTTCCTTGTCTAAACCTAAATATTTGATATACCCCTCAATGTCATTCCATGTAAAGGTAAGGACTAATAACTGTGCCAATTCATCCTTATTCAGCCGCTTAAAAAAGAAATTTTGTCTTTCTAATACTTTGTCTTCATTCTGAATATCTTCTTTACGTTTTAGGCTATGATACGCTAATATGCGGCAAACTATAGCTTTCTTGTTCTCGCATAATCGCAGGGCTTCCATGTAGGGGTTGGTAGCCAGAATATCTTTCTTTATTTCTAATCCTTCTACTAATCGTGAGATTAGATAATTCTTGCCTAACGTGGGTTGATACAACAAAAAACGCCGACCGTCAATAGTGAAACTGATAGGTTTCTCCATAATCGTGTCTGCGATATTCATTTCAATGTCTTTATTTTCCATAAAGCTAATATGAATTAGAGCGCATCTAAGGAATCGAACCTTAACCTTAAACAGGATTGTTCATATGCTACCATGACACCAAATGCGCAAAACACGTGGGTACAAAAGCCCCCACGTTCGGCTGTTGTCCTATCGAAAACTTACTTACTTTCTTCAATAGTGACGGTAAGAGTATCATCACTTCCCGTAACTTTAATTACTCCCCATTTTACCTGATTGCCACTTTCCGGCTTCAAAGCATCATGGGTATAAGTAATCATACCGCCATCTTGTGAAGTGAAACTATCTTCCGCCGATACGGTAGATTTGTCAATCATAATACCGGGAACGGTCTCATCTTCCGGTTGTACAGCGACCGCATAGTTATTGGCAATGATTCCGTCATTCTGCTCAAACGGCATAGTCTTGCCCTTCGCCACACGAATTTGATAAGCCAACGCATAAGTGTTCTTGGTGTAACGAACATCTTCGTTTTCACCGCCTTCCACTTTCGCTTCCTGCTTTTCACCTTTTGTAGCCGTCAACTGTGTTGAGTTCTCGACAGGAACAGGTACTTCCTTCCATTTTGAAGAAGGAGTATCCAAATCTTTGATAAAAATTCGGGGTTTTCCCCATCCGATTACAGCCATAGTTCTATATCACTTAATATAGTTAAACATCATTATTAATCTCAATATACAGTTTGTTATTGATGAAATGTTCGGTATGCCCATCCTCGAAGGAAACGCCTGTCGGATTAGTCTTTTGGCTGCATTCCGAAGGCACTGTGTGAAAATCATCCTTACGTATAGAAAAAAGGAACTTGGATAAGTCGCACAATTCACCGACACGTTCGGTAGCTTCTTCCCATGCCTTTGTTTCGGCATTCCATTTGTCACGGACATAGATGTTGACATTCACATAAGCCCGTTGAGTTTGACCGCATCCTTCATTGGAAAGGACTGATATGACTATATCCTCCTTGTCCGATTTATTCGGTCTACCCTTTTTGCTTAATTTCCCAGTTACGGCACGTTCAAGTTCCGCCCCTTTGATTTTGTGATACACAAAGTCTTTTATTTCAACATCCGACTTCATCATTTAGCAATCTGTCTTTTTAGTTTTTCAAGCATCTTCGACACCTGGTCTCTTGCCCACAAGTCCGTTGATGCAAGTACATCCTTGTTGTCCATCGCTTCCACAAGTTCAGCATAATTCATTCCAGCTACCACAACAAGCACATAATCATTGGAATACCTTTTTACAAGTTCTTCCGCCAATTCCTTGCCTTCTTTGACACCTTCTGAACCTTGCTTCACTTGATTAAAGTCTGAGTATTGAATTATGCTACCATTTTTGGCAATAACATAACCGACAGAACTGCGAAGATTGCCCGTTCGGTCGTACCAACTATCTTTTCCTGAACGGTCACGTACTTTGGTGACGCATTGTTCTCCCAAACGAGCCAACGCACGAACAGTAAGACGTTCTACACGTTCGGCTTCTTTCAGGAGAGCCTTATTCACTTTCTCAAGTCTGGTAGTCATTCTTATACCCATAATTTGCACTGTTTTTGGTAGTGATGAAAACCTTTTACTTCAAATTCCCGCTCAATTCCTCCGAGCAAGCTAATCCTGACCCTATCGCCAATAGCGAACGACTTGCTATTGGAAGGAAGATATATGGTGTATGAATATTTACGTACCACACCGTCTTCAAAAGTCCTCTCTTCAGCTTTGCCGTTAGGGACTGCATCGCATGGAATATTACCTTCCCAATGGCTTTCTCCCTCGTGGTAATTGCCGTTCTCATCGTCATATCCGGGTGTTGCCACGAGATATTGTAACTTATGCGGTTTAAAATCCACTACAGACATACGCTTATCCTCCAATATAGACCGTTGGTTTTGCTTCCAACTCCTTCACTGGCTCACCAATGGATTGGTAAATGGAATTGGCTTCATTCAGAATAGCAATCAGTTGCTTATCGGATAAACTACCGACCGATTTGTCCGCTTCGGAGAAATTGACAGCTTGAACCAAAGACCAAAGACAATCCGCAAAAGCACCGCGATACGATTCTGAGTGCATAACCTCAGATGTACACTCTTCTTCACCATCAAGAGAACGGTAAATCAAAGCATTTTCAATAAATCCGACAGAAATATCGTAATGTATTGCATCTTTCAGTGCTTGTTGGATTGTCTTCATAACTTATGCTGATTTATGAGTTTCTACTGCGGCTTTAAGAATCGCTTCGTCAGAATCATTCAATTTATTCACGGCAGCAATCAACTTATCGTCTGCAATGTTTGTAGCGAGGTTTTTGCCGGTGATTTTATTGAACTCCTTGACAAACTCCGGTTTCTTGTAAGCCTGCCCCCAAATGGTGATTTTCACATCGCTTGAATCAGAACCTTCCGCTGTTGTATCCACTACTTGCGCTTCTGAAACATCAAGGATGTAAATCTGGTCTACATCCTCTGTTGTATCCACTACTTGCGCTTCTGAAACATCAAGGATGTAAATCTGGTCTACATCCTCAATAATGGGAGCGACAAAAGCCTGACCGGAAGTAATCTCACGCAACGGATTCACAAGCGAATACTTGGAAATCAGTTTGAACGTGTCCACCAACTGATAGATTACATTCTTCACCGGATTGGACTGCTCGGCCAGACGACCGTAGACCAACGTACCGACAACCTCGTTGCAAATGAATACAAGGCGGTTGGCATTCCAAGGTTTCACGGAACGCTTTTTGCCATCCTGCTCAAAAATAACAGATCGGTCTATCACTTTAAAGGCGATACCGTTATTGTCATCGGCAAAAGCCTCGTTAAATTTAGAGGCCGTCGGAGTGGGCAAAATCGTTTCAGCCGTAAATGACTGTCCATTGTAGTTTGCAACTAATTCTTTTGCACCCTGAGTCTGACGGAGTTTATCAAACATTGACTTGGCAATGCAGATTTCGATAATCGTGTTGCCGTCCGCATCCGCCTTTGCAATCACACGCTTGATGTCTTCAAGAGAAATTTCATTTTTGACTGTCGCTCCAAACGTGTTCTTAGGGAAATAATTGAAGTTCAAACGCAGTAATGCGTCCGGAGTGTCTTCGTCTTTGATTGCAACATACCCGTTGGACAAAGCAAACAAGAAGTTATACTCATTGCGCTCGTCAATTCCGACAGAACATGCGACAGGATCGTCCGACAGCTTCTTGGCTATGTTCTGGGCGTTACCTCCCTGAGCTTCCATGACATTGATGTTATTGATGTCGGATTCCTTTAAGATTTTTGACATTCCGATTTTGGGAAGCTTCCCGTTGGCGGAAGCGATACTGTCACGAGACTTGATTGGAAGTTCCGAATCCACCGCAACAAAATCCGCTGCGACATAAGTCGTGTTCACAGACGTACTTTCCCATTTGTTGTCCGGTGAAAACTCTGTACGAAGCATAGCATTCTCACCTTTATGCAGATAAGTGAGCTTCCCGTTTCTCTTACCGTTCACCTTTTCAATAAGCCGCTGCAACTTCGGGAAGAACTTGGCGACATATTTTGCAAATAATGATTCATTCATAAGTTACCTCCTTTTTTAATCATGTTCAAAAACAAGGGTTGGAACAGCCGCTTTCAAGGCAGCTTTGATGGTATCAAGCGGATAAGGGCTTGCCATATCATTCACAACTCCGGTGTGCATAATCGACACGAAGGGTTCTTTCACAGATTTAGTAGCACCACATACACCTACGTATTCATGACTACCCGGCAAACTTTCATAAGTATCCCCGACAGAATTTACGGGCATAGGCTTATATGTGTCATTTTCCGTATCGTGAATAATTACGTGTCCGGCACGTATATATTCTCCTTTAAAATCACTTACATCCAATACTTTGCCGCCTTGAATCCCAGCAATGTATTTGCGAATGACTATCGGGTCATTACCAAACCCAAACGATTCAATTGTTCCTACATCTACTACGCTCATGTTAAATTCATTTTTAGTTTTACAAATCAGCCAAAGCGTCTATTTCAGCATCGCTAAATGGCTCATCTTGTTTTCCTGAACCCTTACCACCGGCAGCAGGAGGGTTTGCCAATGTAGCCAAACCCGCATCCGCACGTTCTTGGTTGTAATTCTTCAGGTCTTCCTCCACTTCGGAATAGAACTCCTCAAACTCCTCATCGGTTTCAAACTTCATGCGGTCGAAACTCTTAAGGATACGACTGCCGAAAGAACCCGAATTTTTGAGCAACTCATTGAGTTTGGATTTTCTTGACGTAGCGACCTTCTCGCCTTTCAATACAGAAATCTCGTTGGTGAGGCTGTCCACTTTGTCGAGCAACCCTTTTGCCCATGCCGGAGCATCATCATTCTTTTCGTTGTTTTGGGAATTGTTTTTGTTTGAACCCGGTTGACGATTATTTTTTTGTGGTTCGTTATTATCATCTTCGTCATCGGTTTCATCGTCATCATTCTTTCTGCGTGCGTCTTCAGCAAGACGATTGGCATAGGACTGGCTGACTTGCAGGAATGGGAGAACCGCATCAATTCGTTCTTCGACTTCTGCGTTTACATCCTCATCTAAGGCATCTTCTGCGGAGGTCAGGTTATCGGCAATTTTAGCGGCGATACCCATCAGCTCCTTTTTATTGAACCCGAACGCCTTCACTTTCGGTTTCAACATCAATAGAACTTTTTGTTTTCTGTCCATTGTACAATACATTTAGTTAAAAACACGAATAGCCTGCGCAGCAACGTATGCCAACAGACTATCCGTGTAGAACTAACCTCAAACAATGGAAGGTTTAAATGTGATTTTGCTTGCATTTGCAATATATCACAACGACAAGTTCTGTGGCGTACATCTTCATACGCATTTCTTATGACAAAGATAATAAAAATGATTGAAAAACAAACATATAATATATATTTTTTTACGAAAGAGTAGTATTTTGTTCTTAATCACCCATTACAGCGATACCTGATAGACTGAAATCTATCAGGTACACTTCAAGAAACGTTGGCCGAAGCCCAAACGCACTATTATTGTCTTGTCATTGTGGCCGTTTATATTAATATCCCTTCGTCTAACATCGAGTAGTATTTATCATCACTGATTATAATGCTATCAAGTAATTTTATACCAAAGAGGTCAAGTCCTTTCTTTATTTCATCAGAAAGCTTTATATCCTCTTGGCTTGGTTTTATGTTTCCTGATGGGTGATTGTGTACGAAGATTACAGCCGAAGAAAGCGCATCAATAGCGTATTTGGCTATAATCCTTCTATCTACTAAAGTTTGGCTTATTCCACCTTGTGATATTTTAGCATACCCTGTTATGTTATTGGCCTGATTCAATAAAATAATAAAAGCACTTTCATAGATTAATACATCTTCGTGATAGAACTTTCTGGAAAAATTAAACGCATCTTCTGAAGAACGTACTTTGATTATTTCAAAATCTTGTTTCTTTGCTGTTATGCTGTATTCTACGGCTTTCTTTTTCATTGCTCTTTATATTGTGTAGGGCTTTTGCCCTACCGGTTAAACTTATCTTTTATCTATCACTAAGTAATGTTCCGCCAAGCATTTCACCCATTGTATACGATATTTCTTAGATGGATGATTCCATTCTATATCTCTTATAGCAGAAAGAATATCGGATGTGCTTTCTTTATAATATCTTGCCAATATCATCAATACATTATAGCTTTCTTGCGGTGTAAAATGTAAAGAACGTCTGTACCTCTTTGCTGTTTCATATACCCTTTTTGAGAACGATTCAACAGTCTCAAAATCTTCTTTTTTATAATTGAAAAGGTTTGTTGCTTTCATTGCTCTTGTCTTTTAATTATTAGTATTATATGTTTCTTTTATTTGATATATAAAGATACTCATTTTCAGCGAGTTAACAAAATATCTACACAAGTAATTTACTCATAATCAGAAGTTTAACTTTTGCTCACTTTGAGCGTAAACAGATACAAAAAAAGAGCGACTTAAAAGCCACTCTAACATCTAAAAATAAACAGAAATTTTATCCTATCAAATACCTATATGCTTTGAGGTATTTATTCAATCTCGCCAAATCCTTCTCCGTGATTTGCTCCAGCCGAGTAATATCCATGTTATCTTCCAAGTCGTGTATTTTCACTTGGCGGCCAATAGGACTGAGGTATGAACGTTTAACAAAATCTTCATAGCTTTCTTCTTCATTACGGGTGACAGACAGTATCGCATCTACAATATTACGAGGGAATCCTTCTGAAAGCAAATATTCAGGTGTGATGTTTGTATCTTCTATCGTATCGTGCAACAAAGCAACAATACGCTCATCATCGGTCTTACAACGGTTGGACACACGAATAGGATGAAAAATATAGGCTGCTCTAGCTTTGTCTACTTGCCCTTCATGAGCTTTAGCTGCTATCTGGAGAGCTTTTTCTAATAAAGGATTAGTAACTGTCATATTCGTATTTGGATATTTCTTTACCACCAAGAATTACGTTGCAAATTGTTTCATTTGATTGTGGTAATTCAATCTCTTTGCGACCTCTATGTTTAAGGAATGATTTTGTTCTATCATCTTCATATACAAGCCGCACTACCGCTTCTTCAAAATCATCTAATAAATAAATGATTTCTCCGACCTGTAGTCTTTTTTGTAGAATCTTTTGGTTCATATTTATATGTAAAGATAGTTATTTTTATTGGAAATGCCTATAATATTCAATTGATTTTTGAGCTATTTTTTGCGCCTCATTGCTTGCCTTATCAAGAACGCGCCATTCTTCGTAATATTTATGTCCAAGCCCTCCTTCCATGCCGGTTTGCTCCTGTATCTCTTTCCAGCGTTTCTCGCCAAGAATGCGTTTGGCATCCTCTGGTTTTTCTTTCGCATAAATCATTCGTTCTGTATTGACCTGTATTTCTGCTGTAAGCCCATCCGAAGTTTTAATATTTACAATGTTTCCGCTATATCCCATAAAAGATTCCGGTCTTTGCCTTTTAAGCCTTAAGAACACATTCATGTCGGATAGCTCAGCTAGAACATTTTCTATCTGACCTTTGGGTACTATGATAGTAGTCCTTACAGCATCCTTTATATCGTATGGGGTTATATTTTCAGTTGTGACCTTTCTTGTGATGGATGCAGCACTCTTGAAATTTACGGGAGTTACGAAACCTTTATTCTTGAATGCTATTCGTTCAGCAAAAGCCTGCACCTCATTACCTACTGATGATGCACGCTTTACGACTTCCGAAACAGAACCTTCAACTGTCACTTTCTGATAGACGGATTTGTTGTCACGCAAAAAGTACGGTAAAGTGTTTCGTTTCTTTGCTTCTTTAATTCTTTCCTGATTGTCAAGCACCCACTTTTTAAATCCGTCCGGTACGTCTTTCACCTTATTCACGCTTGTAGTGTCAGTTTCACTACGCCCATCCCATTCCCAAAACTCTTCCTCCGTCTTTAGAATTGGTATCTTATAACATCTATCAAGCGGATGCCAACCAGTCCATACAAAATCTTTTGGATATTTACCTGCAAGCATGTCGCAAATATCGTGTTCAGGGTGGGTGTTGCTTAACTTGATTTCATACCCTACCACAAAATCAAACTGTTTCCAACGTTCGTTCTCTGCCGTGCGGTAGGCCATGTTGACTTCGGAAGCAGCCAAACGCAAAGAGCGGTATTCACAATCCACAGCTTTACTTGCTTTGCCAAATCTTTCCTTGTAATCCTTTTGTAATCTTGGAAAGTCAAGCAGGTATTTGGATATTCGCTTACTCAATGTAACCGCACTTGTTCCTTTCTGAATGGCGCACGATATAGCATCTTCAAGTTCTTGCTTGTACAAAGCAGACTGATTCCACAGTTTATCCGAAATAGTGAAGCCTTTGTCTGTACGGTTCTGAAATGCTTGCAGTGCGTTACTGTTAGTTTGGTAGAAGACCTTGTACTTTTCTTTGTCAATCGTAGCATCGTATGCCTGCAAGACTTTGTTTGCCAACAAGTCTTGCGCCTCGTTGCTGTTCTTCCATTCTTCGGACGTTCCGCTATAAATGATCGTATTAATGTCTTCGACAAACCGTTTTTGTAAATCCTTGATACGTTTTTTCGTTTGTGGATAGTCCGACCATTTGAACAGTTTTTCATTATCGCTCGAATAATCAGTAATTCCGATTATTCGAGCGGCCTCCAAATTCAAATCTTCATAGATGGATTCCACGAGCGTAATATACTTGGCAAGCCGAGTATTCAGTTCGCTGTATTTTCGCTTTTGATTGGGAGTTTTAGGTTTCGCCATTGTATATTATTCGTTCTCAATTCTATCTGGTGCAGGCATCTCCAATAATCGAATAGCTTTGATTGTTTCTTTTCCTTCAAGAATAGCTTTACATAAGCGGTGATAACCATCTGCTATTTGCCCGACATTATCTAATATGATAGGGTAATCAAGTGAGCAATCGAGCACTCGTTTACACTGAAAGATAAAACTATGAAGTTGATTACACTCAAATGGTTCTGCCGTTAAATCAATATTCCACAAAGGCATATCAAGTATAGGATATTCTTTTATCTTTGCAAAATCATAGAGAGTTTGAGCATTCCAAATCTTATTGCCACGATGATATTCGCTTTCAGCGAATGTCATATTTTCAACTTGAACTTTCATAAAACGGATATTTAAGCCAGTAGCGCAAGTCTGAACTTACGCTACCTTTACTTATTCTACAACTTGTCAGACAAGTTATTACACAATCTCCCAATCTTCGGCAAACACATCACTAATAGACGGAACCCATGAATCGGCACGTCCTGTATTCTCATTGTAGATAAGGCACTGGTCTGTGTAGCAAATGAATTTCCTGCCTTTCATAATAAGGTCTTTCGCTGATTGTGAAAGTGATTGCATCTTCGGGATAATATCGCTGTTGATGCGTGCAGGAACTTGCTTGACTACAAATAAACCTTTGCCGTTCCATCCATTTCTGCGAAGTGCAAATCCTGCGCATAACAAGGATATAGCTATACCAAACGGTAAATTGTTACATCCACCATTTCCGTTTTCCATTTTTGTGTAACGGATATTAAGAAGATGTTGGTAATCTTTCATAATCCCTGTTTGCGCCAAAAGCATGGCTCTTGTATCATCATCAAGTTCTTCAAATTTACTACTAAGGACAAAGTTCTTCAATCCTGAAAGCCGGCTAGACAACTCGTTTCCCTCGATAAGCATACGGTCAAGCGGCGTATCTGCTAGTTTGTAAGCGTTTTCAAACACATCTTTAGGAGACCAACTTTCATAGCCATCTTCATAACGAACATGATAACCAAACTCAGTCTCTTCATGGTTTTCAATGTCATTACCATAGGGGTTTCTACCAGTTTTTTGTACGAAGTCGCCTAATTTCATAGGTTCGGCTTCAACCTGTTTTGTTCCAATGTACTTTTTCATATCTATAAAGATTTAATCATTCTCCGGAAGTATATGTACCAGTAATAGCCGCGGTGCTTTCATCGTCCAAATGTGCCGTACCTGAAATGGTAGTTCCGGTAATATTCAGCTCGATGGAGGTGATTTTTGCGCCCGTTGCTCCTTTCGCGCCGTCAGCACCGTCCTTGCCTGCGGCTCCAGGCACACCATCTTGCCCATTTTTGCCGTTTTCACCTTTCTCACCTTTGAGGTTCTTAAACTCGAAGTTGAGATTGCCTTCTTGCAATGACACCTCAATACTCGGCACACCAGTATTGCCATCCACGCTTGCCGTAGCTCCAGCAATAGCCTGTCCGCCATTTCCGCCTTCCGACTGTACGATTACCATTTTAGCAGCTTTGACCTGCGTCTTGCTGATGATGCGTATCATCATTCCGGCGGGCACGTCCAAATCAAACACCCGTTTTCGGCAATCGAACTCCAACCGGTCGTAAGAACTCGGCTCCATGCCGGGCATGTGACGGTAAAATGCCAAGTCGTCCGCCGTGCCGTTGTCCACCTGAATCACACACTTCCCTTTTGATGCGAAGTCGGCCACGTACAAGCCGCCCTTTTCGCTGAATAAAATACTTTCCATATTGATGATAATTTGATTAGATGTTATTGTGCCCCTGTTTCAAACAAGTTGCTTATCCTGTTTTGTGATGTGGCGACTTCTTCTTTCTGTATCTGTTCCAATGTCGATTGCGCATCGTTAGAATATCCGGCCTGCCCGATGGACTCTAGTTGCGACATGATGGGCTTGCCCCCGTTCAGCTTGAGCAAGCGGTCAGCCACCGCATCCTCGTCCTGCTGAATGAAGGGCGTGATGACGTTTTCCACTTCTACGTTGTCCACCTCACGAGCCCATGCTTTGTTCATGTGTTTCACATACTCTTTCACCACGCTTGCTTCCCTATCGAAGAACTCGATCCAAGTGCCGCTCTCGTCGCCCACTTTCAGATGTGCGTCCGTTAGCAGCATCTGCCGGGCATCGTATCCGATGTTGCCCAAGGACATCATGTTGTCGAACGACACGTCGGGCATTTGTGCCTGCATCCAGTAGAACTTCAGCAGGGTGTCCACGTGGTATTTCAGTGCTTCGATGGATTGCGACCAAGAGACGTATGAAACATCGCCATTGTTCTCCACACGGTACACCCTACGGCTTTCGCCTTTCATTTCGTTTCCTTTTATTTCACCTGCGATTTTCAATACCGGTGCCGCGTTGTAGGCTATCACGTCGGAGTTGCGCGACAGGGTGTATTCCAGTTCTTCACGGATGCGGGTCAATCCCCAGTAGATAGGAACAGGTCGGAAAGCGTATACTCCGGGAATTTTTAGCAGTTTTATTTCCTCGGAATTGGCAACCGATGTCCACCCTTCGCCCTCCTGCTTCCACTTGTAATACCGCTCGGCCGTGTAAGTCTCGAATATCGTCACTTCCTTGTCCTTGACTTTTTTCTTATACTCAAAGGACATAGCCAGCATATCGTCTAATTCGTTGAATAACGGATAGAGTTTCACGCCATCCATCGGTGAATAGGTCTTGCACTTCAGCTTATACTGGCTAGGAAATCCGTACAACGTGTTGGGCTTCTTCACCACGTACCAGATGGTGAACACCTCGCAAGAGGCGAAATAAGCCGTGCCGCGCCGGATGTTCTCGCTATCAACGCGTGCATACTTGTAAATGGCTTCAATGGCCTTGGCTATCTGTTGCCGCGTTTCATTGCCTTCAATGTTATGGTAAATGCGCTTGACTGGGATGGCGAACATAAATTCCGTCATGCGCTTGGTGAGAAGTTTCTCCAAACCGACATAGATGCGTGCGGCTTTACCTATCAGATTGCCGTCTTTGTCGTATTTGTCCTTACGCTCCACATGGTCTGTTATAATATCATGTAAAGTGGGTTCGTAGGATTTAATCAGACAATCCCAAGATGGAACATCAACAGACTTTTCTTTCAAATCGTTGATGATGTTATCAGCAGACCTATTGCTGTCTAATATAGCGGTGATTTCGTCCATAGACTAGTATCGTACTCCTTCATACGGTGATGGTTATAACTTCTGCAAAGTTATAAATTTCGATTGAATAACAATCGTTTTTATAAAAAAGAAAACGCAACTATCAAAGTAATTGCGTTATTATAATATTATAAGTTTTATCCGTCAAATTCTACCATAAAGCAATCTTTCCGGCATTTCCTAAATCAAGGGTTGCTGTAGTTATTCCGAGTGCTTTAAAAATTTTCCTCATAGATGTAAGGGTTATACTCTTGCCTTTTTCAAATTTTGATATTTGTGCCCTTTGCACGCCAATCTTCTCACCCAATTGCTCTTGAGTGAGTTTCTGAGCAAGACGCGCATTCCGTATAGCTTCTCCTACAAAGTAATTTTCTACTTCTTCTTTGAGCTGGGCTTCTACTGCGTCACGTTCAGGCGTACCTACCTTTCCAAATAGTTCGTCCTTGTAATCATCGAAAGAATGTAAATTCATCTGTGCCATATTATACTACTTATTTTTATCCTTCTTACTGAAATATTCCTTTCTTATCGCTTCCGCTCTTTCTATCTCCTTATCCGGTGTCTTCTGGGTCTTTTTGATAATCCCATGCGTTGCGATTATCAAAGCATCAATGTCTGTATCCCAAAATGTGAACAGTCGGTATTTTATCCCGTTAAACAACGTACGAAGTTCCCAGATGTTACTTCCTTCCAACTTCTTGTAAACTTCATTATCCATTACACCTTGTTCTACTTTCATGACATTGTATGCTATCTTTTTTTGAGCCTGAACTGAAAGAGATTTTAGAAAAGCATCTGCTTCATCAGTCATTATAACTTTTGGATGTTTCCTCATCGTTTTTAGTTTATAGTGCAAAGATAGTAATTTGTTTCTAAAAAGCGATACAACCGCGTCTAAAATCTATTTTTACCTTATATAGCACTGTTCAAAAATCACAAGCGTATGTATATTGCAGCTTCAGATTATCTAACGCTTTTTCTGTAACAAGGTACGCATATTGTCCGTCACTACCTATACGCTTGATAGAACGTGTTTCTTTAAGAACAACAGGTTTATTGAAGATAATTTCATACCTGTTCCCACAACTCATTATCAGAAAATCAACGCTACGTTTATATTTGTCCAGTTCTGTTTCTTTGTATTCGCCTTTAGAAATGAAATCAGGATTAGGTACCAAATAGCCTTCCGCTACCAATTCTCCATTTTGATTATATACTTTCATCATATAAGGTTTTAATAACAGATGCAAACCAAGTACCTTACCGCTTTAGACAAGCTGTAATCTGAATGATATTCAATGTATAAATGGTAATTACGTTCAATTGACTTCTTTGCCTCAGATTTATTACAACCGATTTTAACAGCTTTTGCCAACAACTGTTCTTTAGTATAAGTTTTCATTACTCTCGACTTTTAATTGTTAGTATTATATGTTTCTTTAATTTGATATGTAAAGTTACTCATTTTTAGCGTATTAGCCAAATATCCACATCGCTAAATTATTTATAATCAGAAGTTTAACTTTTGCTTACTATTGATGTGGACAGGCACAAAAATGCTCCGACTTTCACAAGCCAGAGCACATAGAGCAATGAAAACTGCATACTAAAAGAAACAATAATACAGCTTTCGATACAAAGTTATAGTAAATCTTTGAATTACAAGAAATCTCGAAGCAATTCTTCATCACTGATATAGTCAAAATCATGTGGATAAAATGTGTTTGCCAATGCGTCCATATAGTCAGGAGACCGCTTGATTCGTTTCTTGATTTCTTCCTTCGGTTCAATAATAATCCGACCGTCGCTTTGGAATTTCCAATGCGTTTCGGTAGCTTCTTCCATGAGCTTATCACAAGGAGGCAAAGCCGCACCAAATCCATTTTTGGGATTTAGCCAGTCACGCAATGACCAATAACAATAAGCACGCATATTGGCAAATTCATATTGACCTGTTATATCATGCAGCCCTCTCGCTCCTTCCGAATACTTGCAAGAATAGGCATTCTTATACCCAAGTTCCTCCAAACGGGAATACACTCCTGCACCTTCGCCGATGGTATCAATGAAAGCCTTTGCGTTCTCATCTGAGAGATACGAAATGTGCATCCCTGCCACGTGCATGTGGTCAGCCTTGCCAGCCGATTGGTGAACTTCAAATTTAGGTACATAATTGCCATATCGAGGACACACCACACTATCATCACGTCCCATACCTGCAACGTCAGAGCCAAGCCTACATGATTTTGTAGGAGTAAAGTCTTCTTCCTGGAGACGATGCCAATTTTCGTTGGCTATCTCTATCCACTCGTATGGGATAAGTACGTCTTCCGACACTTTCGGGAACATGCCAAGCACTTTGACACGGAAAAGGTCGTTCGGACGATACAAACAGCCTTCCCACTTGAAATCTCCTTCCCCCGCATTGAAATCTGCTTGTTGAATGGGAGAGCACCAGTTTATTACCTTATCTTTTACCCATTCATAGTTGACTTGCCCGGGAATTATCAACTGCTTGCTGACTACGTTTTCCGCATTCAACGAGTTAAGTCTGAACTTGGCAAAGCGGTCAGACTTCATCGCACGTGCCGCATAGCCGGTAGTGATGTTGGGATTGAACACAATAAGTAGCCGGGAGTTTCCCTGCAAATTGCCTTCAATCGCATTATAGATGGTTTCGGATATACCGGACGCTTCAGTAACTACAAACATGGTGTTCACGGCATGGAATCCAGACCACGCCTCCATGTTGTCGTCACCACTCTTAAAACCCGTCAAAAACCATTCATAATAATTAGTTCGGATTCCTGAAGACAACAAACGACCGGGCAAAATACCTGCATTACGAAATAAACGGGAAACTTCCGGTATCATAATATCCTTGACCTGACGACCTGAAGGTGCAGTCATTGCAATCTTGGTATTTTTTACCAACTTACCATCTTTCCAACGAGGAGTAAGGTACATGAAACACATGGCTGCACAAGCTGCGATATAGTCCTTTCCCCTTGATGTACCACTGGCTACAGCTGTCATAGGATTATGCTGGACAGAGTGAAGGATAGCCTGTTGTTCCTTATCCAGCCTTGCATGGAGAACGTCATGTGCGAACTTGCACCAGTCCTCCCGCCATGCCTTCATGTATCGTATGGCCTTGTCTACCTTGCTCATTTTTCATCATCCGGCAATTCCTGCATTAGTTTTTCAAATGGATTAATCGTAATATCTTGCTCTATTTTCTCTGTATATCCACGGTCTCTCATCTTGGTCTTACTAAGCCAAATAAGCATAGTGTTATCCTGTTCTGTAATGGCCTTCGTAAACATGACTGTTTCGAGTTTGTCTTTGAAAGATTCTTCCACTTCCTCCCATTGCTTGCGAAATTCTTCATCCTTTTCTCTCCACTTATATGCAAGAGTACGAGATATTCCGGCAGCTTCACACGCTTTTGTTACATTCAACAGTCTTGCATCAAGCGCATTAAGAAAAATCTCTTTCTTTTTCTTTACAGGAATCCTAAATTTCTGTGCCATCTTTATTTCCCTCCAATACGTTATTAACAATTTCCAGCATCTTGCAAACACTCAATGCCTGTGCCTTGATTTTATACTTGGCTTGTACTTTAGCACTTACTTCGTTTAATCTGCGCATTGTTTCTATGTCTAACAAAGTAAGATTTCCAAGTTCCTTTTCGGAATAGCACTCTAGCGTCTCCATGAGTTTATCAAACGACACTTTCTGGGTATCGACAAACATTAAAGTAACCGGAACAACTTCATTATTAGGCATTTCAACCGTATAGTTAATGTCCCTCACGCTTTCTAATACTTCATTGCTGATATGGGCGTATTCCTTTAATGCCACATCTGTTATTTCATCAAGAAGTTGCTTTAAGACCTCTGCATCGTCCTGTCCGACAATACTGTTGTGGCTCAACTGTGTTGCCAACAACCAATCATTAGACGTATCAGACTCGTCAATATACATTACATGGATAGATGTCAGTCCTGCCATCTTCGCAGCCTGTGTCCTATGGTTGCCACTGACAACCGTATATGTTCCATCCTCATGCTTTACGCAGAACGGAACAGAGGATAATTGCCCATCTCTACGAATATTATTCACAAGTGCGTTAAACGTATCATTACTCATAAAATGAGCATTCTTCTTGATAAGTTTAATGTCAGAAAGCTGAACTTCTGCTATTTTGAATTTCTCCATTGTTTACTCCTTTCTCGGTTCGTTTCCGTATTTCTGTACAAATGCCTTTAAAATCTCATCTAATTTTCCACGAATGCCTGCGTCTTGGATATAGTGAAGTTTTCCCACGCATCTTTCATGTAATTTGAAAACTCCCCGATACTTCATACTTACGGGTTTATCAGTAAACACAGACGTGGCAATAATCCCACATTCGTGTTTGTACCGAATATCCAACTCTGCTTTAAATTCCGTTGAAAGCACCCCTGTAATGAGCAATCTGCTTAACTTCTGTATCGGATGGTCTATCACAAAATCTGATTTCATCCAAACAGCATCCATGCCATATTTGCTTACTTTCAGAAAGTCAAACATACAAGCTCCAAATACATAATCATCCAAGAACCACAGGTAACAGAACGGTGCGGATCCAAGTATAATGCCCTTCTTTAGATATATCATCCGCAAGTAGTCTATTTCCGCCATAGAAGCACGGATGAAACGTAACTTACTTTTCTCGGTAAGTATGTAATCATCCGGCAGCCGTTTGTATTTCAACGGGATGATGGTACGCTTATTGAAACTGTTCTCGCCCGTATCTCCAACATTGGAGTAAACATAAGTACGCTGGTCTTTGAAAACCTCCCTGCGTCCCATAAAGCCGTGTTGTGATAATAGCATATAATTCACCAACCCTTCGTCTATCTCCGAATACTTGGTATGGGTACGTTCCTGCCAACCGAAATCATCCAAAAGAAAACGCTGCAAGGCGTTGCTTGTAGCTTTCATGCCGGAATGAAACTCGTTCTGGTAAATCATGATATCGTTTTCATTGCAGTTGAGTATTGCATCCGATATATCTGCACAATACAAAACTTCAATGTTCTTCGGTTTAAGATTATCGACAAGTTTTTGATACCTCTCCGTGTATTTCTTCTTGTAGTAATCCAACCGGGCTATAAAATCATCGTATAGTGATTTATGGTAAATGTCTTGTGAGTTCTTATGTTTCTTGATAGCATTGAACAAATGAATAGAAGCAACAATCTCTGCTGGATTGTCCGACCGGATGTCCATGAAACTATATTCCTCATTAAAACACAACTCTCTCACTTCTCCTTTGATTGCTTTGTACATGAGGTAGATAAAATACTCTTTCGTGTACACTTTTATCTCACGGTTGGTAAGCACTTGCTCTATATCCATATAGTAGGAGTTTACTATGTGGGCGATGTCGAACTTTGAAGCCTCTTTTTTTATGTAAGAAAGCATACGGTTGGTCTTCTTGAACATCTGACCAACGATTGTTACATTATCCGAATGCTCTGCTGCCCACAAAAGAGGTTTGTGCCTTTGCGGAACTTTAGAATAATCAATATGGAATGCTTCAAGGCATTTTTCAATCGTGGTAAGTTGCTTGTATTCTTCCATATCCTCATGTAAGTAAGCATATTCCACGAATGAATACATAAATTTGATTGTTTCCAGCACTTTGTCAAAATCCCATGAGCTATTGAAGATGCGGAACTCACATGTGCCAATTTTAGAGATTGAACACAGATTGAGCCAATACCTTATATGCCCTCTGTCCGAACCGTTGCTGAACACTTTTAACAGATTGTCAACTGTGTCAACATTCAAAACTCTTTGTACTACATCCCAAGGAGGACTTGGTACAAGATACTTCGTTTCCCACCATTCGGCAATGTCAAAAATCCGTTTGATTGGATATGCGGTATAGTAAGAAAGCGCGAACATCCGTTTAATAACATCCAAATCCATATCCTTGATATACAGATGCGCATCAAACCCCTCATTCCACATGAGATAACTCCCGGCATCTCTCATCGTTTGGATGAAATCTTTTAGTTCCTGTAAATCTTCAACGCAGTAATGATATGGCCGGGTGTTTATCTCACCACCAAACTGACCATGATGCGTGACTGCCGAACCGTCCGAGTTATTCATCATGGTTAGCTTGTTATCCGTCCACTTGTAACCAGATGGAAGTGGTATGCGTTGTTTGTCACCATCAGCAAATTCCAATTCCATGCCAAATGTACGATTGGCGATATAGTCAATCCAGGGCTTATCTATATTCATGTTCTGCATATCTCAACTTGACTAATGATTTATAACTGGGTGTAAATACAACAAAGTCTCCAATGCAATAATCTGAGCAACGACCATTGATTACGTCCATTACAGTGTATTCGCTTGAGCTATCTGAATATTGTAAACCGTTGTCAAAGCAGCAACACTCATTCATGTCAGCCATAGAATACCCACAATCAAGAAGTATCTGGCTGCGTTCCGGATAAACGCCTACGACCTTAGTCCACAATTCAATACCGTTTACACCTAATTTGTTTTCATTGCCATTGTATGGAATTGTGCCAAATAGCATATATTCTCCAATGCGTACATCGCTTATGAATTTAGGCAGGTTTTCATTCTGTCCTAACCAAAAGCTACCACCTAAACTGATTGATTCAATATCGCCATTCAATGTTGCCCATATTTTACACAGTCGTTGCATATCCGGTCTGCTTCCATTCAAACAACCAGAGGTTATCATCCCGTAAGCATGGGCGTTATCATCGCAAGAACGAACCATCTTTGCAATCTGTCTTGCTTCAAACAAACTTACCCCTTCTCTATTATCAAACGCATTGATAGGAATATAGATATTCTTGATGCATCTGTCTACAACGCAATCCATTACATCATACGTGGTAGTAACCACTGCGCCTTTTTGATTACGCCTAGCCTTTCCAATAGAGTAACACACACTATCTTCAAAGTGAAGCGAAAAAATATCATTATCAACTCTATGATGGAGATGCTTCCAAATATCCTCATAAAAATCTTTGAACATGAGCGAAACAGGAACATTTACAAGTGTTTCCGCTTTCTTGATGTTCTTAACAATGTTGTCTGTATATATAATTACTTTCATAACTCCCACTTCAAAATGACACGTTCAACTCCTTTGTATTTTGTAGCACGTTTAGGCGAGAAACCAGCATTGGTGAAACTTTTAATACTTGCGTCATTCTTGGGTGAAGTCATGGCAAATATTTCTTGTACTCCATTGGAGACCAACCTTGCAATATTTGCATTAAGAAGAATATACTGAAACCCATTACCTCTGTAATCTGAACTGACAAAACATTTATCAACGTATGCTGTACCGTATTCTGTAAAATAAGCAAGTGAATAAGCTACAAAAGAGCCGTCCAGCCATAAGCCATAACTGCAACCGGATTGCAAACATTTCGCTATATCCTGAGGTTCTGATGCAAAGCATATTTCAGGATTAGATAGTAAGGCTTGTTCCATTGTTTCAATCTCGGTCATATCAAACATAGACAGAGACTTGACTTCCATTTTACATTCAATACTTCCTCTATGGGTAGGAAATAGAGGCTCGTATCGGTCTATCCATGCTTTGGAGAGGAATGCATCAACATCTGTTTGAGACAACAATGCTTTTCTGTAATTGTCAAAAATGCCTAATACAAATTCTTTATGTTTGGTTAGTTGCTCATTCTTCAAAGGACACTTGCCACTACGGAAAACAAAACCTTTCTTTACCGACTTTACCCACAAAGGATAAGTTCTACACATGATAGGTTTGTAACCATTGTCACATGACTTACAGTCTTTAGCGATACATTTTACCTTTTTACCGCCAAAGTAATCATTGTCTATAATTCGTAAATGAGATATTTCCTGCTCGTGCCCGTTAAATTCATAGGGCAAAATAACGATATGCCCGTCCGAACCGAACGAACAACACTTCCAGCCGCAGTCAGATTTTTCACATGCTCTTATTAGTCCTTTTCCGTCCATATTCTTGGGTTGTATATAACTTCATATACTTTATTTGAGCGGAAACAGGGAATCGAACCCCACTCTTTGGCTGGAATGCCAACGCTCTACCGATGAGCTATTTCCGCATTTGCCAATACTGCCAAACCACCGCTTGCTTGGCAAATCTGACAGCATCCCATCAAACTCTATTGATGGTTGGCTAATAAATCTGGATTATCGTAAATATTTCCTTTTAGTTCATATTCATATGAAATTGTTCCATGTGCATGCCCATCATTCCAATATGAGGAATATACAAAACGCGATACAACATAGTCTTTATAAGACTTATGTTTTATACCAAAAACTCCATTATCAAAGCATACTTCACTTATTAAACCGTAGTCGTATCCATTTGTGACAATTTGTTCAACAATATCGCCCTCATAAATCTCTTTACCGTTCCTATCTTGTAGCCCTGTGTATTGTCCAACGGTTTCATTTTGTACTTTTGTTGCAACTATCGTGATAGTGTTTCCTTCATCAGATAATGTCGTTTCGGTACAAGCGTGGTATATGTAATATTCGCCTTGATTTTCTATAAGGTCTCCGTACATCCATTTTCCGCTATCAAGGCTTTTTCCTCTGAATCTTATTCTTTTCATATTCAAAACAAACTTGCTTGTTCATACTTAGGTCCTTTCTTCTCAACAACTCCAAATTCTGCGATTTCAATTCCAGTCTTTTCAGTCAGCCATTTTGCCAAAATATGACGATGGCAGAAATCTCCCGGCTTTTCGTAGCAGCAAAGAGCGACATCTTTACCATTGCCTAATGCTTGGATTTGTTCTAAAACCTTTCCCGCATCCTGTTTGGCAAGAATGTCATCATACATTTTAAGATATTCTTCATGCGAGCAAGCTCCACTTATCATATATCTCGTAGGACAAACATTCAACATTTGAGGAGCTTGAATAAATCTTGGTCTGCCAATAGCGACACAGATTATCATTACTCCTGCTTCATTCAGTTTCCGGGCATTCCCGAAATATGATGTGTAAATCTTCATTTTCTTCTTATTTACGTTGTAAAGATACTATTTTTGTTTGAAAAACAATCATTTTTTTACGCTAAAATAGGCTAAACTACCACGTTTTTGCCATTTCTATGACTTTTTAATAATCTCCTACGTGCAGTAAACTTGCTTCGGAGTGGAAATTTATATCATCTAACCGATATTCTATGAGTAAACAAGTGTATTCATCACCAATTTTACGGTGTCTTTGATGTTTCTTGGCAAGTGCTTCCAGTTCTTTGCCTGATAGTCCATACCCGTTCTTTCGGTTAAGGTTCTTCATCCTATCTTTGTCTTTTTCTTTCAGGTCTTCGTATGTCTTCATGGCTCAATCCTCCTCAAATTCATCTTCATATACAAATATATGTTTGCCACTTCCACAAATCTCGACTTCCCATTTATATATGTTCGGCCAATATTCGATTAGGATGATGTTCCGATAGCCTTTATATGACTCTTTTAATGTTGCTGTTCTCATTGTTCTATTTATCCGTTATACGTTGCTGCTATTTCTTCTGCTTTCAATTCTTTGGTAAGTTCGCCATTCTTGTAGAATCGTACTGCCACAACACGAACCGTATCTGATAAGAACCGACCGCAATCATTAGTCAGTTTTGCTTGCAACTTAATTGCTTTAACCAAACTCTTGGTGCGTTTCTTGATTGTCTTCTTGAAACCGAAAACGTAATCTTCGGTATCAATCTCAAACTGGTAGGTATCAGAGCGCAGTATCTGATTAAGTTCGGATGTCATTTGCTGTATTCTATTCATTATCCTATATTTTAAAGTGATTTCAAAATATTCATGTTAGCTGTATCGGTACTAATTATGAAACGATAAACAAATCTACAATCAGAAAACTCACATCTATATTTTAATCCAAGTTCTCTTAGTTTATTCTCTACCATTTCTACATTGTTTTTAAACCCAAACAAAGAGTTTATTCCAATGCCGTATGATGCAGGATAAACAGACATAGTAGAACTGAACAACTTGCGTAGATAATTGGATAAGTTTCGATAAGATGATTTTTCGCTGATTTTGTCAAGCAACCATTCAACAGTTACTTCTTTTTGCTTAGGAGCCTTAATCGACCTATAATCTATATAGATGTAATTACCTTTTTCAAAAGGAACTTCATTACAATTATCATCATGTGCCCAAATATTGTAACCAAGTTCGTTCAATTTGCTTATTGTTTCTTTTGTAATCTTCATTGCTTATGTATATCAAAGATTATCACCCGGCAATTTAACACCTGCATTTCGGAGAGCGATTGTCATTTCTCCAATGAAACCATTAAGCTCATTGAAACAATAGGTTCTTTGAGGAATACTCATAGCAATCTGGCATTGAATGCTGTTTAACCCGAAATCGACAGCTGCTTTTACTATGTTTTCTATGAATACTTTTCTCTGACTTTCTTTGTTCGTTTTCATTACTCTTATTATTTAAGTTGTTATTTTGGATATGTAAAGATACAAATAATATATTGAATATCAATAGTTTACATCTAAAATACCGAGAGCTTAAACTTTGTTTAACTTTTGAATCTCAGCAACTTACGGTCAAGCATCCGGGCAAAGACACCGGTCGCGAACACCGTCTCACGACCCTTGTCATCCTTGCAGCGGATATACACGTCCGCATCCTTGCAGGACTTGTAGAACTCGTACAGATTGCCGTATGGCTGGATGACATCACGAAATATTTGCGACGCCGTTTTAGATTTATGATAACCTCCCATACCCATATTTTCCAAACAGCAATGCCTTGCTTTTCTCAATCTCACTATTGGTATCAATGCCTATCTGTTGGTAAAATCCAGCATTCCCCGAAAGACACTCATGCGCTATCTTCAACGTCCTGCGTTCTTCTTTGGTGAAACCTATGCGAAATTTGGAGAAAATCGCCAGTGCAGATTTAAAGTCACCGCACCGAAGCAACGACACTGCTTTATTGGTTTTCGTCTTCATAAGGATAAATTTCTCTGCCTTCAAAATCATCAGCCGTAAGCACGACTTCCTCACAGTCTATCATTTCCTCTACTTTCTCTAAAGCGACATCATAATCTTCAGCTTCGACCTCTATGACTTTTGAGAGGGCTTCGATTATCTTGAACTTATACTTCATCATATTTCACCTGTGTTAATCATTCATTATTTCATCAATCTTATCGTATCCTTTAATAGCTTCAATTACCAAACCTGGCTTGACGTTGAACAAGTATTTCAGTTCATCATCAGTAAGGACAGAGCAAGCCTTATGGCAAATGTCATGTATAGTAATGCATTCTTCCAGTCCAAGGTTCTCTTCTTGTCCGTCTTCAACAATGGCGGCAAGTCCATATCCAAACCTGTTATTTTTCTTATCCGTTCGATATTGGCACAAATCTTTTACAAATCCGAGTTTTACCCCAAATTCGCCATCGTGTTCTGAAAAATCTGCGAGGTTCTCAATCAGCCCCTCACTGTCATCAGCGTAAAGTCTATATACTTCTGCATCCTCATTTTTGAATAATGCAATGGCTGTATTCTTTTGTACTACAAGCCATATAAAACCGTCCTTTGTAATCTTTGTTCTCATAACCTTAACTCTTCCATTATTTGTATTGCCACTTTATTTGCCTCGTCTGTCCTGTTGTCTTCGACAATCTGACTATTCATCCAGTTGGATTGCCATTCTATGTAACCAATGTCATTGCAGGACATCTTAAAACCCTCATATAAGTATGAGTATGCAATCTTTTCTGCAAGACCTTGTACATGATAGCCAAGACGCATGCCTGCCAATATCCTCACGCACCAACCAACACCATTGCGAATTGTTTTTTCGTCATTATCAGTAGTTGTCATTGATTTTATCCTCCACATTATGAATAAACTCCTCTATCATTTCTTCAAGCTCCCAACGCAAATCCTCTTTATCCAGATAGGAACAGTACGTTTTTGCATTCTCCATCGATTGCAGAATATTCCTTACCGCATACTCTTGTTTTTCGGTTAGGCTTAATAGTGATGTATTCATACTTGTTCTCCCCATAGCTTTTTAGCCAATTCGTATTTCTTTTGCAGTTCATTCGCCTCTTTCTTGGCGTAGGTCAGAGAATAGGAGTGTTCCCGTGGATATTTGCCGGATTTCAGCCCTTCATGGTATTCCTTAGCGACTTCCAACTCATGTTCATAGAAATCTATACTTTCCGGCATAGAAAGATTGATAGTTTTAGCGCGTTTTTCCCAATACTTGGCTACTCTTTCATGTTCGGCAGCTTTGTCGCTAAACTCAACACTTTTGCCCATATTATTCCAGGCATCATCAATCATTTTGCGATGCCGTTTCTCGCTATGATGTCCGACTTTGATAGGCTCACCGAGAGAAAGGAAATCAGCATCTTTATTTGACTTGTTATAAAATTCAGTACTCTTGCGTTCTGCCGATGCAGCCCATTCACGTCTGCGTTCAGCTCTTTGCTTCGCCCATTCCTGAACATTGAAGCCATCGGCACGGACTATTGAATAGTAATAGAATCCGTCACGTTCAAAGACCAGGTTAAAGACTACGCTTTCGTTCTCCTTACCGTACTTTGTGGTAACGGGGATTATTTCTCCTTTCTCATGTTCTTCTTCACACTTTGCCAAAAATACGTTTGGCGCAAACTTGTAATACGTGTTCATTGCTCTTTTAATTTAAGTCGTTCAATTTCGTTGGTTTAAAATAAATATCCCGTTCAATCGTAAGACCAAACGGGAGTCTTATGCTTTCAAGCTCTTTCAATGTGAAGTAACCAAACTCTCTGCCATAGCTGTTTTCCACCAATCCAAAAAATCGCCAATCGCCACCTTCCTGTTTATCGCCCTCGGTAACATACCATGTGTAAGAACCGTTTGGTTGAAAAAATTTGCAGATTGCCACTACTTCCTCACCTTTATTTTGTTGGCTGTAAATCGGATATTTCACTAATTGTTTTTCTATTTGTTTTGTTATCAGTTTCATTGCTCTTATCTTTTAATTGCGAGTATTATATGTTTCTTTTATTTGATATGTAAAGATACTCATTTTTAGTGAATCAGCCAAACATTTACACAATTAATTTACTCATAATCAGCAACTTAACTATTATCCTATTACTTCCATTCATATCTATTTGAATAATCACTTGTAAAAAACATCTCTAACGGATGATAGAGTATTATAATAGCAAGAGTTGGCTTGGTCGTGCGGGTCGGCCCCCTTTTTATTTTCAATTTGTCCCTCTTCCCCACAGCATTGCATTGTAGAGCGAGGTTGCATAGAGCCTGACTTCCCATTCTTGGGTGAGTTGGTTGTTGGCCATGGCTGCGAGGCATGCCTTGTGCCATAGGTATTCATTTTTTCCTGTCGCCATTGTCTATTCTCCTTTCATATTTTTAACCATCATCAAAATCCCCTTTCCTTATACTTGGTTACACATTCATTTAGCTGTTCCCTTGCTTCCTCCACAATCTTTTGACATGCCCTGATTTCTGCCATTTCATCTTCTGACAGTCGCGGGCATCCTTTGAGCCATGAGGAATAATTGCATCCGTTCGTGCCGAGGGAATGGCATTCCAGGGTGTAGCCATACCAACGCAGCAGTTCCCCTTCGGGGGCGTTTTCTTTCAGGTCGGTGACTATCACGTCCATGTCGAAGAAATAGTCTCCGCAACATACGGTTTCTCCCACGCACCCGGCGACCCAACTTTTGCGGGCATCCTCATAGTCGAAGCCGTGCTTCTCACAGAAGGCTTCCAACAAGTCGTTGCAGGAATCGTAATAAACGAAAAGCAATCTTAAATTATCATCGGGTTTGTTCATATTAAATATTTTTTTCGGGTTTATATATAACAAGAAGCCCGGCACGGTAGGTGTCGGGTATAAAAAAGAGCACCGGAAACGGGAATCCGGTGCTCTCATGTGTCTGAAATCCAAAGCAGGGGCTATACGAGTTTCAGACGGGATAATTCTTCTCCGAGGACGTGTATGCCGTCCTCTATTCGTTTGAGCTGGTTTTCTGATATATAAGTATCTCCTTTCTTATATTGGCGCATAAGTGTCTCGTTAATTCCGAGATAACGGGCTAATGCGCTGACATTAATCATATTGTAATATTCAAATAGCGATGCTATGTCGAACTTGAATACGGGTTCTTCATTGAGGGAACATGGGATTGGTATCCCGTTTTCCTTGCAAGCATCAACAGTTTCGTGCATGGAATTAAAGAAATCATCTTTCGCACCGTTTACGGTACTCCCATTTCCGACAAGTACGACTTCATCGTCATTCGTGTTATAGGCGATGTAAGTTCCGTCCTTTTGCTTTTCAATCGTTACATTCAATCTCATAATCGTATATTTTTACCTGAAAGAGGAACCGGGCATTAAAACCCGATTTCTCTTTTCAGCTTGTTCATCAAGCCGGGACGCACTTCTTGCGACCAATGGCGTTCAATCTGGATGATTTTTCCTGTATCCCTATTCACATAGATGTCGTGCCGACTTCCATGTTTAAGGAACTCAAATCCGTTTTCAACCGCCTTCTTCTTCATCTCATTCCAATTCATAGCCCCTATGCTTTGATTTACATTGCAAATGTATATCGTTTACGTTATATACGCAAAGAAAAAACACTTTATTTTCATGATTATCCTATTTTTAACTTTTGGGATGCCGTTCATCTTCCACATCCTTTGCGTAATAGTCCAACATTCCATAGTTCGTAAGTATCTTCTTGTCATAAATACGTGCGGCTTCCATTTCGAGTGCGCATCCTTTGGATTCCACCCATCCGGACAGGACAAGGACCGCATCTCATTCAAGCAATGCGGTGATGCCGCACCCGATGTGTACGGCATAACTTGATTCGGGGTCGGGAGACACTTCCAAAGGCGACACCGCCTTGAAGCCATGTTTTTCTATCTGTGCGGCAGCTGACTTTATGGCCGATCCACATCTTCAATGTCCCGTCCGCTGATGGGAAGGCTTATGTAGATTCTATTCTTCATTGTTTCAATACTTTTTATTTCCGTGTTTAAAACTCCTAAGTTCGTTGTAGCGCATCTTCTGCCCCACGTGCCACTCGATGTCTATTTCCTGTGCGGCGCAGAAAGAGAAGATTTCGTTCAGGACGGAATGTACCTTGTCTTCCAACACATCGTCGTCCGTACATCCGCCCGTGATTTCCCTTGTGATGGAGAACATGGCTTCCGTGAACGGAATCCCTTCATAATCGAACGTATCGCTTTCTTCGTAATCGAAGTTTTCCAAATCGATTCTTTTCAGTCCGGCAAGGTCGAGCAGGCGTATCACGGCATCGGCAAGTTCGTCCTCGACCGTGTCTTTGATGTATTCGTCGAAAGCGACCTTGTAGGCATGTTCCGGGTCTTTTGTGAAACGTGATATGAAATCTTCAAACGGATTCCTGAACGCGTGCATCCTTTTCCGGTCGGCTTCCAAGGCTTCCATCAGTTCGGATATGACGAGGCAGAGGTAATGTTCGTTACTATATTCTTCTTCGTGCCAACCGTGTTCGCAGGCTGTCTTATAGGCACGGTCTCTCAGTTCGTTCAAGTTCATGTTTCAATCCTCCTTATTTTCATTTTTGATACTAATGAAACTATTATGGCTAAATGGAAAGGGAATACAGATAATGAGTATTACCGTACCGAGCCAATGGAAAAAGTCCTGAAATATAAATTCTAAGATTTCTAACATACTCATTCCTCCGTATTAGGTATCAAATCCTCGATGTATGCCCAAGCTATCATATTATCATTTTCTTGATATATAACATTATAATCACTATCGCAAGTAAAACTATGTTGGGTTAACATCATAAAATCGTTTTCTGTATCATGTAAAATCACAAATGCCCTAAATGGCTGTGGTACATCTTTTGCATCATGCCACACGCTGTTGATGCGCCAGTTGGCTCCGGCCTTAAATGCCCTTTTTCCACGTTCAATCCTTGACTTGGTGATTTCATCTTTCGCCCATACTTTTGCTGCTTTTTCAATATCTTCTCGTTTCATATCATATAATTTTAAGAAATGGGCATATCCTGTTGAATAGCGTAAAGTGTCCAATTTTAAACTATCATGGAGTTGGATATGCCCATTTAATTTGCTACTTTTGTTTGTCCAATTTTAAATTTTTTCATTCATGGAAGCATTTATTCCTGTTAGCCCGAACATGGTCTTTGAGCCGAATCCTGCATTTGGGAACTTTGACAATGGGATTATATTTGGCTTGTTCCGTCTTGTCGATGAGAACTTCTCGAAAGCTTTGGAAAAAAATCCATATTCGTCCAAACCGTGTATAATATCGTACAACCATTTTTTAGACATGCCTATGTGCTGCCGTGAGGGAGACTGTCACCATATCTATCTTCGTTGTGAGAGTAATTTTTGGTGTCAGTGGATGTTTCAGTTTGCCCATGAATATTGCCACCATCTGATTGACGGGGAATTGACAGGCGACATTTCCGGCCTAATATGGTTTGAGGAATGCGTATGTGAACTGTCATCCATGTACCATCTCCGAAATCTGGCTCTGTACTTTGCCACGAGCAGCCAAGAACATCTTCTGCGTTATGCCCCTTCAGTCCACAACTATCTCGGTGGACTGATGGACGTGGAGATGGAGCTTGTTTCGGAAACAAACCATCCGGGTATTCTACATAGATGGGGAACTCTTTTACAAGAGCCGAAATACCATAGGTTACATTATAGAGCCATTGCCGCGCGTATGTTTCCTCTGTTTGTGGAGAACCCCCATCTTTGGAAGATAATCCTCCATTTTGGGGACATGCGACAATGGGAGTCACCGGATGAACTATTTCAGCATCTGCGTCAGAATGCGACTGCGGATTATGCTCATTCACTGGAAAAGCTTCATCTGTTATTACTTTCATAATTATTTTATTTCCTTTCCACCTATCCCTGCAACCACCACATGACTGCCAGGAACAGGTAATATAGTTTTGTTTTACTCATCTGTTAGATAAATCTTATATTCCACCTTTTTCCTTTAAGTTGGGGAAATGTTTTCAATAGAGTGTCTTCCAATTCTTCCTCTGACATAAGAGGAACTCTGTAGGTGTATATAATATTTCCAACGTATTTTCCCTCACTCCATACATGAATTCCTTTAGGTCTTCCTTTCATCTTCAAATCAATTTAAGTGCTTCAATTAAACTATCATTCATAATTCAAAATCAATTTTCTGTTGCAATACTTCATCTGCATAGAACTTGTCGAAGCTCTTTCCGCTTATCCACCAGTTGAAGCCGAACTCCGCATCTTGGAAGTTGTGGTTGATATATCCACCATCAATTAACTTTTGGATGGTCTGAATCCACTTATGTTTGGCATGGGGAAAACGTTGGCAATCTTTAATCTTTTGTTTGTAATTCGACATCGGGCATAAAATGCAGCCAATCCGTCTGTAACCTTCATCGTACAATGAACAATGCGGAACCTTCACCACCTCGTTAAGGAACTCCCAGACATCACGCTCAGTCCAGTAGATGATTGGTGAAATTAATATCTTGTCCTTCCCCCCTACACAAATTGCCATTGTTTCTTCGTGTTCTTCCCACTGGTCGAACGTTCCGCTGAACGATGCTTTGCCATTTTTGCCGGTCTCAAATTCATTACGTTTAGCGCGTCTTGTGCTTTCCTGCTTGCGGATGCCTGTCAGCGTAACCTTTCCTGCACCGGATGTTTCCTTGAACTCGGCACAACACCATCTTATCGTTCTTGTTGGAATTAAATGATTTTTCAATGCCATGTCGTAAATTGACATCTTCGGCTTTATCAGTTCCACATCGGGATATTGTTTCTTAACGAAGCGGATAACTTCCGGTGGGTCAACGCTTGTAAGGTTCATGTGCGCCTTGAACTTCACACCGGCCATTTGCGCGATGTGGTAAAGGGCTTGACTATCCTTGCCACCGGAGAAAGCCAGATAAAACCCATTTTCGGGGTCTAAACGCAAAGCCATGGGTTCGGCCTTGCGCAAAAGGTTGATGGAGTAGTCTATATTTTTATCCAATTTCATAATTCAAACAGTTCTTTTTGTACATATACATTGCCGTTTCTCAGTCTAATTTCTCCCAAACACTCTTCCCGAAATCGTTTCTCCTGCGCATCGAAATACTCTTTGTCTATTTCCGTCCCGTAGAAATCGAAGCCCATCTTGTAGGCGGCTATCCGGCTGCTCCCGCTACCTAAATGGGTATCGAGTACCTTATCACCGGGATTCGCAAACTTCTTCAATATCCAATGATATAAAGCAACAGGTTTCTGTGTAGGATGTATCTTTGCTTCTTTGTTCGCACCTCCGGTATTCGACAGGTGTATGATAGCTGAAGGACAATCAAATGAAGTCCATGCCAGTTCAATCTGCGAAAAATTTTCCCAAGGCTGTATCTTGTCCCAACATAAGATACCGCGTGTCGGTGGCAAAGGGAAATAATTGCCTCCCCATATTATCTGATTCCGGCTAACCCTGAACAATTCGTCAAAATACTCTTTGGGAGGTGGCGAAAAGTCCCAATCACATGACATCATGTTTAATGCCCGGCCTTTTAACTTTCCGGCACCCCTGTTCAAACGTCCCTTCTTCAATCTCTGAGCAACGCTTTCACCATTATAACCTCCATGTTTACGGTTCATGTTGGTACCCATATTCATATTCGGAGCATTAATCCCATAAGGAGGATCAACGATGGCCAGTTCAAAGGACTTGTCGGGAACGGACTTCATGTATTCCATGCAGTCCATGTTATATACTTCACTTATCGGGTGTGTATTCATAGGTCTCTTGTATTGCTTTGAATATTTCGTAAACCACTTGCGGTACTACTGCGTTTCCGTAGGCTTTGATGGATTCCTGCCGCCATTTAGGAAAGGTGATACCGTCCAGTCTACCGGAAATCCCATCATCTCCGCTACGAACAGGGGATTGAGTTGGGAAACCTGTCCATGCTGACGGGCCACGAAGTTTTTCAACTCTCCCATCCGGCTCTTTCCGTCCTTGCGGTCTTTCGGCGTCCCGGAAAAAATGTCGCTCGCAGTGGGCGTTGGAAGCATCCCGTTTACCGCCATAGCTGTAAGCCCTTTCCCCATTTGGCTGCCGGGGTTGTACTTGGTTGTACACTTCTCCCCCTCTGTTGCATTGGGTGTCGGAAGAAGTCCATGGAAGTCCATCCAGTCCGTCAAGCCGTTCGGCCTCGTTTCCCCGTTCTTCCTGCTGTGGAAGGTGTTCCCTCCGGCTTTCCTCAATTCTTCCACTCGCTGCGCATGGCGTACATCGGTCGCCATCGGGGTTGGCAGCAAGCCTTGCAACAAACCAGATCCTGTCCCTCCTGTGCGGTGCTCCGACGGCACAAGCCGGAATAAGAAACGGTTGGACGGAATATCCTTCACTTCCAAGGTCTCGGCAGATGGTCTCGACGACGTACTCTTGACGCAGCAATACTCTTTTTCGGTCAGCCTCTCCGAAAAGAGAGGTTTGGCTTCCCACTTCAACCTCCTCGCCGGGCTGTACCATCGTGAGGATGCCAGCAACGTTCTCGCCAACGACCCAAGAGGGCTGTATCTCCCGTATAGACCGTAGCATTTGAGGCCAGAGGTAACGGTCATCGCCCACTCCCTTTCGTTGTCCGGCAAGGCTGAAAGGTTGGCAAGGGAACCCTCCTGAAAGAACGTCGATTCTCCCCCTCCATGGGGTGAAATCGGTTTTTGTGATGTCTGCATAGTGCTCTGCATTTGGAAAATGGTGGTTTAAGATTCGTGTGCAAAATTCGTTTATCTCGCAATGGAAAACGTTTGTCCATCCCATCCATCCGGCGGCAAGGTCAAAACCTCCAATCCCGCTGAACAAGCTGCCGTGTGTCAACTTTCTATCCATCGATTCCGAACTTAATCTTAATCAGGTTGATGATGGCTTTATATTGCTTCTCGTAGATTGTGCCTTTATGCGTCTCCTCTACTTTCTTCTCGAACTCCTCCAGGCTTCCACGGAAACAGCCGCAGGTTATTTCGACTTTATTTCCCTTTGTCTTATAAGCATGCGTATGTCGGTTGCATGAACCGAAACAATCAAAGCCA
The DNA here is from genome assembly GCF_900683745.1 of Paraprevotella xylaniphila YIT 11841. Taxonomy (NCBI): domain Bacteria; kingdom Pseudomonadati; phylum Bacteroidota; class Bacteroidia; order Bacteroidales; family Prevotellaceae; genus Paraprevotella; species Paraprevotella xylaniphila. The sequence goes on from NZ_LR215980.1 coordinate 1,249,116, forward strand.
CAGTGCATGTGATTGTTCTCAACCCGAGCATCGCCGGACACCTGAGCATCGCCGGACACCCAAGCATCGCCGGACACCTGAGCATCGCCGTACACCTGAGCATCGCCGGACACCCAAGCTTTGCCGTACACCTGAGCATCGCCGGACACCCAAGCTTTGCCGTACACCCGAGCATCGCCGTACACCTGAGCATCGCCGGACACCCAAGCATCGCCGGACACCCGAGCATCGCCGTACACCTGAGCATCGCCGGACACCCAAGCATCGCCGGACACCTGAGCATCGCCGTACACCTGAGCATCGCCGGACACCCAAGCGTCGCCGTACTGAGAAAGGTTATCTTCTTTTTCCACATACCCACCTAAATCACCCTCATTGGCATATTTGAAGGATTTGGTACACTTGATTTGGAACAGTCCGATTCCAAAGGCATTTATCACGAATTTGTCTGTAAGTTCAAATTTCTTTTCCATTTTTATTTCTATTTTTCGTCTAAAAAATCAAAGGCATTGTCCACATCAAGCCTAAGCCCAAGTTTGGAGGGAAATGACTTTATGTAGTTGTAGAACCTGAATGCAAGCTCGTCATCATCTCCGCACCTGTCTATCAGTGTAAGAAGGAGTGCATTCGTAATGTCCGCGTCACGCCCGAAGTTTTCCTGCGTGGAGCCATTCAAATGGGCTATGTCACGCTTAATGCACTTGATGGCATGGATGGCCGTATTATAGTTCCTCTTCACGTCATGGCGCAAGGCGCAACCTTGCTTCTTGAATGCTTCCTGCATGTCCATGAGGTTGGTTTCCAACACATCGGTCAGTATGTAAACGATGTTGGTCAGTGTATTTAAGTTGTCTGTTCCTTGTTGCATGTCAAAATAATGTTTTTTGGATTCTTGATAGTACGTATTTGTTGGCCTTGTTGTAAAAATCCTTTTTGATTTCAAAACCGTAAGCCTTGCGCCCGCATTCGGCTGCGGCAAGAAGCGTGCTGCCACTTCCGGCACAAGGGTCTATCACCACGTCGCCACGGTCGGTGAATATCTCTATGAGGCGGCGCAACAGGGGCACGGGCTTTTGCGTGGGATGGCATTTCGGGGTGTCTTTGTCCCTCACCCAGTCAAAACAGTTGAATATCATGCGCCCGTCATTGTTGAATTTGGGAAGCTTGTTGCGGTACAGGAGAAGCCCGTATTCGCAGTTGCCCACTATTTTCATGTTGGATTTCAACACCTGTGCCGAAAAATCTTTCCTGAATACAAGGTTGATGTATTTACAAAGGCCGTACCTCCGTCCCAATTCAATGTAGCGGAATTGGTCTTCAAACTCGCAAAAGATAATCATGCAGGGGGATTTTCCCTTTTCTTTCGGTTCTTTCACAAGGAACTGTGAACAGAAGTGCATGAACTCTGCCGGGCGAAAGTCCTTGTCGGTGTCGAAGAACGATTTCCCGGCCTTGTCGCTTTCCCCTTTCTTGTTGTCACCGTCCACGTACCATGCAGGATTGCTTGCATAGGCGTTCGCGGCGAGGTTATACGGCACGTCGGCGATGATTAGCTGTGCCTTCGGAATTTGGTAACGCTTCCAGTTTTGGAAGTTGTCGTTGAATAGTTCGATGTCTTTCATTCGTTTGAATTGTTTGTGGTCAGTAGCTTTCACCGCTTGACGTGGACGCGGTGAGCGGGATGAAATAACGGCATGAGGGATCTTTGGGGCGCACGTACTTGTAATCCCCGTGGCGGCCTTTCACATGCCAACAGCGGCACTTGTACTCACCTGCGCAATAATGGGTGCATTCGCAGCAATGGCATGACGGGTCGTAGGGGCCATAATCGGCGGGCTTCCACTTTTCTTGCGGTCCGGGATGCCCTTCTTCCCCGATGGCCTTTGGTGACGCTTTCGGCCTGACGGGCTTTTTCTTCTTCGGTTGAGGGACGCGGCGTTTAAGCCCGATGGAGCTTGCCTTCTGGTATATCCCTTGAACCGTGTGCCTGTATAGCCATGCGGAAAGCTCGCGTGTCGGCATGGTGCCGTAATGCGCCTGAAGGAACTCCAGTTCTGCCGGTGTCCATTGGTTGTCTGAATAGTTCATGTCAAGATGGTTTTTTGAACCTGATTTGTATGAATCCCCGTCTTTCGGTTTCCCGGAGCAATTCCATATCCTCATCCCTTATGTCGGCTTTCGTCTCCTTGTTGACGGTCATGCCACAAGGGATGCAGAAACGCTTCCTGATACGGGCGCGTATGGATTCGTCTTTCGTGGACCAGTAAATCGTCAGTCTCATGGCGTGGTGAGTTGCTTTATGGCTTCCTTGTCGCCCATGGAGGCACGGTGTTTGATTGCAAGGTATTCTGGATAAGTTACTCCTTCCGTTTCTTCCGCCGGATAGCGTTCCTTGAACTTATCAGCATATTTCATGCTTTCTGACTGTGCCACTATCGTACGATGTGCATCGTATTTTTTCAGCCAATTAATAATAACCTCCCCATCCATGCGCCCGTATATCTCACCGAACTTCCCCATTTTTGCCATTTTGAAAAAAAGCTTGAAATCGTATTGCGTGTAATACGGGTATATCTCAAGTACAAGATTTATTGTATCAGCAACTTGTATTGCATCCATAGACCCGTTTACCGAATAAAAGCGCAGGAAGCTGTTCATCCACTTGACCATGAGTGCTTGCAACTTCATCGTACCAATCTCACGGGATATTCCCGATACGGTCAGTTGTGGGGCATTAAAGACATCAAGCACATTCTTTGGGTTAATGCTGTCCCAATATAGCATCGGCGAGGTCTTCAAGAGACTGACGGCTTGCTGCGTTGTCTTTGGAAGTCCTTCCGGGGATATAAGTTCCTGGGGACTGTACTGAATAACTTTGTTTTCCATTGATTTTCTCCCGTTTTGACCACGTAGCAAGCCGTTTGGCGACTTCCCATGTGGTTTGTTGTTCAAATCTCATCTTGGTTTCTGATTTGTTCATCTCCGACCAATAGTCGAAGAAGTCACGTACCATTTCACGACCGTATCTCTCCACATAGGGGATAAGTGAATCATAGAATGAATCCTTACGTGAGAGCGTAGCGGCTTTAGCCGCGGCAAGTTTTTTTTCCTGTTCGGCTTTCTTTTGCTCTACGTTAGTAGAGTTTTCTTTATTTTTCTTTCTATTTACTTTTACTTTACTTTGTCCATTATCCACATGATTAATTGAATTTTTTGTGCAATTAATAGAATTATTTGCATGATTAATTCCATTTATCATATATTCAGGAATGATTTCGGTCTCTTTCCTTTGATATGTGGCAAGCAAAAACCGCTTCTGTATTCCGGCAGATGTCAGCACTCCATGCACAGAAAATATTTCCGCGTCAAAGAACCCAACTTGTATTGCCTTGGTTAATACTTCCTTTACTGCGCCCTCGGAAACCCCAACAATGTCAGCGATAACAAAAGGCAAATCTTCGTCCCACAAAATGTAATACCCGTTATCTTTGTATATATTACACAGCAGGCAAATAAGTATGGAAGTGGATTGTGGCCCGCAAGCCCTTGCGATTTTTCTCACTTTCACATCTGAGAAGAAACCCACATCTAAAGGAAAGTAATCTATCCCTTGTTTTGTCGGTCTTCCTGCCATTTCATTAATATTTTGATTTAAAATCTCACATTGGTTAATTGCCTGTAACCTGAATATACCACCCATTTGCCGTTACCACCGTCAACTAGACGTAAATCCTTGACTTCTCCGAAACGCTTGATGTTTCCACAGAGGTCAACAATCCAACCTGCTTCCTTATTCGGATGCGGACGAATGGCACGACCGACTATCTGATACCATAAGGCTAAAGACATCGTAGGACGAGCCATAACTATTGTGTCAAGCTCTGGATAGTCAAATCCGGTCGTAAGTACGCCGACATTGGCCACCACGGGTATTTCTCCGGCCTTGAACGCTTCAAGGATACGCTCACGTTCCTTTTTCGGGGTGTCACCTGAAACGATTGCAGTACCGGGAATGCTCCACGTAAGCCGTTCGGCTTCTTTCAAGAACCGTGTGAACACTAATATGCCTTTACGCTTGCTGCCTGTAACGGTGTTGTTCACCAACCTTTGCACGATGTGCACGAGGTAGCCGTAGAAGTCGATGCGTTCGTATTCCATGACAACAGACCTGTACGTGTAGTCGGCCCCGGTGGTGTTCACTTTCAAGTTGCGTTCGTTCCAACCGACAGGATTCATCGGGTAATAATTCAGCTTGGCCAAATACCCCATGTCCAAGAGGGTGGAAATCTGTACCTGATAAATCACCTCGGAGAACACGCACGGACGTGTGCGCGTGATAAACTTTAGCATACTTCCGAAATCACGGCTTGAACTCAATCTATATGGAGTTGCTGTCAGGCCAAGCACTTTGCACTTCAACATAGAAAGGAATGATTTGTACATCCCTTCCTTGGGATTGACCAAATGACACTCGTCAATGATTATGTTTTTGAAGTGCTGGAATAATTCAGGATGGTTAATCACGCTTCCTATGGTAGCGAAGGTGATACGTGAAACCTCCTTTCGTCCGAACGATGCGGAATAAATGGAACAATCCAGTACCCCATACGAGCAGAGCTTCAGGTAGTTCTGTTCGACAATTTCACGTGATGGACAAAAAATAAGCACATAGTCATTTAGTCTATGTGCTATATCCGCAATTACTATTGATTTACCCGCCCCTGTTGGCAGTACCATGATAGCATTTGTTTTCTTCGCCTTGTTATTGAAGAAAGAAACGGCGGCATCAGATGCTTTCTGTTGGTAATCTCTTAGTTTGTACATGGTCAATAGTGGGTTGTTATGGTTAATTCTTTTACTCCATTCATGTAAAGGGCATGAAAATAGGCAGGAATAAACGTGTTCATATCTACCCAACCTTTTTTAGCCATGTGTATTATCCAGTCTTTTTCAGTCAGTCTGGACTCGTCTATAGAATACATTGGATGTCCTAAGTGGCGCAAACTTCCATCTTGTTTTACTTCCCAATCTTTAGACAATTTGTCGGATTCATCGGTGTAATCTTTTTCAATATCCAGGAATGACACATATTCTCTTTTCATCTCGCCTTTTGCTTTAAATTTTTTCATACTTTTTATCCGATCGGGTAGGAGGTAAATGCTAATCATAAAAGGCATTTGCCTCCTATTTTCACATTTACCGACCTCCCACACCACCGTACGTGCGGTTCCGCATACGGCGGTTTCGTGCTTTCTCATCTTGCGATGTGTGGCAAGTTGTTTTCAGCTATCCCTATGAGTAGCGTCACTTCTATCCTATTGTCGGATTCCGTCCTATCGTCTTGGATAGAGAGTTCCTTTCGGACATCTGACGAGGTGTCTCACAGGGTAACATTCATTTACTATTGCACTGCACGATTCAGTCCTTCCCTATAGGCACACGTGCCTTGGGTACTATGACCTCTGCTGACTTCTCACGGCAAGCTTTACTCCGTCATTGTACATCGAATGATTCATCTTCACCCATGCGTCCGTGAGACCTCCTCGGATAAGGGCTTATTCTTTCCATCTTATACCCACTTCATTTACACCAACCATTCCGAATAGCTATGGGACTTTGATTTGTCTTGCAATCTCATCCATGGTCAAATGCCTTGTATGAAGTTTCTGTGCGTTAGGTCAGATGTTTGCCGCCAGCTTCTTTCAGATTCCACCTCGCGATAGACACCCTTGCTATTGGCTATACGATTCCCGCTATTAGGGCTCGTTAGGGACTTGCACCCATTAGAATAAGCTCATGCCGAGCATACAATAAAAAAAGCGGTGAAAAATTAATTCCACCGCTCCGTATATGCCCCCCCCGAGTGGGGAGGACTTGCGTAAACAAATGCCTGAATTGTGAATCAAATGAGTTTCAGGCGGATTGTCTTATTACTCTACGTTCAACTCCCTATGCTGTTCCAAATACATATCCCTTAAAGGCAAGCTGAGGATGAAACAAACATCCTGTAGGGAAAGGTTATAAGGCTTGTCTTCTCCGGATTGGCCTTTCAGCGTATAAGTAGGTGATTTATAGACAAAATCCTTTAAAGGCTTGAATATATCATTGTCTGTATTGGACAAAAGCACCCAATAGGCCGCGTCTTCCACATCCAAAGCCGCTTTGGGATTTCGTTCGTCTATCTTCGAGAAAAAGAAATCTTTGTTAGCTTCCAAAAATGTTTTCCCATTTATGTCGCCAAACACCCTCACCCCGTTATCGTTCAAACGTCGTGGGCTTTTCTTTAGTGAAAAAATATTGGAAATGCTCTCGTCTTTAAGCACTAAAATATTCTTTATGGTAAGAATATCGTCTCTCATGCTTTCTAAATTAGATTTGAGCACCGTAAGTTCAGCCTCGTGATTTCCGCACCGGCTTTCTAGCTTATCGTGTTTTTGGTCGTGTTTGTCCTCCCATTTTGTAAGCTTACGTGAAGCTACAAAGCATGTCACACCTACTATGATGACAATGGCAAAAGTAGGCCAATTTGCAAGAAGATATTCCAATATGGTTTCCATGTCTTTTTTTATGTTTACTCTCTGTCTACAAATATAAGCGATTTGCATGCAGGATGCACGTGCTGCGCGTTATAATTTAGTTTTATTTAAAAAACAAAAGTATGATAAAACAGTTTTCAAACACCCTTTTCCTTTTTCAGTTCGCGGACTTTTTGGGAATATTCCTCAATAAGTTCCTTGTACTCAAACTCTGAGTATTTACGGCTTTCGTTCTTCGCCTTGTATTCCACCATGTCAACCCTCTTTTCTCCAATTTGGGCGACAAGGCCGCGCCGGAACATTTGGGCATTGCCTTGGTTGTAAATGTTGCACGCCACACATTGGGGGCGGCAGTTGTCCTCATCAAAGCGCGTGGACATATACCGGCGTGACATGTAGTGGCCGTTCTGTATCTTTTTCCAAGGTTTGAACGCCCCACAGCTGATGCACTGGCACATACCGCCAGGAAGCGCGTATTTGAGACGGATGTATTGGGAAAAAACTGTATCAAGCTTCTTTTTGTAATCCGGCTTCTTCTTGATTTTGATACCTGCCTTGTCGAATAACGGCAATGGCTTTTCTTTCTTCTTCTTAAGTTTCCTAATGTAGTATGGCATTTTTATTATTGGTTTACATTGTTTTATAACATTATATACTCATTGCCAATTTCACTTCCACTAATGGTTTACACAATTCAACAACCCGTTTGCAATCTTCCACATCGAACATTCCTATATGGCATAATTCACGTGGTATGCCTAACTGGTTGGATAGCCATAGGTAAGCCTTGTTTCTGTTCGATGTGTTGGGGATATGCTTCTTCCAAATCTTGTTTATAAGATTGGTCTTGGCTATTTGGTCGAAATAGAAATGGGCTTCTTTCTTGGCTTCCCTTAGTTCCGCATTAGCCAAACGCCCTAATGCTTGGTCTGTACCTTTATGTACACCTACATAAGCTCTACAATCTCGGCAGAGATAAATCATGCCGTATGAGCGTCCGTAGATAACGGAACTGTCTACATATTCGATGGGCTTGCCACAATAGGGGCAAATCTTACCAATCAGTATTTCATTCATTGATTATTTATTTAAGTCGCAGGACATACGAGAGTCGAACTCGCATAGATGCGTCCATCTGTTTTACCTACTTAAACTAATGTCCTCCAGTTGTCTTTCCAACTTGTCTTATCTGCGCAGATAGTGGTATCGGCAGGATTCGAACCTGCAATCTACCCGTTAACCAACAGGCGCGTTAACCAATTCCGCCACGATACCAATGCCCGTCTTTCCGGGCTGTCAGTTACACTTCGATGATTACGATGTCAGGCGCAACACCTTTGATTGCTTCTATCTGTCCGTCAATCACATTGTTCTTGTATTCTTCAATGGCCTCATTTGCACCGGCAGAAACAAGGGATAATGAAACATCACGGCCATCCACATCTGCATAAATCTCAACCTCTATTTCTTCACAGGCAAAGCTTTTGAAAAGAGGAATGTTCAGCTTGAAGGACTTCGGAAGATTGGAATCTACCACTTGCGAATAGTTGTCAACCTTGCTTCCATTTTCCTCTTTGCTGCGCTCGATGTCCTGATTTACTTTAGCCTTGAAATTTTTCAAAGTAGAAACCAGTGTCATGTTCTCAGCCTTGTCCTTGAAGAAAGCCCGGTGCATCTTGAAGAACTGGGACAGCTTGATAGGCTCCCATTCTTTTCCTGTGTTTACTCCGAACTCCAACATTTCTTTTGAAAAACACAATACGCCATTGATTTGTGTACGGTAATAATTGGTCTCGTCTATCGTGAGAAGCAAACTCATGTTATTACGGCTTACAGTAATATTTGAGGACTTCTGATTGATAAGTTCCACACGTTTTTCCAACCACCGTAGAGGTGCATCGATAGTACCTTCAAAGACAACTCTTTCTGGCTCTTTGGGGTCGAGTGCTGCGGGTGCTTCACCTTCTCTTAATACTACTTCAATAGGTCTGCCGTTGTAATCTTTCGGCACAACCAAGTTGATTTTGTTCTCGCTCATGATTCTGTTCCTGTTTTACGGTTAATACTGAATACTGTCTTTTGCATCTCTTGTGGCATGATTGGACGACTGTAAACCAATTCGCCAAACCGGTTATAGAATCCGGCCATCTTTTCCTCATGGTAGAGGATTTTGGCACATTCTTCATTGTCCACGAACTCCGAACCTTTCTTTATATGCTCCAAGAGTTCTTGTTTCTCCTCGTTCAAAGGTTTCAACCGCTCTTTGAACTCTTCCATTGCCTCTTTCTTCTCAATCTCAATGTCGTTGATGGTGATTGAAACCTCGGCCAATGATTCTTTCTTTTGTGCCAACTCGTCAGGATTAAACCTGTGGGTGTAACCAATTCTCTCTACTGCATCGGCATTGTCCTTTAAGAATTGCCAACGCTCTTTCTCAGGGATGTCCTGACCCAAAAATTTGTCCATAATCAAATAAATTCTTTATTACGTTCTACTTCTATTTCCATTAATTGTATCAACCTTTCCTCATCGGGGCTTGGGATATAGATACCGGCATTTGACGCACACCAGTTTCTGAAACGGTCTACCGTAAGGGCAAATTCAGAACTGTCCAATTCGGAAGAGCTTCTAAGGTACTTCACATGCCCAAGATATTTGTCTTCCCTTTCCCGAATAAAAGTACCAGGGTTGCAAAGAATCTTGTAATAGTTACGCTTCACATATTCCATGGTTTCACCGATTTGGCACCCGAAATATGAAAGGCAGACATGAAGGTATTTGTTGGCCTGAATGCTCCTCTGTGGTTTCTTCTCGATCAAATCAAATATCTTTTTGTCCTTGATGAGCTTTTCCAATTTTGCCCTTGCCTGCCCGGCGTGGAGTTCGTTGGAACCGTCGTACCTCATAAATTATCAGAAAGGCAAGTCGTCAAGAGGTGACACGCTTGGGGCTGCGGCCACTTGTTCGGGGGTTGGTGCGTTCGGTTGCGACTGGTAGGTCTGCAAGTCACCGATGAAGTAGTTTTCCCCCTCCTTCCGTTCTTCTTTCTTGGGGGAACAAGAAACGAAGTGGGTATATGTCCTGTCGCCAAAGGTTGCAGGTTCTTTCCTTTCCCCCACAAAGATGTTCAGGAATATACGTTCCTTTCCGTCCTTGCACATGATTTTCTTCATCTGTGAGCGTGGTATGTCGCTCAGGCAGATACTTCCATATAAACTGCTCATTTTCTAATGTTTTTTATGTTACTATTTCACTTTTAAAATCACGCTTCCGGAAACCTTGGTTTTGATGAGATAAGCCTTGTAAAGGTCGGGATGGTCGGAGGCGAAACGCTTCTTGTCGAAGTCTTCCCTTTCGCTGTCTTCCTTGCGTGTAAAAGACACTCTGTCCCCGACCCACTTGCTTACACCGGCATTCTGCATCTCGAATTTTACGCCATCGGCCAGTTCCTTTTTCTTTTCTGACCAATATTTATATTGCCGGTCGATTTCGGCTATGGCATCTTCCATGGCGGCATATTTTTCCGGAAGGCTCGTATCCGTGAAGGAAAGGGCATAGGGGTTGGCGAATTGCTCACCGTTCACCTCGTGCTCCATCAATGACACCACCACACCATCCGGGATGCGTTCAACTTCCACGAGTTCATGGCGTTCTCCGCGTAGCCAGATGGCATAAAGGTGGAGGACTTTTGCGCCGGGATTCTGACGTTCAAAAAGGTAGGCGTAGACGGAAAGCTGCCACCTGACATATTCCTTGTCAAGCTTATAAGTAGTCTTTATGTCAGCCAATGTAAATGTTGATTCGCCATCCCTGTAAACCTTGTCGATGCAGCTTGCAAAGTGTTCGTTGTCTGATACAAGGTATTCGCTTTCCTCATGCTTCAGGGCGTATGTCTCTTTCAGTTCCTTGTAGCCTATTGCCTCTGGACTTTCATGTTCCACACCTAGACTGTCCACCAACTCACAAACCGAATGGATGAATGAGCCGCGTTCTGCGGCGTTGCGCATCGTTTCTTCATCAATCCCGTCATACTTTCCGGGAAAGAGTTGCCGTGAAAGCATGCCGGTTATCCCGTCAAGCATCCTGCCGGCCGGCGTTATGTAGGTGTGAGTGGCCGGATAAAACACGACATCCGATTTTTTAAGCTTGTACATAAGGCACCTCCTTTTTCCTTTCACCCAGACGCTTCATGAAAGCCTTGTCATCATGAAGCATGGTATATTTGTTGAATATTTTGGATAGTTCGGCCGTGTCCTTGGCAGCATCTATCTCTTGGAAAGCCATGTCCCGGTTGTCGGAAAGCCCGTCGTCCTTACCGCCGGTGTTCGTGTCGTCGCAGTCTTTCGTGTCGTCGATACAAAACATTCCGTTCAGGGCGTACTTCCGGGCATAGGAAGAAGCCGCTCCCGTCACCTGTGAGCCATCCATGCCTTTCTTGCTTTCTTCTTCACGAGCATAAGCGGTAGTCGATACGGTTTCGCCGTTCTCATTCTTTAATGTGACGGTGGCCTTTACATATATGCGCGTACCAACAAGAACCATTTCGTCGGCGATCGTAAGTTCGCACTTATGTTCATACAATAAGGGCTTCAATGCCTCCAGTATGTCTTCGCAACTCCGGTACTTGTACTTCCCGAAGTTGTTCCATTGCCCTTTGGGAGCTTTCAGGCTGTGTTGGATTTCTATTAGTTCTTTCATTTTACTTCCAATTCTGATTTGAGGAATTGCTTCAGGTCACGACCGTAATAAAACGGACGGCCATCCGAACCTGTGATAATTATTTCATTGTCCCCCTCGCTACAATCCCGGCTATATTCGCCATGGATAAGGCTTGTTTGACTTCTGCCTTGGAGTAGTAAAGCGGAGAATTACGACCAACGCCTTTCCTTGTCGCCCGAATGACACCTTCCGAAACCAAACGGTTAAAACGCTTGATGTCTATCCGCATCATTTTTAACCAAAGTTTTATTTCAGATGCCCGGACTAAATCTTGCGGTGGCTCGTATGCTTTGACGGCCTGCATATAGCCCACTTGAACAAAGTCGGCTATGACAGAATTTAGTTCTTGAATGTCCATGATAATTTACTTTATACATATAATAGATATATAACCGGGATATTCTGTTGCAGAAACCCTAAACTTCACATCCATTGCTGTTTTCAGTTCACCCAAAAGCCGTCCCGTGCTATTTCTTCGGCTTGCTTCTGCCCTGATTCCATTATATCTTTTTTTCTCGAACGGGACTTTGTACACATCCCCTTTTTTCATGCTGTAAAATAAGCCAACATGAGTATAATTTTCATCTATCATTATTTCCTTTATCATATTTTACCTCCTTTCCGTTACCATAAATTTTTATCCGACAATGTGTCATAATACTCTTTGTTAGCCATGTATTCTTCGGCTATCTCACTGTCCGTGTCATGCCCCAATACTTTGATAAGTTCATAAACATGCGGATTCAGGTTGTTCACAATCTCGTTTGTCCGGTCTGCGTGTCCGGCTAACCCTAATGCCACTATAAACAATGTGGCGATTCCAATGTTTCTTAATGTTTTCATATTGTTTGTTTTAGTTTGCTACCCCTCAACGGCTTAAACCGGTTGTTACCCCGAATCTTACGGGAGGGGATATTTTAATTTCATCACGCTGCTGTCTCATGCTCTTCACGGTTTCACGCCGTGCCTCACCGCCATTCGATTGCTTTTACGCTACTGTAACCCGCATCTGCTATGTGTATGTTTCGATTCTATCTCACTGCCATACCGCTTATTGCGCCGCGTTACTTTCAAGCCCACGCGGACGGGCTACCATTTATGCTTGGGTCAAGCCGTCTTTATACTGTTTCCGCCAGTGTCTTGTTGGTGGCCGGGGAATCGAACCCCGGCTTCATCCCATCACCAATATATCCCGTATCCGTAACCTTGGGCGCGGTCTAAGGCCATACGGTTGTCCATTGCGGCCTCATATTCTTCATCGTCCCGCATCTCTTCGAGATATACTTCGTTGTCTATCTTTTCGGTGCTTACCGAATCCTCTATCAGCTTTTGGATGTTGGGGTATGCCTTACGGGCATCATCACCGTATATCATGGCTTCTACTTTACCCGTTAAAGCATCGTATGACACTTCAAGGTCGCATGTTTTGCCACTCATATAAATGAAGGATGAGCGCTTACGGTGGTTGAACCTGTTTATCAGCTTGTCCTCTATCGTTGCCGCAAGGCTTCTTAATTGACTTTTGATGTTTTTTCTCATAAAGCTTATACTTACCATTTCAATGCAGCATGTTTTATTACGTCAAAAGCATTACAATACCATCTTCCATTTTGGCGGTCTTCTGGTATCTTTTTAGCTCTTATAGCTCCGATTTTGACTAATCTAAACAACCGTCCTCTTCCTCCCACAATGTCAGCGGCTTCACGTTGCCCAAATGTCTTATCATTTAGAACAACACTTAATATTGTTTCATTCAACATTTTATTCACTCCTTAAAAAGGTTTTTACTATTCGCATATCTTATAAATTCAGACTTCTCATGTATTCTAAGTTTGGTATACACAGATTTAATATGATTTTTCACTGTATGTGGAGACAAGTACAATGTATCAGCAATTTCTTCATTATTATACCCTTCATATATGAGTTTCATTACTCGTAACTCAGCATCCGACAAGTGACTATTAAAACGCGGATTGCACACTTTCCCTTCATGAACACAGTGCCCTCGAAGAGGACATTTCACATGCTCAAAATTGAATACTCCCTTTCCGTCAATATCTTTCTTTGTTGTATCTAATTCCCCAAAGTTGCATTTGGCGAATTGTTCAACAATCAGGAATTGGAAGTAAGGTACATTTAATGAACTTTTTTGAAACCATGTGGACAAATCCCTGTATGCCTCTGGGTAAAATTCCCTGATTCGGACAAGAATATCATGTACCAACTCTGTGTTATTCTCTGTAACCTGTTCATTGCGACCATCAGGAAACAAACACCAAAGCTCATTCTCCAATATATAAAATTCCAAGTCTCTCATTTTTATTTATTTAATCCCAAAGACATTCAGGAGAGATTCCTGTAATTTCTGATAATATCCGTACATGTTCTGGATTGGAAGGCTTGATACCATACTTTACCCAATTATTTGCCGTAGCAAGAGTCACATTGCATTTTTCGGCAATTGTATTCACAAAATCTTTTTTGGGATACGTTGGTTCCGGCAGACTCTTATAATAGCCCTTTAAAGTCATATTTTTGCCTTTTTGTGATGAAGTGTTTGAATTATTGATATTTTCCATTATCTTTGTATTGTTTGATTAATTATTTAATGCAAAGATAAGAATAAATTCTTAATTACAATAACTAATAAGAATAATAAATTCTTGTAATTAATAATATTTAAGAATATGACATTAGACGGAAATCGGCTAAAATTGGCTATTGAATATCTCAAAAATAAAGGAGAAGTGTATAGTCAAAAGGATGTTGCAGAAAAAATGGGTACCACGCCCCCAAATGTATCAAGTGCTATAAAAGGAGTGGAGTCCGTATTAACAGAAAGTTTCTTGCATAGATTTAATCGTGCCTTCAATTATGAATTTAATGAAAACTGGTTGCTTACAGGAGAGGGCGAAATGCTAAAACCCAACCAATCAGTTGGCGACATTTCAAACAGCAATGTGTCAGGAGTAAATGTGAGCGGACGAGAAATTCATATCAATCCAAATGCTTATGACACATTACTGAAAATAGTAGAATCAAACCAAAAAACTACTGAAAAATTCCAAGAACAGATAGACAGGCTTATTACAATCATTGAAAAAAGAACATGGAGCAACGAGTAGGGAACATAAGAGATAGCAATGTAAAGAATGTGAATATCATAGAAGGTAACAATGACTTTTGTGATAATAAAAGAAGTGATATATTCGCGAAATTTATCTATTGCGTAAATCTATTATTGTTTGTCGCAAATGCCATTGTAATAGTTTTCAATATTTACTATGCTTGCCATTATTACCCGAATACAAGACCATTGGAGTTCGATTATACAGGAATTATAATCGGGATTCTGTCTATACTCATCACTATTCTTGTAGGCTGGCAAATATTATCCAATATACTTACCAAAAGAGAGATAAAAGAAGAGGTTAACAAAAATATAAAGACCATAAATAAACATATCAAATTGATGGATGAACAAAGTCGGTATTCTATCAAACACGTGAACAAAAGTATAGAAGATTGCAAATGTCTGTCTATAGGAGTTTCTTTAGCACAATTAGGAATATCTCAATATTATAATGACGACTATAATAATGCTGTAAGATCATTATTTAATTCACTAATTTTTTTAGAGGAAATAGAAAACAATGATGACTTAAAAAATGAGGCATACGAAAAAGCAACAGAAGTCCTCCTTTAGATTTCTTTGAAATCCAAAGAATGTACAGGATTTACTGAGAATGAAATCAAGATATTTACAGATGCTGCAATCAAAACAAGGAATAAGGAAATCATTAAGTTTGTAATGACATTTAATACTTAGAAAATCGGATTCAATCTACTATAAAAATACCATCTGAAATATCATTAACTACCAAAATCAATATATATATATGGACTTCAAAGACCAAATTCAACAGCTTTCTGAACGCATAAGCAAACAGAAAGACATGATAACAACAGAAGAAGCGACAAAGAATGCTTTCATTATGCCGATGATAACTGTATTGGGATATGATGTATTTGACCCTTTTGAGGTAGTACCCGAAATGGATTGCGACCTTACCAAGCGAGGCGATAGGATAGACTATGCCATAATGAAGAACGAGCAACCAATCTTGATAATTGAATGCAAACATTGCAAACAGAATCTTGATGTGCACAACACACAGCTCGCCAAGTATTTTGCAGCATCCAATGCACGGTTTGGTGTGCTTACTAACGGGATAGAATACAGATTCTATACTGACCTAGAAAAGCAAAACATTATGGATGAAAAACCTTTCTTGGTTATTGACGCGACTGACCTGTCGGACAATGACATAGAGCAGTTGAAGAAGTTCCACAAGTCATACTACAATGAAACGGAAATTCTCAGTACTGCAAATGAACTGAAATACACAACAGAGATAAAAGGAATATTAAGCAATGAGTTTGCATCTCCATCACCCGAATTTGTCAAGTTTATAACCAAACAAATATATGATGGTGCAATATGGCAAAGCGTAATTGAGCAATTTACACCGCTTGTAAAGAAATCCATATCATCTATTATAAATGATATTATCTCGGAGAGATTGAACAATGCCATAAAGAATGAAGAACAGCAAATAACTCCAAGCAGTATGGAAATCGTCGCATCTGACGATACAAATAGTGACGATACATTACCCGATGGGGTAGTTTTTATAGATAAGGAAAAAGGCATTATTACCACGCAAGAAGAAATAGATGCCTACAATATTATCCGTTCGATTGTCCGTAAACAAATCAGTGCCGACCTAATTGTTTACAAAGATTTCAAATCCTATTTCGCTATCGGAGTGTCAAACCCTTCTTGTTGGTGGGGATGTCGCTTATCTTTTGGAAACAGAAGCAAGTGTTTGTATATTCCTACTGACGATTATAAATCACAAGAAAGAATTGAGATAAACACACTTGACGATATTTTTAAATATGCCGACAAATTGGAAGAATGCTTTGCGGAAGCGTACAAGTATTACAAAAAATACCAAAACAAACACCTAAAATAATATAAACATGGAAGAAGAACCTATAAAATGCCCTAAATGTGGCTCCACACAAATACACGTTCATGAGCGAGGTTTTAAAACAGGACGTGCCATTGCAGGAGGTTTATTAACAGGAAATATCCTTATCGCAGCGGCAGCAGGAGCAACGGGTAAAAACAAGATAGAACTTGTTTGCTTGAAATGTGGCCATAAGTTTAATATAGGAGACGCTAAAAAAAACACCACTACTAACTTTGATTATAAACCAATAGAATTAAAATATAAAGAAAATGAGTTTAACACAGTGGTATGTTCTATTTGTGGTGGTAAAACTCTGTATTCACATAAATATTGCTGTCAATGTGGAAAATTAATAGACAGAAATGATGAACGCATTCTATTAAATCCACCTCTTTCTGTCTTCACATGCAAGAAATGCAACCAAATATCCACAAAGGGAGGAAACTACTGCTCTAAATGCGGAAGTAAATTAAATACATCAAAGTCCTCTAATAATGGATGTGCCTCAATAATTGTTCTTGTCATTATCTTATCGACAATATTTTGCCTATGAAAATATCACAAGAAGGAATCGATGTGACCAAAAGATTCTTTGAAGCCATAGACATACTAAAGGCTCAAAAGAAAATCAGAGGTCTACAAACATTTACAAATGCACATGGAATAAATCGTTGGAACATGAATACAGTAAAATGGAATCCTGACCGCAGTGTATTAAAGCCTGAATGGATAGTATACTTAATACGTGATTATAATATCTCTCCAAACTGGATTTTATTAGGTGTAGGAAACATGTTTATAACAAAAATATCCAAATGAATATCCAATCATATATACAAAGTAATATATAATTTACTTATGTTCAAATAGATACACCTTTATTTTTATAGTCATTCGTAATGAAAGGGTCCGGGGTTCGAGTCCCCGTGTCGGCTCAAAGGAAAAAGGAAGAAAATAATTTATATTTTCTTCCTTTTTTATTATCAAATTCCAGAATTGCTACTATAAGACAAAAGCAACCATCGTCTCAATTACATGAAAGATGGTTGCCTTTCCACGCGACAATCCTACTTGGGTTTCTTTAATCTTTCTATTCCTTAGCTTACCTCTAAAGCTGTTGGCCGCCTAAAATATGGCAGTCTTCCTCAGAGAGCTGTTTCAGGCACTCGGACAGATTGCTCGGCCGGATAACGATATTCGCCCGGTCTCCCTGGGCAAAGGCATACATATACTCGATAAAAATCTGATGCTCGGCCAACTTCTCCAAAATCTTAGACAGCGCACCGGCCACGTTCGGACAACTGATGCAAACCACATCGGTCAGAATCACTGCGAAATCTTTCGCACGCAATACTTCTACTGCCTTGTCTACGTCGGACACAATCAAACGAAGGATACCGAAATCCGTAGTCTCCGCCATACTGAAAGCGTGCATGTTGATACCTTGTTCACCCAAAGCTTTGGTCACTTCGTTGATTCTCCCGCTTTTGTTTTCCAAGAAAACGGATAATTGTTTGATAGTCATACTCTTTCGTTTTTGAATTAAGCCAACACACGTTTATCTATCACTCGCGTACTTTTCCCTTCGCTCCTCGGCAGGCTGTTGGGTTCCACCAATTTCACTTCCGCGCTGATGGAAAGCACGCTCTTCAGGCGTTCGGCCAAACGTTTCTTCAAAGCCAGCATACCGCCCAAATCGTCTGAGAAATTATCCGGACGCAACTCTACCTGTACCTCCAACATATCCATGTTGTTTTTGCGGTCTACCACCAACATGTAACGGGGCGCAAATTCCGGCATCTCCAGAATCACGTTTTCCACCTGCGAGGGGAACACGTTAATGCCGCGTATGATCAGCATATCGTCGCTCCGTCCGAGGATACGCGTAAAGCGTACACTGGTACGTCCGCATTCGCACGTGCCGGGCATCAATGTCGTCAGGTCTTTCGTACGGTAGCGCAACAGCGGCATTCCGGTCTTCGTCAGCGTAGTCAGCACCAACTCCCCTTCTTGCCCGAGCGGCAGTACCTCGCCGGTTTCCGGATGGATGATTTCCGGATAGAAATGGTCTTCCGCGATATGCGAACCGTTCTTGCAGCCGCACTCGTAAGCTACGCCCGGCCCCATGATTTCACTCAATCCGTAAATGTTGTAGGCCTGAACGCCCAAACGTTCTTCTATCTCGCGGCGCATGTTCTCCGTCCACGGCTCCGCCCCGAACGCGCCGATGCGCAACTTTAAATCGTCGGCCGAAAGCCCTTGCTTATGCAACGCCTCAGCCAGATACAGGGCATAGGAAGGCGTACAGGCAATACCCGTCACTCCAAGGTCTCTCAACAGACGGATATGTTTCTCCGTATTCCCGGTAGAAGTAGGCAATACGGTAGCCCCCAGATGCTCCACGCCATAATGGGCACCCAGTCCGCCCGTAAACAACCCGTAGCCATATCCCACGGAAACGATATCTCCACGCGTCACGCCATAGGCCGTCAACGCACGTGCTATCACTTCTTTCCAAATCTCCAGGTCACGATAAGTATAACCTACTATGGTGGGATTACCCGTCGTACCGGAGGAGGCATGGATACGGACTATCTCGGACATGGGCGTAGCCAACAGGCCCACCGGATAATTATCACGCAAATCCGCCTTGGTCGTAAAAGGCAATTTCACAATGTCGTCTATCGTACGGATATCATCCGGAAGCAAATCCATTTCCTGCATCTTAGTCCGGTAGAAAGGCGTGTTATGATATACCAAATCCACCAACTTGTGCAACCGTTTCCCCTGTAAGTCGCGCAATTCCTCACGACTCATGCACTCTTTATTCTTGTTCCAAATCATGTTTTCCATTTCGTCTAATTTAAAGGATGATCCAATCGGAAAGCCTTCATCCGCTCCTCCATGAGCGGATAAAGTTCCTCACGCATACGGGACGTACATGCCCTCACGCCGGGCTGCCCGCTGCCGGTTGTCTCCAACGAGATACTGCTCACTCCATAATATAACAGCTCGCGCAACAATTCGCCACCACTCATCCGGCCATAACCCACGGTAAAGAAAAAACCGTCACCCACCGGCCGCGTCACATCGTAGTCATACACGATGTGGAACCCGTTGTCGGTGAATATCTTCTTCATCCGTTCGGCCCGCCGGGCATATTCACGCACGTCGGCTGCAAAATCCAATTCGCCGTCCGTGGCCGCACGCAGCATTTCGGCATAGCCATACTGCGTGGATGCCGTACAGCCGGAAGTTATCATATACAGCACCGAAGCCACGAAAGTCTGCCCGAACACGCCGGAGTCGCCGTAACGTTCGGCCAACGCCGGATAATGCATGTCGAACAATTTGTCGGACACACAAGCCACGGCCATCCGCTGCCCGGCATAGCTGAAGATTTTGGAGGAAGACAGCATAAGGATGTAATTGTCCGTATAGCGGGCCACCGTAGGCGGATAAGGTGCCTTCCAAGGTTGGCCCAAGTCCTGACGGAAGTCCATACAGAAATAAGCCATGTCTTCCAATACGATAACCCCGTAACGGGTGGACAACTCACCGATAATCGCCAGTTCGCTGTCCTCCAAGCAAATCCATGCCGGATTGTTCGGATTGGAGTAAACGATAGCCGCGATGTCGCCCTGTTTCAGATAACTCTCCAGCTTCTCCCTCAACGCCTCTCCCCGGTAATGGTAGATGTCGAACTGTTCCCACTTCGCCCCGATGATGCGCAACTGGGATTTCTGGATGGGAAACCCCGGGTCGATGAACAGCACCTTGTCTTTCCCCGGCACGCACTGCGTGGTAATGACGAATGCCCCGAACGAGGCAGCCACTGAACCAGTCGTCGGAATGCAAGCCCGTGGCGAGATGTCTATATCGACAAAAGCCTTCACGAAGCGCGAAGCTTCGCGCTTCAGTTCTGGAATCCCGTCGGCTGCAGGATACTGCGCCCCCACTCCACGGTCCAAAGCGGCCTTCTCCGCTTCCACGCCGACACGATTGGCAGGCAGGCCCGGCGAACCTTGATCCATTCGGATGAATGGAATCCCCGTCTGTTGTTCCAACCGGGAAGCCACCAACAGCACCTCGCCGATGGTGGCATGGGCGAGGTCGGCAATCTGCAACTCCTTTACTACAGATGCCACCAACTCTTCACTAAAAACCTGATGTCCCATATCCGCTTACTTTAAGTCCGAAGCAGCATGCCCCAAATCGAAAGCCCGGCGGTTCATTTCCACTACGGCCTCCCCTTTTGTCCCGAACACACGGGCGATACTTTCACGCAACTCCTCCACAGACAGGATGTTCAGGTAACGGGCCGCAGCCCCCAACAGCATCACATTGGCGCACTTCGGCATGGAATGTTCCTTGGCCAATGCGTCCACATCCACCATGACGACATGGGGCAATGCCCTCAATTCGGCCATCAAAGCCTCGTCTTCGGGATAATTGGGAATGTTTTTGAACGGGGAAGAAGAGGTAATCACCCAACCCTCCTTATTTAAATAAGGTATATACCGCAAAGCCTCCATCGGCTCCAACGAGAGAATCATGTCGGCAGTTCCTACCGCAATCAAATCGGAAGCAATCTCCCCGTCAGACAAACGCAAGTTGGACTGCACGTCGCCTCCGCGTTGGCTCATGCCGTGCACCTCAGCCTGTTTCAAGGTCAACCCTGCCTGCGTGGCAGCCTCACCGATGATGGTGGCAATGGAAAGGATGCCTTGTCCTCCCACGCCCGAAAGAATTATATCTTGTTTCATGCTTTCTTTTCTGCTCTTTTCTGTTTCAACTTTCTGTTCAAGGTCTGTATGCACTCCCGGCGCGGGATGATGACCGACACCCCTTTGTACTCTATCTCTTCACGAAGAATACGCGTAATCTCGTCCATGTTCTTAGGCAACGGCACCACTACACGCACATGTTCCGGCTCCACCCCAAGCCCCAGGCAAATCGCCTCAAACTTGTTCGTACCGGCAGAGTCTTGCCCGCCGGTCATCGCCGTAGTCAGGTTGTCCGATATGATGACGGTAATCTGCGCCTTGTCGTTCACGGCATCCAACAATCCCGTCATCCCCGAATGGGTAAACGTGGAATCGCCGATGACTGCGATGGCCGGAAACACACCGGCGTCGGCCGCCCCTTTAGCCATCGTAATGGAAGCCCCCATGTCGAGGCAAGTGTCTATGGCACGGAAAGGCGGCAAAGCACCTAATGTATAACAACCGATGTCGGCAAACACGCGTGCATCGGGATATTCCTTTACCACTTCGTTCAAAGCCGTGTACACGTCGCGGTGGCCGCATCCCTGACATAAGGCAGGCGGGCGTCCCACCACATTCTTCGGGGCATCGAAGTAACGCTCCGGCCGATGTCCCATAGCCGCTGCCACGCTGTCCGGCGTCAGTTCCCCCGTACGCGGCAAGTCGCCCGTCAGACGACCTCGTACGGGATAGTCTGCGGACAGCATCCCCCTCACGAGTTCTTCGGCAAAAGGCTGGCCGTCTTCCACCACCAGAATCTCACGACTGTCGGCAGCCAAGCGCCGCACCAAGTCAGCGGGCAAAGGATATTGGGTGATTTTAAGAATGTTGAACTTCTCCGCCGCCTCGCGTACCTCCGTCACATAGTTATATCCTATACCGCAGGCCAATATGCCCACCGGTTTCTCTCCCGAAGCCTGTTCGTAACGCGTGTAAGGAGCTTCGGCCGCAGCCTGCTCCAGACGCGGTTGCTGTTCCACCAATGCGGCATATTTCCGGCGCGAATTGGCCGGAAGGAGCACCCAACTGGCCGGATCCTTCGCACAGGGCAACGCTCTCATCTCTTCGGCTTCTTCCTTCACCGTCACAGCGGCACGGGAGTGCGCCAAACGCATCACGATACGCATCAGCACCGGCAACTTCTCCCGTTCGGAAAGTTCGAAGCCGTATTGCATCATGTCGTACGCCTCTTGTTGAGTAGACGGTTCCAAGGTCGTTATCATGGAAAACTTACCGTAGAAACGGGAGTCCTGTTCATTCTGTGAAGAGTGCATGGAAGGGTCGTCCGCCACAACCACGATCATGCCGCCGTTCACGCCCGTAATGGCAGCGTTGACAAAAGCATCGGCCGCCACGTTCAGCCCCACGTGCTTCATGCAGGCTATCACACGCGCACCGGCGTAGGATGCCCCCAAAGCCGCTTCTACAGCTGTCTTCTCATTCGTACACCACGTGCTGTGCAAGCCTCGCGCACGCGCCAACGGGTGCCGTTGGATATATTCGGTGATTTCCGTGCTCGGTGTCCCCGGATAAGCGTATACTCCGCGAATGCCCGCATGGATAGCCCCGAGAGCTATGGCCTCATCACCTAACAAAAGTTTCTTTTCCATATCTTTATATCTACTGAGTTTAAATATTCAATGTAAAATCATCGGCATCATCCAATACCGGAAATTTGCGGCGAAATTCGGCCAGGCTGTCCATATCCACCTCCACCGTCACGGCATCTACCCGGCCCTGCTCACAGGCCGCTACCGTACGTCCGTAAGGGTCTATCACCAACGTGCCTCCGCAATACTCGCAAGACGGATCCGTCCCCACACGGTTCACCCCCGCCACATAGCACTGGTTTTCGATGGCCCTTGCCCGTAGCAAGGCCAACCAGGCTTCCACACGCGGCGTAGGCCAACTGGCCACATAGAGCGCCACGTCGTAGTCCTTCCGGTTGCGCGCCCATACGGGAAAACGTAAATCGTAGCAAATCTGGAGCAGGATTCGTACACCCCGGAACTCCACGACCACACGTTCCCGCCCGGCTGTAAAACGATAGTGCTCTCCACCGTACGTGAACAAATGCTTTTTGTCATACGAACGGACCGCCCCGTCCGGACTTACGAAATAGAAACGATTATAATACTTTCCGCCTTCCTGTACGGCCACGCTACCGGCCACGGCACAATCGTGCCCTGCGGCATAGCGGCGCATCCAGCGCAGCGTATCACTGTCCGCCGGTTCGGCCAGTCCTTCGGGTTGCGTACAGAACCCGGTGGAGAACATTTCGGGTAACACATATACATCCGACCCGGGACAAGCCTCCATCGCCAGCTCGGCATTCCTCACATTAGTTTCCGGATTCCCCCATGAAATATCTTGTTGCAAAAGTGTTATTTTCATACAATTTTGATATTAGATAGGCACAAAGGTAACGAAAATAAAAGAAAGAAGCATCTTTTTCCGATAAAGTATTCAAAAAAAGTAATGAACAAACGCAGCTCCGCCGCCTTTTTCCATGAAAAGGCGGCGGAGTAGCACGTTTTTTAGGGCTATATCTTTATTCAAAACGAAGACGGTAACTCTTCCCGGCCGATGTAGGAAATACCACTGCGCCATCGGCCTCCTGCGTAAAAGCCACCTTGCCGCCTTTCGACTTCTTCACCTCGACAAGTTTGGCATCCGGCAGGTACATCCGGCATTCCTGTCCGGCAGCTGAATGCACCCGGCCTTCCACCATCTTCCCGTCTTTCCACGCCACGTCGAAAACAAAACCTCCTTTTGCCTTCAGACCTTTGAAATGCCCGTCATCCCACGCCGAAGGCAAAGCAGGCAACAGATGCACGCCCTTCACGGTGTTCTGCAACATCATCTCGGCGATACCGGCCGTGGCTCCGAAATTTCCGTCTATCTGGAACGAAGGATGGGCACAGAACAGGTTCTCATACACACCTCCTGCATTGTCGTCCATGCTCACCACCGTCACGTCCGTAATATTTTGCGCCTGTTTCAACAAACGGTAAGCCCGTTCGCCATCCCACAAGCGTGCCCAACAAGCCACTTTCCAAGCCCGGCTCCATCCCGTGGCACCGTCGCCCCGTGAATCCAAAGCCACTTTGGCCGCCTCGGCATAACGTTTGTCTTTCAGGTAAGAAATCTGGTCGCAGGGGTACAAGGCCATCAAATGAGACAAGTGTCGCTGATGATCTCCTTGTTTATCCTCCTGTATGGTCCATTCCTTGATTTGCCCCCATGAACCGACATGCAGGCCATTGTCCAAACGGGAGAATTTCTCTTTCAGTTCCGATACGAAAGCATCATCGACAGCCAACACACCGGCTGCAGCCAATGTTTCCTCGAACAAGGCGTACACCAACTGTTGGGCGTAGGCCACGCCGTCTTCCCAAGGCCCGTGTTCGGGTGACCATTCGTTGGGAGCCACCAACCGTCCTTCTGTATTTTCCTTCAAGCGGTCGAACCAATACTGGCAAGTCACCTTCATGACGGGCCAGGCCGTGTCGCGCAAATATTCCTTATCTAAAGTATAAGCATAATGTTGCCACAGGTGAGTGCAATACCAGGCATTGGCCGGACGGTTAATCAACCAGTCCGTATAACCGAAGATATTGTTCTGCGTGTGTACGGCCCATCCGCGACAATTCTCTTTCCGTGCCACTTGTTGCCACGAGCCTCCGTCCTTCAAAGCCTCGGTAGACACGTAGGTGATGAACGGGGCATAGCATTCCGAAAGGTTGGCCACTTCGGCAGGCCAATAATTCATCTGCACGTTGATATTGCTATGGTAGTCGCACTCCCATGCAGGATTGTTCACGTTGTTCCACAACCCTTGCAGGTTGCTGGGCAACTGGCCTCCGCGCGAAGAGCCGAGCATGAGGTAACGCCCATACTGGAAATAGAGCATGTCAAGGTAAGCATTGTCTTTATGCTCACGCACGAGCACGTCCGTCGTATAGTCCGGCTGCTCCGCATCCAAATCCAACTCCACACGGGCAAAGAGAGGTTGGTAATCCGCCAGATGCGCTGCTTTCAACTTCTTGTAAGACTTCCGCGCAGCCTTGTCCATCCGAGCCGATACCCGTCGGTGTATCTCGTCCGCATCTCCAAGCGTGTACGTCGGCGAAGCGAGGTCGAAATTGGTCGCACCGGTCAGCACGACCGTCACCGCATCCGCCCCTTTCACCTCCAACCGGTCGGATTTCGTCTCCACCATGCCGCCGTCGGCCTGCAAGCGAGCCTGTGCCTCGTAGGACAACAAATCCAACGTGCCTTTGATGGTCATCGTATGGCCGTCCACCCGGGTCATCCCCTGCCGTCCGTCCTGCATCCGCAGGGAGAAGTTCAGTTTGCCTTTATGTCCGGGCGTCGTCAGCCGCACCACAATCACGCTGTCCGGATTGCTGGCAAAATATTCGCGCAGGTAGTCCACTCCGTCAATCGTATAAGACACACGTCCTATGGCATCGTCCAAGGAAAGTTCCCGACGGTAATTGGTGCAAGTTTCCGGCGTATCGAACTCGAAAAACAAGTCGCCCATGTTCTGGTATGCCCCACGCCGGGTCGTACTGCCGGCCCACAACGTCTTGTCGTTGAACTGCAACCGTTCCTTGGCCACACCCCCGAAGAACATAGCCCCGATTCCCCCGTTACCGACCGGCAAGGCCGATGTCATCCACACTTTAGCCGGCTCGTCATACCACAGTTTCATCGGTACGCGTTCCGCATCTGCCGCCGCTGCATACAAACAAGCGGCCAGACCTAAAAAGTATTTTCCCACTCTCATTTTCGTGTTTCTTTTCTTTTGTTCTTATATTTAACGTAATGAAGTGCAAAATTAACGATTCCACGCTTCACACAGTAGAACAAACCCGTCAAAAAATAGGAGAATATCGATAAAACGGCCTCCACTACCGCCTAAGCCATGCTTCATGCAAAAAAATATCCAATCGCAAATATTTTGCAATCTTTCCCAAAAACATACTTCCTTTCCCGGATATTTTGACTATTTTTGTTTTCACGAAAATAGGATGCGGCACGGCATAGCCCAACCTGGGAAACTTTGTTTCCCGTTTGCCTCTGCGCCTGCCTTTCACTATTTTTGGAGCATTGCAACAAACCATACGTAACGAAACATGAAAGACCGGATAAAAATAATCGTGGGCGACATCACGCAACTGCAAGTGGATGCCATAGTAAACGCCGCGAACTGTTCCTTGTTGGGAGGCGGGGGCGTGGACGGGGCCATACACCGCGCTGCGGGCAAAGAATTGTTGGAAGAATGCCGCACGTTGGGCGGCTGCCGGACCGGTGAGAGCAAGATGACCGGGGCGTACAGGCTACCCTGCAAGAAAATCATCCATACCGTCGGACCCGTATGGCACGGCGGAGGGCACCACGAAGCCGAGTTGCTGGCATCCTGCTACGCCACCGCCTTGCAAATGGCCGAGGCCCACCACCTGAAAAGCATCGCCTTTCCTTGCATCAGCACCGGTGTGTACGGTTATCCGCACGCGGCTGCCGCAAAAATAGCCTGGGATACTATCAAGAAGCACATCCAGAATGGGGCATACAAAGGCGAAGTCGTGCTATGCTGTTTCCGCGAAGAAGATGCAGAAATATACAACAAACTCATGCAAGAAGACGAAACATGAAAAGTTTTAAACCTCAACCGTGGCTGTTGCCACAACCCGTGCTGATTATCGGCACTTACGACGAACAAGGACGGCCCAACGCCATGAACGCGGCCTGGGGCGGACAATGGGACATGAAAGAAATCATGATTTCAATGGGCAAGCATGCCACCACCGAAAACCTGAACCGCCAAGGGGACTTCACAGTGGCCTTTGCCACCCAAGCCACCATGACGGCGGCCGACTACGTGGGCATCGTCAGCGCAAAGAACAACCCGCAAAAGATGGAAAAAACGGGATGGACGGCCGTACGGTCGGAAAACGTCGACGCCCCGGTCTTCACCGACTTCCCGATGACATTCGAGTGCCGGATTAAAGAAAAAATACATGAATCGGACACCGGATATTACATCGTCGCGGAGGTCGTGAACATCCTTGCTGATGAAAAATACCTCGCCAATGATGGCAAACCGGACATGGAGAAGATGGGGCTGATTGTCTTCGACCCCGTCCACCACAACTACGCCGGTCTCGGCCAGACCGTTGGAAAAGCCTTCTCCGACGGCAAGAAACTGAAATAGGGCAAGTTGTCAAATCGACAGCCCCACCCTTCCGAGAATGCTTTATTCGGACACGGAACGGGGCTTCGACGAAAACAAACGATTCTCGCCTGCCGGTGTTTTAGCATAATGACAGCCCGGCAGGCTTCTTCCATTCCACAATGTCACACGGGAGACCACAATACAAGGTTATTTCTTTCCTTCCTGTCAACAAAAACAAGCATCAGGTTTCTTTCTGCATGAAAATTTCGTAGACCAAAAACCACCAAACAGACGAAAAAAGGATACTTAAAGCACGTTCCGTCTTCGCCCGGCTCCGTAAAATCCGGCCACATGAGGAGAACCCAGGATTTTCATGCGGAAGAAAATTTTGCATACTGCTCCAAACGAAAAATTGCTTGGCTGAAAGCGATTCCGGTTTATACGGTTTTTATGCATCAGAAATGCCAAAAGCCGTATAAATATACATCGTTTTGTATATCCGCACGTCCAAATCGCTGCTTTTCACAGCAGCCATCCGCTTCGTTTTTTGACGTTTTGTTATCCAAAAAGTCCCTCATGACGTACACGACGTCACAAGGGTCTTTCCTTTCGTCAACTTCCACAAAGGGTAGGAAACCTTATTTCACGACTGTCTTGTAAGGGCCGTTGCCGACCTTGACGATATAAAAACCTCATTCGAGCGTAATCTCTTCCGTCTGGTTGTTTGCTTTCTGCTGAACGGCCACTTTACCGGAAAGCGTAAATACCATGTATAATACGTTTAAAGTAAAACATCCAGAAGGGGTATTGCAAAGTACTATATGAAAAGTGAACAAATCGTTCATCCTTTTGTAAAAAAATAGAGTCAAGTAATTTAATAAAAAGGATGTGTTTTCGAGTTTTATTCGTAACTTTGTACCAGACATCAAAGCATTCTATGGACAAGAAAGAAAGATTTGATAGAATTGAGTTTGTGGTGGCATGTGTCGGGGCATTTGCTCAACGGTTTAAGCTCTCCAACCCACAAGCCTACGCTTATCTGCGCCGTTTTACCGGCATAGATTTTCTTCTTGATTGCTATGCCGCCGAACACACCCTATCCATTGACGATGCGGTCTCTGACCTCCAAGAACTCTGTAGCCGGAAAGGGGGACGGATATGATTAGACTCTATCATGGCTCAAACATGGCCATTGAACAAATTGACCTCTCCCGAAGTAAACGAGGCAAGGATTTCGGGCAAGGCTTCTATCTCAACGCCAATCCCGACCAAGCTATGGAAATGGCTATACGCACCGCACGCTTTATGAACGAAGGACAGCCCACATTGTCGTGTTTTGATTTTGATGAGACTAAGGCTGACAAAGCGGGGCTTCACACCAAAGTGTTTACAGACTATTCAGAAGAATGGACTGAATTTGTGGTGATGAACCGCAAGAATGCCTCAGATATACCAGCACATTCATACGACATTGTAATCGGCCCGATTGCTGACGATACAGTTGGCGTTCAGATACGACGTTACATGATGGGCTATCTTTCAGCAGCCGCACTTGTTGAGGAACTGAAATTTAAGGGAAATCATGCTGTTCAATACTTTTTTGGCACTCACCGCACCATAGAAATTCTAAACACATCGAGCTATGACACAAGATATACAATTTCAGATAGAATGCCTTGCCGCAGAACTGACCGAAATGCTTATGTCTGAATATGGTTGGGACATTCGTCGCGCCCTTGACGAATTGTATTCCTCTACCACATTTGCCAAACTCAACGAGCCAGAGTACGGCTTATATTATCAAGGTGCCGTCTATATATTCCAATTCCTCAAATCAGAAATTGAAACCGGCAAAATCGCATGAATTTATTAATATTTTCAAAGTCGTCAAAAATCACTTCTTCCCATATTCCACATCACCTTCGGCTACCATGCCAGAGGCTTCTTCATGCCCGCCCATATCATAAAGCCTTGGCGTTTTCAGTTCGAACCGCTCCAAGAATGTGTGGTTGATATGGTACTCTATTTCCAACAACGTCTGCTTCCTCACTGCCGGTTTCAACTGGCACTCCCAAACCGTCATTACTCGCCAACCCATCTGTTTCAACGCTTCCTTGTCACGAGCGTCACGCTGCTTGTTGCGCTCTATCTTCTTCCTCCAAAAGTCGATATTGGAATGCGGCAGATGCCCGTCCACCTCGTGCCCGTGCCAAAAGCACCCGTGTATGAAAATCACAATGCCATACTTGCGCAGCACGATATCCGGCGTGCCGGGCAAGCCCTTCACGTTCTTACGGTAACGGTAACCGCGCGAGAAGAGGTAACGGCGGACAATCCACTCGGGTTTCGTATCCCGGCTCCGTATCCTCGCCATGACGGCAGAACGCTTTTTCTTGCTCCAAATATCCATGCTGTTTGACTTTATCACAAAATCTCCCCGCATCCACCATGACAGATGAATACGAGGAGAATAGAAATAAATCCAAAATAAATTACCACAACTCCAACGCCACAATACTCATCGGTGGCATCTTCACAGTCAACTTTCCGTTTTTCAGTTTCGCCCCCTTGAAGTCCGCAGGCTTCACCACGTCGGGCTGCTCAAAGGTGTTCTTGTCCGTGATGGCCTTACAGGTCAATATGCGTCCTGCAACGGATTTCATGCCTAAGTCGGACAAATCGACAGTGACTTCGTTGGAGTTCTCCAAATCCACGTTGGACAGCGAAATATGCACCGCACCGTCCTGCGCCTTGGAAGCCGTGGCACCGAGCATCGGCAGCGTGCGCTGCTCGCCGTCCTGCCCCATGCGTGCACGCACTTGCTTGTTCTCGCACTGCACCTCTACCGGCAAGTAAGTAGCGTCCTGATGCACGTTGTACATCTGGAATACATAATAGGAAGGCGTCAGCACCATCTTGTCGTCCTTTGTCAGAATCATGCTTTGCAACACATTGGCTATCTGCGCGATATTGGCCATCTTGATACGGTCGGTGTACTTGTGAAACACGTTCAGCGAAAGGGCAGCCACGAAAGCATCACGCATCGTATTCTGTTGGTACAAATGCCCACGGACGGTTCCGGGTTCTTCATCCCACCATGTCCCCCACTCGTCCACCATCAGAGCCACGCGCTTTTTAGGGTCATACTTGTCCATGACGGCCGAATGTTCCTTGATGCAGTTCTCAATGTCAAGGCACTTGCCCATCGTCCAATAATAATCTTCCGGAGTGAAGTCCGTAGCCGAACCTTTACTACCCGACCATCCGGCCACGGTATAATAATGGAGCGAAAGGCCGTCCATCTGGTTACGCGCCTGCTTCATCATCGTTTCCGTCCAATGCAAATCATATTCCCCCGACCCGCTAGCTATCTTGAACAAACGGTTTCCGTTATAGTTACGACAATAAGTCTGGTAGCGGCGATACAGGTCGGCATAATATTCCGGACGCATGTTACCGCCGCATCCCCAACTTTCATTGCCCACACCGATGTATTTCACACGCCACGGCTTCTCGCGACCGTTCTGCTTGCGCAACTTGGCCATCGGGCCGTCCTCGGCCGTCATGTATTCCACCCACTGCGCCGTCTCCTGCACCGTGCCGCTCCCCACATTCATGGACACATACGGCTCGCACTCCAACAGCTCGCACAAGTTCAGGAATTCATGCGTACCGAAACTGTTGTCCTCCACGGTGCCACCCCAGTTGTTGTTCACCATACGCGGACGATTCTCTTTGGGGCCGATACCGTCCATCCAATGATATTCATCGGCAAAACAACCTCCCGGCCAACGCAACACGGGTATCTTCAGGTCCTTCAAGGCCTGAAGCACATCGTTCCGGTAACCGCCCGTATTGGGAATAGTTGAATTCTCGCCCACCCATAATCCACCGTAAATACACGTTCCGAGGTGTTCGGCAAACTGACCGTAGATTTCTTTGGGAATGGATTGTTTGGCCTGATCGGGAAACAATCGGACTTGTGAATCTTTCTGCGCCGCAAGCGGCAAAACGGCCATCAGGGCCGCACTCATCATTAGCTTTCTTACCTTCATGATATTAAAATGAGATTAAATCGTTGCAAATATACATATCTTTTTTGAAAACCCTTCCTTTTTTGGTTAACTTTGCACGATTAAGAAACAGAATTTCATCATGGAAAAGAAAGAAGCATTCAAAAAATGGGGAATTCCAGCTGCCGGCATCATCGTGGTCTTGTTGGGACTATGGACTCACCTGACATTCTTCCATGCCACATTCGGCATCGAAAACACTGTATACCTTTATATAGATACAGACGATACACCGGATTCCGTACGGGTCAAAATCAAAAACACAGCCCGTCCGGGCATCTCTTCCGGTTTCCCCGTGCTATCCGCACTAAGCGGCTACACCGTGAAAAGCGGATGCTACGCCGTGGAACCGGAAGATAACATGTTCAGCGTATTCCGCCGACTGAAACAGGGACGCCAGACACCCGTCCGGTTGACTATTCCCAACGTACGGACGATGGAGCGTCTGGCCGGCGCATTAGGAAAAAAACTCATGATGGACTCTGCCGTCGTGGCGCAACACTTTGCAGACTCCGCCTTCTGCCGTCAGTACGGTTATGGCACCGCGACGATTGCTTGTCTGTTCATCCCCAACACGTATGAAGTATATTGGAATACAAGTCTGGAGGATTTCATGAAACGCATGCAGAAAGAAAACACCACATTCTGGAACGAAGAAAGGCTTCGCCGGGCGGAAGCAGCCGGATTGACACCGAACGAGGTCGTCACCCTGGCCTCCATTGTGGACGAAGAAACGGCCAACAATGCCGAAAAACCCATGGTAGCCGGCATGTATATCAACCGACTGCGTACCGGCATGCCCCTGCAAGCCGACCCGACGGTCAAGTTTGCCCTGCGCGATTTCTCCCTCCGAAGAATTTACCATAACCACCTGAACGTAGAAAGCCCCTACAACACTTACCGGAACATCGGCTTGCCTCCCGGCCCCATCCGTATCCCTTCCATCGTCGGTATCGATGCCGTATTGAACCATGTCAAGCACGACTACCTGTATATGTGCGCCAAAGAGGACTTTTCCGGTACACACAACTTTGCACGCACCTACCGCGAACATCTGGCTAACGCTGCCAAATACTCGAAAGCCCTCAACCAAAGAGGTATCAAATAACAAAACAAAATCCGAAACATAAACAAAGGGAACCGGGCATCACTGCCCAGTTCCCTTTAATTATTAACTTAAATAATATATGAAAAAACCTATTAAAAGAATCCATTCTAACCGTACATCCGCTGTAAACTGCAACCGACAGCCCTTTCGGCCTTACGCAACTGATATTCCACCACGCGTTTAGTGATATTCCTGGCCTCTGCCACTTCGAGGTAAGTCTGCCCTTCCATGTGGACATCCAGAAACACCTCCTGCTGCAAAGCCGGCATGTTGGATAATGTCTCACCGATGATACGAAATAGTTCCTTATGGCACAACGCCTCGAACTCACTATCCGAAAAACGGTCTGCCGTCTGCTTCAACTTGTTTTCTATTTGTTTGAAGCGCGACCTGCGGCGAAGATAATCCATACACTTGTTATGAATCATAGAGAAAAACAGACCGACTATATTCCTTTCGCGGTTCAGCTTTCCCTTTTGTTCCAAGAAACGCAGCAAAACGTCGCTTACGATGTCACGTGCGTCTTCATTATTAAAGACATACATCGAAGCATATCGCAGAGCCTGCCGATAGTGGCACTCATAAAAATCTGCAAAGTCAAATCTTTCTTCCATGTTCTCACGGTTTTTCATTAGGACTTCGCAAATGTAACGGGTGTGTGCAAAACACTACTGCATAAAGCGTCGCAAAACACTGTGCCAAGCGTTGCAAAACACCAGTTACAACATATCATGCATATAAAAACAACATTTTATACATAAACCCGATATTCCCGAAACACAAATCTGGCCAAAACCGTTTTTCTTTTCTTCCATTTTATTATCTTTGCTTCCTGTTTCCAACCTAATGTCAAAAGATGAAAAACTTCTGGTTCCTTATCATAACCACCTCTCTGCTGTCCCTGCCATACCGGTCATCTTCCTCAACGGAAAGATTCAGGCTGTTGGATACCGGAAACGGACTTTTCAATAATCAGGTACGCTTCCTTACACAAATGGAAGACGGCAAGATATTGGTCTGCACCGAGGGCATGTTCAATGTGTACAACGGCAACAGTTTCGAGCCGCTCGTCTGCGACTTGACCTACACTGTCCCCTTGGGAATGCACAATATATGCACAAGCTATGACGGTGGCAACGGGCTGCTGTGGGCCAAAGACTTTTACCGTCTCTATCTCATCAATACCCGTACCGGACGTTTCTGCCACGATATCAAAGAACGCTTCGAGGCAGCCCGTCTGACCGAAGTTTTCAATGACTTCATTCTTGACCACGACCGGAACGCTTGGATAATCACCGAAAGCGGAAAACTCTATCGGTATGACTGGAAAAACCCGGCCGAACAGGTTTACGAACCACGAGCCGAAGAAAAATCCCGAGGCATTCGTGTCAAAGAAGTCATGCAGGCAGGCCCCTTTCACCTGATATTCCTGAACACCGGCAGGATGCTAGTTTGGGAAGAGAAAAGCAGACGCATCGTGGGCGAAGATTCAACCGTGGCCACTCCCTCTCCCTCCGAATACTTCCGTACGGCCTGGCTGCAAGCCGACAAGGAGCACCTGCTTATCTCCGTCAGCCATACGGAAGGATACTTGTACCTCTATAATATATATACGCGCGAGTGGAAAGAAATACTTAAAGGCAGAGCTATTAATGATATTAAAAAATGCAAAGACGGCTGTTTTTGGTTAGGTGGCAACCAAACGCTCATCAAACTTTCCCCGCGTTTTGAACTGCTACAAGAAACCCATCGCCTGGAACTGACCGGAAACGAAACCGTAACGGACTTCATCATGTCAGTCCTCGTCGACGACCGGCAAGGACTATGGTTAGGATTGAGCAGTTCCGGAATCTTGCGGGCCGTCCCTCCCGGAAAATATATGGAATACTATATCAACGAGGAGGTGGCGCACGAGGAAGGACGGATGATTCGCAGCCTGTGTCCGTACGACGGCCGGTACTTGCTAGTCGGCACGATGGGAGGCATCTACCTGTTCGACACGGCCCGCAAAAACTACCAGGCATTCCACTCCGGATTCGGACACCTCTTTTGTACAGATATCAAAAGAGACCGGGACGGTGCATTCTGGTGCAGCACCCGGCAAGGACTATACAAAATACAGGGCAATAGGGTTGAGCGGGCAGACCAGACGCTGCTTCCGGGAATCCCGTCCGAAACGGTCCGTTTCAGTCTTCCCCTTTCCGATGGCTGCATTTTGGTTTGTATGGATTTGAAAGACCTGTATCTCTGTCAGCCGAAAAAAGGACAAGCCCTGCGCCTCAATGAAGATTTTCCGGAACTGAACCGCAGCCGTGCCATGAGCTTTGCCATAGAAATAAAACCCGGCCAACTCATCATCGGCGGACAAAACGGACTCTTCGGATATGAGATTGCCCGAAGGAAACTGCAACGCCTGGCTTGGATAGTCCCTTGGGAAAGATACAGCACGAAATACAACTGCGCATACGCCGAAGGAAGATCCGTCTGGATAGGTACGCAGAACGGATTGATATGCCATGACTTCCGCACGAAGGAAACCCTGCGGCTCAGCACGGAAAACGGCCTGCCGAACAACTGCATACAAGGCATTGCCGCCGATGCCAAGGGAGACCTGTGGGTTTCGACTTCAAACGGAATCGGGAGAATAAACCGGAATGCAGACGGCACCTTTTCCATCGCACGGTTAGACGGAAAAGACGGCGTGCAATATGGGGAAATGATGGAACAGTCCATCACCGCCATGCCGGACGGTCATGTATATGTGGGTGGACTGAACGGCATCACCGACATTCCCCCTCAGGCCACGGACTACGGACACGAAAGTCTGAGACCGACACTCGTCAGCCTGCGCGTCATGAACCACCCCATCAACAACGAAGGAACGTTCCACAACCGCCAACTGCTTCCGGAAGGGCTGTCCTACACCCGCCACCTGCACCTGAAGTACAACGAGAACTTCATCGAGATGAAATTCTCTGCCCTAAATTACGACGCGCCCCAACATACACATTACCGTTACCGGTTGGAAGGAGTGGACAAAACATGGAACCTGAGTTCGGAACCGACAGGCGTCTGCACGGCCATCTACACCTCCCTCACGCCCGGAACGTATACGCTCCAGGTACAAGCCGCCATGGGAAGCACGTCGTGGGGAACAACCGCCGAATGGCAAATCACAGTAGAGCCACCTTTGTGGAAGACTTGGTGGGCTTACGCCATTTACCTTATCGCCGCATTGACACTCCTCTACTACATCATCGAACTGTACATCGCCGACAAGCGTTCGCGCATGATGGCAGAACAAGAAAACCTGAAACGGCAGAAGGAACAGCATCTCGACGAACTTAAATTCCGCTTCTTCACCAACATTAGCCACGAACTTCGCACTCCGCTCACACTCATCATTACTCCGCTCGAGCTGCTCATCCGCAAAGCCGGTGATTCTTCCCTCAAAAACGACTTGGAAAAGATACTCGGCAACGCACGTGACTTGCTCCGGCTTGTCAACCAATTGCTCGATTTCCGCCGCCTGGAACAGAAAGGCGAACAACTAAAACTGTTGACCGTGCAAATCAAACCGTTCATCGAAGACAACGTGAACCATTTCTGCCAACTCGCTTACGAACGGCACATCGGATTGTCCTGCGAGTGTGCTTTCGGGCAGGAAGACCTGTTCCGTCTGGATGCCGAAAAGATGACACGCGTGCTGAACAACCTGCTTTCCAACGCCATGAAGTTCACCCCCGAAGGCGGTTTCATCACCGTACAAGCGGGTTGGCAGGAAAGTTCCCCGGCAGGCGAAGGCCCCAACGGCATCTGCATCACCGTCAGCGACACCGGCATAGGCATCCCGGCGGAAGACTTGAAAAACATCTTCGTGCGTTTCTACCAAAGCGAAGGCACACAAAGCCATCCCATGAATACCGGCAGCGGTATCGGACTGCACCTGGTCAAAGGTTATATGGACTTGCACAAAGGAGAAATCACGGTGGAAAGCACACCGGGAAAAGGCACGCGCTTCACGCTGCTGCTGCCTGCCCAACCACCGCAAACTTCCTCCTCCGATTCCCAAGTCGCCATCAAAAGCAAGCTTCCCGACACAGAGAAAGCATCCGAATCCCCTGTGCCCGAAGGAAACAAAGTCACCGTCTTGGTGGCCGAAGACAACGAGCAATTCCGCACGTTCATGAAAGACCTTCTCCGACAAGAATTCACCGTGCTCACCGCCGCCGACGGGCAGGAAGGACTGGCCATGGCACGGGAATATGGCCCCGATCTCATCATCAGCGACGTGATGATGCCGCACATGGACGGCTACGCTTTCTGCCGTGCGGTCAAGGACGATGTGCAATGCTGCCACATCCCGCTCATCCTGCTCACGGCTAAAAACTCTTCCGAAAGCCGGAGCGGGGCATACGAAGCCGGTGCCGACTCGTTTATCGCCAAACCATTCGACATCGACGTGTTACACAGCCGCATTCGCCAACTTCTTGAACAACGCGAGCGACGGTTGGCTTCGTTCCGTAAAGGCACGCACATCAACCCCAAGGAAATCACGATTACCAACTTGGACGAGAAACTGATACAAAAAGCTTTGGAATGTATCGAAAAGAACATGGACAACACCGGATACAACGTGGAAGCCCTCAGTGCCGACATGGGAATAGAACGCTCCTCGCTCTACCGGAAGATGCAAGCCATAGTGGGGCAGACACCCACGGATTTCATGCGTTCCATCCGGTTGAAACGCGCCGCCCAGTTGTTGGAAAGCGGCCAATACTCCGTACAGGAAATTTCATGGATGGTAGGTTTCAACACCCCGCGCTACTTCTCCTCCTACTTCAAAGAGATGTTCGGCATGACGCCGTCCGCGTATGCCGTGCGACACCGGAAGCAGCCTTCTTCAAAGGCATAAAAATAGGCATGACGAATATCAGGGCCAAGATGGAAAACAGCAGGCCGCCCGACGTTCCGATGGCGAAAGAGAACCAGAAAGCTTCCTCCTGCCCGTCTATCAAGAACGGCACCAACCCCAGAACGGTGGAAAGCGTGGTCAGGAACACCGGAATAATCTTGTGGTTGTAAGCCTTGACATACAAATTCACACGGGGCAACGCCTGCGCCTTGCAGGCCGCCACTTGGTTGTTATACTCGTTGATGATGTAAATACCCGCATTCACCACCAGTCCGCTCAGCAGGACCAACGAGGCAAAACCGCCCGTCCCGAACTTCACTCCGGAAAAGTAGAATGTCAGGAACGTGCCAATGAAGGACACCGGAATCAAAGTGATGATGACGAAAGGCAACCGGAACGACTCGAAAAGGATGGAACACATGAAGTAGATAATCAGCACGATGACCAATATCAGCCAATACTGCGTGCCTTCGTCCTGGTACCAGTTCGGCGTGTTGTTCAGGCAACGGTACCCCACCGGAAAACGGTCGTTGAACTCATCCGTCACTTCCTCTATGTATTTGGCCGTGTAGTTGTACGAACCCAACACGTTGAAAGCCACACGCAACACATACTCCTGGTTCTTTTTGGGAATGCAGTTCTTGGCCTCCCGCAGGTTCATGTCCATGAAAGGCGGAAGCCACACGTCTCCTTCGGACGTCTTGACATGGGTATGTTCCAAATCCCACACATTGAAACGGTCGGATTGCAACGAACGCAGGTAGATGTCGGTCCGGATAAACTCGTCCTCGTAACGCCCCACGTCCACTCCCGAAAGCAACTCGCGCAACGTGCCGTGCATGGCCGCCGCCGTCTGTCCGTACAAGGCAAAGTTTTGCGGTGTATAGACCATGTACAGTTCATCTTCCTGCCGTTCATGCCCCGGCGTCTCGATGATGATGTCCATCACGCGGTGGTTCTGTTTCAAACGGGCACAAATGTCCTCCGCATACCGGTACAAGGCATTATAATTGTATCCTGCAATCTCAATCCGGTTCGACCGGTACTGCAGGTTCAGCGAATTGCTGAACCCCCGCTCGCTCACGCCGTAAGTGCTCCAGTCTGCCCCTCCGATGGAAATGACCTTGCCGATGACCTTGCTCTCCAAGACATAAGGGAAAGACGTGTCGCGGTATTCATCCTTGAATTCCACGGTCAGGTTGGCCCCCCACCATTCCACGCGGCTCTCGAACCGTTTGATTTCCTTGAACCCGACCAAGAAATTTTCCAGAATCTGCACCTTCTCGTTCAATTCGTGCACGCTTCCGCCCAAAGGCATTTGGGCACGGATGTGGAGCTTCATCTCCTCTTCCTCCTTGGCATACGTGTTCTCGTCCAACGACTGCGCAAAGAGACGCATGGTCCCTCCGAACACCTTGGAGAGCGGTTCTTTCAGCTCGGTCTGGAAAAAACGGGTGCCGAACGTGGCATTATACGCCTTCTCATACCAAGGTGATTCTTCTTCCTCCTCGTTTTGGTAATATACCTTCTCCTTGTCCCACCGGTCCGGAAGGGCATGGAACGGTATACCGAAAGCCAGTACCAACAGGATATAATATATCCACTTGCGTTTCTGCGTGAAAGCGATGTACTTGCGGTAAAACCGCGTCCAAGCCATCACTCGTTTGGAACGCCCCACCCGTTTTATCGGCATGCGGCTGCTGTAATGGAACTGTTTGACCAAAGCCGGCACGAAGAACAGGGCCACGACAAGCGCCACCGTCAGGTTGATGATGATAATCCAAGAGAAATCGTACAAATCGCGTTGGATATACTCCGGCATGAAGAACACCACCACCAACGACCCTATCGTGGTGAGCAAGGCGGCCAGTATGGCCAGGAACGCCTTCCGGTTGTGGTAGTAACTGTAATGGTCCACCATCACGATGGCCGCGTCGATAATCAGTCCCAACGACACCGTGATGCCGGCCAACGAGAAAGTGTGCAGGCGCATGTCGAACACATAATAAGCCATGACGGCTATCAGGATATTGGCAGCCAACGTGATGGCGATAATCGACAGATACTTCCAGTTGCGGCGTACCAACCAGACGAATACCAACAGGATAGCCAAAGACATCAATGTGCGCGTAATCAGCTTTTCCAATTCCGACTGCTTATCCTTTGCCGCATCATGCGTCAGCGTCAGATACATGCCGTCACGCAACCGGGGTTTCAATTCCTCTATTTTCGCACGCAACTGGCGCGACAACTCTATCTCGTTGGCATCGGCATCCACAAAAATGTTCATGTAGACGGTGTTCAGCCCGTTTACACGGTAATAACTGCCAGGCAAGCGGTCACGGTATTCAAAGGTGGCCAAGTCGTTCAGATAGATAATCTTCCCGTTCACCGTCTTCAGGGGCATCTCGCCTATCTGACGGGAAAACCTCAAGGTCTTCAAGTAAAGCGTGACACGGCTTTGCTCCCCGTCTTCATCCCTGTACATCACATCGCCCACGATATCCGACTTCCCGATAAAACTTTTGATACCGTCCTCCACATCAGCCACCGTAAGGCCGTAATTGGCCACTATGAGCGGGTCGTAAGTGATTTCCATATATTTGGAAGTGCCTCCGGTCACGTCCACCCACACCACTTCTTCCCAGGCTCTCACCACCGGCTCCACGTTTTCCTTCACATATTCCTTGATTTGCTCACCGGTCAGGTTGGAGTTCACCTGATAAGTCAGCAAATGGCTCGCCGTGTTTTCTTTCGGGGCACCTTCGTCATTTACCACTTCCCCGCCCGTCAGTTCCGGATAAGAAACCTCTTCGGGCAATTTCTTCCGCACCTGCTTCAAGAGCGACGAAATCTCGAACTTCACGGCGGACACATCGGCTTCTTTCTTCAGCACGACCGTAACCCGTCCCGAACCGAAATAAGACTCCGACGAGACTTCGGCCACGCCCTTCACCGCCGAGACCAGTCCTTCTATCTTCGACGTCACCTCCTGCTCCACCACCTTGGGCGAAGCATTCCTCCATCCATAGCTTATCGTCAGCGTCTTGCCCTGACGCGGCTTGGGGGAAGAACCTACGTCTACCAAAGGAATCAGGGCTGCCCCGATAATCATCAGGATAACCATCGTGAGCAACAGGCTGAACGACGATACGCGATCCAATATGTGAGTTTTCTCTTGCATAAGCCTTATCCCCTTTTCCTATATATAAGGTAATACACCAACGGTATGAAGAACAGGCTGACCAACGTACCGGCCACCATGCCGACAATCAGGGTCAACGACAACGGGTATTGCAAGGCGGAACCCATATCGCCCCGGCTCAGGAAAGGAAGGATGGCCAGAATGGTCGTGAGCGAAGTCATGACAATGGGTCGCAAGCGGCTGTGCCCGCCGCGCCAGATAGCCGTAACGAGGGGCATCCCCTCCCGCCTCAACCGGTTCATCGTATCCACTTTCAGGATAGAGTCGTTGATAATGATACCGCTCATCACCACGATACCAATCATGGACATGATATTCAGCGACTCGCCCAACAGCCACAGGACGAGGAACACCCAGAATACATCAATCACGATTTCCGACAGGATGACCAACGGTTGCACGATGCTTTCGAACTGCGCGGCCAAGATGAAATACAGCAATGCCACAGCCACGCTCAACACCAGCACCAGTTCGCCTATCATCTCCCGGCTAGAATAATAATTGCCCGTAAACGATGCCGAATAGCGCGAGTCGGCCTTCACGAACCGTTCCGTGAAATCCACGATGCTCTCCACCGTACGGTCGTTCGCCGCAATCTTCACGGGATAATAATCCCCACCGTTTCCGGAATACAGCCGTTTGAAGTCCTCGCCCTGCGTTTCCCGTATCAGGTAGCTCAAAGGTATGTCCACTCCCTCGTCGTTGCGCACGGTGTACTGCAACAACCTACGGCTGTCCATACCGCGTTCACCGATAATGACGGGCAACGAACGGGCGCCCTCATTGATGGCATACACCTCATTTTGGCTCACCAACATCCGCAACCGGGCCTGCAAGCCGGCATACGACACATGGTACACCGCCATCTGCTCCGTGTCAGCCACGTATTGTATATTGCGTTCGGAAACGACCGGCTGTACCGCGACCTCGGGGAAACGGCGCGACAAAGTGTCCAGAAAAGCCCGGGCCTCGTGCACATCCGGACGGCCTCCACCCTGACGCTGCAAACGTATCTCCAAGTCCGCATCGTCATTGGAGAATATCAAATCGAAAATATTGCCGGATACGCCGAACTCCACCGTGCCATGCGGATAGCGTTCCGCCATGTAGTTCCTCATCTTCTCCTGCGCCTGCCGCAAGGTTTCCCCATCCTCAGCCTGAAAGTAGACCACGGCTTCGGACGTGGTAAGGTCTTCGGTATGGGACAGCACGAAATCCTGCACGCCGACCATCGCCGTAGAGGTCTGCACCAATCCGTCCACCTGCTTCAACACATCCCCCACACGGACATCGTTCTCCTCCACCGAGATACCCGCGTTCCAGTCTATTTTCATCAACGCATCGTTATGTTCCATATAAGGAAGACGTTCTTTCTCCAACCCTTTATAGATAAAGAAAATGGCCGGGATTGCCAGGCAAAAAGCCGTCACGCTCTTCACCGGATTCCGCAAGACCCACTTGACACCACATTCGTAAGGAGTATAAAAATTAAAATGAAACTTACGGTCGAGCACCTCTCCTTCCGGACATGTTTTTCTTTTCCGGTACAACACCATGAAATACACCGGAATGACCAACACCGCCACGAAAAGCGAAGCGAACAAGGCTATCGTAACCCCCATCGCCTGGTCGTAAAACAAGGCACCGGCAATGCCGCTCAGAAAAATCAACGGGACAAACACCGAGCAGGTGGTCAGCACCGAACTCAACATCGGGGTGAACACCTCGTTCGTCCCTTTCACGAGGGCATCCGCAAGCGGCATCCCCTGCCGCCAACGCTGCATCACGTTGTCAATGACAATGATGGAGTTGTCCACAATCATTCCCACACCGAGAATCAGCCCCGACAGGGAAATGATGTTCAAGGAGATGCCCAACAAATGGAAGCTGAGCAGCGTCACAATCAGCGTCAAGGGGATGGTGATGATAATCAGCAGCGGCAACCGCCAGTCTTTCATGAAAAGGAAAAGCACCAGACAGGCCAACACCGCCCCTACGTACAGGTTCTGTCCCAAATTGTCTATGGAATACGTCAGCAGCCGGGTTTGGTCACGCGTAAGGTCGAAACTGATATCCGGATATTCCTTTCTCAGGTCTTCCACCAACCCCTCGATGCTCTTCTGCAAATCTTCCATCTGCGCGTCGTTCTGTTTGATGACGGCCATCGTCACGGCATTCTTCCCGTCGTGGCGCACCAGTCCTACCCGCGATGCCAGCTTTTCTTCCACACGGCACAAATCTTTCAACTGCACCAGGCGGCCTTCGTGGTTGATATACACATTCTCTATGTCCTCCCGGTTCAGCAACTGCGAATCGAAATGGATGTTGTAACGGTACAACCCGTCCACGACGGAAAGCGCCCCGAGCGTGATATTGTTCGACTGGATGGCCTTGGACAAGGTTTCCATATCCAATCCCATCGACAAAAGTTTCGCTTCGTCCGGAATACAAATGATTTCCGCTCCCGTCGTACCGGATATATCCACCATGGCCGTCTGCGGCAACTGTTCGATGCGCTTGCTCACGATGTTCCGTGCAAATTCGCCCAGTTGGGTAAACTTCATACCGGCCTTCGGCAAACTGCCGTCTTTTCCTACCCCCTCGTTTTTCAACGACAAGTCCAGATAAAAGGCCGGGATGTCCATGGCACTGGCCTTGACCACCTTGGGACGTTCCAACTCCTTCGGCATACGGTTCATTGCCCGGTCTATCTTCTCGTTCACCTCGATGAATATCAAGTCGATATTGCTTCCCGGTTCGAACTCCATGAAGATGGAACCCGCGTCCATCCTCGATTCACTGTGGATGTCCTTCAGTCCGGCCACCTGCATCAACTGGCTGCGCAACGGAGCCACCACTTCGGCATCCACCTCGTGCACCGACGCTCCGGGATAAGACACCTGCACCGTAATCTGCGGAATGTCGATGTCCGGCATCAGCGACACCGGTATATATTTGAAAGAGATACACCCGATAGCGATCAATGCGATCAGGCACATCGTCACGGCAATGGGCCGGTGAATCAAATTGCGTACAATCATGGCGGCTTCCTTTCCTTAGTCCATCTTCTTTTCT
This sequence comes from Paraprevotella xylaniphila YIT 11841, assembly GCF_900683745.1. Classification (NCBI taxonomy): domain Bacteria; kingdom Pseudomonadati; phylum Bacteroidota; class Bacteroidia; order Bacteroidales; family Prevotellaceae; genus Paraprevotella; species Paraprevotella xylaniphila. The sequence goes on from NZ_LR215980.1 coordinate 1,292,736, forward strand.
TTCCTCTCGCGCGGGATGACCTCCGTCCCGTCGGCCAGGTTCAGGTTGCCCGACGTGATTACCACATCGCCGTCCTCTATCTTCGTCTCCTTCCGCGCATTGCCTGTCACGGCATATTGGCTAATATTGGAATACACCACATCCACGTAAGTCCACACGGCGTGTCCTTCCTCCAAGCGGAAGAGCACATGGAAACCGTCACGCATCACCACCGCATCCTTGGGTACGACAAACATGTCCGGCACTTCCTTCTCGATGACGACCTTCACGTTCATCCCCTCCATCAACACATTGCCCCGGTTCCTGATTCTTGCGCGTATCTTCACCTGCCCCTTCTCGTCGATGGACGGATTTACCTCCGTCACCTTCCCCGTGAACTCCTCGTTTTCGTCCACGAAAGGAGACACGACGACCTTCTGCCCGATGCTCACCGACTGCAATTCGGCCTCCAAGATGCAGAACTCCACGTCGAACCAAGTGTCGTCTATCAACGTGCAGAACTTCTCCTTCGGCTGTTGGTAAAGTTTGCAGTCCATGTCGGCCACGCGCCCTGCGAAAGGAGCATAGAGGTTGCACCGCTCCAGATTGAGCCGGGCCGTCTGCAAGGCATATTCCGCCGACGTATAGCCCGAAGTCACTTTGGCCCTCTTGAGAATCGCTTCCGGCACCCCGGCCATCGTCTCGTCATATCCCTGTCCGATAAGTTTGTCCACCAGTTCCACTTCCGCCTTCTCCATCTCCTGTTCGGCCTTGGCCAGTTCCCGCCGGGCTTCACGGTCGTCCACCGAAGCCAGCAACGCGCCCTTCTTCACCAAAGAGCCGTTCTTCACATGGATGGCATGCAACAGCCCGGTAGCCGGCATGGCCAGTTCGCTTTTGGCCGCCGCCCTCAACTTGCCGTTGCATTTGATTTGCTTGTTGAATACCACCTTGTGCAACATCATCGTATCCACATAATTCTCGTTCAGTTTCTGCACCGCGCCCTCCATGGCCTGTTCCTTTTCTTCGTCTTGTCCGTCCGTTTCCTTGCAGCCGCACACGACTCCCCAGACGGCCCACACCACGAGGCTTATTCCCGTAATCCGTTTCATATCTGTCTGTCGTTAATTTACCAAATCATTAAAATTCACCCCGATGTTCTCCTTGCGGATAAAATCGTACAGCGTCAACTTCTGTATGCCGTAATAGTCCGTCCAGAACTGTTGCAATTGGCTGATGTACTGGTGCTGTGCGCTTTCAAACTCCTCTTGCGCCGTGTTCAGCTCCGTCACCGTCACCGACCCGTTCTCGAACCGCTTCTTCATGATGTCGTAACGTTCGGCGGCAATGTCCTGCGCACGGAGTGAAGTCTTGCACTGTTCGGCTTGGTTGTTGAACTGCAGCACCTTCGTCCGCACGTCGTGCGCAAATTCTATGTTAGCCTGCTCTATCTGGGTCTTGGTGATTTCCACGTCCGTCTTGGCCATGCGCACCTTTCCCCGGCCCATGCCCCAGTCGTATATCGGGATGGTCATCGTAAGCCCCACCGTCTCGTAGTCTTTCAGGCGACGGTAAGCGGCAGGCAACTCATTCGCCGACTGGCTCAGGCCGAGCCGCCCGCGGAACTCCACCTGCAACCCCCTGTTGGCCTTCGCCTCGGCCAATGCCCGCTGCGACTCCAACAGGTTCAACTGTTGTTCGATCGAATGCGACGATCCCGTCCATGCCTTGTCGAGCACCTGTTCGGCGTTCATCTCGATGTCCGGCATGTAATAAGGCGGCAGCAGTTCTACGTCTTCGTAATCCACAATGCGCAAATAAGAAAACAGGCTGAACAGTTGGGTTCTCAGCGTGAGGCTCGTGCTGTTCACGCTCATCTTGGCGTTCAGCAACGAAAGTTCCATCTGCAGCACCTCGCTTTTTGTGGTCGTCCCCAAGTCCAGCCTCTTCTTGGCAATCTCGAAAAGATGTTTCCGGTCCTCATAGTCCGCCACGCTCTGGCGGTAATTTTCCTGCGCCGAAAGCACCGTAAAGAACAGGTTCGTCACGTTGATAGTGATGTCCTGCATCGTTTCCAGATAAGCCCTCTGCGCATTCTCGTATTGCAGCGGTGCCGTCTTCTTCCGCCACTTCAGGGCATTGTAAGCCCGGATGGGCTGCGTGTAGTTCAGGATAAGGGGCACCGTGTTATACGTCTGCGAATCGTAGTTGAACTGGTCCAACCGCGACAGTGACGACTGCAATGACAACGTACCGCCCAAAAACGGGATGTTCTGGTCCACGGACAAAGTCAGGTCGTTCGAAAGCGAGTTGTTGTCCACGTAAGAGATACGCCCCGTGTCCGGGTCGCGGGCCTCCACGATGGAACGGTCGAAGTTCATCACCCCGCCCGAAAGGTTCAACGAGGGCAGCAGTTCCGCCCGGTAAGAACGGTAGTTCCAATACTGTCCTAAGAAACTGTAGCGGGCCACCTGCGCCGCATACGAATCCCGTTTGGCTATTTCAATGGCTTCCGTCAACGACAGTTTACGCACCTGTTGCGCCCCTACCGGCACGACAGCCACCCACAAGCACCACAAAGCACCACGCAAATATTTTCCCATTCCGCTTTTCATGGTATACCTATTATCTTTTTGTTAACTTCTTCGCTTCGTTTTTCATCTCCCGCACCGCCGGGGAATCCACCTTCGGCCTGAAAGCAATGATTTTCCGGGCTACCTCCTCAGCCTTTTGCATTTGTCCGTCTGCTTCATAAAGCTTCATCAACCGGTAGAGCGGATACATGCGACCCGGCAACATCACGAAAGCTTTCCGGTAAGCCGATTCGGCCTCTGCCATAGCCCCCAAATCCCGGTAGTTGTTCCCCATCAGCGTGTAAAACACGGGGTCGCAACTTACCCTTGTGCCTTGGCGCAGCACCGCATTACTCTCGTTGTAACACCCGGCCTCCCGCAACGCAGTACCAAAGGTAAACAAAAAATCCGGATAAGCTTTCAAATCCTCATACTTTTTACGGTAATCTTCCAAAAATGCCACATCCTGGATGCCACGCACGCGGCGGAACTCCCCGTAAGCCTCCACGCGCCGGGCCGTATCGACCGACAGGTTCCACACGCACCAACCGCCCACGGCCACCACAGGCCATACGACCGTCCTCTTCCACCACCGCACTTCCGCCGTTCCGGCTTCGAGCGACACCGCCCAGGAGACCCACGCCACGGCCAACGACAGAAACGGCCACAAGGCGAAAGGATAAGAAAACAGGGAAGAGACCAACAAGACCAACCAACCGTAGGCTGAGACCTCACCACGCTTGCACAGCACCGCCAAGCTCCACAATCCCAACACCAAGGCCGGTACGGCCCCCAACACGCCCTGTTCCACGCCTACACCCAACACACCGTTGAAGGCATACTCCGGACTACCGGCCACCACCGATAGCGGTGAACCGGGGTGCGCTGCGAAGAAAGCCTCCTGCGCCGCACCGTAGGCCTGCGCATAGCCGCCAAGCCCGTGCCCGCAAAGCCATTCCCCGGCCCAAGCTTGTCCGGCCACCATCGTCATTAGCAGGCGTCCGTCTGCCGACCCTTGTTTCAGGAAGTAAGCCGCCACGCCTGCACACGCGGCCACGCCCATTCCCCCAAGCACCCATCGCCGATGCTTCTTCCACAGCAGGCAGGCCGCAGCCACCGCCACAGCCACCCAGGCCGCACGGCTCCACGTGGCGACCAATACGGGAAAGCAAAAAACCGCCACTGCCGCCACGCTCCAAGCCCCCACCCGGCTCCACCGGCCTCGCCCGGCAAAGGCCTCTCCATGCCTGTACCACCAGGCTACGGACACGGCCCACACCACGGCCACGAATATGGCATACGGGCCGGGATTGAAAAACGTGCCCGTCACGTCGAACAGATGATGCCGGGATGCCTCCCGCCCCACCAACTGCATGAAGCCCGTCCAAAGCTCATAGCCGCCTGCCGCACACAGTCCGACCCACCAAAGCCGGGTAAAAGCCCTTCCGCAGTAAGGGATAACCAACCGCAAGGCTACGTAAGCCACTCCCAAGGCCATGGCCTTGCCATAGACCTCCGCAGCCGGATAGGGCGACACGAACACATAATTCAGCGAAACGCAGACCCACCAAAACAAGGCCACGCCGTCCGCCCAATGCAGGCGCGGCAACCGCCGTCCCAAGCATACGGCCGTCAAGACCAAGACGGCCAAAGCCGCCACCGCCCGATAGCCCCAAACGTCCGACACGGAAGGCATCGCCTCCGTCTGCCACACGACAGGGGCACACAACGCCGCCACGGCTATAGCCGCCACGCCATACCTTATTATATATGTATATTGTTCCTTATTCATTATTCGTCAGGTTTCATATGAAAAGCTTTGTGTTTCGCTCTAAAAACAAGAAACTACCGTTTCGCCTCCAAACTTTGGTCGACCCAATCAAATAGCATCTCCTTCACCTCAGGATTTGTCAACGGACACCCCACTAGGACCACCCGATTTTCCTCGTTCAATAGGAATATATGATACTCTTTACTATTAGAAATATGAGTATTCATCCTTCTAAAAACATTTGTCGTATCTACAAATATAGGATAGCCAAATGCACTATTCCGATAGGCATACTCAAACATCCTTAACTGTTTCTTAATCGGATTAAAAATAAAAACAGTTTTCAACTTCCCATGATAACGCCTTTCTACTTCATCAATAACATCGTACCAATGGTACATATTTTTAATAAGGCAGGAAGAACAAGAAGTTGAATCCACATAAACAACCAACTTCATTGGACACCTCTCAAAAGAATAAAGCACCTCCTTTTCATTGTCTTCCATTGTATACAAATCCATTTCTGACAAATGCAAATGAGTCTCTTGCTCCTGCATCCTTCTGATTTCCCTCTTGATTCTTTCAGCATCATTACACGATGTTCCTACCACACAGGCTAAAAGAAGAAATATAATGTTTATTCCAAACTTTACCACACTCATTTTATTATATCCTTTCTAAGCCGATAAAACATTAAAATTGGATTTATTCCCTCTTCACCCTCATTTCTAACTAATACAGACTTGGCATCGTCCGACAAATGGGATGTTCCCTCTTTTATTTCTTCTTCCGTATGAGAGCCCTTGAAATAAACATCAGTCAAGCCTACAAACAAATTTTGATGGACATCATAAAACTTCGTAAGATCAAAATTAAAACGGATAACATTATCCATGTCATTTATAACTTCTTTTATAAACAAGGATTCATCCTTTTGAATATCATACAAGAACAAACCTTTAACCTCTCTTGAGGTATAAAAGTTCTGAATCAGATAATCATTGGCATGAATAGGATTCCCGTAAGTATACAATATCCCTTTCTCTTGGGCTTCCTGTTCCCCATTCACGTTCCTACTAGGCTCAAAATAAGGTGTGCCGAAATTCAAATAGTATTTCATAAACAATATGGAATCTCTTAACTGATAAATGCTTCTTTGATATATCGGAGCAAAATAAACAGAATTTGCACTATTCTCAAAATAAGGAGTTCTCGCGACAGGAATAGATTTTTCTATCCCCAAAGACGAAAAATATTTCTTCTTCACAACAAAGCTACTGTCTGTAAGTACTATACTATAATTTTCTTCTTTGTCCGTCATGGTAAAAGGAGCAAGCGCAAACAGATACCATCCATTATGCATCTGTTTAAAGCGGATGGCTCTAAAAGGCAATTGACATAAATCAACGAAATGCCCATCATGGGTGTATCTTAAAATAGCGGATTTTGCCCCATCCAACAAATACAAATAGTCTTTATCCACATCAAAATCATACAGACTTATAACCTCACCTTGTCCCCGGCCTTTTTTATAACCGTTACGAAGGAATTTTCCATTACGGTTAAAACAGCGCAAATGTTCATCCAAATCCAATACATATATCAAACTATCCGTAAGCTTGATATTAACAGGGATTGTCAAATAAGAGCCATCCGTAGCTTCTAACTCCAAATAACTCACATCGCAAATTATTTCACTTAGATTTTTTTGGGCAACCATGTGTTCTTTCATATTGATAGTAATTGTACTATCCGTCTTGGCATCAAGTTCCCACTTCTCTATATCTCCAGCGAACCTATCTTTTTTTGAACAAGAAACAAATGCCATCACTAATAAAACAGATAAAATCGTTTTCATAAAAACAAAAGGGTTACTAAGAGGGTCGATAATATCGCCCCTCTTGGATTACACATTATTTACAAATAAGATTGCACATGACTACTCGTACATTCATTCCGATTTCCACCATCATAACACCAATGGTATATTACGTAAGAATAGTTCTTACAATTCGACAGTGTTATACGAACTCCTTTGTAATACATAGACCCACTATTACATTCAGAAGTCGTTACCGGTATTTTCTCTGCGACTTCATAATTGTTAATGAAATCAAAGATTCCAGGAGGTCTTGGCCCTTCATTTTGTGCCAACACTTCTGCATTTTCCAACAACAAATCACTTTCACTCACTCCATGGTACGCATCATAAGTGCGATACCCGGTGTAGGCTGACAAGCCCAACACCACCGCGCCCACCAAGGGCGCGAAGAACTTTCTTTTTGTCATAATTTTAATTTTAAAATTATCGGTAGGAATATCCTGACCGATTTATATTGTTCCTTATTCATTGTTCGTCAGGTTTAGTCCGCAGCGTTCCCTCCGTTCACGCCCCGTCACGGGATGGTGCGACTCCACTACACGGTCCACCACGCCCACGATGTATTCTTCCGGCACGAAGCCCCAGTAGCGCGAATCCTTCGACCCGTAGGCCATATCGCCGCATACGAAATAATAATCCTTCCGGAAACGGTAGTACGACAAAGGCCGACCGCCCGACAGGCACCGCCCGCGCTCACCGTCCCATGCCAAAGTACGCCCCGTCTCCCACTCTATCGCCCGGCGGTAGATTTCCACCTTGCGCCAGTCGTCCATACGCAGGATGTCACCCCGGCGCGGCACGTACACCGGTGGGATGTCCTTGATGGTATAACCCAACACCGCCGTCTCCACCAGGATGTTGCGCATCGCGTACCAAGGTATCAGGCTGTCCGGCGTTTCCTCCAACCGCCGTTGCGCCTCCGCAAGCCCCAATGCGCCCTCATAATGGCTGTTCACCGGACGGCTGTGCACGAAGGCTATCGTGTCGCCCGGCAAGGCCACCACGCGCTTCACGTACACGTAATTCATCTTGAAGCCGATGCGACCCTTGTCATTCACCGGATAGTTGAACACCACGATGTCGTTGTAGCGCAGGCCGCACCGCCCCCGTGTGCGGATGCTCTCCATACGCCCGTCCGTAAAGTCCAGCGACGTGTAGAGCCGCGCACCGAAGATCGTCTTGTCCACCCGTACCTTGTCGCCCGGAAGCAGCGTGGGCGACATCGAGTCCGACGGGATGACGAACGTGTCGGCCACCAAGGCACGCCAACCGTAGTGCACGACCACGCCCAACACAATGAGCAACCACACGAGGCACACGCCGCACGCCACCTTATACGCCACGCCCCATGCCGCCTTCATCGTCCGCCCTCCGTTTCTTTACGGCGCACCCAGACCATCACCGCCAGGCCCGCCAACACGCAAACGCCGTAACGCCACGGCAGGCCTGCGTCCTCCTCCATCATCTCTTCCACCGTGACCCTCCGGCCGAACCGCTCCGGACGGAACACCGGCAGGTTGCGCTTGGCACGCACGATGCCCCCGTCCACCACCACGAGACCCGCTTCGGCACGCAGCAGCGACTTCAGCGTCACCTCGTCCGTATAGAAAACGTCCATACCCACCCCGCCATCCAGGCCGGGAAGCGTCCACAGGCAGAGGGAGATGCGCCCGGCCCCGGCTTCGGCAAGAAGGCCGGACAGCTTGCGCAGGTCGTCCGCCGTAAGCGTGCGCCGCGACACCACCGCCACCAAGGGCTTTGACCCGGACACCTCCATCAAAGAATCCGTCACCTCTTCATACCTTCCGTCATACACCCCGAAACCCGGCACGGCAGGCAAAGCCGCCCCACGGCCGAAAGGCAGGAAATCCACCGGGGGAAGCCAGACCGCCGAGTAGAGGGGAACTGCCAAGGAAAAGACCGCACAGCAGGAGACCGTACGCCACCCTTTCAGGCCGCACTGGTGCTCTGCCCACACTACCCACAGATGCCAGACCGACAAAGCCCACAACATGATGTTTTTCAGCAGCGTAGCCCCATGACCCAACGTGAAAGCCTCGCCGAAGCAGCCGCAATCCTGCACCGACAGCCCCATGGGCGAGAAAGCCAGCCAAACCGTCAGTGCGGTAAAGGCAGACATCACCGCCACCGTACCCCAGGCCACCGCCTTGCGGAACACGCCCGAAAGCAGGAGCAGCCCCATGCACAACTCCCCGGCACAGAGACACACCGACCATGCCAAGGGATGGTCGGCCACGAAGCCGCTCCAACCCCACACGCGGAAATACTCCGACAGTTTCAGCGACGTGCCGTAAGGGTCCACGCCTTTCAGCCAACCGGAGGCCACGAAGCACGCACCTAACAGCAAGGAAGGGATATGACGGATTATACGTTTCATATTATTCTCGTTTACCTAACTTTTCTTCCACGATTTGCCAGAACATTTCCTCTATCTTCTCACTTCTTGATGGATTTCCCACCAACACAACACGGTTGTCTTTGTCCAACAAGAAGGTATGGTATACGGCTTCTCTCGGAATATGGGGATTCTCACGGATGAAGACACCTGCCGTATCCACATATATCGGCAAAGAAGGGGACATTGTTCTCATCGTAAAATAAAATGAATCCAAATCCTTGTTCAATGGAAGAAATATAAAATAAACAGATAATTCAGGGGCATACATCTTTGTTTTATCTAACATTTCATTCCACATATACATTGCCTTCAATTCACAAGATGAACATGCGACAGTATCCAAAAAAACAACCAACTTAAAATTTGGATTGATTTTGCCATGCAATGAAAGTGTATCCTTGCCATTCCACATGCACCTCATTTTATCTAAAGGCAATGTTATTGGATGAGACTGTAATTGAATGATACCTTTTTTAAAACTTTCTTTTTCAGAACATGACATTAAAGCAAAAAATACTCCTATCAACAAAATACTGGCATTCCTCATATCAATCATTCTAATTTATGAAAGAATATTACATGATTATCTTCTTTGTTTAAACCTTTCTTTCTAAAAAAGGACAAACCATACGTTTCTTCAATATCCAATATAGTGGACGCGGAAAGCACAGAGATTAACGTATTTCCATGTATTCCTTTTGGACTTGACAAATACGGAAAATCTGAAATAAAATCTTCATTAATTCTTATCAAATAACTTTGTTGACCACATCTCTTATATAAATAAGTACCTATTCCATGTGAATCAAACAAATCAAAAGTCAAATACATCACACTGTCACTTTCAATAAGATTCCCCAAATATTTTACAACGCTTTTATTCCTCGTCTGATCTGATAACTCAGCAAAAGACTTTCCCATATCAAACGTCTCTTCCGTATTAAAATCAAATCTACAATAAGGAACAAATACTGTATCCGTTAAGGTATATATCGTATAATCAAAAGGATGAATTACATATAATTCCTTATTATTTCTCCCACTAAACGAACTAAAAGAATTAAAAAAGACACTTTCATTTTGGGAGAACTCATCGAATCTTCTTAGAACAGTCCCCGTTCGCAAATCAAATAACACGAAGTTATAATAAGTATCATTACCAAAGTCAGAAGACAAAAATACTCGATGTTCATCCCAAAAGTCAAAATGCTTATAAAAAGCATCCAACTGAATTTCTTTTATTGGATGCCCATACACATCATAAACCAATATGGCATGCTGCATAGCAGACAAAACATAAACTAATGAATCGCGGACTATAAAATCGTCTATCGAAAGATATTCATTATGCCCTTTACCCAATCTGTCAATTTTACCAATAAAACGCCCAGTATCATGTTCATAAAACAAAATCCGCTCTCGGTCCAAAACAGCAATTTTCTCTGAATCCACTTTGATTTTATCAACATCAGTCAACAAACATTCCATATTTGTTTCCAACATGACATAACTATAACCGGAAAAGAAACAACTTGCACTGTCGCGCTGTTTTACATCCACATGAAAGGTTGGCAAATCTGCCACTGGCCTTTTCCCACAAGTACAAAAGGCAAATACTATCCCAAAAAACAATAGCATTTTTAATAAAATCGTCCTTCCCATCTCTTTATCTTTTATGTAAAATAGGGGGAAGCCCCCCTTTTATTTTTTTTAATTTAATATGACTTCATACAAATCAATACACTCAATTGGCCTGCAAGAAACATCACCTTGTCCAATACAAACGACTTTACCCGTGAAAGAAATATTCCCCTTGGCATCGGCTTCGAGAATTGTTCCTCCAAATAACTTTATTTTACCCTTTGCTCCTACATTGATGACACACTCGCCTTCTTCTCGCTTAAAAGCGGGAGTAGACTCATTATTATTAGCCAATGCTTCCGCATTCGCCAACAACAAGTCACTTTCACTCACTACATTGTACGCATCATACGTGCGATACCCGGCGTAGGCCGACAGGCCCAACACCAATGCGCCCACCAAGGGCGCGAAGAATTTTTTCTTCTTCATTGTTTTAAAGTTTTAAAATTATACCCTTTACAGGTTTCGCGGCTTCACGCTCTTTTTTGCCGACCACCTGCGTGGGATTCGCAGGCAAAGTAATCACAAAATTTCTGAATGACAATGTTAACTACCGTACTTTTTCATTAACGATTTTATCAGCACCATTAACAAGACATTAACGCCTTATTTCCAACAGCTTAGAAAATACGGTAGTACCGTTTTTCCCTAATTAACACACCGTTAACGCCTTGTTAACGTCATGTTAACGCCAAGTAATGCACCGTTAACGCCTGCGGCATGGCAAAACAGGTTGGCGCAGACCCGCCCCTCCAAATGGACATACACGGCAAGTTTTCAAAAATATGCTTCATCCTTCAGGACACTTTGCAAGCTTCTGGAATACAAAAGGTTCCGGTGAATGATATGCTCATCCGTCCTTCAGCCTTCTTTCAGCGGTAATCGTCCCCGTCCGGTATCCCCGTGCCCCTTTCCGGTGAATGCCCGGTGAACCCCATGGATGAGGAAAGTTCACCTTAACAATCTGTAAAACAGCAAGTATGAAGGATGCGAATGGATTTTCCCACATATCTCCCTGTATGGGGAGGAAGCTTAGAAAAACCAAGCAAAGAAACCAAAAACAATTACCGCAAACCGGAAAACCAGTCACAGCACAACGATTTTCCGATTTGCGGCAAAAACAAGAGGCAGAAAAGGAACACAAAGGGCATCCTTTCCCTGCTTACCTCTTCAGAACCAAGCGGAAGTTCCCGAAAGCGTCCCTGACCACATCGAACGGAGTATCCTGAAGGGTCTTATGTACCGTACATTTCATATTCCTTATCCGGGAATGGCTGCTTTCCGTGCCGTCATAAAATCTTGCATGGAACAGTCCATTGAGTTCTTCCAACGACAAGGTGTGATCTTCCTTCAATACCAAAGCGTCCAAAAACACGGCCACACGGGGAGGCACCTTGACCGTACAACCATCGTACGACATATACCCGTCAGACGTATTGACTGAGAAAGAAGCGAGGGCGGAAGACAACGCCTCACGCATAGCATCAATGGAACGTTCTTCGTCCGCCAACTTGAGAAGTTCCAGACTACGGAGCAAGGAATGCCGGAAAACCACTGCCGTCACAACCAAAAGGACGGACGCGGAGATGCAGAAGGCATACAGGAACTTGAAGTGAAGGGCATCCGCCCGGAACGTCTCCGTGGACATCAGGTCATGCCACTGGGGATAGCCCCGCCACTCCGACAACATGAAAACAAAGCCCGAAGCCTCGCACAACCACAAGGCACCCCATAATACGGATGGGTATATCAATCTTAAATCTGTCTTGTTTATTCTTTTCATAACCTGGAAAGTATTAACCATTACCAAAATTTCTGTTTCCCGTCCTTGTATTCAAAAACACGTTCGTCCACCCCGCGTGTAAGGTTCCTCAGAAGCATGAGCGCGTCGAGGGGGATGTCGCGGTAGAGGAGCGAGTCGGACTGCGCCACCTGTACCCCGACCGACTTCCATCCGCCGCCGTCACAAACGAACAGCTCGTAGGTGTCGCCCGGACGGACGAAGTTGTCACGGTGGCGGGGAGAGTAGGACACTGCGCCCACGGCCTTCCCCTCGCCCAAATCCAGACCCACCCATCCACCGTAGAGCGTGGGATGTCCGTAGGAAGTCGTGAGGTCCCCATCCATGGCCTTGAAATAGGAATTGTTGCCGTATGCGCCGCGTTCGGGACCGATGACCGTGCCTTGCAATGCGGAACCGTCGGGAGCGAGGAACGAAACCTCGGACACGTCGCAGTAGCCCTTGTAAGGGCCGAAATAACGGACGTAACGGTAACGACTCACCGTGTCGGTGCGTGCCACCGTGCAAAGGCGCGACGGGGCTTCGCGGATAAGGAAGAGCGTGTCGCGGAGACGGAAGTCGGGCGTGTCGCTGCCCTCGAACACGCCACCCACCATGCGCCCGAGGTAGAACTCGCCTATCATCCCGAACTTGCTCAACACCACGACATCGCCCTTGCGCTTCCCGGGGGAATGGAAAGTCAGGGCACCGGTCTCCTTGTCCATCACGAAGGGATGGGACACGGTGCGCAGGCGCTTGGAAGCGGCATCATAAACGGCCAGACAGTACACCGTGCCGCCGTGACAGTCCGGGAAACGGGCCTCTGCACCATTGTAGGAGATGCAGGCCACAGGTTTCCACTCCAGACGCGTGGACATGCAAAGGTAAAGCGGGCTACCTTTCTCCACCGGGACGGTCAACCGATTGCCGGGCACGCACACGGTAAAAGAATTCTTTCCGGCATACACACCCGTGACATCTTCAAAAAGAGGATAACGGAACACGGGATGCAGGCACTCCGGTGCACCGGGAAGATTCCCGGCCAACGCACGATTCAGACCGAAACGTTGGCGGAACACCTTGCCGTACACGTCGCCATAGTCCTCGGGCATGCCCAGACGCTGGCGCCAGTAGAACATCGAAAACCACCACGTCTGCCCCTGAGGATCCACGAAGAAGTTCCAATAGTGGGGCACATTGTTGTCACCGCGCAAGGGCAGTTCCTCCACCCCGCAGGGGATGCCCAAGGCACGGAATATGTAAACGGCCATGTGGCAGAGGTCCAGGCAACTCCCGGACTTCCATTCCGCGATGCGCGGACCGATATGCACGTCACTGCCCATCTGGCCCGTAAAGCGGTAGGGGGACTTGAAGAGGCTGTCGAGAAGGATGCCCGCCGCGTATGCGGGGTCTTCCATCCTCGGGTCGTCTATATGCCGCTCGATGGCCGGCATGAACTCATAATAGAGCTTCTCACGCCATGGCTCCAGTTTCTCGTTGCCCACGCGGTAAGGCAACACGTACTCGCAGAATTGGGAGAAAGGGACGTTCTTCCCCCACGGCTGCTCGCGCCAAACCTTGAAAGCCCATTCAATGTTGCGCACCAGATAGCCAGGGTCGATATAGGCATCCTTCTTCCACCGTACATCGCGCACGCCGGATGTGCCGTAAAGGCGGTAGGCTGAATCCATGGCCTGTTGGTAACCATAACGCCCCGTGGCAAACAACTCGTAGGCCGCATACAGCCCGCGCATGTCCGCACTGTCCATCCCTTGGTGATAGCCCAAGTTGTCTATCAGGTAGAGAGTTGCCGCATATTTCAGGCTGTCGCCCTCATACAGTTTGAGCACTGCCCCCAAACCGGGATTGGCCTCCAGAATGCTGGCACGGACCTTCTTCGCATCATAATAATCCGGCTTTTTCAGCATACCTCCCAACAATCCCGCAAGCGCACATGCCACCGCCGCCACAGACAGTTGCCAAACGCGGCGGCTTGGCCTCCATTTCCGTTTTGTCACATCCTTCATCGTCTTTTAAATCTTTTCTGTTTTTATACGGTTTACGAACAAGTGCAGCAAAAAGCACACAAATGGAAGCGGAATTTACGAATCATTAACAAATCCAAAGAAAAACAATTTTCACTACCTTCCATTTTGATTTATTACGATAAATCCGTTCCTTTGTATCGGCATAAACCCTAAAACAAGATTCTTATGGGCAAGTTAAAGGACAGATACATACGATTCGACTGGGCCATCAAGCGGATGCTACGCGACAAGGCCAACTTCGCCGTGTTGGAAGGGCTGCTCACCGTGCTCTTCGAGGACAAGACGCAAATCGTGGAAATACTGGAAAGTGAGGGCAACCAGTTGGTCGAAACAGACAAGTTCAACCGCGTGGACATCAAGGCAAAGAACAGCAAGGGAGAAATCATACTCGTGGAGGTGCAGAACACGCGGGAAGTTTATTATCTGGAACGCATTCTCTACGGCGTGGCCAAGACCATCACCGAACACATTTCATTAGGTGAGAGCTATGGAAACATCAAGAAGGTGTACTCCATCAGCATCGTCTATTTCGATTTGGGAAAAGGCAACGACTACCTCTACCACGGGCAGAACCGTTTCATCGGCGTGCACACTTCCGATGAACTGCAAATCTCGACCAAGCAGGAGGATGCCATCCTGCCCAAATACCCAAGGGAGATCTTCCCTGAATATTACATCATCCGCGTGAACGAGTTCGACAAGGTCGCAAAGACGCCACTGGAAGAATGGGTGAACTACCTGAAAACCGGAGAAATCGAGCCGGATACGAAAACTCCGGGGTTGAGCGAAGCACGGGAGAAACTGAAGTACTACAGCATGACGCCCGGTGAACGGTACGCCTACGACGAACATCTCAATGCCATTATGATACAGAATGATGTGTTGAGCACAGCCAAACTGGAAGGACTGACCGAAGGAAGAGCTGAAGGAAGAGCTGAAGGTAGAGCTGAAGGAAGAGCTGAAGGAAGAGCTGAAGGGATATTATCCACGGCACGGAACCTGAAAGCCATGGGGCTTTCCATGGAAGATATTTCTCGTGCCACCGGACTTTCCAAAGAAGATATCTTGAAATTATAGGTGTCTTGTTATCACAAACCGGAAAACCAATCATAACACAATGGTTTTCCGGTTTGCTGTAAGAATAAATTATCTATTCAAACTCATAATCCAATACGTGTAAATCATTATCCATTGAAGGACTGAAAATAACCCTTTTGTTTATTTTATCGTAAACCATATGGGACGCTATGATATCTAAGTTTATTTTCTTCATAGGATTTCCCTCATAGTCATAAACCTCTATGGAAGATGCTCCTGACAATCCGGATGTCTCCACGTCCCCCTGCGACAAAATGTAAAAGCATTTTTTTCCGCATACCACATCCGTATAATACCCTCCGTCTTTCATCCTTTCTTCTCCGTCGCCCTTCACGGCTAACTCCGGTATCACATGCCACCCATCGGACAAGGAGGCTATCATAAAACCATCCTGATAAAGGTAAGCAAATACGGCATGCCCAAACGCCACATCATACGAAAAATTATAAAGCATGGAATTACCACCTTTACTTTCATCAAAAAAAACAATCGAATCCGAACATGACAGATTCTCTATATCCGTAATCTCCCATACAATTTCTCGCGGACTATATGAAATATTTCCAAAAGTTGAATATGAGACAAACTTAGGGGAATTTAAAGGCATCTGCACGCCCATATTCTTTTTCTTTTGAATCACATACGAACTATCTACCTTCGTCACGTCATAGATTCCCCACCGAAAATTATCAATGACGGTATAAGCAGTATCCGTTATCGGTATCAGATGAGGAGAAATCCATTCGTTCTCCCCGTTTCCTTTACGGCCGAATTTTCCAGTAACTCGGAAATCATTTGTGTTGAACACATAATAAAACGGTTCACCGCCGTCGTTCTTACAAATGAGCATTGTATCCACGATGCACCACTCTTTTATATTCATAAATTCATCTACTACAACCGGATAGGTTTCCATTGCAATGACAGCACCAAACTCACGAGTATTATGTTTCTCTTCCCATCGTGGCGTACTCTTATCATTATTACACGACACCAATGCTGTAACAAACGATACATACAAAAGAACTTTTCTCATGATATTATCATAATTAGACTAGTAACAAATTTTTTCCACTATATCAAAATGTGGGGACGATGCTACTCCATCTTCCACATCGTCCCCACTGGAAAAGTATAAATGTAAGAGTTTCCCTACTTACATCCGCAAATATACGAGATTCGATTCGAAGTTCAAATAAAAATGTGAAAAAAGTAAGAAAAAAAATTTGTATCCCTATTTTTATTTCAAATAATAAAAAAAGAGAACCGCCCCCAATCTTGTTTCTTGAAGTTTGGCCTCGCTGCCGTAATCATCACCGTGAACAGCCCCAACCAACGCTTCACCATACTGCCACTGGGGATAAAAACCAGGGACATCCCGCACAAGCTTTCCTTGAAGGTGGAATTGTCCGTCGGACAGGCTTTCCATGTGACAATAGACCTCATCCGAATATTCAAAAATACCCAACCAACGGTCGGAGGTCAAGAAATCATGAAACGTCCCGACCTTTCCCGCACTCAGGAAGTCTTCCGCCTCCCGACCTTGTTCGGGAGTCAGGCTACCATAGTCCGCACGATAAGCCAATACCGGAACCGTATCGCGCCAAACATAAATACCGTTGGAAAAGGGTGCTTTCAGGAAAACGTCCCCCTTCGGATTACGGATAAAAGGTTTGCCCACCGGCCAAATAGCCTGACTTAAATCAGCAGAAAGGAACCTACCCAATACTTTGCCCGATGTATCCGTATGAATAATCAATACTTCACGGTCTCCGGGAGAGCTGTTACTAAGTAAGAATCCGTCATCTACAGGAATAATGTCATGCATCATAAAGTCCACAGGCGTACGGTGCAACAAATTCAGGTCTGCATCATAAGAGAGGATACATCTTCCGGAAAAATCCATCAAGTGCACCCGGCCGCCTCCTGAAGCAATAGCGTTTGGCATAATATACTCGTTATGCCCCCGTCCCACCGTCCGTATCTGCTTGCATAATCTCCCTGTACGCAGGTTGAAGGCCGACACGGCTTTCGAAGCGTCCAATATATAGACCATGGAATCCAGAAAACACAAATCTCCTATCGAAGCCATGGCCTTCCCATCCGTATACAACTCCACTGTATCTATACGTGCCAAAATATCCGACACTTTCAACTCATCTCCCTCGAAGGATTTGATTTCCACAACCCACGGTTCGTCTTTTCCTTTCTTTACACCATTTTCGTCTTTGCAGCCCCAACAAGTCCATATCACACCTGCCACGGCCATCCAAACCATTGTCTTCATTTCGTACCATTATTTTATTTCAAAACCATACAGCATGTTTATCTCAACTTTATGTATACAAATATTCGGGTCTCTCCCTCGACCGCAATATGGCAGTGAAAGAGAAACCCGAAAGTTTCAAGTCGTCATCCGATACCTAACACCGGACGTCCTTGCTGCAACCGGCGCAAGCGCAACAAGGCCTCATAATAATAGTAATCGGCATAGATGATGGAAGCGTCTATCTCGCTCCCGGCCGGATGGTGTCCCGTACTGTGAAGCAGGAAAGACACGCAACGTTCTCCGCTCTGGTAGTTCCGGCTCAGGGATGACAACATATTTTCTGCCGCCTTGCGATATTGCTGTCCTTTCCCGGCATCCACATAAACGCTCAGTTCCAACAAAGCGGAAGCCACCACACAGGCTGCCGAAGCATCCTTGGGTGCCGATGGCGACGGGTCGTCGAAGTCCCACAACGGTACCCAGTCGTCCGAGCGTTCGGGCAAACGTTTGAGGTACACATCCGTCACCTTTTGCGCAAAAGCCAGAAAACGAGGGTCACGGGTCTCACGATACACCATCGTGTAGCCGTAAATGGCCCAAGACTGTCCCCTCGCCCACATCGACCGGTCCGAATACCCCTGATGCGTGACACCTTTTATCAACTTACCGCTCACCGTGTCGTAGACCGCCACATGATAGCAAGAACCGTCCTTGCGGAAATGGTTGTTCATGGTCGTCTCGGCATGACGCACAGCGACGTCGTACAAGTTTTGTCCACCACCGTTACGGGAAGCCCAGAAAAGCATCTCCAAGTTAATCATATTGTCCATGATGGTATTGTGCGGCCATCCTTGTTTTTCGACCTCACGCGGCCAACTCAGAATGGTACCTATCCGGGGGTTGAAGAGTTTGGCCAACTGATTGGCCGTGCCTACAATGACATCCCGATAGGATGCACAAGGCGCGATGCGCATCCCGTTGCCGAAACTGCAATACACCAGAAAGCCCAAATCATGGTCGTACGGGTCACGGTCGGCCAAATAAGCCAGTGAGGCCGTATAGTTCCGGGCCTGACGTCCGATGTAAGCCTCGCCCCCATATTCATAGTCATACCACAACACGCCCGGCCAAAAACCGCCGCACCATTCTTCGGGTGTAGCCGGACGACAATTCCACTCTGTCCGACCCTCCTTCAAATCTTCCGCAAGAATGTTACGCGGCATCCGGGTATAATCCCATCCGCCGTCTTTCTTCAAACCTGCCAATGCACGTGCCACCTGACGATGGCAGTATTGCAAGTCTTTCTCTACATCGACCCGCTGTTGGGCCGCCACCGGACGGCAGCACAATCCCAACAGCAATACAAATCCTATTTTATAGTTTATCCGTTTCATTGTTATCATTCTAAAAATCCCTATCGTGTACTCTTCACGCCGTATGCGCAGAAAGTGAGATAGAATGCACAAATCAGTAGCACGCACACACCGGCTGTGATACCGGCCGCGTCCGTAGCCGCACCAATCAACGGGGTCACCGCACCGCCACCGGCCACCGCCGTAATCATCAGACCGGAAATCAGATTGGCTTTCTCCGGCATGCGCTGTACGGCCATGGAGTAGATGATGGAGAAAATGCAGGAGCAGAAGAATCCGATGCCGCCCACGCAAATCAGATTCACCGTGGCATCTTCATAGAAAGCCAACACCAGGATGGCGGCAATAGCGGCCAGAATATTGATACGGAAATACTTCATCTCGGAAATCTTGGTCATGAAGAACACGCCGAGGAACGCCCCCGCCGTACGGCAAATGAAGTACACTTGAGGAGCCATACCGGCATCCGATGTATCCCAACCGAAACGGGTTATCATGACTTTCGAACTGATGAAGTTCGTGGCCACGTCGATACCCACTACGAAGAAGATACCCAGAAAGAGCAACAGGATGGTACGGTCGGACAGCAAGCCCCACACCTTCCCCATCGTCACGCCGCTGTCTTCCTTTTTCTCATGGGGTATGGGCGTGAAGTAAAGCCAAAGGGCGGACACTAACGTAATGGCTCCGAGCACGGGGAAAGCCAGATACCAGTTGTCCTTGTCGCCACCGCCCAACACGTTCACGGCAAAAAGCATGATGAACGGGCCGCAGAACGAAGAAACAGCCTTGACAACTTGCCCGGCAGTCAGACTACTGGTCAACAGTTTCTGGTCGGTCACCACATTGTTCAACAAAGGATTGAGCGACACTTGCAGGATGGTGTTGCCGATTCCCAACAGGGCATATCCCACAAGACAGGCCCAATCGGTCTTCAACAACGGGATAAGCATACCCACAAGCGTGACCGCCATACTGAGCATGACGGTGTTCTTGCGCCCCCAGGCATTCATCTTGATGCCCACCGGTATGCTGAAAAACAGAAACCAAATGAAGACCATCGAAGGCACGAAACCGGCCATGGTATGGCTCCAACCGAACGCTTCGCGCGCATAATCCGACGAAATACCGACAATGTCACAAAAGCCCATCACAAAGAACCCGAACAGAACGGGAAGGACCGCAAGCATAGATGTTTGTTTTTTCATGTTGTTTTTATATTTTAAAATGAGTGTTTTTCCCGTTTACGGAGTAACCCGGAACCAGTCTACATCCATCCATCCCCGGTTCACCGCAGGTTCGGCATGCGGCTCCACGCATACGAAGCCCACCTTTGCGCCTATCCACTTGCCCTGACGGGCTTTGAACGGCTTGCCACAGGGAGTAAACGTCTGACCGTCGAGACTGTATGCAAAACGGCACATCCCTTCTTCGGCCACTTGTACCCGCAAATAGACCGAACGGCTGACCGTGGGTGAATAAATGATAGTTTGACGTTCGGACGGCTCGAAACCCGCCAATTTTTCCACAGATTCCTTCCCGCCTTGCTCTGCATCCTTACAAACCCGCTGAATGAGGATGAAACGGTCGCCCTCCCGACGCACGGTCAGTGCCGCATAATCCCATCCCATGACTATCAGGCCGCCTTCCTGACCGTCTTCCTTGCTCACCACCGTGACTTTTGTCGTGGCCGTAAAAGTCTCGGCGGGGAACTTCTGGAGCAACATATTGGATGCTTCCCACAAATTTATATACTTTTCGGATAACGGCCAAGAATATAAACGGATAAAACCGTACGGAGTGGTAAATCCGTATAAATCCTGATAATTGGAATGCCATTGCCACTGCAACCCAAGCTCCGTAGTGTCGAATTCGTCGCTTTCGGCCGGATTCACCCGGACGGAAGACGGCACGGACGGCTTGCGGTAGGTCAGTACGGGATTGCCGCAACCGTCACCGTCCTTATCCTCGCCCACCACCGGCCAGTCGTCTTTCCACGTCATGGGTTCGAGCCAAGCCACACGGCCGTAGCATCCTTTATCCTGGAAGTGCACGAACCAGTCTTCGCCGGATGCGGTCTGCACCCAACCGCCCTGATGGGGTCCGTTGACCGGAGTATCCCCTTGCTCCATGACGCGCCGCGCCTCGTACGGCCCGTACACGTTGCGGCTGCGGGCGGCCATCTGCCATCCCATTTGCACGCCACCGGCCGGAAACATCAGGTAATAGTAACCGTTGCGTTTATAAAACTTAGGTCCCTCGGCTGTGTGGTTCACATCATCATTTCCGTCATACACGATGCGGGAAGGGCCGACTACTTTCGTGCCCTCCGCATTCATTTCGGCCACACACAACACGGAATTGATTTGTGCACGGCTCCCAGCCCATGCGTAAGCCAGATAACACTTCCCGTCATCGTCCCACAACGGACAGGGGTCGATAATGCCTTTGGCAGCCTTGACCAACACCGGCTCAGACCATTCGCCGGCAGGGTCTTCCGCCTTGACCATATACACGCCGAAGTCCGGGTCGCCCCAATAGATATAGTACTCCCCTTCGTGGTAACGGATACTCGGTGCCCATACTCCCCTGCCATGCTGCACGGTAGCGTAAAAGTCCGTCGGGACCAACTCCTTCAGGGCATAGTTCACGACTTTCCAATTCACCAAATCCTTGGAATGGAGGATGGGCAGGCCGGGCACACAGGAGAAACTGGAGGCCGTCAGATAGAAATCATTCCCCACGGCACAGACATCGGGGTCGGAATAATCCGCATGAATCACCGGATTCTTGTACATGCCATTGCCCAAATCGGGCGACCATACTTCAGACAGGTATTCCTGAGTTTGTGCCGCTAGCGGGATTCCTCCGCAAAGGAGGCAACCATACATCGCCACCCGCAACATACCTCTTGATAAACTTTCTTTCACCATTGTATACTTTCTGTTTGATTCGATTTATAATCTTTCCTTTATTATATATACGAACGAAGAGCAGATTCTTCTTATTTAAGAATACAAAAAAACCTTGCAAAAAGCAAAATCAGCTCTTGGCAAGGTTCTTTTATGCTAACGGACAAGCCTTTAAATCTCAATCAGGCTGAACGAATAAGCCGGAAGTTCATAGTCGAATTCAGGTTTCACCTTGATGTCGCTCTCCTTCGGACGGGCATTGCGGTCGTCCCAGTTGCCGGTCAACACATGCAGGCGGGCATCCAAACTCTGCGCCTCGCCGAAACGGTCTTTCAGGCTCGACAAGTCCAGTTTCCCTTTCACGGGATGATTCAGGAGGTTCACCATTTTAATGTACACCTTTCCAGTTTTGGTATCGCGTACCGTGCTGACAGCCAGACGATCGCGTACTCCCCTACGGCCTTCGTTCACCGAAAGCGTGCTTTCGATATACTCGTCGCCGCAATAGTTGCCGCAAAGCTTCTGCACGTAGTAACCTACTGTGGGCTTCACCTCTTTGTTATTGAAATAAATCATGTCCGGATTCCAATTCACATGTCCATCCTTGGCCAACAAAGGAGCATACGAACTCATGGCCACCACATCACCGTTGCGCTCCATGCCGCAAATGTGCAAGGCTTCGCACAAGGCCGTCTCTATGTTGTTGGGACGGCCGGGAGCATGAGCCGCGTATTCGCCCAAATACACTTTGGAACCGTTACGGTCGTATTGGTCATAATAGTCCTGATGATAAATGAACCAACCGGGCGTCTGATAATAATGCTCGTCAATCATGTCTATCTTATGGTCTTTAGCCAAACGCCAACCGGTCTCGTAATCACTACCTTCCGACCACGGTCCTGACGTACCGCAAACGACGATGTCAGGATACTTCTCTTTCACGGCTTTGACAATCATCAGATAGCGTTCTTCAAACGTTTTGGAAATCAAATCTTCGTTGCCGATGCCGATATACTTCAGGTTAAACGGTGCCGGGTGTCCCTGCTCGGCACGGACTTTGCCCCATTTCGTAGTCTTGGCATCCCCGTTGGCCCACTCAATCAAGTCCAACACATCCTGTACGTATTCCGGCATCTTATCCATCGGGATACCTCCCTGCTGTCCATGCCCGCAGTCGCTCGAGTTCTGGCAACTCACACCGGCTGCCAACACCGGAAGCGGCTCGCACCCGATATCCTCGCAGAATTGGAAGTACTCATAATACCCCAAGCCTTTCGTCTGATGGTAGCCCCACAAGTTGCGTTGAGGTTTGCGGGCTTCCAACGGTCCAATCGTCTCCTTCCAATTATAAATGTTGTGCAAACCGTCTCCATGAGCCACACAGCCGCCTGGGAAGCGCATGAACTTCGGTTTCAAATCGGCCAACGCCTGAGCTAAATCGGCCCGCAAACCGTTCTTTCTCCCTTTGAACGTCTGTTGCGGGAAAAGCGAAATCATGTCCAAAGCCACCTTGCCCGTCCCCAAAGGTTCCACTTTAATGGACGCGTGGTCGGCATCGGCATCGGCTTTCAACACCGCAGTCATTTTCTTCCAATCCGACTTGGGTGCTTTAAGGATGGTCTGTGCCATCACCCGACCGTCCTGCACGAGGCTCACCCGTATCTTTCCGCCTTTTCCCTCCAACTGTTTGGCAAACACCGACAAATCGTATTTCTCACCTTCACGAACGGGAATACCGTCGAAACCGCCATTCAACAAAGCCACTTGGCCAGGCTGTTTCACGTCCACGACGGCATAATTCGGGTTGTTTTCATGAATAGGCTCGGATTTCCGTATCTCCCACGTCCCGCCGTTGCCTTCCAACGTCCAGGCAAAATCGGCTTTCCAAGCCTTGTTTCCCCCCTTGACATCGGCTTGGGAATATTCAAAATCACGGTTCTGCACCAACTCGGCATACAAACCACCATCGGCAGCATAACTGATGTCCTCAAAAAAGATACCGATCAATTTGTCACTAATCTTCTTCGTCCGGCCCGCATCTATCTTGATTGTGGCTTCAAGAGGCTTCAAGCCTTGGAAACGCACCTCATTGTCCCGCGCCAATTCTCCGTTGAGTGCTGCCCAATATACTGCGCTTTCTACAGCTTGCACCATGCGCTCCACTCCGGCATACGACACCTTGAATACTTGTCCGTTCACCGGATGCCCGTCCACAAGTGCCTGCTCCGTTACCGAAGGATAAAGGGAAGCATCAACCTTACGCGGCTTACTGAAATGATAAAAATCCTTGGACATGGTCTCGTACACCCCACCATCCTTGGTCTTGAACAACACCTTATAAGTAGCCGTTGCCGCATCGTAAGACAAAACCGGTGCAATACAGCTGTTCACCCCTTCCATATAAGGATAATCCTGCGGACGCCATTTCACCAAATCTTCACTATAAGCCACAGCAAACTGGTTGGCATAATCGTTCACCTGAAACACGCAACGCCATGTCCCGTCCGGCATCTGCATCAGGTTCGGATTGTACATTTTCTTCTCTGCCCCCCACGTTCCGAAATCGCTCTTGACGAAAGCATGGCCAGGGCCAATCCCCTTCCACACCTGCCGGTTCGCACTCCAAGCAAAATTCAACCCATTGCCCACATGCACATTATAGGCCATAAGGTACACCGAATCAGGGACTGCGGCTCCAACCGAAACGGATGCACACAATCCCCATCCTAACAAAGCCGCAGAAAGAGCCTTGTTCACAAAATGTTTTTTCATGTCAAATTAATATTGATAATTAGATAAAAATATATTGCCTAACCGTTTAATCTTCTTCGGCTTTCAACCCTAACTGTTTAATCCGGATGTCTGTCGAAACGCCCCGGCTCTTCAGTTCCAACACGGCCGTACGTTCGGCTGTCGTCGTGTTCTGGTCTAATTGGTAATGCACGGTATATTTCCCGGAACGTCCGGAAGTGGGTGCCCCGTCAGCCAAACGCACCCACGCAGGCTCCCCTCCCTTGAAAGCCAACGTCCAGTCGTCACCATAAGTCTGGAACACCAAACTGTCACGCACCTGACGAGCCGTATCCTGCAACGTGAACTGGTAGTTTCTGCGCACCGGACGCTCGATATTCAAATAGTGATATTGCGTGTAGGCTGTCACCAACGTCTTGCCATCGGCATGGAAATAGATGTAATCCGTACGAATCGTATCTGTGTTGTTTACATCCAACTTCACATCAATCTTTTTCACCATATAATATCCTTGTGGTACAGTTCCAGCCATGGAATCTTCATTGACATGCATCCAGTTGGCCGGCACGGAAATAGACCAATCGAAAGTGGTGGCAAACCTCAAAGAATCAACGGTCTGGTCGGCATAAAGCACAGAGCCGTATCCGCTCGGATAAATGATTTGTGCAAAATTGTAAGAATTCTCCTTATTATCACAAGCCGCAAACAAAACAGCGGCCAAGGCTACTGAAAACCCAATTACTTTCTTC
The DNA here is from genome assembly GCF_900683745.1 of Paraprevotella xylaniphila YIT 11841. Lineage (NCBI taxonomy): Bacteria > Pseudomonadati > Bacteroidota > Bacteroidia > Bacteroidales > Prevotellaceae > Paraprevotella > Paraprevotella xylaniphila. Next base: position 1,317,981 of record NZ_LR215980.1, read on the forward strand.
ATGATATTTATTTCATTAAAATGACGAGCAAAGATAAATAAATAATTGAAAGTATCCTTATTTATCATTATCTTTGCAAGATGGAAAACCCTTTTTATAACGATATTTATGAAATCTTGCAGACGAAGGGCTGCGAAGGACTTCCCGTAGGCATCATCGCCAAACAGGTCTACAACCGTCACGCCGGACTGTTTAATACGGAACTGACATACGAAAGGGTTTATCAAAATGTACGCTTCTTTCTATGGGCACAGTCCTGCAAACCGTCGTCGCCTTTCATGGGAACGGCCAATCGCGGTTGGTATGCCTTGAAACCCAACGTCTGCCGACAGATGCGAATCGACTTCACCGAAAGCCCATCGGAAGAAGCCGTTGAATTTCCTGAAAAAGAAGAAAGAAGCATGGATTACCCGACTCTGTTCTAACAAACACACATCAGTACCACTCAATATTTGAACTGTAACTGCTTTGTTTTTTCCATTTCAGCACATCGGCCAACTCCGAAGCATTGGCTGAGAATGTGAAATTATAGGAAGTATAAGGACTCAACACCACGCTAGCCGACATGGAGAAACAGTGCAAATCACGTGATATTGAAGCCGTTGTCATGGACAAACGGTGATAGTTGAAGTCATATCCCGAGGAATAAGTCAGATTCCATCCGTCCGAAATACGGATGTTACCCGAAAAGTTCAGCGTATGGGTCAGCTTATAAGGGTAGCGCATCTTCTTTACCTTAATGCGTCCGCTTGTATTCTCCGACATCGTCACACCGTATGATACGGTAAAGGACCAAGGCAACTGGAATTTCAAATATCCGTCTTCGTCCACCTCGGCCTTCTGAGGCTCCTTTTTGGCTCCGGCCCGCTCCGATTTCTTACGGTCGGGATCTATGTTCGTGTCGCCCGCTTCCTCCTCGTCCGTCTCGCCATCTGTCCCTTCCACGGACTCCGCCCGGCCTTTTCCCCATCCGAAAAGTTTTCTGAACGTCTCGTTGTTGAACGTATAAGACAAGTTCTGCGACATGCCTTGGAAACGTCCAAAACGCCCGTACGACCATTCCGTACGGTCACCCACACGCACATTACCGTTTTCATCGAACTCGTATGCATAAGTGGCAAACTGGGCATTCATGCTGAACGTATAGTTCCAAGGTGTCTTGATACGCACCCTCATCGACAAATCACTCCACGGTTGACGTTCGGCCGCCATGTTGTAGCTCAGGTTCGCTCCCAGTTCGTCAATAAGGCTGACTTTCCGTACCGAATCGTTCTTCGTACGAACCTTCATCTCTATGTTATTGGATATGTCCATCGACACGCTTCCGGTCTTCCCCCGCCCCGGCACACCATAGAGGCTACCGCTGTAAGGAGAATAACTCACCGTAGATACATTGCCGTCTTTATCCGTCTTCACGTACGACGCATAATAACCGTAACGGGACGTACCGAAATCCGGTGCATAATTAAAGCTTACGGTCGGCGTGAAGACATGGCGGATGGTCTGTATCTTCTTACCGAACAAAGGCGTGTAAAAACCGTAGAGTTTGGTCGTGGCCGATACGCTCATATCATAATTATACACGTTCTGGAATCCCCAAATCGTGTCGTTCACTTCCCGTTGGTTTTCTTCATCCCATCCTTTCATGACCTTATGCGTGTACATACGGTCGGTAAACCTGAATTCCGGCGTGATATTGATATAGTTGAACAAACTGAACGTCGCACTGATGGGCACGTTATGACGCATACCGTTACGCCAGTCTTTAATCAGATTGGACTTGAACAACAAGTCTTCTTTCGTATCTATGCTGTTGCTCAAGCTTCCGGTATAGCTTAAAGCAATCTTTTCGTACCACTTTTCTTTCCCCGCAGCCTTCTTGCGCTTGAAAGGATAGAAACGCGCCAAAGTAATATCAAGGCTCGGCAAAGTCATCGACAGGGAAGAGTCCTGGATGCTTTGCGACAAGTTGAAAGAACTGGAAAGCGTCAACCCTATCCGCTCGAAAGTCTTGGAATAAGCCACACTCGACGTACGCGTACTCTGCGTGTAGTTCTCCGGATTGTACATGCTCGTCAGATTGTTACGCTCGTAGTTAGAGGTTGCAAAATTCACACTGGCAGAGAAACTTTGTGAAGGATTAGCCTTGGCGTCCTGACGATGCGTCCATTGAATCTTGAAGCTAGTGGACTTCGAATAATCCGGCATGTTTTTCTCTCCTTCCACCGTATTTTGGTAGCTCAGGAAGAAATTACCATTGAAGCGGTAACGCTTACGGTAATTGGATTGCGTACTCAATCCCCACGACCCCTTGGTATAAATCTCTCCAATAAGTTTCAGGTCTATCATATCGCTGATGGCAAAATAATACCCACCATCACGCAAATAGAAACCACGGATACTTTCGTCACCGAACGTGGGCATGATGAACCCGGAAGAATACTTCTTACTGAAGGGAAAGAAACCGTAAGGAATGGCTAACGGCAAAGGTACATCCTCCACCACCAAATAGGCAGGACCGAATATGACATTCTTCCCCGGACGCATCTTGGCACGTGTCAATGCCAAATAAAAATGAGGATGTTTCGCGCTGCATGTCGTGTATTTGCCATGACGGATGTATGTCACGCCCTCAGCATCGCGTTTTGACTCTTCACTAATCATGAACCCATCCCCCTGCTTCGTGTAGACGTTATCAATAAATGCCTTGCGGGTCTTGAAATTGTAACTGATACGTTCCGGCTCATACTGGTCGCTTCCTTGCTTGAATACCGGTTGGTTCTGCACTTTTCCCGTGGAGTCGGGACGTCCTACGGCATGAACGATGCTGCTGTCCATGTTCATCGTAATCCAATCGGCCTGCAACTCCAGATTGGTATAATTTACTTTACTGTTACCATACAGGTTGGCATTTCCCAGTCCGGCCTCGAAGGTCACCGAATCGGATGCCGTATATTCCACAGGTTGGTCGAGCACCGACTTGCTCACTTTGGCGGTATCTTCCGCCACCGAATCAGCCTGTAAGCTGTCTGTGACCGCTGCCCCGATGCTATCCGGAATGGCAACCTTTCCCCTGACACTGTCAGGAAGATGCCCGGCACTGTCCGCCGCCAACTCACGCAAACCGAAGAGTACCGTATCTTTTAGTAAAGAATCCGCAGTTCCACTATTTTTTACCAAGCTATCGGACATCCCTCTTCCTATCTCAACGTAAGAAGACGAAAGCCCTTCGTTCAATCCGCCTTGCGCCAACATACAGAATGAACTACCCACCAAAAGGAATATAGCTATTTTTGTTTTCAACCGAATTCAGTCTTGTTCTAAACCAGTAAGCGGATGCAAAATTACATAAAATCCGCTTAATGCCCGAGATTTTCCGTAAAAAGTTCCATCCAATGCCTAAAACGCCGTGCTCCGTCCTCGCCATACTTGCTCACACTCTTCAACGCTTGTTCCGGTGTTTTTTCCCCGTTGGGATGGGATTTGGAATAAAATTTATCCGCATAACAGATGAGCTGTTCCTCCAAAGTCTCCGGATAATAATCCTGCACAGGTATAGGCAAACCCTGCGCTGCAATTTCTTCGCGCGAAAGCCCCGCACCGGTATGACGCTCGCACACCCTGGCGTGACGCGGAAACCCTTCCGCACGCAGCATCTCCGCCCCGAGATAACCGTGGCAAATATAAGGTGCGTCTCCCGTACATAAAATACCGGGAGCATGGGTGTGCAAAATGCCGATGTCATGTAACAAAGCAGCCTCCTCCAAGAATGCCTTATCCAAACCCAACTCCGGATGGAGTACTGCTATTTTCAGGCAACGGTCGGCCACCTGGCGGCTATGAATCCATAGAAGTTCCCTCAAGCGGGGGGTATCAGCATAATATTTATCTATCAAGGCTATTGCATCCATTTTATTTCAGCTCGGATTGATCGCCACAAAAGTACGATAAAAAACAGTGTTTTCCTAAGAACTATCCTTAAAATACATAAAGGCGGACCCGGAACACTCTTGCCCAGGTCCACCCACCTTAACGCCAATCGTTTACGGAACGATTACTTTTTTCTTATATGTATTACCGTCTTTCGACGTCAGGCAAACCACATAGATTCCTCGCGGAAGGATGAAATCTTCAGAGACCTTCACCCCCTTGCGCCGCTCTACCACATATCCTTGCGTATGGTAAACCGAACAATCCCATCCTTCGGCCTGCGCCACACGGATATGCCCTTCCGACACCGAGACTTTGACGCCGGACTCTACCCATGAGATACGGGTCGGCACCAATTTATGGCACCACAAAGACAAGGTGTCCACACGTGAGCCGTAAGCCAACGCATACAGTTTCCCGTTGGTTTCCGCCTCCATCTTCTGCTCCATCGCGCCTACGGACTGGCCTAAACGGTAAAGCCGTGTCCCGTTTTCGCCATAGATGTCCATCCGGCAAGGGGCATTCGCTCCCCAGACCAACGAGTCACCGGCCTGCACCGTGACTTCGTAAGCATAAATCCGGCCAACACCGGGCTGCACGACCATGGCCGAATCACCGTAAACCAAGGAGCGGAAATCCAATGCCACCGGAACGTCATAGGCAAACGTGTCGGTACGCGCCTCCGTCCAACGCCCGGAGGTATCGCCGAAACGCATGGCGAATACCACGTCGTCCGGGCAATAGGCAGTACATGTTTCCCAATCCACCGTGTAATCCTCCGGGATCTCATGCGGCACAACGCCCTCTACGTCCAGCCAGATATCATCCGCCGCAAAAGGATTGGCAGGGGTGACTTCCACCCGTGTGGTTTTTCCGTTGTTGAACCAATATTCATAGGCTTCTATACGGTTGTCGGCCAAAGAAGGTTCTGCCTTCACAAAATAACGGGAGAACGGCGCACTCCAACGCCCCGCCTCATCCCGGCTACGAAATGACACGCGATGAAGCCCGTAGGACAAATCCGACGTGGGAAACTCCAGTTCCACCATGCCTCCTTCGGCCGTGCCTTCCACCCGTGCGGCATAATCGCCGTCTATCCAGCACTCATAGCTCCGCAGGGTATTGGAAGAATAATCCGGCCCGAGACGTACAAAATTACGGGTCATTATCCCTGTCCAACGTCCTGCTTCGTCGGCAAAACGGAGCATAAGACGGTGCACGCCCGGCACCAAGCCTGATACGGGAAGCTCCAAATCGAGACGGCCGTCGACCAAAGCGGCCTCCGCCCATTCGCCACCGTCTATGGCATGTTCGCATGTGGCCATGCCGATGCCGTCATACGCTTTTCCCAAACGAAGGAAATAACGGCAAAACGGACTGCTCCAACGCCCCTGAGCGTCGCATGCACGGAAATGGAAACGGTGTATGCCCGGACGCAAATCCTCCACATCTATCTCTATCCCCACGCTTCCTTGTGTCTGCTCCACGTACGTACGCTGTGTGTCGTTCCCGTCTGTCCAGTATTCATAACCGGCCATCTGTGCGGCAGCGGAAGCAGGGAAAAGCGAAAGGGCGGGAAGTAACCAATGATAGATTTTCATACGCACCTCCATTTCCCGTTAGTCTTCGGTTTGTGCCTCTATCGTCACGCTCACTTTCAGCTTGCCGTCGGCGGCCACAGTCGTGTCGATATGGCTTTCTTTGATTTGGGGTATGGAAGGCGTAGGGTTGTAGGGATAAGGACCACCGTAAAGTCCGACCTGCATGCCGTCCGTCCCTACGTACTCTTCGGGATATTTCAGCTTGAATGTCTTCACGCCGTCCCATGCCATGTCGTTCATGCTTTCCTCGAAGATTCCGGCGAGCTTGCAATTCACCCAATTACCCGCACCTATTAGATTGTACGGAGTATTATCTATAAAAACACAATTATTAGCCACTACGCCACTCGAAATATTAGATGCCTTCACGATACTATTGCCTAATGAAAGCCCAACCAATTCATTTTGATACAAAGAATTTATCAATGAATGGTCAACATTTACGGTACAATACTCTTTAGGAAAATCTATAACCGCGACATAACTGCCACAAACATAAAAATTTTGATGGTTGCACCCATTACCTGCGCCGAATTGCACACCATCACAGACACTTTGCCGTAAAACAAAGTTCTCCGTACTGGATTCAAAAAGAAGAGGACGTTCAGAGCCGCTTAACTGACATTTCACAATCTGAAAATCCCGAATCACACCTGAGCTTTGAAATAATACATAAGAAAGCTTAAGACCTTCTAATCGGATTCCATCAACTTTTACACCTTCCTTCACCATTTCACCGTCATCATCCACTACATCCCGAGGTTTAAAATAAAGACCATCTTCAATAATTGTAGGATATATCCCGTTCTCCATGTCTGACACAAAACCATTCCCTACAACAGACAATGATTTTTGAAATTCATGATTAGAAAAAGAAAACACCCCCGCACTCAACGTCACCACGTCCCCGCTGTCCGCAGCAGCCGTGTAAGCTTCCTCCAAGGCCGTTTTACCGTAATACACACTCACCTCATCCCCGTGTTGAAGGGTTGCCATGAGGACATCCGTCCCTTGCTGCGCACGTCCCCAAAGAGCCGCGCCGCAAGCCATCATCAAGAGAAAAAATTTCTTCATATTCTCCATCTTTTTTATTGCGTCCGTCAGCCATCCACCGGACTGTTTACATTTATTACCAAGATTTAAAGAGGAGCGTGAGGCTGCTTGCCGGACTGCTTGCCACAATAGCGGAATCCCCATTCCGGTGAAAACGCAAACAGCCAAACAACAGCCTCACGCTTATGGATATACGTACCCACATCCCCCGACGAAACAGGGAATGCAAGCACGGGTATATACATGAAGCGTGAGCATCTGTTGTATCACTTTGCGTTCTCATTTAGAATTTGGGGATTTTCTATTGCGACAAAGTAATTTCCAAAAAGACGCTCTCTTCTATTCTACCATCCCGACACTACGGGACTTGATACAAAGATATGAAATTTATTTGAACACCACAAAAGAAAAACCGGAACTTTTTCTGCAAGCTTCCAAAAAGGGAAATGGGGAACTTACTTTTTGTCATTTTGTCCACCGTGTCCACTCGCGGTTTCCATATTCCGGTGTCCACCGCGCAGCAAACACAAACACGCGAATCTCGCGACTCATGCCATAACCCAAAAGACAGCTTTTCGCGGAAAAAGCGACAAAACGGCAGACATCCCCCTCCTCCTCCGGCAAGAAACCCGTCGGGCTGTAAGCCATAAAGCATCCAGTGCGGCACTTTGTCAACCCATGCTTGCACATCCGAAACGCCCAAATAGAGACAAAAAGTCCGTTTCTGGCCAGCTTTTCCCTTCCTACAACCCTCGAAAATATCGTTTTTACGAATTTTCACATTCAATCGGCTGAGATTCGTTTTTCGCTTTCAGCCGAACGATTTTTATTTCGGCACATAAAAATCATATTTTCTGCGGACATTTTACCGCAATCAAGTGGAAAGAATGGCATTTTTCTGCCGAAATCCATCCTATTTGCTCCTTTTCATGCAGAGCTAAAAGTCTAAAAAACACTAATTAAGTAGCAAAAAGATTCATTTTTACCTAATTTTGCCATCAAAATGATTTCAACATAACCCATAAATCCCCTCTGGAAATGCTCACATTCATCTCTTGCGCCAAAACGATGACGGAAAAAACGCCGACGGTTCTTCCCCCGGCCTCCTCTCCCCTGTTCATCGAAGAGGCACGCCACATCGCTTTGTCCATGACGGAATTCACAGCCGGGGAGCTGGCCGGCATGCTACATGTCAATCCTCAAATCGCGGCACGCACCGGCCTGCAATTCCGTGCGTTCCATGATGAAGGGACAATCGGACTTCCGGCCTTATCTGCCTACACGGGAATGGTGTTCAAGCACATCGCGCCACAAGATTTCACGACGGAAGACTGGACATACGCCCAAAGCCACCTGTTCATTACCTCGTTTCTCTACGGGTTGTTGCGACCGGCCGACCGCATCCGGAACTACCGGTTGGAAGGGCACGTAAAGCTGCCGGAAGAAGGCCACACACTGTTCGCCTATTGGCGCGCACGACTGACGGACACTTTCATTTCGACCATACGGCAACAAGGAGGCATATTGGTGAACCTGGCCAGTGCGGAAATGAAAAACTTGTTCGACTGGACACGCGTCACCCGGGAAGTGCGGGTGGTTACCCCGGATTTTTATACTTACAAAGGCGGACGGTTGTCCACCGTAGTGGTCTATGCCAAGATGTGCCGGGGCGAAATGACCCGTTTCATCCTGAAGAACCGTATTGAAAATCCCGAAGATTTGAAAACCTTCGAATGGGAAGGCTACCGTTTCAATCCCCATGAAAGCCACGACGACCATTGGGTTTTCACGCCCGGAACATAACCATGTGCCCGCATCTCCCGGCAAAGCCCGTTCCACCCTTCACGAGGCCATAAAGAACACGCCCGCCGGAATCCTGTCCGACGGGCGCACTTATCAACACATTTTATCGAGATCAAGCCTCACGGCAAGCCTTCACGGCCTCAACCAGACGCTCGAAATCTTCAGGATATACGTCGCCGATGTTCCCGATACGGAAAGTGTCGGCCTGGGAAATCTTGCCCGGATATATCACGAAGCCCTTCGCTTTCAACTCGGCATAGAAAGCCTTGAAGTCGAAGTCCTTCTCAGGATAAAGGAACGAAGTGATGACCGGCGACTGCACGGCTGCCGGCAACAATGCCTTGAAGCCGAGCGACTCCATGCCCTTTACCAATACTTCGTGGTTCTTGCAGTAACGGGCGTAACGGGCTGCCACTCCCCCTTCGGCCTTCAGCTCTTCCATGGCTTCCTTGAAGGCGCGTACCACGTGGGTAGGCGAGGTGAAACGCCACTTGCCATGACCTTTTTCCATCGTCTCCCACTGGTCGTAGATGTCGAGCGACAAAGAACGCGACACGCCCTTGCAAGCCATCAGTTCACTGCGGCGGGCGATGATAAAGCCGAAACCGGGCACGCCCTGGATACATTTGTTCGCACTGCTGATGAGGAAATCGATGCCGAGTTCCTGCACATCCAAAGGCACACCGCCGAAACTGCTCATCGCATCCACAATCAGTTTCTTGCCATGCGCCTTGACCACACGGGCCAATTCCGGCAGTGGGTTCAGGATACCCGTGGTCGTCTCGCAGTGCACGAAAGCCACGTGGGTCACATCGCCGTGGCGCGACAGGTTCTTCTCCACCACTTCGGGGTCTACCTGCATGGTCTCCTCGAAAGCCACCATGTCGTAGGCAATGCCGTGGCGGTCGGCAATGACTCCCATGCGGTTGCCGTAAGCACCGTTGCTGAAGATAAGCAGCTTGTCACCCGGCTTGAGGGCACTGCCCAACACGGCTTCCACACAATAGGTACCGCTACCCTGCATCAGCACGGAAGTGTACTCTTCCGGATGTTTCGTGGCCATCTCCACTAGCGATTTGCGGATTTCTTCCACGATTCCCACGTTATAATCTTCATCCCAAGTGCACCAGTCACTCAGCATGGCTTCTTTTACGGTTTCTGAAGTGGTCAACGGACCAGGCGTCAACAAAAGATAAGGTCTCATATTCTTGTTTTTTTTAATGTATTAATTCATTTTTTGGTTTATAGTCTCGATTACTGCCGGAAGTTCCGTAATGTCGTCCACCACATAGTGGGCACCGGCTTCCAACATGCGGCGGCGCACTTCGGCCTTGCGTGCGTCCAATTCATCGGCCGACATGGCAGCCACTTCCTCCTGCGTGAGGGCCAGTTCGTTGCTTCCCATGACCACACCCACGGTCCACACTTTGGCGTTCACTCCTTCTTTGATGTCGGCTATCGTATCTCCGTACTTCAACACGCAATCCACCGACGGTACGGCCAAATCTATCATATTCCGGTAGACCATATAAGGATAAGGACGTCCGGCAGGCAGATGGTCCGAAGTCACGCAGTTGTCCACTTTGTAACCGGCCTTTTCCGCCGCCGGAATCACGATGTCCATCATCTTGTTGGTATATCCGGTGGTGGAACCTATCTTGATACCGGCCCTGCGCAATGCCTCTACGGTATCCACCACGCCGGGTATCGGTTCGGAATAATTCTCCAAGGTATCAAACAACACGCGCTGAAAAGCCTCGTAACGGGCCTGCACGTCCTCATCGGTGTAGTCGCGACCGTACTTCTCGCGGAATGCAGCCTTGACCCGGTCGATGTTGAACAGGGCACGGATTTCCTCAATCTTGGTCAGCCCCATGTAAGCACGGGTCTCCGCAGCCGTCACCGGCACGCCGATCTCGTTGAAACTCTCGATGAAAGCTGCCACGGGGGCAAAGCAACCGTAATCCACAGCCGTACCGGCCCAATCTAAAATGATGCACTCAATTTTTTTCATGTTTCTATGTTTGAACTAAATGGTTTATCTGTTTTTAATCACTTCCGGGGAAAGGGCATACTCCTCGCCCTCGCAAGGGAACGGCGCAGAGGGAGCATAGACGAAATTCTTCGGGCCACGGTGGCGTTCCCGGCGGTAACGCCATACGATGTAAGCCGCAGAGCAGGCAAAGGACACACTGCAAATGATGCCCACATAACTGCACGCAAAGTTATAAAATTGCAACCAGTCGACATCGGGATTGAAACATTCCTTGAACACCAGAACCAACACCGTACCCATATAACCGATGAAATCCAACGTAATAATGAAGAAACCCACGTTGCCTTTTATCCTGAAACAAGCGATGAAACGCTCGAAGAAAAGAGTCTGGAAACTCAAATAGACGGTATAGAGGCACAGGCTCTGCAGGAAAAGCCAAAGCGTGACGGGCAAATTCCAAGCCTCGTAATGGAAGGCCACACTGCTCAACACGGCACAGCCGCAAGTAACCAAGGCCAACAAAAGGCAGAGAACCTTGACGTTGCTCTTCACCATCGACATGGCCGCGAACAGTACGAGAATCACCAAAGTGACCGTAGCGTCGATTTGGGCAAAAGCCCAAGAAGACAACCCTGCCGCCTTCACATCGATGATTTTCACGAGGAAGTCTTCTTTAAGGTCTTGCAACACGGTAATGAACAGGTTGGCAAAGAAGAGCATCAACAACACGGGCATGAAGCTCTTAAATACAGCCGAACGTCCCTTGCGGTCGAGAGCCACACGCTCCGTACGCAATTCCATGTCGGCCTTCGTAGGATGCGGAAGCCGGGTCATCGCCCATCCCAACAAGGAAAGCAACGGGAAAGCGAACGCACCGATGAACGCGGGCATCCAGAATTCGCTGACATGAAGCCCGTCCATCACGAAAAGCCCCAACGACTTGGCCGTACCGGAACTGATGGCGATACTCAAACCCATCAGGCTGGCCAATAAGTCCGTCACCCTCCGACCTTCCAAGAAGCTGAATATCACTCCCCACATGCAACCCAACGACAACCCGTTGAAGAACAGGGCAAAGACATTATAAGGACGGGGCAACGCTCCGAACAACACCAAAGACAATTCGGCCACAGCCACAGAGACGATAATGAACTTCAGCCTGTTCTCTTTTTTCATCTCCGAAATCACCTTGATTCCGATGAGTTTGGAGAGGAAATAACCCGCAATCTGCACGATGCTCGTGGCCGTCTTATAGTCCATTCCGAAAAAGTCAATCCCGTCGAACGTGGCTGCCGTGAAAGGCTTGCGAAGTGCATATACCAATGAATAAGACAACAAAGCCGCACCGCCGGCCCACAAGATGAACAACACATCCGAGAGAGTCTTTTTCTGATTTGCCTTCAATTCCATAATCTCCATTTTTCTATCGTTTCTTGGTTTTCGACGGCAAAGTTATCATGTATTCCTAAACGGAAAAATGAAATTCTATTATTAATAACTTTCATGAAATCAACGAATTGTTATGTAACATTAATGAAACATTCATGCAACGGAACTATAACATGAATGTATTTACTTTGCAGTCGGTAATACAATATAAAAGGTATAATGAACGAACTTTTTGAAATTTACAAACGCATAGAATACTTAAGAAACAACGGAGTGAAGATGAAAGAAATCGCCGACCATACGCAAATGGCGGCCAGTGTGCTCTCTTCGCTCTACTCCAGCGTACTGCCGACCTTTATCGGCGAAGTAAAGAAAGGCATTGCCGAGGAAGAAGCTTTGGACTATGCCCTCTCGCAAGTGAACAACGTATCCAAGAAACGGCTGCTCGGGAATCTGGAAGACATGAAAGAAAGGCTTTTTGAACTGGAACCGCCACAAGGTGGAGAAAAGAGAAAAAGCCCTTTTTGGGACATGATGGCCAGAGAATCGCAGGTTTCCGCGCAGGAAGCCTATAATTACAGCGGCATTTATATCAGCTACAGTCTCTCGTCGGCTGCCGATGCCCTGAAAGTGGAGCCTTACCTCATCACGGCTTCCGAAAACAACGAATACGTACGGGTGGTGCACATGAGTGCCTACAATACCACCCATTCCGGCGTGGGGCTTTTCAACAATCACACGAGTTCCTACATCCTGTTCAACGAACGTGAGAGCCCGGAACTGGCTCTTTTTACCATCTACCTGCAACTCCCCATGTATGACTTTCCCAAAATGCTGAAGGGGCTTTACCTCTGTCTCGACTACAACCGTAACCCGATTGCACGCCGGATTCTCTTCGTCAAGCATTCCGACAGCACGGACATGGACGATTTTTTGGCGCTGAAAGGCGAAATCATTCCCAAAGAACAAATACCGGACGACCTCCTACCTTATTATAATTATACGTGTCAACCGGGAGATTTCATCAAGACCTGTACCGTCCCGTCCCCGTCATTGGATACCCAAGACTTGGAACGGGAAAAAAAGATGCTGGAACTCTGAAAAACAAAAGCCGCGCTTCTGCCTCCGACGGACAAAAGCGCGGCTTCTTCTATCTTATATCTTATTTATACTCCTGCCAACTCTTTATCTGGATCTGTTCCATATCCATCTGGCAGAACGCCTCGATGAACGCCTTGGCCAAACGGGCATTCGTCATCAACGGTATGTTGTGGTCGATGGCGTCGCGACGGATACGGTAACCGTTCGTCAGTTCACGCTTGGTCTGATCCTTAGGGATATTGACAATCAAATCGAACTTATGTTGGGCTATCATCGTCAACACGTTGTTCTCGGCAGCCGTATGCTCGTCGGGCCAGTGCACGGCTATCGCTTTCACGCCGTTGTCATTCAAGAAACGGGCCGTGCCCTCCGTGGCATAGATATCATATCCCTTGGCGGCCAACATGCGGCTAGGTTCCAAAAGGTCTACCTTGGACTGTACCGCGCCGGACGAAAGCATCACCGCCTTCTTCGGCACACTGTAGCCCGTAGCAATCAAGGCATTCAGCAAAGCCTCATTGAAATCGTCCCCCAAACAACCGACTTCTCCGGTGGAAGACATGTCCACGCCCAACACGGGGTCGGCATTCTGCAAACGGGCGAACGAGAACTGCGAAGCTTTCACGCCGATACGGTCGATGTCGAACACCGACTTGTCGGGACGGTCGTACGGTGCATCCAACATGATACGTGTGGCGGTCTCGATGAAGTTGCGCTTCAACACCTTCGACACGAAGGGGAAACTGCGGGACGCACGGAGGTTGCATTCGATGACCTTGATTTGGTTCCCCTTAGCCAAATACTGGATATTGAAAGGACCGGAAATGTTCAGCTCACGGGCAATGCGGCTACTGATTTTCTTGATGGCACGCATGGTCGAAAAATACAAGTGCTGGGCCGGGAACACCAATGTGGCGTCGCCCGAATGCACACCGGCATATTCGATATGTTCCGAGATGGCGTATTCCACCACTTCCCCGTTCTGTGCCACGGCATCGAACTCCACTTCTTTCGTCTCCTGCATGAATTGGGACACCACTACCGGGTATTCTTTCGACACTTCACGGGCCATTTCCAAGAAACGGGTCAACTGTTCCTCATTGTGGCATACGTTCATGGCCGCACCGGAAAGCACGTACGACGGACGAACCAATACGGGATAACCCACCTTGTCGATGAAAGCCTTCATGTCGTCCAAGCTAGTCAGCTCCTGCCAAGCCGGTTGGTCGATGCCGAGGCGGTCGAGCATGGCCGAGAACTTGTTGCGGTTCTCCGCACGGTCGATAGACACAGGGGACGTGCCCAGGATGTGTACCGACTGGCGATGGAGTTTCATGGCCAAGTTGTTCGGTATCTGTCCGCCCACGGACACGATGACACCGCCCGGTTGCTCCAAGTCGATCACGTCGAGCACACGCTCGAAAGACAACTCGTCGAAGTAGAGACGGTCGCACATGTCGTAGTCCGTCGAAACCGTCTCGGGATTATAATTGATCATGATGGACTTGTAGCCCAACTTGCGTGCGGTCTGTACCGCGTTGACGGAACACCAGTCGAATTCCACGGAAGAACCGATACGGTAAGCGCCGGAACCCAACACGATGACTGACTTGTCATTCTTGTAATAATTGACATCGTAGCCATCCGTGCCGTATGTCATGTAGAGGTAGTTCGTCAGTTCCGGATGTTCGGATGCCACCGTGTTGATGCGCTTCACAGCCGGTAAGATACCCAGTTGCTTACGGTACTGGCGCACCTGCAGGTTCTCCTTCTCCATGTTGGTACCTTTCGATTTAAGTACGAAACGTGCAATCTGGAAATCGGAGAAGCCCAACCGCTTGGCCTCACGCAATAACTCAGGAGTAACGGACTCCAACGTATCATGTCCCTCCAGTTCTTTTTTCATATCGACAATGTTCTTCAACTTGCCGATGAACCACGGGTCTATCTTCGTCAACTCATAAATACGCTGTATGGTATACCCTTCTTCCAAAGCTTGTGCCATGGCAAAAATACGCAAATCCGTCGGGTTGGAAAGTTCTTCGTCCAGTTGGTCGAAATGCACGTGGTCATTGCCCACAAAACCGTGCATCCCCTGGCCTATCATACGCAAACCTTTTTGGATAATCTCTTCGAACGAGCGGCCGATAGACATGATTTCGCCTACTGATTTCATGCTCGAACCGATGTGACGCGACACGCCCTCGAATTTCGTCAAGTCCCAACGTGGTATCTTGCAAATCAGGTAGTCCAACGAAGGAGCCACGTATGCTGAGTTGGGCGTGCCCATCTCGCCTATCTGGTCCAACGTATATCCCAAGGCAATCTTGGCCGCCACAAAGGCCAACGGATAACCGGTGGCCTTGGAAGCCAACGCCGAAGAACGGCTCAAGCGGGCATTTACTTCGATGACACGGTAATCGTTCGTCTCGGCATTGAAAGCATATTGGATGTTGCATTCGCCTACGATTCCCAGATGACGAATACATTTCTTAGACAAATCCTGCAACATCGTCACTTGTTCTTCCGTCAGCGAACAAGTCGGTGCCACTACGATGGACTCGCCCGTATGGATGCCCAACGGGTCGAAGTTTTCCATACTGGCTACGGTGAAACAATGGTCGTTCGCATCGCGGATGACCTCGAACTCGATTTCTTTCCAACCTTTCAAGGATTCTTCCACCAAGACCTGCGGTGCGAAAGTAAAGGCACTACCGGCCAATTCGATGAAACGTTCCTCGTCCGGACAGATGCCGCTACCCAAACCGCCTAATGCGTAAGCCGAACGAATCATGACCGGGTAACCGATCTCACGTGCTGCGGCCAAGGCGTCTTCCATATTCTCTACAGCCTTGCTGACAGGAGTCTTCATCGGGATTTCGTCGAGTTTCTTCACGAAAAGGTCACGGTCTTCCGTGTACATGATGGCTTCTACCGAAGTCCCCAACACTTCTACGCCGTATTCCTCCAGCACTCCGTTACGGTACAGTTCCGTTCCACAGTTCAACGCCGTCTGGCCTCCGAATGCCAGCAAAATGCCGTCGGGACGTTCTTTTTTAATGATTTCCGTCACAAAATAAGGAGTGACCGGCAAGAAATAGACCTCATCGGCAATTCCTTCGGAAGTTTGAATGGTAGCGATGTTAGGGTTAACCAACACAGAACGGACACCTTCTTCGCGCAATGCTTTCAGTGCCTGCGAACCGGAATAATCGAATTCACCGGCCTGACCGATTTTCAACGCTCCGGAACCCAAAACCAAGACCTTTTTGAATTGTTTCTTCATCCTCTTTTCAGAATTATAGTTGTTTTACAATCACACGCTTTCAGAAGCCCTGCTTTACACAGAATCCCAAAATTGGGGCAAAATTAAGCATTCTATTTTTTTTCTCCCAGAAATTCACGGGAAAATATCGGCAAAGGGGGCAAAAATCAACGTTTCCGCTCCAACTCTTGCAAGTTCTCCAATTTTCTCTGTTCCAAAAACTCATAAATGCCACACAGGTGCTCACGCACCTTTCCATGACCAAATTCGTACACTTTACTAACCAATCCGTCCAAGAAGTCCCGGTCGTGGCTCACCACAATCAGCGTGCCGTCAAACGCCACCAAGGCTTGCTTCAAAATGTCTTTCGTCTTCAGGTCCAAATGGTTGGTAGGTTCGTCCAATATCAACAGGTTGACCGGGTTAAGCAGGAGTTTGAGCAACGCCAGACGTGTACGTTCTCCCCCCGAGAGCACCTTCACCTTCTTGGTGCTTTCCTCTCCTCCGAACATGAAAGCCCCCAACAAATCGCGTATCTTCGTGCGGATTTCCCCTTGGGCCACATCGTCTATCGTCTGGAACACCGTCAGTTCTCCGTCTAACAACGAAGCCTGATTCTGGGCAAAATAACCGATTTGGACATTATGTCCCAACGTCAGCGTGCCTTCGTGCTCTATCTCACCCATGATGCATTTCACCAGAGTGGACTTACCCTCACCGTTACGTCCTACAAAAGCAATCTTGTTGCCCCGCTCTACCGTCAGGTTGACACCACCGAACACACGGTGGTCACCGTAACACTTACCCACATCCTCCATCGTCACCGGGTAGTTCCCGCTACGGGGCGAAGGCGGAAACTTCAGCCTCAAAGCCGACGTATCTTCCTCGTCCACCTCGATAATCTGCAACTTTTCCAACATCTTCACACGGCTCTGCACCTGCAACGTTTTACTGTACGTGCCCTTGAAACGCTCGATATAGTCTTTGGTTTCCTGAATCATCTTCTGTTGCTCTTCATACTGTTTCATTTGCTGTTCGCGCCGTTCCTTACGAAGTTCCAGGTATTTGCTGTAATTGACTTTGTAATCGTAGATACGCCCCATCGTGACTTCTATCGTACGCGTCGTGATATTGTCCACAAACTTGCGGTCGTGGCTGATAACCACTACGGCACGGGCACTCTCCGTCAGGAACTGCTCCAACCACTGTATGCTCTCGATGTCCAAATGGTTGGTCGGCTCGTCCAACAGCAGCACGTCAGGATCCTGCAACAACAATTTGGCCAACTCGATGCGCATGCGCCAACCTCCGCTGAAATCACTCGTGGGACGCGTAAAGTCCGAACGCTCGAATCCTAATCCCAACAAGGCTTTTTCCACATCTTCCTCGAAATGGGTCAGGTCGATGGCATAGAACTTCTCGCTCATCGTGGCCACCTTCTCTATCAAAGCCATATAATCCTCGCTCTCATAGTCCGTACGGATGGCCAGCTCTTGGTTCATGGCTTCTATTTCCTTTTCCATCTCCTTCAAATGGGAAAAGGCCATCGAAGCCTCTTCGAATACCGTACGCCCGTCTTCCGTCATCAAGTGCTGTGGCAAATAGGCTATCACACAATCCTTAGGAGCCGTGACACGCCCTCTCGTCGGTTGCCGCACCCCGGCCAATATTTTCAACAATGTACTCTTCCCTGCCCCGTTTTTTCCCATCAGGGCAATACGGTCCTTCTCGTTAATCTGAAAAGAAATATCGCTAAACAAAGTCGTTCCGCCGAATTCCACGGCCAGTCCGTCTACAGATACCATAAATTATTTTTAAATATGAATAAAAGCTTTCAATCTCTTCCGCTATGCGTAATCAGCATACGGATTTTCCGGTTCAAATCGTCGCACCCCATCAATTCCTCTATCGTCAGGTGCATACGGTAATGCCAGTAGTTTCGCGGATTGGAAGGTACGTTAATACGTTCAAAATCCGCATCGGGATAACGCAACCGTTCGTCTATCGACATCCAGTCCTGCCACGAAATCAGGCAGAGCATCGAAGGAGAATAAAGATGACGTGCCACCACTTCTTCGCACAGCCAACCCGGTATGGAAGCAGGAGCCTCCCCGTCTTTTTGCAACACCTCGTTGAAATATTGTTGCGCACGCACAGCATCCTCTTCCCACCACCCGCGAAGGGTGGGCATATCATGGGTAAATATGGTGGCCACGCTCCGGTAAGGATTTTCTTCCAGCCGTCCGAATTTCAGCCCGAACTTCTTGGGCATGGTTTGAATCTCAAGCGTCAGGATGCGCAAGTCATCCATCACCCATGGGACACATGCCGGCACCATGCCCAAATCTTCGGCACACACCAACATTTGAGTCGCTTCCACCAAAACGGGCAGTTTACGCATGGCCTGCCCGTACCAGAACTCGTTGTGCCGATGGTAGTAATAATCTTCGTATAAGGCATCAAAAGCCCGTTTCTCTTCCTCGCTCAATGTCTGGTACAGATAATCGCACCGAGCCGAAATACGCGGATGATATTTGTCCGGCTGCTTCGGGTCGGGAATGAAAAGCACATTGCTGATGAGCGCGTATAACCCCTCGCGCAAAGCCACATCTTCGGGCGAAGTCTTCCCGGCAAAAGCCGCTTCCACCTTGCGTTGAGTGTCATACTCGGGCTTCATCGCATACCAGTCCATGCCCAAAGCGTCCAGATAAACGGCCTTCACTTCCTCGGCACGTTCACCGAACAGTTTATCCAATACCCAATCACTGATATTGGGATGGGTAAAATAATTTTTCCGGAACCGAAGCCCATAGCTCTCAATCTCTTCCACACTCATCGGAAGCGAAGGAGAGAAATGCCCCAATAAACCATGTACCGAATCGGACGGAATCTCCCATATCCGGAAGAATCCCAACACGTGGTCGATACGATAGGCATTGAAATACTCGGCCATCTTACGGAAACGACGCACCCACCAACTGCAACCGTCCTCGAGCATGACTTCCCAATTATAAGTAGGAAAGCCCCAGTTCTGGCCGTTGACCGAAAAATCATCGGGCGGCGCACCGGCCTGACCGTCCAAGTTAAAGTAGTACGGCTCCACCCAAGCCTCCACACTGTTGCGACTGATGCCGATGGGGATGTCCCCCTTCAGGATAATTCCCTTCGCACGAGCATAATCGGAAGCCGCCAACAACTGTTCATGCAAGCAGAACTGTACATAATAGTAGTAAGAAACTTCCTCATAGGCCGGAGCGGACGGACGGCAAAAGGCACGTATGTCTTCCCTCCTGTATTCCGCATACTCCGGCCATGCGTGGAAATCGGCCGTCCCGAAACGGTCGCGCAACACGCAAAACGCCGCATAGGGCACCAACCAATCTTCGTTACGCTTGAAAAAAGCCGTATAGCGTCCGGAGGACAGCATTTCTTTACCCTCACGACGGAACACGGCATGCAGGTACTCTTGCTTCAAGGCACTTACCGCCTCGTAGTCCACTTGGGGCAAAGCATTCAAAGCAGCCCGACGCTCTTCGTATTCCGCCATTTCCTTTTCGTCCGCAAGCTTCGGCAACTGGCGCAGGTCGACATACTGGGGATGGAGCGCATAAATGGAAATACTATTATATGGATAAGAGTCCATCCAATTCTTATGGATAGTCGTATCGTACACGGGCAACAGCTGGATGACGCGCATCCCGGTAAGCACCGTCCAATCGACCATGGTTTTCAGGTCGCCGAAATCCCCCACCCCGCAACTGCCTTCGCTGCGCAATGAAAAAACGGGTATGACCACACCGGCCGCTTTCCAACGGTTTCCCCGAATCCGCAACGGAGGATCCGAGATAACGGCCACTTCGTCTTTTGCCACCCCGCTTATCGGCAGCACACGGTTTTCTCCGCCTTCCCACGCCACGAAATCGCCCGTCTTCGCATCAATGACGACATATTTATATTCCAAGGGAAAAGTGACACCGGCCGCACTCAAGGTCACACTCCACTCGTACAGCCCCGTCTCTTTCATGCGGAACGCAAAATTCGGATTCCACTCCCCCAGTGCCGGTTGGTTCCCAAGGAGAGCCAACGCCTGCCCTTCCTCAAGCTGAGGAGCACTCACCTTCAACATCAATGTACTGTTGAAATACGGCAATTCTTCCGTCTCGGCCGTATGCGGACGGACACACTGCGTAAAAGCGGATGTATAAAGGTGGGACAAGAGGGGGACATCCTGCCAGTTGTCCCGGAACAAATAAGTTTGGGTAACGTCGACCCTGAAATGGCGAGGTATGAAGCCCCATTCCGTCCGGAACTTACGGCCTTCCTTATATATACTATAATGATAATAAAAAGACCGGATGCGTCCGTCAGTAATGAGCACTTCTCCCGTCCATCTGTGACCATCACGGGTTTCCAACGGATAAGTCTGTGTCTGGGTACGTCCCTTTGCATCGACCAACGTCAAGGACACCCTGACGTCTTCCCCCCAATGCGTCAGATATTCTATCGAGAAATGCAGTTTCATAAACTTGTGGGTTTGCTCTTTAAAAGTATTCGTACAAAGATAAGGGATGAAG
The DNA here is from genome assembly GCF_900683745.1 of Paraprevotella xylaniphila YIT 11841. Lineage (NCBI taxonomy): Bacteria > Pseudomonadati > Bacteroidota > Bacteroidia > Bacteroidales > Prevotellaceae > Paraprevotella > Paraprevotella xylaniphila. The sequence goes on from NZ_LR215980.1 coordinate 1,338,693, forward strand.
GGCGTAGAACAAAATAAAACCGACCCTTTTTACGTCACGAATTGGTGATTTTGCATCAAAAAAACACTTCCAACGGCCTTTTTCCCAAATACATACAATGAACCGTAACACGAACCATTAAATTTGTGCGTCATTTAAACATATTTTGATTTTATGAAACACAACCTATTGAAAGACCTATTCACCGTCCTTGCCTTGACGGCGGCTGCCAACCTGACGGCTGCGGATTGGGTTCGGAAAAAAGCTCCCATCATGAGCGAGTGGGGTGAAAAAATCAACCCCGACAAAGTATGGACCGAATATCCGCGTCCACAAATGGAACGCAGCGAGTGGATGTCGCTCAACGGCCCTTGGGATTACTGCAAGAAGAAGTCGGCAGACCTCAGTTACAACCTGCCGCCTACGGAGTTTAACCAAAAGATATTGGTTCCCTTTCCCATAGAATCGGCCCTGTCCGGCATCATGGATACGAATTTCGAAGAAAACGCCCGGTCTACTTTCGTATACCAACGTACGTTCAAACTTCCCAAAGCCTATAAAAGCCGGCACATCCTGCTCCATTTCGGGGCGGTGGACTGGAAATGTGCCGTGTACGTCAACGGACAAAAAGCCGGGAGCCACAGCGGCGGCAACGACCCGTTCTCCATGGACATCACAAAGTTGCTCCGCGACGGGGAGGAACAGGAAATACAAGTAACCGTCACAGACCCCACGACCCACGGCGGGCAACCGTTGGGCAAGCAAACCCTCAAACCGGGCGGATGCTTCTACACCCCGGTAACGGGCATCTGGCAGACTGTATGGATTGAACCGGTCTCCCCTGCGCATATCAGCCGCTACGATGTGACGTCAGACATCGATGCAGGCACCGTTTCGCTCACAATCACGTCGGACTGCACGTCCGCCACGGCCGACATCATCGTCAAAGACGGTCAAAAAACGGTAGCCAAACTCACCGGAATGTCCGTCAACGCGCCCCACACGCTCAGCATACCGGAAGCCAAACTATGGTCGCCCGGCTCCCCCCACCTTTACGACCTGGACATCAGCCTGCATCATGACGGCATGCAGACCGACAGGGTGAAAGGATACTTCGGCATGCGTAAAATCAGCCGGGGTATGGTGGACGGACATCCCTGCATGCTATTGAACAACAAACCGTTGTACCAATTCGGTGTGCTCGACCAAGGATGGTGGCCGGACGGCCTGCTTACTCCTCCTTCAGACGAAGGGATGCGCTACGACATAGAAGCCGTACAATCGTTGGGCATGAACATGATACGCAAGCATATCAAGGTAGAACCTGCACGCTGGTATTATTACTGTGACAAAATGGGTATGCTCGTATGGCAGGACATGCCTAGCAAGAACTTCGACGAAAACGGCAGCATCGGCAGCCAGGACTTCATCCGGCAGAACTTCTACGATGAGTGTACACGCGTCGTCAACACGCTGAAAAACCATCCTTGCATCGTCGTATGGGTAGCCTACAACGAGGGATGGGGACAATACGCTTCAGGCAACGACGTCCACACACGCCAGGGTGTGGAAGCCATCCGCAACGCCGATAGCACACGACTAATCGACGCAGCAAGCGGATGGGTGGACTTCGAGGTGGGCGACATCATCGACCAACACAGCTATCCCGTGCCTTCGCTCCAAAGCAATCCGCTCAACGAACGGGTGGCCGTATGCGGAGAATACGGGGGCATCACCCTCAAAGTGGACGGGCACCTGTGGAAAGGCAACGACATGGAATACACTTCCGTGCCGGACAGCAAGGCTTTGGCCGAAAGGTTCAACGCCTATACCGTCGCCTTGCAAGGTTTACAGGAACAAGGCCTTTGGGCATCCGTATATACGCAGACGAGCGACGTGGAACAAGAACTGAACGGACTGCTTACTTACGACCGCAAGGTGTTCAAGATAGCCCCGGAGGAACGGGCTTCCGTACGCGAAGAGATCCTGCGCACCATACACAACCGCTCACGCCAGACAGTAGTGGTCGGCGCTGCGGATACATCGTCCGACGAGGCGTGGAGTTATACCACCGTCACGCCGTCCGGCGATTGGTACGCCCCATCGTTCGACGACAGCCAGTGGGACAAAGGAGAAGCCGGTTTCGGTGCCGGTAGCCCGCCCAACACTTTCGTGCGGAGCGCATGGAACACATCCGACATCTACATACGCCGCCACTTCTCCATCGGCAACCTTTCGCAGGAACAAATCAATGCCTTGCAACTATGGCTCTACCAAGATGACGACTGCGAAGTCTATCTCAACGGAGTCAAAGCATACGAAGTCAAAGGATATACCACACGCTACGTGGCGCAACCCATCGCCCCGGAAGCGTTGGCCACACTGAAACCGAACAGCGACAATGTCATGGCCATCCATGCCCACCAAGGCCACGGAGGACAATACATCGACGCGGGCCTGCGCTACACAGAATACATCCCTGTAGAGGAATATACCGTCGTCCCCATGCCCGGACGGCAAGCCATGCCGGAGGTCAAGGCCACCGACAGCGTGTACCTCATGTCTTATTTCAAAGCCAGCGCACAACATTTGTTCTATGCCTACAGCCGCGACGGAAAGACATGGACGGACATCAACGGCAGCCGCCCCGTTTTCAATGCTTACGACGACGGCATCTGGCTGCGCGACCCTTATTTGCACCGTGTCACGCACAATGGTAAAACCAAATTCCATCTCGTACATACCTGGGGATGGGACCATCCCGCCCTGTTCCACTGGGAGTCCGACGACCTCATCCACTGGACAGCCGCCAACGGCGGTACACGTACCGACGACGGGAAAATCATGCTGATGGACGGGCACGACGGCGGCCCCGTATCGCCCAACGCCTGGGCACCGGAATTCACTTACGACGAACAGACCGGCACGTTCTACCTCTATTGGTCCTCCCGCATCGGCGACCGGCAGGTGCATCATTACTGTACCACGAAAGACTGGCTCACCTTCTCCACTCCGACTGTCTACTTCGACCCGGGCTTCACAGCCATCGACATGACCATCCTGAAAGAAGGGGGCACATACTATGCCTACTATAAGGACGAACGGAACGGAGAGAAGACCATCCGTTGTGCCACATCGAAAAGCCTCGACCCGTGCGTGCAGCGCTTCGAAGGTTCCACTCCGCTACTGCCATCACGCTACATAGAAGTCGAAGGTCCGGAAGTCTTTCCGGTGATAGGCGGGAAAGGGTGGTTCCTCTATTTCGACAAGTTCAATGGCGACCGGGGAGTAAGCTATACGGGCTGTACCGACCCGTCCCAACACAAATGGTATCCTATATCCGATGACGAAATCCGGAACCCCACGGAAGTGAAACACGGCAGTGTGGAAATCATTTCTACCACCGAACTGGAAAAACTTCTGGAACATTTCAAATAAGCCGCCCCCCTGACAGTCCCGCTCCTTTCCGGAAAAGAAGCGGGGCTTTTCATTTCCAATCTAAAAAAACAGGCATTTTATTTGCTTTTTTGGGTACAATGACTTACCTTTGTCATATAGAAAAAAGAGCCGCATCGGTTAGATTGGGATACTCATCAATTTATTTCAGAAAACCGAGAATGCTTCGCTCACTAATGGCGGGCCACGCCTTCGGGTAGCTTAATTGCCGGTGGATTACAAAGGTGACGGGCGCTCAAATCTTGTTAGCTCGGAGTTTTCATCACATCATCGGTGCGGCTTTTACCATAAAGGGGACACTTTTCAAAAGGCGTCCCCTATTTTTTGCCCATACCATATTCGGCTTTGACACTTTGACAAAAAAGAAAAAGTCATGGAGAAGTAGAAACATATGTGCAACATTCATCGCCCATGTCTTGCTTTGTAGCATAAACATAAGCGATGAATATCATCCAAGCAAACACTTTTTTAAGCGTTTGTAGCTTGGCAACCCTTTATTAAGGCATTTGTTTTTAGATATTCAACAAAGCCATCAAGTATGTATTTTGAACGTTCTGTTATGTTTTGTTCTGTATAATCTGTAAGTTCATTGGCTTACATTTTTAGTTCGGCAATGTTTGTGCCTTCTTTCTGTCCTTTGGCAGTTTGGCCCCCATGTAGTATTTTGTTTTATCAACAAAACAATAATCAGATGCACGTATATTTATACGGCGTTCCAACAAAGATTTGTTTCCAAGCATTTCTAATGAATATGGATTCTTTAAGCTGTTTTCCTTCTGTTGGCGATTACGTGGGAATATATGCTCTATATCAAAAGTATTCTCCAAAGAAAGCAATGGTTGGTTGGCAAAGGTGTATGCCCACCAAGTTATCATTGATTTAGTGATAGCTCGATTGTTGGAGAACACATAATTGGAGAATTGCGCTCTGAACCTTGTCTCGTCAAACAGGAAATTGTTGAATGTTACGTCTGTACCGTTTACAATATTCACCATCTCCGCAAACACTGGAGTACGCAAGGAGTTAACACCAGGATTCGTGATTGCATATGCCCAAATGAATCCTATAATGCGATTCAAGAAGTGGAAGAAATTTTCCTCTTCGAGTTCATCGTTATCATCATGGAAATGCATGAAGAAAACCGAAACAAAGTAAGTCCACATACCATTTGGCGCATAGTTTAGCACAAACAAACATTTGAGGATGCGGATGGAGAACCGTTCCTCATCTTGATTGTTTACGTCTTGCCAAAAATGAGCCAAACGGACAAGGTTTTCAAGTGTTGACTCTTTCTTGAACAGTTCATAATTGTTTTTCTCGTAGAACTTACGCAACGATTCTGTCGTTGATGACTTATTTCCCTGCAATGCACGCTCATAGTACATGTAGCGTGTAAAGAGTTCGTCCAAGGGTGTCCCACTGATTGGATGAAATACTTCAGACGCAATCACTTCCAAGTTTTTCCAAATGGCTATGAAATCATCTTTCTTGCCAAGTGAAGAATAGTATTTGTAGAACTGAGCCTTAAAGATGTCTGCATCAGAAAGTGGCTTACCTCTATCATTGAGTGTAGAGAAAATACGCAATGCAGTATCTTGCGATTCTGCTTCGATTGGAAGAAGTACGCAGTTGTTCAGAATACGAAGTGGAAAATACGCAAAATAACTTGGGTAGTGAGAAAGAAATATGCCAATCCCTTTTTCAAAGTACCGAAAATTCAAGGCATATTTGCTATGCTTTCCTGCTGCATCACCATTTTTAAGAATATCAAGAAACTCATCTTTGTCATTGTCTGTGGCAACCTCTGAGTCTATTTTCAAGTCATCCTTATTGTATTCACCGAATCCGTTGGCACGCCAAATGCACTTTTCTATACCCTCTTTCATTTTTACTGAACGAGTATCTTGTATATGCCCCAGTTTATTATAGAAAGCACGAAGTAGCAACATCAATGTTGTAAGACGCTGCTGTCCATCTATAATTTCCTTTTTTTCTGTCATCCTTAAATGTGACCATTGGACCGAGAAAGTACTCATCGTTGTCATTGAATTGATCTGTGTTGTCACTAGGGAAAGAAAAGCTAAACAGGTCTTCCCAAAGTGTCTTGCACTCATCATCACCCCAAGCATAAGGACGCTGATAGTCTGGTATCAAGAAGTCCGAGTTACTGTCTTCTGGTCAATATTAAGTTTTGTCATAAACCTATCTAAAAATTAATTCATAAAATGTATTAGCAAACTAAAATGGCATTTGGTTGTAATCACTAATATCTTCATTTGCCATAGAATAATCTTTCAACCTGTGCAAGTCTTCTATGTGATTTAGTAGATTGGCATAGTTTTCAAGACTTTCTATTTCTTCACGTCTTGCTTTGCTCAACTTACAAAAATCTTCCTCTTGTTCAAGTCCTGCAAATCGTCGTCCACATAAGTTGGCGGCAATACCTGTCGTGGAACTTCCGCTAAATGGGTCAAGAATCCAATCGCCTTGATTGGTTGATGCAAGAATCATCCGGACGAGCAAGCGCAAAGGCTTTTGTGTCGGATGCTTGCCACAAGTCTTTTCCCAACGACCGATAGCAGGCATTCGCCATACATCTGTCATTTGCTTACCATCATTCAGTTCTTTCATCAAGTCATAGTTAAACTTGTGCGGAATTTTCTGCATCTTTCTTGCCCAAATTACAAACTCCGTGGAATAGGTGAAGAAACGACATGAGATGTTGGCAGGAGGATTGGTCTTCTGCCAAGTAACCACATTCAGAATTTTATAGCCAAGTTCCGTCAGACAATTAGCCACAGAAAAGATGTTGTGATAAGTTCCACTAATCCATATAGTACCATTGTCTTTCAACTTGTCACGACACAGACGTAGCCATTCCATGTTGAATGCCAACATATCCTCTTGCGACTTGCCTTTGTCCCAATCACCTTTATCTACGCACACGACCTTACCTCTCTGCAACGATATTCCACCATTGGATAGAAAGTAAGGAGGGTCGGCAAATATCATGTCAAACTTGAAGTCAAAATCTTTGAGAAGTTTGAAACAGTCGCCATGAGCAAGAGCGAAATCATTGTTGGATGATTTATAGTATGATTGTACCATTTGAAAGTTTCGTATAGCCTTAGTTCTTGGCGTTTTGAAGAATCTTATTTATAAAACCTTGCAATGTGCTTAGATTATATACATTTGGAATTTCATCATAAGCCTCATTCAGTTGTTCTTTGGCTTTTTTCCAACCAATTCCATCTGTAATCCAAACGAACTCAAAACCTTCTACTAAATTTATTTTCTTGGCAACATCCATATACGAACGTGGAATTTCTGTAACTTTTGAGCCTTGCGTTCCATAATAGTTTACTTCGACCAAATATTTTTTGCCTGGACATGAAATAACAAAATCAAATCTTTTAGAATCCTTTCCTAATACTGATTTTATGGCAGGAAAAATCTTTGATTGAACTTCACGTTCATAAGATATATTTGCCTCATCAAATTGTTGGGCAATTCTGGAAGCCATGATTTCTCCTATACGATTTTTTCGTCCATGAGTATCAAGACCTGTTTCTACGCCAAAAACATAGTCAACAAGATTTTTAATGTGTTCATCTTGTAAAATTGTGAGCAATCCTGAGTCTTCGATAAACTCCATTATATGGTCAACACTATCAAAGTAGTTATATACGAGACGCTCACTTCCGTCACGCCCCCATGCTTTTTTATTTTGCTTTTTTCTGACAGCAACAAGTATTCCCATAACAGAGAAAGCTTTAGGGTTCTCTTCCCAAAGCTCTTCTACCGCCTTACGCATATCTTTTTGCCCTACCAAATAGTTCAATTGGGTAAGTCGCAAGGATATGGTCTTGATATTGTTCATGACCTTTTTGAAGTCCGTATAATAATTAAGACCTATTTTTATTTCTGTTATATTATCAAAGAATACAGAGAAATTTTCCTTTTGTGTCATAACTATCTTATATTATTTATGAAATCTTGAACAGATGTTAGATTATACACACTTGGGATAATTCCGTATGCCTCTTGCAATTTGTTCTTTGCAGATTTCCAACCTATACCATCTGTAATCCAAACAAATTCAAAACCCTCAACGGAGTTTATTTTCGGTGCAATATCAGAATATGAACGTGCAACCTCATTTAGCTTTGAGCCACCTCCACTATAAAAGTTGACTTCAATCAGATAAACTTTTGATGGAGTTTCAACAACGAAGTCAAAACGCTTTTCATCATCTCCCAACACATCTGTAATTGCAGACCATTCTCTCGAATATACTTCTTGTCTGAAAGGAACACCAGCATTCGTGAGAATGTTGGCTACCATATTCTCCATAACGTGTCCGCTTCTGTTCTTTCTTGCGTTTGTATCCAATCCTGTTTCAATGCCAAAGACATAATCTACAAGATTCTTAATTTTCTGACTTTGAAGGACATCACCAAGTCCTGTTTCTGTCAAGAATGCCATAACAGAATCTACAGAGTTGAACATACCTTCCAATGGTACGCAGTTCCCAACAGAATCAAGTATCTTTTTCTTGTCACGAGTACGAACTGCCACCAATATATCCATAACGGAAAAGGCATTCTTATCCCTGTTCCATATTGTTTCAATACTTTTACGTAAGTCGGATGCCCCAATGAGACTGTTGAGCATACACAGGCTCAACTTTATATCCTCCACATTCTGTGAGATTTTTTCAAAGTCACAGAAGAAGTCCAACGTTTGGTTTGTCTCTTTGAGTTGAGACATGAATTTATCGAAATCTTTAAGCATAAGCTTTCTGTTTTATAGCCACACGTTGTGGCTTGTGGTTGCTTATATCGTTCATTTGCCAATCTTTTGTGTTGCGGTAACTATGAACCAACAGTTCAGATATCTTTCCTCGCTTAGCTCCGTTTGCATTCACATTACGAGAAGCCATAACTCTGTCTATATAATAATCTGCATATAAGACATCGAAGAAATTATCTGCTTCATTCTTTCCTTTGCAATCTGAATTGCTCAGCATAAAGCTATGCCCCTCGGCTACCACTTTGTCACAGAACTCCTTCAACCTGACTTGTGAATCATCATTGAACGCTTCTTTTGTATAATCATTAAAACTTGAAGTGCCACTAAGTGGACGGTAAGGAGGATCAAAATAAAATAATACCTTACCTTGCGCACAAAGCAAAGTATTCTCAAAATCACCTTCTAAGATTTCCACTCTTTTTAATAACTCGCTGTCTGCTCTAAGCGTATCTTCGTCACAAATCTGTGGTTGCATATACTTTCCACAAGGAACATTGAATAAGCCCTTTTTGTTTACACGATACAATCCATTGAAGCAAGTACGGTTTAGAAAAAAGAATTTTGCCGTATTCTCTATCGGGTCAAGATTCTTCTCATTGTAGCGTTGGCGTACAACCATAAACATCTCACGTTTCGCTTCCATGTCTTGCAAAGCATAATATTGCGCTTGAATTTTCTGCAACGCAGGAATCAACTCTTCCACATTGTCACGCACCGTTTTGTAACAAGTAATCAAGTCACTATTGATGTCATTGATTACGGCACGTTTGATATTTGGATGCTGTTGCAGCATGTAAAACAACATAGCACCACCGCCAACGAATGGCTCTATGTATGTCGCATTATCCCAATTATCAAAGTCAGCTGGAAGTTTTGCCTCCAGTTGTTCAATGAGTTGCCCTTTACCACCAACCCATTTGATGAATGGCTTTGCTTTTGTATTCATTATTAATCATTTTTTGAACTAATGATTTTTAATCATCAGTGTTAGTACCTTTCGTTTTATTGATAAGCTGACGAACATCAACATCCAATAGAACAGCTACCTTGGTCAATGTTACTAAATCTGGTTGTGACGTATTAGTGCACCATTTTGAGATTGTTGCAGGATCTTTTCCTAATTGCTCGGACAACCATTTGCTTGTCCGTTTCTTCTCCACTAACACGACTTTTATACGATTTATATCTTTCATCATTTATCTTTATTATTGCGTTTAACGCAAAAATAATGAAATATTTTTTAAAATCACATTGTTTTTGCTACACTTTTATTATTATTTAGCATATCATTCTGGGATAATTCAAGATTAAATTGTACACTTGCAAAAAAATTATCAGCAGCATTTTTGTTGCAGTGAAAAACAAAGAGTTGTTTGACAAGCAAACTTATACATAATACAGAATTTAGAACTATTGCCAAAACATTACCTCTATTGAGGTGAGAAACTCATAATTCACTCATTTTAGCTATTCGGCAAATTCTAACAGAATTTTTAAGAAAAAATCGACAGTTCCACCCATTGCCGTTTCTACCTAATCCGTCGAAAGGACCGGACACCGCAAGTGCGTCCTACCCTATTTCCGCATATAGGCATGCCTCATTTTTTACAGGCTTTTCTCCGGTCTTCCATAATCGCATCCCTATTTTCCAAAGCCCATGCTATCAGCGCATTGACATGCGGAAGCAAAGTGTATGCCCGTGCAGTCAGCGCATACTCTACCCTTGGAGGAACTTCGGGATACACTGTACGGGTGACATAGCCGTCATCTTCCAATGTCCTCAAGGTAACCGTTAGCATCTTTTGTGATATGTCGGGGATTTCACGCTGCAACTCTTTGAAACGTACGGCTTCCTTACCTGCCTTGTCTAACGTATATATGACCAAAAGAGACCATTTGTCGCAGAGTCTGGCCAAAATATTCCGTATTGGACAGTTCGGAAACACGGCATCTTCTATCGTTGTCCTATACATAATATAATGTATTTCTGTTTACTCTACAAAAGTAATCAAATTCCCTTCAAGCGGCAAGAAACTTTTTTAGAAATATTCTTTATCGGCAAGTGTCTCATATCCAACAATAGTTACTTTCACGTAAGTAACTGATGGACAAGAACCTACTTGCATAGCCCATAATCTCTTTCTAATTTTGCAGCATAAAAGGAATGAGAATACTTATAAGTAAGTAATAAACAATCAGACACGCATTAAAAATCAAAAGCAATGAAAAAAGTACTATTCATTTTATTCAATTTTTTAACAATTATAGCTATGGCACAGAGCAAAGGACGTTTCGAGGTACATGACCTCGGCAATTACAAACTGCATGTATATTACACCAACGACACGTTGGGTGATGCAAGTTACATCGTTGAGGGCAAAGATGCCCTCGTGACCATGGAACAACCACTGTTCAAAGACAATGTGGCTGAATTTGGCACTCATCTTTCCAAGTTGGAAAAGCCCGTGGAGAAACGCATCACGGACTATCATGTGGGAGGAACAGGAAAGCATGACGTGGTAATGGCCCAAGGTATGCCCGAATTCACGAAAGGCGCAGTGTACGGAGACATGATGAAAGGTTTTGCACAGGCGTTCGGGGATGCCCTGACAGACATGCCCACAGGCAAGGTTACGGAAGTGGCTTTCGGCGCAACAAAGACTTGGGCAGGAGTAACTTTCGAGTTCCGTCACGGTGCCGCATCGGATTTCCCAGGTGCAAGCATTCTGATAGGAAACAAAGCGTATTACACTCATTGGACTCCGGCAAAAGCACATATCAGCCATTTACAAGTGTCTTCCCCGGCTGCCATTGACGCTGAAATCACAGAGGCCGAAAACTCGTTGGCTTCAGGTGCGACGCTGTTCATCGGCGGACATGGCGGTGCAGCCACACGCGATGCGGTAGAGTTCAAGATTGCTTACCTGAAAAAGACGAAAAAGCTGCTTGAGGAAAACAAGACGGCACAGGCTTTCGTAGATGCCATGAAACAAGCCTATCCCGGTCTGCCCGGAGAAACGGGGTTGGAAGATTTAGGCAAAGCCTTGTATCAATAAAGGTATATGAAGCAATATTTTAAGGAGTTGACGAATCGTTGCAAAGGTCCTTGAGGAAGCCATGACATCGGATGGAGCCGCAACTTCAAGCCTGCGGCTCCTGCATTCCTGCAGTCTGTTCCACGAAATAACGCGGCCGCCGCTTCACCTCTTTGTATATCTTGCCCACATACTCCCCGATGATGCCCAAGGCCATCAGTATGGTTCCTCCGATGAACCATACGGAAACCAAAAGGGAGGTCCATCCCGGAATGGTATTGCCCTCGACATACACCACAATGCCATAGACTATCGCTACCAAAGAAATGAGAATGAACAACAAGCCGAGCATGGAGATATAGCGCAACGGACGGACGGAAAAAGACGTGATGCCGTCCAACGCAAAACTGAGCATCTTGCTCAAGGGGTATTTCGACTCGCCGGCCATACGTTCCTTACGGTCGTAATACACCCGTGCCGAAGGATATCCCAAGGCCGACACCATCCCGCGCAAAAAGAGATTCCTTTCGGGATAAGCCATCAAAGCCTGCAACGTACGACGGCTCATCAGACGGAAATCGGCATGATTGTAGACGACATCCCCTCCTAGGGCATTCATCAACTTATAGAAAGCCAAGGCCGTATTTTTCTTAAAAAAAGTATCCGTCGCACGCTCCCGGCGCACGCCGTATACGATGTCGGCCCCCCCGCGCCAGGCATCCACCATACTGACGATGGAACGCACGTCATCCTGCAGGTCGGCATCAATGGACACAGCTGCATCCGCATACGAGGCCGCCCACTCTAAACCGGCCCACAGTGCCTGTTGATGGCCGACATTGTGCGCCAACTTCAGCCCAGACACACTCGGATGTGTTTCGGAAAATCCCCGGATTAGTTCCCAAGTGCGGTCGTGCGAACCGTCATCCACGTAGAGTATCTTACCTTCACCTATTTTCCCGTCCGAAAGCAATTCATCCACCACCGAAGAAAGTTGGCGGGTCGTCTCGACCAACACCTCTTCTTCATTATAACAAGGCACCACGATTACCAGTTTCATTGTCTCACTCATTTTTAGATGTAAATACAAAACGTACCAATATGAAATTCACGGGAACCGCAATGGCATATACGGGAAAAGGTGCCCATACCTTGTCTACCCCCATGCAAAGGAAGAAATTCAACAACCCGATTTGCAGCAAGTAGTTGAACGCATGTGCCCCACTCATACCGAACAGTTTCCGCCAAGAAGGCGACGTACCAAACGTAAAATAAGAAGTCATATAAAAATTGAACACAAAGCCCAACAGGTAACCGACCGTAAAGGCCGCATTGGCTCCCATGACGAAATGCAGGAGATAATAAAAGCCGTAGTGGAGTGCTGTAGCCAACACTCCAACTATGCCAAAACGGACGAACGTAACAAAAAGCTTCTTCCTCTGCATCATGGTACTCTCTTAAGGTTCTGCCTGTTTCCTGCGGAAACGGTAAAGGATATTATACCGCTTGTCATCACAACTACGATGGTTAGAGGCATACACTTCTTCCAACGAGAACTCCGCACCGTAACGTTCCAGAAACGGAGCTGCCATCTCACCTCCCATGAACACATACCCCTCGGATGGCGGCGTAAAACAATCGAACGGCACCATCCTGTCGCCCAAATAAAAATTTACCGTGAACGGATGCATGCGATTGCCTTCCACTACATCGGTACGGAAAGAATACAACCTGCCTTCGGGCACGATGCGACGTAATTCCTCGGCCACGGCACGGTCTGACTTCACATTCAGGATGACGGGCTGGTACACTCCGTCGAGCGCAAAGAAAATGGAAAATACCACGGCAATAAAAGCGTAAACAATGCCGTTGTCGGCCGCATTACGGCGTTGGACACGGAAATACCAACAAGCTGCCGCCACAGGAACCAGTACACCGAAGACCGCAAATACCGTCAAGGGAAAATCTTCCAACGCGTGCATATAGACTATATTCTCTGCCGCATGCCGCCCGGCAAACAGGGAGTCGGGCACCCATCCCATACGGACTGCGCCGAAAACCAACAGCAACAGCACAGCCAATGAGGCCATGATACTGCCGAAAACGCGTAAGGCATTCAAATGGCGATGGCGCAGATAAATGATATATTCTGCTAGAAAATAAGCTATAAACGGATATATCGGCAACAAATAGACACTCCGTTTGCTCTTCGGAATGCAGTAGAACGTGAAAATAATGACGATGCACAACAACGAATACAGACGAGTATCGTCCATATTACGGATATAGGCCACGAAACGCGACCACCACGTACGTACCTGTCCCTGCGGTCTCCGGTACCTCAAAAAGAACAAGGAGACAAGCCCCAATAAGGTATAAGGCACATAACCGGCCACGACCGTCATCACATTGTACCAAGCCGGATTCTCATGTGCGGCGTAAGTCATCTTTCCCAAAAAACGATAGACGTTCTCTTCCAACACAAGGTCAAGGAAATGGTCACCGCCCTGTTGGTAAGCCGCCCAATACCATACGGCCGGCAACAGGCAGGCCAACACGGCCACCATCAGGAAAGAAAAGAAAATGCGCAGGAGCTTCCTCCCCCTAATCCACAGGAATACGGCGGGAACCAGACAAGGCAGGACGATGCCCACTGGCCCTTTCGTCAAGGCAGCCGCACTCAAGCAGAGTACAGCCACCCAGGGTACGCCTCTCAGGTCTTTCTCTCCCCATTTATAAAGTTGGTACAATGCGATGACCATCATTGCCGTCAGCACCATGTCCACACGGCAGGCCACTCCGGCACGGTGCACCTCGAAATTGGTCAATGTGAGCAAAGCGGCCATAAAGGCCACCTCTGCACCGCGCCTTTTGGCATAGAACACATACCCGAACAACACCATGGCCGACAAGGCCAAAGCCGAAGGCATACGAGAGGTGTATTCATTCACCGTGCCGGCTACCGTAGAAATTGCAGCGATACACCAATGGAAGAAAGGAGGCTTGAAAGCCAACTCAACCCCATTGTTCACTGGCAGCACCCAGTTTCCCTGCTGCAACATGGAAAGGGCCACCACAGCTTCTCGCGGCTCGCCACGCGTATTGAAAAACGTTTGTCCCAAAAACAAAAAGAGGGAGACGACACACAACGCAACCAACGGCCAAAAGTAATCCTTCTTATACATCTCCGTACAATCCGTTATGCTTTTTTAGCTGAAATCTTTTCCAACACATACACCAATATAAACCCGATAAGCATCAGAACGACCGCCTCGGCCACCTCCGTATTTGGTGCGACGTTATGCTCTATCATCACCTCATGACCGTCTGAAACTAATTTCTCTACTTCTTTCCAAGGCCACACTTTATTCAACGACCCTAGCATAAAGCCGGAAAGGACAGACAAGGTAATATTACGGAAATTCCTCAAAGCATACGACAAAACACGGGAAAAACTGGTGATACCCAAGGCTGCGCCGAAGGCAAAGACCCCCAAAACGACCAAGTCCAAAGTCTTCACCGCCTCCATGACATAGAAATATTTCCCCAATAGCACCAATATGAAGCTGCCGGATATGCCGGGAAGTATCATCGCACATATCGCTATGGCACCGCAAAGGAAGATGAACATCAGATTGGTGGACGTCTCGGCAGGAGTAGCCACCGTAATGTAATAGGCCACAGCTGCCCCAACCACAAACCCTGCCACGGTTTTCCAGTTCCATCCCTTAATATCTTTGGAAACGAACCATGTAGAAGCCAATACCAAACCGAAAAAGAAAGACCACACCAACACTGGCTCGTTGACTAACAAATAAGTAATCAGCTTGGCCAAAGAAAACACGCTGATGGCGATACCCAACAGCAAAGCAAACAGGAAGTTTCCATTGACGGCCTTCCAGAACCCGGCCAAATTCCCAGTAAACAGCAGTTTCAGGGAATGCATGTTGATACTCTTGATGGAATTGATAAGCTCGTCATAAATACCGGCAATGAAAGCAATCGTCCCTCCGGAAACTCCGGGCACTACATCGGCCGCTCCCATAGCCATTCCTTTTAAGGTCAAAACAGCATAATCTTTAATTCTTCTTTCCATTGAAATCGTAATTTAATCCAACTGATGAATAAGCATAATATTTATTGATACAAAGTAAAACAAAAAAAGGTGTATTGACAAACAATACACCTTTTTATCTTGAAATCTGCTCAGATTTCCTTTTTTATTTTACTTTCGCTACCACAGCCTTGAATGCCTCGGGATGATTCATGGCCAGATCGGCAAGCACCTTGCGGTTGATTTCGATACCGGCCTTGTGCAATGCACCCATCAACTGGGAATAAGACATGCCTTCCAGACGGGCAGCAGCGTTGATACGCTGAATCCACAAGGCACGGAAGTTACGCTTCTTATTTTTACGGTCACGATATGCATAAGTCAAACCTTTTTCCCAAGTGTTCTTGGCTACGGTCCACACGTTCTTACGTGCACCAAAGTAACCTTTGGTCAAACCTAAAATTTTCTTTCTTCTTGCTCTTGAAGCAACATGATTTACTGATCTTGGCATAATTTTTTAATCTTTTTGAATGTTAGCGCCATCCCCCTCTCCTATGAGTCTGTTTATGGATGAACTTCAGGCTAAAGCATTCGGTTAATAACTTTGTTAATACGACCTACACTTTTAATTAACGCAGACAAAGGAGGTCACGAACCTGCTTCATGTTATCTGTCACTACGATGTCATCGTGAACCAGATTTCTTTTCTGCTTCGTCGTCTTCTTCGTCAAGATGTGACGGTGAAAAGCGTGGTGTCTCTTGATTTTACCTGTTCCGGTAAGACGGAATCTCTTTTTGGCACCGGAATTAGTCTTTACTTTTGGCATTTTGTTTAATATTTAAATTATTATTCAATGTGTGGCAACGCATATACCAAGGCGTTACGCACTTACTCTTCCCTTTTCATCAATCTTCGCCTTCCACGCGCGGCCCCTTATATTCTTTGGGAGCATTGGCTTTCGGCTGGCTCCGTTCCGCTTTCTGCACTGATGCCTCAGCCACAGGCTCAGCCTGTTTCTTGGCTTGCGCCTGCTTTTTCGGAGCGATGAAGATTGTCATGCGCTTCCCTTCAAGCACCGGCATCTGTTCCACCTTGCCGTATTCCTCCAAATCGTTGGCGAAACGAAGCAACAAGACTTCACCTTGTTCCTTGAAAAGAATGCTGCGCCCCTTGAAAAACACATAGGCTTTCACCTTGTCTCCGTCTGAAAGGAACCCTTGCGCATGCTTCAGTTTGAAGTTATAGTCATGATCGTCCGTCTGGGGACCGAAGCGGATTTCCTTTACGTCTACCTTCACCTGCTTGGCCTTCATTTCTTTCTGGCGCTTCTTTTGTTGGTAGAGGAACTTGCTGTAGTCTATCAAACGACAAACAGGAGGAACTGCATTCGGGGAGATTTCCACGAGGTCTACGCCTTGTGCTTCCGCCATTTGCAGTGCCTTAGCCGTCGGCATAACCGTAGATTCCACATCATCGCCCACTATCCGGACTTCACGCACACGTATCTGTTCGTTGATACGATATTGCTGTTTTAAATTGTCTTTCTTCATTCAAAAATGTTGTTCTCTTCTGTTTTTATTTTCCGATTACGACTATTGAGTTTTAAAAATCGGGTGCAAATTTAATATTTATTTGTCATATTACGAACCTCTTCGTTGATTTTCTTTGCAAAATCTTCGAATTTCATGCTTCCCTGGTCGCCTTCGCCCTGCTTACGTACGGAAACCGTACCGTCGGCTGCTTCTTTTTCTCCCACAATCAGCATGTAAGGTATGCGCTTCATTTCGTTGTCACGTATCTTGCGTCCGATTTTCTCATTACGGTCGTCCACAATGGCTCGCACGTCTTGTTCATCAAAATACGCGCAAAGTTTTTGAGCGTAATCGTTGAACTTCTCGGAAATCGGAAGGATAGCCACCTGGTCGGGTGTCAACCACAAGGGGAAATGACCGGCCGTATGCTCGATAAGTACGGCACAGAAGCGCTCCATGGAACCGAACGGTGCGCGGTGTATCATCACCGGACGATGTTTCTGGTTGTCCTCGCCCGTGTATTCCAGTTTGAAACGTTCGGGCAAGTTGTAGTCCACCTGTATCGTACCCAACTGCCAACGGCGTCCGAGGGCATCTTTCACCATGAAGTCGAGCTTAGGGCCGTAGAATGCAGCTTCGCCATATTCTACTTTGGCATTCAGGCCTTTCTCCTTGCAAGCTTCGATGATGGCATTTTCAGCTTCTTCCCAAACCTCGTCCGAACCGATATACTTCTCACGGTTGTTCGGGTCGCGCAAAGAAATCTGAGCCTCGAATGTATCGAAATTCAATGCACCAAAAATAATCTGAATAATCTCCATCACGCGGATGAATTCATCTTTCACCTGATCCGGGCGGCAGAAGATATGGGCATCGTCTTGCGTAAACGAACGCACACGTGTCAGTCCGTGCAACTCTCCACTCTGCTCATAACGGTACACCGTTCCGAATTCGGCGATTCGCAAAGGCAAGTCTTTATATGAACGCGGCTTCCAAGCGTAAATTTCACAATGGTGCGGACAGTTCATCGGCTTCAGCATATACTCCTCGTCAGCCTCCGGCGTATGAATCGGTTGGAAAGAATCTTTCCCGTAATGGGCATAATGCCCGGATGTCACATAAAGGTTCTTACCACCGATATGGGGAGTCATCACCTGTTGGTAACCGTAACGCTTTTGAATTTTTTTCAGGAAATCTTCCAGACGCAAGCGCAAAGCCGTACCTTTCGGCAACCACATCGGAAGACCTTTGCCGACACGTTCGGAGAACATGAAAAGCTCCATTTCCTTTCCTATCTTACGATGGTCGCGTTTCTTGGCTTCTTCCAACAACGTCAAATACTCGTCCAACATCTTCTTTTTGGGGAAAGAGATGGCATACACGCGGGTCATCTGCGGACGCTTCTCGTCTCCGCGCCAATACGCAGATGATACAGCCGTCACTTTCACGGCTTTGATAACACCCGTATTCATCAAGTGCGGACCTCGGCACAAGTCCGTGAAAGCTCCTTGGGTGTAAGTGGAGATATGCCCGTCTTCCAAGTCTTCTATCAATTCGTTCTTGTACGTCTGGCCGCGCTCACCGAAAAACTTCAAGGCTCCGGCTTTGGATATTTCAGCCCGCACGACCGGTTCTTTACGTTGTGCCAACTCCAACATCTTCTTTTCAATACCGGCAAAGTCGCTTTCACGGATAACCGTACCTGCAGGAGGCATCACATCGTAATAAAAACCGTTTTCTATGGCCGGACCGATACCGAACTGCATACCCGGATAAAGTTCCTGCATAGCCTCAGCCATCAGGTGAGCGGAAGTATGCCAGAAAGCATGCTTTCCCTCCGCGTCCTCCCACTTGTAAAGCATCACGGAAGCATCTTCGTTAATCGGACGGTTCAGCTCGACCGTTTCACCATTCACTCCGCAAGCCAGCACGTCCTGTGCCAGTCTGGAAGAAATACTCTCAGCAATTTGTAAACCTGTCACACCGGCCTCGTATTCACGCACAGAGCCGTCAGGAAAAGTTATCTTTATCATAATTATACGTATTGTCCGTTTTCAAAGTTGCAAAATTAGCTATTTTTCATGAGACAGTGGCACAATCTATCAAAAAAGTGGCTGTTTTTTAGCTTATTCCACCTTTGTAGCAGCCTTATCCCTATACCTTTTAATCAAATTATAAGCCTTATATAAGCCCATCTCTCCGGCCCGGCTCAAATCGGGAATGCCGGAAGCGTAGTCGCCCGAAAGGATATAAGCCACCCCCCGGTTGTAGTAAGCTTCGGCATAATCCGCATGAAGCTTAATGGCCTGCGTGTAGGCCTTAATGGCTTCCGGCCATAACTTCAGCTGCATGTAGATATTACCTTTATTATAATAGCAACCGGCAAAATCTGGTTCCCGAGCCAATATCCGGTCACAATCATCCAATGCTGCCTGATATTCGGAACGGGAAGTGTCGAACGTCCATTTCGCCTCTCCCTTAGAAGGAGTTTCAGATTTTTCTGCCATCCGGACTTCCTGATTTTTCATTCTAATCTGCACTCTCATATAATAAGCAAGCAGATAAGAACTATCCAATTTAATAGCATGGTCAATATCTGCCAATGCTTTCTCGAAGTCTTGTACAAGATATTCGTCTATGGAACGGGCCAAATATAATAATGTATTGTCCGGCTGCCGGGCAATCTTGTCGGAAAGAGCCTGAATGGAAGAAAAATGCTTTTGTATACGGGCTTCATCCAACGACACTTCGTCGTGAGTCAACACCAGACGTGCCGGCAAAACGCCCAAACGATTCAGACGTTCGAGTTCCTTATTGTACATCTTGCGTTGAAAATCACTCTGCCCAGTATAATAGGTCAGGACCAAAGCCGGTTCCGGAGCCAATTCCGTCCTGCGGTTCTGCACTTTGCCACGATATTCGCTTTCATACGTCGGCGATTCATCTTCCGAAGTATCAGCCTCCACCAGTTTGTTATAATCTTCCATCGTGCGGTCGCTCACTTTTCGAGTCTGCCTCGTATTCTGCGGTTTCTTTCCACCGTAACGTTGGTCCATCTGGGCTTTCAATACCTTGAATTCATCCAGTTCGGCACCTCTGGTATCGCCCATCTTCCGGCGCACCTCTGCCCGCAACTGATAGCCGGCCAAGAAATTAGGAAACTCTTTGATGACGGCATTTATATCCCGGATAGCTCCCCGATAATCTCCTGTATTGTTCAACATCAACGCACGGTTAAACAACGCAATCATATTATCCGGTTCCAACTTCAACACGAAATTGAAATCCTCTATGGCCCGGTTATCATCTCCCACTTGGGCCCGGAGCAAACCACGGTTGAAATGCCCGATGTAATTAGTGGAGTCCATTTCCAATGCCGTATCATAGTCCGTCATCGCCCCACGTAAATTACGCTGATGATAACGCGCCAACGCACGGTTGATATAATGTCCGGCCTCGCGGGGCATCTGCTGTATGGTCTTATCCAAAGCCTCTTCGGCCAACTTATATTCTCCCCGCCCGGCATGGACCGCCGCACGCATGCTCCAAGCCTGCCCCTCGTATGGATTGATTTCCAATGCCCGGTCTATGTTTGCCATGGCTGCAACCGTATCCTTTTGGGCGAAATAAGTCTGTGCCTTTAAAGTGTACAAGGAGGCCTTTTGCGGCCAGTAACCTAACATTCGGTCTATACATTCCACAGCCTTATCGTACTCCTTGAGTTGTAAATAACATAAGGTCATATTATGCCATCCGCTCTCGTCTTTGGGTTCGATTTCAAGCAACTTCATATAATCCGAAACGGCTTCGTCATAACGCTTCAGATTGATCCGGCATAAACCTCGCAAACGATAATTATCGGGCAAAAAAGGATTGCGGTCTATAGCAGTCCCGCAATCCTCCTCAGCCCCGGTATAATCTTCCAAATAAAATTTGGCCAATCCACGGTAAAAATATGGCTCCGACAAATAAGGCTTGGCCGAAATTACCATATTGAAGCGGCGTATGGAAAGTACATAATCCTCATAGTAGAGCGCATTACGCCCCATCAGCATCATCCGGTCGGTATTAATCTGTGCCATCGCCGACACGGAAAAAAACCAAAGGAAAAGAAGATATACTTTCCTGCTCCTCTTCATTACTTTTTCGTCTTGACCTTATAAGCACAACGGAAATTTCCTTTCAGCAAATTTCCCAGTTTTCCTTTCACCATTTGTTTACGCAACATAGATAAATGGTCCACAAACATTTTCCCGTCAAGATGGTCGAACTCATGCTGCATGACACGGGCCAAATACCCTTCCACCCATTCGTCATGGGGTTGGAAAACCTCGTCTAAGTAACTCACACGAATGCGTGTGGGACGACGCACAGGTTCATGGATGCCCGGCAAACTCAAACAGCCCTCTTCCATCGAATCCGTTTCCGCATCATCATACTCCAAGATGTGAGGATTGATAAATGCATGAACGAACCCCTTATATTCGGGCAGGTCATCGGAAATCAAGTCCAAATTAATCACCACCAGGCGAATGGACAAGCCGATTTGGGGAGCTGCCAACCCAATTCCCTCAGACCGCTCCAAAGTTTCGTACATATTGTCTATCAAAGTTTTCAACTCCGGATAGTCCGGTGTAATATCTTCGGCCACCTTTCTCAGAACGGGTTGGCCAAAAGTATAAATTGGTAATACCATATTATTTTGTATATTATTATTTTTTCAGCATCATACGGGATTCCATCCAACCTTGCAGGATAATCGTCGCACTGATTTCATCCACCAAAGCTTTGTTTTGCCGGGCTTTCTTCCTTAAACCTCCTTGCAACATAGCCTGATGGGCCAACACGGAAGTATAACGTTCATCGAAAAATTCAACCGGAATCTCCGGCAGGCGTTCATGCAAACGCCGCACAAAAGAATTTATCCTGCCCATATTTTCAGAATCTTCCCCATTGGCTTGTTTTGGTTGGCCTACCACAATCCGTTCCACATGTTCCTGTTGGACATAAGACACAATAAAATCCATGACAGACGAGGTAGAAACCGTTGTCAACCCGTTTGCAATCAACTGCAACGGATCCGTCACAGCAACTCCAGTACGTTTTTTCCCGTAATCAATAGCTAAAACCCTTCCCATATAAGTTGCAAAATTAATGAAAACAGACGAAAAAAACGCCGGTATAAAAACAAATAATTCTTAATAACCAAAACAGGCTTCTCTATACGATGCACGGGAGCAAATGAAAACTCGCTCCCGTGTGTTGTATAAACTATATATTATTCTAAATCTATCATTTAGACAAAAGCAACCATGCGTCAGGATAAGTGCCGCGCAAAGTATTACGCGACTGCACGGCAGCAGCCTTTTCATCGTAAGTAGAAGCCACCACCCGATACATGTTCTTTGCTTCGTTGTAGGCTATCTGCGCATTATAACCCGCATTCGACAATGTCTTCTGCAAACCTTCGGCATTGGCTTTCAGGCTGAAACTTCCGCAAACTACGCTATAAGCTTTCAAACCGTTTCCGGAAACCACCGTCACATTCTCACTCTGCACACGAACCGTATTTACATCTGCATTAGTGGCCGTGGAGGTTGTTGTCGAGGGAGTGACAGGTGTCACTTCCACTTGGGTGGTCGTCTGCGTCTGGGTCGGCTCCTGCTCTGTAGCAACAACCTGCTGCTGCTTTGCCTTTTCATACGCCTTTTTGTATGCGCTCTCGGAAGACTTGCAAGAGGTCATTGCAAAAGCCGCACTCAACCCAAGTCCCATCACAAAAAACTTTTTCATACTTCTTCTACTTATTTTTTAGTTAAATGATTCTCTAAAACCATACTGTCGATGTCACTGGTATTTTCACGGCATATAACATCCACATCAAAAGACAAAGGTACACATTATTTATATATGGTAAAAGGACTGGCACAAAAAAAAGGTTAAATCAACAAGGCAAAAAAAATAATCAAAAAAAAGTGATAAACATGAGGATTATATCAAGAGAATTTATAACTTTGTGAATGTAATCAACTCAAATAAAATAGAAATAATATGAAAGCATTAAGTTTTTTAGCAGCATTCATTGGCGGCGCAGCCGTAGGTGCAGCAGTAGGAATTTTGTTTGCTCCGGAAAAAGGAACTGAAACTCGTGATAAAATAGCAGAAGCATTGCGTAAACGCGGCATCAAACTCAACCGCAAAGAGATGGATTCTCTCGTAGACGAAATTGCAGATGAAATCAAATCCGCCGAAGAAGTGTAAATGACATTTTATGTTTTCAAACAGTAAAAACATAGAAAGTATAGGCAAACTCTTACTGGAGTTTAAGAAATATCTTGAGCTCCAGAAAGAGTTTGTCAAATTGGATGCCACAGAGAAAATGACGGTCATTCTTTCGGCCATTCTGATTGTAACCGTCTTGTTATTATTAGGTTCTATCGTTTTGCTTTTTCTCACCTTCGCATTAGCCTATTACTTAGGAGATGTATTAGGAAGCCTTTCACTCGGATTCGGCCTCATTTCCGCTTTCATCCTGTTACTGACCGTCATATTCTATTTAAACCGAAACCGCATGGTCATTCAGCCCATGGCACGTTTCATGACCAAACTAATCCTTACTAAAGAAGATGGCAGCAAATAAGATTCCTTCCCACCATACCGAAGATGTTTTACAAGAAATCCGTACTCGTAAGGCTGAAGTAAAAAGCCAAATAAAAGAAAGTGCGGACTACATTAAAACAACTACCCATAAACTATTCACTCCTCCCCCGCAAGCCACATCCAAATTAGGCTCATTCATGAATATGGTAGACCAAGGGTTAGCCGTATATGACGGTGTGATGATGGGAATGAGAGTAGCACGTAACATACGCCGGCTTTTTGGAAAACGGAGATAACCGTTTGCCCAAAAAGCCGTTTCATAAAATAGCCGGTAAAAAACACTATTGCCAGTACAGGTATGCCCCACCTCCTACACTGGGATTTTGTAAAAAGCCCCTTCATCTTTCAGTTCGATCACTAAAGCATTCATTATGTTAAGATTACAGGCTGAAAGATACTTCAGCCATCTTTCAGCCATGCTTCATTTCAATCTGCTGAGAACGAAAAATCGTTTGGCTGAGATTGAAAAGTCGTTTGGCTGAGATTGAAAAATCATTCGGCTGAGAACTTTTTGCAGCTTTCCGCCATGAAAGGAAACTGAAAGATACCGTTCTTGTCTTTCATTCCATAATATACTGTATGACAAAAACTTACCATACAACCTGAAAGATGAAGCCATTTTTCTGAAAACGATTGGGAGGACAGTGAGAGGAATAAAATTTTTCCGGAAGGAACTGCATGGAATTAAGAATTATCGTGTAACTTTGCGTTGTTTTTAAACTCTACAAACAAAGATTACAATTATGATGAACGAATGGTTTGAATGCAAGGTAAGATACGAAAAAACATTAGAAAATGGCTTGGTCAAGAAAGTCACGGAGCCCTATCTGGTAGATGCCCTGAGCTTCACTGAAGCCGAAAGACGTTTTATAGAAGAAATAGAACCGTTCATGTCCGGCGAATTTCAAGTGACAGACATCAAACGGGCCAAATATGCCGAATTGTTCGAAACGGACGAAGATGCAGCCGACCGTTGGTTCAAAGCCAAAGTGGCTTTCATCACCCTTGATGAAAAAAGCGGGACGGAAAAGAAAAGCAACCAAAACATGCTGATACAAGCTTCGGATCTGCGCGATGCCGTAAAACGCCTTGACAAAGGAATGGAAAGCACCATGGCCGACTACGAAATCGCCTCTATTGCAGAAACGCCTATTATGGACGTGTTCCATTACAAAACCGAAGTGGACGAGAAACCGGAATTCCCCGAAGCATAATCCCGTTTCATTGAAACTATAACGCCATGTCACAGATTCAGGACGAAATAAAACGTATCACGGCCTCGCTTCCCTGCGGTGTCCGGTTAGTGGCCGTGTCCAAATACCATCCCGAAAGCCGCATTGAGGAGGCATACGCTGCCGGGCAACGCGTCTTCGGCGAAAGCCATGTACAAGAGCTTCGCCGTAAATACGATAACCTCCCCAAAGACATCGAGTGGCACTTTATCGGACACTTGCAAACCAATAAAGTGAAGTATATCGCTCCATACGTAGCCATGATACATGCGGTAGATTCCATGAAACTACTTCTTGAGGTAGATAAACAAGGAGAAAAGTCCGGACGGGTGATACCCTGTTTACTTCAACTTCACGTGGCCAAGGAAGAAACCAAATTCGGTTTCACACCGGACGAATGCCGCACGTTGATAGCGGATGAAGAATGGAAAAAGCTAGCACATGTCCAAATTTGCGGCTTGATGTGCATGGCTTCCAATACGGACGATATGGAACAAGTACGATCTGAATTCCATCTGGCATACGAACTGTTCAAGGAACTGAAAACCGGAGCTTTTGCAAATGCTCCCTATTTCAAAGAATGTTCATGGGGCATGAGCCATGATTATCCCATTGCAATAGAGGAAGGTAGTACGCTTATCCGCGTGGGAAGTAAAATATTTGGTGAAAGAGTGTATTAAAAGCATATTATTCTTGCTTTAATCGTTTTTTCTCCTTAGTTTTGCACAAAATAAAAAGAATTGTGCAATGGAAAAACTTAGTTTTAACGAACAAATAGAACAAAGCATCAAGGACAACTGGGATCTTGATGCTTTGTCTGATTATAAAGGAGAAACCTTTCAATATAAAGATATAGCCCGAATCATAGAGAAACTTCACATTATCTTTGAATACAGCAACGTAAAACCGGGAGACAAGATAGCCCTTTGCGGACGGAACAGTGCCCATTGGGGAGCCGTATTTTTTGCGACGCTGACATACGGGGCTGTGGCCGTGCCTATCTTGCACGAATTCAAAGCCGACCAGGTTCATAACATTGTGAACCACAGTGAAGCCAAACTACTTTTCGTAGGTGATCTGGTATGGAAGAATCTCGACGCCAATGAAATGCCGAATCTGGAAGGAATCATCAACATTGCAGATTATTCACTCCTTGTAGGTCGCACGCAAAAAGTCGCGTATGCACGGGAACATCTGAACCAGTTGTTCGGCGAACGCTACCCCATGAACTTCCGCAAACACCATATATCATATTATAAAGGAGCACCGGAAGAACTGGCTGTCATCAACTATACTTCAGGCACGACAAGCCGTTCGAAAGGTGTAATGATTCCCTATCGTGCCCTTTGGTCCAATCTGGAATTTGCCAAGGAAGTATTAAGTCCGCACATGAAAACCGGGGATAACGTGATTTCCATGTTGCCCATGGCTCACATGTACGGGATGGCTTTTGAATTTATCTTTGAGTTTTGCACGGGATGCCACATTTACTTCCTGACCAAGAACCCGTCCCCCAATGTTCTTTTTGCAGCATTTGCCGAGTTGAAGCCGCGTATCATTATCGCCGTCCCCTTAATCATAGAAAAGATTATCCGCAAGGCGGTTCTTCCTAAAATCCAGGGTACAACCGTAAAGATGCTATTGAAAGTCCCATTAGTCCGTCAAAAGATCAAAGACAAAATCTGCGAACAGCTCAAAGCGGCGTTTGGAGGAAATTTCTATGAAATCATCATAGGCGGGGCAGCTTTCAATCATGAAATAGAAATGCTGCTTCACGACATTGGTTTCAATTACACTGTGGGCTACGGCACCACGGAGTGCGCCCCGATTATCTCATACGCAGACTGGAATATTTTCGCACCCGGTTCTTGCGGCAAGGCGGCTCCACGTATGGAAATCAAGATTGACAGCAATGACCCGCAACACACCGTAGGAGAAATCCTCACCCGAGGCACCAATGTCATGTTGGGATACTATAAAAACGAAGAAGCAACCCAGGAAGCATTTCGAGACGGTTGGTATCGTACAGGCGACCTCGGTATCATGGACGAAAATGGCAACCTTTTCATCAAAGGCAGAAGCAAAAACATGCTTTTAGGTGCGAGTGGACAAAATATCTATCCTGAAGAAATTGAAGATTTGCTAAACAACCTGACTTTGGTCAACGAAAGCATCGTCATCCAAAAAGGAGAAAAACTTTATGGGTTGGTGTATCCGGACTTTGAAGAAGCGCACAATTTAGGTTTACAAGACTCGGATTTGGCCAACGTCATGGAACAAAACCGGACAGAACTGAATAGTATGCTGCCCGGATATGCCCAACTTTCCGGTATCAAAATCTTCCAAGAGGAATTCGAGAAAACCCCTAAGAAAAGCATCAAACGCTATTTGTACACGGATTGCCAGGTATAGTCAAGGCATCCCTGATAAAAACGAAAATTACAAATCTGCCCAAGAAAAAACATAAAAGCAAAAGACAATGAAAGATTTCAATTACTACGCCCCTACGCAGGTCGCTTTCGGAAGAAAAGCGGAACAGGCGGCAGGCCGATTGGTAAAACAATACGGCGGAACAAAAGTATTGGTACATTACGGAGGCAAAAGCGCAGAACGTTCCGGACTGTTAGACGCAGTATGCCATGCACTTGAAGCCGAACATCTCCCTTATGTGAAGTTGGGAGGAGTCGTGCCCAACCCACGTCTCTCAAAAGTACACGAGGGCATCAATTTATGCCGTGCCGAGGGTGTAGATTTCATCTTGGCTATCGGCGGCGGCAGTGTAATCGATTCCGCCAAAGCCATCTCAATGGGAGTAACCTACGAAGGAGACGTTTGGGATTTTTTCACCCATAAAGCCGAGGCGGATACCTGCCTCCCCTTGGGAGCCGTGCTCACCCTCCCGGCAGCAGGTAGCGAAATGAGCGACGCCACAGTCATTACCAACGAAGACGGCGACCTGAAAAAAGACTACGGCAGCGATAAGCTCCGTTGCAAGTTTGCCGTAATGAACCCAGAGCGCACCTTTACATTGCCTCCCTATCAAACGGCAGCCGGCGTAGTAGATATCATCATGCACACGTTGGAACGCTACTTCTCCCACGATGATGACATGACCGTAACCGACTCCATTGCCGAAAGCCTCATCCGCACCGTACAAGATAGCGCGTTCAAAGTACTGCAACAACCGGACAACTACCTGCATCGCGCCCAAATCATGTGGGCAAGCAGCCTTTCTCACAACGGTTTGACCGGTTGCGGTACCACTTCTGACTGGGCCACGCACTTTCTGGAACACGAACTCAGCGGCATGTTCGACGTAACCCACGGCGCAGGCCTGGCTGCCGTATGGGGCAGTTGGGCGCGTTACGTCTACCTTGAAAATCCCACCCGTTTCGCACAATTCGCCGTCAATGCCATGGGAATACAAAACAACTTCAAGTCAGCAGAAGAAACAGCCTTGGCCGGCATCGAAGCATTGGAACGCTTCTTCCGGGCCATCGGCATGCCTACTAGCATACACGAACTCATCGGACGCGAAATCACAGACGAGGAAATTCACGAGATGTCCCGTAAATGCAGTTATGATGGTACCCATACCATCGGCGGCTTCAAAGTATTGAACCGCGAGGACATGGAGCACATCTACCGTGCGGCACGCTAAACCTACGGGTATCTATACAGGGAAACCCTCATGGAAACAAGACACAAAAAAGGGAAAGAGCGACACGCCTTTCCCTTTTTCTTAGGTTGCAACCCCGCTGCAAACCAGGACTTTCAGATTCCTGTACCGACTCCTCCAACCCTCATTTCTTCTTTCCTTTTAATGCAAACATGATGGGAGCGGTAACTTTCATGGATACCGGCTTGCCGTCCAACCGTGCAGGTTTCCACTTCGTCATGGCCATGATGACCCGCACAGCTTCCGCACTCAGGCGCACATCTGGACTTTTCACCACTTTCGGGCGCGTCACGTTGCCATCCTTGTCCACCACGAAAGAAACCATCACCCTGCCTTCGACTTTTTCCTTGACACAAGCCGCAGGATAGTGGATATTAGATGACATATATTCCATCAGGGCGTTTATTCCCCCGGGATATTGCGGAGGGACATCGGCTTTCTCATACACCTTGTCGGCAGCATACATATCTGCCACAGACAAACCTTCCACACGCAGGAACATCGGCTTCAGCACGCGAAGCACCTGCTGTTCCAAATCGTCGTTTTCCACACGCTTCCACACCTCGGTAGCCACACCCCGTCCGTTGAACCACGACATCTCAAACATGTCATCCGATAACCATTTCACCTTGTTACGCCCACCGCGCTCCTTGATGACGCTGTCACCCTCCGACGTGAAAGTTCCGGCATGCCCCTTGAAGTGCACACGGTCTTCTCCGGTCCGAGCCGGTGTAAAGCCCAAGAAGTAGCCGTCACCATACCATTTGTAGCTCTTCAACTTGGGTGGTATCAGTTCGCCCGTCAACGGTTGCCGCAAGCCTTGCACTTCCCACATGCCTGCGTAACGTCCGTCCGCCTCGTGGGCATCGCGCATCCCCTGATGTATAGCGGCCAATCCTGAAGGCATGGGATACCGTTCCCAACCCTCTTCATAATCCGTCTCCCCCGCCGTGGAACGACCCGTCCATGAAAGTTCGAACATGTCTTCTGCCCGTGTCTTGATTTTCAAATTCTCACCACCTTCACGAATGACTTTCTTCGACATGTACTCAAAAGGGAAGTATCGCCCTTCGAAATCCACGTCCACATCGTTGGTACCTACATACCACACGGAAAGCGACACCATGTGCTTGTCCCCGTAATACTTGTAATGCACGAACGGTTGGGAGCCCTTATGGGAATCTCCTTTCTTCCGAATCCAAGTCTTCTTCCAAAAACCTTCTAACGGGCTTGACATCTCGTGCCCGTATTCCGCACGCTCCACCCCAGTTCCATCTTTCACGGCCCGGCATGAACCCAACACCACGACACCACTAAGGGCCACCATCTTCATTAGGTTAATTACTCTCTTCATAAGAATTGATTTAAAAATTCAACATAGGTAGGCATTACACAACTCCACAGGCTGGATGTCCGGGCAGCAGTTTCATGATACCGTTAATTTAAGATCCACTACACAAAGGTAATAATAAAAAAAGAACAACGCGCCAAATCCGTAAAAAAATCACACCACTTCTGAAAAGGGGAAAAACAAAGGATATGCTCCTTCTTTCCAAAAGAAACATATCCTCCGTAATCCCGTCATGGGCGTATCACTCCCCGGCACCTCAGCCTAAGTCTCAGTCTTGGACACGCTGCCTTTTTCAGACTTCATTTCTTCCAAATGAGCCGCACGCACACGGCTTAATGTTTCAGGCGACATTTGCAAGTAAGAAGCCACATGGAGCATCGGCGCACGCAGCAATATCTCGGGTTTTGTATTCAAGAGACGAAGGTAACGCTCCGTAGCGTTCTCAAAACGTTGGCTGTCAGCGTAGACCTGAGAACTGATTAGAGCATGTTCCATAATCTTACGGAACAACAACTCAATCTCTTTATTTTCGTCTGCCAATTCCTGCAAGTCATCATACGGAATGCCGTAAAGCCTGCTGTTTTCCAACGCCTCGACAATCAGCCGTGAAGGTTCCTGTTTCAAGAAACTTTCAATGCAAATCACGATTCGCCCTTCATAAGAAAAGTGTTCCGTCACGTCGCGTCCACCTTTATAATAATACTGCCTCACCATTCCGCGTTCCACGAAATACATGTGACGGCACGTTTCCCCTTCGGGCAATACCACATCGCCTTTCGAATATTTGAAAGGTACAAGTATCTCGGACAATGCCTCGATACCCGATGGAGACAAGCGGCAATATATCCGGGCTATTTCACGAGCCACGTCGCGTCTTAAATCCATAGTCATAAGGTTTTTTATTAGGTTAATCCAACTTCAGGACAGCCAAGAAAGCTTTTTGCGGCACTTCCACATTACCGATCTGTTTCATCCGTTTCTTTCCTTTCTTCTGTTTCTCAAGCAATTTTCTTTTCCGGCTGACATCTCCTCCGTAACATTTCGCCGTCACGTCCTTACGCAACTGCTTCACTGTCTCACGGGCGATAATCTTGGCACCGATGGCGGCCTGTATGGCAATATCGAACTGTTGGCGGGGCAACAACTCCTTCAGTTTCTCACACATCCTCCGCCCGAAGTCCACCGCATTGTCAATATGCGTCAAAGTGGATAACGCATCCACCGGTTCCCCGTTCAACAATATATCCAACTTCACCAGTTTAGACGGACGGAAACCGTCCTGATGGTAGTCGAAAGAGGCATAGCCCTTTGATATGCTTTTGAGTTTGTCATAAAAATCAATCACAATCTCACCCAAAGGCAAGCTATAATGGAGTTCCACACGGTTTCCGCTGATATACTCCTGTTTCAACAACTCCCCCCTTTTCCCCAGACACAAGGTCATGATGGGGCCGATGAAGTTGGTTGTCGTAATGATGGAAGCCTTGATATATGGCTCCTCTATATGGTCGATCAGCGTCACTTCGGGCATACCGGCCGGGTTATGTACTTCTTTCACTCCACCCTGCTTGTCATATACGAGATAAGACACGTTGGGTACGGTCGTAATCACATCCATATTGAACTCGCGGTCCAGACGTTCTTGTACGATTTCCATGTGGAGCAAGCCCAGGAAACCGCAACGGAAACCGAAGCCTAACGCCACGGACGATTCCGGTTGGAAGGTCAACGATGCATCGTTCAACTGCAATTTTTCCAAAGAGGCCCGAAGATTTTCAAAGTCCTCAGTTTCTATGGGATAAAGTCCGGCAAAAACCATAGGCTTAACTTCCTCGAAACCAGAAATGGCTTTATCACACGGACGCTCCACGTGAGTAATCGTATCGCCGACTTTTACTTCCGTTGCCGTTTTAATACCGGAAACAATATACCCCACATCCCCGCAATGCAGTTCCTTACGTGGGGACATTTCCATCTTCAATACCCCGATTTCATCCGCCGTGTATTCCTTGCCCGTATTGATAAAAGCCACTTCATCGCCCGACTTGATACTGCCGTTCACGATTTTGAAATAAGCGATAATCCCACGGAACGAGTTGAACACGGAATCGAATATCAATGCCTGTAAAGGAGCGCCCTCATCCCCTTCCGGATGGGGGATACGTTCCACCACGGCCTGTAAAATTTCATCCACTCCCATTCCCGTACGTCCCGACGCACGGATAATCTCCTCACGTTTACATCCCAACAGGTCTATGATTTCATCCTCCACTTCCTCCGGCATGGCGTTCACCATGTCACATTTGTTAATGACCGGGATGATTTCCAAGTCATGCTCTATGGCCATATACAAATTGGAGATGGTCTGGGCCTGCACGCCTTGCGTGGCATCCACAATCAACAACGCCCCCTCGCAAGCCGCGATGGAACGCGAAACCTCGTATGAGAAATCCACATGCCCCGGCGTATCAATCAGATTCAACGTGTACTTCTCTCCTTTATATATATATTCCATCTGGATGGCATGGCTTTTAATGGTAATACCACGCTCCCGCTCCAGATCCATATCGTCGAGCATTTGCCCTTCGGTAACCTTTATCGTATTCGTATATTCAAGCAAACGGTCTGCCAAAGTAGACTTACCGTGATCTATATGCGCAATAATACAGAAATTCCTGATGTTCTTCATCTTCAATTCAAAAAATGCTATGCAAAGATAGTGCAAACCGGAAGAAATACAAAATCCCAAACCTTATTTTTATATAAAGCGCTACAAATACGAAGAAATGTTTGTCTTTTGCTAAAAACAATAGCAAAAAGATTTTTTTTCTCGTTTTTATTGGCAGTTTGCTATTAAATGATTAACTTTGGCGACTGAAAACCAAGAGAGAGATTTTTCTTAAGGAGAAATAAGGTAGAAAAGATAAAGTCAACGAATAATATTAATTTAAAAAGGATTTATCACATGGATGCAAAAAAAGTTCTGGAAGACTTGAAACGTCGTTTCCCTAACGAACCTGAGTATCATCAGGCTGTAGAAGAAGTTCTCAGTACGATCGAAGAAGAGTACAACAAACACCCTGAGTTCGAAAAAGCCAATCTGATTGAACGTCTCTGTATTCCTGATCGCGTTTATCAATTCCGCGTCACTTGGATGGACGACAAAGGCCAGATTCAAACCAACATGGGTTACCGTGTACAGCATAACAACGTAATCGGCCCCTATAAAGGCGGTATCCGTTTCCACAGTTCCGTAAACCTCAGCATTTTGAAATTCTTGGCTTTCGAGCAGACTTTCAAAAACTCCCTGACGACTCTTCCCATGGGTGGAGCAAAAGGCGGTTCCGATTTCTCCCCGCGCGGTAAGAGCAACGCCGAGGTGATGCGTTTCTGCCAGGCTTTCATGCTCGAACTCAATCGCCATATCGGTCCCGATACCGATGTGCCGGCCGGTGACATCGGAGTAGGCGGACGCGAAGTCGGTTACATGTTCGGTATGTATAAGAAACTGACCCATGAATTCAGCGGCGTATTCACCGGCAAGGGACTTGAGTTCGGCGGTTCGCTCATCCGTCCTGAAGCCACGGGTTACGGTAACGTGTACTTCCTCATGGAAATGCTGAAGACCAAAGGCACCGACCTTAAAGGCAAGACAGTCCTCATCTCCGGTTCCGGCAACGTGGCCCAGTACACGGCCGAAAAGGTACTTCAACTCGGTGGAAAGGTACTCACGATGTCCGACTCAGACGGTTACATCTACGATCCGGACGGAATCGACCGCGAAAAGCTCGACTACATCATGGAGCTTAAGAACCTGTATCGCGGACGTATCCGTGAATATGCAGAGAAATACGGTTGCAAATACGTGGCAGGCGCACGGCCTTGGGGCGAAAAGGCAAACATCGCACTGCCGTCGGCCACTCAGAACGAAATCAACGGCGACCAGGCTCGCCAGTTGGTAGCCAACGGTGTAATGGCCGTAAGCGAAGGTGCCAACATGCCTTCTACTCCGGAAGCCATCCGCGTATTCCAGGAAGCCAAGATTCTGTATGCACCGGGCAAGGCAGCCAACGCCGGTGGTGTATCGGTTTCAGGTCTTGAAATGAGCCAGAACTCAGAACGTCTGTCTTGGACATCGGAAGAGGTAGATGCCCGTCTGCACGCCATCATGGAGAACATTCACCAGAATTGCGTGAAGTACGGAACGGAAGCCGATGGTTACGTCAACTACGTGAAAGGTGCCAACGTCGCAGGCTTCATGAAGGTGGCCAAGGCTATGATGGCTCAAGGCATCGTATAAGGTTAATTGCAATACAGAAGCGTCAAGAGCCGGGATTTACGTATTCCCGGCTCTTTTTCTCTTTTGGGATTCATCCCTTGCACAGTTTGGCTATGCCCTTGCTTAGTCCAGAGTCAAAGGAACAGCCGGTGAAAGTCCGAGTAAGCCAAGCTCCCGTCCTTGTGCAAACCCGTTTTTCCGGTCACACCAAGTATTTGTCTGTCCATTCTTGTAGTTTCGCGCATTCCGGTTATCCATATTTACACGCGAAGAAAGCACCAGACGAAGAGATTTCATGGAAGAACGCCTCATCCAAAATACTAAATATATCAAGCGCGCTTATTTCTCTTCTTGCATGCTACGGTTGTACTGCCGGACGCTCTTTCCTCCATGAAAACGATAAGAGAATGTGAACATCAGGCTGTGGCGTATCGTTTCGTTTATATCATAAAAATCATAAGAACTGACAGCCTCGGATTCAGTTTTGCTTATACTGTTTCCATCAAGAAAAAGGCGCGGAGTCACGTATTGCACTGATAGGTTCACACGTTGATGGAAAAAGTCTTTACCCAAAATGAACGCCAAACAATCCATTTTTTGCGTGGTTTTCCCCTGTGCTCTAACCTGATATCCATTGAAAACCTGATAGGTTGCCTGTATAGACAGGAAATGCTTGTCATTGTAATAATTTGAGGTAAGAAAACCTGTAAAGCCTTGGTTCGTATTCTTGTTTCTCTTGAATTTCGCTTCCATGTTTTGGTATTTCAAGATACCGCTTATTCTAAAATCCTTGATTTTTTTTAAAAAGGTAAATCGTTGCCCAACAGTTAGTAACCGAGGGAAAAGGTTCTCAAGCTGTTTCCATTGTACTTGCAGGAATGACATTTGCCACTGTTGTAGGAGTTCCATTGGGAACGGCTTTAAGCACTTTGTTCTCATGGCGTTTAAACTTTTTACTTATAGCTTGCTAGGGAATGATAACCCTTTATGGCATCGGAAAATGGATTCCACAAATTAACCGATTACCGGATACGGGATTTAAGGGGCAATTTCGTTTTCTTAAATCGCCTGCTCCTTGGTTAATCATAATGGGAACATTATTGGGTAATGGTGGAGTATATTGTTGGTATAGTTACATAGACCCATTATTGACAAATGTTTCAGGCTTTTCGCCGGAAAGTCTGACATGGCTAATGGTAGTAGCGGGTTGCGGAATGGTTTTCGGAAATTTGTTGGGCGGACGTTTTGCCGACAAATTTCAAGCCGGACTTGTGGCGGCAATCGTACAATCATGTATGGTTATAACACTTGTGCTAATTTATTTTCTATCACCTGTTCCATGGGCATATGTTGCGTTAATGGTTATAGGTACTGCGGGGTTATTCGGTGTCGGTAGTCCTTTGCAATATCTTAATATTCGTTTTTCAAAAGGCGGAGAAATGTTAGGGGCGGCAAGCATTCAAATGGCTTTCAATGTAGGCAGTGCCATAGCTGCATATTTAGGTGGATTAGCTTTAAATACGAATGGGGATTACCGTACTCCGGCATTAGTAGGTATTCCACTTGCTTTATTGGGCTGTATATTGTTGTTTGTCCTACACTATAAATATGAGCAGAATTTCAAATCCTGATTAAAAACTTTTAATCGACATAGCATATACCATTTTCATGAAAGAAGAAATAAGTAATATATTACTACAAATAGACTTGAAAATTGATGAAATCGACCTTTATGGTTATGATATTATCGAAGATTCTCTTTCAATGGTACATAAGCTGCAAATAATTAAGGAGAATTTGAAGAAGAAAAATACAGATTTTGATACTCCCAAGCAAAAAACAAGATACACCTTATTGAGATCATATCTTCATGCAATAGAAGATACAGAATATGTCAGAAAGATTAATTTAGGCAATTAAAATATGACTAATTTAGTCTTGACTAACAAAATGAAAAGTGGTTGTTCTTTTGATGGCAGTCATCTCGTGTGACCGCCATCATTTTTTATTTACTTACTGTAAATTCAAAGTTACGATATAAAAAGTACAAATCAATTCCATAAACGTTCATGTTTCCAACCGTTGCAAAATCCCATAGCTGTAATATCTATTGAAGGGAAACAATTTAATAGATTAGCAACTTTTTCGTTGAAGTTATTATTTGGAGAAATGGACGCAAGGAAATATCTGATTATACATAGCCGGTAAAAAATCCTTTTCTTGCCTATTTTCGATGTGTCAATCCATGTGTTTGACATTTTGCGCGGCTCTGCCGGGTTCAGCATAAAATCCCTATTCCATATCCTTGCATGGTGACAGCACATGTTGCGAAGATTGGCAAGCACCGTCAACCACGAGGTGAATACCTGCGGTTTCAGTCCGAAATAACCGGCTATGCGTTTCATCAACTTATTACTGGCGATGTTGAAATAAATATAATTCAGATTTCCGAAAGACAGCACTTCCGTTATCATCCATGCCGGAGGATAGCTTTCAACATAATTGCGCCTGAAATCCTCGATGTAATCCTCCTTACTCGATGCCAGTTCCTTTTCTATGACAGCCAATGTCTGGTTAAATTTATCCGCATTGGCAAAATATTCCGGTTTTGTTATCCAATATTTGTCATTCAGTTCTTGACATCCGACATTTGCCAATATGCTTCGGATGGCGACCTCTATTTTTTCAATCTCATTGAAAAGGAGTATGCGCAGTTTCTTGTCAAAGCGGTAAAGCGTTAGTGCTTGTTTGAAAGTCGTTCCATCCTTTAGTAGCAAATCCTCCTTGGGATTTTTATAAAAAGGATAAATATAGGCAGATAACCGATGATAGCCAATGTTCATCAGGTAATTCTCAACTTTCTGCTCATCTTCCATGAGCATACCACGTGTCTTTAATATCTGAACAATCTGTTCCGGAGAGGAATAGGGTTTGGTGAATTTCGTTTTCATATAGGTATAATAAAAAAACGACCCGCCGATTTGAGCATCGTTGAGAGGCTTGGCAGGTTCTAATGCTGCAAAGGTAACAAATCTTTTTTAAGTACCAAAATATTCGATAACTTTGTTCTCAAAACTGCATTATGAATATTTGCCAAAGCATTGATAGCTGTTCAGTCGTCCTCTTTTTGAAATATAAATAGTGATACTAAAATGGTACTATTTTTCATATATTCTCTTTTGTTCATTAAATAATACGCACAATATCAAGCAGTTATAAAATCATTCAAATTGTCGTCCAAAACTCCTTATACAGCATATTCTCCGGTGTGTATGTAATGTAAGCACCATTTTCACCTGACGGCAATGTACCTTCCCCACGTCCGATGATGTTAGAAAACTGGTTGGGTGAATAGTTATAACCCGTCTGTATATTGAAAAGGTTAAAGAAGTCCACCCACAACCGTCCCGAATGGTACACTTGTGTGCGCAATGCTAGGTTTCCGCCACTCCATGTCAATGAATCGGTAAAATAGCCGTATTCCGTCACTTGGTCGAGTTGAGGATAAGATGTGTTGCACCAATAATTAAGGCGCATCCATATCTTTTTGTTCCAACGGTGGTAGAACATCCCACTGAACTTATAAACCATGTTCTTGTCTTCGTAGCTTGCCGTATGGGTCTTTACATGTTCGGCCGAAGCACTGAAATTCAAATCCGTGCCGTCCTTGATGCGGTAAGACAGCCATGTCCAAATTTCATTACGGTGGTAGGCATTTTCGCTCAGCAGGTTTCTCGTAAGACGGTCTTCCTGTTCATAATCTTTCCATGTAAAATTATATCCCGCGCTAAAATAAAAACGATTGTTGAAAAAACGACGGTTCACTTCGCTTTTAGTCCAAACGTAGTCCATGTGGTTACGGAAATAGTTATCGGATGCGTAACCGGTATTCTGCCGGTAATTCTTGTCGCTGGTCCACCCATCATTGATGTAATTAAAATCATAAGTATAGTTCCATACTCCGCTCCGGCCACGATAATACAGGCCCAACGTATGACGGTCGCTATTGATACGAGAAACCCCACTTTTCCCTATGGTTTCTTTCTTTCCACTGTCAAGCCACAAACGCTCCGCTTCAGCATACGTGTAATCATCCTTGGCATCGGCAGAATAGTAATATGAGGCCGACACGGAATGGTTCTTGTTTATTTGATGGTCTATGGCCCAATAAGTGTTATGTATACGAAAAAAATTGGTAAACGACATCGGTGAAGTTGTACTTTCCTGCAAGCGGTTCACATGGTTCGTATATGTACTTTCCGCATTATTCTTTTCCGATTGTAAAAACCGGAAATTATACCGCCCGATGAAGTTCCATTTGTTTTTGGTATAAGTGAATGAAGCGGAAGAATAGTCTCCCGAGAATTTTTTATTTTTTCCATTATCTTCATTGGGCCGGACAGACATTTGTTGGAACACGTTTCCCTCATACCCTGTATAATCGGGTTTAGTATGCAGGTTAATCAACACATCGTAATTTGCATATTTCCCTGTGGGATTGGGCACCACGTCCACCTTGCTGAAGCGAAGGTGATGCAATTCCTTGACGTAGTCTGCCGATTTCTCCAAACTGTCCACTAAGATTAGAATATTGGAGGAACCGTAATAGGTGAGTGCATTGTTGGCGTAGTTGCAATCGATTCCGGGAATGTTTCCCAACATTTGTGCCGTATTGCGTGCGCCCTTCCGCATGGAACGGGTGATATGCACCACGTCCCGGTCGGCATAGTGGGTGATATTGCTGGCTTCTACCGTAACGGTGGGCAGTTTCTTGGATACAGCCGAACTGTCCGCCTTCAAGCCTTGCATTATACTATCTATGGCCGTAAAAGGGGAGACCGCCTCCACTCCTTGCGGAAACAGACAAAAAACAAGAAATGACACAACCAAGCTTACCTTCACGTTTTTCATGGCCGAAAGGTTCAAATATTATAAAAATCGGAGTTCTTCTCACAATAGTCCACAATCACCTTTTCCATAGCCTCTTCCTTATCTTTATGTTGGCATACGATGTGCTTGTGTTGGACATACATTTCTTCTCTCCGTCTCGGGCACGGCCCCATGCAAAACGGCAAATATTTGCATTCCACACATTCACTACCTGATGAAAGTTGGTGGTACTGGATAAACCGGTACTCCGTTTTCCATAAAATATCACCAGACTCTGTCAGCACACCTTTGGCATCTT
Organism: Paraprevotella xylaniphila YIT 11841; assembly: GCF_900683745.1. Classification (NCBI taxonomy): domain Bacteria; kingdom Pseudomonadati; phylum Bacteroidota; class Bacteroidia; order Bacteroidales; family Prevotellaceae; genus Paraprevotella; species Paraprevotella xylaniphila. Next base: position 1,377,951 of record NZ_LR215980.1, read on the forward strand.
CGGGTTTCTCATTGTCGCACTTTCCGACATTTCCATTCGGGAATATGCAATTGAAATGTGCATGGTCGACATAACAAAAATTTGTTTTCTGTATTCGTGCGGAATCATCAGGTTGACATCATGCATGATTTTGCCCGGCTCCAACGTTTGGTCGGAATAATTGATGCGCAGTATGCAGTAAGAATCCGGAATCGTCTTGACAATCTCCAATACATTATTGACCGCCTTGTCGAAAGCCGCATTATCCTTGTCGCGTTTCACTTGGTTGTGCTTCTCGCGGCAACCGTCAATCGTGATTTGGAAACTGCGCAGGCCAAGACCACCCAACTCTTTTATCCGTTCCGAAGTGAGCAACAGGCTGTTGGTCGTCATGTCGCTAAAAAATCCTATATGATGGCATTCGCAAAAATCTTTAGAAAACCGCGTGATTTCGATGAGTTTTCGGTAAGCCAAGAGAGGTTCTCCCCCAAACCAAGACAGGCGAAATTCTTTTATCTCATTTTCCAAAAGGTATTTTTCAATGTGCTTCTTGATACGGGCGACAGTTTCGTCTGACAACGTCATATTTTGGTGTTCCTGAATGCAATACCAACAACGCAGATTGCAATCGTAAGTAGGAAGTACCATAAGCGTATATTGACCGGAGTTACGCTTCCTGTCAAACTCCTCCCGTATGATGTCCATTTCCTGCACATCGTCTTCCACGACGAAGCCCTCGGCCGACATCCTTTCCAAAAAAGGAGCGTACTTTTCCCGGTAGTCATCCGGACGGGAGATGATGTCCATCAGTTTGGCATGGTTCTTTTCCGAAGCGAGGAAAAACCGCTTGGTGATGCCATTGAAAAAGATATGCCCATCTTTATAAGGGATGAAATAATTATAATCACTTGACTTCATATTTCTTCTTTTTTACGGTACAAATATAAATTGTTTGCGCGAACACCACCAAACAAACAAGCTTATCTTTGTGCACAGACACACTAAATGCACACAAAAGTGTGCAACGAATTACGAAATTCATCAAAAACGGGAAACATTCCTTGTTTTTTTAAACCAAACAAAGTAAATTCGTGCCATGCAATGAAATAGCAAGGTTAAAGACCTAATTTCACATATTAACGATTAAAAAAACATGAATAAACACCTTTTTGAGTTTTTCAAAACCATCAGTAAGCCAAACAGCCCATACGATTGTAACAACCTGCAAACAAGCTTAATCGAAAGAACCGCTGATGCCTTTGCCAGGAATACGAACCAGTACATATACATCTCGAATGCACAATCTCCAGAGTTCTTCTATACATCTGGGAAATTTGAACGTTTGTTAGGCCTGACGGCGGAAAAAGTCAAGGAAATGGGATTCCGGTTTTATTTAGACTTCGTACCCGAAGAGGAACACCGCATACTTTATACGACATTTAAAGAAGGACAGATTTTTTTGCTAAACCAACTTCCGGCAGAACGTACGGAATACAACATCTCATGCGACATACACGTCCTGAACGGCAGGAAAAAGCTGTTAGTCCACCAAACTGCAACCCCCATCCTTTTGGGACGGGGTGGCATGCCATTGTTTTCCTTATGCATCATGAAACCTTCCGTAATGCATGAAGCAGGAAACATTACCGTAAAGAGAAAAGGCCACCGTGCGTTTTATAAATATGACATGGACAAGGGCGAATGAATTAAGGACAGTGGGATTATATTGAACGAGACGGAACGCGGAATCCTCACGTTATCTGCCCAAGGCCATAAGATGGAAGACATCGCAAACAAACTTTGCAAGAGCCTTGATACGATAAAATCGGCCAAAAGGAGGCTGTTCCTCAAAATGAACGTGAGCAACCTCCAAGAAGCCGTAGCTTACGCAGAATATTATGATTTATTATAATATATCCCGACAATCCGGACACGAAAAATCGTTTGCCTGAGAAATGAAAATCAATCTCAGGCAAACGATTTCTCATTCTCCTGCAAACGATTTTTCATTCTGCGGAGAAAAACAAGAGGCTCTCAGTATTGCCTCAAACATCTATCAACCAATCATTTACAAAATTCGTCTTCTTATTCTGCCAATAGGCCATAAATCTTTACTGTTCCACTCCGGGAAGCATGACCACCCCTTCCTTTTTCATCCCGTCCACCTTGATGACCACGGGCGAAGAAAAGCGCACATGGCGCACGTGGGCCGTTTCTTCCACAGCCGGTTGGCTGTTCAGGAAAGCCTGGTTGTATACCCCGTCGCCCAAAAAGTCATTCACCGTGAAATATCCCACGCCGAAACTGGTCAGGTTCTGGAAGAAGTGCGTGCCTTGGCTAGGGTCTACACGGTAATTCGTCAACCCGGACTCCACAATGACACGGGCGGCTGAAATGTTGGGCCATTTCACCGGAACGCCTAACCATGGGTCGCTACTGCCCCACCGTCCCGGGCCGACTAGCACATAGTTGCGCCCCTCCTCCAGGAAGCGGCGGTTGATACGGTCTATCTCGTCGGCTATGGCCGGATTGTTGTAAGCGGAATAATCGCCGGTCTTCACATAGACCACATCGTACACCTCGTTGCTCACCCCTTGGCCGATGGCGTTATGCGAACGTATCAGCGTCTTCTCGTCGGGAATCTCCGTCAAGTCTTCGTCGAGCATCATCTTATTGTCCACCATCGGACGTATCTGCAACAAATAGAACACCCCCGTACGGTCGGGATTCAGCTTCACGGCAAATTCTATCTCCACCTCGCGGCGCATGCTCTCACGCCCAAGTTTCAGAATCAGCCGCAAAAGCTCCGGAAGGGGGAACACGCCCTGCTGCAACACGCCGCAGAAGGTGACAAGTTTACGTCCTCCGTCGTAAATACCGTCGCGAATCACCATGTCGTAGGGGTCGTACGTGGAAGCAATGAATTGCAGCGAACCGTCCTGTTCGGCTTCCTTGACCGGAAGTTTCAACAGGTTGAAACCGTCGTCCACCCTGAAATCCTCCTCCACGGCTTTCATTTCGAGAGCATAAAACCGCGTCTGCGTCTCGCGCAAGGCTATTTCCATCTCGCTCGTCTGCAACACCTTGTCGGGATGGGCCGGACAGACGCGCAGGTTCATGCCGCCGTCCACGATGTATTTCCCCAACCCGAGCGCAAGGTTTACCGTGCCGTCTTCGGCCTTTTCGTCCCCAATGGGGTAGTAGTTCACCGAACGGGCCACACCGGAGATGTTCGGGTAGAAACGGTCACCGTAACGGTTTCCGGCCACTTCCTGAAGAATCACCGCCATTTTTTCCTGGTCGATGACGTTGCTCGTGGCCGTCATATACGCCTTGCTGTCGCGGTAGAACACCGAAGCGTATACCCCCTTGATGGCATCGCGCAACATCTTCAGCCGCACGTCACGACTCTCCACGTAAGGTATCATATAGGTGGAGTATATCCCGGCAAAAGGTTGGTAATGGGCATCTTCGAGCAAGGAAGAGGAACGGATGGCTATGGGTTGGCGCACGACATCGAGATAAGCCTCCAAGTCACCAATCAGGCGTTCGGGCAGCCGGGCTTGCAAGAATGCACGGAGAATCTCTTCGTCCGGAATGTCCGAAAGCGCAATCTGGTAAAGTTCGTTCGTATCCATGAACTCGTCGAAGATGTCCGTACAGAGCACCACCGTTTTAGGTATCATGACATCCGCGTTGTCGAACGCGTTCAATTCCGGATGCTGCTTGATGATGTGGTCCAGAAAGGCCAGGCCACGCCCTTTTCCGCCCAACGACCCTTCACCGATACGTGCGAAATTGCTGAAACGGTCGAAACGGTCGCGGTGGAACACGGCTACCACGCCCTGGTTCTTCATCCGGCGGTAGCTCACAATCGCGTCATATATGATTTGACGATGGGCATCCACGTCTTGGAGCGAACGCCATGTGATATGTTTCAGGAACTCGGATATGGGGAACAATGCCCGCGAGCACAACCAACGCGACACGTTGTTGCGCGTAATATGATAAAGGAGCGATTCCTTGGGCAAAGTGAAGATATTGTTCTGAAGGTCTTTCAGGTTCTTGATGCGCGCCACCTCTTCCATCGTGTTCGGGTCGAGGAAGACAAAATCTCCGAAACCGAAATGCCGACGTACCAAACGTCGCAAGTCGACCCCTATCTTCTTGGAATTCTTGTCGATGAAATGCGCCCCGCACTTCTCGGCCCAAGCACTCTTATCAGCTTCCGTAGACTCCATAATCAGCGGCACGAACTCGTCTTCGGCACGGATGGCCGACAATAACTCGTAACCGGCCATCTCGTCCGTCTTCCCGTTACGGGGAAAGCGGCAGTCACTGATGACCCCTAATGTATTCTCTTTATGACGAGTGTACAAGCCCCAAGCTTCTTCATACGTACGTGCCAACACGATCTTAGGCCGCCCACGCATGCGCAACGTCTCGAGTTGGGCGTTCAGTGCCTCTGTGGCAAATTCCAGGCTTTGTTGGAGCACGAACCGGTAGAGGTTGGGCAAGATGGAGGAATAAAAACGGATGGAGTCTTCTACCAACAATATCATCTGTACTCCGGCCGCCACGTCGTTCTCCAAGTTCATTTTGTCTTCTATCAACTTGATGATAGAGAGCAACAAGTCCGTATTACCCAACCAACAAAACACGTAATCGAAAATAGAAAAGTCCATGTTCTCCATACTCTTCCGGATACCATGGCTGAACGGAGTCAGCACGACGATAGGTATCGTGGGATTGTCCGTCTTGATGCCCCGTGCGATGTCGAACACGTCATTATTGTCCGTTCCGGGCATACAGATAATCAAATCGAAAGTGGTCTTGCCCAACTCTTCTTCCGCCTCTTCCTGCGAAGCGACTTGGAAAAAACGGGGAGGATAACGCAAACCCAATTTCACGTATTCATCGAAAATCTTTTCCTCTACCCGTCCGTCATCCTCCAACATGAAAGCATCATACGGGTTGGCAATGAGCAACACATTGAAAATGCGCCGCTTCATCAGGTCCACAAAAGCGGTGTCCCGCAAGAGCGGGCATTCTTTGTTTTTATCGTCTGTCATAATAGCCTGTCCTTATCTCTGATTGCGGAAACAAATAAACACAAAAATCCGCAAGCATGCAAAAAATGCGGCACAAAAAAGCGGTACCCGAAAATGATTATTTCCGGCACCGCTCCCTTTTCTACCTCATGACAAAACCACCTATACTACTCCTTGCGCCATCATGGCCTTGGCCACTTTCATGAATCCGGCCACATTGGCTCCTTTCACATAATTGACATAACCGTCCGGCTCAGTGCCGTATTTCACACACTGCTCATGGATACCGTGCATAATGGCATGAAGTTTCTGGTCCACCTCTTCGGCCGCCCAACTGAGGTGCATGGCATTCTGGCTCATCTCCAATCCGGATGTGGCCACGCCTCCGGCGTTGACAGCCTTGCCCGGAGCGTAAAGCATCTTATGGGCAATGAACGCATCAATGGCTTCGGGCGTACATCCCATATTGGAGATTTCGCCCACGCATATCACTCCGTTTTCGATAAGGTGCCGGGCATCTTCTCCGTTCAGCTCGTTTTGCGTGGCGCACGGCAAAGCGATATCGCACTTCACTTCCCACGGACGGCGGCCTGCCACGAACTTAGCCCCCGCAAAGCGTTCCGCATAGGGGCTGCAAATATCGTTCCCGCTCGCACGAAGTTCCAACATGTACGCAATCTTTTCTTCGTCGAGCCCGTCTTCGTCATAAATGTATCCGTCGGGACCGGAAATAGTCACCACCTTGGCGCCCATCTGTGTGGCCTTTTGGGCAGCGCCCCAGGCTACATTGCCGAATCCGCTGATGGCCACGCGCTTGCCCCGGATGTCGATTCCTTTGTCGGACAACATTTCACGCACAAAATAGAGCCCTCCATATCCGGTGGCCTCGGGGCGCACCAACGAGCCACCGAATTCAAGCCCTTTTCCGGTGAGCACACCGCTCCAATCCCGCGTAAGCTTCTTATACTGCCCGAAGAGGTAGCCCACTTCTCTTGCCCCCACACCGATATCACCAGCCGGGATGTCGATTTCCGGACCGATATAACGGTAAAGCTCGTTCATGAAAGCCTGACAGAAACGCATGACTTCGGCATCGCTCTTGCCGCGTGGCGAAAAATCGGAACCTCCCTTACCTCCCCCCATGGGCAGTGTGGTCAGTGCATTTTTGAATGTCTGCTCAAAACCAAGGAACTTCAATATGGAAAGGTTCACGGACGCATGGAAACGCAATCCACCCTTATACGGGCCGATGGCACTGTTGAACTGTACCCGATAACCCAAGTTGACCTGAACCTCTCCCTTGTCGTCCACCCAAGGGACCCTGAACATGATGATGCGTTCCGGCTCCACCAACCGTTCGATTAATTTGGCACGTTCAAATTCAGGATGGCGATTATACACGTCTTCTATGGAGATAAGCACTTCACGAACTGCTTGCAAATACTCCTTTTCACCAGGATGCTTGGCCTCAAGCTGAGCCATTATTCTCTGAATATCCATAGCCTACAATTTTAAGGACATCTAACATTATGTTGACTAACACTGGGGCAAATCTACAAAAACAAGCCAACAAAAGCAAGAAATAGAAGATTAAATATCCTATATAGATACCAAAATGTCAAAAAACAAAAGAACCACAAAAAAAGAAACATGTCTTAAGCGGTATTTCCTCCGCCTAAAACGAAAGATTCCGCGCTTACGACATGCTTTCTTGTCAGTCAATCAAAGCCCCTTTATTACTTCAAAGAGAATACGGGTTCTTTTTCCGTGCCTGCAACAACCAATTTATCTTCACGAAGCAACCAACCCAGTGCAAGATACAATTCTTTGTCTGTTTTCACTTTTGCTGCTTTCTTCAGATCTTTTGCACTCAACGGTGCACTCTCATTCAAGGCATTCCATACAAGGCCTGCCACCTCACCAGCATTTTCAAACATAATACTCAAATACTTTTAGTTAATAATCTCATCCTCTCAAAGGATATTCTTTCATAAATACGTACAAAGGTAGTATTTTATTTGTATGCCATATAAAAAAACTTAAAATAGTTGTGGGTTTATATGCTATTTTAACGCAAAAAAGACTTTTTAGGTGTATTATGTGGCAAAACATTGACATCAACGACCGATAGAGTCCAAATAATCAGCAAAAATGCGGGCAGCCGACTCTACCATCTTCGGACAAGGACGCTTGGCATAATAAGCCGCCGTACGGGCTTCTGCCTGGTTGCTTACCGGTGCATCCCGTTTCAATCCCAACAATTCTCCGCAGGTTATAGAACCGTTTTCTGCTTTGAACCTGGCGGCAAGCTCTTGCACGATGGCATAATTCCGCGATTTCGTCTCACGGTCTTTGCCTTCCATGGCTGCCACTTCCAGTCCCACCAACTGGAACATGCCACAAGCCGCCCCGCAGGTGAGCCGCATGCGGCCTATCCCTCCACCAAACGAAGCAGATATATGCAAGGCCTGTTCATGCGTAAAGCCGTACAGGTCCGCAAAAGCCGCCACTACGGACTGCGAACAATTATACCCCTCTTTGAAATATGCCACAGCACGGGCTATCCTTTCTTCTTTGTCTTTCATATCATTTCAATGGATTGATTTGCAAAATTACAAAGAATAAATTAATTTCGCACGTAAAACCATCAGATATGAAAAAGATTAATACCACACTTTTACTGGGTACGCTGTTGGGGGTCTGTGCCTGCCACTTTGAAAGTTTCGATGAACGTTGCGCCCGCGAAGCACGGGAATACACGGAAAAGCAATGCCCCCGCAGAATGGACCAGTACACCCTTATGGACAGCCTCACGTATGACGAGCATTCGCGTACACTAAATTATTATTATACTTTGGAAGGAGTTTTGGATAACGACACGGTGATGAACGCTCAAGCCTGCGAATCGCTTAAGAATCTTTTGCGCAAAAACGTGGTCAACTCCGTGGATTTGAAGTCCTACAAAGAGAAGGGTATCAGTTTTTCCTATTGCTATTATTCCAAAGCATCGGGAAAAGTGCGCTTCCAGGTACGTTTCACCCCCGAAGATTATGACAGCCACTATAGCCCGGACCGCTAACCTCCAAAAACGATGGAAGACAGGTTGAACACCCGACTTCCGTCACCAGACGACTCCTCCCCGTCCCTACCTTATATTATATAGAGGTAAGGACGGGGAGGAGTCCTTTATAATCATGCCATCAAGACCGGGAAACAGCCTGCTGCAGAGCCAACGTTAGTTGGTCCGGACACGAAGTTGGCTTCATGCCGCAACGAATGCCGCTCAAACGGCTTACCACATCTGCGACCGGCATGCCTTCCACCAAACGGGCAATCCCTTGAAGGTTACCATGGCAACCGCCCAAAAAACGTACGGACTTCACCACGTCCCCGTCAACCTCCAGTTCTATCTGCTTGCAACAGGTTCCCTCCGTCTGATAAACCGTTTTCATCTTATTCTTCTTCAGGCTTCATATTCGTATAAACCGTCTGCACGTCGTCGAACTCTTCCAGTTTTTCCACCATCTTGTTCAACGTTTCACGCTCTTCGGCCGACACTTCCTTCAAATCATTCGGAATATAAGTGAATTCACCACCGACATCCTCGAAGCCCTGCTCTTCCAAGTGCTTCTGGATAGCACCGTAACTCTTCGGGTCGCCGTAAATCGTAATCGTACCTTCCTCTTCGTCCATGTCGTAATCCTCTTCCACCCCGAAATCTATCAAGTCGAGTATCAACTCATCCATGTCCACCGTAGCCGGTTTCTTGAAGGTGAATACACACTTATGGTCGAACAAGTAAGCCAAGGAACCCATCGTACCCAATGTTCCTGAGAACTTGTTAAACACCGAACGGACATCCGCCACCGTACGTGTCGGGTTATCGGTCAGAGTATCCACGAATACAGCAATACCGTGAGGACCGTATCCTTCGTAAGTCATGTTCTTATATTCGCTCTGGTCTTTTCCCATTGCGTTCTTGATGGCACGCTCGATGTTATCCTTCGGCATGTTCTCACGCTTGCAAGTCGCAATAATCGAACGCAACGTAGGATTGTTTTCGGGTTCCGGCCCACCGGCCTTTACGGCTATGGCGATTTGTTTACCCAATTTTGTAAATGTCTTGGCCATGTGGCCCCATCTCTTCAGCTTTGCAGCCTTTCTATATTCAAACGCTCTTCCCATTGGAATAAAATTTTAAATATGATGATTTCTATTTATCTTTTTCTCATTTTATAGTTGAGCACCAGGCCATATACGATAAGCACCACCGTAGGGACAATCAACGCACGCGTGTACCCCTGAAGGGTGATCTGCAACAACCAACAAAACACCAGTACATAATATATGGCCTTGGCTACGACTAATCCTTTCATATCGCGGGTTATCTCAATTTAGCACCCAACTTGGCCTGCAAGTTTGCAATCAACTTATTCATGATTGCGTCGATTTGCTTGTCGTTCAAAGTCTTCGTCTCATCTTGCAGCACGAAGTTCACGGCATAACTCTTCTTCCCGGCTTCCAGGTTCTTTCCTTCGTACACATCAAAAAGCGTCACTTCCTTCAGCAGCTTCTTCTCTGTGGAATAGGCCACCTTTTCTACTTCGGCAAATTCCACACCCTTGTCCAACAAGAGAGCCAAATCGCGGCTCACAGCGGGGAACTTGCTGATTTCCGTGTAACTGATCTTGTTGTTGCGGATGGCCTTCATCAGAAGTTTCCAGTTGAGGTCGGCATAATAGACTTCCGCGTCCACATCCATCATCTTCCGTATCTTCCGGCTCACGATACCCAACATGGCCAAGACCTTACCGCCACGGTTTTGAATTTCGATACCTTTTGAATAGATATCGTTACGGCTCGGCGCAAAAACCAATGCACCGAAATTCACACCCAAACGGGTCAGGATGTTCAGCACGTAAGCTTTCAGTTCATAAAAGGAACTGTCTTCGTCGGGATGCGCCCACGAACCGCTCACCCGCTTGCCCGTCACCCACAGTCCGAGGTGATAGTCTTCCGAATAAGCGTCGAGCACATGCTTGATGACCTCCGGGTCGCGGCTGCTGCTCACTCCGGGAATGATGTCGGGGCATTTGTCCTCTTCGCGGAAATAGTAGCAATTCCCGAACTCGAAGAACTTCAGGTCGGCATTCTTGCGGTTGGCGTTATGTGCCACACATTCCAACCCGCCGAACAGCAGCGTCTGGCGCATCGCATTCAGGTCGGAACTCAACGGGTTCATCAGTTTCACCAGATGCGAAGCCGGATAACTCTCCAACCCGTCATAATAAGCGGCACGCTGCAAGGAATTGTTCAGGATTTCATTGAAGCCGCAACCTACCAATTGTTCTGCCACGAGGTTCTGCAATTTGTGGCTTTTGTCTTCATCGCCTTTGACATTCAGCGTGGATTTCACAGATGAAGGAATCTCCACATTATTATATCCGTACACGCGCAAGATGTCTTCCACCACGTCGCACGGGCGCTGCACGTCCACACGGTAGGCCGGCACCTGAAGCTTCAATCCCTCGGCCGTTTCCTCCAGAATCTTCATCTCCAGGCTCGTCACGATGCTTTTCACCGTGTCCGCCCCGATATTCTTTCCCATCAGGCCGTAAGCGTATTCATAATTCAAGTCCACGATGAAATCAGGCAGCGGGTTGGGATATACGTCCTTAATCTCCATGGCGATTTCCCCGCCTGCCAGTTCCTTGCACAACATGGCAGCCTGTTTCAGTGCATAAATCACACCATTCGGGTCGATGCCACGCTCGAAACGGAAAGAAGCATCGGTGCTCAAGCCATGACGGCGTGCGCTCTTGCGAATCCACGTCGGATTGAAATAAGCACTTTCCAACAATACGTCACGGGTCGTTTCATACGTTCCGCTCCCTTTTCCGCCGAACACACCGGCAATGCACATCGGCTCTTCTATGTTGCAAATGGCCAAATCGCGGTCGCTCAGCTTATGTTCCTCACCGTCGAGCGTCACGAAAGGCGTACCTTCGGGCATGGTCTTCACCACCACTTTTCCCCCTTTGATCATGTCGGCATCGAAACAGTGCAAAGGCTGTCCGTAGGCGAACATGATGTAATTCGTCACATCCACGATATTGTTGATGGGGCGCAGACCGATCGTGCGCAATTTGTCTTGCAACCATTCCGGACTTTCCTTCACCTCGCAATTCCGGAGCGTCACGGCAGCATAACGGGGACAAGCCTCCGCGTTCTGCACTTCGATGTCGATGTCCAACTCGTGGCTGTCCACCTTGAAACTGTCGCACGACGGACGATGCAAAGCCGTCTTATGGCCGTTCTGCACCAACCAGGCATACAGGTCGCGGGCCACACCGTAATGCGAACAGGCATCCGCACGGTTGGGCGTGATGTCCACTTCGATAAGATAGTCGCTCTTCAGGTTATAGTATTCCGCAGCCGGGGTTCCGGGCACAGCCGTCCCAGGCAGCACGATGATGCCGTTGTGGTCCGTACCGATACCAATCTCATCTTCCGCACATATCATGCCATTGCTCTCCACCCCGCGCAACTTGGATTTCTTGATGGTAAAACATTCGTCGCCGTCATACAATTTGCAACCCAACGTAGCCACCACCACCTTCTGTCCGGCTGCCACGTTCGGCGCACCGCACACAATCTGTACTGGTTCCCCCTCGCCGAGGTTCACCGTACATACGTGCATGTGGTCTGAATTGGGATGGGGCACGCAAGTCAGCACCTCACCGACGACCAGTCCCTGCAAACCGCCCTTCACCGGTTGCACTTCTTCCACGCAACCCACTTCCAGGCCTTCCGACGTCAACGCATCGGCCACTTCCTGAGCTGTCAAATCAAAATCGACATACTCTTTCAGCCAATTATAAGAGATATTCATATCTTAAGATTTTAATTTATTTCGAAATAACGCGCAAAAATACACTTTTTCAGGCAATCCGCCAAGAAGAATGCAGACAAAGCCTCAAGAAGCCAACGAGTTTCATTCCACCACCGGAACCACCCGTCTTAAAAAGGAAGAGGCCCCTCGGGCAAAGGCGCACCGAAAGGAGAAGCCGCATCAGACGGAGGCATCATGTCGGCCGCAGGCAAAGGCACATCCGCTCCCCGTCCGGTACCGAAAGCCACGGCCTCGCCCGGCATGGGCACGTAGGCATCTTCTTCCGGGTCCTGGAAACGGGCGTATTCTCCACGGAATTTCAGCAGCACGTCGCCCACGGCACCGTTACGGTGCTTGGCGATGATGATTTCCGCCATGCCGTGCAGGTCGTGCCCTTTCTCGTCCTGATATATCTTATAATATTCGGGACGGTGGATGAAACAAACCATATCCGCATCCTGCTCTATGGCACCGGACTCACGCAAGTCGCTCAACTGCGGACGCTTGCCGTCGATGCCCTCACGGTTCTCCACCCCACGGTTCAGCTGGCTCAGCGCAATGATCGGAATGTTCAATTCCTTGGCCAGCCCCTTGAGCGAACGCGAAATGGTGCTGACCTCTTCCTGACGGCTGCCGAACGACATGCCGCTGGCATTCATCAACTGGAGATAGTCTATCAGGATAATCTTGACCCCATGCTCGCGCACCAAACGCCGGGCTTTCGTACGCAACTCGAAAACGGACAGCGACGGCGTGTCGTCCACATAAAACGGCGCATCATACAGTTGGGTGATTTTATTATCCAACTGCGACCATTCGTAAGGCGCCAACTGCCCGCTTTTCAATTTCTCTCCCGGAATCTCGCACACGTTGACAATCATACGGTTGACCAACTGCACGTTGCTCATTTCCAACGAGAACATGGCCACGGGAATCTTCATGTCCACCGCCATCTTTTTGGCCATGGAAAGCACGAAAGCCGTCTTTCCCATGGCCGGACGGGCCGCGATGATGACTAAGTCGGAGTTTTGCCAACCGGAAGTCATCTTGTCCAACTTCTCGAAGCCGCTGCTCAACCCGCTCAACCCGTCGCTGCGTGCCGCCGCCTTCTGCAACATGTCGTAAGCCTCGCGAATCACGGGATTGATTTGCGTATAGTCCTTCTTCATGTTCTGTTGCGAAATCTCGAAGAGCTTTCCCTCGGCCTCCTGCATCAGGTCGTCCACGTCCACCGTCGCGTCAAAAGCCTTCGTCTGCACCAGACTGGTGAAGGTAATCAGCTCGCGCGCCAAGAATTTCTGCGCGATGATACGGGCGTGATATTCGATATGGGCGGAAGAAGCCACTTTTCCACTCAACTGCGTGATATAGAACGGACCACCCACTTCCTCCAATTTGCCCATGGAGTTCAGGTGTTCCGTCACCGTCAGGATGTCCACCGGCTTCTGTTGGAGATTCAGCGTGCGGATGGCCTCATAGATAAGCTGGTGGCGGTGGTCGTAAAAGCTCTCGGGACGCAATATCTCGCTCACCTGCGAATAGGCATCCTGCTCTATCATCAAAGCACCCAACACAGCCTCTTCAAATTCAAGAGCCTGCGGCTGCACGTGCCCGTAGGCATCCTCCTCCGGCACGTTCACTTTGGCGCGCACGGATGTGCGCCGCCCTGTCTTTCTCGTTTCTGCCATATCAAGTCTGGTTTTGCGTGCAAAGATAATCCTTTCCCTCCTAAAAAAAGCCTGTGGGCTGCATTCTTTTATGAAGATTTTATCTACCGTTGCCAAACATTGTTTACCTTTGCATACATAAAACATCATATCATGATTTGCCATCCCAACGCTAAGATCAATTTAGGACTGAACGTCACGGAACGCCGTCCCGACGGTTACCATAACCTGGAAACCGTGTTCTACCCCATCCCACTGTGCGACACTTTGCAACTCGAAGCTGCCGGCAACACGGACAGCCGCCCGGAAGGTATCTTTCCCGACGGCATCCCCGTGCAAGAACACGCCACGGAAGATTATACATTCCGGTGGGGCGGCATCGGCATCGACTGCCCGCCGGAACAGAACCTGCTCGTCAAGGCTTTGCGCCTGATACAGGAACGCCATTCCCTTCCCCACCTTTCCATATCGTTGCATAAGCAAATCCCGTCGGGCGCAGGCTTAGGGGGCGGCTCGTCGGACGCGGCCCATACGATGAAAAGCCTCAACCAAATGTTCCACCTCGGCCTGTCCGACAACGAACTGGAAGAACGTGTAACCGGCTTGGGAGCCGACTGCCCTTTCTTCGTACGCAACCGTCCGGTATTTGCCACAGGCATCGGCAATATCTTCACTCCCGTCGGCCTTTCCCTCTCCGGATGGCACCTCGTTCTGGTGAAGCCCGGTATCTTCGTGTCCACGAAGGAAGCCTACGCCCGAATCATCCCCCGAAAGCCCGGAATACCTGTAACAGACATCATCCGCCGCCCCGTAGAGGAATGGAAAGGCCTCCTGACGAACGATTTCGAAGAAGGAGTCTTTGCCCTCCATCCCGAAATCGCAGACATCAAGGTACGGCTGTACGACCGGGGAGCGGCATACGCTTCCATGAGCGGTTCGGGTTCGAGCGTTTTCGGCCTTTTCCGGACGGCACCGGAAGAAACGGATATGCGCAGGCTTTTCCCGGGAAGCTTTTATTTTCAGGCCTTGCTTTAGGTGAACTCCCCTTTCTCACCACATCCTTCACCATAAGCCATTGAATGACAGTATCAAAGCAGAAAGGGTGAAGGATGTTTTCACACCGCGAAAACGCATCCGCGTGAAAGCTCGGTGAAGGCCAAGAGCACAGAGCCTTCACCATAAGTCGCTGTCATTGAGGAAGTATGAAGGATGCGAACCCTTTTTTGTATTCTCGTATAGAAAGGGGTGGAAGACGGGAAAAAGCCTTCAATACATGCCTCAAACGATGCCAACCGATTCAAGAATCGCTTGGCTGAGATTGAAAAATCATTCGGCTGAGAACGGAAAATCGTTTGGCGGTCATTTTTTCGGCCGTTTCACGTCCCTTGGGGCATATCTCCTGCTCCCCAATCCACGATACTCAAATCTTTCACCGGATGATAGAACGTATCGGGCATACGCTCGTTCATATACTTGCTTTCGTAAAGTTCTGCCGGTCCCCAGGAAACTTGGAAATTGTAGCCGAAATTTTCAAACTGCCGAACCAGATAATTGCCGTTATACGCCATAGTGGGCAGCAGGAACTCGTAATGGATGGAATCATTGCGTGTCATGAACTCCGCCACGTCCGTCAAGAAACCATGACTGACATACAAGATGTGACACCAAGAGAAATAAAGATGTTTAAAAGGACAGTCCTGTATATACCGGACAGGCCAATGTTTTTGCGGACCGCCCTCCACATCGGTGGCAATATGGATATAATCCACCGCGTCCTCGACATTGACCCGTTGGACGAAACGGCGAAAATCCCCATGTAGCACAATATCATTTTCCATCAGCAGGTAATGGTCGTAACGATATTGTTCCGCACATTCCGCCAAAGCTACAAAAGTGTTGGGTAGCAACCTCTCATTCTGATAGAAAAAACCTTTCAATCCGACAGACTCAAAAAAACAGAAGCGAAATCCGGGGTAATCATCTTCTTTTATCGGATGGGCAGATTGGTCGTATAAAACCAAAAGGTCCATCACCCCTTCCACTTCCTTTTTGAGGTAAGCCAAGTAATCCAATATGCCTTCGTCCAATTTATGTGTGGCAAAGACCAAACAATTATGATTGTAATTTTCCATTATCTTCTATCTTACTTGTTTTAGTTTATTACTTCACCGGATGATAAATCATACCAGGCAATGCCATTTCACCCTCCGTATGAGCAGGACGGAAACGATGGGTACATTTGTCCCCGCAAACATCATTCGGGTCATCCGTATAAAACAATCCCGGACAACCGGTGTATATAAATCTGCCATTCCCCCCGAAATCGGATATTTTCAAATTGAAGCATTTGAACAATGTAGGCATCAACACCTCATTGTGTCCCCTGTCGCCCAATAGGCATCGCTCGTTCAGTAAAGAAAGCGCCCTGTTAGAGAAACGGCATATCGGATTGAAAGAACGTAACAACATCTTATGATTCAGTTTGATATTGACCAATTCTATCTCTTTCCATCTTGTCCATCGGGTATCCCCGGAAAAGTCTCCAATATGGGCAGAAATAAAATCGTCATCCTTATCCGCAAAGAACTCGAAATAGTTTTTCCAATCCCCATTGAAACGGACATCATATTCTATAAGCCAATAAAAGTCATAACCGGTATGTTTGAGATAAAAGTCCAACATCACGAAGTGGAAATTCCCGTCCATCAAAGTACATCCCCACGAACGATACCCCAACCTATTGAGTTCCTTGACGGTGAAGGGGAAAGAACGGATGCCATCCGGCAGCGTGATGCGCACCTTGTCTGCCTGAAAGCCGACATACAATGTGGCAAAGTCCTTGGTCTCTTCATGTAACTTGATGATTTGCCGTTCTATATCCTCATTATAAATATGCGTCACAAACAATATTGCCGTCTTCATAGCCTTCTCCTTATTTTACAGTGTGATACATGATTTCAACTAACATTACCGCATCTTCCAATGTCATCAACTGCGGCCGAAGGTTTTTCATCCCCTCTTGCACCCTTGCTAAAAAATAACCATCGTGCGTCAACAGATAAAGACGGAACAGCATATATACACGCTCCACTTGAGTACACTCCATACGTTCTATTTTGCGTTCCAATACTCGAAGTTGTTCCCTCGTTTCCATTCCGCAAGCCTGCATCAACGTGAGGGCATCCACTGTAACCGCAGGATCCTCCTCCCCCATTCGGCCTTGCAACAAAACGGCCATCCTCTCGCAGTCATCGCGATGTTCCTTCGCAGGACGGTTCTGCATCTTGGCCAAGTAATAACGCCCTATCCCGGCCAAATCCTCCACCGGCATCGTTTCCCTGACATTTTGCCTGATATACGCATCCACCGTTTCAAGCAAATCTTCGGGATTCTCCTCTATAAGCCCTTCTTTTGACAGATATTCTATCAGCCAACAACATCCGCTTATACCGCTCCGGAAAGTCATATCGTGCATCACCGTCCCCAAACTGTCCTGCGCCTTGCACAACAAATCATAACCCGCATCCGCATAGTTCTGCATCTGTGTCATACGGGCAAACAGGAACAGGAAGTGTACATATCCGAAGTACCCGTCCTCGCCTGCCGAGAAAGCCGATATTCGTTCTGTTCCTATCCAATGCCCCAACGTGTTGCAGAGTTCCCTGAAGGTGTTCCTGTCACAGCAATACCGTCTTTCAGAAGGCAGGCAATCATAATGAAGCACCTTGGTAGACAGGTTATATTTTCGCAAGTAAGCAGCCAGTTCCCTGTTATGGATGGCCTGTCCCGATTGGATGGGACGTGTATGCACCACGCTTACTTCATCGATGACGGCCATGTCCCTTTGCGAAGCATTAATGAGCACCGGCCAATGGGTTTCCGTCCCCCATCCCGTCTCGTTCTCATTAAAAGTGAACAACACTTTGTTTAACGCCTCACGTGAGAAACACGGCACCATCATTTCCACAAAATTGATGTACCGCAACTTGCAATACCGGTCTTGCAACGTATGGCTCCACGTGTAATAAGACATACGCAATGCCGGCTGTGCAATCTGCAAACGGTAACGCCGCATGGACTCGAAGAGGGCATTGATGGTCGCGGCATCCATTTGGATGTCATCATCCGGAAAGAAGAAATAATCATACCGCTCCTTCAACTCCGGATGCATCTCAAGATACCGGTAGATGACTCTCAACTTATATCCTTTGATGTGGCAAATATACTCCGTGTCTCCACGAAACTCTTCCATGGAATCATCGTAGACCACCAAGTGCAAGTCGAAATTGCACTCCCCCTTCAGCCACATACGGTGCAGGCTGTTCCGCCCTATTGCCGAAATCACACAATTGGAATGGTTCATTATATTTTGTTTTTAATTTGTTGGACTGTATGTTTCATAATATCCCTCATCAGTTGCTGCGACGGCCCTCCCGACCACAGCAATCCGGCACACACCAATGCCATCACAATGACCACGATGGTTATGCCGTACCGTGTAACAAACGGCAAGCGTCCCCCCATGAGCCGCTCTACTTCCGGACAATGTTGTTTCTGCTGTTTCATGCCATGACACTCATTTGATTTTTCACTAATTCATAATACCTGCCCCGTTTTTCCAACAAGCTTTGATGGTTGCCGCGCTCCACAATCTTTCCCTTGTCCATCACGATGATTTGGTCGGCATCCTTTACGGTACTCAGGCGATGCGCACTGACCACCACCGTACGTCCTTTGTAGAAACAATGCAGATTGTCCATGATGTGGGCTTCATTGGTGGCATCGAGCGAATTGGTCGCCTCGTCGAGGAAAATATACTCCGGATTCTTGTAGATGGCACGGGCTATCAGGATGCGTTGCCGCTGTCCTTGGCTCACCCCCTTGCCCTCCATGCCGATGACGGTGTCATAGCCCAAAGGAAGAGACTCCACAAAATCATCAATCCGCGCCATACGGGCGGCACTTTTCATACGTTCTTTATCCGCCTCGTCTGTATTGAAAGCAATATTCCCCTCTATGGTATCGGAAAAGATAAAACTGTCCTGCATCACCGAACCAGTGGCCGCACGCCAAGTATGAGGGTTGATGTCCGAGAGATTTACTCCTCCCACCTTGATACTGCCACGGGTCGGTTCATAAAATCCCTGAAGCAGTTTGATCAGCGTGGTTTTTCCGCATCCGCTTTCGCCCACGATGGCCGTCACCTGACGCTCCGGAATATGAATGGAAACGTCCTTCAATGCCCAATCCCGCTCCGAACCAGTGTAACTGAACGAAAGGCGCTCAATGCAAATGTCCCTTTTTTGAGGAAGCGTGGCCAGTTTTTTATCAATATCCGCCTCTTCGTCATCCTGCGAATGTATCTCATTCAACCGTTCCAAACTGATTTTCGCATCTTGGAACGACTGTGCAAAACCGATGAACTCCCCAATCGGAGCCGACACCTGCCCGATAATGTAGGTCAGGGACATCATCATACCCAGGGTCATCGAACCGTCCACCACGGCTTTCGCTGCGATATAATAAATAAGTATATGCGTGGTTTGCGTGAAAAATACCGAACCGGACTGCTGCACCTGCCCGATGCGAAGCCCTTTCAGGCCAATCTGAAAGAGCTTGACCTGTATCCGTTCCCACTCCCAACGCTTCTGGCGTTCGCTGTTATTGAGCTTGATGTCCTGCATGCCCTGTACCAACTGTATCATCTTGCTCTGTTCCAAAGCAGACTGGTTGAACCGCTTGATGTCAAGTTCTCTCCGATAGCGCATAAAGAACGAAATCCATGCCACATACAAAGCATTGCCCACAAGGAAAATGGTCAGCACCACCATGTTATAATAGGCCAGAATACCCAAATATACAATGAAATTCACTATCGAAAACACGATACGCATGCTGTTGCCCAATAGGAAGCCTTTTATCCGTCCATGGTCTCCAATACGTTGCAAGATGTCGCCCGTCATGCGCGCATCAAAAAACTGCAAGGGCATGGCCGTAAGTTTGATCAGGAAATCGGAAATCAGCGCAATATCGATACGCGAATTCATGTGCAGCATAATCCACGAACGGATGTAGTCGATACTCAGTGTGGCCACAAAGAAACCCAACTGCGCCAAAAGTATCAGGGTGATGATATCCAAATTTCGCCCGTTGATACCTTGGTCTACCATCGCTTGCGAAAGGAAAGGCAACACCATCTGTATCAAGCTCCCGACAAGCATGGCCAACAGCAACTGGCCTATCATGCAGCGGTATGGCACGAAATAACGGGTAAACGAAAAAATGCTTCTGCTGTTCTTCCGATATTCATCTTCCACCTTTCCCCAATTCTCCCCCGGTTCCAACATCAAAGCCACACCGCACCCTTTATCTTCGGCACGTCTTCCAATCCAACATCGCTCAAATTCTTCTCGGGTATAGGTAAGGCGTTGCGAGGCAGGGTCTGAAATATGGATTTTATAACTTCCCGCCTTATCTCTTTCTATACCGTAACAAACCACGAAATGACTCTGGTTCCAATACAGGATACAGGGAAATACACCCTCCTCCGCTAATTGGCTAAATGTCATTTTCATCCCCACCGTATCCAAACCGATATGTTCCGCTCCTTCGCTTATGCCCAACATATTGACTCCACGACGTGAAACATGGCAATGACGACGCAACATCTCCGCTGTATAGTCTACACCGTAGTACCGCGCAATCATACGCAAACAAGTCGGCCCGCAATCCGACACATTATTCTGTCTGAAGTGTGGAAAACGTTTCAACCTATTCATATTTTTTCAGAGTTTCCAATTTACTGTTCCCGTTTTTGATGCACTTTTAAACGACACTAAAATATCCACTAAAAAATGGGACATGAACCTGAACACCCTCCTTTTTTAGGATTCTTGTTCCAGTGAAACACCAAATGCAACATCACGTAATGGGGCAGAGAACGAAACCATGTTTCGGTACGCCCTTGCGCATTGACACTATATTGTGTGGAAGAAACCTGATGCAACAGGTCGAACGCTTCAATCCTTGCAATGAGCTTGCCTTTCCAGAACGGTTGGCTGAGCGAGGCATTCAGCACAAAGTCATCCGTATTCAATTCCGCACTGCCATAGCCCCGGCGGCTGTACATTGTGGCATCGGCCGACAAGGTGGTCTTGATACGTGGTAGGGTGTAACGGGCAGAAAGTCCGTAGTTGAAATCCAAGGCATCGAGTGTCTCGAAATCGCGCATCCGTCCTTCAGAATGCCGCCAACGGATGTCACCGGAAGCCCGGATGTTGAATGCGTCCTTATTATATTGGATATAAGTACCATCGTGCAGGACAGTGGTGTTCACCGCATTCACGTGGCTTTCCGTCTCCCCCGCCAACATGGCGTGGTCTACGGAATGGTCATAATTCGCATCTGCATTCATCTGCCATGTCCAATAACGCTTCTCGCCGATGTTGGCCGAAATGTCGAACCGTGCCGTAGCGGAATAAGCTCCGCTCACATTCATAGGCTTGTAAGTGTACACGCCCGTCACCGGATTGTAACTCGCTGACTGCGCCACGTCACGGTGGCGGTAGTTGAACGACGCGCCCGCATGCCATAGGCTGACGTGCGTCCCGTATTTCCGGGTATAATCGACATTGGCACTTGTCGTGGCCGTCCCCTTCAAGTCGGGATTTCCCTCCTTAACCACAAGCGGTTGGCTGTCGTCGCGATAAGCTATTTGGTTCAACAGGTCGGCAGGGGAACAGTTGTATCCGACCCCGACACGAAAGTCGTGCTTACCGTCTTTCGACATATGGCGGAAGGCGGCATTGGGCGTAAAGAACACCCAAGTATCGTGTGCCAAAGTGTCGATGACACCTCTTTTGTAATCTAACGATTGATGAGAAACGGGTACGTCCACACCTATCCTCCATTGGTCGTACATGATTTTCAAAGGAGAATCTCCTACACTATAAGATGCTTGTTGGCTTAACGCAAGATAGACTTTATATTGCCAATTACGTTGGTGGCTGTCATAAGAATTGGACGGGTCGGTAATGGCCGTCAGCATGTCGAGCTGCGAGGCCAACAGCAACGTGTCGGGATGATAGAGGTAATCATGGCTCCGGTCACCTGAGAACTGCACGTTCCCTCCCGTTAGAAGATTTACCTTGCCCCATAGTTCGGAAAAGGTAAAGTACGTATTCAAAGAAAAGTTTGTCCAACGTTTGGAAACGTCGCTGGCATTATAACGTACGTCTTCAGCCTGCGAAACTGTCCGCCATGTGTCGTAACGGTTGGATAACCAAGACTGGTTATCACTGTACCGGAAAAATAAGGAGTATCCACCATGCCATTGTTTCTCCTTGTTGATGTTAAAAGTTCCTCCTGACTCTTGGCAAAAAGCCCATCCGCGTCCCTCGCTCAAAGCATTGGTACGCATGGAAGCTGTCAAATCCTTATCCCATTGCTCAAACCCGGAACGTCCCCGGGCATCCCACTTGTCATAATCAAAATAAGACGTGAAATCAAAGTAAGACGGTTTTTTGAACACCAAACGGTTGACCAATTTCAAGTGCCAGTTGTCAGATTCGTTACGGTTTTCCGTAAGCGACATGGGTTTGCTACCTTCAAGAAATTGCTCATAGCGTTGACGCATCTCCGATTCGGTATTGGACGATGTGAAATCGGCATTGAAATTGTTCGTCACCTTTTTATCTTTCGATTGGTAATCCAAATCGGTCGCTACGCTGCGCGTAGTGAGAAGCGACTGGGGCATGGTGGCCGGAGACCAATGGCCATGCTCACCGATGTGGCGGCTTTCATTCACGTTGTTCACATTGCCCAACAACGCATACCGCCAGCGGTCAGCAAACCCCAAAAGGAAGCCGCGCCCCAACCACCGGTCTTCCGTTCCGCCCGCAGCTTCCACGTTGGCAATATATCCTTGGCTATATTCGTTTTTCAAGTTTACGTCCATCACATACTTGCGCGGTTCCACATCGTATCCCAACGCCTCACTCTTGTCCGTCTGTTTTTCATATACTTTTAGGTTTTTCACCGTATAATAAGGTAGGTTTTCCATCAGTACTTTCTTATTTCCACGAAAAAAAGTGCGCGAACCGAGCAGTAACTCATCCACCCGTCGCCCGTTCACGAATATCTCGCCGCCGTCATTCATCGTCACGCCCGGCAACTGGCGTATCAAGGCATCGAGCATCGAACCATCGGGCAGTTTGAAAGCATCGGCATCATATACCAATGTATCCCCTTTATAATACATCTTGACCTTGGTGGCTTTTACAACCACCTCGTCCAAAGCCAAATTACGCTCCTTGCGCATCTTAATGGGTTCTTCCAATCTTACGGAGCTATTTTCAGGAAGAAGGACGGATACCGGCTTCCACACATCAGTATAACCCGGCAGGGTAGCATGTACTAAATAATCCCGTTTTTCAGCTTTAACTGCTGCAGAAAACATCACCTGCAGAAGTTTTCCATTACGGTCTATAAAATCCACAGTCTTTGCAGAATCCACCACAACTGTACTATCCGGATTGAGAATAGATACCTTCACCCCACTAAGTGGAGTTTTCAAAAAATCATCTTCTATCTCACCGACTATTTCTACGGTCTGTGCATAAGAGTGTACATAACAAAAAAACAATAAAATATGCACTAACAATTTTTTTCCATCCATATCGTCATCAATACTACCATCTTTACTCAAATAACACACTAAATTCCATCGGCATCAACGATGGGATGCCGACGGAATATTAAAATTGATTTTACTCACAAAAAGGAATGGCTTTCACCTCTGTTCCAACTTGTTCATACTTAATAGCACATTTGCCTAACATTATCGCTTGATGCCCATCACAGTAACCCAAAGCATACACACAAGTCATACCTCTTGTATATACAGTACATTCATCCAGTGCAGTCATATCCAAACCACCTTCAACAGCGGCCAACTCTTCACGGGACAACATCCTGGCATCATTCAAAGCAAATCTTTTAAGCTTCTTCATCATGTTTCTGTTTGGAAAGTTAAACAATCACACTGACTCTTCTGCAGAGAGCGACTCTGCTCCCAATGGCGTAGTGCTTCGGCCATTGATATCGTGTACGATATTTTTTCTTGGATATTCTATCCGACAGTTTATTAGCATCACCAAATCCTCTATGTCATACTCGCGAGGCAAAAGAAAACCATTCACCAATACCGTAGGTGTAGCCGTAAATCCATATCCCTTGCACCACCGGAAATGCTTCTGTACTTCTTGCTCCACTTCGTCCGTATGAATACGATCCGCATGCTCCTTCACAATGGATTCATATCTATTCTTTCCTCCGGCATACCATTCGCCATATATCTTGAGTGTGGCTTCCGGATTGTCTTTGTCGTAACACGAAATAAGGTATCGGCAACTGTCTTCCGCCTTTTCACTGAAAGCCGTGAAGATGTACTGCACACAAAGGTCGTCGCCATACCACTTTAGCATGTCCTCTACCCTTTTATGTAACCTTGCACACGGATTGCAATGTGGATTGCTGAGAACCGTGATATGCAAGTGAGCCTCTTTATTTCCGAAGACGACAGAAGAATCCTCTTCCGAAACCTTGTAATAGGTACTGCTTTCTATCAAAGCTTTGGCCACAACACTATTGGCTTTCAATCCCTTGTATTGCTGTACCATACGGATGCGCTCTTTGTCCGATTGATACGAAAAGACATATTGATGCACAAGCATCACACAAGCCACCAGAACCATGGCCGACCACAAGCAAGCCTCGACGGACAATGAAATGCCCCGAATATGGCAAGCCGCCATGATGCCCGTGCACCACACCACAGCCTGCACTGACACACAAAGCACACACCAGTTCTTAGCCACACGCCATTGATAATAGATGCTCCACACCCCGTAGCACATGGCCAACCCATTCACCACACGCAACACGTCAATACCTGATGGATAAAGCGAAAGCAACAGGATATTCGCCATAAAATAACCGAATCCGATTTCACTCCAACTGACCCCAAAAATCTTGGCATACGCCCCCTCCAATATGCTGTTGCAATCAGCATGATGGAAAAATGAGCATACCTTATCACCATATTTGCTTTCGCCCAATAACTGTTTCTGCATAAGCATGAAACAAAGGCACAAGCCTACCAGATCCAACGACATGCAAAACAAATGGAGAAAAGACAACTCACCCCAATTATTTACACATCCCATCCCTGTAGCAAACACCAATAGGGTTGGCAGACAAAAACATCGAGCCACGAACTGCAAATCTTCCCACCGATGCTTTTTGAAATCCGGCTCACCGGCCTTTTCCAAATCCTCCACCACCAACACATTGCCTGTCCAATCCGACTTGAAAGCTTCATGCGTGGATGTCTTCTTCTTCCCCTGTTGCCAGAATACAATCCGGCTCCCATTGCTCTCCAAACCGATAACAAAATCATTTCCCGTATGGAAAATACAGGGATAGCTGAGATTCAGCAAATCCTTGTCCTCCATATATACACCCAAAGCCCTGACGCCATACACTGCCAACATCTGCTTCAGCCCGTACATATTGCCTCTATGCGGATGTTCTTCGTACAAACGCCGCACATACCGCTTTGTATAGCGCACCTCTAAAGCGTCGAGAAAAGATTCCAATATATTTTTCATTTCAACAGATAACTTATCAGAGTTTCTTTATCCATACTGCAGATTTTCACCAGTTCCCGTCTCAACCGGTCTGCATCGTCTTTCGACTGGTAACTGGAACTCGCACCACGGGGATGATACAGGTGATAGAGTTGCCCACTCTGAGTCCATGCCACCTTGTGTCCGAGTATCCTTACACGGTGCATCCGTTCCGCATCCTCAGGACTCCAACCAATAAACCGTTCATTCTCGCCTCCACATTGGAAATAACGCTGACGATGCACCAAATAAGCTCCTCCGAATAACCTACGTCCAAAAAAAGAATTTAGTCTCATGCTACGCAAATATTCCAAATCCGGCTTTTTCCTTGTATGCACCGACATTTGTTCCGAAAGCATCACAAACTGTCCGTTATAGGGATAAGCAATGGTGCATCCTTCAAGAATCCGTTGCACCGCTTCACCAATCTGAGCGTAACCGACCAACACATCCGTGTCCCATACTCCTACAACCTCCGTACCGGCCATACGCAGCAATTCATTGATATACCGCGTGCGATGAAAAACCTTCGAAGCATCTTCCACGAAAGTGTACTCCACCCCATCCGGCCAAGCTTCCTCCCCAAGGGCAGGCACCGCATCGGCTTCCAATACAAGCATGCGACATCCTAAACCATCGAGCTGCCGCAATACGACACGGAGGTTTTCCCGTCTTTCTTCACAATCTATGCGTACCGGAAAGACAAAAGTAAGCTGTGATTTTAAATCTTGCAGTTGCATATCTTTAAGGCATTTTGTATTATAACTCTATCTGACGGCATCTGAAAAAGCGTATCCGAACCGGGTTGCCGCACGAGCAACGCGTTCACACACGTCTTATAAAAACCGTGTTGTCCCATACTTCGTATCATGGCCCACAATTCCACAGGCAAAGGACTCGAACCAACCACATCCTGTACCCAATCCATATAGTATATCAAATGTTCCAGTATCAGGGAAGCTTGGAAATCCCCTTCTTTCCTGTCACATAAATCCAACACCCTTTTCCATAAATATACACCGATTCCTCCCATCCCGTAAAAATCCGTATCTATGTCGGGACATTGGTTTATCAACTGTATCATACGGGAATCTATATGTTTCAGATAATCGGGCGACACGGTATAATCCGGCCTGTCCCATGAACTTTCCATCACCCCGCACGTGGCATGCACCATATCTGACACCTTATAACGGGCTTCATACAATTTGCCCACGGCATCCGCCGCCCGTTGATATGCATCCTCGTCCGACAACAACAAATTCAGACAGGACACAAGACGCTCCGTAAACTCCTCATCCATCATATTATCTTCATCAATGGATACGCGCAACTCCGGTGTGGCATCCAACATCTCCGCCAACCCAGTTGTATCCGTACCAATCAAAGGTATTTTATGACGCATCATCTCAATGGCCGTATAGCTGCATTGTTCATGAAAAGAAGGCATTACGCCGATATATGCAGACCGATAAACGTCCTCCACCTCACTGCTTGACACTTTCCCTAAAAAGGAGACACGACCTTGCAAATCCCTGCACTGCGACAAATAAAGTTGAAAATCCCCGTCCCCGGCAACCACCAAACGGATATCCGCATATTTGTCTGCAATATGCCTGAACGCATGAATCAAATAGTTCAACCCCTTAATCTCGTCCAAACGACCGACAAACAGAATTATGCGGCCATTTCCTACATTTTTATCTTTGTCGAAACATAAACCATCCCCCAAACCATTATAAACCAAGTGCATCTTATCCGAAGAAACGCCATAGCCTTCAGCCAGAATCTGTTGTGTATCTTTTGACAAGACAATGACCTCGTCAGCTAAATGCAAAAACTCTTTTTCGTTTTCCACGCTCGCCAACAAGCCTCTTTCCTTGTCATCTTTCGGCTGATACTCTTCAGCTATCAGTTCACGGAAACGGGTCTTATTGCCTTTCAGCTCAAAACACCACCCCAAATAGTGCACCGTAAAAACAATCCTGCAATCAAAGTATTGCCCTTTCAGCAAAGAGGCAAGCGGCTTATGCTGGAAATAGTTGAAATGGAACACCAATCGTTCATCATCCTCCGCCTTGATATGCCTGGCTAAAAAATAAAACACATTGCGGCAA
Organism: Paraprevotella xylaniphila YIT 11841; assembly: GCF_900683745.1. Classification (NCBI taxonomy): domain Bacteria; kingdom Pseudomonadati; phylum Bacteroidota; class Bacteroidia; order Bacteroidales; family Prevotellaceae; genus Paraprevotella; species Paraprevotella xylaniphila. The sequence continues at coordinate 1,405,344 of NZ_LR215980.1, forward strand.
TAAGGCTCATTCTCCATACCCGAAAACAAAGCCGGAACCTTGTAATGACGGCATCCGCGTTCGTCTTCCGCTATCGAATACTCTTTCACGTCCGAAAACATGTCCACAAAAGACACTTTCACGCCGGAACGTCCTAAAAGCCCGTCTGCCAACAAACGTACGTAAGTGCCTATGCCATAATTGGCCGCACGGCTCGCATTATTGAAAATGAATATGTGCATCATACCCCTATGGATTTTAATATATAATAAGCACATCCCCCGTCTATGCCTAACGGCTTCTCGATATATTCCGCCTTTGGAAATGTGGGTTCGTTCAAAACATCCATGAAGTCCAACGTCCGGCAAGACAGGTTGTTCCTTTCCACTGTGTCCTGTAATTCCATCATATACCGACTGTCGAACGTCGTCACAGCCTCCACGCTTTGGCGCAGACCAAGGTAAAGCATCAATCCCCTCACACCTGAACGTACAGACATGTCTGTCAGCCTACGCGGATCACGTTCCATAATCTTGCGGTCTATGTCTTCCAAGATGTCATTCAAGCTACATTCCACCAAACCGCGTTTACAGAGGAACGTCGTGCCGTAACCGATACCGGCCAAACCGCGTTCCAAACCTACCGGCATATCGGTATGCACCCCGTCATACACTTGTTGGAACAACTCCCATGCGTACTCGCGCATCACCTCGTCTCCATAAGCATCAGCATACAGATACAATGCGACCACCACACCCATCTTGCCATGAAACAGCCCAAGCTCTTGCATATAACCGCTCCGTAACAGCAAATAATCCGCGATTTTATCCATTTCTTCTTTCATACACTTACTAAGTAACAAACAACCATATTCGTGCTTTATACAACCTGGTTCATATTCTGACGGAAATAGGCTATAGTCTGCGACAAACCTTCATCCAACCCCACCACCGGCTTCCACCCGTCCAACACGGATGCGGCCAATGTAATGTCTGGCCGCCGGCGACAGGGGTCGTCCTGTGGAAGAGGTTTATACACAACAGGCGATCGGGAACCGGTCATGCGTAACACCCGTTCCGCCAAATCGTTTACCGAAATCTCGTAAGGGTTGCCGACATTGATGGGGCCATGCGGCACTCCGTCCCGCATGGTGCGGACTATCGCCTCTATCAAATCTGTCACGTACTGGAACGAACGTGTCTGGGTGCCGTCGCCATGGATAGTCAAAGGCTCGCCGCGAAGTGCCTGCACAATGAAATTGGACACTACACGACCGTCCTCCGCACTCATCTGCGGCCCGTATGTATTGAATATGCGAATGATACGTGTATCTACACCGTATTCTTCATGATAGTCGTGGAACAAGGTCTCGGCACCTCGTTTCCCTTCGTCGTAGCAACTGCGGATACCGAAAGGATTCACATTGCCCCAATATGATTCGTTTTGGGGAGAGACTTGCGCATCGCCATACACTTCACTAGTGGAAGTAAACAGGATTCTTGCCCCTTTCTCTTTGGCCAGTTCCAGAAGATGGATGCTGCCAAGGACGGAAGTCTTGAACGTATGTATCGGAGATTTTTGATATTGCACAGGAGAAGCCGGACAGGCCAAATGGTAAATCTCATGCAATGCCCCGGATACGGGCAACCCATTTACGATATCATGCTCGAAGAACCTGAAATGCGGAGAGCATAACAAATCTGCCACATTGGCTATCCGGCCGGTCTGCAAGTTATCCACACAGATGACTTCCCCATAACCTGATTGAAGAAGCCTCCGGCAAAGATGGCTGCCCACGAAACCCGCACCACCTGCAACCAATGCCCTAAGATTTGTTTTCCATTCTTGTTTTGTCATGGCCTTACGTTTAAGTTTATGCAAAGAATGTGATTTGACTCCGTTTCGCCAAATTTTGAATGATGTTTTTATAGTTCCAAAGGCCATTTTCACCCTAAAGTGTGAAAATTATCGTTTTTTTTATTATTCTATTAAAAGGATTTTTATACCTTTGCGACAGTTAACTTGATTTCAATGGAGCTGTTATGAAAACTCAACCCACATATTTTATTCCTTACATATCACCGGAGGAATACGAAAAAACGAAGCCGCTTATAGAAGCTTTCAAGATATTTTTCGGAAGTACCACATATATCTATATTATCGATTACTTTAAAAGGGATTTCCTGTACGTATCCGACAAAATCGCCAGACTTTGCGGGGAGAAAACGGACGGAAGCAAAGGTTTCAGTTATGAAACGTACTTGAAACATGTCCCGGAAGAAGAACGGGACATGCTTTCGGAGATTCACGAAAAAGGCCTTGGCCTATTCCACACATTCCCTGCCGGTGAAAGGAAAAGCTTTACCCTGTCCTATGACATAGACCTTATCCGAAACAGGAAAAAAACACTCTTAAACCACAAACTCACTCCGTTTGCGCTTGCCCCGGACGGCCGGGTCTGGATTGCGATATGCATCATATTACCTTCGGCACATAAAGCCCCCGGACACGCCCTCATGCTGCACACGGAGACCGATACGTATTACAAATACGACCTGCTATGCCACGATTGGTACAAAAAGAAAATAAAAGGATTGAGCGAGACGGAACGTGAAATCCTGCTTTTGTCTGCCAGAGGATACACTGAAAAAGAAATCGCCGAACAGACATGCAAGTCGGTAAACACCATCAAAACCACCAAACGGAACCTGTTCAAACGCCTCGAAACGGACACCGTCGTGAGTGTCTGGGTGGACATCATGAACCGCAAGCAGATTTAAAACAAATCCGAATGTGTGCCTGTACGTACTAATGTCTTTTTTAACCTATTTCTACGTTAGCTTGTTCCGGGGTTATCTTTTTTTTCATACTTTTGCAATGGCTAAAGGACTTTTGAATGCACAAGACTGTCATCTACAACGCTGAGAAAACCATCCGTTTCCGTTGCTGGAGCCGGAAAGGATATGCCATATTCAGAAGCCTGCATAGCCACGTCACGATAGGACGCGTATGCAAAAGCATCGCTGACTCCGCATTAAGCAAGGACAAGAACACAATGAACCTTGGAAACGGAAGCAGAGGCAGTGATACCCGAACACAAAAGGAAGAAGAACCACAGCCACCGGAAGGCAGTCCGGAACTATTGTCCATCCTTTTTCTTTTTCCGGCGTCCGGATTATCTGCGGCCATAAAGCTTACGAATATCCCGGAAGCCCCTGTCACGTATTCTCATTTATTTGTCATCCATACAAGCGGAGTGACGAAAGAACCCCACCACATCCATACGGATGCCCATGGGTTTTCTTCGTCACTCCGCTCTTTTTATACTTGTTTATTATGATTGAAGAACTGGAAAAGAAAGTGCATGAAGGCCAGGCCCTCGCACCGGAAGAAGTGCTCCGGACGGTAGAAAAGGCGCCCCTTGATGCCCTATGCGATGCCGCCCACCGCATCACGTTGAAATATGCTTCGCGCAAATTCGATTTATGTTCCATCATCAATGCCAAATCGGGACGTTGTTCCGAAAACTGCAAATGGTGCGCGCAATCGGCACACCACCCCACCGGAATAGAAACTTACGGAATCGTCCCGAAAGAGGAATGCCTGCGCCATGCGCGTATCAACGAGCAATCGGGCATACGCCGGTTCTCGTTGGTGGCCAGCGGAAAACGCCCCACAGACCAGGAAGTGGACACATGGTGCGGACATCTCTCGTATCTGCGCGAAACCACCGGACTCAGCCTTTGCGTCTCACTGGGGCTTGCCTCCGAAGAACAGTTACGCAAACTGCGCCAGGCAGGAGCAAGCCGCTACCATTGCAACTTAGAAACAGCTCCTTCCTATTTTGCCCGACTATGTACCACCCATACGCAAGCTGAGAAAATAGAAACTTTACGTGCCGCCCGCCGGGTGGGCATGGAAGTATGCAGCGGAGGCATCATCGGAATGGGAGAAAACATGCGGCAACGTGCGGAACTGGCCTTCACGCTCAAAGCATTGGAAATCCCTTCCATCCCATTGAACCTGCTACACCCCATCAAAGGGACACCGCTCGAAGCCATACCGCCGTTGAGCGAAGAAGAAATCCTGCGCACCATTGCCTTGTTCCGTTTTGCGAATCCTTCCGCATATCTCAGGTTTGCCGGAGGACGCTCCCAACTGGGCGACGAAACGGTACGCCGGGCCATGTACACGGGAATAAACTCGGCCATCTCAGGCGACTTGCTTACGACGATAGGATCAAATGTAGAAGAAGATGTAAAACGAATCAAAGAAACGGGATATGAATTATGAACTGATTACCGACAACTTCGACCGGGAACACCTGTGGCACCCCTATACCTCCACGATTGACCCTCTCCCTACCTACAAAGTGAGACGGGCGGAAGGTTGTGTCATTACGCTAGAAGACGGCACGGAACTCGTGGATGGCATGTCGTCGTGGTGGTGCGCCGTGCATGGATACAACCACCCTGTATTGAACCGTGCCGTGGAAAACCAGTTGCGGAACATGTCCCATGTCATGTTTGGCGGACTAACACACGAACCGGCCATCGAACTGGGCAAACTGCTATTGGACATAGCCCCTCCTTCCATGCAAAAGATATTCTATGCCGACAGCGGTTCGGTGGCCGTGGAAGTCGCATTGAAAATGGCCGCACAATACCAATATGCGGCCGGGAAGCCGGAAAAGAACAACTTCGTGACCATCCGTTCCGGTTACCATGGCGACACATGGAACGCCATGTCGGTATGCGACCCCGTTACGGGCATGCACAGCCTGTTCGGCTCCGCCCTCCCCATACGGCATTTCGTCCCGGCTCCCCAATGCCGGTTCGACGGGGAATGGGACGAAAAAGACATACTTCCGCTGCGCGAGACCATAGAGCGGCACCATAGCGAACTGGCCGGACTGATACTGGAACCCGTCGTACAAGGTGCAGGAGGGATGCGTTTCTACCATCCCCGCTATTTATGCGAGGCGGAAAAGTTGTGCAAGGCATACGGCCTGCTGCTCATCTTCGACGAAATAGCCACCGGCTTCGGACGGACGGGAAAACTGTTTGCATGGGAACACGCCGGAGTGGAACCCGACATCATGTGCATCGGCAAAGCCCTGACGGGCGGCTACCTGACTTTTTCCGCCGTACTGACGACTGACCGGGTAGCCACCTGCATTTCAGCCCACGCCCCGCACACCTTCATGCACGGCCCTACGTTTATGGGCAACCCGTTGGCCTGCACCGTGTCTTGCGCTTCCGTCAGGCTACTCCTGTCTTACGGATGGAAAGAAAAAGTACTACGCATAGAAAGTCAGCTCCGCAGGGAACTGGCTCCGGCCCGCGACCTGCCCCAAGTGGCCGACGTACGGGTGTTAGGTGCCATCGGAGTGATAGAAATGGAACATCCCGTGGACATGGCATGGATGCAACGCCGGTTCGTGGAAGAGGGAATATGGGTACGCCCGTTCGGACGGCTGGTATACGTGATGCCTCCGTTTGTCATCCGGACGGAGGAACTGACAAAACTGACAAGCGGACTCTTGAAAATCGTAAGAGAAATACCCGCTAGACAAAGGCAGCCATTATAAACCGTAACAAACCACACACCGAAAATGGAAACACCGGAGAAAATATATACCGACACGCTCGAAGCCTTGCAACGTTCAGGCAACTTGCGAAACCTGCCACAAGCCGGGCACCGGGACAAATGGATGATACGAAACGATACCGACATGTTGAACTTGTCATCCAACGATTATCTGAGCCTGGCCTCCGACTTGTCACTACGCGATGAATTCATGAAAGGCCTTTCCGAACGCGATTTCTTGCTCTCGGCTTCCTCCTCACGTTTGCTGACAGGCAATTTTCCCGTCCACGACGAACTGGAAGAGATGCTTTCCGGCTTGTTCGGACGGGACGGGGCACTGGTCTTCTCCAGCGGTTATCATCTGAATACAGGCATATTGCCTGCCGTGACGGACGCAAGCACACTGATACTGGCCGACAAATTGGTACACGCCAGTCTGATAGACGGCATCCGCCTGTCGGCTGCAAAATGCATCCGCTACCGTCATCAGGATTATACGCAGCTGCAAGCCCTGTTGGAAAAGCACCGTCATGACTTTTCCAGAATCATCATCGTGACGGAAAGCATTTTCAGCATGGACGGCGATGTGGCTCCCCTCTCCCGTTTGGCCGAGCTGAAAAAAACATATCCCAACGTCATGCTTTACGTAGACGAAGCACATGCCGTCGGAGTACGCGGACAAAAGGGACTGGGAATAGCCGAAGAACAAGGCTGCCTGAAGGACATAGACTTCCTGTGCGGCACGTTCGGCAAAGCACTGGCCTCAGTAGGGGCATACGTGGTGTGCAGCCAAACGATAAGGGAGTATCTGGTCAACCGCATGCGTACATTGATCTTTACCACAGCCTTGCCTCCCTTCAATACCGCGTGGACAAAGTTCGTGCTGTCCCGCCTGGACACGTGGGGCGAGCGCCGCGACCGGCTCGCCAAACATTCGCTCCACGTGCGGCAAGCGATACAAGAGAGTGGCAAATCCTGCCCGTCTTCGAGTCACATCATTCCCGTGGTAATAGGAGAAAGCCGCGACACCATCCTGAAAGCGGAAGACATGCAACGCAAAGGATTTTATGTCCTGCCAGTCCGTCCACCTACCGTGCCGGAAGGGACTTCGCGCCTGCGCCTTTCACTCACCGCGGCATTGACCGACGAGGAGACAGACCGTCTCTGCACGACATTGGCTACACTTTAAAGATAGAACAAAAATGAAACAAACATTCATAAAGAAAGAAGGAAATCCCCGGCTCATGTTGTTTTTTGCCGGATGGGGAAGCGAAGAAAACCTATTCCGACGCCCCGTGGAAGAAGGTTATGACTACCTGCTTTGCTTCGACTACCGCACGTTGGATTTCGACTATGCCTCAATCAAGGGCTACACAGAAATCAGACTGTTGGCATGGTCGATGGGCGTGTGGGCGGCAAGCCGGGTCTTCGCAGAGCGTTCCTTTCCGTGGCAAATGAAACTGGCTGTCAACGGGACGCCTTTCCCGATAGACGACCGGCGGGGAATCCCCGAAATGATTTTCAAAGGCACATTGGAGCATTTCTCGGAAGACACGTTAGCACGTTTCCGCCGCAGGATGTGCGGCTCTTCCGGACAAACGGAAGAATTCCTGTCCCATGCCCCCACCCGTACGGCGGAAGAGCTCCGCGAAGAACTGGCCGCACTGGCACAGGTAATAACCACATGTGCAGCCCCTTCCTTCACCTGGGACAAAGCCATCATAGGAAACCGGGACAAAATATTTCCGCCACGCAACCAACACAAGGCATGGCAAGGAACAGAAATCATGGAAACAGAAGCCGAACACTACGATACACCGCTGTTCAGCCGTCTGCTTGAAGGAAAGGGGGAAGAATGGACAAGGCATTGATACGGCAACGTTTTGCGAAAGCTGCCGGCAGCTACGACCGACAAGCCGAAATGCAAAGACACGTGGCCCGGCACATGGCCGGGGCCATCAAAAACCACATCCCCGACAGCAACGGTTGGAACGTGCTTGAAATCGGATGCGGGACAGGGCTGTTCACCCGTGAATATCTCCGTGATGCCCGTCCCGGAAGCTTGCTCCTGAACGACATCTGCCCGGAAGTGGAGCCTTACCTGTCCGGACTGCCGGACACTCCCCGATTCCAATTCCGGGCCTGCGACGCAGAGCCTCTGCCTTTCCCCAAGGGACAGGACTTAATCGTTTCATGCTCGGCCATACAATGGTTCGAGCATCCCGAACGGTTCCTCTGCCAATGCAAGGACTTGCTGAAGACGGAAGGCTATCTGGCCTTCAGCACTTTCGGCCCACAGAACGTAAGGGAAGTGGCCTCGCTCACTTCCGAAGCGTTGCCCTACCGCTCATTAGAGGAACTGCGCCGGATGCTTTCTGGCGTATACCAAATCGTGTACAGCCGGGAAGAACTCCTACATCGCACATTCTCCTCACCCTTGGATGTACTGAAACACTTGCAGGCCACCGGCGTGACGGGCATACGGAACCGGAAATGGACCAAAGGACAACTGGAAGACTTCTGCCGACGCTACCACCGGCAATATGCCGCACCGGACGGAACGGTCTCCCTGACTTACCACCCTATTTATATGATTTGCAAAAAACAAGAACAATGAAAGAAAACGTATTTTTCGTAAGTGGCATCGATACCAACATTGGCAAGAGTTATGCCACCGGCTATCTGGCCAAATCATGGAACGGACAAGGCATCCGTACGATTACGCAAAAACTTATCCAAACGGGTAATACCGGACTTTCGGAAGACATCGAACTGCACCGCTGCATCATGGGTACGGGACTGCTGCCCGAGGATGCCGAAGGACTGACCATGCCCGAAATTTTCAGCTATCCCTGCTCTCCGCATCTGGCGGCCGAGATAGACAAACGTCCGGTGGATTTCGACAAGATAGAACGTGCCACGCAACGGCTCAGTGAGACCTACGATGCGGTCTTGTTGGAAGGAGCGGGCGGCCTGATGGTGCCCCTCACCCGTGATTTGCTGACCATCGACTACATCGCCCGTCACCATTACCCGCTTATTTTCGTCACCTCCGGCAAATTGGGAAGCATCAACCATACCTTATTGAGTCTGGAAGCCATCGCACGCCGGAATATCCGGCTGCACACGGTCGTGTACAACCTATACCCCGAAGAGAAAGACGACATCATCCGGCGCGATACAGAAAGCTATATCCGCCATTTATTGGAGAAGGAATATCCGGAAACCCGGTTCGTGACCCTCCCGCTCATATAGCCGGAAGCCGTGCCCTGCACGATGTTGGCGGCCTTTCATGAAATGGGGTTAGTGGCGCGTCCTGAAGGTGACATCCACTTCCGGCGCGTCGCCCCACGGGTTTTCTGTAATGAAATACGCGGGTTCATCGTGACCATCTGCGGTGCGCTTTCGGCTTACTACTTCTTTGAAAACAAACCGGAGACATTGCCCGTGCACATGGAAACACCTACGCAAATGAGACTTCTCGCTTGAAACTTATCCCGAACTCGCGTAAATATGATTGGAAGATTAAGAGAGGCCAAAGCGAGGACATAAGCCTATGAGATAGGATTGTTACACTTTCCTAAAGTTGGATAATAATTGAAAGTGATTTCTTCGCAAGTGCAGCAAGCAACACTGATTTTGGAGGACATACTGAAGCCAAAACAATATCTTGAAACGATGGGGATATTTTCTGATTATCTTTATACGGCCGTATTGGTCCTGCGAACAATGTGGAGTCTGTAAGTTCTATTGTATCGCCCTTTGAGGGTGACTTGAATTTTTCAGAGTATGAAAAAGACAAGATGTTGACTTCAGATAATTGTTCTGTGATAAAATGCTTGAGGTCTAGAGCCGTACTATTGGATATGTAGTCCGCCAGCACATCCTGAAGAATCCAAATAGTATAACCTCCCCAAGTATTGGCTGCTTGCGATTTGACTATCATTTGACTAGCCATCCGTGCCCACACCTGCCTATAATTTATGCCAGGTGCATTATGTGGTTTTCCTAAAATGCAATCTTCAAAAGATTGAGGGATGCAACTTCTAATACGTTTATTTCCTCCTGATGTGCTTGAAGTCATTACTTCCACAATATAGGGTGAACCAATTGGGAAATCTTCAATCATGATGTTTCCATTAACAAGTGCAAGCGTATAGCCCGCTACAGTCAGTTTTCTTTTTAACTCGTTTTCTGCCATACCTGTCTGTATGGAAGCAGATTCCAAACTAACCCTTCCGAGCCTGGAAAGCACATAATCAAATGTGTAATCAAACAAAGCATTATCTTCTGTTGATTGTTCCTTTACATATTTTACTTTTGTTTCCGCCCAAATCCCAATTCGAGAACCTGTCGGGAAATTGCATTTGGAAAGCAGCCTCTGTTGCGTTGCGCCTTTAAACGTATCCTCATTGGCTTTACTTCCCATATACAGCAATCTTCGAGGACAGATAATCCATGGCGGAGTATTCTCTGACAGTTGAATTGAACATATTCCAGATGGAACCGTTTCCATAGAGTTGAAAAACATCTGTAATTCCGGATGCTCTTTCAGTAACAATTCTGACATAAAACGATTGCCACCACCATCACAAGTGGCATTCATGAAAGGGCAAAAAGCCTTTTTCCGCGATTGAACAACTTTCTCCGAGTTGTCAGAAGCCGGATAACCTAAAAGTTCAAAGATTTGTGGCATGCCATTATTTCTTTAATTTGTAACGCTACTGATTTAGCCAAAGGAGGCGGAACAGCATTACCTACCTGTCGATGCTGATCCAAGTCCTTAACAGTTCCCGTCCTACCTCTTATCGGCCCCCTCAAAACATAATCATCGGGAAAGCCATGAATCCGCATGTATTCTCGTGGGGTAAGATACCTATCAGCAATAGGATGATAAAATATTTCCCCACCCCTAAGAGTGTTTGATGGCTTACTCCTATTTAACCGAAGAAATTTGGTGGTGTCTTTTTTTGTTAACCTCCCTCTTTGTTCTATGGGTAATTGTAACTGTGAAGACAAGTTTTTACCTTCAGGAACTCCATGAATTCGCTCCCTATCCCTTTTTGGTGTGACATCATAATGGCTGTTGTCTGGAATGGTACTTGTGTCTGTTTTTTGCAAAGGTTCTTCCAAATCGTTAATCACGTCTCCTACTGTAACGTATGGCAACAAAGCGAACAACCCACTGCATCTCTCCGGAGAAGCATGCGTAGGGCTAGGAAATACAAAACCATTTGGTTTCCTCGTTGCAACCAATATGACACGTTCTCTTAGCTGTGGAACACCATATTCAGCGGCCAACATGACTTTCCACTTTGGCACATAGCCAAGTGCTTCTAATTTTTCTATAAATGAGTTGAATACTCCTCCCGGATTTCCATTTAAGTCTTTAGCGGTAAGCAGACCTTTTACTTGTTCCATCATTATGGCATGAGGCTTCAAGGCTTCTGCATATCTGAGAACTTGATACAACAACATTCCGCGATCGTCTTGCAGGGAAAGCTGCTTTCCTATTTGAGAAAAAGCTTGGCAGGGCGGACCACCAAACAGCAGGTCTATGTGGCCTTCTTTTATGCTCAAATCATTCATAATGGATTTAGGGGAAAAAGTTCGGATATCTCCTTCATATACTTTTGTTTCCCGATTCTCTCTTTTGATGTTTTCACGAAGAGTATCGCAGCAGTTATGATCCAATTCAATGCAAGCCAATATTTCAAAGCCTGCTTGCATAACACCAATATCCATTCCCCCTGCACCCGAGAATATAGAAAATGCTGTTAATTTACCAATATCTTGACTGCATTCCTTGATCATAATAATTACTTTCTATCGCTTATTACCTGGGTTATCATTAATTAAAAGTTCTTTCACATCCACTTCCAAAAGTTCATGGGACGCTTCTTATTACCGATTGCAAATATACACAATTAAGTTGCGAAACTAGCACAAATGCCGGATTATTTCTGTGTTAACCGTACATTCCTGGCATTTGAATAAAACTCTTGTGTCTTGTAGGCACTATTTCGTTTATCCCTTGCGCTCCGAGCTGCCATGGGTAGGTTCAAACAATCCTCTTATTGTGACATCAGATTGACATTTTTAGAAATTATCCCATTTTACAAGTGATTGGAAAATGTATTTTTATATTCAGGCATATGCAATAAATATATAAAAGGTAAAGCGGCAGAAGCCTAAACCCCTATTTCGCCGCTCCCGATGCAAATCTCCGCCGCCGCATCATACACTACACCGAACTGTCCGGGAGCTATCCCCTGTATCCTTTCGGGACTTTCCAACCGGTAGCCGTGCCCTGCGCGATACAGGCGGCCTTTCATGAAATGGGGCTGGTGGCGCGTCTTGAAGGTGACATCCACTTCCGGCGCGTCGCCCCACGGGTTTCCCGTAATGAAATGGAAGTCCTTCAGATTAAAACTATGTCCATACTGCAAAAGCGTGTCATAACCATGAGACACGTAAAGAATGTTTTGCTCCACATCCTTCTTCACCACAAACCAAGGTCCGCCCCCTAACCCCAAGCCCTTGCGTTGGCCAATGGTATGGAACCAATACCCTTTGTGAGTACCAATGCGACGTCCGGTTTCGATTTCCACTACCGCCCCTTCCCGTTCGCCCAAGAAACGGCGTACGAAATCATTATAATCTATCTGTCCCAAGAAACAAATGCCCTGACTGTCCCTGCGTTTGGCCGATGGCAGACGCTGCGTTTCCGCAATGCGCCTCACCTCTTCTTTCATCAGGTCGCCCACAGGGAACATCAGCTTTGCCACTTGCAAGCTGTCAATCTGCGCCAGAAAGTCCGTCTGGTCTTTCACGGGGTCGCGTGCCGTACCCAACCATATTTTACCGTCCCGCTCGCGTACCGTGGCGTAATGTCCCGTGGCGATTTTGTCGTACCGGTGTCCCACCTCCTGTTCAAAGCATCCGAATTTGATAAGCTTGTTGCACATCACGTCCGGATTCGGGGTCAGTCCCCGCCGGGCACGCTCCATGGCGTAGCCCACCACAAGTTCCCAATATTGCTTTTGCAAGTCCACCACCTCAAGGTGCAGGCCGTAACGGCGTGCCGTAGCCGTAGAAAGCTCTATGTCCTCCTCGGCCGTACAGCTCAGCCCTTCGCCCTCCATTCCTATCTTGATATAAAACAAATCCGGCTTATATCCCATTTCGCAAATCCGGTGGACGGCCACTGCGCTGTCCACTCCGCCTGAAATCAATACTGCTATCCTCATATCCGCAACCTTTGGTCTTTATTACGGCAAAGATAGCGTTTTTCTGGCAAAATGCCATATCCTGACAATTTGACATTCCGCTCCCTCCTCCTTCGTCCATACACACCCAGAGTGGGATTTGACTGCAAATAAACGATTCTCCCACATCAGGATTTTATCATTCTGGCATCCGAACGGGGCAAAACGGGAAATAAAGACAGAGACTGTCCGCTGACTTCCGCCATAACGGATTTATCCGTTTTGCCTTTACAGCAATCCACTGACATTTTGCACCCGGGCTCTTGTACGAAAAAAGGGTCTAATAATTCATAAAAGACGAAAAAAGGAGGCAAATCTGCCCGTGAAAGCCTCGTCTTTTCACGATTGAAGCCCGCTTTTTCCCTTGTCGGCTGACATCCTCAAACTTTTCTCAGCCGAACGATTTTCCAATCTCAGCCGAACGATTTTTCATTCGGCTGAGAAAAATCCCCTTTTTTTAAGAAACACCCTTCCGGAATGCTTCATACAAGCATTCCGGATAAATTGTTTTTCACATTCTCTTTCTGGATTCCTTTTTCAGACAGGCCGAAAACCGGGTCGGAAATGACATTTTGCACGCCTTACTCCCGCTTTTTAGGATTTCGTGTCAACTTCCACCACAAAGTAAGCATATAGTAGCCTTTCACGATATTATAATAAGTCTCTGTCTTCCCCTGCACGTTCACGTCCATATAAACGGAACGCATCTGGCGCAACAAATCCACGCCTTCCACCTTCACCATCAGGCGGTCTTTCAGGAAAGAACGCGAAAGGGAGGCGTTCCATATCAGATAGTCCGTATTCATGGCGGCTTCGTCATAGCCCCTGCGGCTGTACATGTTCAAACGGGTGGACAAGTGGATTTTCCACGGCATCGTGTATTCTCCCAAAAGGCCGTAACGGAAATCGAAAGCATCCACGGTGTTGAAGTCCGCCCGGCTGCCGTCGGCATGGCGGTAAGTGGCATCGCATCCCACATTCAGGGTCAGACTTCCGCGCTGGTAACCGGTGGAAAGGTAGGCCTTCGTCTCGTGGTTGTGCACCTTGCTCAACACGCTCTCCGTCATCCCCTCCACGGACGAGAGGTCCACGCTACGGTGAAAGTCATAGTTCAAATTCGCTCCCACATTCCAATATTCGGCCATACCTTCTTTCTGAAATGCCAGACTTCCATTGATGCCCCGATTACCGTCCACGTTCTGCGGACGGTAGGTGTACACTCCGGTTTCGGAATTGTAGCTGAACCCCTGTGCCACGTCGTTCACCCCAAGCCAGGCATTCACGTTCACTTGTGTAAACCACTTTTTCTCCGAGCTGCGGTGCAAGAATCCCGTGCGGAAGTTATACCGCCAACTGTTTTGCAGGTGCGGATTCCCCACACGTACATGCAAGGGATCGGAAGCATCTCGGACAGACAAACGGTTCACAAGGTCGGGCGTGCCCAAAGCCATGTCGGCATTGACCATGAACGTCCTGAAATATCTTGTACCTCCAAACCAATAGACCAAATAAGTGAAATCGGGCTGGACACGGAACACGCGACGTTGCAGGCTGGCATCTATCTCCTCCCGGCGGTAGCGCATGTCTTCCTTCGACTGTGTGAAAGGCAGATGGAAATTGAACCAAACGTATTTGTCCTCCGTCCGCCGGGAATAGAAAGTACGCAGCCCTAAAGTATGCACCCGAGAAAGGTCATGCCGGTAGTAACTGTTCGGCACGTCCAACGCTGCGAACAATTCGCGTGCGGAAGGCAATTCGCCCAAATGCCGGGCCGCCCCCACCTCCCAACCGGCCAGACTGTCCAGACGATAGCGTGGCGAGGAATCGGAACGATAATCCTGCTTATATATATAATAGGTAAGGAAATGCCAGTCGTTCGGAAAGTTGAAGGTGTATTCCGCCGAGGGTTGGTAATAATAATTACGCCGACGTCTGCGGTCGTAACGGTTGCGGCGGTCGGCTTCGGACCCGGACGAAGCATAATCCAGCAGGTAATGCTCGAAACGGTCGTTCTCCGTCCGGCTGAGAGAGCCGGTGAATCGCAACCGGAGGTTGTCACCCCACGGCAACTTGGCGTCCCACATCATGTCATGCCCCACATTGTACTTCCATTCCTCAAAAAGCGACCGGGTGGAAGAGCGGTTCAGCCAGCGCATCCGTGCGCTTCCGGACGAGGGAAGGAGAAAAGCGGAATCGAGCACCTCGTCGATGCCTCCCACGGCCGAAGGGTCGGCATCGAAAGCCGCATCACGGGCATAACCGTGCGTGTCCGTACGGTCGTAACCCACGTAGGAATGCACGGTGAGCAAATGGTCCTTTGTTTTCCACGTCAACCAGTTATTGGCATTCACCCCCATATAATCCACGTCTTGAAGGGAAGAAGAACGGGGGTAACGGTTGCCTTGCGGCAGATAAGCCTCTGTCGCCGACTTTTGGTTGACGAACTGGTCGCTCCATTCGGCATTGGCCGTGAGTTTGTCCTCAATGCCCCTCGCCTTGTTCTGCCAAAAAAACTCCCCACCGGCCTGCCGGGTGACAAACTCACCGTTGGTCAGGCTTTCCTCCGGCCATTCTCCGTTTTCGCCCGGCCGGTCGTAACGGGCATTGGTGTTGTTCATCCCACCGAAGAGTGTCACACGTGAGCGGTCGGAATAACGCAGGCCGAAAGCCCGTCCGGCATAGCGGCTGTCCGTACCGCCTCCCGCCGCCACATTGGCCATGCAGCCAGTGTTATATTCGCGTTTGAGGCTCACATCCATCACGTAGGCTTTTTTCTCCGTGTCGTAACCGAGGAACTCACTGCGGTCGGTCGTCTTGTCATACACTTTCACTTGCTGCACCGTGAAGGCAGGCAGGTTGTCGATCATCTTACGGTTGTCGCCCTTGAAAAAGTCCGTACCGTTCAGCGTCAGGTAATCCACCTTGCGACCATTGACGTAAATCTCGCCGTTCGGCTTCAATTCCGCTCCGGGCAACTGGCGGACCAGTTCATTGAGCATCGCCCCTTCGGACAAGTTGAAGGCATCTGCATTGTAGACCACCGTATCGCCCCGGTAAGCCACCCGGATTTTGGTAGCCTTTACCACCACTTCTCCCAAACTGCGGTCTGCAAACGACGAACGCTGACGACGGCGCATCTCATGATGCCGGGCATCAACGTAGGAATTGCGTGCCACGTAACGCACCGTGCAGTCCACGTATTCCGGATAGTAATCGGGATGCTCGGCTTTGATGATGTAACGCGCCCTCCGGGGAGGTACATTGAACCTGTAATAGGTGTCTTCCTGCGGTGTGCCGGGATCTAAACACTGCACGTGCATGGTATCCACCACAGTGCTGTCTTCGCGCATCAATGTGACGAACGTGCCGTGAAGGGCGGCATAGGTGAAACCGTCCTTCACATGCCCCCAAAGGGCAATGGCGCGTGATTTAACCGTGTCCTCCTTCGCTACCTCCTGCCGAGCCTGAGCCACAGCCCCGGACGATAAACCCAACAACAGCCCCCACACCCATATCGCTTTTAAAAGTCCTTCCATTCGGCTTCCTTGTTTTTCCATTTATCAAAATAAGGCTTTCCGCAAGCCTCCCATCTTGCCTTCTCAAAAGTAACGATTTAAATGATGAACGAAGATAATTCTTTTAACTTTCTCTTTTTACCCCCCCCATTTTTAAAGTCTATTAACCAATCTTTTCCCAAAAACATTCTCCTCTTGTATGATAGGGAAACGCCTACCGCAAAATAGGAAAAATCCTTTTCACGTTCCATGAAAAAGCCGGATATTTGCAATGTAGAAAAGATGAAGTACGAACCGTTAAACAAAAAAGACATGAAAAAGTTATTAGGACTGATTACTGCTCTATGCTTCGGACTGGCCAGCCTTAATGCCATGTCTTACGAAGAAGCCCGCGACCGGGCCAGGTTCCTGACGGACAAGATGGCGTATGAACTGAACCTTAACGACCAACAATACAACGACGCCTACGAAATCAATCTGGATTACCTGATGAACATCAGGACGGCAAGCGACGCTTCGAGCGTGTATCTGGAATACAGAAACGCCGATTTGCGCTTTATCCTCTACGATTGGCAGTATGCTTTGTTTCAGGCTGCCACTTACTTTTTTCGTCCTGTGATATGGAGAGCTACGGGGTGGTTCTTACCGGTGTATACCATTTACAGCCCGAGCCGCTTCTATTACAGTCCACCAAGGGTATACCGGGTGTACAGGGGCGGACACTACCGTTACCGGCACGAGCATCGGCAGAGCTTCTACGCTCACCGGCGCCCGGTATGGAACGGAGGATTGAGAGGGGAACACAGAGGCCCGTTACCGGGGCGTCCTGCCCTGCCACCTCACCGTCCCGGGCCACACAAAGGCAACGGTGGTTCTGGTTTTCATTTCGAATCGCCCGGCAGACCGCCACGACCAGGACAACGCCCGAACGGGCACCATGGTAATGGTTTCCGTTTTACCCCCGTACAAAGACCTGGAAATCAAGTTACAAGAAAGGACAACGACAATAAACGACCGCCCGTCGTACGGCCACATTCGGACAACAGAAAACGGGAAGAACCGGTGACGAACCTGAGGACGAAGAGCCACTACAATAGACGGAGTTCCACCCGGACAACAGTAAACCGTCCATCGGTGCACCCGGAAATCCCAACGGCAAAATCGCCAATGTCTCCGCGAGTGCAAAGTACACAACGGATACAAAGGAGTCCTACACGTTCGTCTTTCTCTAAACCGACACCCTCGGTCAAAAGAAGTCCGGCAGCCCCACACAGCAAACGCGACCCTAAGAGATAGCAACCTGTGTTTCATTCTGGACAAAGAAACATAAATCAAGGAAAAAACTATGAATTGAATCTAAATAAGGAAACCTCAACTATGAAAAGTCAGTGTTTTCACTGACTAAAAGAACGGCCTCTCCGTGAAGGAGAGACCGTTTCTGCTTTTATATAACCCGACAAGCCAACACCTTGTCCGACAAATCAAATAAGAATAATTTGCAATATTTTGGGGATTTTACAGTAATTCTCCTGTGATTAATCGCTATCTTTGGATAAGATAGGATGCGGCTCAGAGCTGCCCGATAAGTTTAACGATTAATTAATAATGAATGATGAAAAGAGCCTGTCTCATGGCAGCCCTAATGGCTGCAACCGCTTTCATAACCATCGGTTGCCAGAATGATACCGAAAGCAGAATAGCAGGAATATACGAACATCCGGCCCTGCCCGGACAAACCTTTGAATTTCATGCCGACCACACATTTATGAATACGACTGGAGCCGGCACCATGGACTGTATCATAAAACATCCCGGAACTTGGAAAGTAGACGGCGACAGCCTGATTATCGCCAACGACATTCAAAACACGACTTACGAATTCGGCGACAGCATAACGGAGGAAAACAAGACCTTAGTAAAAGAATTGTTCGAACGCATGGCCCAAAAACGACCAGAGAGAACGGCGTTTAAGATTATAGACGTGGACGAAAAAATGCTGAGCTTAGAAAAGAACGGGCAAATCACGACTTATGTCCGTACGGATAGCCTGAACCGATAAATGTTTACCAGAACAAGAACCGGAACACATTATATCTTCTTCAACTTCCAACGGCCCCCACGCAAGTAGGCATAACAAAGCAACACGATGCAAAAACCGTATACGTGCTCGGATGTCCAACACCAAGCCACATCGAAACGCAAATGCTGGATGGTAACGTATATATATAAGGTATAAAACGACAATGTCACCATCTCCAGGATAAAAGCCTTGCGGGTATTACCCGTACCGGAAACGGCCTGGAAATAAATATTTCCCGGAGCAATCAGCAAAGGAGTCGTACAATAGACCCATAGCGAAGGAATAGCGGCAGCAATCAAATCCGGTATATTGGTGTAAACACCCAATATCACTTTCGGAAAAAGAGCAAAACATCCTACCATCGGCAACACTATCATAAAAGTCAGACGGACGTGCTGACGAATGGTGGACATCACCATGTCTTCTCTTCCCGAGCCTATCAGATTGCTGACCAGGGCACTGCACGTAGAAGCAAAAGCAGCCACAACCATAAAGGGTATTCCGGAGATATTGCGTACGACATTGGTTACGGCCAAAGCACGCTCTCCGAGGTGTTCCACGAAAAGAAAGAACAAGAACCAGGTGGAAAGAGAGATAAAATTCTGTATCATCGTCCAAAAAGACACGTCAAGCATCCTGCGAAGTTTACACCAACTGTAACGCACAGGATGAACCAAACCGTATTTGACCAAATCCACACGACGATAGGTATAAAGAATGAAAAATACGACTGAAACCAACTCCGCCAACGACGAACCGATGGCGGCCCCGGCAATCCCCAATGCCGGAAAGCCGAACTTTCCGAACACCAATATATAATTGAACACCACATTGGACAAGACCATTATCACAGAGTTCAGTGTCAGCGTCTTAGTCTGAGTCGTACCAACAAAAAACGCCCGGAACATTACAGCTATGAAGGAAAAGAAAAAACCGAAAATACGCCAGTCTATATAACTGAGAGCAGCCTCACAGATATGAGGCGACGACACAATAACCGGCAACAAAAACGGAGAAATGATTTTGGTGAGCAGGAAAGCGAACAAAGCCAACCCCAACATGAAATAAATACCCTGATAAAAGATTTCGCCGATTTCGTCGTAATGCTTCTCCCCATTACGACGGGCAATCAAAATCTGGGCCCCGACGCCGAAACCAAAACCCATCATGAAAACAGCCAGATAGTAGATGCCGGCAATGGCAGCTGCTCCCAGTTCCACTTCTCCCACCCGGCCGAGAAAAGCTGTATCCGTCATTCCTATCATCTGTTCCATCAACAGGCTGATCAGAATAGGATAAGCAATACGCATGATATCTTTCCCGGAATAGACTTTTTCTGTTAAAGCGTTCTTGGTTCCCATTTCTTATAAGTGTTCGATTTAGACGGGCAAAATTATAAAAAACACCGGATATGCCCAACGTCTACAGCATGTTTTAAATTGGTTTGGACATTTGAACTTATTTCACGGCAAGCCCTTTTTTAAGACTTGCCCATAAATCCATAACTAAAAAACATACAAATGGCATCAGTTAAAGTAAAATTCAGACCCTCGATTATCGAAGGAAAAACAGGAACTCTTTATTTGCAAGTTATCCACCGTCGTATCGTACGCTCACAAAAGACTAAGTATAAAGTCTATCCCGACGAATGGAACGCACGTACCGCACGCATCACACCATCTCCTTCCAGACCGGACAGGCATTCCATATTATCCCGCTACCGACATGAAATCAAACAGGATTTGTTCCGTCTGAATGAGTGCATTGCCAACCTGACGCGCAAAGGGCAACCATACAGTACTGACGAGCTTCTCCGATTCTATCGTAAGCGATGTGAAAACGACACTTTGACCGGTTTCATGACCTCGCTCATCCGTCATCTGAAAGAACAAGGAAGAATACGCACGGGAGAAACTTATCAATGCACACTGAACAGCTTCATGCGTTTCAAAAACGGAGAAGAAATCATACTGGACGAGATGAACCAGGAAACAATAGAAGCCTATGAGGCATACTTTAAAAAAGGACGATTAAGCCTGAATACCATATCTTTTTATATGCGTATCTTAAGAGCTGTTTACAACCGGGCAGTGGAGAAAGAACTGACCACACAACGCTTTCCCTTTCGCCACGTATACACCGGAATAGAGAAAACCATAAAACGAGCTATTCCCCAACCCATCATCCGGCAGATAAAAGAAAAGGAACTCCTGACCGGAAGTTCGGTAGACTACGCCCGCGACATGTTCCTTTTCAGTTTCTACACGCGAGGCATGTCTTTTGTAGACATGGCATATCTGAAAAAAAAGGATTTGCACAACGGCATACTGACCTATCGCAGAAAAAAGACCGGACAGCAACTTTCCATCAAATGGGAACAATGCATGCAGGAGATTATAGAAAAATACCCTCCTAACCCGACAGAATACCTACTCCCTATCATTACATCAACCAATGAAAACGAACGCCTACAATACCGTAACTCTCTCACACTGGTAAACAGGAAACTCAAGATTCTGTCCGTATTCGTACACAGCCCCCACCCCTTGTCCATGTACGTTGCAAGGCATTCGTGGGCGAGCATCGCTAAAAGTAAAAACATACCTTTATCCATCATCAGCGAAGGAATGGGACATGATTCCGAAACCACCACACAGATTTATCTGGCTTCTTTGGACACGACTGTCATAGACAAAGCCAATTATTTAATATTAAACGACTTGTAACCATTCTACCTCATATAGAAGGTGAAGTGGTTATACTTTAAGACCAAAATATGACAATGATACACTTCACCCATCTCTCCCGGTTTCCCCGGGAGAGATGAATCTAAAATTGTCTCATAAATATACCCCATTAGTCCTAAATTTCTCCCAACCCTTCGTTGAAATAAAAAAAATCACTTAACTTTATCCCATCTTAAAAGAAAAAATCATGAGTGACGGAAATTTCAATCGCAGCCTATTGCCTCACACCCCTTACCACAGCGGTTTACAAGCAGGAAAAGCCATGGCTCGTATGCAAGCCATAGAAACCTTCAAATGTTACTTGGCAACACTGCATCCTGATTTTACAGAGGAAGAACGAAAAGAACAAACGGAAATCTTCAAGAAAATGCTATCGGCTAGATTGTAGCCGAAAGAACTGTCCTATTCCCTTTCCACACAACACCAATCTCCTTATATATAATAGAGTTTATATAAAATAAAGAACCGGATTATTGAAAGAGTGCCCTAAAACTTTATTCTATATATCGTTTAATAATAGTAACTTACATAGGGCTATGAAAGCAGGGAAAGAATAAAATCAAAAATTCAAAGCACTTTTTTCATTGAAAATTTGGACGAATGAAAATAATCACGTACCTTTGCATCGCTTTTGAGGAAGAGAGTTTCCCGGACAAAGTATTGGAGAGATGGTAGAGTGGTCGATTACAACGGTCTTGAAAACCGTCGTGCTGAGAGGCACCGGGGGTTCGAATCCCTCTCTCTCCGCTGAACGTACTGGACAGAAATGGTCAGCAAACGGACAAAAAGCTACAAATCAATGATTTGTGGCTTTTTTTATTGTCCGAAAGTCCGGCTTACAAGACTTCAAAAGTACGGTAAAAGACAAAGTTTCGTTACTTCTATTTCTCAAACAGTTCGCTAAAAGTTTATTCCTCAACAGGCTAAGTCAAACCGATGAAAATCTAAAATAAAATCGCCACATATCACCACGACTCTAAAAGGGTTCATATTATTATCAGAGCAAACAATTTCTGTTTAGCCAAAAAGGGCAAAGGAAATAAAAAAGAAACCGGCCGACCGTCTCTTTACGGACACTGTCGGCCGGAACAATTATATAAGAACGATAGCGGCACTCCACAAATGCATGCCCTCCCCTATCGCAAATCCTTAACGCACCAAACGGTTAGTCGCTGAATCCGGAAAAACGACAGTAGGAGTAAACGTCTTGGCTTCTTCAAAATCCATCATGGCGTATGAGATGATAATACAAACGTCTCCTACCTGCACTTTACGGGCAGCTGCGCCGTTCAGGCAAATACACCCCGAACCGCGTTCACCTTTTATAATATAGGTTTCCAAACGCTCACCATTGTTGTTGTTCACAATCTGAACCTTTTCTCCTGCAATCAAATTAGCCGCATCCATCAAGTCCTCATCAATAGTGATGCTCCCCATATAATTCAAATTAGCCTCCGTCACACGCACACAGTGCAACTTCGACTTCAGCACTTGGATCATCATACCCTTTTGCTTTTAATCTTATTCTTTATATCTAATATGATCTATCAAACGGATAGGCTGGCTTCCACAGAAAACGGTGATACACCCTACGATGTCATCCGAATCCGACCAACTGTCCAGTTCCTGCAAAGACCCTCCATCCACTATGGCAAAATATTGCACTTCCAGTCCCACTATGGCATTCAAGGAATCCACCACATATTGCCGGGTCTCTTTCAAGGTATGGTTCGTGGCAAAATTCTTGCTTTTGGAAAGAATGCCGAAGATATGAGCCGCTACAGCCTTCTCCCCGTCCGTCAACAAGGTGTTACGGCTACTCATGGCCAACCCGCTCTTTTCACGGACAACCGGACAAGGCACTATCTCTACTTTCAAATGCAAATCTTCGACCATGGCACGAATCACCGCAATCTGTTGGAAATCCTTCTCCCCGAAATAAGCACGGTCAGGCTCCACGATGGCAAACAATTTGCTCACAATCTGGCATACGCCATTGAAATGTCCGGGACGGAAAGCCCCTTCCATCACCGTATCCACCGGCGGATAACTGAATTTCCTGCTATCAGGCTGAGGATACATTTCTTCCACAGACGGCGCAAAGACGAAATCAGCCCCCACACCTTCCAACAAAGCACAATCCGCATCCAACGTCCGAGGATATTTCTCTAAATCTTTTTTATCATTAAACTGCGTAGGATTCAAAAACACGCTCACTACGGTCACATCATTTTCTGCTACACAACGTCTCACCAAGGAAGCGTGTCCCTCATGCAATGCACCCATCGTAGGCACCAATCCAATCTTTTCACCTTTTGCACGCGCCTCTGCCAAGTTGCGTCGCAAATCTTCAATTGTATGAATTAACTTCATTTGTGGTTGATTTTAAACTGCATTCCCTAAAAAACTCTGCAAAATAACATATAAAATACCACATAGCAAAAACATTAGCCAAATAAATACGTGAAATTAATGAAAGAATTAAGCTCTATTCCCTTGAAAAAGGCTATAATGCCAAACTTTTTTCGTACCTTTGTGCCAAGGAAAAAGTGAACATGACAATGAAGGCAAAGAAAATACTATTCATTACTCAAGAAATGACGCCTTATGTTCCCGATTCGGAACTGGCTGCTATGGGTAGAGAACTTCCTCAGGAAATACAGGAAAAAGGACGAGAAATCAGAACATTTATGCCCAAATGGGGAAATATCAACGAACGTCGCAACCAGCTCCACGAAGTGATTCGTCTTTCCGGCATGAATTTAATCATAGATGATACGGACCATCCGCTCATCATCAAGGTGGCTTCAATCCAGGCCGCCCGGATGCAAGTATATTTCATAGACAACGATGACTATTTCCTGAAACGCCTGATGGCTCTCGACGAGAACGGCAACGAATATGAGGACAACAGCGAACGGGCCATATTCTATGCGCGGGGCGTATTGGAGACTGTAAAGAAACTTCGATGGGTTCCGGATGTCATCCACTGCCAAGGATGGATGTCAGCTTTGGTTCCCCTCTATGTCAAGACCGCCTATAAGGAAGAGCCTTCGTTCCGCGACAGCAAAATCGTGTATTCCATGTCTTCCGAAGATTTGAAACAGTCGATGGGCACGAATTTCGGCAATTGCATAACGTTCAGGGATGTGAACGCATCTGTCCTCGAAGACTTCAGCCCGGAAGTGACATACGACGAACTGAACAAATTAGCCATCAATTATTCCGACGGGCTGACCGTGCCCGATACGGACAAGTTCCAAGCCTTTGCCGAATACGCCCAAAGCAAAGAGATTCCGGTGTTGGAAAACGTCAGTGCCGCCGACGCCGATGCTTTTGCCGACTTCTACGACAAAGTATGGAGCCAGGGTAAGAATGAAGACTAAAAACATTTATCATCCTCTGCAAACATGAAATTCAAAACTTCATTCATCACGTTGCTCGGATTATGCAGCGTGGCTTGTGACGACACGACCGATACTATCGGAATTTTCACGGATTCCGATAACATCAACGCTTCCGCTTCGGTATATGAAGCAAGCACACACTCACTATTGGCAGATTCCGTTTTAAGCAATAGCAACAGTTCTTACTTAGGACGTATGACCGACCCGGAAACGAACATGCAAATCAAGGCCGAGTTTCTGGCGCAGTTCGGCACGTTGGAAAACTATGAATTCCCCGCTTACGACCTGATGGTCAAGAACGAGCAAGGAGAAATCGAAGCGGATTCCATTGAAATCAGGTTATATTACGAAAAGTATTACGGAGACGAGAACAATCCGATGAAAGTAGACGTATACGAATTGGACACCGCAAACGTCGTGCGCGAGGACACAACGTATTACAGCAATGCCGATTTCAGCCGGTATATCAACCGCCATGCAACGGGTCCCATTACACGAAAGGTCTTCACGACAAAGGATTTCACTTTGTCGGACGATTATCTGGAAAGCAGCTCA
The DNA here is from genome assembly GCF_900683745.1 of Paraprevotella xylaniphila YIT 11841. Classification (NCBI taxonomy): domain Bacteria; kingdom Pseudomonadati; phylum Bacteroidota; class Bacteroidia; order Bacteroidales; family Prevotellaceae; genus Paraprevotella; species Paraprevotella xylaniphila. The sequence goes on from NZ_LR215980.1 coordinate 1,430,484, forward strand.
TACACTCCGAACATACGTATCATGCTGCCTAAAGAATACGGCACATTCATCATAAAGAAATACTACGAGAACAAGGGCTTTTTCAAGAATTCATATAATTTCATACGCCATGTATGCCCCGGCTTCTATTTCAAACTGACGGACGGGGACGGTACGATGGTTAAGATGAGAGTAGGAGCCATGAATCTCTATTTCAGGTATAAAGATGCCGAAAAAGACACGGTTTACGTAGGTATGAGCCGTTTTGCAGCTACTCCCGAAGTCTTGCAGAACACTTACGTGGAAAATGATGACCTGGCCGAGTTGGTAGAAAACGACACCCAATGCACTTACTTGAAAACTCCCGCCGGAGTGTTTACGGAAATCACACTTCCTGTAAACGAAATCTACCAAGGACACCTCAACGACAGCATCAGCCAGGCTCAATTCTCCTTGTATCGCTATAATGCCACAAACCAGGAATCGGCCTTCGAGGTTCCCCAGACCCTATTGTTGGTGCGCAAACAAGACATGTACACGTTCTTTGAAGAAGGAAAAGTGCCGGACGAGAAAACATCTTACGTCACCTCTTTCAACAGCAGCTATAACACTTATACTTTTTCCAACATCAGCAACTTGGTATCTTACTGTAAGAGAGAGAGGAATGAGGAATCTGCCAAAGCCGGCATCACACCGGAAGCTTGGGAACAGCAGCATCAGGACTGGAACAAGGTGGTACTCATTCCTGTTGAAACCAACCAGGACAACAACAACAATATCGTCAGCGTGACGCATGACATGGGACTGGGAAGTGCCAAGTTAGTGGGTGGCGCAACAGACAAACTTAAAATCCAAGTGATTTATAGTACGTTCAATTAACCCACTCATTTACCCGTAACCACGGCAGGAATAAAAAGAACAGGTGGAGAAGCCTATGGTTTCTCCACCTGTTCTTTTTATTCCCCTCCCTATGCCAAATTCTCACCATACTTTCAAAAAAAACGGACACAGGGCTGTGGGAAACCAATCTGCGCCAAACGGAAAATCAATCTAAGCCGAATGATTTTTCAATCTCCTGAGAATGAAAAACGAATCTAAGGAGAATGTTACCGACCTATAAACCAAAACATTACAAGATTCCGGATTTTCAACAAAGAAACGTCCGTCACGCATGTGCCTCCCCTCCCCGGTACTATACACGAGAAAGGCCGACCCACTTCTTTACGGCGAGTCGGCCACTGTCATCTTACGTTCCATGCCCACGCACAAACCTGCACCGTGGGACACGGAACGGCATGCGTCACTTCTTGTCTGCAACCTTGCGCGTGGAAACCTTCTTGGCCGTTTCCGCCCCTTCAGATGCCAACTTCTTCATACGGGCATTCAAACGTGCAATCTCTTTGTCCTTCACCTCCAATTCTTCTCCCTGGTTCTTAATCAGCGTAAGCAGTGAATTCAACTCTTCATTGTCTATATCACGAGGATACATGCCATTCACCCTGTTAATGAAATCGCCAAGGATATTCATATAATTCGTAAAGGCATCGTAGGGAGAATCATAAATTCCGCGGTACATGTTCCAACTACTGGATTTCGTGGTCATAAAACGGAAATTATTGCTGGCCTGCAGGTAATCCCAATCCTGTTTGATACGGCTGTCGTTACAAATACGCACGCGGTCGGCCACGCTATACAGCTTGTTGAAAGCCTCTCGCTGCATGCCATTTCCCAGCCAACAACTGATGTCGCGCTCTTCGTCCACCCATGACATGGGATAAGGCACTTCAAGCGCGTCAACCGACTTGTGATGGTCTATCACTTCCGAAGGGGTGGAGAAAGAGATCCCACGGGCCTTGGCGCAAGCCGGCAGGGCCTTGAGGAACTCCAGGATATTGGACGAAAGCGGTTGGAACATACCCAATGCGCACAACTCCATGAAGATATTAATCACTTGCTCCTCTTCCGGCACTGCCGCTATCCAATCCATATAGGTTTCGGCAAACAAGGGGAACTCGCTCCAAGTGGAATTACTGAAACGCAAGGATATATCGTCCGACAATTTATAATCCCGCAAAAGGAGTTTCAGGTTCGGATTCTGTGAACAATGGTACACAAAATGAGGGCTCTTCCATCCTAAGATGTGTTTGGCACCCTCCGTCAGCAATCCCTTGAACCCCATCGAAGCTACCATATTCCCTATGTCGTCGGAATATATCAAAGAAGAATTGCGGAACACCTTTGGCGACTTTCCAAAAAGTTCCTTAATCTTTCGTGACATCCTCAAGGTTTCCTCCCGGAAACTCTCCTCATTGGCCAGGGAAGACAAGCCGTGGGAATAAGGCTCCACCAAGAACTCCACACCTCCTGTCTCGTTCAAATCTTGTAACAAATCTATGACGGATGGCGCATAATTCTCCAACAGTTCAATGGCAGTGCCGGAAATCGAGAAAGCGACCTTGAAAAATCCAGGGTTCTCTTTCAGCATCTGAAGCAAAGCCTGCAACGCAGGCAGGTAGGAATGCTCAACCGTATTGGTTATGCTGCATTCGTTCTCATAATCATCATAATAATAATGGTCCGTACCGATGTCGAAGAAGCGGTAACGTTTCAAATGTATATTTTGATGAATTTCAAAGTAAAGGCATATCGTTTTCATGTCTTAGGATTTTAGATTATTTATATTTTTGGATTGTCTCGTCATAAAGTTTCCGGATGCGTTGGCCCACTTTCTCCCACGTGATGCCGTCCACCTCTTTCTTTCCTTCCACCTGCAAATATTCATGCAAGGAAGGGTACACGCAAAGCGCATACATGGCGTCGGCCATGGCATCTATGTCCCAATAGTCCACCTTGATGCACTTAGACAGAATCTCGGCGCAACCGGATTGTTTGCTGATAATGGAAGGCACCCCGCTTTGCATCGCCTCGAGCGGGGAAATCCCAAACGGCTCCGACACGGAAGGCATCACATACACGTCGCTGTCACGGAAACATTCGAACACCTGTTTCCCTTTCATAAACCCGGGAAAATGGCAACGGTCGGCTATCCCGTAGGCTGCAGCCATCTCAATCATGGAGTTCATCATGTCACCGTTTCCGGCAAAGCAAAAACGCACGTTGTGTGTACGGTCCAACACCCGCTTGGCCGCTTCGATGAAATACTCAGGCCCTTTCTGCATGGTGATACGCCCCAGGAAAGTCACTACTTTCTCCTTGCGTTCCGAATAGGGTTTCCTTTGGTCCACAATCTCCTGAAGCTCGGAAGCTAACGGATACACGGCATTATGCATGGCAAAACACTTTGCCGGATCTTGATGATAATGGTTGATTACCGTCTGGCGCGTCAGCTCGCTCACGCACATGATACAGTCCGCATGGTCCATGCCGTTCTTTTCGATGCTGTAGACTGTGGGATTCACATTTCCGCGACTCCGGTCGAAGTCCGTGGCATGCACATGAATCACCAACGGTTTCCCGCTGACTTGCTTGGCATGGATGCCCGCAGGATAGGTCAACCAATCGTGTGCATGAATGATGTCGAACCGTTGCTGCCGGGCCACCACTCCTGCCACGATGGAATAGTTGTTGATTTCCTCGTGCAAGTTGTCCGGATAGCGGCCGGAAAACTCCATGCAGCCCAAGTCATCCACATGCATATATGAAAAGTCGGCATAAATATGATCGCGCAAATCATAATAAAGTTGCGGGTCCATGTAACTGCCCACCCTGCCGTTTACATAATTCCAATCCACGTCACGCCAAACGATAGGCACGCTGTTCATACCTATAATCTTCATAAAGCTTTGGTCTTCATCTCCCCAAGGTTTCGGGATACAAAAAGTGATATCCATATCTGGCTGTAAGGAAAGACCTTTCGTCAGACCGTAACTTGCCGTACCGAGTCCTCCAAGAATATGAGGAGGAAACTCCCAACCAAACATTAATACTTTCATATTCAGTTCCTCCTAATCTTTATATATCATATTTTTCGATTAATTTCACCACACGGAGAATCTCAGCCACATTCATCGCAAAGGATATGGCCCCTCGGGCATGGTAAGGTGGGTTTCCGTCGAACAGTTCCGGTATGGTGCCTATACAATGCGAAAACATTTCTTCTTCAAAGCCCACCAACACGCGTTCCACAAAACTTACACGGCTCTTTTTATACAAACGCATGCAGGCTTCCATATAAAATCCAGCCAACCAAGGCCATGCCGTACCTTGATGATAGGCGTAGTCACGTTGGACTTGAGGGCCGACGTACATCGGGTTATATCCCCCGCTCTTGGGACTCAGGGAACGAAGCCCCTTAGGGGTCAATAACTCCTTCGTACAAATATCAAAAACCGCTTTCTTTTCCGGAAGGGGCAAGGGAGAATAGTCAAGTGCCACGGCAAATATCATATTGGGACGGACACTCCAGTCTTGTTCTTGGTTCTTCTCGTCCACGTAATCGAACAAATATCCATACTGGTTCAAGAAAACCTTTCTGAACGAATTTTCCGCCTTGGCGGCCATCCCTGCAAAATATTGTTCCTCTTCCTTTCGGCCAGCCATCCGGCAAATCTCCTCGCTAAACTTCAATGCATTATACCATAAGGCATTGAACTCCACGATATACCCGCTTCGCGGTACTATCGGACGGCCGTTTGCCGTCGAGTTCATCCAAGTCACGGCTTTACTCTTCCCCTGGGCGTATACCAATCCGTTGTCTCTGACTTTCAAATTGGGATGGGAACTTGTACTCAGATACATCATGATGTCCTTTGCCAGAAGTCCGTATTTCTCGACACATTTCTGCAAAGAAACAATCTTGCCATATTGTTGAATACACCAAACCGCCCACAAAAGAATATCCGGATGTTCTATTTCATGTATTTTCACGCTCAACGGCTCGCCGGCCATAAATTCCCGAACGCCTTTTTCCACCGTTTTCATGCACATTTCAAACTGCTCCACTTCTTCATTGACCAAAGTCAATCCCGGCAAAGCAATCAGCATATCACGCGCACGGCATTTAAACCAGGGATAGCCTGCCAAAATATAATTCTCCCCGTCTACATGATAATAGAATTGATGTGCAGAATTTACCAGACAATGATAGAAATTATCCCTCGGAGTACGAATCTTCGCTTCAAAATCTGCTATCTGTTTCAACTGAGTGGTCTTTATCTCAGACACTCCGGCGGAAAATACCACACTCTCGCCTTTTTTTATCTTCAGTTCAAAATAACCGGGCACATAGAGGTCCTCATTAAAGGCATATCCTCTCTCCAATTCTTTCGGATACTCCACGCCTCGATACCAATCCGGCTGAAAAACAAAATCGTTTTTCTTGTTCAACTGCATGTAAAGCTCGGGATAACCCTCATACATGCAAGTCTTGATACCATTCGGCACTTCTTGATAGTCCCGGTTCACCCTTGTGTTCTCATGCGTGTACTCCCTCACACAACGGAATGCCAGAAAAGGACGGAGCTTCAAAGTCGTTTCGGAATGGGCGTCCAAGAGCGTATAACGGATGATAATGCGGTTTTCATAATGCTGGAACACCTTTTCTTTCTTCAGGACCACTCCTCCTACACGATAGATTGTAGTAGGCACCTGGTCGCAATTAAATTCCCGAATGTACTTATGGCCATTCGGGCTGAAATTGTTCCCTTGATACTTGTGAAGCCCCAAGTTAAACTCAGCCCCGTGTTGTACCACCGTCTCATCCAATGAAGACAACAACACATAATTCTCGTCGCCCAATTCCGGTATCGGGACAACCAACAAACCATGATATTTTCTTGTATTACAATCCACAATCGTAGAACAAGAATAAGCACCCGAGCGATTAGACCTCAAAATCTCTTTGGGTAACGCTTCCTCCAAATTGGTCATCAGAGTCTTATCAAAATGAATGTAACTCATAGTCTAGAAATTATATATAAGGTTTTCACTTTACTGTTTATTTTGTCTCTGTTTTTATTTATGCAACCCAAAAATAATAAAAATCCGGCTATCCACGAACATAAGGAATAAGTTTTTTTTAAGGATTCATAAAAAAATGCTGCAAAACATATTTTTATAACCTTAAGATTTCATGAATCTATCAAGAATTACTAATTTTGTGTTGTAAAACATAATTTGAAGCAGATTTGATTTATGGTCAAGCAGGACATGGACAAGGAAGAGGTTTTAGAAAAAATCTCAGACTTATGCAAACCACTCACCCCAGGACAACGCGAATATTTAACAGAAAACCTCACAGTTTATACATTTAGAAAGAACGAAGCGATTTACAGTGAAGGTGAATTCCCGACTCAACTCATGTGTCTTTTATCCGGGAAGGTAAAAATATTCAAGAACGGTGTCAGCGGGCGTAATCAAATCATCCGCGTAATCAAGCCCGTAGAATACTTTGCCTATCGTGCGTACTTTGCCCATCAGGAGTTTCTGACTGCCGCTGCCGCATTCGAAGCCTCAACGATAGCCATGATTCCCATGTCTACCATCACGAAGTTGGTAAGTAGCAATAATGACTTGGCATGGTTTTTCATCAAACAATTATCTGTAGATTTGGGTATAGCCGACGAACGTACAGTCAACTTGACTCAAAAACACATACGGGGACGGTTGGCCGAATCAATTCTGTTTTTAAAGGAGAGTTACGGGTTGGAAGAAGATGGCTGCACACTCAGCATCTATCTGTCCCGTGAAGACTTGGCCAGCCTCTCCAACATGACAACTTCCAACGCGATTCGTACATTGACTAATTTCGCCTCTGAGAAAATCATCGCGATAGACGGCCGGAAAATCAAAATCATATCGGAAGACAGATTGGAAAAGATATCTAAAATAGGATAGGTCTCATGATTATTGTTTCCGAGCCGTTCAACCCGGTATGATGAAATTCACCCATTCTTGATGTATACCTATCTTCATGGGCGTAGAACCGTTCTCCCATACCGCTCCATCCAAGCTGATCATAGCCTTTCCGTTATCAAAAAAGTCCACTTCTTTAGTCCTATACGACTTTACGGCTTTATGATTCAAGAAGCGACCTCGGAAAAGCATCCATAAAGCTTCCACCATCTGGCTGATTTCCGGATGCGACACGACTGAAACATCCAATAATCCATTGTACGGAACTCCGCTCGGAGTCTGGCCATACCCTCTGGCACTACTGATACATACCGTCATTACACTTTTCTCGATGTCATCCAAATTCACTTTGAAATGCATCTTGTGTTCCATACGCTGAAACAGCAACAAAAACATAGACGATAAATGAGAAAGGGTCAGCATACCCCAAAAACGGCGCGTCTTGTGCTTGATATTCATAATGTTCGCCACCAAACCGACATTCACACAATTTAAAAAGAAACGGGGATGGGCATCCCCTATCCGCTCCGGCACACAATACCCAACGTCCACTTTACGGACCCTTCGCTTTATCAGCCAATCTATCGTTTGCTTGTAATTATCTTCCTCAAATCCCCAGAAATGTGCAAAATCATTTCCCCAACCGTTAGGAATAACCCCGAAAGCAACGTTTCGACGAACCTCCTCTCCTTGCGATAGTACTCCGTTTAACGCACGGTTTAATGCAGCGTCGCCTCCCACAATGACAATCGTTGTATAGCCATTTGAAGCAAGCATACCCGCCAGGCGTTCTACGGATTTCGGCCCTTCGCTCTGCACGAAATCATAAAGTACGCCTTTCTCCGTCAAATATGAGCGTATAGCCTCCCACTCTTTATGTATGTGACGGACACCGTCTTTCGGACAGTATATAATCCCCCATCTTGATGGTTCCATAATCCTATTTACTAAAAACGCACAAATATACGCAAAACTATTTATTCTCTACTTGAATATTCTTCTAAATCTTCACGGACACAGCCAATCTTGAATCTGACCGATTTTCTTTTCCATAGGCCAACCTGCGTCCAACCAGTTTATCTTAATGCCACGGCGCTCCATTCCGCGGAACCAAGTCATCTGTCGCTTGGCAAACTGATGGATAGCGGTTTCCAAACCACGGAACATCTCCTCATACGTCAGCTCTCCGAGTACGTATCGTGTCAGATACTTATACTCCAAGCCATAATATATCAGGTCTTCCGCCGGTATCCCCTCGTCTAACAGCCTTTTTATCTCATCAACCATCCCCTCATCCAAACGTTGCCTTAGACGTTCTGTTATTTTTTTACGTCTCAAATCCCGCTCTATGTCCACCCCTATGACCAAGGAACGGATTTCGGGAAAAGCCCTCGCCTCCGTAGGATGCAAACGATAATACTCCTCTATTTCTATCGCGCGTATCGCACGTTTCACGGTATCGACATCCGTCGTATTATGAAGCACCTTATATGAACCCAGTATCTTTGTCAGTTCGGGGAGGCTCTTTCGAGCCAAGTTTGCACGCAAATCCGGATTTTCCGGTACGGGCATCAGGTTATATCCTTTCAACACGGACTCGATATATAAGCCTGTACCTCCACATAATATAGGAAGCATACGACGTGCTTTCAACGCTTCATAAACTTTCAAGAAGTCCCGCTGATACTCAAACAAATTATATTTCGTACCCGGTTCTACTATATCAATCAAATGATAAGGAACAGAACAACCATTGACGACATAGTCTTTCAAGTCTTTTCCGGTTCCCAAATCCATACGCCTGTACACCTGCCGACTGTCACCACTGATTATCTCCGTCTTCAGTTCGCAGGCCAAAGCCACAGCTAATGCAGTCTTTCCCGACGCCGTAGGCCCTAATATCGTAATAAGGTCATAGTTCATCGTATCATCGTTTACCATATTATAATAATGAAAGCAAAGATACGAAAAAAGCCACCCTCTCAAAAGGAGGATGGCTTCATTTTTATCGTAGCAAACGGAATTAACCGTTAACTTTCTTCATGTGAGCGATCAATTCCAATACCTTGTTAGAATAACCGATTTCATTGTCATACCAAGAAACCACCTTAACAAAAGTATCTGTCAAAGCGATACCTGCCTTAGCATCGAAGATAGAAGTACGAGTGTCACCCAAGAAGTCAGAAGAAACCACTGCATCTTCAGTATAACCCAGAACACCCTTCAATTCGCCTTCAGAAGCAGCCTTCATTGCAGCGCAAATCTCTTCGTACTTAGCCGGTTTTGCCAAGTTTACAGTCAGGTCTACTACAGAAACGTCCAAAGTCGGAACACGCATAGACATACCGGTCAACTTACCGTTCAATTCAGGAATAACCTTACCTACAGCCTTAGCAGCACCTGTAGAAGACGGGATGATGTTGCCAGAAGCAGCACGACCACCACGCCAATCCTTCATAGAAGGACCGTCTACAGTCTTCTGAGTTGCAGTAGTAGAGTGAACAGTTGTCATCAAACCGTCTGTGATACCCCAGTTGTCATTCAAAACCTTAGCGATAGGAGCCAAACAGTTTGTCGTACAAGAAGCGTTAGAAACGAACTGAGTACCCTTTACGTATTTGTCGAAGTTTACACCACAAACAAACATCGGAGTAGCGTCCTTAGAAGGAGCCGACATAACTACGTACTTAGCACCTGCATCGATATGAGCCTGGGCCTTCTCCTGAGTCAGGAACAAACCTGTAGATTCAACTACATATTCAGCCTCAACTTCGTTCCACTTCAAATCAGCCGGATTACGTTCTGCCGTTACACGAATCTCTTTACCGTTTACAACCAACTTGCTGTTTTCAACATCAGCTTCGATTGTACCTTCGAAAGCACCGTGCATAGTATCATACTTCAGCATGTAAGCCAAGTAATCTACCGGACACAAGTCATTGATACCTACAATCTGGATGTCACTTCTGTTCTGAGCAGCACGGAATACGAAACGGCCGATACGACCGAAACCATTAATACCTACTTTAATCATTTTACTTAATCTTTAAAATTAAAGGTTCTAATATAAGTTATCTAACTCTTTTCTAATATTTTGCAGCACGAATATTTTGAAGTCAGCCTTCTCTCGGCTTGCGCACTGCAAATTTATGAATTTCTTTTGAAATAGAGCATATAAAAAAGGAAAAAATTAAAAGGAACGGAAATACAAGGAAGTCCCTGATGAGCGAAGCACCATACGGTCACCATCGAGCCGCACGACCTCAAAAGTCACATCTCCGGAAGGTATGCCAAAAAGCTTCAGCTTATCTACATCCGCCTCTTGAGACGGATTCCCTTTTACCCTGAAATTATACATACGCAAAGTTGCGGAACCTTCATTATAATCATACCTACACACGTACGTCCCATAACCGTTACCACCCAAATCCCGAATCTCGGACACACCGAGCTGAAATGCCCAAAACAGACGATTACATTCCGAATGCCCGTCCGTAGCCTCATCCTCTATACTCTCCTGTTTCCAATATCCTTCCAAATCAGGATATTCCGGTGCCTTGTCCGTACAAGACAAACAGAATGAGACGGTCAGGCATACACAAATCCATTTAAAAATCAAACTATTTATTTTATACATATTCCCTCCTTTCTTATGGTTATCATACCACCGACGCTATTACCAAGATAATTACCGTGATCCACGGCCGCCGAAACGGAAAAATGCCATCCGGCCAATGCCTTGGGCGAATACGTCACTTCATACAGCGAACTGAACTGTTTGCATATCTTATCCAAAGGATTGACGTATGTTCCCCAATGAAGCGCGTATGACATCAGTACGCGATAGGCCCACTCGTCTGACGGTGTCCCGCTGAAAGCCCAATGGTTGGCACGCACACGGTTGCTCCGGAACTTAAGGCTGCCATCACGGTTGTAGATTGGTCCGGGCAACAATGGGTTACCGATTCCCATACCATAATGTTGCCAAGACTGGTAAAAGAAATTATTATAGTAATCGTCACAAGCACTTACTTGCATACCCGGAAAAGCCGCTCCCGGAAAACGTTCGTCTCCGTCATACAAAATAGGACCCGACTGGTCTTTCGTAGCCAATCCTTCCCAAAGCAAAGTATTGACCCAACGGTTCCGGGGCAAAGTAATCTCAAATCCTAAGTGCCCGTCTTTCCAACGTCCGTATTGGAGGAACATTTGTGAATGGTCGTCAAAGAAATGTTCATAATATGCACGGAACTTCCAATCGCGCCAATAATAATTCAACGCAAAGTTCCAACTGCCCACATGATTGCCTTCCACATTCACCTGATCTCCCCCGGTAGTGCCGTCTCCCCCGGCTTGGGCCAAGAAAACTTTGGCATAATTCTTCAATCCATGAGGCATCTCGTACACAGTCTCTTTCCACTCACCGTCTTTCAAAGAGAAGGTATGCTGCGTTCCTCCGAACTGCGCCGACATCAGCATACCGAGTTCTGCTTCCAAAGGAAACCTTTCCTTGTTTCCCACCTTGAACATCAACTCCTTACTGTGATAAAGAATGTCTTCCACGTAGGCTTGGTGGTTTGCCCCCGCAAAATCACGTAGCCAACGGTCATCCGTAAAACGCCCGTAAGCGATATAGCCTTTAAAAGCAAACCACCCTTTTGTTCCCGGTACCGTATAATAATCCGCAATCTCTGCCCTAACCTGAGGAACAGGCCGCGCATTATTTCCTTCCACCATTCCGCCACTGCTCAACAGCGGGTTCTTCCCCAACGGATTGCGTTCCTTGTTCCCGATGCTCAAATTAAGAACTCTCCACGAAAAGTCCGCATAAGCCTGTTGCACGATAAATTCGGAAGGGCAGTTCACGGCCGCAGCCAAATCCAATCCGGCTCCAATCCGCCAACCATGATTAAAATATTTACGGTAAGCAAGTCCCGCACGCAAATAAGCACTGTTCGATTCCTGGCTTGACAGGCCGTTCCGGTTGGCTGTAAACCACAACGGTGCATAATCTCCGGAACTGGCATTCGCAGACATTTCCACATTGTACACCAATGTAGAGTCATTTTGTGCACAAACAATAGAAGAAAACACTACAGCCAATCCGAAAACCGCCCCTACTTTTTTCACCATTTTTATATTACTTTTATATAATCCGCCTCCCCCTAAAAAGAGACAGCATCTCCTCTAACCTAAATCCACTTATTTTTTAAATCGCTAAGCTTGGAATACATCCTCCTCATCCATAAGGAAGGTAATAACAAATATAATTTCGTTTTCAATGGCACGTCATAACCATACTTGCCAATATCCTCCTTCAATTCCATGTAGAAACGACTATGCCTCCACAAGCGGCACGGCTGACAACAAGCCACATCCAAGAGGTTGACCAACCTGTCGCTTATCGTATCCGACATGTATGTAGCCCACAAATGCTCGGGAATAGCGCCTTTACGTAATTCATGGATGGCTAAGGCATAACCCGCGTTCCATTTAAAATTCGCACAAGTCGTGTCCGCCCCTTTGTCATACACTTTCTCATATATTACATTCACGGGCTTACGTGTTTGAAAAATGACCCTTAACCAAAACACGTAGTCTTCTCCCATGTTGATTTCACGAGGAATATCCCACACCCAAGATGTCAAGACAGAACGACGGAACAAGCATCCCCATGGCACACCGATAGGCCCTTCCGCCCTTACCACCATATGACGGAATTCTTCTATGGAAATCTTAGGGCACCGCCTTCCCTTCGAAAATTTATAGCCATTCCCCAAAACAACATCCACGTCGTCAATAGCCTTGGCATACAAACGGGAAATAGCATCCTTTGGAAGCGTATCATCCGAATCGACATACCCAATCCATTTAGCCTGAGACATTATCGTCCCCACGCCACGCGCAGCAGAACGTCCCTTATTTTTTTGATGGATAACCTTGACACGACTATCTCTTCTAGCACAGTTGTCACATAAAACTCCACTACCATCATTACTTCCATCATCCACCACTATTATTTCCAAATCCGGAAAATCCTGCCCAAGTACACTGTCAATACAGTCTACAACCGTGTCCTCTGCATTATACACCGGAATGACTACCGAAACTTTCGGTAATCCGATGCTGCTACCAATGCTACCATTCACCATATATCTCCTTATAAAAGAAAAGGTAGCTGCGCATATCACGCACGGCTACCTCATAGTGGGTATACGATTGTCATTCCCATTCTATCGTCGAAGGCGGTTTGGAAGAGATGTCGTAACATACACGGTTCACTCCTTTCACCTTATTTATTATATCATTGCTCACCTTCGCCATGAAATCGTAAGGCAAATGTGCCCAATCGGCCGTCATTGCATCCGTACTGGTCACGGCACGCAAGGCTACAGCGCGTTCATACGTACGCTCGTCACCCATCACGCCCACGCTTTTCACGGGCAACAGGATTACACCGGCCTGCCAGACTTGATCGTACAACCCCCAGTCTCTCAACCCTTGGATAAAAATATCGTCGGCATCCTGCAACACACGTACCTTCTCCGGCGTAATGTCACCCAAGATACGCACGGCCAGTCCCGGTCCGGGGAAAGGATGACGGGTAATCAAATGTTCCGGCATTCCCATCTGACGCCCTACGCGGCGCACCTCGTCTTTAAACAACCATTTCAACGGTTCACAAAGTTGCAGGTTCATCTCCTCAGGCAAACCGCCCACATTGTGGTGGCTCTTGATTGTTTTTCCCGTAATATTCAGGCTCTCGATACGGTCGGGATAAATCGTTCCCTGCGCTAGCCACTTGGCATCGGTTATTTTCCGAGCCTCTGCATCGAACACCTCCACGAAGTCGCGGCCGATAATCTTACGCTTCTGCTCCGGATCGGTCACTCCTTCCAAATCCTTGAAGAACTTCGCACTGGCGTCCACGCCAATCACGTTCAGCCCCAGACACTCGTAGTCGTGCAACACATTCTTGAACTCGTTCTTACGCAACATCCCGTGGTCTACGAAGATACAGGTCAGGTTCTTACCAATAGCCTTGTTCAGCAACACGGCGGCCACGGAAGAATCCACACCTCCGCTCAACCCGAGAATCACACGGTCGTCTCCCAACTGTTCCTTCAGTTCCGCAACCGTGGTGTCCACAAACGAAGCCGCACTCCAATCCTGTTTGCTACCGCAAATGTCCACTACAAAGTTTTTCAACAACAGCGTTCCTTGCACGGAATGGAACACTTCCGGATGGAACTGCACACCCCACAACTGCTCACCCACAGCTTGATAAGCGGCGTTCACTACTTTGTCGGTGGAAGCAATCACCTTAAAACCCTCTGGCAATTTCGTGATGGTGTCACCATGGCTCATCCACACTTGCGAATTTTCCTCAAATCCTTTGAACAGAGGATTCTCTTTGTCGAACGAAGCCAAATTGGCACGCCCGTATTCACGCGTCCCGGCCGGTTCCACATTGCCGCCTAAAGTATAACTCATGAACTGTGCGCCATAACAAATGCCCAACACAGGGTATTTCCCGCGAATTTCGTCCAAGTCGATTTTAAACGCCTCCTTATCATATACGCTGAAAGGCGAACCGCTTAAAATCACACCGATAACCGACGGATCTTCTTTCGGGAACTTGTTATAAGGCAATATCTCACAGAACGTGTCCAACTCACGGACACGGCGTCCGATAAGCTGCGTTGTCTGTGACCCGAAATCAAGAATGATGATTTTCTGTTGCATAAAAAGATTTTTATCTGATTTTGTACGCAAAAGTACAACAATTTATCGAGACGGGCAACATTCTGCCGACAAGAAATCCTCAGCCTTCTTCAAAGTATCCTGCTTCCCCACGTCCAGTATTTTAAGCCCAGGAAAAGGATAAGCATAAATCGGTTCGCGGTCGCACACCGAAAGGTAAAAGTCTATCACGGAAAACTTGTCCGGCCAAGCATCGAAATAAGGGAACAACTGCGGAGAAAACAAATGTACACCAGCAAAAGCATACTTCCGGCAAGCCTCCACGTCCAACCCTTTGTAGGGCGACTTCACCTCCCCGGTCTTGACGTTTGTCCACCCCACCAGACGTTTTTCCTCATCGAACAACAGATAACGTTGCGTCTGCCGTTCGCTCACTAGCAATAAAGCCGCCGCTCCTACCCCGTGCCGATAAAAATCCCGCAAATCCACATTGCTCAATATATCCACGTTGTGTACCAGAAACGGGCGTTCCGCGACACCGCTCTCTAATAAAAGAGGTATGGCCTTCTTGATACCTCCTCCTGTTTCCAGAAGTTTCCCGCTCTCGTCGCTGAAACGGACATCCGCACCGAAAGCGTCATGTTCCTCCACAAACCGGATAATCTGGTCGGCAAAATGGTGCACATTAATCACAATCTCCGTAAATCCGGAAGCCACCAGTTTACGAATCAATATCTCCAACAAGGGTTTTCCTCCCACCGGGACAAGCGCTTTCGGCATCGTGTCCGTCAAAGGCTTCAGGCGGGTTCCCAACCCCGCTGCAAAAATCATGGCTTTCATATTTGCAAATATACTGATATAATCTCGTTCAAGACATCACATTTCACACGTTTTATCCTTCCGAACAAAAAAAGAATAAAAACATTGGCGTTCCACGGAATAATCCGTATTTTTGTAAAAACGACACACTATGGATGCAAAGTTGAAAGACATAGCCGAATATATCGTTATCGCCATCCACGAATTTGCCAAGCGACATCAGTTGGAAGAAGAGCAAGCCTACCGCTCCTGAATCATTATAAAGCCATCGACTTCTTGGAAAGCCAGTACGACGTGGCACACACACACAAAGCTTCGATGACATCATCGAAGGTCTGACCACCCTTTGCCAACGCCACGGAGGGGCTTTAGTATGATTTTGTATCACGGAACAACATAGATTTCGGCACCTTTCTCAAAAAATTGGCTTTCATGAAAGGCATCACTTTCCAATACTTTTTCGGCATGCAACGTGCCATAGACCTTTTAGAAAAAATATGAGCGAGATTGAATATATGAAAGAATGTATGGCACGTGACTTAGTCGTCATGTTTGTGGACGAACAGAAAATGTCACTGCACGGAACGTTAGACGCTCTATACCAATCCGAAACCTACGCCAAACTAAAGGACACAAGGTCCGGTCTTTATTTCCAAAGTCCCGTTTACGTTTACGGATTCTTGCGCAAGGAGATATTGACGGGCAAGATGTAGCAAAAGAATATACAAAAGCGGAAAAATAAGCCAAAAATCCCAAACGGGATATTTTGCCAACTTTTCCGGCAGAATTGCCATGCGATTATCCGGATTTTTATCGGATATTTGCAATGTTCAATAAAAGTATTCACAAAACGTAGAATTATGAAACTGGTAAAGCCCATTATCGCCGCGCTGTGCCTGGCCTTAGGCCTCAACGCATGCGCCAACAACAAAGAAAGTAAAAAACAAAACAAGAAAGGAGCAAATATGGAAATCGTTCATTTAACCAAAACAGAGTTCTTAAACAAGGTATATAACTATGAGACCAACCCTAACGATTGGAAATATGAAGGTGACAAACCGTGCCTTGTGGATTTCTACGCCACGTGGTGCGGCCCGTGCAAGGCCCTTGCACCGGTGTTGGAAGAGTTGGCTAAGGAATACGACGGCAAAATCTACATCTACAAAGTAGACGTGGACAAGGAAGAGGAACTAGCTGCCACATTCGGCATACGCAGCATCCCCACCCTGTTGTGGATTCCGAAAGACAGCAAGCCGATCGTCACACAAGGCGCCATGCCCAAAACGGAACTGAAGAGGATGATAGAAGAGACGCTTCTCAAAGCGAAACCCTAATGCCACGCGCACACATCCGTCCGACTATAAACGAACGGCATGGAAACAAAGGGATGGGAAAAGAAATTACTCCCATCCCTTTCCTATTCCGGCAATTTGGACTATATTTACCCATCTAACGCAAAACCGAAAACATGGACTTCAAATTCAACACACGCATGGACGGTTTTTTCGCCCTGACGACGCGCCTGCACGAGGACAGGGCGTTGCAAGGCGGAAAGGGGTTCTATAAGTTCATTTGGGTGAGGGACGGAAAACTGGACATCGAAGTGGACCACGTGGTCATGCACCTGCGAAAAGGCGAGCTTGTCACCCTCTCTCCCCTGCACCATGTGGACATGCTCCGCGCAGAAGGGCACTATCTTTCAGTGCTTTTCAACAGCAATTTCTACTGCATTTACGGTCACGGGGGCGAATCCTCCTGCCACGGCTTCCTGTTCCACGGTTCATCAAACATCCTGCACCTCTCATTGGACGCTACGGAGACGGAACGCCTGTCCCATATCACCGACACGTTGGCCGAAGAATGCGCCGTGGCCGACAACCTGCAAGAGGAAATGCTCCGCCTGCTGCTCAAACGGCTCATCATCGTATGCACCCGTATGGCACGCCTACGGTTGGAAACCGGCAAAGGCAGGGAAAACGGCTTCGACATCATCCGTCAGTTTTACGTGCTCGTGGATAACCATTTCAAAGAAAAGAAACAGGTGCAGGACTATGCGGAAATGCTCTACCGCTCTCCCAAGACCCTTTCCAACCTCTTCTCGCTCTACGGGCTGGATTCACCGTTGCACATCATCCACGAACGCATCGATGCCGAGGCACGCCGGCTGTTGCTCTATACCTCGAAGAGCGCCAAGGAAATCAGTGAGATACTTGGATTTGAAGATTTGGCCACGTTCAGCCGTTTTTTCAAGAAAATGAACAGGAAAAGCATCTCCGACTTCCGAAGAGAAGAGAAAAAGGAGGATGACCGTCCGACAGGCTTGGCTTGAAGGCCTGTCGGACGGTCTAATTTTATCTATACCTACGAAATATAAAACCCCATGCCCGACTTACCCCTTGACAGCAGGCAGTACTTGCGTGATATTTTGCTCACGATGACATATCCGTACTTCAATGCCGAACTTCTCATGCAGATGCTCGGCCAGATGTTGGGCGGAATAGACGCTGCGGTGACGGCCGCCCGTACATCCGAAAGCAAACATCAAGTCAGTAAAACCGCGCCGGAGATAACGCGCCACATGGGCATCTGCCAATTTGCAAACGCTGTCCAAGAACATCAGAATCTCTCCGTCCTCTTCCAAAAAACGGATAACGGGTTCGTCCAAGCCCGTCAGGGATTTGTACGGTTCATACCTTCCGGGATTGTGCGTACTGCGGCAATCGAACACATAACCACCTCCGTTCCCGCTAGTGTCTTCGGGAATCCCTTTCTTATAGGAGAAACTGAACACGCGCACGACCAACAGTCCCCGGCCATCGTACCGGGAAAGCGAAGCCAGCCCGATGTCCGCACGGAGCCTATCGGCTACACGCTCCATTCCTGCGTCCTTTCCGCACGGTTCGTCCGGCTGTGCGGGAACTTCTGTCTGGAAAGCGGGCAATTCCACCATCCGGCTCAACACGTCATATAAATAAGGATAAGGACACTTGCCCTCCGAAAGCCACTCTCGCAAGTTCCGTATGGCCGGGGCTATGCTGTCCAAGAAATGCTTCTTCCTCTCGAAATACCCCCGGAAACCGTATGCCCCCAACACCTGCAACGTGCGGAACAGGACGAACAACCGCATGCGTTCGCGGAATCGTCCTTCGTCCACGTCCGTATACAGCCGTGCAGCATCGAGGTACGCCGCCATCAGCTCGTGGCGCAGCTCCGGGGCGTAATGCGCCGAAGCCTGCCACAGGAAACTGGCCACGTCATACTCCACCGGCCCGCGCCGCCCGCCTTGGAAGTCGATGAAGTGGGGCTGCCCGCCCCTGTCCAACATGACGTTGCGCGCCTGGAAATCCCGGTATTGGAACGCGTGCCTGTCCGGGTCTCCCACCAAATCCTTGGCCATCTCCGAAAACGCCTCTTCCAACCTTACCTCGTTAAAGTCCAGTCCCGTAGTCTTCAGGAAGCAATATTTAAAATAGTTCAAATCAAAGAAAACAGCCGTCCTGTCCATGGAAGCCATCGGGTAACACCGTCCGAAATCCAAGCCTTCTGCCCCGACAAACTGGATGCGTGGCAGTTCCGCTATCGTCCGCCGCAACAGTTCCTTCTCTTCAGGAGCGTAACGTCCGCCTTTTTCGCGGCCGTCCGACAGCGCGTCGAACAGGCTACGATGCCCCAAATCGGCCTGCAAATAGCACAAACGGCTCGTCGAAACGGCCACAACCCGGGGTATAGGCAACCGTTTCTGCCCGAAATGCCTGGCCAAATAAATGAAAGCCTCGTTCTCCTCCCGTGACGTGCCCACCACGCCTATCAGGGAATCCCCTTCGGCATCCCAGAACCGGTAATACGTACGGTTGCTTCCGGCTCCGGGCAACTGTTCCACACTTTGCGGCGCACAGCCCCGCCAGTCTTCGTATAATCGCAACAACTCTTCCATGTCTCTCAGTCTTTATGTTTCCAAATGGCCATCACCTTACGCTGTATGGCGCATACGTTCAACACGCTGACCGCCACGCAGAGCACCACACCCAAGGCGCACGCGGGCCAAAGGCTTGCCTCCTCCATCTGGGGGAACAACAATAGGATCATATCCAGATAATAACCGCGAAGCCACGTCAGCAGGCCGATGGCCAACAACAATACCAACACGTTCATCCCTACCGTCAGAATCTGATAAGGCAGACCGACCCGCCAAGGGCTGTAACCTATGAGCAGCAGGTTCTCCAACTTCGTCGTATTCTTCTGCACCAACAGATAAATGCTCAGCATCAGGATGTAGAATGACAAGACGCTGATGAGCAGCCCTACGCTCATCACCACACCCGACACGATTTTCAGGAAATAAGTGGTCTTTCCGGCATCCAGCTTGTCTTCTTCCGTATCATATCCTTTTTCCTGCAAGAAACGGGCTATGGCATCGTCTGCCGGGTTGTACACTTCAACGATAAGCCGCGTGGGTCCGGCATCCCCGTCCGGGGCATATAGCCTGTTGCTCCACTTCATGAAACTCTCGGGTACCAAGATAGTGTTCAGCCGGTTACTGAAACCAATGACCCGTCCTTTCATCACGTCCTCCCGGCCATTGCCCCGCAAACGCACGTTCAAGTCCAACATGCTGACCACTCCTTCCGAAAGCTTGGGCAGCGAACGGCTTTGGGCAAAGCCGAAATTGTAAATCGTCAGGTAACTGCGCGGCAAAATGATGGGCACCACGGGATCGCCCTCCGCGAAGTGCCAGTCTTTCAGGTCTGCGTCCACGAAACGGTCGGGCACGGATTCAAAGAACATCTCCGTGCTCATATATGCCATGCCTTCCACGCCCATGCTCGCACTCACCTTGTATCGGCTTGAAGTGAAAGCCCCCACGCTCTTGCAAAACTTCTGTGCCTTGATTTCATCGATGTCCGCCGCAGAAAACGCATTACTCCGGCCACTGAAGGAACTGACCATGCTGATCCGCTTGGAGACAATCAGATAATCTTTCTTGATGAAACTGTCGCCCTGCGTGAAAACAGGCAGGACGTCATAATAAAATTGTACACTCAACAAGACAATGAGCATACCCAACAAATTGGCAAAGAAGAACCCGGCAAACTGAGGCACGCTGACGTGCCGACGCAATAATTTCCAAACCAAACTCATAACCTGAATGTCTTTTCGTAGTCTAATGCGATATGCTTACCGATACTGGTCACGATGACACCCGCTCCCTGCGAGCGGGCTTCCTCCATCATGATTTCTCCCATCGTCCTGCCGTTCTCCTCGTCCAGATGGCTTATCGGTTCGTCGGCCAACAAGAAGTCGAACGGCTGCACCAAAGCCCGGATCATGGCTACACGCTGCTGTTGACCGAAACTCATGCGGCTTATCGGGACATGCAACTTGTCACCGATGCCCAACGCGTCGAACCAAGCTTCTATCTGTTTTTTCTTCTTGAATCCCGTCAAGTTGTTTTTAATCGCCACGTTCTCGTAAGCTGTCAACTCGGGAAACAAACGGAGTTCCTGAAACAAATGACTCAACGAACGTTTCCGCAGCTCCACCCAATCCTTCACTTTATAATTGCGGATGTTCCTCCGGTCAAAGCTGATGATACCCTGATAGTCGTTACGATAACCGATGATATAACTGCAAAGGGATGATTTGCCGGTGCCGGAACCAGCCTCGACCAAATACAAATGTCCCCGCTCGAACGTCACTTCTTGATGCCAAATCTCGCTCCGGATGTCATCCCGTAAGGCAAACACCTCCGGCAATGCATTCTTCAATTCTATCTTGTCCATTATTTCAATAAATCCTTCAATAGATTCCGATTCCCACGCGTATGCAGCTCCAATGTCAGACGGCAGGCATCGGATGAGCGCAACACTATCGCATCGAACAAATCCAACATTTTCCGGCCTCCGTCCACGCCGCTTTCCTGCCACAACGCATCCACCATCGGGGCACGTTTGACCTGTTCCAAATTCACCCACAAGAAGAAACGGCTGTCCTTTATCCGGCTGTTCCATTCCGAAAGGGTCTTTGTTTCCGGGCCGCTTACCCAACCTGTCATTTCCTCTTCGGGCGTGACGTAGAGCGTCTCCCCTTCTACCCCGAAATAGGCCTGTACGCCATTGGCAGCCCAATAAAAACGGTCGTTCCCGAAATCCCGGAAAGTCCATGCGCCGC
Source organism: Paraprevotella xylaniphila YIT 11841 (assembly GCF_900683745.1). Lineage (NCBI taxonomy): Bacteria > Pseudomonadati > Bacteroidota > Bacteroidia > Bacteroidales > Prevotellaceae > Paraprevotella > Paraprevotella xylaniphila. The sequence continues at coordinate 1,452,027 of NZ_LR215980.1, forward strand.
TCCGCGCAGCACTTTCCTTCCAATATGCGGCTTCTTTCAAAAAGTCTTTCTCCGCCAGATGGGCCGTCACGAGGACATTACCGGGATTCTGCAAGGCGGAAGCCGGAACGGTAACAGCCACGTCCCCCTTGATGCTGCGGATCATCAAGTCTGCATCCACGCCCAAGTTCAATCCAATCAGGAAGGTGCGCGCCACGGGATTCTGCCGCAGCATCTCCAACAAAGAACCACCGTCCACATTCACGCAAGCCCACGCCAAAGCATCCTCCGGCACCCGTCCGGCAAATTCGCCGTCCAACGGTTTGCCCAAGAAAGCCAAACGCTCATAATACTTGTTGATGTCGCTGTTCCTCGAACTGATTTCTGCTTCCACGGTCACCCCGTGCGAAGAGAGATTCAAACCGGCACAGAGATACACATCGCCCAGGTTCGCATGCTCGGGCAAGCCCTCCAAAAATCCCACACCACGGAAGTTGGGCAACACGTCCAACCGCGACACGACGCGGAAAGAAGCATCCTTACGGTCCAACTCAGCAAAGAGGGGCGAAGACATCCCGCTTTCCGCCTCTTTCTGCCTGAAACAAGCCAACATGTCATAGCGCAACGCATCCATGTCGGCTTTCAGGCCCGGCCCCATCATAAGCAACGCACCGCCACCGAAACCCACCATCCAACTGCCGTCCCATACCGTCCAAGAGTAGCCCCGATAGTCTTCCACAGGCGTGCACCGGCCTTTCTTTGCGGCCTCGTCCAACAAACACCGCAAGTCCGCCTCGTCTCTGACAGCAGCCAACAAGCCAACGTATTCTTTGGAAGAAACAAAGGCATACATTTTCTTCGACCAGTCGATTCCGGTCTGTCCGGGTTCCAACCCTTCCGGCAACAGTTTCTTCCAATCCTGCATGCCCATGTCGTTTTCTTCCGACAAGCGCACCCAGTCTACGGCTGCCAAAGCCAAGGGACGCGATGGCAAGGTACGGCGGTAATCGTCTGCCGTAAGAAACTTGTAAAGCCCTATTGAAAGGGCCAAAGCCAACACCACGGCCACGCCCCATATCCATTTCTTTTTCATCCTATCTCTGTATTGTGTTAATCTTGCAACCTTTTATACGCAGGCGTGGCGGATGTGCATCAAATGGACGGCCACCAACCCCGCCGTCTCCGTACGCAGGCGGCTCCGGCCCAAACTTACGGAACGGAAACCGTGGGCCTGCGCCAACCGCACTTCGTCGATGCTGAAATCCCCTTCAGGCCCTACCAACACCAAAGCGTCTTGTCCGGTATCCAATTCGTCCAACAAAAAAGGCTTTCCGCCGTCCATGGCCTTGTCTTCGGATGCCTTGGCCACACCGGCCACATCGGCTTCGTCATAACAATGCGCGATGAACTTCTGCCCGGCGAACGGACGAGCCACAAAACGCTTGAAATCCTCCATCCCGTTCAACAGCGGCTTACGAGCCTTATGGCTCTGCTTCATGGCCGACACCAAAATCTTGTCTATGCGCTCCGTCTTGACCACCTTGCGCTCCGAGTAACGGCAATCCAAGAACGTCAGCTCGTCGAAGCCGATTTCGGTGGCCTTCTCCGCCAACCACTCTATCCGGTCCATATTCTTGGTAGGAGCCAAGGCCAGATGCAGGTGCCCGCTCCACTCCTTGGGATGCGGAACGGCTTCCAAGACCTTAAAGAGGCATCGTTTTCCGGTGGCCGTTGTAATCTCGGCTTTATAAAACATTCCTTTCCCGTCGGTCAGGCGAATCTCATCTCCCGCCTGCAAGCGCAAGACCCGCAAGCAATGTGCAGCCTCATCTGCCGGCAATTCGTCATCCACCGCGACGTCCGGCGCATAAAAAAAACGGATTTCCTTCATTTCCTTCGTTCTATTTCGTCACGCAACTGCGAGGCCAATTCATAGTTTTCGTCTTCCACAGCCCTTTTCAATGCCTCCTTCAATGCCTCCACGCTCACCGAATTTACCGGAATGGAATACATCCCCTCTCCTATTTCACGCATGTACTGGTGCTCCAATAACGCTTCGCCAATGGTTATCGGGCAATCGAATGTATAGGCCAGAATCAGGCAATCGGATGCCTTGCAATAACGAATCATGTGAAAAACGCTCCCTTCTCGGTAAAGGACGTGACAGTAGGTTACGCCTCCCTCCACGGCGGCAATGCGCACTTCTTCTATGTCCATATTGCATTGCGTGAAAGCTGTCCGCATAATGTCGGCCATGGAAGAGGGCAAAGTATTCTTTTTATTCCCCTTCATCTTCATCAACAAGAGGAAAGCCTCGCTCCTCTCTATCAGGACCGGCAAAATACGTTCACCGTCCTTTTCTTTCAGAACGGCCATGTATGCGGCACCGTCTTCCGTACATTTGGACACGGTCAGCACTTTCAGTTCTTTTACCGCCTCGTTCATCTTACTCATCAATCTTTAACTACATGTTTATACTTAAAAAATATGGCAAACAAGACAGCCACAACCAAAGCGTAGGCTGCAAATATATACCAACAGGTATTCCACCCGGCTATGACCTCTTGTCCGGAGGCCGTTTCCGGCAAAGCGTACACAAAACGGTTGATGACGGCCTGAGCCGACAACGTCCCTATGGTAGCGCCCAAACCGTTGGTCATCATCATGAACAACCCCTGCGCACTGCTGCGTATGCTGATGTCCGTCTCCTTGTCGACAAACAAGGAACCCGACACATTGAAAAAGTCGAAAGCCACCCCGTAAACCAACATGGACAGGACGAACAACCACACGCCCGGCCCAGGATTGCCCAACGCAAAAAATCCGAAACGGAACACCCACGCCAACATCGCTATGAGCATCACCCGCTTGATGCCGAAACGGCCCAAAAAGAACGGTATCAACAAAATGCAAAACGTCTCACTGATTTGCGATATGGAAATCAGGATATTGGCATGCTGTACCCCGAACGTGTCCGCATATTCGGGAATGCCCCCGAAAGAGAAGATGAAAGGACTGGCAAAACCATTGGTGATCTGCAAACAGATGCCCAGACACATGGAAAAGATGAAAAACAAAGCCATACGCTTTTGACGGAACAGCGTGAAGGCACGAAGCCCTAAGGCTTCCACCACGCTCTTGCGTTCCGCCGCATGGCTTACCGGGCATGCCGGAAGCGTCAAAGCGTAAGCGGCCAACAACATGCTCAGGACACCGGAAAAGGCGAACTGTCCCGCATTCTCCTGCATGCCGCCCAAATCGACCGCCCACATGGAACAAATGAAACCGACCGTACCGAACACACGTATCGGAGGGAAATCTTTCACCGTGTCCAGACCGGCCCCCTCCAAGGCGGAATAAGCCACGGAATTGGCCAATGCTATGGTGGGCATGAAGAAAGCCACGCTCAGCGAATAAAGGGTGAACAAGGTGGAAAACGAGGCTTCCGCACCGGCTTCAAACCCATAAAGCGAAGCCCCCAACATGAAAACGCCCGCCAGAAAATGGCAGAGGCTCAACACCTTTTGCCCCTGCATCCAACGGTCTGCAATAATACCTATCAGCGCGGGCATGAACAAAGACACGATGCCCTGGACCGAATAAAACCAACCGATGTTCTCGGCCATACCGATTTTCACCAAATAACTTCCCATAGAGGTCAGATAAGCCCCCCACACGGCGTATTCCAGGAAGTTCATCACCGTCAAGCGCATCTTTAATCTCATAGCTCTCACGTTTTATGTATTCCACAGTCTATTATAATATGCAAACTTACACAAAAAAATCCGTTTCCATGCCGGTACGGACAAAAAAGCGACACAAATATCCATTAAAAAATCCCAAACCGCAGATTACTCCAACCTGCAACGCAGCACCACGTGGTTGCCGTCTTCCGTCACCGGCACACCAGGCACTGCATCCGGATGCCGACGTACAAGTTCCAGGAACCGCGCAGCAGAAAGCACGATCAGCACTTCTCCCTCACGCCCGACGTACAAGTCCGGAAAGACATCCCGGTACGGCCCTGACACACGCCGCTCCCCGTCCGGGGCAAACACGGCAACGTGCTGACGGGCCTCGTGCAAATAAAACAACACCAGACCGTCACCGCCCCACGCACCTCCCATCAGCACGTCGTAAAGAAACATGTTCCGCATATATTCCTCCTGACTTTTCATGCCTTCGGGCATGGGAGAAGCGAAACGGACGGTGTATGCCGTCCTCACGCTGTCGGCCTGTCCGTCCCACACGTGGACGGCATTCCTCGCGCCGTCGAAGCCGAACACCTTGCAGCCGGCCTTTTGCAAGGGCGGATAGGCCATCGGCATGGCATAGTCCCGACGCACTCCGACCCACTTGCCCCGTACATGAAATTCGGGGTCGAATGCATAAAACAAATAAGCCATCTCGCCTTCGGAGTAGGTGGCGTCTTCCGTCGAACCGACAAAGCCTTCCGGACAAGAGGCTATTTTCCAGACCCACCAAGGACCGACATCCTTCTTGCCGACAAACTGTCCCTGCAAATCATACATATATACCTCCCGGGGGCCGCAGAGAATGACTACACGTCTGCGGTCGCGGTCTACCGTAAAATCCGAGGCACGCTCATATTCGCCGTGCCCATGCCCCATGATTCCGATGCGGCGTAAAAACGCCCCTTGCCCGTCGAAGACGAACACTGCCTTCCGTTGGCCGTCCAACACATAATAGTTCCCATCCACGACTTCCACCTTACTCACATGCCCCAAAAGGCATTCGTTTTTCGTCTCCAACGGGACAACGCCTACCACATCGAAAACGTCGCCGAATCCTAACGTATCCGTCCCCGTCTCCGTCAAATCGAGCACCACGCCCTCCTGCCCGCCTCGCATCCGCGTGCACGACAGGCACAGGCAAACTGCTATTCCCATCCAAACTTGTTTCATCGACATACACTCTATCATAGACCATCGGATGTAAATATAAATCAACCCCAAGAAAGGTACAATACCTCCACCTGCACAGTGCGACTAACCCTCTCAAAATGAATCAGAAGCAAACCCTTAAAGAATATCATCGGGCATCCTCCACAACCCATAAAATCAATCTGCGCCAAATGATTTTCCGTTCTCAGCCGAACGATTTTTCAATCTCCTGAGATTGATTTTCCGTTCTCAGCAGATTGATTCATGTAAAAAAAGAAGAGCGAAAAGCACCGGGCAAGGGCACGGAACTTATTCTTCCGGTGCGGAAGGCCATTTGAAACGGAACATATACAGCCGCTCCCCCTCCTCGTCGGGCACCACATAGGAATAATAATAAGGCTCCACATAACCGGCCATCCGGAATCCCAAGGGTACGTCCACATCACCTACCAATACCCCATCGCGGTAGACCTGCAATCCGTCTGTAATCGAACCGCCGCCTTTCCGGTAAGAACGGAACAACAATCCCGTCTCGTCCACATATTCCACAGCATTATAAAAGCCCCTCGACATACGTTCGGCCCACCTTTCCTTCCAGGGCTGGTCATAACTGTCCCAACGAAGGTAGTTCAAATCCATGTCCCGTCCGGCAAAGCCGAAACAGGCCAACTGGTTATAATCATGGTCGTAACGGTACACCAAAGAATCGGCCTCGAAGGACACGTAAAAATCCCCATTGTCCGCAATATCGAAAGCCAGTTGTGAAAAAAGCGTTTTGGTGAGGGGCTTGTCATAATAACTCTCAGGATACCCGAATGCCAACAACCGGCCGAAACCATGTTTGCCCAAGTCCACTTCCCGTATGTGAGCCGTTTTATCAAGATAAAGTTCCGTGTCTTCCAAATAATTATACCCCCATAATTCGTGCACCGTGCTATATATCTTATCACCATGGGAACGGAAGTGCATGTCCGACCCGTGGACGTAATACACAGGGTCGGAAAAGGCCGTCTCGTCCACCTTATCCTTGTCCTTGCGCCCGTTGTAGGAGATAAAAAACTGATCTTTGAAAAGGAAATCCTTGTCATAGACATAATACCATCCGCTCGCATTATTGAGCAGGATTCCTCCACCATCAAGCATGCAGCATCCGTAGACATCTCCCGCTTCCGTCTCATTACGGGCATGCCCTTTCCCCAACTTCTTGTCACGCAACCGCCCCGTGGAATCGTAACGGTACACCACACAAAGTTTCTTGTCCACCACATAGAGGTAATCGTCGCATACGCCCGACTCAATCATATAAGAAGTGGGCACCGTGTCCAACCACAAGGTATCCACGTCCACTACAGACACCTCGACATCGGCCACCGAATCCGATGCAAGCCGGAAATTAGGGTTCGTTTCATTGCACCCGTAGAACAAAGCCGACAAAAGTGCCAACATACAAGTCTTTCTCATGATATCCAATATTTAACGGGACAAACTTACGGAAAATTCCGTCTGCAAGCAAAGAATCGGACTACTTTCTTTTGCACCGGGCCGACAGCCTGCCTTTCATTGAAAAGGGGGCACATCCCGACGGATGCGCCCCCTTAAAAAAAAGAAGGTTGTCATCTCGACAACCAATCTTTCATTAACCTTAAATCTAATACCATGAAAAACACAGTACAAAGGTATGGGTTTCCCGTATATATTGCAAGTGTTTTGCTAAAAAACTTCTTGTATTTAACCTTATTTTACAAATAAGAGCCTTTTTCATCACTCTACATAGAGCACCAACCCCTTCAAATATTCCCCTTCAGGATGGTAGATATTGACGGGATGGTCGGCCGGTTGATGCAACTGATGAAGGATACGCACACGGCGTCCGCTCTGCGCGGCGGCAGTGAACACGGCGGTACGGAAGTGGTCCTTGCTTACCACTTGCGAACAACTGAACGTGAACAGGATGCCGCCCGGCTTGATTTTACTGAAAGCCTTGGCGTTCAAACGCGCATAGCCTTTCAGAGCCTGCCGAAGCGCATCCTTATGTTTGGCAAAAGCCGGAGGGTCGAGAATAATCAAATCATATTGGTCTCCCATCGCATCCAAATACTTGAAAGCGTCTTCGGCATACGCCTCGTGGCGGCCGTCGCCCGGAAAGTTCAGTTCCACGTTGGCACGGGTCAGGTCTATCGCCTTGGCCGAACTATCCACGGAATGCACCAACGTGGCTCCGCCACGCATGGCGTACACGCTGAATCCTCCGGTATAACAGAACATATTCAGCACGGCACGCCCGTGGGCATAATGTTCCAACAGCGAACGATTATCACGTTGGTCTACGAAGAATCCTGTCTTCTGGCCTTTCAACCAATCTATATGAAACTTCAAGCCGTTCTCTACCGCCACGTTTTCCGTGCTTCCGCCCACGATAAAACCGTTTTCCTGCCCCAGTTCCGCCTTGAAAGGCAGGGTGGTTTCGCTCTTATAATACACGTTTTCCACTGTTCCGCCCGTCACGGCCACAAGTGCCCGTGCTATTTCGTGACGCGCCACGTGCATGCCCACGCTATGAGCCTGCATGACGGCTGTCTTTCCATACACATCCACCACCAGTCCGGGCAAACAGTCTCCTTCGCCATGCACCAAACGATAGGTATCATTTTCCTTTTCATGTCCGGCCACTCCGATGGCGCATCGCAAGTCGTAAGCCACTCGCAGGCGGTCTTCCCAATAGGCTCCGTCCACCGCTTTGTCCTCGAAATCCAGCACCCTGACGGCAATGGAACCGATTTGCCAATGCCCCACGGCTATAAAATCGCCCTCGGACGTCAACACGCGTACCACCTCCCCTTCTTCAGGTTCTCCCTCTATATGATGGACGGCTCCGGAAAAAATCCAGGGATGAAAACGCTCCAGACTTTCTTCTTTTCCTTTTTTTAAATATAAGTTCTTATACATAGTCTTTACCCTCATTTATTTATGATTCCTGCACTACGGCAAGTTCATAGTCGTTATTTTCTTTCAATGTTTCCAGTTCCCGATACAACCGTATGCACGCCCAAGCATCAGTAGCCGCATACAGTTTCTGCCCCTCGGTCAGCACGTCCGCCTCCCAGTTGGTGAGACGCTGCCCTTTACTGATCTTCTGCCCGAAGATATTGGCATACAGCTTCTGCAGGCTCATGTCCTCGATACCAAAAGCACGGACATAATCCTGCAAATCCAGGAAGGCCCGAGGCTCGAACTCGCCACGCTTGTGGAGCGAGGCAAAGTCGTCGCGCAACGACAAACCTACTTTCAAGACATTTTCGTCCTGTAACAAACGTTTCACACTATCGGTCACTCCGATATAATTCAGTCGAAACAGGAAACATGTATCATCGGTAGAAACCTGTAACAAAGCCACTTTGTTCACACATCCCTTACGGAAGGAAGGGCGTGTTTCGGTATCCACTCCCAAAACGGCCGAAGCCAACAAATAATCTACCGCCCGAGACGCTTCCGCCTCCGTCTGAATCACAAAAATACGCCCCTCGAACAGGGCACGCGGCAAAGCCGCTATAAGTTTCTTGTCAAACTTACTATACAGTGTTTTCATCTTATTTTGGAAAGGTTAATCTACATCTAATTCCTCATCTTCATCGTCTTCCGGGCTGTACCTGACACGATGAAGGGCACGCATGGCATTCGTCAGCGTCTGCCCCCAATACAGCACGAACGCATTCCGCACTTTGGCCACAGCCTCGTACATGTTTTCCTCCAATCCGATACGGTAGGTCTCCACAAAATTCTTCAGCGCCTGATAAATATCCGCCAAATCCTCTGAAATTGTTTTTACGGCCGGCTCGTCGCTGAATTTCACTCCCTCGTTGCAAAAATCCAGGTAATCGTCCTTCCCGTCCAATAAGGAAGAAAGCGTCAGACGGACAAATTCATAATCCTGCTCCGAAACGAAAGCTTCGGGAAGAAAGTCCTCCGCCCCCTCAATATCCTCCAACAAGGCAGCCTTCAAATAGAGTAAAGGCAAGAGTTTTAATACGGTATCCGTGAAATCCCGGCACTTCCTCCCTTCCGATTGTTCCAAATAGGCACAAAATTCGGCTGCCACGGTTACAAATTCCACAGTATTCCGAGAATATACTATCGTTTTCTTATCATTCACATTCATGGTGCTCTCTCATCATTTTCTAAAAACCGCAAAGCTACAAAAATTTGAGCGAAAAAATAGCAAAATTGATGATTTTCATTTACTTTTGTAGTTGTTTTCATACCGACAAGCCAAGATGAGTAAAAAAAATCCGACGATACAAACTACCAAATTAGGAAACAAAGTACAGAGAGGAAAAGGAAAAAAGCCCGAAAGAAAGACAGATACGGAAGGAAATGTGCTGAATGCCGGAGAAGAACCGGTGGGACATAAGGAAACCCTGCGCTTTTTTTTCGGACTGGTACTCTTAATCCTGGCTCTTTTCATGCTGTTGTCTTTCACCTCTCACCTGTTTACGGGCGCGGAAGACCAATGCCTGATAGAACAAGGAGCGATGGAAGGATTCCTGAATTATGCCGGAGCCGTGGGAGCCTACTGTGCCAATTATTGGATAAACCGCTGTTTCGGATTCTCGGCCTTCATACTTCCCGTATTTCTGATTATTGCAGCCATGAAACTTACCCGCGCCTATAAGGTCAGGCTGTGGAAGTGGTTTCTGAACTGTTCCATACTCATCATCTGGTTCTCCGTCACCTGTTCTTATTTTTTTCAACAAACATTTGAAAACTTAAATGACTGGAACTTCATCAACCCGGGCGGTGACCATGGCCTGTTCATCAGCAACTGGCTCAACCAACGTATCGGCAAGGTGGGGACATTCATGGCATTGCTTCTGACGGCCATCGCCTATTTGGCCTATTTAAGCAGTGAAACGATACAGTTGGTACGGAGAATATTAAACCCTGTGGACTATATCAAATCGAAACTTCCATCGAAAACAGCCACCAACGAGAACGAACCGACAGGAAATACTGCCATTCCTAAAACGACCGATGAAGCTGACGGCATCATAGAGGAAGACGAAGAAGAACATTTGGTTCAAACCATTGATTTCGACATGAATGTTCCTACCCGGGAAGAAGATAAAGAAAATACGGACGAAGAGGAAGAGGCTGACGTCGTAGGCAAACGGGCTGAATCCCCTACCCTCCCTCCAAAATTGGACATCGTAGAAACAGAAAAAGAAGAACTTGCCGATGCAAGCGGCAAGGGTGCCTTGGAACCTTACGATCCGAAGTTGGACTTGGAAAATTACCATTACCCTACGCTCGAACTGTTGGACAAACGTAACGATGAAGATGCGCCCATCGACATGGAAGAGCAAAATAAAAACAAAGATCAAATCATTGAAGTGCTCCAGAACTTCGGCGTAGGCATCTCTTCCATAAAGGCCACAGTAGGACCAACCATCACGTTGTATGAAATCACTCCGGCAAAAGGCGTACGCATCTCGCGTATCAAAAACTTAGAGGATGACATCGCACTGAGCCTGAGCGCACTGGGCATCCGTATCATCGCCCCCATACCGGGCAAAGGAACTATCGGTATAGAAGTGCCGAACGCACGGCCTCGCATGGTGTCGATGGAAAGCATCCTGAACAGCCGGAAATTCCGCGAATCGGACTACGAACTGCCCATCGCATTAGGCAAGACCATCACGAACGAGGTCTTTATGGTGGATTTGGCCAAAATGCCTCACCTTTTGGTAGCCGGTGCCACCGGACAGGGTAAATCCGTCGGACTGAATGCCATCATTACTTCCTTATTATATAAGAAGCATCCGGCGGAACTGAAGTTCGTCATGGTAGACCCGAAAAAGGTGGAATTCAGCATCTACTCACCCATCGAGAACCACTTCCTGGCGAAAATTGCCGACGGAGACGACGAGCCTATCATTACGGACGTACAAAAGGTGGTGGCCACACTGAAAAGCCTATGCTGTGAAATGGACACGCGCTACGACTTGCTGAAAAAGGCCCGTGCCCGTAATATCAAAGAGTATAACGCCAAATTCAAAAACCGTCAGCTCAATCCGGAAAACGGGCATCGTTTCATGCCATACATCGTAGTCGTCATCGACGAGTTCGGAGATTTGATTATGACGGCCGGAAAAGAAATAGAACTGCCTATCGCCCGCATCGCACAATTGGCCCGGGCCGTGGGAATCCACATGATCATCGCTACCCAACGCCCGACCACCAATATCATTACGGGTACCATCAAGGCAAACTTCCCGGCACGCATGGCCTTTAAAGTAAGTGCCATGATCGACTCCCGTACGATTCTAGACCGCCCCGGAGCCAACCAACTTATCGGACGAGGCGACATGCTTTTCCTGAGCGGCAGCGAACCGGTACGGGTACAATGCGCTTTCGTCGATACACCGGAAGTGGAGCGAATCACGACCTATATCGCCAAACAACAAAGTTACCTCGGCCCGTTCGAACTACCCAAAGTGGAAATGGAAGGGGAAGAAAGTAACGCAGGTGCTGTAGACATGACCCATCTTGACCCACTGTTCGAAGAGGCCGCACGCCTTATCGTGGCTACTCAACAAGGTTCCACGTCCATGATACAACGTAAATTCGCCATCGGATACAACCGTGCGGGACGACTGATGGACCAACTGGAAAAAGCCGGTATCGTAGGAGCGGCACAAGGCAGCAAGCCCCGGGAAGTGCTGTGTATAGACGATACCGACTTGGAGATGAGACTGAACAATTTAAGATAACCTGATAAAGAAACTGAAAAGATGAAAAAGATATTATGGCCTGCGGCTTTGTGCCTTTCCCTTATCCCGGCAAAGGCGCAGCAAACGCCCGATGCACGAAAGATACTGGACGAAACAGCCTCCCTGTTTACGAGCAAAGGCGGTGTCAAAGCTACTTTTAAAGCCGACAATTTCACCGAAGGCAACCTACAAGGAAGTGCCACGGGCACGATGTGCATTCAAGGCAACAAATTCCAAATGACCACACCGGACATGATTACCTGGTACAACGGTGAAACGCAATGGAGTTACATGAAAGCCAACGACGAAGTCAATGTAAGCGTACCTACTCCGGAAGAACAGCAAAGCATGAACCCCTACACGTTCGTCAACTTGTACAAAGAAGGATATAATTACCAACTCAAGGAAACGACCCTGCGCGGAAAAAGCTGTTATGAGATTACGCTGACCGCCCGCAACAAACAGAAAAACCCGCACACGATCATCTTGGATATCAACAAAGATAACCATAGCTTGATGTGCATCCGTATGCAACAGCGTAAAAAAGGACAATGGACACGTATCTCCATCCAACAGCTCCATACCGGGCAATCGTTCGCAGCTACAGACTTCGAATTCAACCCGAAGGATTACCCGCAGGCTGAAATCATAGACCTGAGATAAGCCTGCTTATACATTAATTATATATACATACAAACCCCAAAAGATTATGGAACATATCCGTTGTTTGATTATCGGTTCCGGCCCTGCCGGATATACAGCGGCCATCTATGCTGGCCGTGCCAACCTTAACCCCGTATTGTACGAGGGCATACAGCCCGGCGGCCAGTTGACCACCACGACAGAAGTTGAAAATTTCCCGGGTTATCCCGAAGGCATAGCCGGTCCGGACCTGATGGAGGACTTACGCAAGCAGGCCGAACGCTTCGGAACGGACATCCGTAACGCCATTGCCATTAAAGCGGATCTAAGCGGACGTCCCTATAAAATCACATTCGATAACAACTGTACAGTGGAAACCGATGCGCTCATCATTGCCACCGGTGCCACCGCCAAATACTTGGGCCTGGATGATGAAAAGAAATATGCCGGTATGGGGGTCAGTGCCTGCGCCACCTGCGACGGGTTCTTTTACCGTAAAAAAACTGTAGCCGTAGTGGGCGGTGGAGATACGGCCTGCGAAGAAGCCACCTATTTGGCCGGACTGGCAGCCAAGGTTTATCTGCTCGTGCGCAAACCTTTCCTCCGCGCTTCCAAAATCATGCAGGAACGCGTACTGGAAAATCCTAAAATAGAGGTACTATTCGAACATAACGCAGAAGGCTTGTTCGGCGAAAACGGAGTGGAAGGCGTACACGTGGTAAAACGCAAAGGAGAAGCCGACGAGCAACATTACGACATTGCCATCGACGGGTTCTTTTTGGCTATCGGACATAAGCCCAACTCCGATATCTTCAAACCGTGGATAAAGACCGACGAAACCGGCTATATCCTTACAGAGGGAGACTCTCCACGCACCGGTGTACCCGGTGTTTTTGCGGCCGGAGACGTAGCCGATCCACATTACCGGCAAGCCATCACGGCAGCCGGAAGCGGCTGCAAAGCGGCCATTGAGGCCGAACGCTATCTGGCAGAACACAAGTTATAAAAGGCAACACATATAAGTAGAAACAGTGCATTCTTCCATTTTTATACGGAGAAAAACGTTGAAAAGTTTGGCAGAATGCACTGTTATTCGTAACTTTGCAGCCGATTTAGTCCAAAGAGGCTCAAAAAAGCGAGGCCACAATGGCATCCGCCTCATGGAAAAACCCGTTTAATCCATTAAAATGTACGTAATTGTAGAAATTAACGGTCAGCAGTTCAAGGCAGAAGAAGGCAAAAAGCTGTTTGTTCACCACATCCAGAACGCCGAGACCAACCAGACTGTTGAATTTGAGAAAGTGTTGTTGGTAGACAACAATGGTAACGTAACCGTAGGCGCTCCCACCGTAGAAGGTGCAAAAGTGGTTTGCGAAGTTGTATCTCCGTTGGTAAAGGGCGACAAGGTATTAGTGTTCCACAAGAAGAGAAGAAAAGGTTACCGTAAATTGAATGGCCATCGCCAACAGTTCACGGAATTGACCATCAAACAAGTTATTGCTTAATCCTTAAAAGTTAGAAGAAAATGGCACATAAAAAAGGTGTGGGTAGTTCTAAGAACGGCCGTGAATCGGAATCAAAAAGATTAGGCGTAAAGATTTTCGGCGGACAGAAGTGTGTAGCCGGTAACATCATTGTTCGCCAACGCGGCACAGTTCACTATCCCGGTACAAACGTAGGTATGGGTAAGGATCATACTCTTTACGCATTGGTAGACGGCGTAGTCACTTTCAAGAAAGGTGCTTACAAAGGTCGTCAAGACAGAAGCGTTGTTTCTGTAGAAGTTAAAGCTGAAGCATAATAACGAGTTATTGCAAACAGCATAAATAAAAGCCATTCTGAAAAGAATGGCTTTTATTTTGCCCTTTGTACAAAGTCTGTCTCAACCGACCGACCTTGTCACCAGTACTTTGTCGATGCGCGCTCCGTCCATATCCATAATCTCAAATACGAAACTATTCCATTCCAACTTCTCTCCACTACGCGGAATACGCTGCAAACGGTCAAGTATCAGACCGGCCAACGTATGATAGCCGGAAGCTTCATACAAATCACCGCAGTCGAAGTAACACAACAGGTCGTATAAAGAACATTGGCCATCTACCAACCAACCTCCGTTGTCTGCACGTTTGATAATTTCCGGCTCATCTTCTTCATTATCCATACTTCCCACAAGTCCTTCAAATATATCCTTCAAAGTAACCAACCCCACAAAGTCACCGAACTCATCGCAAATCAATGCTCGGCTGATTTTTTTCAGCTTCATTTGCTCCAGAACTTTATAGATGCTCATTCCCTCATGGAAATATACAGCCTCCCGTGCCAAATCACCGACTTTGAAGTCTTCTTCACTTAACTTCATCACCAAATCCTTCAGCCAAATCATTCCCTTCACATGATCCAAATCACCGTCTGCCACCGGATAAGATTCATATAAATCCCGTTTCAGCACCTCCTGTATCTCCCGGGCCGACATTGCTGTATCCAACCATACCACGTCGCTTTTATGCGTCATGATAGAACCAATCTTCAAATCTCCCAACATGAAAACGCGTTGCATGATGTTCTGTTCCACGGGTTCTACAGCCCCTTCTTCCGCCCCTTCCTTAATGATAGATTTGATTTCTTCCTCGGTCACTTTTCCGTCATCTCCCTTTATTCCCAGCAGATTAAAGATGAGTTCCGTACTCTTGGAAAGCAACCAAACGAAAGGAGAGGCTATCATCGCCAACACATTCATAGGTCGTGCCATCAACTTGGCCACGGCTTCCGCCACGCTCAAGCCGATACGCTTCGGGACCAACTCACCGAAAATAATCGTGAGGTAAGTCACCACCACCACAATCGTACCTTGCGCCAATACGGCAGCATAGGCAGAAGAGACACCACATGAAAGCATAAAATCCGTCAAGTCCGTAGCTATCTTATTACCGGAATAAATACCGGTCAAAATGCCAATCAGCGTAATGCCAATCTGTACGGTAGACAAAAATCTGTCGGGATTGCCAGACAGGTCCAAAGCTTTCTTTGCCGCCTTGCTCCCCTTCTTCGCATCCGTGGACAGACGAGACTTCCGCGCTGAAATCATGGCCACTTCCGACATCGAAAATACTCCGTTCAACAAAATCAATCCGATAATAATTAAAATCTCACTCATCCTACTTTTTCCGTCTATAATCTATAATTATTTATTTCTTTCAACAGTCCCATAAAAATGGAATTCGGCATTCTTAGAATGTCATGGCTATCACTTGAATAAACAAGATAAGAAAAACCATTGCAATGGGATAGACCGTAGCATATGCCACACCGGGAATGTTACTGTCCACCATAGAATCTACTGCAGCCAGTCCCGGTGTACTCGTCATCCCTCCGGTAATCGTTCCTAAGAGATCTAACACCGAAACCTTAAAAATCAAACGCCCCACCAAAACCGATATCAGCATGGGTACTATCGTAATAGCCGCTCCCACTCCGAACAGCACCCAACCGCTGCTCTGAAATGTCGCCACCAAAGTCTTCCCGGCCGAGGTTCCCACTTCCGCCAAAAACAGAAGTAGCCCTAACTGCCGGAGCAAATGATTGGAAGGTCCTGACATGGACCATAATATGGGGCCGGTCTTTCCTATAGCACTCAACACCAAAGCCACGATAAGCACTCCGCCTGTCAACCCGGGAGAAAAAGACATTCCGTCACCGAACGATATATTCAGCTTACCGAACAATACGCCCAATACGATTCCCATGGCAATGGGGAAAAAATCGGTATCGGACAACAATTTGGCATTATTGCCCAACATGCAAGCCAAACCACTCAATCCGTCTTTTTCGCCCACCACCATCAGTTTGTCTCCGAACTTCAGGGCCAAATCGGGTGAAGGGGAAAGGTCTATACCGCTCCGCCTTACCCGCGTCACAGTACAGCCGAAGTTCTGGTGCAAATTCAAGTCCCCCAGTTGCTTGTTAATCATATTCTTGTTGGTCAACAGCAAAGACTGGATGTCCTGACTCTCTACCAACGGCAATTCGCCTTCCTTACGTTCGCCCAATAATACACCTAATTGAGAAAGGGCATCTTCGCTCCCCACGGCCTGCACCCAATCTTCGGCATGCAAAGGCGTATGCCCCATCGGGATTAGAATTTCTCCACCTGATTTGACACGCGACACCACGGCACCCGTCATGCGCCCTACATTCAGCTGCGCCAAGGTATGTCCGAACACCTGAGGATTAGTCACCTTGAAAATACAAGTCTGCAACTCCGGATACTTGCTCCGCCGTTCTGCTTCCAACCTACGGGCCTCCTGCTCAAGGTCCACACGCAACATCTTCGGCAACAGTTTGACAAAAAGTATCACACCGATGACTCCGAACGGATAGGCAATACCGTATGCAATAGAAGCCAAAGGAGAGTTCGTACTGTCGATGGCCACAGCAAGCCCCGGCGTACTGGTCAACGCACCGGCTATCAACCCTACCACACTGGGAGTATCGATACCCAAAGCATATTTCAATCCTACGGCGGTCAACGAAGCCGAAGCCACTATCAACATAGTAATCAGAATCAACGTCTTGCCCTTCGTGCGAAAAGAATCAAAGAACCCCGGGCCCGCCTGAATACCTATGGTAAAGATGAACAACACCAATCCGAAGTTGCCTAATTCCTTAGGAATAGAAACCCCGAAATGCCCGAAGAGCAAAGCAATGAAAATAACAGCCGAAACATCAAGGGAAACTCCGCGAATTTTAACACGCCCCAACATAAAGCCCAAGGCCACAATAAGAAACAAGGCAAAATAAGAAGAATTCAATAGTTCTGTCCACATAGAATTATAATCATGAATGCGCTTTGCAAAGATAGGGATAAAAACGAAAGTCCTCCAAAAGTTTCATTAAAAACTTTCAGAGGACTTTATTATTATATGATGCCGCCCGAAAGCGACTTTCATCCATTACTCATTCATCGTCAGTGCTGCCCGGCTATTACCAACCTCTTCCACGGCCTTCACAGTCACCGCTACGTAGTCGGAAGATGTCTTGAACTTAGGCATGTCCGGAGCTACGACCGTAATCACCATGTCATCTTCTCCATTCTCATCGGCAAAGACCTGGTTGGTCGGATTAACACCATAATAGTACACGCCCTTCTTGGCATCGAATTTGGATTCGCCCGGCTGCAACGCATTACCGAAACTGAGTCTCAACACGCCGTCCTTCACGCTGCAACGCACGGCTCTTGCTATCACGGAATCCTTAGCCTCCACACTGAAGCCATAGTTTTCCCCCTTCACGAAACGTACACGAGCCGGAACGCTGACACGAGCCTCGTTGAACGCCACTGTCACCACTTCACTTGCATTTACGGCTGCCACCATCATTATGGCGCTAACCATTGTCATTAACTTCTTCATAATTTCAATCTTTTTACCTTTAATATATACTTGGCCTCCATGGCCTCTCCTAAAAACAATACAAAGGTACGGAGGTTTCCTCCCGAATGCAAGCAAAAAGACCTCTTTTAACACGCTCGGAGAAATAATATTGACCTATATCAAGAAATCCCGTTCATTCGTTTGTCTTTTATGTCAAAACAGTTACAATATGTTAGCAAACGGAGCTACCAGGCGTTTCTTACCGTATCACTTTTCTCGTCCTACGACGGTTCTTTTCGCCTTTTGACAAAGAAATAAGGAGTTTTTCAGGCTTTTCTTGCGCTCCCTACCTTTTTTTTAATTAATTTTGCAAGTTCAGGAAAATAGGATTATAAAACAAATAACAGTATGCTTACATTAAAACTCATCAACGAACGGACCGAATGGGTCATCAAAGGTCTGGAGAAAAAACATTTCCCCGGAGCCAAAGAAGCTATTGACAACGTGTTGGCCACCGACAAGAAACGCCGGGAGGCACAAACCCAGTTGGATATCAATTTGTCGGAAAGCAAGAAACTGGCCGCACAAATCGGCGCGTTGATGAAACAAGGCAAGAAAGAAGAGGCTGAATCCATCAAGACAGAAGTGGCACGGCTCAAAGATACCAACAAGGCATTGCAGGAAGCCATGGAGCAGGCACAGGAAGAGCTCACGGCGCAACTCTGCGCCATTCCCAACATCCCGTACGACATCGTGCCCGAAGGTAGCGGCGCGGAAGACAACGTGGTGGTGAAAATGGGCGGAATGGAAACGGAACTGCCCAAAGACGCGCTCCCACATTGGGAACTGGCCAAGAAGTATAACCTGATTGATTTCGACCTCGGCGTGAAAATCACCGGGGCGGGCTTCCCCGTATATCGCGGCAAAGGCGCACGGCTCCAACGTGCCCTCATCAACTTCTTTCTCGACGAGGCGCGTAAATCGGGCTATGAGGAAATCATGCCTCCCACAGTGGTCAACGAGGCTTCCGGTTACGGCACCGGACAGTTGCCCGACAAGGAAGGGCAGATGTACCACTGCAACCTCGACAACTTCTATCTCATCCCCACCGCCGAAGTACCCGTGACGAACATCTACCGCGATGTCATCCTCGACGAAAAGGACCTGCCCGTCAAGAATTGCGCCTACACGCAATGCTTCCGCCGTGAAGCCGGTTCCTACGGTAAGGATGTGCGCGGCCTGAACCGCCTGCATGAATTCTCGAAAGTGGAAATCGTGCGCATCGACAAGCCTGAGCACTCGGAACAGTCACATCAGGAAATGTTGGCCCATGTGGAAGGCCTGTTGCAAAAACTGGAACTCCCCTACCGCATCCTGCGCCTTTGCGGAGGCGACATGAGCTTCACGTCTTCCATCTGTTACGATTTCGAAGTCTATTCCGAAGCCCAAAAACGTTGGTTGGAGGTCAGCTCCGTGTCCAACTTCGACACTTACCAAGCCAACCGGCTGAAATGCCGTTATCGTCGTGCGGAAGACAAAAAAACGGAATTATGCCACACACTCAACGGATCGGCGTTGGCCTTGCCGCGCATCGTGGCCGCCATCATGGAGAACAACCAGACACCCGAAGGCATCCGCGTGCCGAAATGCCTCGTGCCTTATTGCGGCTTTGAAATGTTGGACGACCAACCGTGCTGAGCCATACCTATTATTATAAATCCAAACGAATAGAGTTATGAACAGAATCGTATCCAAGACCCGCTTCTCCGAAAAGGTCTTCAAGTTCGAGATAGAAGCCCCGCTGATTGCCAAAGCCCGTAAAGCCGGCCATTTCGTCATCGTCCGCGTGGGAGAAAAGGGGGAACGTATGCCTCTGACCATAGCCGGTGCCGATCCGGTCAAAGGCACTATCACACTGGTGGTACAAGAAGTGGGACTTTCTTCCACCCGTCTGTGCCACCTGAATGAGGGGGACTATATCACCGACGTGGTCGGTCCGTTGGGCAAAGCCACGCATATCGAGAATTTCGGCACGGTGGTATGTGCAGGAGGAGGAGTAGGCGTAGCCCCCATGCTTCCCATCATCGAAGCCCTGAAGGCAGCGGGCAACCGCGTGATTTCCGTGTTGGCCGGACGGAGCAAAGAGCTGATTATCCTGGAAGACGAAGTACGCAAGAGTTCGGACGAGGTCATCATCATGACCGACGACGGCAGTTATGGCCGCAAAGGACTGGTGACCGAAGGCATAGAAAGCGTCATCCAACGTGAAAAGGTGGACAAATGTTTCGCCATCGGTCCGGCGGTCATGATGAAGTTCTGCTGTCTGCTCACTAAAAAATATGGAATCCCGACTGATGTGTCCCTAAATACCATCATGGTAGACGGCACGGGCATGTGCGGCGCCTGCCGCATCTCCGTGGGTGGAAAGACACGCTTTGTCTGCGTGGACGGCCCCGAATTCGACGGCCATCAGGTCGATTTCGACGAGATGCTCAAGCGTATGGGTGCCTTTAAAAAGGAAGAGACGGAAGAGATGCAACGGTTTTCACAAGCATCCGGAAGCACGCCCGAAAGTACGGACTGCCAAGCAGAAAAAGCCTGTGCGGCCGATGCTTCCCAAATGGATACCACGACTTCGCTCAGCGAGCTGACCGACCGTAATGCACCGTGGCGGCAAGAAATCCGGAAGGCCATGAAGCCGAAAGAACGCACGGCCATCTCGCGTGTCGTCATGCCGGAACTCGATCCCGTGTACCGCGCTACCACGCGCACGGAAGAAGTGAATATCGGACTCAGCGCCGAGCAGGCCATGACCGAAGCCCGACGCTGTCTGGACTGCGCCAACCCGACATGTATGCAAGGATGCCCGGTAAGCATCAACATCCCGTCGTTCATCAAGAACATCGAACGGGGCGAATTCCTCAACGCCGCCCGCGTGTTGAAGAGTACTTCCGCGCTCCCGGCTGTCTGCGGACGGGTTTGTCCGCAAGAAAAACAATGCGAAAGCCAGTGCATCCACCTGAAGATGAACGAACCGGCCGTGGCCATCGGTTATCTGGAACGCTTCGCTGCCGACTTCGAGCGTGAGAGCGGCATGATGTCCGTCCCCGAATGTGCTCCGGCCAACGGTATCAAGGTGGCCGTCATCGGTTCGGGACCTGCCGGACTTTCATTCGCCGGCGACATGGCCAAATACGGGTATGACGTGACGGTGTTCGAAGCCTTGCATGAAATCGGCGGCGTACTGAAATACGGTATTCCTGAGTTCCGCTTGCCCAACAAGATTGTGGACGTGGAGATTCAGAATCTGGAAAAAATCGGTGTGAAGTTCGAAAAGGACTGTCTCGTAGGCAAAACCATCAGCGTACAGGAATTGGAAAACGAGGGCTTCAAAGGCATCTTCGTAGGTTCCGGCGCAGGACTGCCTAACTTCATGGGCATTCCGGGCGAGAACAGCATCAACATCATGTCGAGCAACGAATACCTGACGCGCGTCAACCTTATGGACGCCTCCAACCCGGATACGGACACTCCCATCCATTTGGCCAAGAACGTCATGGTAGTGGGCGGTGGCAACACAGCCATGGACTCTTGCCGTACGGCCAAACGCCTGGGTGCGGAACGGGTGATGATTGTCTACCGCCGTTCGGAAGCCGAGATGCCGGCCCGCCTCGAAGAAGTGAAGCACGCCAAAGAAGAGGGTATCGAGTTCCTCACCCTGCACAACCCGTTGGAATACATAGCCGACGAAAAGGGCGCGGTGAAGCAGGTGGTCTTGCAAAAGATGCAACTGGGCGAACCGGATGCTAGCGGACGTCGCAGTCCGGAACCGATACCGGGCGCCACGGAAACGTTGGACATCGACATGGCCATCGTAGCCGTGGGCGTATCCCCCAACCCGATTGTCCCCACTTCCATCCAAGGTTTGGAGTTGGGACGCAAGAATACCATAGTGGTGAACGAGGGCATGCAGACCAACATTCCCTGCATCTTTGCCGGAGGGGATATCGTGCGCGGCGGTGCCACCGTCATCCTCGCCATGGGCGACGGTCGTCATGCAGCCAGCAGCATGCATGAGTATTTGCAGAAATAACCTGCATCACATCACATACATCAGCCCGTATGGACCGTGTGGTTCATACGGGCTGATTCGTTAGCGTACCGTACACAACGCCATCCTTCCCCATTTTGGCATTACAAACCCAGTTCCCGCCTCAACCATTCCTCCATCACCGGATCCGGAATGACAACCTGACGTTTTTCCATCTCGATAAGTTCTTTCTTCAATAATGCCCGTTTTACGATGCTCACATTGGCCGACGAGCCCAATTTGTACTTCTGCAAAACGGCACGCGTAGTGAATTCCCTGTGCACACCCTCCAGTACGGCCCGCAAAAAATTCATCTGATATGCAGTGAGGCTCTCTGTCTGCTTTTCGAACAGCGGCGTATTCTGGTCGATGATATCCTGATATGCCCCCTCGAAATCCTGTTCCGTGGCCGTCTCGTCTGTATGAATCCACACCAACCACGCCAACTGCTGCACATACGAAGAATGGTTGTCTACGGCCCGGCATATCTTCCCGGCCAACTCGGCGGAAATATGTTTGCCCGTAGCCTCAAAGCGTCCGCAAATATAATCGACCCAATCCTCCGTCCCGATTTTGGGCAAATATATCGTATCGCCGAACTTGTAAAAAGGAAGGCTCTTTTTCTCAAAAAGTTCATTCATAAGATGTTTCTTGCTGCCGAACAGGCAATACGACACCGATTTCTGTAATTGCCAAACCGAACGCAAGCGTTTCTGAAAAGCCTTTGAATCTTTAAACTCGGCTATCTGTTGGAACTCGTCGATGCACACGACTACATCGATACCTTTTTTGTGCGCAATTTTTTCCGGAAGTTGCAGGATATCGTCCACATCGTCTGCCTTGGGATTGAGTTCCAACGAGATGGAAAAATCCGTCATAGGCTCCGTGCCCAACGAAATCTTAGGGCTGATCCGCGAAAGGAACAACCGGGCATTTTCCATCCACTCCTCCAGTTTGGAAGAAGTCTGTTTGAGCACAGCCGACGCGAAAGCATCGTAAAATTCCCGTTCGCTACGACAAGAAAAAATATCCAAATAGACTACTTTCAACGTATCAGACTGAGCCAAACGGCACACTTTACGGACCAAAGATGTCTTCCCCCAACGGCGCGGAGAAATCAACACCGTATTCACACCATGCCGGAAGTTGGACAACAAACGAGCTGTTTCCTTCTTGCGGTCGGTAAAATTGTCACCCGAAGTGGCCACACCAAAAACAAATGGCTTATTTTCCATAATCATCCTCTGTTTAACCCATCGCGAAGATAATGATTTTCCCGTTTAGTAACAACTTTATTACTAACAACCTTATTACAAATTGCACAACCGGCAGCTTCAACCTCCTTTTTTCCGCCCACGCGGCACAAGCAGCCCTATATTTTCGTAACTTTGCGCCCGGAAAAAAAGAAACGTAAAATGAACGCAGTCTACACCATCTTGCTGCTCATCAGCAGCAACATTTTCATGACGTTGGCCTGGTACGGCCATCTGAAGTTGCAGCAAACGGGCGTATCGTCCCATTGGCCGCTTATCGGTGTCATCCTTTTCTCGTGGATGATTGCCTTCGCGGAATACTGTTGCCAAGTACCGGCCAACCGACTTGGCTTTGAAGGTAACGGTGGCCCTTTCAACCTGATGCAACTTAAAGTGATTCAGGAAGTCATCTCGCTCATCGTCTTCACGGTCATCGCCACCGTGATGTTCCAAGGGCAAGCTCTGCACTGGAACCATCTGGCCGCCTTCTTCTGCCTCGTGTTGGCCGTATATTTCGTATTCCTTTAACCACAAGCCCCCGTAAAAGCATGCAACTCACGGAAGCACAACTCTTGGAACGCCGTATCTGGCGGCATTTCAGCAAAGGACTGACCCAATACCATTTACTAGACGACGACGACCACATCCTGCTCGGTTTGTCCGGTGGCAAAGACTCGCTCGCCCTGCTCGACTTCATGGCACGCCGCGCCCGCATCCACCGGCCGAAACTCACCCTCACAGCCCTACACGTACGCATGACGAACATTGCCTACGAAAGCGACACGGCCTACCTAGAGGACTTCGCTGCCGCACGCGGCGTACGCCTTATCGTGCGCGAGACCTCGTTCGACCCAAGCACCGACACGCGCAAAAGCCCCTGCTTCCTTTGCTCTTGGAACCGCCGGAAGATGCTCTTCACCGTGGCGCAGGAACTGAGTTGCCACAAGATTGCGTTGGGCCACCATCAGGATGACATACTGCACACGCTGCTGCTCAACCTTTCTTTCCAAGGCCAGTTCGGCACGATGCCCGTACGGTTGCAAATGCGCAAGTTCCCCATGACCATCATCCGCCCGCTGTGCATGGTGCAGGAAAAAGACCTCGCAGCATGGGCGGAACTGCAAGGCTACCGCAAGCAAAAGAAGCTCTGCCCCTACGAGACCGATTCACATCGCTCTGACATCAAACAAATATTCGGACAAATAGAACTACTGAACCCGGAGGCCCGTTACTCAATGTGGAACGCTATGGAGCAAGAAGGCAAGCTCATGGAATAAATCACTGACATACAATATGATAAACAGCCACCCCCGACTAACCGGAGATGGCTGTTTCATTCTGCGCCAAATGATTTTTCAATCTCCTGAGATTGATTTTCCGTTCTGCGCCAAACGATTTTCAAATCTAAGGCGAACGATTTTCCATCCCGTTTTCCACCTCATCCCACCCTGCGTTTTCCGCAAAAGCCATCATCGAAAAACAGGACAAATCCTCCACGTCAACGCTGTTCCACCATACGGATGGTACCGTCTGCATTGTGGTAGAGCCGGTCCACACAAACGGAACGCAACCATGGGTCTCCGGATAGCGCACTATTGTGGTAAAAGGCAAACCACTGGCCTTTGTACTGCACGATGGAACCATGGTTGGTAACCCCCGTTTCCGGACGGGTGGGCTGCATGTAAATGCCAATATGTTTCCACGGCCCGAGCGGATGGTCACTGATGGCGTAACGCATGCGGTTATATCCGGGCACGCCCTCCTGACCCGGTTCATGGTTATCGGAATAGGAAAGGTAATACTTGCCATTGTATTTGTGAATCCACGCAGCCTCGTGAAAATCCACCAACCCTTCCATGGTCTGCATCGCGCCGTCCAGTTCCATCATGTTATCCTTCAGCCGTCCGCCCTTGCACGTGCCGCCTCCACCGTTATAGATGTAAGCCTGTCCGTCGTCGTCCACAAACACGCAAGGGTCGATGAGAGGATCCATCCCCTCAATGTACCCCTGCACGGTGAAGTTGGCAGCCGGTTCCTTGCTCGTGGCCACCCCTATTTTCCAACTTCCGTTCCAATCGGTCTCGCTGGGATGGGGAAAATAGAAATAATACGTGCCGTCCTTGTAGGCACAATCCGGTGCCCACATGAAGCCGCCCTCCTTACGCCCCCAAGGCACCTGCGAGGCACGGAGGATTTCTCCGTGGTCGGTCCAGTGCACCATGTCGTCGGTGGAAAACACATGGTACTGGTCCATCAGGTCGCAACCTCGGGCCGGTGCGATGTCATGGGAGGCGTACACATACAAACGCCCGTCGGCCCAGACATGGGCTGAAGGATCAGCCGTATAGATATGGCGGATAAACGGATTCGGTGCCAGGCTGTCTATCTTCTCTTTTCCTTTCCCGGCTTCACTTGTGACGGTGGAGTGGCGTTGCGCCACGCACGCCGTCAACAAAAGGGCACATACGCCCCATATACTCTTTTTCATACATTCATCTTTGGTTACAGTAAAACTTTATTTCCCAAAAAGCCACCGGACTCCACAAGTGTCCGTCTCACTTGCGCCGCTCTACCATGCGGATGGTGCCGTCGGGATTGTAATACAAACGGTCCACGCAGACGGAACGCAGCGCGGGATTGCCGGACAAGGCTATGGAATGGTAAAAAGCAAACCATTCGCCCTTGTATTCCACGATGGAACCATGGTTGGTGAAACAGTCTGAACCGCCCATGTAAATGCCCATGTACTTCCACGGCCCGAGCGGATGGTCACTCACGGCATAGCGCATGCGGTTATATCCCTCCTCGCCTTCTTGTCCAGGATTGTGATTGTCGGAATACGAAAGATAATACTTTCCGTTGTATTTATGCACCCATGTAGCCTCATGGAAATCCACCAGTCCCTCCATGGTCTGCATCGTGCCGTCTATCTCCATCATGTTGTCCTTCAGCCGGCCACCCTTGCACGTACCGCCCCCACCTTGATACAGGTAGGCCTGTCCGTCATCGTCCACAAACACACAGGGATCGATGAGCGGATCCAAGCCCTCGATATAGCCCCGCACGGTGAAATTGGCAGCCGGTTCCTTACTCGTAGCCACCCCTATTTTCCAACTGTCATTGGTATACGTGCCGCTGGGATGGGGAAAATAGAAATAATACGTGCCGTCCTTGTAGGCACAGTCCGGTGCCCACATGAAGCCGCCCTCCTTGCGTCCCCAAGGCACTTGCGAGGCGCGGAGAATCTCGCCGTGGTCGGTCCAGTGCACCATGTCGTCGGTGGAAAACACATGGTACTGGTCCATCAGGTCGCAACCACGCGGCGGGTCGATGTCATGGGAGGCATACACATACAAACGTCCGTCGGTCCAGACATGGGCAGAAGGATCGGCCGTATAGATATGGCGGATAAACGGATTGGGAGCGAGGCTGTCGATCTGCACAGTCTCCTTTTGTTCGCGGTCTTTGCTGCCGTCCGATGCGGGACGGGAGGCGGTACAGCCCGCCCACAGCAAAGCGCATACTGCATAAACGCATTTTTTCATAAATGTGGTTTGTTAGGTTGTTAAAACAAAAATCTTATCCTGCTCTTATCCCAAGCAAGGATGCCCGTTAGGGATTTTTCAAAACAAATTTATCGAAACAAGGCTGCCCTGCCAAGTTTCCGCAAGGATTTATGGCATCCCCTACCGTAAATTGACGCATTATTGCTATTTTTGCAATCAAACGTACACTTCCGCGCACTACGACATGAACGACTTTGCCGCCATAGACTTTGAAACCGCCAACGGGCAACGCTCCAGCATTTGCAGCGTAGGCCTCGTGGTAGTCCGCGACGGGGAAATAACCATCCGGCATTACCGTCTGGTACGCCCCTATCCCAATTACTATAATTACTGGAACACGCAGGTTCACGGGATGTCCTTTCAGGATACGGCCCATGCCGCCCCTTTCCCAGAGGTGTGGCGCGAAATCATACCCTTGATTGAAGGTTTGCCCTTAGTGGCCCACAACCGTCCGTTTGACGAAGGATGCCTGAAAGCCGCCTTCCAAGCCTACGGCATGGAATACCCCGGTTACTCGTTCCATTGCACCCTCCGCGCTTCCCGTCTTGCATTCGGCCGGGACTTGCCCAACCATCAACTGCAAACAGTAGCCCTCCGCTGCGGATACGACCTGACGCAGCACCATCATGCCTTGGCCGACGCGGAAGCATGCGCCCGGATTGCCCTAAAAATCCTGTGACGGCCGCTCCGGCTACTGTACCAAAAAGACCGTCCCTGCACAGAAAGCATCCGTACAGGGACAGTCCCGGAAAATGAAAAACAGTTATATCTTATCACGATTCCGGCCGGAGCACTTCCACCGGCTTGTCGTTCATGCATCGGCGCACCTGTCCGTAAACGATGAGCGACACCACCACGCATAGGCCGCACACGATGGCCGCCATCAGTCCCACGCCCGGTGTCTCACCGTAGTGGAAATACTCCATCCATTTGCGCATGAGCAATGCTGCCGGGAAGTAGGCCAACACGCCACCCGCCACGACATAAAGCAGATAAGAACGGAGCTGCGGCCGGAAAACATCACGGAAACCTGCACCCATCACCCGGCGGATGGCCATGCTCCTTCGCCGCAGGCGTAAGGAATAGAGCAGCATGGAGAACACACCGGAGAACGTTATCAGTACGCTGAACACCGTCAAAGCACTCAGAAGATTGGCGTAATACGTCTCCTCTTTGTAATTTCCTGATATGTATTCGTCCAATGTGGAAATATAGATTTGTTCCTCAGGCACGTCGAACTTCTGCAACACGCGGCGCATTGCCGCCTCGGCATCCTCCCGACGCCCGGGAGCATACTTGACATACACCGCATCAAGCTCGACAAATGGACATTCATGATTCTCTGGCACGCCGACCAACATCAATGGACGTTCCTGCTGATGGAAGTCGTTCAGGTAAATGTCCGCCCCATCCTCTACCGACAACGCCTGCCGGATATAATGCCCGTGAACGTAATCTCCCTGATAGGCCATATATTCATGCCTTGTCATCATCCAGGTATAAAGCTTGGCTTGCTTGGGATACGTCAGACCGAATTCCCGCATGGCCGCCCGGTTGAACAGTACTTGAAGCCTGCCGGGTTGTTCGTTCTCCGCCGACAAGGTACCGCCGTGCACCGTGCGGATATGGAAAAAGTCCATGGCGCGATAGGGAATCTCCATGTAAACGACGTCTTTGACGGCATCGGCCTCATCCTTCCACGCGTTACCTTGCAACCAAAAGGCTTCCGGAATGACTCCTATGTAGTTAGTCGTCACACGGTTGAAAATATCGCTTCGCATCGCGATGGCATCTGTGATACCCGCTCCGGACTCCTTACGGAATTCTTGCGGAAGGTCATTGAAGATGGACTCGTAATTGTAGTTTTCATCCGCCCCTTCAGCAACCCGCCAACCCGTGTAAAGCCGCAGGATATTCTCACGGTCAAAACCCAAGTCAGAATACATCATGTCCGCCAACTGCCGGTGCATCCCCAACGAAAGGAAAAGCAGGAAGGCACAGGTAAAACATTGTACCACGAGCAGCCACGAATGGGAACTCCCCGCGCCGTCCTGTCCGAGAAATGAACGGTGATAAACACAACGCATCTTCCAAACGGGATAAACCATAGCCAACAAGCACAACACAACCACACTACCGGCAACCCATGCAGACACTGTATAAAGAAGGCCGGCATCTCCGGGTACCCCACCGCTATACCTCAACCACTCTATCCCTATCACGGCAAGCAGCAGCCCCGACAACACGACCGGTGCCACACCGGTCAACATCCAATAGGCGTTCTGCCCATCGGACGCACCCAGACTACGGCGCAAAGCATACTCCCGCGTCCGACCGAGGAAGATAGACGTGTAAGCCATCGTCAGGTTCACCACCGCGCTCAACACCAACAATAATGAAAGTACCACGAAAGCCAAAGGATAGAAATATGCTTCCAGAAACGGTAACCCGTCGCCCATCTTGTGAAACATACGAAGAGGAGTGAGCATTAATTTCATTCCACCCTCCCCATCCCAATCCACACGCAAGAGTTCGCATTCCGCTCTCTCCGCATCGCCCGTACGGAGCAGGATGGTGAAGTTTCTGGCATATTCTCCATTGATTTCAAAGTCAGAAGGCTCAAGAGGTTCGACGAAGTCATAATAGATGTTGCTCTTACTACCACAGTCCTCCACCACCGCACCAACGGTATAAGTGCGGTTTTCACGTCCCCGAAAACGAGCCACGGACTCGCCAACTACGTCCACACGGCCAAACAGCCTCCGTGCCAAACTTTCCGTGAGAATAAACCGGTCACCCGATTTCTCTATTTCGTCCAAGCTTCCGTAAAGGACACGACAGCCCAAGGTACGCACTGTTGCAACTGAGGCAGAAAGGTTTTGGGCGTATAACCCATGTTCTAGATTATCTGTTCGGGCAATCTTCGCCCGACCGCTTTGCATACGCCACAGCCCCACTTGCGCGTTTTCACCCAACACGCTGTCAATTTTCTCTCCCAGTCCGTACCATAGCCAATGTGATAACTGCGTACTGGTACTGTCGTCCATTCTTTCCACCACATACAAATCCTTATACCCCGGCCGGAAACTGTCATAATGCGTCTCCGTCCACAGCCAGTTCACGCTGAACGTCAGGCACACGATGCTCACCGCCAAACCGGACACAGAGACCACGGCCTGCCACCCTTGGTGGCGCAGGCCGCGAAGGGCCTGCTTGAAATTCTGAATCCATAAACCCATGGCAACCTCCGCTTCTAAAGGTTCTGCAATCTAGCTTCTTCCTCACCCAACACATGCCCGTCGAACAGATGGATGATGCGGTCGGCATAGCCCGCATCATGCTGCGAATGGGTCACCATGACGATGGTCGTCCCTTCGCGGTGCAGTTCGCTGAGCAAGCCCATCACCTCCTTGCCGTTCTTGGAATCCAAGTTTCCCGTCGGCTCGTCGGCCAGAATCAACTTCGGACGGGTCACGATGGCACGGGCGATGGCTGTGCGCTGCTGCTGTCCTCCGGAAATCTGACGGGGATAATGGCGTGAACGGTGCATGATGTCCATGCGGGCCATGGCCTCCTCCACCCTGCGCTGGCGTTCCTGCTTCGGCACACCCATGTAGAGCAACGGCAAGGCGATGTTCTCCTGCACCGTCAGCTCGTCGATGAGGTTGAAACTCTGGAACACGAACCCCAACATGCCTTTGCGCAATTCGTTCCGTTTCGACTCGCTACAGGAGGACACGTCTTTCCCGTCGAGCATATATTGCCCCGAAGACGGGCTGTCCAACAGGCCGAGAATGTGAAGCAACGTGGACTTGCCACAGCCCGAAGGCCCCATGACGGCCACAAACTCACCCTGACCTATCTCGATATTCACTTTGTCCAAAGCCCAAGTTTCCACTTCGTCTGTCTTGAACACTTTTGTCAATTCATTCACTTGAATCATCGTTTCCATACATTATTCTCATTTATCAATTAATATTTATGTTTAAGCTTCCGGCCGGAGCACTTCCATCGGCTTGTCGTTCATGCAGCGGCGCACCTGTCCGTAGACGATGAGCGACACCACCACGCACATGCCGCATACGATGGCCGCCATCAGTCCCACGCCCGGTGTCTCACCGTAGTGGAAATATTCCATCCATTTGTGCATGAGCAATGCCGCCGGGAAGTAGGCCAACACACCGCCCGCCACGACATAAAGCAAATAAGACCGGAGTTGGGGTCGGAAAACATCCCGGAAACCCGCGCCCATCACCCGGCGGATGGCCATGCTCCTCCGCCGCAAGCGCAAGGAGTAAAGCAGCATGGAGAACACGCCGGAAAACGTTATCAACACGCTGAACACCGTCAACACCGAAAGCAAACCGGCGTAATAAGTCTCTTCCTTGTAGCTGTCTGCCATATATTGCTCTAACGGCATCAGGTGAATCTTATCCTCGGGGACGTCGAACCTCCGCAACACGCGGCGTATGGCAGCCTCTGCGTCCTCGCGTCGTCCCGGCGCATGTTTGACATACACCGCATCGTGTTCCACGAAACGGCATTCGTGACGGTCGGGGATACCGACCCACATCAATGGCCGTTCTTCTTCGTGGAAATCGCTCAAGCGCACGTCCATGATGCCTTTCACTTCCAACTTTCCGGCAATATGGTTAGTCCACGTAGTATACATCATTATATTATGCCCGGTATCATCGGAGCCGACATAAAGGTTCACCTTCCTGAAGTCTCCCGCCCGGAACTTCCTGCAAGCCGCCTCGTTGAACATGACCGGCTCCACACCGTCCTGTTCCGGCTGTCCTTCCAACCGCGCACCTCTCAGAATGTGCAGGTGGAAAAAGTCGAAAGCCGCATAAGGAACCTCCATATAATCTATTTCGTTTTCGGGTGTCAACCTGTCATCCTTCTTCCCGTTCCATTCTTCTTCGGTCAACAAATTGATGCGCCTCCGCGAAAAACGGTTGAAAATATCCGCAGGCAAGGCTATGGCATCCGTGATACCGGCTGCCGCCTCCTTCCGGAACTCCTGAGGCAAGTCGTAAAATATGGATTTGAAATCAAAAGGATCTTCTTCGCCGGGCCAGTATTTCCGCCCGGCGTGCAAACGCAATATGTCCTCACGTTCAAAGCCAAGGTCTTGGTTCATCATCCCCGACAACTGGCGTTGCATGCCTAAAGAGATGAACAGCAAGAAAGCCGACGCGAAACATTGCACCACCAACAGCCAAGCGTGGGAACGGCCTGCGGAAGCCCCTCCGCCCAACGTAAACCGATAAGCCCGGCGCACCTTGTGTACGGGATAACCCGTCCCGGCCACCACCAACACGAGCACTGCCCCCACGACTTGTGCGAAACAGACATACACATGCGAAAGATTGCCAGGCACTTGGCCTTCGTGCGCCAACCACTCCAAGGCCACGCAGCCCAACAAAATGCCCGACAAGGCAACGGGCATGACCTCCGTCAGCATCCAAACGGCATTCTGCCATGCCGACGCTCCCATACTGCGGCGCAAGGCGTATTCGCGCACCCGTCCTAAAAAAACGGAAGTGTACACCGCCAAGAGGTTGACTACGGCACTACACAACAACAAGACGGAAATCAGCGTGAACGCCAAAGGGTAAAAATAAGCGTGCAGGAAAGATTCGCCGTAACCCACCTTATGAGCCGTGCGCAAAGGGATAAGCCGGAACTTCCAGTAACTCTTCTCCTGCGGCAAGTAAATCCGGCTGAACGCTTCCTCCACAACCCTGGGTTCTTCGGTCCGGACATAGACCATGTAAAGACCGAAAGCATTCCACTCCCGTTCACTTTCCTGCACATTCAGCGGCGACAACATATCGTACTCCCTAAACGTCCTACCTTCGTTATCGGCTACTACCGCCCCCACGGCCTGCGTCCCATCCACACCATAACCGGAGGTCTCAAAGGTTTGCCCCACGGCATCCGTCCTTCCGAAAATCTTCCGGGCCAGACTTTCTGTCAGAACCACATGCCCGGGCATGGCCAATGCCTTTTCAGGGTCGCCGGACAGTACCGTAAGCCCCAAAGCACGCACCATCCCAGAAGAAGCAGCCAAGCTACTGGCTCGAAAATAGTCCTCTTTCCGACCGGAAGGATACACTTGGATACCCGATGTCATCCCTACCACTCCTACTTCAGCTTTTCCCTCCAACAAACTGTCCATCTGCACAGCCACATTGTAAACGACACTGACTGTCCAACGGGTAGAATCATTATACTGCATCAGATACAAATTCTTGTAATCCGGACGAAAGTAATCGTAGTTCGTTTCCATCCACAGCCAGTTCAGGCTGAACGTCAGGCACACGATGCCCACGGCCAATCCCATGGCAGAAATCCCAGCCTGCCAACCGTGGCTGCGCAGATTACGCAAGGCCTGTTTCAGGTTCTGCACCCACAAACTTATTGTTCCCATAGCTTCAAACTGTTTCCTTGGTTTCATTCGTCCCATGCCAATTCCTCCACGTCGCCATAACGGCTGTAGCCGGACGTAATGACACGGTCGCCGGGTTGCAGGCCTTCCAACACTTCATATTGCTTGGGGTTTTGCCTCCCCAAACGGATGAACGTGCGCACGGCACGGCTCTCGCCCGGCACCACCTTATAAATCCACTGTCCGCCCGTCACGGAATAGAAATCGCCACGAGGGATGGTCAGCACCCGTTCCGGGTTACCCAATTCTATCTGCACGCGCAGAGCCTGCCCGAGGCGCAAGGACGGAGGCACCTCGCCCGTAAAAGCCAAGTCCACGGTAAACATGCGGTCCTTGACCTCCGGTACGACGCGCCGCACCGACATGGCATACGGCTTGCCCTTGTAAGTGCCCTTGGCTGGAAGCCCGCTTACGATACGGTCGATGTAATACTCCCCGGGAGTGACCCGCACCTTATAGCGGTCGAGCACCTTGACTTCGCCGATTTCCCCTCCGGCCTGCACCTGTTGGCCGGGCACGACCGTGAGGTTGCTCAACTGCCCCGTGAGGGGCGCACGCACCACGAGCCACTCCTGCTTGGCCTTCACCCGCTCGAATTTCCGGATTTCCTGCTCCCTGTCGTTGCGGATGAGCGAGCGGCGCACGATGGTGGCCGCCGAATCGTGCTGCAGGCTCTCCTGTTCCAGTTCCGCCGCACGGGTCTTGTACTCGTACTCCTGCCGCGCCACCTCCAGTTCCGCCTTGCTCTTGATGCCCATGCGGAACTCCTCTTGGCTCAGGGCATAGCTGTCCGAAATGCGTTGCAGCTCATAACGGTTCTGCAACACCTGTTTGCGCAAGAGCAAAGTCTTCTGTTCCATCTCGATTTCCTGCTCACGGTAGGACATGAGTTGCTTGTGCAGGGCATTCTCCTGCACCTCCATCTCGTCCAACAACTCGGGATTGGACAGCACCAGCAACGTGTCGCCCTGCCGCACCCGTGCGCCCTCTTCGGCCACGATGCGCTCCACGTAGCCGCTTATCCGGCTGTTCACGCGCAAGGACAGCATGGGTTGCACCACCCCCTCCTGCTCCACGTATTCCAAAAAGTCGGCCTCTACGGCTTCGGCAAGTCCCAACGTATCGGCCGACACGCGTTGTTTCTCGGGCGAGAACAGCAAGACCACCGTATAGGCAGCCAAGGAGAGGAACACGATGCCTCCCGACACATAATATTTGTGGCGCACGAACCACGGTTTTTTCTTGAGTTGTATGTCCATATATATAATAAGGTATAAACGTTACACATTCAGGTTCAGTCTTTCACCAGTTGCCCGTAATCCACCTGCAACGGGCGGCCTTCGAAGAAGTCGTAGAGCGTCAGGCTGCGCAGGGTGTAGTAGAGGCTCCAGTAAGTGTGCAAGGCGTTCAGGTAATTCCGGCGTGCGGCATCTTTCTCCTCGATAGAGGCGTTGAGGTCGAGCACACTGGATTTTCCCAACACGTACAGGCGGCGCGCCACCTCGCTGCGGCGCAAGGCCGTGCTGTCCGTGCGGGCCGCCACGCGCACACGTAGCCCCTGCAGGTTGAACTGCCCCACCAACTTGCGGATGTTCTGGTCGAAGTCCGTGCGGCTCTGCTCCACTTGCGTCTCCACCAAGTCCCGCTGCGAACGGGCCACGCGCACTTGTCCGCGCCCCTTTCCCCAGTCCAGGATGGGCAAGGTGATGCCGATGCTCACCGCCTGTTGGTCGAGCGGATGGCGGTAGGTGGAAGAGAATTTCTCTGCCGTCTGCGTCAGGCCGAAACGGAGATAGAGGTCGGCTTTCAGGCCGGCGTTGGCCTTGGCCTGCGCCACGTTGCTTTCCGCCTCCAACTTGCGCCGCTTCATGTAGAGGATGTCGGGACTGTGGAGATGCGCCCACTGCAAGGCCGCCCCCTCCTCCACCATCACGTCGGGCACTTCCGTGACCATCCGTATCGCGGGCAAGGTGTCGCCTTCATGCAAACCCAGATAGGAACGCAAGTCCAGGGCGCACTCGTCCATCTCGATACGGGCATTCAGCCGGTTGGTCTCCTCGTTCAGGCGGTTGATTTCGAGTTGGAGCATCTCATTCTCGGTGGTCGTGCCAATCTGGTAACGCCCCTGCGCGAAACGGTAGAGCGTGTCGGCATGGGCGAAATTCTGGCACGCCGTGGCATAGTTGCTCTGTGCCATGGCCAGCGCGAAGAACTTGTCCACGGCCCGTGCGGCTACCAACTCCATCGTCTCCAGATAAGACCGCTGCGCCTCCTCGTAGCGCACCGGTTCGATGCGCCGCCTCCACTTCAGGCTGTTGTACCCGAAAAGCGACTGGCTGTAGCCGATGTTGACCGGCACGCTCTTCCAAGAAAAAGTGCGGTCGCTCAGCAAATCCGTACGCAAGAGGGAGGATTCCAAGGACAACGTGCCGCCCGTCCAAATGACATTCTGCTGCACGCGCAGGGACAGGTCGGTGTTCAACAGGTTTTGCTCGACGAAACGCACCGACCCGTCTTCCATCGTGATTTGGTTGATGGAACGGTCGAGGTTCGGGACGGAAGTCAACGTGAGCGAAGGCAAGTAATCAGCCCGAAACGAGCGATAGTCCCAATAAGCCGAGCGGAATGTATGGCGTGCGGCCAACGCGTCGGGCGAAGACTGGCAGGCCCGGAGCACCACATCGTCCAATCCCCAGCCGCCCGCAGGCAGAAGAGGCTGTGCCGCCGTCCCCATCCCCCAACACACCGCGCATGCCGCGCATCCTATCCGCATTCTGATGTCCATAAGTCTTTTTATCATTCGGTTACAACTAATCACATCCAAATTGCGTGCCAAAAACACAAACAACTGTATTCCAGACGTGTACCCCATCCACACCTGAAAACGAGTTGTGCGGATTTGCACTTTTTATGTGCGGAAATGCACATCCGCACACATTTTTGCGTAACTTTGCCCCGTACCAAATACCATATTCTATGCCTGCATTAGGAAAAATACTCATCATAGACGACAACGAAGACGTGCTCTTCGCCCTCCATCTCCTGCTTGAACCCTACGCGGAGAAAGTCAAGGTCATGCGCTCGCCCGACCGCATCGTGCATTTCATCACCGACTTCCGGCCGGACATCGTGCTGTTGGACATGAACTTCACCCGCGACACCGTGAGCGGACAAGAAGGCATGGACTGCCTGCAGGAAATCCTGAAACTGGACCGCCATGCCGTGGTGGTCATGATGACGGCCTATGCCGACACGGACAAAGCCGTGCAGGCCATCAAGGCCGGGGCTACGGATTTCGTGTCGAAACCTTGGGAAAACGATAAGCTGCTGGCCACGCTCCACGCCGCCATGAAGTTGCGCCGCTCGCAGACGGAGGTGGGACGGTTGGAAGAGCGCGTGGAAGCCCTCAGTGCCGAACGGGCAACGCCTCAGCCCCTGCTCATCGGCGAATCGGAGGGCATGAGGAACATCGTCTCCACCATCGGACGCTTGCGCGAGGCCGACGTGAACGTGCTCTTGTTGGGCGAGAACGGCACAGGGAAGGACGTAGTGGCCCGCTACCTTCTCGCCCATTCGTCGCGTGCGGCAGAACCGTTCGTGACCATCGACGTGGGTGCCGTGCCGGAAACCTTGTTCGAGAGCGAACTGTTCGGATACGAGAAAGGAGCCTTCACCGATGCCCGCAAAGAAAAGAAAGGACGGCTAGAACTGGCCCACGGGGGCACGCTCTTCCTCGACGAGGTGGGCAACCTCTCCCCCGCCGCCCAAAGCAAGCTGCTCACGGCCTTGGAGAAAAGGCGCATTGTGCGTCTCGGCGGCACGCACGAGATTCCGATAGACGTGCGCCTGATATGCGCCACCAACGCCGACTTGCACGCGCAGGTGACGGAGGGCACGTTCCGGCAAGACCTGTTCTACCGCATCAACACGGTGGAAATCCACATCCCGCCCCTGCGCGAACGCGGCGAGGACATCCAACTGCTAGCCGACCATTTCCTGCGGACGTACGCACGGAAATACAAGAAAGACATCCGGCAAATCGCACGCGACGCGAGGGGCAAGCTGCAACGGTATGCTTGGCCGGGCAACGTGCGCGAACTGCAACATGCCATCGAACGCGCCGTCGTGCTCTGCAACGCCGACACCCTCCATGCCGACGACTTCCTGCTGCACGCCCCGGCATCGCCCGTGGCCGACGGCGGGACACTCAACTTGGAAGCATTGGAACGCAACGCCGTGGAGAAAGCCGTCCGCCTGTGCGAAGGCAACATGAGCCGCGCCGCCCAGATGTTGGGCATCACGCGCTACTCGCTCTATCGCAAACTCGAAAAATTAGGCTTATGAAAATACCCCCTCATTGGCAGGCAGCCGCCTGCGGCGCAGGGTTGTTCCTGACGGCCTCAGCCGCCTGTTTCTGCGCTGCGGAGCAACTGTGGCTCACCGCTGCCGTGTGCGTCGCGGCCTTCATCGGCCTGTATGCTTCCCTCCACCACCGGCAGACACGCCAAATCCGGCTGTTGCGCTCTTTCATACGGGGCATCCGCCACAGCGGGTTGAAAGAGATTCCCCGTTTCGCCCCGGAGGAATCCGGCCACGCCCTCGGCCTGGAACGGGAAATCGAACACACGCTCGCCGCATACCGGCAACAGCTGTTCGACGAGGCCACACGGCAGAAATATTACCAACTCCTGCTCGACCACGTGGACACCGGCATCGTCTCGTGCGACGGCGAAGGGCACGTGGAATGGATGAACCGGGCGGCCACGGCACAAGTCGGCACGTGTCGGCGCGTGCCGGAGGAATGGTTGCGGCGGTCCGGACCGGAGGCGTGCGTAGTGCCGGTGGAACGCCACGGGCAAACGAAAGAGCTCTTGCTCTCGTCCACACGCTTCACTTTGGACAACCGCCCACGGATACTCCTCACGCTCAAAGACATACACCACGTGTTGGAAGAACAGCAACTGGAATCGTGGAAGACGCTCACCCGGGTACTGACCCACGAAATCATGAACTCCCTCACCCCCATCCTGTCACTGAGCGAGACGCTCACCCGGCAAGCCCCCACGGCAGAACCTTCCGCCCAACAGTACGGCCAGATGCAGCAAGCCTTGCAGGCCATCTACCGCCGCAGCAAGGGCCTGCTCCACTTCACGGAGAACTACCGCAAACTGACCCGTGTGCCCCCTCCGCAATACGCAGCCATCCGTGTGGACGAGCTTTTCGACGACTTGAAAAAGCTGTTCGAGGGCACGCACCTCACCTTCGACCAACCTTATCCCGGTTTCACGTTCCAGGCCGACCGCTCCCAAATCGAACAGGTCTTGATTAACCTGATTACCAACGCACGCGACGCGTCCCCAAGCCCCGAAAGCGAAATAAAAATCCATTTGCGCCGGAACACGGCCGAGGACGAAGTGCAAATCAGCGTGCAGGACTACGGGCAAGGCATCCCCGTGGAGGCGCAGGAGCGCATCTTCGTCCCGTTCTACACCACCAAACCGAACGGTTCGGGCATCGGTCTGGCCCTATGCAAGCAAATCGTCAACCAACACCACGGCTACATCACCCTGCATTCCGCTGTGGGGAAAGGCAGCCTGTTCACCCTCTGCCTGCCGCGCAACGGCCTGCGTGCGCCCCAAACTTGAAACGCACAGGACGAATGCTTGTATACAGGTTTTTTACCACCGCCGCACCGTTTTATTGCACACTGAGAATCAATAACATACAATAGAAAAATCAATCTCCGCAGAACGAAAAATCATTTGGCGCAGAATGAAAAATCGTTTGGCTTAGATTGATTTTCCGTTCTGCGGCAAATGAAACGAGCCTTTCAGCGACAGGAAAAATGTAACGCTTTAGGAAGAAAGAGGATTCCTTTACACCGACCTAAAAGACCGCGTGGAGTGCCCTTTCCACGTTAAATATTATTAGAAAAGGATACAGGATAAAGAATAAATCCCTACCTTTGAATAAATAAGGTATAACCATCAGTTTGAACATGAAGAAATATATATTGCCGGTATTTTGTT
Source organism: Paraprevotella xylaniphila YIT 11841 (assembly GCF_900683745.1). Lineage (NCBI taxonomy): Bacteria > Pseudomonadati > Bacteroidota > Bacteroidia > Bacteroidales > Prevotellaceae > Paraprevotella > Paraprevotella xylaniphila. The sequence continues at coordinate 1,491,086 of NZ_LR215980.1, forward strand.
CCCTTTTGCTTTCCTTGCCTTCGCAAGCGCAGAAGAACGGACAGGCCATACCAACCCCGACGGCTGAATATTATATGAATCATTACCAGTTTGACGAGGCGGAAGAACTCCTTAATCAGGACATCAAGAAGCTGAAACGCAAACGGCAACCGACCGACGTGGAAGAAGGAAAATTGCAGAAAATAGCCCGGTTGCGCTCCATGATGAGAGCTACGGAACGGGTGACGGTCATAGACAGCCTGGTCGTGGACAAGAATACGTTCCTGAACCACATCAAACTCAGTCCGGAAAGCGGGGAAATCAGTCCGTACGGCACATTCTTCAACCGTCCGGACGAAAACAATTGCACAGTCTACCTGTCCGAATTGGGCAATAAGATATATTTCGCACAACCGGACGAGAACAAATACCTCCGGTTGTTTACCAGCGACCTTGTGGGAGGCCAATGGACCAATCCCCATAAATTGGATGAGTTGGACGGAGATGACGCGCAGAACTATCCGTTCATGCTATCCGATGGCATCACGCTTTACTATGCCGCCCAAGGAGAGGAAAGCATCGGAGGATATGACATCTTCGTGACACGCTATGACATGGATGAGAAGAAATTCCTCTATCCGGAAAACCTTGGCATGCCTTTCAACTCGCCTGCCAATGACTACATGTTGGCCATTGACGAGTTCAACCAACTGGGATGGTTCGTGTCCGACCGGAACCAACCGGAGGACAAGGTGTGTATCTACATCTTCATCCCGAACGATGTCCGCAAGGTGTATGATGCCAATATATACGAGGAGGATGAACTATGCCGCCTGGCCCTTATCCACAGTATCGCGGAGACATGGGGGGACAAGGAAGCCGTGGCACAGGCACGGCAAAGGCTGCAAGCCGCACTGAGTGCACCCAAGGTGGTCAAGAAGCAGAAGGACTTCGAGTTTGTCATAGACAACCGCAACACTTACACCTTGTTGGACGACTTCAAATCTCCGGAAGCACGCAAAAAAATGGCTGCATGGCAGAAGAACCGTATGCAACTGGACAAAGACCGCCAACAACTGCAAACCCTGCGCGACCGGTATGCCAACGGCAACGACGCGCAACGTCAAACGTTGAGCCAACAAATCCTTCAGCTTGAAGCACAATGCGAAAAGGCTGAAACGGCACTGCGTGCGGAAGCCAAAACCATCCGCAATATAGAAATACAATCACACAAAAAATGATCATGTTTATCTTTTAAAACCATAACGCTTATGAACAAGTATTTTGCACCATCAGAGCTTATCATCAACGAAGACGGGAGCATATTCCATCTTCACGTAAAACCGGAACAACTGGCAGACAAGGTCATCCTCGTAGGCGACCCGGGGCGTGTCCCCGTAGTGGCAGCCCATTTCGACACCCAGGAATGCGACATCTCCAGCCGCGAGTTCCGAACGATTACGGGTACGTATAAAGGGAAACGTATCACGGTCGTATCCACCGGTATCGGCTGCGACAACATCGACATTGTCATGAACGAACTGGACGCCTTGGCCAACATCGACTTCAACAGCCGCAGGGAAAAAGAAAAGCTCCGCAGCTTGGAACTGGTGCGCATCGGTACATGCGGCGGGCTTCAGCCTTATACGCCGGTCGGCACATTCATTTGTTCCGTAAAATCAGTCGGTTTCGACGGTTTGCTGAACTTCTATGAAGGGCGCAATGCCGTATGCGACCTGCCGTTAGAACGCGCGTTGCTTAATCATTTGGGATGGAGCGGAAACCTGTGCGCCCCTGCTCCTTACGTCATCGACGCACATCCGGAACTGATAGAACGCATAGCTGCCGACGATATGGTACGGGGCATCACCGTAGCCTGCGGTGGATTCTTCGGCCCGCAAGGCCGTCAGCTCCGCATTCCTTTGGCGGACCCCCGCCAGAATGAGAAGATTGAAAGCTTTTCTTACAACGGACTTCAAATCACCAATTTCGAAATGGAGAGTTCCGCACTGGCCGGATTGGCCCGTCTGATGGGACACAAGGCCACGACATGTTGCATGGTGATAGCCAACCGGGTGGCCGGAGAAGCCGATCCAAGTTACAAAAACAAAATCGACGATCTGATTCAGTTGGTCATCGACCGGATTTAAACGATTATACAAGCATGAATATCGATTTCAAACCCTCTGAGGATTCAGACAAAAGCGAACGCTACCGCCAATTTCTCAAACATTACGCCACGCTTATCGAAGGGGAACGGGACGAGATAAGCGTAATGGCCAACACGGTGGCTGCACTGAAAGAAGCGTTCGGGTTCTTCTGGGTAGGATTTTATCTGGTGAAATCCGAACAAGAACTCACACTCGGGCCGTTCCAAGGGAGCATTGCCTGCTACCGTATCCGGAAAGGACGTGGTGTCTGCGGTACGGCATGGGAGAAGGCATGCCCTCTGATAGTGCCCGATGTGAATCTTTTTCCCGGACATATCGCATGCAGCAGCGAATCCCGTTCTGAAATCGTGATTCCAATCATATATAATAAGGTAATAAAAGGAGTATTGGACATAGATAGTGACAAAGCGGACAGTTTCGACGAAACCGACCGTAAGGGGTTGGAAGAAATGGTCAACCTGATGGCTGCCACACTGTACCGATGACCTATTAAACATTCATATCCCTCTCCGTCCGTCTGCACTACAGACGCGACGGGGAGTTTCTGAAATAGCAAACAGCTCTCATGAACACGCAAGATACAATTTGTGCCATTGCCACTGCACAAGGAGGTGCCATTGGCGTAATCCGCATCTCAGGAAAAGATGCCATCGCCATAACCGACCGTATTTTTACTCCCGTAGGTAAACACCCCCTCCCCCTTTCCGAACGCAAGGCTTACACCATGGCATTCGGACATATCCGACAAGACGATGGGGAGATCATTGATGAAGTATTGATCGGTTTGTTCAAGTCACCTCATTCTTACACGGGCGAAGATTGCGTGGAAATCTCATGCCACGGTTCGTCTTTCATCTTGCAACAAGTCATGCAACTGCTCATCCGGAAAGGATGCAGGGCGGCCGGTCCGGGTGAGTTCACACAACGTGCCTTCCTGAACGGAAAGATGGATTTGAGCCAGGCAGAGGCCGTGGCAGACCTGATAGCCTCTTCGTCCGCTGCCACCCACCGGATGGCCATGAACCAGATGAGGGGCGGTTTCAGCCGCGAACTGTCTGCCTTGCGCGAACGCTTGCTCCACCTCACCTCCCTGATGGAACTGGAATTGGATTTCAGTGACCATGAGGAACTGGAGTTTGCCGACCGTAGCGAATTGGAAACCATTGCCGGAGATATAGAAAAAGTCATCAGTGGATTGGTCCACTCATTCAGCGTGGGAAACGTCCTCAAAAATGGAATACCCGTAGCGATTGTCGGTGAAACCAATGCAGGAAAGTCCACACTCCTGAACACGCTGCTCAACGAAGAAAAGGCTATTGTGAGCGACATACACGGCACAACGCGCGATGTGATTGAAGACACGGTAAACCTCAGCGGCATCACGTTCAGATTTATCGACACCGCCGGTATACGCGACACCCACGACACAATAGAAAACATGGGGATTGCACGCAGTTTCCACAAGATGGAACAAGCGGAAATTGTCCTATGGGTCGTAGACAATACTTGTGCGGAAGCCCAAATCCGACAACTTTCGCCCCGTATCCTCCCTCTCTGTTCCAACAAACAACTCATCATCTTGTTGAACAAATCAGACCAAGCATCGCCTATCCCGACAAAGCTATCCGGCTTGCCAGAAAACACTGTCACGCTATCTATTTCTGCCAAAGAAAAAACAGGTATCCAAGAACTGCAAAATCTCCTTGTAAAGGTAGCCTCTGTCCCTGAACTGACTTCTTCCGACCTCATCGTCACGAATGTGAGACACTACGAGGCATTATCTCTGGCTCTCGAAGATATCCACCGCATACAAAACGGACTTCAAACTCACCTTTCCGGTGATTTCATCAGTCAGGATTTACGTGAATGCCTTTTACATCTGGCCGAAATTGTAGGCGGTGAAATTACTACAGATGAAGTATTGGGGAATATTTTTAAGAAATTCTGCATCGGTAAATAGCTAAATGATTGATTGTCATATAGTTATATACATAAACAATCTAAAATACTGACTAAAAACGACTTAAATATGGCAAAATAATAGTTTTATGGAAGGTATTTTCTTTTGTTATTCCTATTTTTTCAACATTTTTGTCCCCCGTTTGTCCCCCAAGCCATATACGGGGGACAAATTTACGTCCCTCTATGTAATTTGAGTACTTTTCACTATAAAATCTATCTAAATCATAGATAATTATTGCTTTATACAGATACCCTCAATCTCTTAGTTTCTAAAATATCAAATGCCATAACCACTGATAAACAAATACATACATATAAACTAATACGGAATTAGAATTACATCAGATGAAATTTTGTTCGAAATGTTTAAAAAGTATTTTATCTTATTCCTTCATGCATCGGAAGGTTTGTTAAAGTACCTAGAAAAATTAACGCAAGGACCTATTACCATATAATTCATTCTTGCAATATATTTAAGAAAAACATTGGTATATGAAGTTTATTAATTAAATGTTGCAATAACATATTCACCCAGCTTCCCATAAGAACAGCGCGGTTAGGGTGAGTCTTTTATTTTCTAGTGATATTGGTTTAGTGACGATGTTAGATATTTTTCCTGAATTTAGTTGACGGCTATGAACTTTACATTTTTTCAAATGGATAGCACCACTTTTTCCAACGAATCAGAGTCCCTTTAAACACTTTTCCATCAAAATTGAGGTTTGAAGTCTACACTTTTCCTTGAAATCAGCAACAATTTCAAAAAATGATTGAGGAGATCTGGCCAAATTACGGTATTTTTCTCATTGGTACGACACGACGAATTGCAAGGTGCAGCACCACTTTACTTTATCCCTGTATTCATATATACGTTCATTAAAGTAAAGTCAAAATAAGGGAAGAAAAGAGATAGCTGCGCCATGGCAAATGGCTCCAACCTGTTTTTCTTCTAGCTGCAAAACTTATAAATGACTCGGGGGGGGGGGTAAAGGTCAGACAAAGCACCACTCCAACGAGGCATAAGATGGTCAAATTGAGACCCGAAAATATCCGACTTGTTAAGAGGTATTACAACAATAAAAGCTATAACAAAAGATCATTGTTTTCAAATCAATGCTTATATTTGGGGTATATATCGGTTATAATGGATAAAAATGAAAACCTCTATACAGATTACTAAAATAAACACATAGCGAAAAAGTAAATTTGGGCAAAGCGTAGCGAATTAGCTGATAGAGCGTTCGTTACGCTTTGTTTTTCTATGGGGCAGAGCCAACGAAATACCACCTTGAAGCCAAACGGTGCAGAAGTTCAGTTACCACCTCGTTACTCCCGTAACGGGTGCAGATTTCTTGCTAAAAGGCTCTTTTTCTGCGTTTTGCGTCGATTTACATAGCTGTCGGTAACTCACTAATAACTAATTTTGTAACCAAAAAAAGGAGTGAGTTATGCGTAGTACATTCAAGGTATTATTTTACGTGAAAAAAGGCAGCGAGAAGCCGAACGGCAACCTGCCTCTGATGTGCCGTATCACGGTGGACGGCGAGATTAAACAGTTCAGTTGCAAGATGGACGTTCCCCCACGGCTGTGGGACGTGAAGAACAGCCGTGCTTCGGGCAAGAGCGTCGAAGCGCAGAGAATCAACCTTGCGGTAGATAAAATCCGTGTGGAGGTAAACCGTCGCTATCAAGAGTTAATGCAGACGGACGGTTATGTTACCGCCGCCAAACTAAAAGACGCCTATCTCGGTATCGGCATCAAGCAGGAAACCTTGCTAAAACTGTTCGAGCAGCACAATGCCGAATTCGAGAAGAAAGTCGGGCACAGCAGGGCGCAAGGTACATTTAACCGTTATCGGACGGTCTGCAACCATATTCGGGAGTTTTTGCCCCATACCTACAAGCGTGAGGATATTCCGTTAAAGGAACTCAACCTCACGTTCATCAACGATTTCGAGTATTTTTTGCGCACGGAGAAAAAATGCCGCACCAATACCGTGTGGGGCTACATGATTGTGTTGAAACACATCGTTTCCATTGCGAGGAACGACGAGCGTTTGCCGTTCAATCCCTTTGCCGGATATATCAACTCTCCCGAAAGCGTGGACAGGGGCTACCTCACGCAAACGGAGATACAGACGCTCATGGACGCACCCATGAAGAACGCCACCCACGAGCTTGTACGGGACTTGTTCGTCTTTTCTGTTTTCACGGGTTTGGCGTATTCGGACGTGAAGAACCTCACCGCCGACCGCCTGCAAACATTCTTCGATGGCAACCTGTGGATAATCACCCGAAGAAAGAAAACCAACACCGAATCGAACATCCGCCTTTTGGACGTTCCCAAACGTATCATCGAAAAGTACAAGGGACTGGCAAGGAACGGTCATGTTTTCCCCGTTCCGAGTAACGGAAGTTGCAACAAGATACTTAAAGAGATAGGCAGACAATGCGGCTTCAAGGTACGTTTGACCTACCACGTGGCACGCCACACGAACGCCACGACCGTACTTCTGTCGCACGGTGTACCCATTGAAACGGTGAGCCGCCTTTTGGGGCATACCAACATAAAGACAACCCAAATTTACGCCAAAATCACCGCCCAGAAGATAAGCCAAGACATGGAAACCCTGTCGCACAAGTTGGAGGATATGGAGAAGAATATCTGCCGAGCCATCTAATTAAAAACAGAATACCGATGAAAGAAGAAAGGAACATTATCACGATGGACGGGCAGGGCAATATCTTCCTGCCGAACGATATAGGTGCAACCGCCATGACCGAGTGGGAAATCTGCGAACTGTTCGGGGTTATCGCCCCGACGGTTCGGGCAGGGATAAAGGCACTCTGCAAAAGCGGAGTTTTGAGCGTATATGACATAAAGCGCATTATCCACATATCGGACAGATACAGCGCGGAGGTTTACAACCTCGAAACGATAGCCGCCCTTGCTTTCCGTGTCGAATCGTTCGGGGCGGCGAAAGTCCGCAGGGCATTATTGGAAAGGATTATACACGGGCGAAAAGAGAAAACGATGGTATTCGTGTCGGTTGTTTCGGACGGCAAGCCCAACAGCCGTTGGAAAGCATGATGATATATCAACATACCAACATGCAAACGTATCAGCATACCAGCATGCCAACATGCAAACCTATCACTATGGTGATATATATTGCAGGTTCTATTCCTTTTTCAGAGGAAAGCGGAGCAATCATTTCCGTTTACAAAGGCAAAGCAAGCACGGGGCTTTATGTCGGCTAAAAGGTCAGGCGGCTGCGCCGTTTCCCGATAAATCTTCCTCTCGCTTCGCTGCGAGCGTATTTATCGGGAAAACCTTGTATCCGACCGCCCCGTGCAAAAGAGCCTTTGAAAACGGAAACGACCGCCCCGCCGCCCTCCACCGACCGAAAGGGAAAAATAATAAGGTGGGGTTATACGGGTAAGCAGACGGCAGGGACAGCCACCGCCGAAAGGCAGACGAACGGCACGCCGCAGGGTATTTACGGAGAAAATACCGTAGCTTATTAGGGAATTTTCCGAGCCGCAATACTCCGTATCGCTGAAAATTCCCCAATAAGGCAAGGGGCAAGCCCCTCTGCACACCCCCATCGAGAACGGCATTTCACCGCCCTCAAAGATAGTCAAGTTTATTGTTTCACAAGCCAAAAAAGAAAGGAAGAATATATGGGTTTCGTAGTTTTACACATGGAAAAGGCGCACGGCAGCGACAGCGGAACGACCGCACATATCGAGCGCTTCATCATACCGAAGAACGCCGACCCCACACGCACGCACCTAAACCGCAGGCTCATCGGCTACCCCGACGGGATAAAAGACCGTTCGGCGGCTATCCAAAGAAGATTGGAAGAAGCGGGGCTGACACGCAAAATCGGAAGCAACCAAGTACGGGCAATCCGCATCAATGTGTCGGGAACGCACGAGGACATGAAGCGGATAGAGGAAGAGGGACGTTTGGACGAGTGGTGCGCCGACAATCTGAAATACTTCGCCGACACGTTCGGAAAGGAGAACATCGTGGCGGCTCACCTGCACAGGGACGAGGAAACACCGCATATACACGTTACGCTCGTTCCCATCGTCAAGGGAGAGCGAAAGCGCAGGAAAAGGGAGGAACAGACGAAGAAGCGATACCGCAAGAAGCCGACCGACACCGTGAGGCTGTGCGCAGACGATATTATGACACGGCTGAAATTGAAATCCTATCAAGATACCTATGCCGAAGCTATGGCGAAATACGGGTTGCAAAGGGGCATAGACGGCTCGAAGGCTCGCCACAAGTCCACGCAGCAGTATTATCGGGATATACAGAAACTCGCCGACGACCTCAAAGCGGAAGTGGTGGATTTGCAACAGCAGAAAGAAACGGCACGGGAAGAACTAAGACAGGCGAAAAAAGAAATACAGACCGAGAAGCTGAAAGGGGCGGCAACCACCGCAGCCGCCAACATCGCCGAGAGCGTCGGTTCTCTTTTCGGTAGCAACAAGGTCAAGACGCTGGAAAGGGAGAACACCGCCCTGCAAAACCGCATCATTGAACTTGAAGAAGAAGCCCGACAACGGGAACGACAACAAGCCAAACAGATGCAGGAAATGAAAAGCACATATGAGCAACAGAATGGTAAGCTGTCCGAGTTCGTGGATTTAGTCAAACACTATTTCCCTTATGTGGAAAAGCTAATGCCAACTATTAAGTTCTTACGTGATACTCTGAACTTTGGCGATACCGTCATTAAGAAGCTGTGCATGTTCAAAGATGTTTCCATTAAAGGAGAACTCTATTCACGCGAGTTTAACCAACTCTTCAAGGCGGACGGTGCAGTTTGCTCTCTCAGACAGGACATGGAGGGAAAATTTGAACTCAATATAGACGGCGTTTCACACGTCAGTTGGTTCAGACGCAAGAAAGATGAGTTTATAAAGAAACTGAAAGTATCTACAAGGAAACAAAATCGAGGTATTAAGCTGTAAATTATTATAATGTCCGTGATAGTAGAATGTTACATTGCAATTATTTTGTACTTTTGTGTCCTCATTTACATCTCAATATAAATTTAATATGAGTAACGAAGTCTTATATATCCTTTTGCCAAATTATGCAGCGCATGAAATAGTATATCTTTCTGAAGCTATTGCATCAGACGAATATGCTTTGAAAGAAAATCCCAAGTATATTAATAAAGTGGTTGCTCCTACTTTGGAGGAAGTTAAATCCATCGGTGGATTTCGCACTTTGCCCGATTACTCGTTTGAAACTATGCCCGATGATTATGCCGCATTGGTGCTGATAGGCGGTTTTGGATGGAGTACATTTGTTGCTGAACAAGTCGCACCTATTGTCCAACAAGCTATTGAAAAAAGAAAGATTGTAGGAGCAATCTGCAATGCAGCTTCGTTTATGGCAAAACATGGATTCCTTAATACTGTCAAGCATACAGGAAATGGTTTAGACCAACTCAAGCAATGGGGAGGTGGAAATTACACAAATTCTGACGGGTATATTCATGCTCAATCTGTAAGTGATAAGAATATAGTAACAGCCAACGGTTCAGCAACTCTTGAATTTGCAAAAGAACTATTACTATTATTGGAGAACGATACTCTGGAACGTATTGAAATGTACTACCAGTTCAACAAACAAGGGTTCTGTAATTTGTTTGATTAAATGATATATGGATAATCTGTTGAATGTTTGCAGTAAGGATGAATTTCGCCAATGGCTTATCATTAATCACACAATAGCATCTGAATGTTGGGTGAATGTAAAACGTGGTAAGCCATCTGATGACACAATCTTTTGGTATATTGATGCCGTGGAGGAAGCCTTGTGTTTCGGATGGATAGATAGTACATTAAAACGCATTGATGGAATCGCTTATCAAAGATTTGCACCGAGACGAAAAGGTAGCGTATGGTCTGAATTGAATAAGGAACGGTGTAGAAGAATGGAATATTTAGGAAGAATGACCGATGCAGGAAGAATTGCGTATCCTAAAAATATGGATTCCTTTCTAATAGACAATGAAATATTAAAAGCACTTAAAGAGGATGAAACAGTATGGAGTAATTTTAGCAATTTTCCCCCTCTTTATCAACGTGTACGCATAGATACGATTCAAATTAAGAAGACTAATTCCGTTATGTTTGCCAACAGGTTATCCAAATTCATTGAGAATACCCGTAACAATATAATGTTTGGAGAATGGAATGATAACGGACGACTGATAGGATACCGCAAAAAATAAGATTGTATGTGCTTGCTATTGTAGTTTTTTATGTAACTTTGTTTCTTGAAAGAGTTATTTGACAGCATAGTACCGCAAATCGCTGAAAATCGCACGGTTGCTAACTCGTTACCTCTATTTTTAAAATAATTCGCTAATAGTTTATTTATCAATCGGTTAAGTCAAACCGAGAAAAATCTAAAATAAAGACAGTATTACTCTATATTATGCAGAGTTTCCCCCAAGGAGTTGAATATACAAAGCTATTTGGAATACTTTATTTCGCACAACAGGATTATCTTGTCAAATATGGGAAGGTACTTATAGAAGACTCTTTCATGGCATTGAAGTATGGTCCGGTACCGACTTATATTTATAAGGCCCTACAAACAGCAGGAAGAAAGCCTACGGAAGAAGGATTTAATGATTTCCTTACCGGAATAGAGGTACATGAAAAGAAAATTTATGCTTCTGCCAAACCTGATATGGACTACATTTCAGGCTCAGACAAGCGTTGTCTGGATGCTGCCATTACCAAATATAGGGATACAGACCCTTATGACCAATCAGACCTGTCAAATGACTCGGCATGGAAAGAATTTATGACACGTATTAAGGATGATCCGCAAAAGAATTTGCTTACTATCATGGATATAGCAAGGGCTGGGAAAGCCAATAAGGAAATGGTAGATTATATCCGCAAAAAACAAATTGTAAGAAACGCTTTATCTTAAAATTGCATGGACGACTGAATCAGTAGGCTTGAAAAGCCTGAAGTCGAATTAGTAGATATTCCATCATTTATCGGCCTCACTACGGAAAGAGTTCCATCTATGGATTGCTAATAGTCAGATAGAATCAGCCTTTTCTCTAGGAATGATGAATCTTCAACAAAGTAAAACAACTAACGTCCACTTGCAAAAAACAACAAGAAGTCTGTAATGACCCGCATTGAACATGATGTGCCAAATGAGAACAAATAAAAAGCCAGAATTTGAATTAGTGCCGGCTCCAACAATTCATTATCTTATTTAAATCGTACTGTACTACTCTAGGAACAGGCAAACTGGCAAGCAAAATAGCACCCTATATTTTAAATTATCCTGCTGTTTAGTTCCGCTATCTATAAAAAGCGGAAAGACAACAGACAACCTCTTCAAACATGAAATTCTGCATTTTAAAAACAGACCAGATGCTGTTTACCATACACCGCATGACCAAATCAGCATCCCAGGCTTCTAACAATTGATGGTTGTCGAAGTTCAAGTATGCAAAATTCTTGTCCCGCAGCATCAATAATGCCTGAATGGATCTACCCACTCGTCGGGGACCTGTTATCAACTTGATAAGATGGCTGCTCAATAGCAAATCTCTATTCTTACGTTTCAAATAAGGGCGGAGACATCAGTTCATCACGTTCTTTACGTTGATTCAGAATGATTGTTTTCATCTTTTATGTGTTGGTATGGTAAAACAAAGGGATGGTCATAAACGAAAAAACCCGTTCTTGATGAACGGGTATACCCTTAACTTGGTTACGTATTTTGATAACAGAGGCTTTACCAAGCATTACGATACAAATGTCCGACTTTTATTTGAATATGCAAAATGAAATATAAAAAAGTAGTCAGATTACAATGGAGTGTGGAGATTTGTTCAGAAATCAAAAGGACCTGAACTTGCGATGCAATAAACCTTTGCACCACAATTTTATTCATAAAGCCCAAATGTCAATTTACAAAAACTTAATGAAACAGTAATCATACTTGGTTTAGTATAAAAGCGTTGCCGACCAAAAAGATAATAATTAGGTTTAGATTAGAACTTGATTAGATATACAAAAAACAAACTAAACTTTAAGTTATATGGTGAAGGAAAAAAGAGGGACAAAGAGAAAATATAGAATTCTAAATCACGAGGGACAAAGGGACATATTGCTCCAAAACCATAAATCTCAAAAATGAAATAGTATTAGTGTTTTCTTTGCAGATTGTGACTGATTTTTTGTCCCCCGTTTGTCCCCCAAGCCATATACGGGGGACAAATTTACGTCCCTCTATGTAATTTGAGTACTTTTCACTATAAAATCTATCTAAATCATAGATAATTATTGCTTTATACAGATACCCTCAATCTCTTAGTTTCTAAAATATCAAATGCCATAACCACTGATAAACAAATACATACATATAAACTAATACGGAATTAGAATTACATCAGATGAAATTTTGTTCGAAATGTTTAAAAAGTATTTTATCTTATTCCTTCATGCATCGGAAGGTTTGTTAAAGTACCTAGAAAAATTAACGCAAGGACCTATTACCATATAATTCATTCTTGCAATATATTTAAGAAAAACATCGGTATATGAAGTTTATTAATTAAATGTTGCAATAACATACTCACCCCGCTTCCCATAAGAACAGCGCGCTCAGGGTGAGTCTTTTATTTTCTAGTGATATTGGTTTAGTGACGATGTTAGACTTTTACCTGAATTTAGTTTACGGCTAGAATTTACATTAGGGATGACATCTGCTATTTCAAATCCAAGTCTAGGTATGAGTTTTCCGGCAAACAGAGACGACTTATTCATCTTGATCTACACCGCCAAGCAATCGCTGTATGGAAGAATTTCAATCCTGAAGTTCAAGCTGTTTGGAATAGGTTTGCTGATATAGATTACCGTATAACGACGGCAACCATACAAGTAGCTACAATCTCTTCGTGTCGGCCTATCACGGCCACACGTAGTTTGGAAATGATCGTGTGCCAGAGCCTCATGCATTTGCTTCCTCCCCGGTCTTCAATACTGCTTTTGTAAAGGTGTGAGAGTTGTTGATGGACAAAGATGAACTTCAAACTATTGCTAAATTCACGAGGATATCACAAAGTATCGCGTGCTGTTCAAGATCCAAGTGGTGAAGCCTGGCAAGGGTAAGCATCCAGGTAAGGTGAGAAATTATCTGTCACAAGGTTGATGACTGTTCAAATGTGTCGGTTGTGTTCAATATAGAAATGCCGCACTCTTGGGACTTCCCGCAAGCATACGGCATTCATCTAAGGTATCTACTGAGTCTGTTAGTAGTTATCGGTCGCAGTATATCACTGTGTCGATAAAGTATCCAATCTTTCTTCGAGTTATTCTCAAGGTTAATTTCATGAGAAGGATCAAAAAACAACGGGATAATCATTCCGTTTCTTCCTAATATAAAATATATCCTTGGTGATCATTCACTATTTTTCTCTCTTAACGACACAGGTGGCAGATATTTTTCCCAATCCATCATATTTGAAAGAAGTCTCATCCGCTCATCTATAGTGGATAACTCTATTCGTCTATTGGGCAAATATCTTGAATGCTCTAAAGATTCCCCCAAAGCCCATAAACGATTTTCCAAGTAAGATTGGTTGTTCTTATGTCTTTCAAAATCTTCAACTAGAAGGAAAACATTGTGTTCAAATTCTGCCCGCGAAGTTGGCGGTGGCATACCATATTTACTTTTCTCTTTCATACATTTCTTTAAAATTATTAGACGCCAATATATGGAAAGTAGAACGTACCAATTCGTCTATAGTATCAAGATTTATTCTACCGTTAGGTAGTGTTCTAACTCTTGATAATGAATCAAATAAATGAGCATCAATACCACGAGCAAATAAAATACGTTCATTATCAATACTCTCTTTGAGCAGATTTGCACCTCTCTCAAACTCTCTTCTACCTGGATATGATGAACCTAAATATTTAGTCATATACATTAATTATTAATTGCATAATACACTCTTCCAACCCTCTCATAATCCACTTTGTTATAGAGAACTCTATTGAGTACATCTTCCATTGTCCTTATATACCTACCTTTGAATAATCCGTTCAAGTAGAAGCTTCTTCGTATGTATTCATCTGTTTTTAACAGTCTTGTTATCGTACCGTCATCTTTCAATGAATGTACAGCGTCCAAATAAGGTTGTGCAAACTCTTTTCCGCCAGTAACCTGCAAGTTATTGAGTTTATCAATTTTATGTTCAATAAACATCATATCCTCAAAATCTATCAATACATCACCTCTATCAGTCATTGTATTAGGAAATATGGTTTTCATTTTTTCTAGTAAACTATTATACCCACATTTCTCTGACAATACTAATGCAATTTCGTAAAGATTCCTTGAGACTGAAAAATTACGAACACTAAGTAATTCCTTTTGCTCATAGTCAGATTGAATGCATTCTAATACTATAGAAGGTTTCTCAATAGCAATTTCAAGTAAAACCTCTGAAGCTATTGTATTCAGACCTATTTCAACATATTGTTTAATCTCTTCTATTAAACATTCTATTACTCTATGATCATATTCACATAGCCATTTTAGGGCTTCTTCTGCTCTCATCGAAACATTTCTATCTGGATGAACAAGAAACCATATCAGAAAATGAATCATTTGCTCATCCTGATTATGTTCTTCATGATAACCAGACATACCAATAAATTTCTCGTATTGTTGCTTTGAAGGACGCACATTAATGTCATAATGTCCAGATATAATATCAAAAAGTTTTGTTTTATCAAAATCTGACTTATTAATAAGCGGTGTAATAAATTCACTGAGAGAGTACCAATAGCTTCCTAATGGTGAAACGATATTCTTTCTCATAGAATCAAGAAGTGCTTTACTTGAAGGAAGAGAATCGAGCTTTTCTTTTAGATTTTCTCTTTTTTCTGAGTGTTTTTCTTCCTTCAAACTTCGTTTCCACTCAATTCCCCTTTCCTCCAAAAAACGATTTAGGTAATCCAAAAAACTGTCGAATATAACCTTTTCCTCAAAGTCTTTTAAATAAATACCGTTCTTTGTATCATATATATGAGCTATATAATCTGCCATTCTAGGGGCGAGAATTTCTATAGATTTCTTCTCTCCTAGTTCTGCTATTATTTCAGAATGAAGGTTTGCATATTGATAGTCATTATGCATTTTGTCCCAATTTTCCCAGAATAATTCACTTATAGCATATTTTATATAAGGTGACACTTCCTTGCATTCGCTTAACAGCTGACAAATTGCACTAGCTTCTATTAAATGGTTAGCGCCAAGATCATAGCCTTTGCCAGGAGCCGGCATGTCTACTTTCCAGTCCTCTGCATTACTGATAATTCTTTCAGAAGATGGAATAGTCTCAAATTTATAATAGGTAATGGCATCCGATAGTGAAGATGCTTTAGCTATAGTTGCAACAAATTCATTTTTCTCTTGCTGAACATATCTTTGAAATGTCATTTCGCCAGATGCTTCTTCAAATATTGCCGCCATATGTGCGACTTGAACAGCGTCAAAAAATGTATCTGTTTTACGAAATTCATTAATCAGATCTAGTTGAGCTTCTTTATACCAATCTGGTCCCATAGAACTGTTCAATACTTCAATATAAGTGTTTTGAGTTTTTGTTTTTTCACCCATCATAGCATATTCCCGGCAGATCTGAAGTAAATAATAACACCGTTCACTTCTATTCTGTACAGCATAAAGTATATATTTAACAATTTCGTCAGCTAAGAATACAGCTTGTTGCCGCGTATTGCTCTTTTTACCTAATATACCAGTCATCCTTATTAGAGTTGCACAATAGCCCTCTCTGTACAAACACAACTGGTTTGGCATCCGGTTCTTTAGATGTTTCATAAAATCATCTATCTTATCTACAAAAAAGTCTCGGTATATCTCTGCCAATTTGTCATAAAGAAATGGAAATAACTCTTCTGGAAGAAGATAACTTCTTTTCCATTGGATTCTTCTTTCAAAAGAAAAGTCGATATAATCAAATATCTCTTTAATATGAGTATATAATTCAGAATAGTCTTCATCCATTGCTTGTTTCCGGTAGAGAATACCATTCATATATGCGGTACGGCGAATTAAGGCCTCAATATATTCCTCCCAGGAAAGCTCATCATAATATTTTTTATTCAAAGATGGCAAGGATATTACTTCGTCAATATATGCTTTATAAAGACATTCTTGATAAAAATTCAATAGAGATTCTACATCTATATCAACACCATTAGTGTCTCTGAATACAAATGTTTCAGGAATAGGATTATAACTTACAAGCAATTTCTTTAGAATCTCTGCATGTATAGGCTTATCTATAAGTACATTTAGGATAACCTTCAAATTTTCACCCAAAAATGAAAAATTATTGTGTAACAAAACTTGTTCAACCTGCTTTAAACAATCTTTAAAAGCCTCATTGTAACCAATATTGTGTAATCCGGTTTCTTGTTCTTCATATAGGGCCATCACATTTATTAATAGCATCACTACACTCTCATCCCACGTCTGGTTAAATTTTTTAAGGTATCTGTCTATGTTTATCCGTTTGCCAGCTCTTACTTGAATGGAAAGTTGATATGCAATAATTATATTTCGGATTGACATAATTACAGTATCAAAAGATTCATTATTATCTGACTTCAAATGACTAAGTGTATGATTAAGATAGCGAATTATATCGTTGGGATTCTCTACACCAGCCAATATATTTTCAACTATCAAAAAGCCTTTTACAACAAATATATACGGATCAATACCTTTTTCTGATGTATCCCTAAGTGCTTTTCTGATTACTGCATCAATTGAGTTAGACAGATTGAATGCCTGCTCGTTATAGCCTAATTCTAGCATAAGTCGAAGATATATCATAGCATTCTGAAGATTAACCAACAAAACATTATCTCTTACAATATACTTTAATGCTACATCAGGCTTTCCTTGTAATATATTCAAATCAACGAATGCGTTCACATTATCAACCATTATTGAATCACATCGGTTCTCAATACGTTGGGCAAGTAACATCAATCTTATTACCTCTACAGCCAAACCACGATCTACAGCTACAGACAGACATTCTCTGATATCATGCATTATCAAATCGGGCGACACATCGTGTAAGGCACAATTGTCCGCCCACTGTTGGTTACACATTGTCAACCCTTTTATAGCATCACTGCCATTCACAACATGATGCAAAATATTTTCTATAGAATATGTCAGATTCTTATTTGTTTCACAATATTTAGCAATCTGATCATTAGTATAAGTTATTATGGATGCCAATTTATTTGTAACGAAAAGTCTGAATGAACTATGATATATTTCGTAATTATTTTCATCTTTATCTTTTAGTAAATGACTAAACTCCCTTGTTGATGACTTGAATTCATAAGGATTGGGTTCTCTCATCATGGCTATTAATTGATTTTCCTCTATGGAACCACGAATTTGTGATAGTAATGCCAATACTTCAAAAACACAGCCTTTGGGGTTAGCCTTTTTCCATATTGCTTCATAATAGGAACGTATATCACCATCTATTGTCGGCAAACCCTCGACCCACTCATTTAACCATTCTTCCCTTGTTTTTTCATCAAAAGTTTCTGCAATATAACGGCATAAGTAATTCATATACAGAGGATGTCCCTCTGTTTTATTGGCAACTGCCTGTATAAATGAATAAGGTTTCTCCCATTCACCACTATTATCATGTATATAAGATTCACATGCTGCCATGTTTAGGGGTATTACTTCTATTTTACTTTCTGTAGATAGCTTTCTAACAATATTGGTTGGAAGTATTTCTTCAGTAATACATGATAATACAACCTTAATATTACTAGGCAAATTCTCTGGCAACAAAGACAGGATATCATCTACACGATTACTTTCATCCGTTGCTAGTTCGTCTAATCCATCAATAATAATGACCCCTTCCTTTCCTTCGCCAGAAAGATCATCATTCATATATTTGAACCAATCAGGTATTTTCTTTCGTTTTTCTTCAAGTGTAAGTTTTTCTATATCAACACCTAATTTGGTAATAAAAATGGTCTCGATCCAATCTACAAAGAAACTTTCAGAACATCTAATAGCACGACTCATTTCGTCATTGGGTACTTTAAAAAAGAACCTTCCTACAATTTCCAACTTTTTATTTTCTGGCTCAAAACCAGCAACAGCTGTTGTCTTACCGCAGCCTGGAGAACCATATAGTAAAATCCAATGACTCTTATCCGCTACAAGAACAGATTCAAGTAATTCAAAAACAGAATAGTTAGGACTGGCTGTTTCAACATCTTTTGCGATTGAATTAGGCATTGTGTCTATTCTAACGTCTTGTTCTATCTCAACATCGGTCAATTTCATACCAATCTTTTCTACGCTAACAATAGACAATTGATTTCCCTCCTGTTCTATAACAACTCCGACCACCTTATTATCAAGTAGAATTGGTGCTCCAGACATTCCTTGATAATCATATGAATCTTCAACATCTTTAGCATATAGTCTGTAGTCTGCTACAGAATTAAATATCTTTTGTGATATTATTCCACAAAGTCTTAGACCACTATTAATTGACTTATCTGGATACCCAAAAGATGCAAATTCTTCACCTATTCTGTTATGATGAGCTTGCAACTTATAATAACCCTTAGAAGTACGTCCCGTCACTTTCAATACTGAAACATCAATATCATCGTAGTTATTTACTACCTTAAATCGCAAATCACCATCTTGGGTATCCTTTATAATATTATTACCATCTTCATTAAATGAAGAGACAGTATGGTATGCTGTTAATAAAAGATCTGGAGCTACATAGAATGCGGTTCCAATTTCTTTATCACAAATAATTTGAACTATAAGTGTTTCATTCATATCATTAAAGTGTTATCGTTATACCATCATCATCTGGGTATATTATCTCAAAATTGTTGTCTCTATGATAGTCTTGTTTCATTAATTCTTCACTAACGGCCAGATTATAGTTAAAATATAATTTAGGTGCATTATTATTTTCATTAGTTATAATGTGAGCTAATGTTGGTAAATCAGGGTGATCATACTTATCACCATTAGTTGAAATAAGCCAGTTATCGCAAGTTATAATGTCCAACAGTTTGGGAGAGTTATTGTTAAAGCTTCCATGATGTGACAATTTTACCGCATCAAATCTGAAAGGAGCATTCTTCTCACCATATAGTGTTATTAATGATTCAACTATGGTCTCGGCATGAGCGTCTCCCAAAAATAATATTCTTTTGCCTTCAACCTCTAATACGAATGCTATAGAACTTCCATTTGTTGCAGAATCATCAGGTACATATGCCTCTTCTTTTATTTTAATCAAATCGTAGCTTTTAGATACTTTCTTTTTGTGAAAATGAAAACCAGGTTTTTCTTTGCTCAGGCAAAACTCAAAAGCATCGTCCCAATATTCATTGCTGTGTGCTTTTGACAACAGTCCATCTTTAATTAATCTTTTCTTCCAAAAAAGCTCAACATTACTAATATCATCATTATTGGGAGAAAGAATATGAATAGTAGCACCCCCTAACAAATACGAAATTAACCCTTTCATAGCATTACCTTTAGTTGGACCGTTCCATAAAAGTCCTTTTCTAGCAATAAGTGTTGACAATGTACAACCTTGCTTAGCACTAATTGACTTAGGATTTATCACATTTGTTTCTTTACATATATTTTTATGGGCAAATATTTCATCTTCTTCAGAAACTATTGCTACCGACTGAACATGCTTATATCCATTGTACCATATTTCTTTTATGGAAATTGGAAGTACATCTTCTTCAAGTAGCTTAATAATTCCTGAAATATGGTCTTCATCTATATGGGTAACCACTACCACATCAACCGTCCCACCATTATTTGCAATTTCTACAAGTTTTGGTAAAAGGTAATTATTATAGGTGTTAACATATCCACCATCTATTAAAATATAATGAGATGCCACATATTCAACAAGGATACAATCACCATTTAATGCAGGAAATACATTAATTCTCATAACACTATAATTAAATTAATCCAATGACATTCCATCCATAAGAAAGTCTTTCAAACTAAGAATCCTAATACCATTTTCGCTGTATCCAGATAAATATCTGTCTGCCACAATTATTATTTTGCGAAATCCATCTTTAATGTGTAATAGCGAGGCCTGTTCCTGCTCCACCTTTTCTCTATCGGGCAAGGCATAGGCTGACTGAACATATATTCTCTCTGACCCACGGTTGCACACAAAATCTACTTCAAGTTGCTTCCTCTGGCTATTACCTTCAGCATCTTTTGTGTTGTGTATCACAACTCCTACGTCCACAGTGTATCCTTGAAGACAAAGTTCATTATACACCATATTTTCCATCAAATGAGTCTTCTCTACTTGACGAAAGCCAATGCGTGCATTCCTGAGCCCCAAATCTTCAAAATAGTATTTCTGAGGTGTATCAATATACTTTCGTCCCTTTACATCATATCGTACCGCTTTTCTAATCAAAAACGATTCCTCCAACATCTCCAAATACTGCTTGATAGTATTCTTTCCAACTCCTATACCTTTAACTGTTTTAAACGTATTCTCTATCTTCGTTGGGTTTGTAAGTCCCCCTATGCCGGAAGCAACGACGTCAATTAGTTCTCCCATTACATCACTGCCTCTTATGTGGTAGCGTTCCTTGATATCCGTCAGGTATGTCTTCTCGAATAGACCTTTCAAATATGCTTCCTTTTCCTTTACATCAGGTTGTAGGCAAACCATGGGCAAACCTCCGTATGTCATATATTGATCCAAAGCTTCCTCAAAAGTCATTTCGGGATGAGCATCGACAAACTCACTCATTGATAAAGGTGTAATATGAATTTCATGACCACGACCACGGAACTCCGTAATCACATCCTTCGACAGAAACCGTGAATTACTTCCAGTCACATATATATCCACATTCTTAATGCTTAGGTATGAGTTCAGCACATCCTCAAACTCTGGTACCAACTGCACCTCGTCCAACATCACATAGTACCATTCCTCTTGTGGAACATCACCGAAAGCCTTATATTCGATAATTTGGGAGTCAATCCACTCCAACAAAGCATCTGGATCTCTTAATTTTTTATTTCTCCGATTCTCTAGATCTAGCATAATTATATGACTCTCATTCACGCCACCATCAAGTAAGTGTTGTCTGAATAGATTCATCAGAAGGTACGACTTGCCACACCTTCTGATGCCAGTCACGACTTTAATCATTCCATTATGCTTGCTCTTAATGAGCCTTTCAAGATGAATATTACGCTTTATCTCCATATTATATATACCATAATGTCATACTTGCGTATTTACGCATTTATGTTCTACAAAAGTAAGTATTTTATTTTATTTAGACAAACTATGATCCCTCTAAAATAGGGTAAGTTTAGTAAGAATATTAAGAGTTCTAGGCAAATGAGAAAATCAGCGCAGTTGCTTACCACTTAAAAATAAATAACAACATACTTGATCAGATAACGACCTTTCTATCCAGTCTGATTTTCCAACTATTTCTTCACGTAAGACTATCCCCCTTATTTCTCGAGTTTTAAATGTATTGCCTGCCAAAAAAAGAAAAGTTTCTGTCTCTTTTGGCAAGCAAAATAGTTTGGTTTAGAACTTTGATAGATATACAATAAACAAGACTAAACTTATATCTATAAGAGGCGGCGAAAGAAAAGAGGTATAAAGAGCAAATACACCTGTTCAAAACTTGAGGGACACAAGGGATAAAGGAGATTTAATAGGCTCCTTAATCACGTTTTTCAAAAATGAAATTGTATTAGTGTTTTCTTTGCAGATTGTCTCCATTTTTTTGTCCCTCTTTTGTCCCCGAGCATGAATAAACACCAAAATAATATCTGATTATCAATGGGTTACAAGCTTATAACACATATTGCATCGGTAAATAGCTAACTGCTTGACTATCAGATAGTTATAGTTGTAGACGACTTAAAATACTGACTAAAAACGACTTAAATATAGCAAAATAAAAGTTTTTGGAAAGGTATTTTCTTTTGTTATGCCTATTTTTTCAACATTTTTGTCCCCCGTTTGTCCCCCAATGTGGATTCGGGGGACAAAATTTTGTCCCTTGATATAATTTTAATACTTTTATCTATAAAATCTATTGAAATAGCAGATATTTAATGTCTGAATAATATTTTTTGTTACTTGTTTCCGAATATATTCAAACACTATAACATTGATAAACAGCTATATACATTGAAATGTTAGGAGCGAAAATAACTACAAATGATATTCCAATGTATATATCAAAAACATTCTATTAAAATATTAATCTTAGTATTTCTACAGGTTGGCATCAATGCGAATTAACTGAATATGAAGCGCAGGCTGATTTTCTTTTGCTGAAGAAAATATAGGTTGGTTTAATACAAAAAAATTAGATTCTGAATTTCATATTTCCGAAATATCCATTGGAATCAATAATCTTCATAATATCTAAAAAATCTGCAGACTTGTTTATTATCCTAATTTAGACACACTTTTTGAGACAATATCCAGTATCTTCCTTCATAATCTTCTTCATTTCGCAAATGAGAAAATAAAATACGGAACCCACTTTGAGCCCCGTATTTTCCATTTACACAAAATACTCTATATGTTCATTAAGAAATCACATCTACTCTCAAAAACAATCCTGAAAATGTACTTGACACTGTTCATAATACCACTTAAGAAATCAAATCACATAACCATCTATATATTTTTAAGAATTTACTCCAATACGCCTCTTTCTTTAAATTCTATAAATCTAGAATTAAATAATCTATCTGGTACTTTCATTTTCAGTAATTCAAAGAAATCTTTATCATGTGTTGTCAAAATAATTTGTTTATCAAGAGTAAACGCAATATTTCTTAAAAGATCTATCATTGACAGAATATTAATATCGTCAAGTGCTTGAATTGGATCATCAATGAAAATACAATCTAAGTTTTTGCCTGTATCAGTCTTTATAAACAATGCTTTTGCCATGAAAATACAAAATGCAAGGATATTTATCTGTGCTGTACTAAAATATAAATTGGGGACAATACTTTCCTTTTTTTGATTCTCTGAATACATTAAAACATTCAATCTAGGGTCTTTATATGTAAAATCACATTCGAAGTCGATTTTTTTGTATTCAGGATGAGGGTCTAT
Organism: Paraprevotella xylaniphila YIT 11841; assembly: GCF_900683745.1. NCBI lineage: Bacteria > Pseudomonadati > Bacteroidota > Bacteroidia > Bacteroidales > Prevotellaceae > Paraprevotella > Paraprevotella xylaniphila. The sequence continues at coordinate 1,514,493 of NZ_LR215980.1, forward strand.
TGTATTATACAATTTATTTATAATGTCAAGTTGAAAAAATCCATATACAAAATCTTCAAGATATTTTTGTAGCCTATTTTTTTCAGTATCAACTATTCCTTTATTAGTTTGTACATTTTCTAAATTCTTTAATAATACATCGTACTCCTTTTTACTCTTCTCATTTTTAATATATCTTTCTCCCACTTCAAGTAGTTTTAAAAACTCTTGAATACAACGAATCTTATATTCAATTTCTTTTTTACTATTCCTTATATTATATGAAACTTTATTATAAGCATCTATAATAGAATTAATGTTTACTTCTTTTTCTAGCTCCCTAATATTACACTTAGTAACAAGAAAATGAATGGTCTTAAAATAACGGTCATTCATTGCATTATATTGGGAAGTTAATGAATCATAAGTTTGATTACATATAAGCTCTTCTATACTATTTACTTTTTTTTCAGCGAAAGCATCCAGCTCTTTGTTTGCTTTAATTATTATTTCCGTTAATTCTTTTTTTTCTAATGACACTTTCTGAAGTTCTGCATTCCATATATCTAATGTTTCATTTGTTAATTCTCTATCTGATATAGATACTGAATAATTGTGATAAAACTCATCTTCTTCTATTTTGAGTAGTTTTTCAGAGAGTGATAGTATATCTCTAGAAATAACTTCGATTTCTTTTTCTAAATTATATTTTCGATTCTTTTTATCTTTATTTTCTGTGTTTAATTGCTCAAGAGATATTGCATATTTATAAACTAGTTCTTTGTAGAATTGGCGTTTTTCACTTTCTGAAACATTTAATAAAGCAGAAAAATTTTTATTTAAATATTCTTCATTATCCAATTTCTCTTTTTTTAGTTTATTTAAAGACGCTTCCTGTAACTTTATAACATTCAAAATTTCTTCTTTTTCATTATTTATAGTTTCAAATCGTTCATCTATTTTCTTAATTAAACTAGAAATAACATGTTTTTGTTTTTGTTCAATATATATTATTTCTGATTCTATTTTTTGTTTTATTTCTTCATCCTTTTTTATTGAAGCATTTAATATTGAATTATTATTTACATGTATCAACAGCTCTTTATAATCTTTATAGTCAAAACCGCATAAGGGACATATACCTCCTTCCAAATGCTTCATAACATTTTGAGACGAAGATAGTAACTTTTGCAAAACATCCTCAAATTCTATTTTATCAGAAATATGGCGTTTTATCTCTTCTAATTCCGTTTTTTTATTGTTAAGTATTTCTGACAATTCAATAAGTTGTTTTGTCTCATCTTCAAAAACACCTACAATAAAATATGCTCTATTTTTGCTAAGTTCGTTGCGAAGATTTGCTAATTTATCTAACTCCTCAACTTTAACTTTAAATTCCTTACGCCTATTCTCTAATTTTTTTCATCATTAAACAGCTTATCAGAAATATGCATTAAAAGATCTTGAAGTTTATTTATTTTCTTATATTGTTCATGAAGATTTAATAAAGCAGTTTCATTTATCTTCTTTTGTTCATTGAGTCTTACAATATCATTAACCAATCGTTCTAATGACAAATTCAGTTCGTTAATCTCAGATAATTTTTTCTTCTGCTGTAATATTAGATTTTTTTTATCATTAAGAACTGTAATTCTCTCATTTTGTAATTTGCAATAATTATTATATCCATTAATCAAAAACATGTAAGACTCTATTTGCTTTTTCAAATCATTGATTTTTAATTGATATTGAGCAATTTTTGAATTAAGTTCCTTATATGTTTTTATTTCTTTCAGTCTTTTTGAAACTTTCTCTAATTCTGTTTTACATTTATCATATTCTTGCTTAAATTTTTCTAATTCTCCAATATTTAAATATCCATCTTCTCCATTCTTAGATTTCTCTAACATTAGCTCAAGCTGATTTGTATTTTCATATTCTATAGATAAATTCCCGATAGTCGTTTCACACTTAATTTTTTCAGCCATAAATGATTGCTCATCATCTTTCTTCAAATCTATATCCAATCCAAGCAAATGCATTTTATCTGACTCTGTGTTTATAGTTTTTAGGATATCAATGCTTAATGATTTATCTATTCGGCCTTGCAATTTTTTAAGTTCACTTTTTTTCTTATTCAATTCTATGCCTATAGATCTTGAAGCTTTACTTAAAGACCTATAATAGTCTAACAGTCGATTAGTCTCCTCAAAATTTTCCATAAAAATTTTGAACCTATCAACTGCACTTTTTGTAGATAAAAAATCAGAAAGCCAATCTTGTGACAGTATTGCATCTCTAAAATATTTATGCTCAATATTAGATTCTGATAACAATAATGAACATTCCTCTTCGGGGAAACAAGTCGTCTTAATGTCTTCCATATCTTCGAAAGACATAGATATTTTTATTGGTCTCTGTGGTAATTCTTTATTATGTATAAATGTTGTAACTCCTTGTTTTTGATCTACTGTGAAATTTTCCTTAAAATTACTTCTGACCCGATGTATAGATTTGGTAATGCAAAACTCCATAGCATCAAAAAATGAAGTTTTTCCAAATCCATTTGGCGCATATATCGCCACAAGATTTGCGGCTTTATTAGAGTTCTTTGTTGCTGTAAGATCTACAGTCACATTATCAAACAGCCTAAATGCTTGTATATTAACTTTTTTAATCTTCATAACCTACTATTTTTATCGCAACTTCATTTAAACAAAAATCAACAGGTTTTGTAACCTCTTTTACTATGTTGATATCATATTTTATATATGAAGAAATTAAATTTTTAATATCCTTTTCCTTATATTCGTTTGCACTAACGATAATTTTACGTGAAGATATCGTATCATGCTCTATCTCATATTTTAAAGAACGATTCAGCTCTCTTTTGTCGTTCACAACATAAAATAAATAGAAGTTCCATCGCTCGAAATCATCAATATTATCCAATTGATAAGTTTCAGCAAATTCATTACGTATTTTTCTCCAATTAATGCGTAAATCTTCCTCACTCATACAATCAGTAACACAAATAAAAATATTTGCATTAACTCCAAACACATCAAATTTTTCTACTTGCATATTTAAGCGTTATTATTTAATATACGGGCTTTCAACAATTGTTTATAAGTATCAATGTTTATTTCATCGCAACAATCTATACAATGCATTACTCCCTTCTTAAAGATTTTAGCATTTATAATTGTCATACGTTTTAATAAATCTCTCTTAGATCGAGTTATATCTTGTATATTATAAATTCCAGCTTTTGCAATATTGGGAATTTTACTATCTAATACGCACCCTTTAAAAGTTCCAGAATTATTTAATCCTCCAATAAACAATTTAGCATTCTTTTGCATACCAATCAATGTATTAGGGTCAAGCCTTTCTCGTACTTCATAGAAATCAAAATTATCTTGACAAAAAATAAAATGGAACTTATCATAGACTGAAAGTATAAAATCATCCTGCATTTCATCAATATTAAGTATAACCATTATACCGATTAAAAATTCAGTGAAATCAACCCACAGCTCCTCTTTCAATTCTTCAACAACGATATCATCTCTTATCCTACCCCTTGTTTTTAATATATCTATCACTTTTTCCGGAGACAAAGATTCAAGTCGTTCTTTATAAATGTCCAAGCTATCCAACAACGATTCTGCGATATCTTTAGCATAAGCATCATCTATGTTAAAAGCTATACAAGTAAAAATAGAAAAGCTATCCAAATTAAATTCCTGTATTGGTGACCAGCCTTCTTTTTTTATAAAATCTTTATAAAGTGAAATTGGAATATAGGTGGCTTTTCCCAAACATTCTTTTGCGTCAATATTAGATGACTGTTTGTGAATACCTATAAGATGAAATTCTTTATCAAAGATACCTCCTCCAGACATTCCTTTAATTTCATCATTACGAATTTGTTGATTATACTCATATTCTACTAAATGATCATTAACACTTCCATCATGTTGACAAATATGTAATACCATAATTTTATCTACTGCATTCTCAATTCTTGCACCTGGAAATCCAACATGTGAATCAGCTTTAGTACTTTGAGTTCCTAAACGTAAAAAATGTATTTCATCTAAGCCTTGAGCATTTATTTTAATAATCGCAATATCATCATCCTCGCAAAGAATTTTGTCTATAGGTTTTATGTTATCTGCTTTTAATGGACTATTGGCTTCAAATTCAAATTGTAAATTCTTTATCCTGCCATCTTCTCCAACGACTACATGATAATTAGTTAAAATGTAAAGAACAGATTTATCTAATGCTCTAACTATAACACCACTTCCTCCACATACCTTAACCGAATGATATTTTCGTATTACATCTATATCCATAATTCTCAAAAAATGCAAATTCTCTTATGTAAATTAGGATAATCAATAAAGTCTTGCTCACAAAAAATAGATTTCATAACTGATTCATTATTAAAAATTATAGATGAATCACTTTTACTTATAATTTGTGCTAAAACTTCTTTGTCAGGATGCCCATATTGGGATCCATTAGTAGAAACAATATAAGCTTTAGCTAATATTCTATCCAAGAATAAAGGATTAAAATTGTTCCTACTTCCATGATGAGACAACTTTACATAGTTATATTCTAATTTTTCTTTACAATTCTTATAGAATCTATTCAGACCATCCATTATATCTTCATACTCAGCATCTCCAAGTAGCAGTAATTTAGTTCCGTCCCAAATCTCTAATTCAAATGCTATTGAAGCTTTATTTTCATCAGAATTTGGTTTCATGATCCAATCTTGCTGTAATAATTCATTAATACTTGGTAAACTAGCATTTTTAGTCGTATTATCCAAAGATGCTTTTAGCTTTTTTGCCACAATGTTACGAGAATCAACCTTTGGAGCTATGACACGTATTGTACAAAAATCATTTGACATTGTCATTCCCTCAACAATGTCATATCTATGGTAAATCTGATTCTTTTGCAATTTCTTTAATACAGATATTGCTTGATCGACAGAATTGTTCAAATCGTTATTATTATTGATATACATATCATTATTCAACCATACCTGCTTTACAAAGTTATTTTCAGGAAAATCCATTTCAAACCACTTACATATACCACCTATATGGTCATCGTCAATATGAGTGACAACTAGCAAATCAATACATCGTTCTTTATCTTTTAAATCATCAAGTAATAATTTTAAAGGACCACTTGGACTCCTCCTATTTTTTGCATTAAAATATGTAGACTTCAATCCACCATCAATCAAAATATTATATTCACGAACAGCTAATTTTATCGATATAAAAATACTATCACCATAGCCAGCATCTAATAGTTGTAATTCCCAATTTTCAAATTTCATTTTAAATTGCAATTTATAATAAACGTCCCATGTTTAATTCATTCTTCAATATTTCATAAACATAAGCCGAACTTTCAATATATAGTCCGGTTGCTTCATCTGAAAGTTTTGCATAAGTCTCTGAATTATAGAATTCTTTGAGAGCAGTTGGCAAATCATACCCGTTATCTTCTATAAGATAAGCTATTACATCTTTAGTAATACCTTCTACCAGATATTGCATTTGTTTATTCATATTCTGTGTAAGTATTTAACGGCTCCTGCCGAATGAAATAAATATTGTGATGAAACCTTTTTGTATTTTAAACCATTCACGAGCATTTGCAAGTCAATAATTCCGTCATCAAAATTACGAAACAATGTTGCTATAGTATCATCGGTAACAGGACCTATAACGATGTCAAAAGAATGTGTCGGCTGTATTTTTTTCCTACTACGGTTAGCCATAACAAATAAAGCCCATTCTTCACTTGGCTCTTCAAATGTCTTGACTGAAAGAGTCTTTAATGCTATTTCGTCAAATTCAAACTCTGTAACAACGGTTTCTCCACCATAAATAGCCGACGTACGTCTTGCCATTTGTTCTGCCTGCTCCTCTATTTCTGTCAGATAAAATCCCTGTCCGAAATCCTTGTAAGGTTTGCATTTTGAAAGATCTATCTGCTCAATTATTATATTCGAGCCATGATATAGTTTCATTGAATACCTCCTCCATTATTTAGACAAACTTGTGTAAGATCCTGCACACTGTCATCGAATGAAAGCAAATGCTCAGCATCATAATGTTCCGTAAGGAAATCAATACCTTTAAAACGTATTAGATAATTACTTGCCTCACGAACAGAAAGATGATGGCTTTCGGCAAATTCACTAATGGCAGCAATAATATATGCAATCACATTTTTATCAATTTCCTGCTCATTTTTTAAAACAATAGAAGCAGATATACTAAGGGCATCAAGCACCTTTGTAACAGTCTTTATCGTAAGGCCTTTCCCACTCTCTATCTTGGAAATCTGAGCTTTGCCGACTCCTACCCGTTTACCGAGTTCTTCCTGGGTAAGTCCTTTACGAATACGTTCATTACGAATCATCAGACCTATATTTTCTAACCTATTTTTCATACCATATATATTTATACGCTAACAAATATACAACAATGTTTCCAAAACAGGAAACAATCATAATCTAATATTCTGTTCTACCTTTACTTTATTGCTGTATTCATATATACGTCTATTAAAATAAAGGGAAAATGGGCAATAGTTCATATTTTTCTTCCCTTTATTAAGCAAAACAATATACGTGAAACTCTCTTACATTTAGTAGACATACTTGGCGAAAAACTTACGTATTGTTTATACTATTTGTAAATAGATAGAAAACTGGTGAACTTCAGGCGTGGAAAAATATAGATTTTCCACGGTTCTAATTTTATGTAAAAGAATAAACGTAGGAACAGTAGATTCAGGTAAAAAACAACCCATTATGGTCTAAAAAATACTTTTCTACCATTTAGAATATAGTTCTTTGATTATCGATTACGTCTACATATTGCATTCTCTATAAAGAATGTAATAGCACATGGACCTATGACCATATAATCTCACAATAGATTCAAGAAAAACATTGATATATGAAGTTTTTTAATTAAATTTGCAATAACATACTCACCCCGCTTCTCATAAGAACAGCGCGCTCAGGGTGAGTCTTTTATTTTCTATGTCACGAATTACAACATATGTAACCTTCCTGATCATATGCTTTTCGCTCACGATGAATTAAAGCTATCAATTGCTGCAACTCGAACACATCTGACTTGACATCTTTGAAATGGCTATACTGTTCATCATATCTATTTCTGGAACCTGACTGCAATCTGAACTCAATATCATCAGGAATTAAATATGAAGAACGTTCCTTGCCTAGATACTGATGAAACTCAAAGAGAAATATATTGATTCCCGCCAAATCAAAGTCTCCGAAATGGAGATAATAATTGGGAATAGAACACAACCATCTTCTAAGATCAGAAGATTGTGGATATCTGGATACAAAGAGTACTCTGTTTGAAAACTCATGTACCTTGAGGTACTTTTCAAATAATAATCTTTGTTTACGAATCATCCTAAAGTTTTCCATATTCTCAATACCAATTATTACAACGTCTTCAGGAATTGTAAATTTCTCCCAGTCAGAAACAAACAGAAAACTTCCTTCCTGGGGATTTACCCAAAATGACTCCCCACGAAGAAAGCATTCAATAGGTTCGTAACTATTTACAGGAAACCCAGGACAGGAACGAACAGTAACAAGTTTGGAATTCCCTGTTTCCGTTGCCATTGACGCACGGGAATCAGGAAGATTCACTTCAAGAATTCGATAACTCTCATCCCTATCTATAAGAAATCTTTTAAGAGCCTCAGTATCACGGGCAAGATATGATTTTCTTGAACCATGTGATATCACCAATAGCATACCTTCTGCCAACAGTTCATTAAGTAACTTACTGCTTAACCTTGAACCGGCAACTTGCTCACCGGCCAGCAATGCCTGTATGGATGTATTTATAGCCATATTATAGACTAATTTATTCGTTTTAATAATTTTTCTACTCTCGTCCTCACCCCGTGCTTACTTAACATATATGTATAGCGATAATCGTAAGCATTATACGATGTTGGTGAACTGTTAATAATATATATATTGCGCGTATTGGCAAACTGAAGAATGCCTTTTATATTATTAGGGTGCAAGCGTCCTATCTCATCCATCATACAGTGTACAATGAAATCACCATTTTTTTTGGCTGCCTTTTTCTTAAAAACATTAATGAGCATGATATTGACCATTGCTTTTACAAGAATATCCGTTCCATCCGACCCTACATTATTAATACGCACTGTCCAGCCTGTATCATTGTCGTTCTCTTTCACCCGAAACTGTAAACGGAAAGCATCACCTAACGATACAGTAGAACGATTGGGTTCATTATGTAGCTGATGAGATAGACTCTTCAGATAATCCACGACCTTACGGTTCACCTCATCGCGATCATTACCCGAGAAAAGATTCAATTCACCGATTGAGAGAGCATTCTCTATAGTATAATCATGAATGGATATAAGCAATTTCATAAGCTTGTCAGATGATTCATCTGACTTGAGCTCAATACTCTTGATTACACCGGCAAAATTCTTTTCTATAAAATCACGATTTATGTCTTGTATAACCCCATCTACATCTGATCTGCGTTTCATCAAGACCCCGATCTCAGTCGATATACGTCCCAAAATATCCTTATAGTGTTCGCTTGTGCGTCTGCGGAAATCCTCAATTTTGTTATTGTCCATGAAGTCCTGTAAATCAATGGCAATCTGCAAATAATCATTATCTGTTACAGGCATCGTATTGAAATGGAAAGCATTTTGAGGTTTAAAGTTACGATTAAAATTGAGAACCAATAACTTAAGTTTGTCAATTGATTCATGCTTTTGATTTATAGTACCCCTAAATAGACTCAAAAGTTGTTGACAATCCTGCTCAGTCTTCCTCGTATTGTCATCAGAGAGGAAAACATCAGGTATCAAATGTTCGTTATCCACCATCTGACGGTAAAGTTCCAACCCCTCTCTCCTATGCGATAATTCATTAAGGAGCTTTTTCTGGTGTTCTTCCATTTCTTTACATTTTTTCTCGATACGTTTTCTTTTATCTTCATAACGTTGACGTATCATGGCGAGTCTCTGTTCAATAGTTTTAACAGTCTTTTTTATTTCCGATTCTTTGGCAAAAAGATTTTGCTCAATGTCACGAAATCTGAAAACTATTGAACGTTCATCTTCGATTCTCATCAATAGAGCCTTTAAACCATTTAAACTTAAACGATATTTCTCAAGCAAGTTAGTGTCAACACCTCTGCCGGCAAGTTCAGCTATCTGCTGTTCGTCAAGTTGTTTCTTCTGTTCAGCAAACTCCAGATCACGCTCTTTCGCTTCAGCCTCTTGTTTCTCTTTGAAAAACAATCGTTTTTTTGTAATCGGTTGGTAGATAAGACTTAAAGAGTAGAAAGTTCGGTAGCCGGTAGCGATTTGGTAGCTGTGCGGGTTTCGCTGCATTGCTTCGCTCTGCTCTTGGAACTGATGCAAATATAGGAATTTTGACCGAAAAAGGGAAATGTTTCGGGGATTTTTTATTTTTCGGGATTACCGGATTACAGGAAAAGCATAAAATCAGGAGGCGGTGCAAAAAACGAGGTTGCACCCGTGGTTTTACTCGAAGTGTAAAATGTTGATTTTCAGTGTGTATTTCTGTGGTGCAAGGTGCAGCTATATTTATATATATAGCTGCACCTTGCACCAGCCACACAGGGCTGTTTTGCGGCTTGCACCGATATTCTTTTAAGTTTCTGTAAATGAGTTGGTTTTGAGTTTTGGTGTTTGTTTCGGGGGAAAGGTGGGATGAACGGGATGTTCCGATAGGGCTTGGCGGCTTCGTGTTTGCCCTGCAAGGGCTTGGCAGGTGGGGTGGCTGGAATGTCGGGCTTAGGGCAGTCTTGGGGCTTTTATTCAATCCTTTGCCCTTTGCGGTCGATGTAATACCAATCATCGCTTTCCCAATAGTGGTATTCCCCATCCGAACCGGGAGCTTCTTCCAGTTCTCCCGTGTCGGTTACTTTCGCCTTCCCGTTCTCGAAAGGAAAGCCAAAAGCGAAGCGTGGTTCTACGAGGGTATTGCCATGCTCGTCCGCATATCCGATACGCCCTTTTTCATCGACGATGCGGTAAACGCCTTCCTGCACGGGGTCGTTGCCGTTGTCATACCGGTACGGGACATAGAGGCTTGCGGGATGGCTGTTGCCGGAGGATATGGCCGTGCAGCGGTCATGATAAAGGGTGAACAGCCGTATTTCAAGCAGGATGGCAAGGACTGCAAGCACCGTGCAGACAAGGAAACGGAGGCGATAGCGTTGCCGTACCGATACATGGAACGCCCCGTAATAGTCGTGCATCATGCGGTAACGCTCCTCGGTATAGATGCGCATATTCCTCCAGAGCAATACGGGGAACGGCAGTATCAGCGGGAAAAGCGTAAGGCGGTCGTCTGTTTCGTAAAGGAAGCGGACAGCCGGAGTGCCCAAGAACTGTAAAGCGATGGCGACAGGAAACAGGAGGCAGGCGAACTGGACCACACTGATGACCGCAAAACTACGATCCGGGAAGCCGTGCCGACAACTGCGCCACGTCCAATAAAAGAGGTGGTCGAAGAATCCGGGGAGCTTCGGCCGACTGGTTCTTTTATGTGGGGAGGCTTTCTTCATACGTTGCGGCTATATAGGTGCAAATAAAACGTATTTCTTCCAAACGGAAAAGATTTTTGCGGTGAAACTTTTTGAGTGATTGGACTTTTCACTATTTTTGCTTTGATGTATAACGGTTCGTCCGTAAGGTATGAATTTGGCTTTTTCTGTTATTGCTATGGAATGGTTCGATAAGATAAGCGAGTTTATGGAGGGTCTGCCGGAGTGGTTGCAGGCGCATCCGAGGTACGGCTACCTGATCGTGGCGGGAATCCTGCTGCTGTGGCTTGTGGGGATTGTCTGCGGATGGCGGTGGACGTACTCCCGTCCGGGAAGTTGGGAAGGGAATTTCTGGCTGGGTACGCTGGGTGAAAGGAGTTACCGTTTCTGGCTGGGGCTGATCGTTGCCGCCGCAACGGGATGCGCCCTGTTGCTGTTCTTCGTAACGGGATAAGCAAGCGGAAAACAAGGAAAGGAGGAAGCTATGTTCAAGGAACCGGCATACTGGATGTATTACTTCTGGAGCAAGAACAAACGTGCAAGGAAAGACAAGGCGGTTATCTCCAATGCCACGTGGACGATGGCAATCCTGTGGCTTCTTAACCTGATGGCTCTCCATCTTTTGTTCGAGGCATGGGGATGGGATATGCTGACGGGCTGGTTCTCTTCCCTGACGGACAAGGTGGAATGGAGCAGGTTCAACCCGGTTGCCTATCTGTTCGCCGCAGCGACGCTCGCTCCTTTTATCTGGATTGCCAGAAAGTTGTATTACCGTCCTGCGAAGCTGAAAGCGATGCAGGCGAAGTACGAGACAGTGGGCGAATACCGGAAATTGCTCGGTCAATGCCTGTTCTGGCTGTATGTTATCGGCAGTTTTGCATCGTTCTTCATTATAGCCGAACAAAAGAACCATTCCAAGGAGCAACCACTGATCGAAAGGTTGCAGGAGATACGGGACGGCAAATATCCCGTTGAAAAGACGCACTCACCAACCGGCGAATGACTTTCTTCCGGCTCCCCCTGCTTACTGTCATGCCGTTCTGCGGGTGGAACCGGTACAGCCTTTCTGTTTTTTCACGACTGAATATCCGAACCTATGGAGCAAAATCCGAATCTGTAATTCAAGGAAATATCGTGACCGATACGGGGTGTCGGCAGGACATCTATTGCAAACAATTTGTAATTTCGTGTAAGATTTGTATTATTTAATATCGTGTTGAAACAAAATGAAACAGAATCTTACACTAATTCTAATGAATGAAGCCGTCCGGGAGGGATGGCGGGAATGGATGGAAAAGGTACGCAGGGTATTGCCGCAAACGGATGCGGAGCGTCCGGTGACATGGATTGCGGCGGAACGGCTCGCACGGGAGAACGGACGGATGGTGCGGCTGGTGGAGCTGCTGCGGGAACACCGCCCCGTACTTTCGTGCCGGGTAAAGGAGGAAGCCGGGCTGCTGATACTGGTCGCCTATCACCGCCACGGAAGCTCGTCAGACTTCCTGCTGGAAACGGCGGAGGCGTATTTCCGGGAGAAGGACTGCAGAGGATTCCTGTTCCTCTGCCGGATGCAGGCAAGCATCAACGCCTACGACGAATACCCGCACCTGAACGTGCTCTGCAACCGTCTGGCGGGACTGCTGTTCCGCTTCCGCCGTGAACGGGCGTCCGAGTACCGCAAGGGCATACCGCCGATGTTCGGCAAGGCGGACTTGCAGGAGGTGGAAAAGTACCTGCCGCACCTGCGGGGCTGCTCGTTCCGGGAAGAAATCGCACTGGCTCTGCCCAAGGTGAAGAACGTGGAGGAACTGGCACGGGAATGCGCCATGTCGGTCAATACGCTGGGACGGCGTTTCAAGGAGGAGCTGAACACCACTCCGCACCGCTGGCTGACGGAACAGCGGAAAGCGCACGTAACCTCCCTGCTGGCGGACACGGACATGCCCCTTCAAGAGATTGCCGACGTGTGCGGCTTCGCCACTCCGAGCTACCTGTGGGACTTCTGCAAGAAGCACCTGAAGGCTACTCCTGCCGAAATCCGTGAAATCGCCCGGTGCGCCCGTACAGTTTAGCCTCCCTTTTCCAGCCCTGCCGTGAAAAACCGACCGTCCGGGACCGATTGGCGGACAATCCGAATCCGGCGGTGAGGATTCAGAACGTCCGTTTCCCTGCCGTCCGCTAACTTTGCGCCCTTATAAACAACATGAAACAAGATTTATATGGAAGAATATTTTAACGGGCTGCTGAAGGAGGTGGATCAGCGCATGGCGACCACAGCCCCCGGCATGGACGGCAAGGAGGTGATAGGCGTCTGCCGTGAGATGGTCTCGTACCTGAAAGGCAAGAACCGGGAACTGAAGGAGTACGCCCTCGCCCATCCGTTCGCCGGGGACGCGAAGGAGATCCTCTACTTCAAGTATTACAAACCCGCCCTGACGGGCAGGCTGCTGTACTATTACCGGGTGTACCAGATAGAGAGCGGCTGCCCCGCCTGCCTGCGTGTCGCCGAACCGTACTACCGCAAGGCGATGGAGCGTGCCGAGCGGATGATGGAACGCTACCTGCCCTTTTACCAGTATTATCACAGCGGGGCGACGTACCGGGACAGCTACTATTTCCTGCGGGCGAAGGGCGAGCTAAGCCCCGAGAGCGGCAGCTTCGTGCTGGACGAGGAGGCGGAGTTCTCCACGGGCTACGACATACTGGCGGCACGGCTGATCTCGGTGGAGATGCTGCTGGTACACTTGAGCCGCCGGATGGAGCGTGCGGCGCAGGGGACGGAGACGGAAGCCGTGCCGGAGAAGGAACACCGCTGGACGAACACGAAGGTTGCCGCCATACTGCTCGTCTATGGCATACACGTGACGGGAAGCGTGGACGAGGGCAACGCCGAGATCGGCGAGCTGGCTGCGCTGTTCGAGAAGCATTTCCACGTGGATCTGGGCAACGTGTACCACGCTTTCGGCAGGCTGCGGGGGCAACAGAACCCGACGGCGTTCTTGGACGAGATGAAGGAGAGGCTGCTGAAAAAGATGCGGGACATGGATAGCCGGTAGCAAGTTGGCAACGGGGCGGCAGAGACGGCAGGACACGGGAAGGGAGCGTCCGAAGGGCTGGAAAGAGCCTTCCGGACGCTCTTTTTTACCCCGTCTCGGTCCTTTTTACCGCCCGGAACGGCGGCAAGGGCGAAAATGCGCCCCGAAAAAAAATCTTTGCCAAGGTGCTGGTATAGTGGCAGGAAAAACCGGCGAATCGGGCGACATTTGCGGCAGAAACCTAAAAATGAGTACGACAATGGAAATAATGACCATCGAGAGCAACGCCTACCGCCTGCTCGTGGAGAAGATCGAGAAGATAACCGCCTACGTGGAGGAATCCCGGAACCGGGAGGAAACGGAGCGCAAACGGAAAGAGGAAGCGGAAAGCCCTGTGACCAAGGGACGGAAAGCCGACCCGAAGTGGATGACGCACAAGGAGGTGTGCGAGGCGCTGGACATCAGCCACCGCACCCTGCAACGCTACCGCCAGAAGAACATCGTCCCCTATTCGATGATCGGGCGGCAGATACGCTATCCCCGGCAGGCTGTCGAGAGCCTGCGTGAGCGGTGGATGGTGGAGACGCCCGCCGCCAAGATCGACCGGATGATAGCGGAACATCCCCTGCATAACCGAAAAAACGGAAGCTATGGTAAGAAAGGAAGAAGTGCTGGCAAGAACCAGTAACGGGCTGGACGTGTTCCGCCACTACCTGCCCGTGAAGTGGCGGGTGGGCAGGAACTTCCTGAACCCGCTGTACGCCGACAGCAAGGCTTCGTGCAACGTGTATTACGACCGCCGGAGCGGTACGTACCGGATGAAGGACTTCGGCAACGGGGACTATTCGGGAGACTGCTTCTTCCTCGTGGCGAAGCTGAAAGGGCTGGACTGCCGGAACGCCGCCGACTTCGTGGAGGTGCTGCACACCATCGACCGGGAGCTGTGCCTCGGACTGGACGGGGACAGCCCGACCGACGGGACGGTGGGAACCGGGGGCTGCCGGAGATTGCGGCTCGTGCCGGGCGCAAGGGGCGGCGGTGCCGGGGAAGCCGGAACGGACACGGAAGAGGCGGCTGTGTCCGCCGACCGTCCCGAACCGAAGCCCTACCGGGCGGCGGAGAAGCCCTTCACCGAGGGGGAGCTTGTCTACTGGGGCGCATCGGGCATCACCGTGGAGGTGCTGCGCCGCTACGGGACGGTATCGCTCGCCGAGTACCGGGGCGAGACGAGGGAGGGCAAGGCGTTCGGCTTCAGTTCCACCCCGGCGGAACCGATGTTCGGGTACAGGGGGAAATGGGGCGTGAAGGTCTATCGCCCGATGTCGGAGGTGCGCTTCGTCTATGGCGGGCACACGGGCGACAACTACTGCTTCGGGCTGGAGCAACTGCCCTCGAAGGGCGACCTGCTCTTCCTCACGGGCGGCGAGAAGGACGTGCTGACGCTGGCGGCGCACGGCTTCCACGCCATCTGCTTCAACTCGGAGACCTCGGTCATCCCGGCGAAGACCGTGCGCAAGCTGGTCTATCGCTTCAAGCACATCGTGCTGCTGTACGACACGGACAAGACGGGGCTGGAATGCTCGGAGAAGCACCGTGCGCAACTGGCGGAGTACGGGGTGAAACGGCTGGTGCTGCCATTGTCGGGGACGAAGGCGGAGAAGGACGTGACGGACTACTTCAAAGCCGGGCACACGAGGGAGGAGCTGATGGGGCTGTTCCTGAAACTGCTCGACACGCTGTACGGGGACACGCTGGCGATGCTGAAATCGTGCGAGATCGACTATGACCACCCGCCCGAACAGGCGGTCGCCATCGTTACCGCCGGGGACGTGCCGTTAGGCTCGGAAGAGAACATCCTCTGCATCACGGGCGGTGAAGGGACGGGCAAGAGCAACTACACCGCCGCACTGGTCGCCGGGGCGATCATGGAACGGGAGACGGACGCCGATCTCTTGGGGGTGCGGGTGGAACCGAACCGCAAGGGGCGTGCGGTGCTGCTCTACGACACGGAACAGAGCGAGCAACAGCTCCACAAGAACACGGGGCGGCTGCTGCGCCGTGCCGGGCGTGAGCGGATGCCGGAGTATCTGCACGTGTACTGCCTGACGGGGATGTCGAGAAGCGAGCGGCTGACCGCCATCGTGCAGAGCATGGACCGGTACTACTACCTGCACGGGGGCATCCATCTGGTCGTCATCGACGGGGTGGCGGACCTGATCCGCTGCGCCAACGACGAGGCGGAGAGCGTGGCGCTGATTGACGAGATCTACCGGCTGGCGGGAATCTACCGCACGTGTATCGCCGCCGTGGTGCATTTCGTGCCGAACGGACTGAAGCTGCGGGGACACCTCGGCAGCGAGCTGCAACGCAAGTCCGCCGCCATCCTCTCCATCGAGAAGGACGAGAACCCGGAGGTGTCGGTGGTGAAGGCGTTGAAGGTCAGGGACGGCAGCCCGCTGGACATTCCGCTGATGCAGTTCAGATGGGACAAGCAAGCCGGGATGCCCGTCTATGTGGGCGAGAAGCCGAGGGCGGAGAAAGAGAAGCGCAAGGAGAAGGAGCTGGCGGAGATGGCACGGGAGGCGTTCGCCCGGCAGGAGAAGTACGGCTACATCGAACTGTGCGAGCTGATACAGGAGATGCTGGAAGTGAAGGAACGGACGGCGAAAGGCTACATCCGCTATATGCGGGAAAAGGAAATCATCGAAAAGGAGGGCGACTGCTATGTACACGGACAGGGAAGAGTTTGAGGGCTGGATGGAGCGCATCATGGAACGCTTCGACCGGACGGAGAAATTGCTGGAAAGGGTGCTGAAGAAGAACAACACGCTCGACGGCGAGGAGGTGCTGGACAACCAAGACCTGTGCCTGCTGCTGAAGGTGGGCATCCGCACGCTGCAACGCTACCGTGCCATCGGGGTGTTGCCGTACTTCACCATCAGCGGCAAGGTGTTCTACCGCACGAAGGACGTGCACGAGTTCATCCGCACCCGTTTCGCCGACGTGGAGGAACGGGCTGCGAAACGCAAGGAGAAGGAAGCCCGGAAAGAGGAAAGGCGCAGGAAAAGGGGGTTGTTCCCGTGAAAATGACATTTTTCTGACGGTGCTTTTGGTGGATGAAGCCCTGCCGGATCGTGAGATTAGGCGGGGCTATTGTTTTGTTATTCGGGAAGTTTCGCTATCTTTGCTCCACGAAGACAGAAGGCGGTGCTTTCGGGCACGCCCGCTGTCGTGACATAGAAGATTCATGCCCGGCTTGGAAACAGGCAGGGATTGATATACATATTGTACGTTCGCTGAACGTCTTGGAATAGAAAACTGGTAATTTTTGACAAACAGGACGGATGGTGTAATGCACATGCTGTATGCTTATACGGCGTGCGCTTACCTATTCTGTTTGTCGGGTATACCAGTGCCTCTATTCCGGAATAGCGTGAGTTCACGCCGTTCTTTTGGGTGCGAGGCGGACATAATCCTTAAAAACACATTGATATGAAACAGATTACCTTGCACGTGTACCAATCCATTGACGGTTGTCCGGTCAGATCGGACAAGTATTTCGATGCGGCGGTGGACGCCTCCGGCTGCGTGCTGATCGACGAGGAAACCTACCTGCGCATTTACCTGAACCATCTGGGCTGGCCGCTCACGGCAAAAGAAACTTTGGTCGTGACGGACGGCTGTATTGATTTGACGGAGAAGGAACGGGTGCGGTTTGTTACAGGGGATGCGGCAGCGGAACTGCGGGGAATAAAAGCGGACGGCGAAGGTACGGTAACGGCTTACGGAGCGGAAACCGGGGCTTTGCTCTTGGATAACGGGCTGGCGGACGAAATCGTGGTGATAACCGTGCCGGTACTGGTCGGCGGCGGTGAGAAGGCACTGGAGTGCGGGCTGAATGACGACAGGACGTGGGTCGTGCGGTCGAGCAAGGTATTGGAGGACGGGAAAATCCGGACGGTGTACGGAAGGGTATGCCCATGAAATGCAAAAAGCCACTGAAAAGTGGCTTGGGTCATTCAGGAAAGGATGACGGGTTATAAAAAAACGACCCGCCGATTTGAGCATTATCAAGAGGCTTGGCGGGTTCTATTGGTGCAAAGATAAGGTAAATTCTTTGAAAGACAAAAGAATATTAAATTTAGGTAATACCGTTGCCTAAATTTGAGGTACAAAATAACAAAGGTGCATCAATGATGCACCTTTGTTGTATAATATGTAACTGACAAACATTACAATGCCGTTGGCAATGACTGAGTGTCAATAATTCTCTTTTTATAAAAGATTTTTTGGAAAGAAGACAATACACTACTGTCAATCCATTTAGAATGTGAAGCAAAAAAAGTATCGGCAACCTTGATATATTCTTTGGGTGCCTCACATTTTCTTAATGAATTGGAAATTAACATCATCCCTTTAAGTTTAGACTTAAAGAATCTATTTTTTAATCCATTGCGGTACAGAAAATCAAAATAGACCTCTGCATCGGCAATGTTGAGATTTGCCAATTCAGTCTGAAGCTCTTTCCAGTAGTAGTTCGTCATTTCTGACGATAAAATAACCACTAACAAGCTCCGTCCTTGCAAGGGGATTATTTGAAATTCTTTATTTTCCATTTTACCAATTATTACATATATTATTAATAATAACAAGGCAGTCCTTAATAATGTTTACGGCTTCATCGTATTCAAGGGTTCTACTTGTTTCCACATTAAAACTGTCCACATGGAATGTCGAGTGCCTATGTTGATTGAAGAATGAATATCCTTGTTCCAAAGCCTGCTTCAAATGTAGATTGTTGTCATACGTTCCGATACCACTTTTAAAGCAATACGCCCCACTATTATTTTTCTGAAAATATGTCCCGTATTCGTCAAAATCAGGCGCATCTTCCAAAAGACGAGTGCGCAATACCGCATCTAACGCTTTCAAAATGCCAAAAGTATAACATCCATAATCATCCACCTTAACCGCAGAGTTAGCCAAATTGATTGAAGTATTGATAAAGTTTTCTATCACACTTCCATCAATATGCTCTCTGTTTCCAATATACTTGCTAAGATCGTTGTCTAATGCATAGCCAGCACGTGCTTGGATAGCAAACACTTCTTCTATAGCTTCGGAAGGAATGGAAGATATAGCTTGCAACACTTCGGTTATAAATTCCACATAAAATGATGTGATACATCCTTGTACCATTAATGTTCCGTTATTATAAAAGATAACAGAAACCTTAGCATCGTATTTCCCTTTCAGATGATATTGGTTCCGGATGTTCGGACTCTTATCCGTGTTTACTTCGGAAACAACAACATTATTATATTCTTTTACCGCTGAAATCAATGTATCAAAATCATCGCTCCTTACACCTTTCAATTTGAAGCATTTTTGATCCATATCCGGTATCGCAGTCTGTTCCACAATATACTCCCAACAATCCTTGCAAATTCCATTCAAAGTTCCATTTTTGCCTTGTATATTATGAGAAACTTGTCCACCAGTAATAAAACAATTTAATGTGCTTTTTTCCTGATTTTTTATATTGATAATCTCTATCTGCTTTTGCTTTCCTTGGTTACATTCCTTTATGTGAAGCGTATAAGCAGGGCGGGCAGCAATAAATTCTTTTGCTACTTCATCTATTTTCTCAATAGCCAGAGAGTATTTTTTAGTCGCCATTACATTCAAATTGGTCTGCAAAGTTATACATTTTATTTATATTACAATGTAGATCAGTATATTATTAACTATATTATTAATTTACAAGAGAACTACATGGTTGTTTTTTAACAATTGTGCTTAAAAGCCTTTACGGGTACAAGACCTTGAAATCCCGTGGGCTGCCGCCGTCTGTCAAGCCGTCCTGCCGGAGCCGCCGGAGGGTCTCGGCTGCCGATCCGCTGCCGAAGTTGCGGACACAGTACAGGCGGGAGAAGCGGAAGCGGCGGAGGTGGACGAGCAGGTGCTCCACGGTGAAGACGCCCAACTCCCGGCACGCCCGGACGATGCGCTGCGACAAGCCGAAGGTGTCGAGCGGGGTATCGAGCAGGCGGCGGAGCCTGCCCGGTCTGCCGGGCTTGCCCCGCTGTTGCGCCACGTCTTCGTAGATGGTGGCGACCCGGTTGCGGCTGAACAGGGCGGCAAGGGATGCGCCGTCGATCATCAGGATGCCGTCGAAACGGGCGTAGGCGATGTGGTTGCCGTTCATCCAGAGGGTGATGCGCAGCTCGTCCGTGCCGCAGAGCCGGGCGGCTTCCGCCACGGTGATCCAACCGATGCCGTTCATCGCCTGCGCTCCTTTCCTTTGGGCTTGTCCGTGCGGGGCGGGAACCCGTACACGGTGCGGAAGTCCTTGTCGAAGGTGAGGTACGCATCGAAGGGCTTGCCGTCCCTGCTCCTGAAGCCTTTGATAAGGGATGTTTTGCCTTTGGTCACGAGGTCGGCAATCTGGCTGTCGGTGAGCTGCTTCTCCCCCTTGTTGCGGAAGACGGTAAGCCCACAATCGACGTTGCTGCACTTGGCGACCTTCGGGTAAAGGAGGATGCGACCGGAACGGCACTTGGGACACGGGATATGTCCGCCGTCCGCCACCGATACCTGCACTTGCAGGAGTTCTTCGGTAATCTGGGCGGCATAGACCTCGATGCCCTTGCGGAAGGTGTCGGGATTCATCTCCCCGCTCTCGATCTTGGCGAGGGCGGTCTCCCACTGCCCGGTCATCTCGACATCGGCGATGCGCTTGTCCTTCACTATCTGGTACACGGCAAGCCCCTTGCCGGTCGGTACGAGGCTCTTCTTCTCCCGGCGCACGTAGTCCCGGGCAAAGAGGGTCTCGATGATGGAGGCACGGGTGGCGGGCGTGCCGATGCCGTTCCCTTTCAGGCTGTCCCGCAGCTCGTCGTCTCGCAACTCCCTGCCGCAATGCTCCATCGCCGAAAGGAGGCTGCTCTCGGTGTGCAGGGGACGGGGCTTGGTCTGTTTCTCCACGCACTCCGCCGATTGCAGGGGGAAAGCCTCGCCGGGCTGCAAGGGCGGCAAAGCGGCTGTACCCTCGTCGTCCTCGTCCCGCTCGCCACGCACGGCACGCCATCCGGCAGACCTGACGACCGTTCCCTTGGCGGTGAACACGCTGTTTCCCGCCGTGAAGGAGACGGTGGTAACATCCTTGAGGCAACGGGCGGAGAAGGCTTCGAGCAGGCGGGCGGCTACCATGTCGTACACCGTGCGCTCGTCGGCGGACAGCTCGCCGGGCAGACACTCGGTGATGATGAGCGCATGGTGGTCGGTAACTTTCCCCGCATCCACGCTGCGGCGGTTGAGCGAAGCTCCTTTCAGGGCGGCGGCATGGGCGGCGAAAGCCGGGTACCGCTTCAGCAGTGCGATGCGGTCGGGTATCTCGTCGAACACATCGTCCGAGAGGTAGCGGGAGCCGGTACGGGGATAGCTCAACACCTTCTTCTCGTAAAGCGACTGGGCGACGGAGAGGGTCTTGTCCGCCGAGAAGCCGTACCTGCCGTTCGCCTCTTTCTGCAAGGCGGTCAGATCGTAGAGCAAGGGAGGCTCTTGGCTCACTTCCCTGCGCTGCACGTCGGCAACCTGCACCGTCCCCGTTGCGGTAACAGCGGCGAGGGCGGCGTTTGCCGCCGGAAGGGTTTCGTAACGCAATTCAGAGATGGCGGCGAAGGGCGTGCCGTCCTTTTCCGCCGTAACCTTCAGCCGGAAATAGGTCTGCGGGGTGAAATCCCTGTTCTCCAGATAACGGGAGCAAATCATCATCAAGGTGGGCGTCTGCACCCGTCCGAGGGAGTAGATGCCCTGCCCGGCGGCGATGGAAAGCGCTTGAGTCGCATTCAATCCAATCTCCCAGTCGGCGATGGCACGGGCTTCGGCGGCACGGTAGAGGTTGTCGTAGTCGCTGCCGGGTCTGAGGTTGTCCAGCCCTTCCCGGATGGCACGGTCGGTCAGCGAGGAGATCCAGAGGCGCAGGCAGGGTTTGCGGCAGCCAAGGTAATTGTAGATGTACCGATGAATGGCTTCGCCCTCACGCCCGGCGTCGGTCGCCACGACGATACGGTCGGAACGGTCGAAAACCTCCCTGATGACCTTCAACTGTTTGAGCACGCCGGGGTCGGGCTTGTACTCCTTGCCCTCCCGTATCTGGCGGGGGATGTACTTGAACTCCTGCGGCAGAATGGGCAGGTTCTCACGCCGGAAGCCCGTGTAGCCGTATGCTTCGGGCATGGCGAGCTGGACGAGATGGCCGAACGCCCAGGTAACGAGGTAGCCGTTACCTGAGAGGTAGCCATCGTGCCGCTCCCGGACATTCAACACGTTTGCTATATCCTTCGCTACGGAAGGCTTTTCAGCGATGACTGCTGTAATCATATTTCTTTAAAATTTAACGGTTTGACAAAAGTTATCCCGCCGCTCGGACGGGATAACCGGGTAATTCATTTACAGAATGGCGGGGGAAATCATCGACGGACACCCCGGCTGCGCTTGGGCTTGTCGGGCTGTTCCTGCTTCTGTGCCTGTTTCCGGTCCTCTTTCTGCTCCTGCCTGCGCTCCTGCTGCTGTTTCTGCTCCCCGGTGGGTCGCTGCTGTGCGGATTGCAGGGCTTCTTTCAGGTTGCGGGTCGCCTCGACGGTCTTGCCCTCGGAATTGACCGCCACCTGCACCTCGTTCTCCACGGCGGGCTTGACACGCCCCTCTTCGAGCGCCGCCTTGTAGTCCTTGGGGAACATGAAGGCGGGCTTCTCGCCGGGCCTCCATGTGATGTAGCCTTGGTAGGCTTTTCCTTTCTTGTCCACCAAGCCGGAGACCTTGACCGTTCCCCCGGCTTCGAGTTCGAGGCGGGACTTCTCGGTAAGCTCCTGCTTGCGGAAGGTCTTCGGTACCTCCTGATTGGCGGTCTGTTTCAGGTTCGCCTTGTACGCATCCATCGCCAGCCTGCCCCGGTCGCCGAAGAGAAATTCGAGCTGCATCTTGGCTGCGCTGAACTGCACGGGTGCCGGGTAGAGCTTGGGCTGCTCCCCCTCCTTGGCTCTGGAAAGGAACTGGCAGACCACCGCCTCGCCCTGTTTGAGCCGGGCTATCTCGTCCGGGGTGAAGGTATGCCCGTTCTTCTCCGCCGGGATATTGACCTTGGAGAGCGGGAAGGCGACCAGCTCGTTGGTCTTGAGGTTGCGGCTGACAAGGGCTTCGACCTGCTCGCCCGCCCGGTTGGTGACAGTCGCCGGATGCCCCATGTTGCCCGTCTGCCGGAGCACCTGCTTGTCGGAGTCGGTGATGTCGTAGCCGAAGAACTGCTTCTGCATCTTCTCCGGGTCGAGGATGCCGTGGCTGCACACGGTCAGCCTGCCGTCCGTGCCGGGCTTGAGCGAGAGCTGGCTGTCGTTGCTGTGCGAGATGCCGTCGAAGTGGAAATGCACCCGGACGGTCTTGTCGGTCTGGAAGCCCCGGAGCATCTGGTCGAGCATCCCGTTGCCCTCGATCTGCTCCCGCTGCACGCCGAGGGCGGCGAGGCTGTTCCAGTCGATGTCCTCCGGGCGGTACTTGTACTGCGGGTTCTGTTCGGTCTGCCCGGCGGACTGCTGCGGCGCACCCTCCGGCTGTTGCTGCTGCCCGGCTTGGGTCTGCTGCTGCGCCTGCACGGGCGGCTGCACCTCGTACTGCGCAACGAGCGGCTCGCCCGTCTTGACGGACTGGCTCTCCCGTTGCCGGAAATCGGCGGCTACCCGCTGCACCTCCTCTTCCGGCACACGGAAGAAGTGGAAGCGGGTCGGGTCTTTCAACTGGTTCCAGAGGTTGGAAAAGAAATTCGAAAACATATCGCCGTGGCGATCCACCCGCAGGAGGTCGTTGTTGTCCTCCAGCGGGTTCTTGGTCTGTAACTCGCCGTCCTTTACTCCGCTGACGGCTTGGAGCGTGCCTTTCTCGTCCATGACGAGCAGGATGTCCATCAACTGCTGGCTGCTGTCCGGTCGTTCGTCCATAATCTAATGTTTTTAAATGGTGAATACTATTGGTTCTCAAGTGAAACCGGGCGTAAATATAGAGGGAGAAACACGGGGAACGTGCAAGTCCGGGGCGGGCTGTCCGCACTTGTCGTCCGGTTCGTAGGTTTGTCGCAGCCCTTTCCTGTGAAAAATACAAAAAAATCATGCCCCACACGCATTTTTCTCCTCCGGAAAACGGCGATAATTCGTTGTTTTCTCTATATTTGTAAAATATGGGTAATGAGGGACACGGTCTGTCATTGCCACCCATGCGATGCGTATGAAAGTTTATCAGAGCAAACCGAGAATAACGCTTTCACCTGCCATCCGTGACGGGCAGAAATACGTGGAAGTGGAGTTCGACGAGGACGATGCCATCCGGCTGTCGCTGTCGAAAGAGAAGGGCGTGCGGTTCGAGGGGGACAGAGCCTACCTGCCGGAAGAAGGCTTCGACCTGTCCGGCTTTTTCGACCGCCATGTGGAAACGGCGTATATCAATTACTCCGCCCTGAAAAACACCTTGCCCAAGAAGAGCGGGAAAACCAGCCCCGCCATCCCGCCCGGCTATGCCGAGACGCTGCGGCAACTGCGGTACAGCGAGCATACCGTCCGTGCGTACACTGTCTATTTCAGGGAGTTCCAGCAATACTTTGCGGGAAGAAACCTTCGCTACATCCGACCGGAAGAAATCAACGCCTACATCGTACACCTGATTGACACACGGAGGATCTCGTCGTGCCAACAGAACTTGCGCATCAACTCGATCAAGTTTTATTTCGAGAAGGTGCTGGGACAGGAACGGAAATGTTACGAGGTAAAGCGAGCCAAACGGGAACGGACGCTGCCCGACGTGCTGAGCAAGGAGGAGATAAAATCCATCCTTGACGCAACCGGTCCGGACATCCGGCTGTTCTGCATGTTCTCGTTGCTCTACTCCGCCGGGTTGAGAATCAGCGAGCTGCTGGACTTGAAGCCCCACGACATCAACGTGAGCCGTTCGCTGATACGGGTACGGCAGGGCAAAGGGAGGAAAGACCGCTACACGCTGCTGTCGAAGCCCCTTGTCAGGAAGCTGACCGAGTACACCAAGCTGTACAAGCCGCAGGAATGGCTGTTCGAGCGGTACAAGGGCGAGCCGTTCACGGAGAGCATCGTGTCGAAGAAGCTGAAAGAGGCGGCGAAGGAAGCCGGAATAACCAAGCGGGTGTACCCCCACCTGTTGCGGCACTCGTTTGCCACGCATCTGATCGAGCAAGGCACGGACTTGAAAATCGTGAAAGAGCTGTTGGGACACAACCAACTGAAAACGACGGAAATGTACGTGCATATAGCCGACACTTTCAAGAGCAGCATCCGCACTCCATTGGATGATATTCTTGAAAGTGATAATGAGATAGTTAAATAAGAAAATAACAGCGAAAACCGCTGATAATTACATGTTATCTGCCCATAAAAAGAATGAATATGAAAATAGAATTAGAAAATTGTCAAAAAAGTCTTACTCTCAAAGATTTTGAAGAAGTTGAGAGCAAGTTGGGTCATGTTTTGCCGGAAAGACTGAAAGAGTTCTATTTACAATATAATGGAGGAGAACCTAAACAGCAAACCATCTCCATAAACAAATATTACGAAGTGGAAATTAGAATTTTCCAACCGTTCAAATATAATAAGAGTTTTAAGAATGCTCTTTTTCATACTGTTGAAGGAGAAACCTTGGAGCATCGTAGTTCTAATTCGATTTCTGACAATATTCTGCTATTTGCCAGTGGACATAACAATTTGAGAAATATTGGTGTAATTGCAATCAATATAAAAAACAGAGCTGTATATTTTTATAAAATTATTGGTTTTGTAAAAAATAGCGATGCATTTATTTTTGATGAACCTCAATTGATAGCGGATTCAATAGATGATTTTTTCAATAATCTCGTTGCTTTCCCAAAAATCGAAGAGGAACAACAAACGGAGATTATAGAAATAGAAGGTGTAATGCCTGAACTTTCGGACTGTTCGGCTTCGCTAACAAAAGAAGATATAAAGAATTTTGAGGTTGAGTTGAATGTAAAGATTCCGGCAGGCATGAAGAACTTTTACCTCAAGTTCAACGGTGGTATGCCATCACCATATTGTTTTCAACCGCAGGACGAGGATTTGGATTGGGTGGAGATAAATGCGTTCTTTCCGATAAAGGAACGCACCAATGCTTTTGAAACAATTGAAGTCATAGCCAAAGACATGTGGAGCAGAAATCTAATGCCAAGCAACCTGTTGCCTTTTGCTATGGATTCGGGTGGAAACTATTATGCGTTGAACTTGAAGAATAAAAAGATTTACTATTACTTGACTGACGAGTGGGACGAAAACGCTTCAAGAGAATACAACTTTGAAACAAATACTCGTTACATCGCCCAGTCATTCAATTACTTTATAAATCATTTTATCGAAGAAGAGGAATAAAGCGGGCAGATAACAAGCGGATCAATCTCCTTTAATGATGATTATCCACCAAACATTACCAATAAACAAATAATTGAAATGTTAGATTTTAGCAATACAATGAATAATCATCACTTCGCTTTGAATGATGTTGAATTGAGAATATTACAACCTGTCTTTTTGGAGTTTCATGCAAAGACAGGATTGAGTATTGATGAATATGGAGATACAAGATTGATACCTCAAAATCTTGAATTACTTATTAATTTGGCAAATGATTATATAAAGACGTTAGATAAACAATCAATGAAAATTGTAATAGAGTTTATTAAGAATTTGCGTCCTATGATAATAGATAAAAACACAATTTGGGTAAGTGGAGATTGAAATATTGGTAACAAGAGAATGAACTGCCTTAACGGTCAGTTATTCACAAATTATCTTTTTGAATAAATAATAAGCGATGAACGAAGAACTAACAAATATTGTATTGAGCCTATCTTCTCTCGGGAATAAACGTATCGAGAGTTTGAGCAAGAAGGTTCTGAAAAAGATGAACTTCAAGTCTTCAAAAGATTTGGAAAATCTGAAAGACCTGTGTTTTTGGCTGTATATTTATGGTTATACTAATCAGTTTACTCAACTGTATTCAATACTTCTTTCTGTATCGTTTACTGGCAACTGGAATACATGGACACAAGTCGAACTGGTGTTGGCTTTAGTCTATTATGCTTCAAGAAAAAGTAAAGATGTTCTGCATGAATCTAAGGCATTGGCGGGAATCATGCAGGCAGAGACGGATGTTGAAAATATAAAGAGTCGATGCAACGGTTCGCTATTAGAAGGACGAGAGCAAAATGTTCAAGAAAGTATCCAACTTGGGAATAAAACAGATATAAGAGAGGCTCTTTACGCTGAAATGAGAGAGTTAGTATTGATATATGCTCTCGGTGGAAGTGAAAAATATCCCCTTGAGAAGATTGAGGCAAGAGTAGAGGAAATAAAAGAGAACTTAAAAGGAATGTAGCAAAAAAGATAACAAGCGGATCAATCTCCTTTAATGGCGATTATCCACCGGGCATTATATGCGAATGAATAGAAAAGAAGAACTAATAATGTGTTTCCCTCTAAATTTAAAAGAGGATGTTCAAGTAGTTATTGATAATTTGAAAATCAAGGACAAAGATATTCATGAAAGGTCGTATAGTGTCAAAATTAATGATATACTCTTAACAATACCGGAACGGATATACTTTAGTGAACCTGTATCTGGAAATTTGACTACTATACAGAAACATATTTTAGATTGCATTTTCACAAGACATGATAATGGTTTTATCAGACAGAAGCATTTGCACAATCTATTATTTTGTACAGAGTATTGGGTAATTCCGTTCAGTTTTAGGTTATTAGGTGAATATGTAAAAGATATATTAATTGACATAAAAATTCACTTAGAAAATAATATTGAAAATTACCTTGACTTTATATCTGAAAATAACGTGTTTTATAATAGAACAAGAAGTCAGATGATTAGCTATTGGGATTGTTATTATAGAGAAGAATGCCCTAATCTTAAATCATATATAGGTTTTCATATTTTCAGTGATTTAGAAACAGCATATAACAAACGAATAAACAGCCCTAACGGTCAGTTATTCACATAACATTATCAACTTATTAATGAATAAAATGAAAAAAGACAAACATATAAAAGTGCTATTTCACTTGGAACAAGATGAAGATGGCTATCCACCATTTTCTATTGAAGGTTTGTGGTGCAAAAAGGCAAGTAATGATACTTATATTGTCGATAATGTGCCATTCTATACCTATGGAATCAGTTTGGGGGATGAGATATGTGTTACAGAAGAAGATGGCGAATATCATTTTCAATCCATAGTGAATCCCTCTGGAAATAGCACATTGAGGGTACATTTTAACGATAAACGTATGCAGATGGTCAGAGACAAACTACTTGATATGGGATGCAAGGTAGAGATTTCTAATCTCCCTTCATTCGTATCCATAAATGTACCACAAGAAGTTTCCTTAAAAGTGGTCGAAGATGTTCTGACCAATATGCAAAAAGAATGTGATAGTTTGGCTTATGAACATGGTGTTGTCAGACAAAATATAAGTTGATAACAAACAGCAGACCGACTGAATAAGCGGAACGCTGCCGGACATTAGCAACCGAGAAATAAAAATGAAAAAGGAACTTATAGAACGATTGAGAAGATTTCTAACGGCACATGATATGATTGGGACACCAGCATCTGATGACCAGATATTATGCGCGGAACAAGAATTAGGTGTAAAATTTAGTTCTGACTATATAGACTTTATCAAAAGTTTCGGAACAGCCTACGCTGGAATGATGATTAATGCTTTAGACGGCAATGAAAATGTGGTCGATGAAACTAAATCATTAAGAGAAGTTCATCCTGAAGTTACAGACACTTATGTGATTTCAGATGATGGTTCTGGCAATCCCATAATGATAAATTCTAAAGGGGAGATTGAAATATACTATCATGATAGTGACGCCGAAAGAGAAATCATCGCTTTATCGTTAGAACAATATATAGAAGATAATTTTCATGAATGGTAAAAGCGGTTGCTAACAAGCAGATGAAACTTTTAAGGTAAGGTGGTTTATCCGCCGAACATTATGGTAGAAAAATGAACAATAGCAGGATTAAAAATATAGTAAATCTTTCAGCAGCAGAAAGATATGGCTACTTTATTCGTAAAGTTTCAGACTTTGAAGAAGTTTGGGGGTTAAAGGATAAAGAAGGTTGGGCTTTAATGGGAAATAATGAGCAAGTTTTATTTCCTGTATGGAGCGAAAAGGAATTTGCAGAATTGTGTAAATGGGATAACTATCAACCCAATTCTATTCCTCTTGATGACTTCATTGAGAAGTTATTACCGAAGTTAGAAAAAGACAATGTGATGTTGGCTGTATTCCCATTGTCAAAGGGGAAAGGTATAATTCGTACTGTTCAAGAGATAATTGCTGACATAGAGCGAGAGTGTGAACAATATGAATAAACTACCATAACAAGCGGATAAATCTCCCTTGAAAGGTTGATTATCCACCAAACATTATCAATGTGCAAAATAAAAAATAAAAGTAGTATGGAACTGAAGCAATATCTTAAAACAAATTGCCACTGGGAAAATCGGGTAATCATAAGCCCGAATGAGCTTATGGCAATTTATTCTAAAGCAAACTACCAACCGACTCCAAAGTTGATAGATTTCCTTATTTATTTCTACAATCAGGAATTTCAGTTTCCAAAAGTGGATGTGCATTTTAATCTAAAGAAAACATTAAACGATAATCCGCATTACTTATTCTACGACCAATTTTGTGAACTACTCCATGTTTCGGATATTTGTCCTTTTGGGGAATACGAACATGGATATATGGTCTTGCTTGTTGATAGTAAAAACAACATATACGGCGTAATGGATGATTATGTTGAACGGTTTGGAAATGATTATTTCAAAATGCTAAATCAACTTTATAATCGGTAAGGCATTGATAACAAACAGCAGACCGACTGAATAAGCGGAACGCTGCCAAACATTATCTGCCCATAAAAAGAATGAATATGAAAATAGAATTAGAAAATTGCCAAAAAAGTCTTACTCTCAAAGATTTTGAAGAAATAGAGAGTAAATTGGGTTATGCCTTGCCGGAAAGACTGAAAGAGTTCTATTTACAATATAATGGAGGTTCTACGAAACAGACCGCAAGCATAAATAAATATCAAGAGGTGGAAATTGAAGATTTCTTCCCATTCAAATATAACAAGGATTTTAAGAATGACCCCAGATATACGGCAGAAGGCGAAACATTAGAGTTAAGAAAAGCTGGAGCTATATCTGATAGCATTCTTATTTTTGCTATGGAATCTACCGATGAAGGTCGGATTACCATAGACTTGGTTAATGGAAAGATCTATCTTTACCCTATTGTGGGGATGCAAGATGTAATCTTCAATTTTGGAGAGCCACGACTTGTTGCAAATTCAATAGATGATTTCTTTGACAATCTCGTTGTTTTGGACGGGCACAAAGCAATTCCAGCAATAGAAGAAATCGAAGAGGGACAAACGGAGACAGCAGGTGTAATGCCTGAACTTTCGGACTGTTCGGCTTCGCTAACAAAAGAAGATATAAAGAATTTTGAGGTTGAGTTGAATGTAAAGATTCCGGCAGGCATGAAGAACTTTTACCTCAAGTTCAACGGTGGTATGCCATCACCATATTGTTATCAACCGCAGGACGAGGATTTGGATCGGGTGGAGATAAATGCGTTCTTTCCGATAAAGGAACGCACCAATGCTTTTGAAACAATTGAAGTCATAGCCAAAGATATATGGAGTAGGAATTTAATGCCATGCAATCTGTTGCCTTTTGCTATGGATTCGGGTGGAAACTATTATGCGTTGAACTTGAAGAATAAAAAGATTTACTATTACTTGACTGACGAGTGGGACGAAAACGCTTCAAGAGAATACAACTTTGAAACAAATACTCGTTACATCGCCCAGTCATTCAATTACTTTATAAATCATTTTATCGAAGAAGAGGAATAAAGCGGGCAGATAACAAGCGGATCAATCTCCTTTAATGATGATTATCCACCGAACATTATAAACTCTGGATATAAAGATGAATGTATGAATAATCAATATGCAGTTTTAATAAGTAGTGAAATCCCAGAACTTGGAGAATTGGACTTACTGCGCTCAATTTGCCGAGAGTTGAATGGTTATATGGAAGATTACAATAACCAAATCAACTTAGATAATTTGGGAGATTGGAAACTTCTCATACAGATAAATCTTCGAAATACTAATGGGATTGGGATTTTCAAACGGGCAAAACGTTTCCCATCTAATAAAGAGTTTGAAATATCTATTTCTATACCAGTACCAAATTTGGAGGAAGCACGCTATGGAATATCCGATATGACGGGGATTTATATTCCTTTAAATATTAAAAACTTCTACATTCTTTCTCCATGCTTTAGTAAATATGATAATTTGTATCATTATATTCTTGAGAGTGCAAAACAAGCCATAGATGCAGCTTTTACTTATGGCTTTACATGTAACGGCAAAAGAATAAAGAAAAAAAGTTTATAACAAACAGCACTACCGACTGAATAAGGCGGAACGCTGCAAACCATTATAAACTCGTAAAATAA
Source organism: Paraprevotella xylaniphila YIT 11841 (assembly GCF_900683745.1). NCBI lineage: Bacteria > Pseudomonadati > Bacteroidota > Bacteroidia > Bacteroidales > Prevotellaceae > Paraprevotella > Paraprevotella xylaniphila. Next base: position 1,545,838 of record NZ_LR215980.1, read on the forward strand.
AAATATGATTGAAGCACTGAAAAATATAGGATTCATCGTTACAGAACGATTGGAAAGAAAAGATTTAAGCTCTGATTTACAAAATCGGTACTCCGAACTTCCTGCGGACTATCAGGAGTTTTTACAACGGTTTCAGACAATCACGAATGAAAGTGATAATGTTTGGTTTAATTCCATAGAGGACTTTAACGGAGAAAGCGATAGCGGATTCCGTTGGAATGAATTTGAGCTGATGGGACTTGAGGCGTTGGCAGATGATAAGGAATCCTGTGATATGATACGCCTGTTTTGGGATAGCCATATTCCTATTCTTATGTCAGTAAAAGATGGATACCAATATTTGTGCATAGATTTATCTCCGGAAAATTACGGTAAAATCTATTATGGAGTTGAACCTGAATTTGAAGATTCGGCAGAATTTGTTTGCGATAGCTTTAATCATTTATTGGAAATGTTGTCTTCCAATGAAAAGAACGATATACTGACAAATTTCAAATAAGGTTATAATAAGCAGATAAATCTCTCTGAAAGATTGATTGTCAGCTAATAAAAAAACGGTGACTGCATCTAAAGAATCCCATGAGTATTTCTGTGTAAATATAATATTATAAGTAAATGGAATGGCTGAACAACATATATCAGAATTTTGAAGGGCTACTATCAAATTTAGCCCAATATATTCAATCAAATCCTAAAGTAGGTCATTTAATTGGTATATTTTTATTGTCAATTTGGCTCATCGGGCTTATATTCAATTGGAAGTGGACGTATAAGGGGAACGGTTCTTATGGATGGAACAAGTTACTCGAAGAATTAGGTCCTACTACTTTCCGTTTTTGGTTAGGGGTATTTATAACTATCTGTTTATTGATTATGATTTATATTTATATTAAGGTATGATAGAACCGATGCTTATTCTCTTACCGTTTATCATGCCCAATGTATAAACCCGAAGTGAAACATCAGTGCGACATTCACCACGGTCAGGGTGATAGCGATAAGGACTATTTTTGCGAGCTTCCTGCCGGGATGTTTCAGTTTTCCGTAATATTCACGGAGCGCTTCACGCCGCCCGGCTGTGTAGCGGAGCTGGCAGAACAAGTCGGGAAGAAAGCAGAGCATCATCACTACGGCAAAAGCAACAATCCAACTGAAATAGCGAAACATCAACGGTGTTCCAAGCGGTACGAGTATGGCAAAGAGCCAGCAAAAGAACAACAGCATACGCCCGTTAAGGTTGGTATGCTCCCTTTCGTGCCATATCTCGGCTACATACCACATATAGTCGATGAAGCAGATCCGGTATTTGCGATTATCCTTATCCATATCATTACAAAAATAATGTATTTTGCTCACTTAATCATTACTTCATACCGAAAAACACCACGCAAAATAAAAAATACCCCGTCGGCAAGAACAAGCCGACGGGGTATTTTTATCCTCACTTGTCCTTAATCAGGTGCGACAGCTCCGGGTCTGCCTTGATACGCCCGATCTCGTCGGCGACAATCTGCCTGACCTCGTTCTTGATGCGGTAGTAGTTGGCGTCGATCTGCTGCTGCATGGTGTCGTTGCCGTCCTTGTCGGTGAAGTCGATGATCTGCGGAATCTTCACGTAGCGGGCGGTCTCCCGCTTGACCTGCTCGTTGTCCACGACAATCTCGGCATGGAAAATCTTCTGCTCGATACGCTCGTCGAAGTTGTCGGCTACCGCCCCGACGAACATACCCTGCGTGAGGTTGGAAATCTTGCTTGCCGGAATGAGGCTGTCCATCTGGGTATTGATGGAGACGGAGGTCTCGTTCCTGTTGATAGTCATGTTCTGCCGTTTCTGTAAGACCTTGCCGAAACGCTCGGAGAGCGTCTTGGCAGTTTCGGCAACTACCTGTCCTGCAAAGACATTGCCGACGGTATTGCAGATTACAGCGGACTCTTTGTCTCCATAATCACGCTTCAACTGGCTGAAATCCTGAAAGCCGAGCATGACGGCTACCTTGTTGCTTCGGGCGGTGGCAATGAGATTATCCAGCCCACGCATATAGATGGTGGGCAGCTCGTCGATAATCACGGCGGATTTGAGCCGTTTCTTCTTGTTGATGAGCTTCACGATGCGGGAGTTGTACAGTCCCAATGCCGCCCCGTAGATACCCTGCCTGTCGGGATTGTTACCGACTACGAGCACTTTCGGCTCTTCGGGATTGTTGATGTCGAGGGTGAAATCGTCCGCCGTCATCACCCAGTAGAGCGCCGGGGAAATCATGCGGGAAAGCGGTATCTTGGCACTGGCAATCTGCCCCTGCAACTGCTCCACCGCCGAGGATTCCCATGCGTCCATGAAGGGAGAAAGGTAATTCTCCAGCTCCGGGTACGAGGTGAGGATGGGGAAAATGTCGGCGTACTTGCGGTTCAGGAACTCGATGGCATGGGGAAAGGTGCAATACTTGCCGTTCTTGTAGATTTTGAGATACCATATAATACTGGCTAACAGAATGATAGGCGATTCTACGAAGAAATCGCCCTGCTTGGAAATATCGGGTAAGTCAAGGGCATTGCTGCCCCCTTCTCCCCTAAGAACCGTACATGAGAGTTTCCCCTCATACGGCTCAAGCAACTCAATATTTCTATTTGTTGTTAGAAATCGGCTCATACTTTCAACATTTTCGTTTATTTCGCTTGTAGCAGTTGTTGTGGACAAGTTGCCGTACAATCGAACCACCAACAGATATTTCGTTGACGTTCCATGCTTTTGTACAATCTATTTCCTTGCCACATAACGGACAAATCCGGTTCTGCTTGTTCCATAAATATAAGAGAGACTTACGTCCCTTGAGAGATTCCAGCATTTGTTGCTCCTTTCGCTGAAAGAAATAATCATCGTATTCCGGGTCGAAAGGGTTTGCCTCACCTTTGATTTGCTTGTACGGGGTATAATGTATATCCGACAACCTTTTAAGGGTCAGGTAGTTCACTTTCTTGCTCTTGGTTTCATATTTCCATGCAAACGTCCATTTACGCCCCCGAATTTCATGCCAATATTTGTCTGCAACCCAAGACTTGCGTTTCTTTGGATGGCGACGTAAAGCCCATTTCTTCGTGAGATTGTAAATGTGATTGTCACAACCATGAAAAGCATCGGTTGATGCACCATATCGGTAATAGTTGCCCCAACCTGTGATTACAGGATTAAGCATTCGTATCAGCGATTCCTGCTTACACATTTTATGTCCTTTAACGATGTCACCGATTTTTGCCCTGAAGCGTTTCTGTGCATCTTTGGACGGGGATGTGTATAGCCTTTTGCCAAACTTCCTCACATTGAAACCTAAGAAATCAAAACCGTCGTATATGTTCGTAATGGTAGTTTTCTCTTCGGATAAGGTCAGCCCTCTTTCTTTGAGAAATTCTATCACGATAGGTTTGACTTCGTTTTCCAATAGCTCCTTATCTCGACCTGTGATTATAAAGTCATCCGCATAACGAATAAGGTTTACCTTGTAGTGGAATGTCTTATTGTTGCGCCATAATCTTTTGAATCTTTCAGCCAAGAGTGGTTGAAGTCCGTCAAGTGCTATATTTGCAAGTGTCGGTGATATGATACCTCCTTGTGGTGTACCCTCTTCTGTCGGGAATAGTTTGCCATTGAATACAGCTCCACATTTCAGCCATTTTCTGAGTATCGTCTTATCCATAGGGATATGATTAAGAAGCCAGTCGTGGCTGATATGGTCGAAGCAGCCTTTAATGTCTCCCTCCAAAATCCATTCGGGGGAATGCTGGCGGTTTAGAACCGTATCAATCTGACGGATAGCGTCCATTGTCCTGCGTTTCTTGCGGAAACCATAAGAAAAGCGGTCGCCTGTCGTTTCGGCTATCGGTTCCAATGCCATGAGATATAATGCCTGCATCGCCCTGTCTTTCATTGTCGGTATTCCCAACGGTCGGAGTTTACCGTTCTTTTTCTTGATGTGAACCCTACGAAGCGGCTGCGGATTGTAACCACGACGTTTCAGTTCACCGATTGCTTTGTACTTGCGCTTGGGAGAATCCCAAAGCTGTTTATCTACTCCAGACGTTTTCTTCCCTTTGTTGGAAGTAACCCTCTTTACCGCCAATGCCTTGGCGTAAAAAGAGTGGGTCAGCATCCACTGCAAGGCTTTCACCTTGTTATGTCTGCCTTCCTTTTGAGCCTTTACAATACGCGCTTGTAGCTTTCGGACATAGGCTTCACACTTGGACCAGTCCATGCCGTCCCAAGTTAGATTCCTACTATCAGCAGGCGCACACGATGTTTTAGTTTCGTTCATTTGCTTTCCTCCTTTTGAAAGTTCTAAAAGTTATCTTGTAAAGAGTTACCATATACGGAAGTCTGCCCACTTTCGTGTCGGATGATGTCACCAATAACAACCCGTGATGTTGATTCAATCCGTATCCACCCCATTACAGGGTGGCATTCGCTTTTTCCGTTATCTCATACCTGCACCCCATTCGGCTTGCCTTGCGGTTCGCTTACTCGCATTCTTACGAGAGAGATACAGGCTTGCCCTGTTCCACGTAATTGACAAACGGATAGTTTAGGTTCTGCCAAGTCCGCCGGCAGTGCTGTGTCCGTGTAACCCCAACATGGGCAAGGGTTATCCGACTGCTTACCTTTTGGTGAGAGCTAAAGTATCTTGCGCTCCTTCAAACCTTACGACGGCTAAAGTCAGTTCACTTACGTTAACCATGCTATCCAGCCTCGCCACTCAACGGTATGATACTAACCGTCCTTGACATTCCCTCACGGTTCAGTCTTGTCCTTTCGGAAAGTGTACTTTGTCCTATAAGCTTGGCACAACCCATCACTGGAGATGCACCTTATAGTAGGCTACCGCTGACGGAACAGCGGGTTAAATCATGCAATTAATATCACTGTCTAACAATCAATTACGTGACTTTACAGGTCACACCCACGTTCGGTTCAAATTTAACATAATCGTGTAGGCACTCTCGTAGGCATCGGATATGTCGGTCATGAAGTCCGGGTGGATGGGGTTGCAGCGGTGGCTCTCCCTCGGATTGTCGAAGTTTATCACGTAGAACTTGGGCTTGACCTTGTAGCCGTCCAAGTGGGCGAGCAGGTGGTTGTAGGCTATCTCGGAGAGGTCGGGGTACTTGAAATCATACAGGAAAAGCGAATAGCCCTTCTCAATGGTCTGTTTTATGTACTGGTTGATAATTGCATAGGACTTGCCCGAACCGGGCGTGCCCAAGACCATCGTCGCACGGAAGGGGTTGACAAGGTTGATCCATCCGTCATACGCCCTGCTCCTGAACCAGAAGCGGGTGCGGAGGTTGACGGAATACTCGTTCTCCTTCAGCTCGGTCTCCTGCATGAAGGATTCGTTCTCGACGTTGAACACGTCTTCGAGCAGGTCGGTCTTCAACAGGCGGGACATCCACAGCCCCGCCATGAGCAGGCAGATATACCCGGCGGTAAGGGTGGCGATATACAGCACGGTGTCCGCCGGAAGCGGCAGAGGAAGGGCGAGCAACCACCAGTTGCCGAAAAAGAGCAGCAAGCCGGACACGCCGCAAAGGATGATCCTGCGCCACGTGATTTTCTGTTCCTTCACGCCCTTTGTGCCGAGGCAACTAAGGGCGAGGAACAGCACGGCGAAGAGCTTCGTCCAGAGGATATTGGAGAACAGCCCGGCGGTACGCTGGAAGCCGAGCAATATCCTATCGACAACGCCGATGTCGATGCCCCACTCCCGGACGGACTGGTAACAGAACCAATAAATGTTGATGACTACAAATAAAATGCTTATCGCACGCATGAACTCCATGACTTTGGCGAGTCCACGCAAATCGTCTTCGTTTTGCATAATTCGTTGAAAATTAATGATAAAACTTCGTTTTATTATGTACATGTACTTTTTCTTTTGTGTCAAGACAAAAGAAAAAGATACCAAAAAGAAAAAGTCAAGACTGCATTTTCTCCGCTACTCTCTTCCTGCGTTTCGCTAAAGAAAAAGAATTGCCTACGGCGAAAGTCCTACGTTCGGCATAGCCCAAACAAGTTTGGCTCTGCTCTCACTTAAACGGACTTTTCGCTTCGCTCAAACAGCTTTTTCTTTTTAACGCTACACTCCGGTCGTTCGCTTTACGCTGCGAAAATGAGGTCGGTGTGCCATGCGGATGGTTGCTTGGTTAATGCTATCTTTTTGTTCTTTATTGTTGCCTGCCGTACTTGCGTTTTTTCTTTCTTTTTCGGGGCGGTACGGGCTGGTCGTCGGACGCTCCGCAGGGTACGGGGGCAAAGAGGTTGAAGGCGGCCGCCACGTTCTGGGTGGTGCCGTCCTTGTGGTCGGGACGGTAGCCGGTATCGTGTCCGTCCCATTGGGATGCGCCCGTATGCTCCTGCTGCCGGGTGGGATGTTCCACTCCGGCGGAGAGTTGCGGCAGATGAATACCTTCCTGTCCGGCGAAAAGGTCGTTGAACACGCCTGCGGAAAACTCCTTGCCCAGACGGGAGCCGTTGAAGACGGCTTTGGCGGCATGGTCGATGAAGGTCGCCCCATAGATGCGCCCGGCATCGTTGGTACGGAATACCACGCCGATGCCCTGCCGCATGAGTTCCCGCTCGAACTGCGCCCGGTCATGCCCTGCGCTCTGCATGGCGGCTGCAACCTTTCCGGCGGTGGCGGCGGCGACCTCCTTGTGGGTCTTTTCCCATGCGACAGCGTTGTGCATCCGCCTTTCGAGGGCTGCGACGCCCGCCTCCTTGCCGAACACGGAGGACTTGAAGGGCTTGCCGACCTTGTTGCCCTCCCTGTCGGTTGCCGAATAGGTCAAGCCGTGATACTCCCGCCCGCCGTATTCCCCCTTCACCTCGTCCACCGTGATGCCGTAAAGGGAAAGGACGGCACGGTATTCGCCCAATGTACGGAAACGCCACTCCCGGGCAAGCGGGCGGATGACTCCCGCCAACTGTCCCTTGAGGTTGCCGTCCCCGTAACCGACGGGCGACAAGGGCAGCCCCTCCTTCCACTGCTTGGGCGTAGCCGGGACAAGACCGAACTGCCGTTCCAGCTCCCGGCAGACCTTCATCGAACGCCCGTGCTCGTAGCTGTCGGAAATGGCACGCCCGGTTTCGTCCACCCGGACGGAGACGATGTGCAGGTGCTCCCGCCCGATGTCGTTGTGGCGATAGACGATATAGGGCTGGTCGCCGAAGCCCATGCGCCGCATATACTCCTCCGCCAAGCTGACAAACCGCTCCTCGCTCAAGCAATCCTTCGGGTCGGGATTGAGGGAGATGTGCAGGACGGGTTTCTCGGTCTTGCGGTTGGCTGTGAGGTAGTCACCGAACGAGCGGGAAAGATGCCCTATCGTGTAGGGGTTATCGCCCTGCGGCTCGATAATCCGGCTGGTGAAAAGCACGTCGGCGTGCCGTTCGTCCACCTTCATCTGGTTGTAGGCAAGCACCCCGTACAGGCTGCTGCCGTGCGAGATCTTGGCTATCATCGGACGGGGTATTTGCTCCGGAACTCCTCCACCAGTGCGGAAATCCGCTTGCTCAACTCGACCAGTTCGAGGGTGTGCCGCTCCAGCTTGTAGAGGAAAGCGAGGGCTTTCTTCTCCGAGAAATTGGATTTGAGCGCACGCACGCATTGGTTGTAGTTCGTGCCTATGGCACGGAACTGCGAGTGGAAAGTGGTCAGGCGCATGTAGAAATCCTGCGTCCCCTTATCCAGTTTAATGACCTTAATCTCCCTGCCGAAAAGTGCGGAAACGATAAACTCCGCCTTGGTCGCCTTGCCCGACTCGTCGAAAAGCGCGAGGAAACGGGCGTTGTCCCCGTCGTCCAGACGGAACACGTAGCGGTGGCGCATCTTGTCGGGCTTGGGCTTTCGCCCGTGGTTGCCCGCATACTTCTTCTGATTGTCCATCATCCTGTAAAATTTTAAGTGAAACATGGTCTGAAAACGCCGTATGCCTACGGCTCTCCCCCGTGAGCAGCCCCCGACTCCGGAGGGGGATGCCACATCGAGGGGGCAAGGTGGTGGTGAGGCACGAAATTCATTTCGAGTGCCGCAGCACACAACTTGCCATTTTCGTTTGAAAATAAAATCCGTCCTGCCGGACAGATTGGGGATGCCCTTGCCTGCTGCGGAGTGCCGGGGCACTCCCTCGGGCGGTTGCCGCTCTTCTCCATTCTTACTCCATTTTGGTTTCCGCCTGCAAAGTAACAGCCCTTTTCCCGTCCGGACACCATGCCCGGATGCGACAAACCTACGGGTGGAAAGACAATGCACGACACACTGATAATCAAACGGATAAACTACCGGTATTTTGATATTCCTTTGCGCCGTGGAAGCGGTGAAACGACTGCCCGGATAGACAAGGAAACAACCGGACAGCCGAACGGACGGACAGCCGAACGGCTGACGGTCTTGCCGGATAAACGGACGGATGATTGGCTAAACAGCCAAACGGCTAAATGACTAAACGGCTAAACGGTCAAACGGCTGGACAGCCGGACAAGCGGGCAGGCGGATGATTGGATGGATGCCGGGCTGAATGTATGACCGGATGCCTGAACGGATGAACGGACGGATGAACGGCAGAGTGGCTGAAAAGCTGACCGATTGAGTGAACAGAGAAGCGGCTGCACGGGCAGCCGGATGAATAACCAACAGAATGACGATATGGACAGACAGACATTGAACGTGGCTTTCGCCACACAGAAAGGCGGCAGCGGCAAGACGGCTATCACGGTGCTGGTGGCGGGCTACCTGCACTACCGCTTGGGGTGTCCGTTAGCGGTGATCGACTGCGACTTCCCGCAGTACAGCCTGTACGAGATGCGGGAACGGGACAGCCGGGCGGTACTGGAGAACGAATACCTGAAACGGGCGGCTTACGAACAGATGCGGCAGCCGGGGCGTGCCGCCTATCCGGTGCGCAAGTGCCGGGTGGAGCAAGCTCCCGACACGGCAAGGGAGCTGGCGGCGGAAGGCTGCTACGACCTGCTCTTCTTCGACCTGCCGGGCACGGTGAACTCGGCGGGCATCCTGCGCACGATCGCACAGATGGACTACATCTTCGCCCCGGTGAGTGCGGACAAGGCGGTACTGGAGAGCACGCTCTCCTTCCTCGACGTGCTGCAACGGATGATGCTGGGCAAGGAGACGAGCCGCCTGAAGGGGCTTTACCTTTTCTGGAACCAAGTGGACAAGCGGGAAACGAGCGGGCTGTACGAGAAGTACGGGCAGGTGGTCGCCGACATGGGGCTGCCGATGCTGCAAACCCGCATCCCCGACACGAAACGCTTCCGCAAGGAGGCGGACGGCACGGGACGGACGGTGTTCCGCTCCACGCTGCTGGCTCCCGACAGGCGGATGCTGGCAGGCAGCGGCATCCCCGAACTGACCCGTGAGATAGCGACCATCCTCAAACTGGAAGGCTATGAAGAAGCAGCGGAATGAGAAGCCCATCGACGAGGAGCTGCTGATGCGGATGATGGCGGGCGAGGCGGCAGGAACGGGAGAACCGGGAACCGGAAAGGAGGAAACCGCCGTGCCGGTGGAGAAGGCGCAGGAAGGGAAGGCGGCGGAGACAAGACGGCGCAAGGGAAGGCAGGCGGACTACGAGACGACCTTCCTCAAAGGCATGGACATCCCCGCCCGTTACGGCAAGCCGGTCTATGTGCGCCGTGAATACCACGAGCGCATCGCCAAAATCTCGGTGATGCTGACGGGCGGCAAGGTGTCGCTCTCGGCATACATCGACAACGTGCTGGCGCAGCACTTCGAGCAATACCGGGAGGAGATCGAGGCGGCATACGCCGGGAAACTGGAGAACCTCTTTTAAAAAGGAAGGAGGAAACGGCATGATACTGAAATTATCACTCACCGTCCTGCTGCTCTATTACCTCGCCGTGCTGTGGAAATACTACCGGCAGGACATCGCCGGGATATTCGGGACAGCGGAGACGGACGAAGACACGGAGGGAACGGGAAAGGAACCGGGGCAACCGGGCGAGCCGTACACGGTCATGGGCGAAAGCACCTACCTGCCCTTCGGAGCGGAGGACGGGGAGGAAGCGGCAGCCGGAGCCGTGGACGAACCCGCAGCGGAGGACGACGGGGCGGACTACTCCGACATCGAGCCGGAGGAGGACGAGGAGGAGACGGACTATGAACCCACGCCGGAGGAGATCCGGGAACTGGAGGAGGAAGAGGAATTAGGGGCTTATTACCCGGACGGCAACCCCGACTTCGCCACGGGGTACTCCTTCGATGACCTGAAAAAGGTGCGCCGGGTACTGGTGTCGGACAATGCGGACGAAAAGGCGGAGCGGGAAGCCCGTGAGGTGCTGCCGTCCGTGATGGGGTCGGACATCTGGGAGGCGATGCTGGACGAGTTCGAGGGCGCACGTGAGCGTGTCGCCCGGCTGATGGACAACCATAATGTTTAATTAAAATTTTAAAGACAAATGAGACAAAAGAGAATCTTATTCACGGCGGCCTGCATACTGGCTGCCGTGGGCGCAATGGCGCAGGGAAACGGGCAGGCGGGCATCACCGAAGCCACGCAGATGGTCACCTCGTATTTCGAGCCGGGGACGAAACTGATTTACGCCATCGGTGCGGTGGTCGGCTTGATCGGCGGGGTGAAAGTATATGGGAAGTTCAGCTCCGGCGACCCCGACACGTCGAAGACGGCGGCGAGCTGGTTCGGAGCCTGCATCTTCCTGATCGTGGCGGCTACCATCCTGCGTTCGTTCTTCCTGTAAAACAGCGGACTATGGACATGGAAATCAATAAGGGGATCGGCAGGAACGTGGAGTTCAAGGGGCTGGAAAGCCAGTACCTCTTCATCTTCTGCGGCGGTCTGCTCGCCGTGTTCGTGGTGTTCGTCATCCTGTACATGGCGGGCGTGAACCAGTGGGTGTGCATCGGCTTCGGCGTGGCTTCGGCTACGCTGCTGGTATGGCTGACCTTCCGGCTGAACGCCCGGTACGGCACGCACGGGCTGATGAAGGCAGCCGCCCGCAGGCGGCATCCGAGGTACGTGGTGAACCGGCTGAAAATCCCCCGATTATTTATCTTTAAACACTGGCAAGAATGAAAAACGTAATGAAAGCGGCGACGCTCGAAAGCAAGTTCCCGCTGCTGGCGGTGGAGAACGGCTGCATCGTGAGCAAGGAGGCGGACGTGACGGTCGCCTTCAGGGTGGAACTGCCGGAACTATTCTCCGTTACGGGGAGCGAGTACGAGGCGATCCACTCGGCTTGGCACAAGGCGGTGAAGGTGCTGCCGGAGTATTCCATCGTACACAAGCAGGACTTCTTCATCGAAGAGAAGTACCGGCCGGAAACGGACAGGGACGACCTGAGCTTCCTGAGCCGGAGCTTTGAGAGGCACTTCAACGAACGCCCGTTCCTCTCGCACACCTGCTATCTGTTCCTGACCAAGACCACGAAGGTGCGGAGCCGTCAGGAAAGCACGTTCTCCACCCTCTGCAAGGGCAGGCTTGTCCCCAAGGAGATAGAGGACCGGGAGACGGTTACGAGGTTCCTCGAAGCCGTCGGGCAGTTCGAGAAGATCATGAACGACAGCGGTTTCGTTACGCTGCGCCGCCTCACGACGGACGAGATCACCGGGACGGAAACGGCGGCGGGCATCGTGGAGAAGTACCTCTCGCTCTCGCAGCACGACACGACGGTGCTGAAGGACATCCAGTTGAACCCGGAGGAGATGCGCATCGGCGACGACATCCTCTGCCTGCACACCCTCTCGGACACGGAAGACCTGCCGGGCAAGGTGGCGACTGACAGCCGCTACGAGCGGCTCTCGACCGACCGCTCGGACTGCCGCCTGTCGTTCGCCGCCCCGGTGGGCTTGCTGCTGGACTGCAACCACTGCTACAACCAGTACATCTTCATCGACGACCACGGGGAGAACCTGAAACGCTTCGAGCAGACCGCCCGGAACATGCACTCGCTCTCCCGCTACTCCCGCTCCAACCAGATCAACAAGGCTTGGATCGAGGAATACCTGAACGAGGCGCACTCGAAAGGGCTGACCTCGGTGCGCTGCCACTGCAACGTGATGGCATGGAGCGACGACCGGGAGGAACTCAGGCGCATCAAGAACGAGGTGGGCAGCCAGCTCGCCCTGATGGAGTGCAAGCCGAGGCACAACACGGTGGACGTGCCCACGCTCTTTTGGGCGGCGATACCGGGCAACGAGGGGGACTTCCCCTTCGAGGAGAGCTTCTACACGTTCATCCCGCAAGCCCTGTGCTTCTTCACCGAGGAGACGAACTACAAGGACTCGCTCTCGCCCTTCGGCATCAAGATGGCGGACAGGATGACGGGCAGACCGCTGCATTTGGACATCAGCGACCTGCCGATGAAGAAAGGGGTGATCTCGAACCGCAACAAGTTTGTCCTCGGTCCGAGCGGAAGCGGCAAGTCGTTCTTCATGAACCACCTCGTGCGCCAGTATTACGAGCAAAACAGCCACATCGTGCTGATCGACACGGGCAACTCGTACCAAGGGCTGTGCGAGCTGATCCACCGCAAGACCAAGGGCGAGGACGGGATTTACTACACGTACACGGAGGAGAAGCCCATCAGCTTCAACCCCTTCTTCACGGACGACTACAAGTTCAGCGTGGAGAAGAAGGACAGCATCAAGACGCTGCTGCTGGCACTGTGGAAGGGCGAGGACGAGAAAATCACGAAGACGGAGAGCGGCGAGCTGGGCAGTGCGGTATCGGCGTACATCCGCCGGATACAGCAGAACCGGGACATCGTCCCCTCGTTCGACACCTTCTACGAGTACATGCTGAACGATTACCGGAAGGAGCTGGCTGCAAGGGACATCAAGGTGAGCCGGAAGGACTTCAACATCGACAACTTCCTGACCACGCTCAGGCAGTATTACAAGGGCGGACGCTACGACTTCCTGCTGAACTCGAACGAGAACATCGACCTGCTGCACAAGCGGTTCATCGTATTTGAAATTGACAGTATAAAAGATAATGCCGAGCTGTTTCCCGTGGTTACGATCATCATCATGGAAGCCTTCATCAACAAGCTGCGCCGCCTGAAAGGGGTGCGGAAGATGCTGATCTGCGAGGAGGCTTGGAAAGCCCTTTCCTCGCCGAGTATGTCAGAATATTTGAAGTACATGTACAAGACCGTCAGGAAATATTTCGGCGAGGCGATTGTCGTCACGCAGGAGGTGGACGACATCATCTCGTCCCCCATCGTGAAGGAGGCTATCATCACCAACTCGGACTGCAAGATCCTGCTCGACCAGAAGAAGTACATGAACAAGTTCGACGGCATCCAGTCGATGCTCGGTCTGACGGACAAGGAGAAGTCGCAGATACTCTCCATCAACCTCGCCAACCATCCCGGACGGAAGTACAAGGAGGTCTGGATCGGTCTGAACGGGGTGCAGTCGGCGGTGTATGCCACGGAGGTATCGGCTGCCGAGTACCTGACCTATACCACCGAGGAGAGCGAGAAGACGGAGGTGTTCGCACTGGCGGAAGAGCTGGGCGGGGATTTGGAGCTTGCCATCAAGCGGCTGGCGGAGACGAAGTATAAATAATGTACCGATGTGCTAACTGGGAGCGGCGGACAGGCTGCCGGACGGGTGGTTGATTGACCGGACGAACGGCTGAAGGGTCGGATGACTGACCAAACGGCTAAACGGTTAAACAGTTAAACGGTTGGCTGGCTAAACGGCTGGATGTACAAACGGCTAAACGGAATGGAGAGAATAAAATTTTGTAAAACTTTAAAAAACAGAATCAAGATGAGACGATTGAATTTAATCCTGCTGCTGTCGGCGGTAACAGTGGCGCTGGCGTTTGTCATTTCCTGCAAGGAGACAAATGCGGAACGGTTGGAAAAGATGTGCGGCGAGTGGGTCAGCACGGGCGGCAAGCCGCCCTTCACCCTCTGGGAAGAGGACGGCAAGTACCGTGTAACGGTCATGCACAGAAACCACAAGGGCGGCAGTGAAGCGGAGACCTACCTCGTCCGGGAAACGGAAGGGGTGCTGTTCATCGAGACGGGCTTCGCCGTGATGATGGACTATGACCGGGAGAAAGACCGCATCCGGCTGTCGCCGGGCGGAGAGTACAGGAGAAAGAGTGACGGAACCCTAAAACAGTAAGGACATGAGAACGATAAAGGCAATCATTCTGGGCGTGGCGTGCCTGACGGCAGGTGCGGCCAACGCCCAATGGGTCGTACACGACCCCGGCAATCTGGCGCAGGGCATCATCAACACGGCTAAGGAGATGGTGGAGACCTCCGCCACCGCACAGCACACGCTGGATGGCTTCAGGGAGACGGCGAAGATATTCGAGCAGGGGCGGAAGTATTACGATGCGCTCAAGGCGGTGCACGACGTGGTGAAAGGCGGCGTGAAGGTGAAGAAGTCCATCGGGCTGGTGGCGGACATCTCGGAAATCTACGTGCGCAACTACCAGAAGATGCTGGGCGACCCGAACTACACGCCGGACGAGCTGGAAACCATCTCGTTCGGGTACGCCAAGCTGCTGAGCGAGAGTGCGGACATCCTGCAAGACCTGAAGAACGTGGTGAACGTGACGGGGATGTCGCTCTCGGACGCCGAACGGCTGGCGATCATCGACCAGAGCTACAAGCGGCTGCTGGAGTACCGCAACCTCGTGCAGTATTACACGGACAAGAACATCTCGGTGAGCTACCTGCGGGCGAAGAAGAAAAAGGACGCCGACCGGGTGGTGGCTCTCTACGGGGATGCGGAAGACCGTTACTGGTGAGAGTGGCAATATACAATAATGTTCACGTACATAAATATAATATAGGACTATGTTGTTAGCGATAGACTTCACGAACCTGCACGAGATATTGCAGGTATTGTATCAGGACATGATGCCGCTCTGCGAGAAGCTGACGGGTGTAGCCAAGGGAATTGCCGGGCTGGGTGCGCTGTTCTACGTAGCCGCCAAGGTGTGGCAGGCGCTCGCCCGTGCCGAACCTATCGACGTGTACCCGTTGCTCCGCCCGTTCGCCATCGGGCTGTGCATCCTCTTCTTCCCCACCTTCGTCATCGGCACGATCAACGCTGTGCTCTCGCCCGTGGTGAAGGGCTGCCACGGGATGCTCGAATCACAGACCTTCGACATGAACCGATACCGGGAGCAGAAGGAGACGCTGGAGAGGGAGGCGTTCCGCCGTGACCCGGAGAAGGCGTATCTGGCGAGCAAGGAGGACTTCGACAAGAAGCTCGACGAGCTGGGCTGGTCGCCCAAGGACTTGAAGACGATGGCGGTGATGTACATCGACCGGACGGAATACAACATGAAGCGGAACATCCGGCTGTGGTTCCAAGAACTGCTCGAACTGCTGTTCCAGTCGGCTGCGCTGGTGATCGACACGATACGGACGTTCTTCCTGATCGCCCTCTCCATCCTCGGTCCGATAGCGTTCGCCCTCTCGGTCTATGACGGGTTCCAGAGCACGCTCACGCAGTGGATAACGAGATACATCTCCATCTACATGTGGCTGCCCGTGAGCGACCTGTTCAGCTCGGTGCTGGCACGCATCCAAGTGCTGATGCTCACCCGTGACATCGAGGCGATGAGCGACCCGACCTTCATCCCGGACAGCTCGAACACGGTGTACATCATCTTTTTAATCATCGGGATATTCGGGTACTTCACCATCCCGACGGTCGCCAACTGGATCATCATGGCGGGCGGGGTGAGCCAAGCCAACCGTGCGATGAACCAGACCGCAAACAGGGTCGGCAACGTCGCCGCAGCGGGTGCGGGCGCCGCCGTGGGGAACATCGCCGGAAAAATCATCAAGTAGCGGCGGATGCCCCAAGAAAATGAGTCATAACGAATAAAAAACCGGAAACATGGAATTTAAAAGTTTGAAAAATATCGAAACGAGCTTCAGGCAGATACGGCTCTTCACGCTGGTATTCGCCTGCCTGTGCGCCGTGGTGACGGGCTTCGCCCTGTGGAAGTCGTACAGCTTCGCCGAGGCGCAGCGGCAGAAGATCTACGTGCTGGACAACGGCAAGAGCCTGATGCTGGCACTCTCGCAGGACGTGCGGCAGAACCGCCCGGTGGAGGCACGGGAGCACGTGCGCCGCTTCCACGAGCTGTTCTTCACGCTCTCGCCCGACAAGTCGGCTATCGAGGGCAATATCAAACGCTCGCTGCTGCTGGCGGACAAGAGCGCCTTCAACTACTACAAGGACCTCTCGGAAAAGGGGTATTACAACCGGATAATCTCGGGGAACATCAACCAGATGATAGAGATAGACAGCCTGCGGTGCGACTTCGACAAGTATCCGTACAGCGTGCGGACATTCGCCCGGCAGATCATCCTGCGGGAAAGCTCCGTTACGGAGCGCAGCCTTGTGACCCGCTGCCGCCTGCTGGATGCGGTCAGGAGTGACAACAATCCGCAGGGCTTCATCATCGAGGGGTTCGAGATCACGGAGAACAAGGATTTGCAGACCCTCAAACGCTGACGGCTATGATAAGGAAATTCATCACAAAGGCGCAGGATTGGGCGGACGGGAAGCTCCGCCGCCTCGCCGGGCGTATCTCGCCCGACATGCGTGTGGCAATCATCCTCGTGATGCTGGCGGCGTTCGGCGCACTGTCGGTCTATATGACCGTCTCCTCCATCTACCGCATCGGAAGGAACGACGGGAAGGAACTGGGGATAGAGCATATCAGGCACCTGCAATTGCCCAATGACAGTATTATCAACCCTTTTGAAAGCGGACGGCATGGGACTGGTGGAGAGGTTGAGTGAGTGGCTGCTCCGCCGCCGGGAGCGGCAGGAGGAGCGGAACATGAGGCAGGTGGCGGCGTATTTCGGGAGCCTGCTGAATAAGAGGCGTGCGGATGCCGGTGCAATCCTCCAGTCCGTCAGGGACTACCGGGACTGCCCGGAGGTAACAAGGAAACAGGCGGAGCTGCTGCTGGAACACAGGTTCTTCCGGTACGTGTACCAGACGGGCTATCCCGAATTGCGGGCGGTCATGGACGCCCTGAAAGAGACCCGTTACGGGATGCGTGAGGGGGCGGCAATCCCCCGAAGCGTGAGGGAGGCGGCGGAAAGCCCGATGCTGCGTCTGGCGGCGCAATACAAGGTGCTGGAGTATGAGAACACGAGGCGTAACGCCCCGCAGCCGTTATCCCCCGAAGCGCAGGCGGAAAGGGATGCGGCGCACCGGCTGCTGAACTGCTGCATGAGGGAGGGAGACCTCGACGCACTGAAAAGGCTTGCCCTGAAAGGCGAGAAACCGGACGACTCGGTGGCCATCCGCCACGGGCTGGCGGAAGGCTACCGCAGGCTCGAAGAACTGAGCCGGGAATGGAGCGAGGAGATGCGGGGCGACAACCACACCGTCATGGAACAGATCGAGTTGCGGGAGGCGGACGAGAGGGGAAAGCTGATGCGGCAAGCCGCCGCCCTTTACGAGAGGAAGACGGGCGGCAAACTGCCCGGCGACTATCTGGAAGCGGTGAAGGCGGAACGGGCGCTGCTCCACGGGCTCGCCCGCCACGGCTGGGACGGTCAGCGGGAAGTACCGAAGGAGACGGTGGAGAAGTACGGGCTGACGGAGGACTTTGCCGGTATTGCCCGGCTGAGGTGGGACTACCACCTGAGCGAGGACAACGGGGACTTCTCCCGGGACTACCCGGAAGCCGCCATCGGACGCCACAACCGTGCCATCCGGGAGCGTGCGGCGAAAGAACTGGCAGGTCTGGAAACGAGGCTGTTCCCCGAAAAGGCGGCAAGCCGGGAACGGAAGGCTGCGCACCTGCGGGCGGACAACCGGGCAAGCCCCACGGCATCGCTCAAACGGGAACGGAAGGAGCCGCCCGGCAAGCGGCAAACCGGGGAGACAGGCAGAAGGAAGCCTCCGGGGAGAAGAATCAGAATGTAGGACAACCATAAATTTTTGACATGATGGAAGAACAGAACCAAGAAAAAGCAACGGCAACGCAGCACGTGACGGTGGCGGATGCCGCAGCCCCGGAGACGGGGAACGGAAAGAAGGAGGACAAGGGCGGCGGGAAAAAGGAGAAGAAGACAGCCAAGCCGCTCACGCCGAAACAGTTGCAGCAACGGAAGAAGCTGATGGTATATCCGCTGATGGGTTTGCTGTTCCTCGGCTCGATGTGGCTGATATTCGCACCTTCGGAGGAGCGGGAGGTGAACCGGGACACTGTGGGGGCGTTCAACGCCGACATCCCCCTGCCGGAGAACGACGGGATCATCGGCGACAAGCGGAAAGCCTACGAGCAGGCGCAGGCGGAGAAACAGCAGGCGGAGAAGGTGCGCTCGCTGGAGGACTTCGCCTTCTCCGAAGAGAGCGATACGGACGGGGTGGAAATGGAACTGCCGGACAGCGAGCCGGAACGGGAACCGTTCCGGGACTATTCGGACAATAGCGGCGGCAGCCGTTCCTCCGTTACCGCCTACCGGGACATCAACCGTCAGCTCGGCTCGTTCTACGAGGAGCCGAAGGTGGACGGGGAAAAGGAGGAGCTGAAAAGGCAGGTGGAGGAGCTGACCGCCAAGCTGGAAGAAAGGGAACGGCAGGCGGGCGGAATCGACGATCAGGTGGCGCTGATGGAGAAGAGCTACGAGCTTGCCGCCAAGTACATGGGACAGAACGGGCGGGACGGCGCAGCCGTGCAGGTGCCCGCCACCGGGCAGGACGGCAACGGTTTGGGACAGCCCGCCGTGGCGGTGCAGGCGGCACGGGAGCGGACGGTATCGGGGCTGCAACAGCCCTTGAGCGATGCGGAGTTCATGCGGCAGTACAGCCAGCCGAGGAACTACGGCTTCAACACGGCAGTAGGCAGCGGGTACGCTATGGGGAAGAACACGATACGGGCGTGCATCCACGGGGATCAGACGATTATGGACGGACAGACGGTGAAGCTCCGTCTGCTCGAACCGCTGCAAGCGGGAAACCTTGTGATTCCGCAGAACACGCTCGTTGCGGGTACGGGAAAGGTACAGGGGGAACGGCTGGATATCGTGGTGTCGTCCGTCGAATACCGGGGGAACTTGCTGCCCGTGGAGCTGGCGGTGTATGACAGCGACGGGCAGAAAGGCTTGTCTGTCCCTTCATCACTGGAACAGGAAGCGGCAAAGGAGGCGATGGCGAACATCGGCGGCGGGTTGGGAACGAGCATCTCGTTCGCACGGAGCGCCGGACAGCAGGTGGCGATGGACATCACCCGTGGGCTGATGCAGGGCGGCAGCCAGTACCTTGCCAAGAAGTTCCGCACGGTAAAGGTGCACCTGAAAGCGGGGTATGAGGTGATGCTTTATGCCAAGGAGTAGCGTACTTTTTCTTTTGCCTTGACGCAAAAGAAAAAGATACCAAAAAGAAAAAGTCAAGACTGCATTTTCTCGCTACTCTCTTCCTGCGTTCCGCTAAAGAAAAAGAACTCGCTAACGCTCAAACAGCTTTTTCTTTTTAACGCTGCACTTCGGTCGTTCGCTTTACGCTGCGAAAATGAGGTCGGTCTGCTATGCAGTAGGTAATTTTTTGTATGGGAAGAGGTAGCCAGAGGATATGATAATTAGCGATAATAATTTAGAACAATAATTAAAAAGAAAGGACAAATGAAAAAGATTTTTGGATGGGTCGCCCTGCTTATGGGCATGGTGACGGGTGCGAACGCACAAGTGAATGATACGATACAGCAGGCTGCGGGCAACGATCTGTATCAGGGGATTACACGGAAGCTACCCTACCGGCAGATGGTTACGCCCCACGGGGTGCAGGTGACGTTCGCCAAGACAGTGCATATCATCTTCCCCTCGGCGGTACGGTACGTGGACTTGGGGAGCAATTGGATTATCGCCGGGAAAGCTGACGGTGCGGAGAACGTGATCCGGGTGAAGGCGACCACCGAGGGGTTTCCGGGGGAAACGAACTTTTCCGTTATCTGCGAGGACGGAAGTTTCTATTCGTTCAATGCCCGGTATGCGCATGAGCCGGAGATGCTGAACATCGAGATGAAGGATTTTTTGGAGAACGGGGACACGACGGACTTTTCCCACACCCGGATGAATATCTATTTCAGGGAACTGGGTAACGAAAGCCCGCTCTTGGTGAAGCTGATCATGCAGAGCATCTACAAAGAGGACAGGCGGGAAATCCGGCACTTGGGCTGCAAACGCTTCGGGGTGCAGTTCCTCCTGAAATCCGTCCACTCGCACAACGGGCTGTTCTATTTCCACACGGAAACGAGGAACAGGTCGAACGTGGCTTTCCGGACGGACTTTATCCGGTTCAAGATCGTCGACAAGAAAGTGCCGAAGCGCACCGCCATTCAGGAACGGGTGATCGACCCGGTGCGCAGCTACAACGAGGTGCTGGTGACGGAGGGGAAAAGCGACGTACGCACGGTGTATGCCGTCCCGCAGTTCACCATACCGGACGACAAGCTGCTGGTCATCGAGCTGTTCGAGAAGGACGGCGGCAGGCACCAGACCATCCGGGTGGAGAACGCCGACCTTGTGGCGGCAAAACAGATTAACGAACTGAAAATCAAGTAAGCGATGAAAAGGTTACTGTTCATTATCCTGCTTTTCGGGGTGTGCCTGACTTTCAACCGGGCACACGCCCAACGGTGCCTGCCCGGAATGAGGGGCATACAGCTCACGGGCGGGCTGTCGGACAACATGCGCTGGAAAAACGGCGACGGCTTCGGCTACCACGCCGGGATAGCGGTGAGCACCTACACGAAGAACGCCCACCATTGGGTGGTCGGTGCGGAATACTTGGAGAAGCGGTACGGCTACCGGGACTGCCTCTATCCGGCGAGCCAGTTCACGGGCGAGGGCGGCTATTACCTGAACTTCCTTTCCGACCGGAAGAAGACGTTCTTCGCCGCACTGGGGCTGTCCGCCCTTGCCGGGTACGAGACGGTGAACTGGGGCGAGAGCCTGCTGCCGGACGGCTCCCGGCTCACGGATGAAGACAATTTCATCTACGGGGGTGCGCTGACGCTGGAGCTGTCCGCCTACGTGACGGACAAGATTGTCCTGCTGGTAAACGGTCGCCAACGGGTGCTGTTCGGCGGCGACTGCGGGAAGTTCCACACGCAGGTCGGCGTGGGAATACGTTTTATGATTCGATAACTGCTATATAATATATAATGTATATGAGGACAATGATTTATAAAATATTCACGGGCTGCTACATCGTGGCCGCCCTCGTGCTGGTCGCAGCCTGTAATGACGGGCTGGACATTCAGACGAAATACCCGTTTACGGTGGAGACGATGCCCGTCCCGAAGGAGCTGAAAGTGAACGAGACGGCGAAGATACGGTGCGAACTGAAACGGGAAGGACGCTGGGAGGACACCCGGTACACGATCCGCTGGTTCCTCTTCGACGGGGAAGGCACGCTCAAACTGGAAGACGGCACGGCGTTGCTGCCCAATGACCGCTACCCGCTGGAGAAAGAGACGTTCCGGCTCTATTACACCCCGCTGTCGGACGAGCAGAGCAGCTTCACCGTCTGGGTGGAGGACTCGGACGGTCAGGCGGTCGAGCTGGAATACGACTTCAATGCGGACAACGACAAGGAGGACGGGGATGGAAGTGGAACTGAGGAAGAGTGAGGTACCGGCTTTGGCGGAACTGAAAGACCTGTGCCGGCACGAGTGTACCGCAGAGCGGTGCGCCGATGCCGTCAGGGAGTTCGGATGGTCGCTGGAGCATGTGCCGGAGGACATGAAAACCCCGGAGATGTGCCGCCGTGCGTTGGCAGCGA
The DNA here is from genome assembly GCF_900683745.1 of Paraprevotella xylaniphila YIT 11841. Lineage (NCBI taxonomy): Bacteria > Pseudomonadati > Bacteroidota > Bacteroidia > Bacteroidales > Prevotellaceae > Paraprevotella > Paraprevotella xylaniphila. Next base: position 1,567,671 of record NZ_LR215980.1, read on the forward strand.
GTGCGGAACTCGGTTACGGGCATCTGGCATTGCTGCACCATATCCCGTTCGCAGAGGTCTGCATGGAAGCCATACGGGACTGGTACGGCGAGGGCAGAGCCGATCTTTACGAGGTGGCTTCGGCAATCCGACCGGAGGTGTTCGACGGGAAGATGGCGGATTTTCTGGTGGCGGAGGACGGCAGGTGCCTGTCCCTGCTGCCCGTCCACCTGCAAACGCCGGAGCGGGCGGCGAAGGCGGTGGAGGTGTCGGGGGCGTCTGCCCTCCTTTCCGACCGGGTGAAGCCGGGATTGAAAACGCCGGAGCTGTGGCGGAAATGCGCCGAACATAGCTGGATGTCATTCGTGATGATTCCGTGGAGGGAACGGTCGCCGGAAGCGTGCCTGACGGCGTACCTGAACTATCCCGGGATGATCCATGCCCATCCCCATGTCGTGCCGCAACCGGTGGACAGCTATTGCAACGTGTACTCGCTGTGCCGCCTGATGGAGCAGATGACGGGCGGGAAATTCACCTACGGTCAGATGGCGGACTTCTACGGGGGAAAGCCGATGGCGGTCAAGTGTATCGAGGTGCCCGATGGTTTCCTGAAAGACCGTGAGGTGACTTTCGACCGGCAGAAAGAGACGTTCCGCATTGCCCCTCTCAGCCAGCGGCAGGAGCAGAAGGAACGGCAAGAGCCGGAACGGAACGACGCACCCAAGAGGCGCAACGGAATGAAAATATGAAACAACCTATCTAAAAAAACAGAAACATGGAACAAGAAGAAAGAATGTATCAGGTGCCTTTGGAGATGATATGCAGGCACGACCGCACGGCGGAGGTGTGCCGTGCCGCCGTTGAAGAGGACGGCTGGCAGTTGGAGAACGTGCCCGAAGAGGTGAAGACACCGGAACTGTGCCGGAAGGCGCTGGAAACGGAAGCGGGGTTCGGGAACGACTGCTTCCGGCTGGTTCAGCATATCCCGTCCCCGGAGGTGTGCATGGAGGTGCTGAAGGAGTGTAGCAAGGTTTGCCCGGAGGAACTCTACGGGGTGGCGGCAAGCATCCGCCCGGAGGTGATGAACGGCGAAATGGCGGACTTCCTGCTGCCGCTGGACGGCAGGTGCATCAGCGTCCTGCCCGTGCACCTGCAAACGCAGAAACGGGTGCTGGTGGCGGCTGAAACGTCGGGGATGTCCGCCGTCGGGCGTGGCGGAGTGCCGAAAAGCCTGCTCACGCCCGAGGTGTATGTCAGGTGCGCCGCCCACAGCCGGGAGTCGCTGATGATGATCCCGTGGGCGGAACGCTCGCCGGAGGTCTGCCTGATGGCGACAACGAAGTACCCGGACTGGGTGAGGAACCATCCGGAGTTCGTGCCGGAGAGCGTGCATAATCAAGACAGCGTATATACGCTGAACAGCCTGATGGAAAGCCTGACGGGGGAAAAGTTCAGCTACCGGCAAATGACGGACTTCTACAACGGGAAGCCGCTGGAGGTGAAACGGATGGAGACGCCGGACGGCGTGCAGAAGGACAAGGCGGTGAAGTTCGACAAGGAGACGGGGAAGTTCTCCTTCTCCGACATCCGGCAGGAGCGGAAACGGGGATTGAAGATGTAGCGTGAGCCGGACGAAATGGAAAGCATCCTTCGGGATGCTTTTTTCATATCCGCCCTATCGTCTTCCGGTTTCTTTTGCTTCTTGTTCTTTTTCCGCCCCGCTCATGAAAGAAAAGAAGTGCAAAACGGATAGCGAACAAAAAAGGGGGTGCTTAAAGCATCCCCTCGTCGGTGTAGCTGAGGTAGGTGTCCTCGGTCAGTATGATGTGGTCCAAAAGGCGGATGCCGATTGCCTCGCAGCCTTTCTTCAACTGGCTGGTCAGGTTGTTGTCCTGTGTGCTTGCCACCGTCGAGCCGGACGGGTGGTTGTGCGAGAGGATGATTCCCGAAGCATGGGAAACGAGAGCCGTCTGAAGGACGATGCGTATGTCCACGACCGTACAGTCTATCCCGCTGCGTGAGATGCACGAAACGCCCAGCAGCTTGCCTGCCCGGTTCAGATACATCGCCCAGCACTCCTCGTGGTGCTGCATACAGTTCTCGTAGAAGGTCTTGAGGATGTCGTAAGACTCCTTGGAAGAGTGGATTTTAACTCTCTTGGATGCGTCAGCGTCCTTGTAACTTACGGTGATTTGAGGAAAAGACAGTGTATTCATAATGCAAAAATTAAAAGTGAAACATTTATTTTTTGCTTTGGGGCACGGGGAAAGAGCGGACTTCATGCAAGGCTTTTGCGTGGAATACGACCCGAAGGTGTGGAGATTGTGCGCAAAACCGTCAGGTTCAGCCTTGCTACTTGTCCGTTTTTTCCCGTAGATTTGCTAAAAAAATGAGTGTGGAGCTTGGCTAAAAATCCGGTGGGTCAAGGGGTTTCTTTTTGCTTCTTTGTCTTTGTCCGCATCCGGCTCACCGAAAGAAAAAGAAGTGCGTCCGAAATGCCGGGTCAATCCTTTCCCACGGGTGGGTAAAAATAGAAGTCCGGGCGGATCGCTACCCGTCCCGGACCTGCGGCGATGAAACATAGAGGGGAATGTTATGGCTTGATTTCCCCCGTTGCGATTAAATTCCCGTCCGAATAATACGCTATCTTCCCGTAGGTAAATCCCATGTCGGGAATGGCTACGAGAGCGATATAGTCCGAATACTCCCTGCCTTTGAGGTTCTTCCCGACAAGGTTGTTGAATATCATGGGGATGCTGCAACCGTCCTCGCTGTAAAGGACGGTTTTCCCGTTCTGTCTGATTTCCTGCTTCATTGTTATCAAAATTTAAAAGTTGAAAAATCGGTTTCTTTGCTATCTTTCTTTTTCGCTACGGCTCACGAAAGAAAGTAGCGGGCGGATTTCTCCGCCCTGCCCTTTGTCCTTAGGCTGCAATCTCTTCGGTTTGCGGTTCTTCTTCGGGTTGCGTTACCTTGCGCTCCCTTGCCCGTTCCTGCACCAAGAGGACGGCTTTCTTTTCCTCGATGCGCTGGTGTCGCTTCTCGTACACCCCGTTGTACTCCCTTTCGATGTTGGCGAGTTCCTCCGGCATGTGCCTGCGTGCGAAGTCAAGCAAGAGGGTCGCCACGGTGTTGTTGCCGTATGCTCCCTTGAAATTGGCTACAAGGAAGTCCCTGCGGATGATGGTCTTCATCCTCACGGTGAGGTTGCCGATAATCCCCATCTTGTCCTCGTCCGTGATATACTGCTTGTCTTCCGTAATCCCCACGGCTGCGAAGTGTTCCTTACGGAGTGAAGAGAGAAGGAAGAAGTACAACATGGTATCTTCGTCCGCACTGAACTTGCCGCCCGTGATGTCGGCTTCGAGGATTTGTTTCTTGGTGTCCTCCACCGTGCGTTCGAGTGCGATTTCCTTGTTGCGCTCGTCCTGCTTCTCCAATTTCTCCACGGGTGAGAGCGGTGCGGATGCGGGCTTTCCGTCCGCTGTCTGCGCTTCGGTCACGTTCTCCACATAGCAGAAGTCAATCTCCTTCTGCCCGATTTTGGCATAGACGGTGATTTCCCCCGCTTCGCTCCTGCGGGTGATTTCCTCCTCCTGCTCCATGTAGTCCGCCCATTGCTGCTCGTAGCGGGTGCGGGCTTCCCCGTAGCGTTCGGGGTCGTTGAAATTTTCGGCTTTGGGTTCTTTCGGGCAGCTTGGAAAGGCGGTGTACCTGTCAAGGGTCTCCACCTCGTAGCCCGAAGCGATTAGCCGTTCTGCCACCGTTTCGTTGGTGCAGTAGCGGTCACGGCAGAGCGACACGCCCGGCTGGGTCTGCATGATTTGCACAGCCCGCTCCATGAGGTAGGATGCGTTCATTTCGGCAAGGCACGTGCGGTTGGCGCAATGCCCGCACCCGCCATCACGGAACAGCAGCAGGTTGTTGGTGTTGTGTGCGCACGTAGCGCACTCGGTCTTGTCGAAGCGGTAGTATTGCAGGTCGGTGGTGAAGTTCTGCTCGATGCGCCTTGCGACATCGGCGGCTTTCAGTCCCCGCCAACTGTTGTACGTTCCCTCGTCCTGCAAATGCTTCTCGTACACCTCACGCTGAATGTCCTCCCCGTATCGGCAGATTTCAGCCGCCACGCTGATGGTCAGCTCGTCCGCTTCCAAAAGGGCGGCGATTTCGGGGATAAGGGCGGTGAATTTCAGCCGTGTGCGGATGTAGTTCTCGTTCTTTCCGAAGAGTTGCGCCAAGGTCTGCACGGTATGGCGTCCGCTCTCGATAAGCCGTTGATAGGCTGCGGCTTCCTCCACGGGTGTCACGTCCTTGCGCTGCAAGTTCTCGGTAATCGCCATTTCCTCGGCTTCCTCGTCCGACAACTTGGTTACGATTGCGGGAATTTCGTCCCTGCCCGCAATGACGGACGCACGGTAACGGCGTTCCCCGAAAACAATCCCGTAACGGTCTGTCCCGTCAACGGGGCGCACGGTGATGGGCTGCAACACGCCCTGCCGTTTGATGCTCTCGGCAAGTTCGTAAAGGGCTGCTTCATCGAAGTGTTTGCGTGGGTTGAAACCGCTCGGCTGAATGTCTGCCAATGCTACCATCGTGATGTTTTTCTCTGCTGCTGATTGATTTGCTTTTGTCTTCATAATCTGTTATTTTTAAGTTGATTGTTTATAGTTGTTCTTTTTGATTTTTGACAAACCGTTCCGTTCGGGAAATCGGTTTCTTTGCTATCTTTCTTTCCCCGCTCCGGCTCACGAAAGAAAGTAGCGGGCGGAAAATCCGCCCTTGCGGGCTACCTGCGGTTATAGCATACGTTCGCGAACTTCTTTTTCTGCTCTACTGCCCGTTTGAGGGTGTAGAACGTGCCGCCTATGGCTACCGCATCGTAATAGACCATCAGAAAAGCGGAGTTTTCCAAAAGGTAGTCGTTACGGCGCAGGAAACAGCCCTCGGTATATCCGTCCTGCAAGGTTACCACTTCATCGGCTTGCGCCAAAATGGTGTCGTAACGCTGCTTGTCGGCTTGGGTGTACCGTTCGGCTTGTCCCTTGAAGGGGACAACGCATTTCAGACGGATATGCGGGTATCTCTTTTTGAGGTTCAATACTTCCTCTGCTGCGATAAGGTCGAAGCCCTCGCACATTCCCGACAAAAAGGTGTCGTAGCCTTTTTTGATACAATAACTTTCGATGGCTGCGAACGTGTCGAACGCCACCTCCCTGAAGAGTTTCTCACGGTCTGCCGTGAACTTGGCTATACGGTTGGTGCGGTGTCCCGAAAAGGCTACCGTCTTTTCTTTGGTAACGGGTGTTCCGTTTTCTGTCCATGTCCTTGTTTCCATATCGGTAAATATTAGAATATTAAAAGAATGATTATCAGTACGAACACGAAGCCGACAAACAGCCGCCACGCAAGGGCGAAAACAAGCCGTGCCACGAAGTAAAACAGAGCCACGACAAGCAACAAGGCGAAAAGCTGCCCTGCGGCGGTGGTAAGGAAATAAGCCGCCGAAGCCCAAAGGATTAGGCGGTATATCAGTTTGTAAACAAATGCCGTTTTCATGTTCTTGGGTATTGTCGGGCGGATTGCTCCGCCCGTGGTTCTTTAACAGTTCCCTTACGGGATATAGCGGTTATCAGCCAACAGCCGGAACGTGTCGTAATCAGCCGTTCCCCGATAACTTAGGGACAGTTCAAAGGAGAGGTGTCCTTTCTCTATGTAGAAAGTGAAGCGCAAGCCGTTGCGGGTTATCGTCCCTTTCGCATAGTTTCTACGTTCCCAGCTTACGGGTTCGTTCTCGATACTTTTCAAGAAGTCGGCTACCTTTCGGGCGTTCTCCGCATTTTCCTGCTCCACCTGCCTGTATATCTGCGTGCAGTAGTTTATCCAATCGTTTATTTTCTTGGCGGTGAACACGCCAATATTGCACGGCTTTTCGTATTGGCTGCCCGCCCTTTCGATGTCGTAGCGGTTGACATATTCAAAGTGTTCCATGTCGGCGGCTATCTTGTATTTGTTCTCTTTGTTTATCTTGTACACATGAAAACGGATGCCGTTGTACGTGAACTCTATGCGCACGCCGTAAAATGCGGGGTATTCACCGCTTACCACGTGGTAGCCGTATTCCGCTTGGGGCATGTACTTCCTTATCTCCTGCATGAGTGGAGACAGCTCTTTTTTTGCCTGTTCCACCTTCTCGGTAAACATAACTTTTATGTTTAACCCGTTAAATTCCTTTTCCGATAATGTTTTCATCGTCTTATGTCTTTAGTGGGGCGGACTGCTCCGCCCGTTGGTTGATACTCTTGTTCCTTTGTTGTTTCGCTTAGGCTGCTGCGGGTTCGTTTACCGGTTCGGTCACCTTGTCGGCAATCATCTTCGCCGCCTTGTTCACGTCCCCCAATATCTCCACCAAAAAGGCGGGTTCTTCCTTTAGCTTGGTGAGCCAGTGTTTCAGATAGGCGGCGTTGTTCTCCTGCGGTGCGGCTGCGTAGCCGAAGAACGCACCGCAAAGGGCGGCGGTAAGTTCGGCGACAAGTTCCTCACGGGCGTAGAGCGCATCCCCGAAGAAGCTGCCGAACGTGCGGTTCAGCCGTTGGGGGCTTCCCGTGCTGTGCGCCATCTCGTGCAGAAGCGTGCCGTAATATTCCGCTCCCTGCGGGAACTGCTCACGCTGCGGGCAAACGATATGGTCGGAAGAGGGCGAATAGTAGGCACTGTCCGAATACTGCACCTTGATGGGGCAATACCAATTTTGCAGACAGACAAGCTCGTCCAACGCCTCGTAAATCATCCCGTCCGAATAGTCTTCGGGCTGCTCTCCCTTTTTCATGCGCTCGTAGCGTTCGGGGTATTTCCCTGCAAAATCGGTCTGGTCGATGTTGAAGACATTGTAATACTTCATCTGCGGGATGACCTTGTAATTTTCCTGTTCGGTTGCGGTCAGCTTGCGGTATTCCTCGTACTTGATTGTCTTTTTCGTCTCCTTGTGTACCACGAACTTAAACCAATAATAGACGGGAAACGAGCGTGCGCCCTTGCAAACACTTAAATCCTCTTCCTTCGCTTGGTTGAACGTGAGGAACACGGGCAAAGTGAATTTCATGAACTCGGTGTAGAACAATAACATCAAGACATTTCCGCCGTTATAGAGCGTCCCTCTGATGTTGCGGGGCAAACCTTGTTCAAGGCTCGCTATCCACGGCTTTTGCCAATCCGTTTTCAAGCACTCGATTTTCTTGATTAACAAATCGGTGAACATCGGTGCAATCTTTTCGATGGTGCTGTTCGTTGTTGCCATAACTCACAAATTTTAATCGTTATTACTCTGTTTTCATCGCTTGTCGCCCCAACCAATTTTTTTCCCTTGGCTGATTGGGAAGAACATTGACCATCATTGATAGCGGAAAAGGTGAATTGCAACCATCTGAAAAAATGGTAAATACTACCCGCAGGGTGGAGATTTGGCATTTTTTACGGATTTGCTTTCACCTCCGCCTACCTTCGTCAATGTTTTCCCAATCAGCTTAGGGAAAAAATGCCCTGTCAGTCATTCCAGTCAATGGTAAGTTACTTGCCGGGTGCGGGAAGAAGAAGTCTTCCGGAGAGCCGGGAACGCCCGTTTCCCAAGGCAAGGAGATACGGACGGGAGAAGTATATGGGAGCACGGTCAGCTTCCGGCTGCCGGACAAACACCGGGGAACTCTTTCGGGCGGGACGGGGCACGGGAAGTTTCGGCGAACAGCCGAAGCCCCGTGTGACGGCACGGACGGATGTGTTCCGTTTGTCCTTCCGCCCGATGTCCGGCTTCGGCCATGCAGCCTGCCGAAATGGTCGGAAACGGACGCCGGGACGGGACAGCCCGTGCCCAAGGTTTAAGCGCAAGACAGTGAAAGCCCTTTCACCCACGTTAGGGATTGCAGGGAAAAGCCCACAGCATAGCGAGGACTTGCAACGGAAAGCCCGACCCGAAGGGGAACGCCCAAACAACCATCCGCAAAAACTGCTTTTAAGCATACCTTGAAAAAAGGAAGACCGAATATTCCGAAGTTTCGTCCTTATGATATATATTTGTAATTGAACGGAAAAAATAGCTGCATATCAAGGCTTGAAGCGAAGATTACAGCGAAAAAGCAAATCACTACCTATTTTTGAAAAGAATTGCATTTATGGAAAAATACAAAGTAGATTATAGTGAGTTTTCTTATTTTAAAGGCATAACGATAGATTTTGATTCTTTAGAAGAAGGTCTTGATTATGCCCAAAGACATAATATCAAAGATGTTTTAGTCCGCTCTGAAAAGAATGATATAAAAAGAGTTGTAAACTTTGATTTTCTAAATAGGCGGGATTTTATACAAACATTTCATTGGATCGTTTCTCTTTCTAAAAGGTCGAACATTACTGGATTATATCATCTTTCAAAACTGAAAGATTTCCGTTGGGGAGTAGATAATAATTTTGACTTGGATTTATCTCTTTTTCCAGTATTAGAGAAAGTCAATATCAGTTATGATGCAAAAATCAGTGGTTGGGAAATGCTGCATCAATTAAATTGGCTTCAGCTAAGTAAAGTTAGGACAGATAACCTTTCATTTTTAGAAAAGACCATTAGTTTACAGTATTTGCGTATTATCGGAGGTTCATTTACTTCGATCGAAGGTTTGGAAAAGTGTGTCAATCTAAAAACTCTTTTTCTACAAAGGTGTACGGCTCTCACAAACCTAAAACCAACAATCGCAAATTTGTATAATTTAGAGAGATTGAATTTAGAAACATGCCGAAAAGTCAATGTAGAAGAACTCAAAGGCATTGCTGTCAGATATATATCAGTAATTTGAAAAACATTGGGAGCAAAAATGAAAATACCCATCACAATCCTGCTTTTAGCAAGCCTGTTTGCCGCAAGTTGCGGAAAGCCGCCTATGCCGCCGAGCGACGAGGAAATGATACGCCACTTTGCCACGCACGAGGCGGCGTTCCGCAAGGTGTACGAAATCATGGCAGAGAGTTCAGAAGGCAGTTTCCACTACCCGCCACTTTATCCGGAAGAGGTCATTATACTTGATTCAACAGAGCAAAGCGATACATCCCATGAAACGAATGACGAAGAAGACCTCCCGGTATATGGGCTGCTGAAGCCAGACCGAATACAGCTCGATTCCTTGTTGTCAGAGATTGGATGCGGTCTTGTCCTTGTTGACCGCAGGGAATGGGAAACGGCGGATTCGGTATATGTGAGCCTCGTTATGCCGTACTATTCCCACGGCATCGTGGACGCAGGAACATCCAAGAGTTTCGTTTATGATCCCGGATTGAGAAGCCGCCGGAATATCCGTATCACCGAACACGGCGACCTGAACGAGATTTACCGAAGGACATACAACGACACCACGCTGTACAAGCCCGTCAAGGAAGGCTGGTACATCAAGTTAGACCATTCACGATAACCTGAAATGATGAACCAAACAAGATGAAATTAAGATTGGCATTAAGGATATTATGGGGGTTATGCTATCTGCTGTTGCTGTGGGTGGCTGTCGCTGATTCTATACAATTCTCAAAGCATCCGGAACTTTACCCGATAGGTTGTGAAGGATTAAGTTGGAGCTATGAATCTTCCGAAAACTATATCCTTACGGGCTGGGTGGCGATTGGTTGGAGTGCCATCGGCTTTGTCGCATCTGCCTGCTATCGTTTCAAGTATAGCGGAAAAATACTGCTGGTACATTTTGTACTGACACTACTCCGATGTTGTTGGATTTGTATAGTCATTTATGGATAGATCCTTCCGCTCGTCCTCGAAAGCGATGGTCTTGGCAAGGAACATGCCGATGACGAACTTCGCCCCATGCGCTATCAGCTTGCGCCGCAGCGCTATGAAAGTAGCCCCGGTAGTAAGCACGTCGTCCACGAGCAAGACGCACTTCCCCCTGAACCGTTCGGGGTGGAACTCCAGATTGGCGGTGCGGTCTCCGTTCCCGTGCGTGCCCTTGAATTGCGCCCGGTCATAAGCGACGGTTATCGCCCCGTACCCGTCGGCTATTCCCATGTCCGCCGAGAGCTTGCGGCAGAACGCCTCGTACCGGGTGCGGTGCTTCTCCCGTGTGGATGCCGGGACGGGAACCAGCACGGCACGGTGCCTGTTCTCCTGAATCGCCCGGATGTGGCTGGCGGCGATGGAGAAGAGCTTGACGAAAAGGTCGGTCTGCTCGCCGCTCTTGAAACGCCAAACGGCGTTCGACACCTTCTTCCCCTCGAAGGTGATCTTGTCGTTCCGGCGGACGGGGCAGTAGTCATAAAGGTATAAACACAAGCTGCCGTCCAAGCGGAAGAAACCCTGAAAGCGGTTGTCGAGCGGAAAGAACGCCTTGCGGAATCCGTTGAAGAAAGTGAATACAAGGATATTGTTCCAGAAACGTGCCTCGTCCTCGCTGCCGGAATCGAGCCTGTACATGAATCCCGCCAAGTTCCCGCTCTCGTACAAGCCCATGCCGATGGTCAGGCGGCTGTTGAAGTCGGTCTGGCTGACGATGTACCAGCCGCACCGGGCGAAATGCTCCTCGGTAGCCGGAACGGGTCTCCAGCAGGAAATAGAACTTGCCGTCGTCCTCGAAACGGATGACGTACTCGCAGCGCAGGCGGCGTGCGATCTTGCCCAAGATGCGGCTCTCCTCCTCGATGACCGCAGGAGTGGCAAGGAAGGTATATTGTGCGATAAAGACAGCCTCGTCCATAGTAATGATGTTTGGTCGGTTACAAATATGCGAAATGTCCGGCACACGGCAAGCGGAAAGGGCGGAAAATATGCGGAAGGGCGTGCGGATATGTAGAGCTTCTCCCTACTTTTCACCGCCCGGAACGTGACAAGGCTACAAGCGTGAAGCAAAACGAGGACAAGCGATACGGTTTTGATACACGGACATATACAGACCGGTATATTTGCAGGGAAGTATAACAATAAAAACGTATTGGGACAATGGAAATAGTAAGCATCGAGAGAAAGACCTTCGAGGAGATGAAGGAACGGTTCGGCAGCTTCTCGCAGCACGTGAGGGAGCTTTGCGCCCGCTACCGCCCGCCCGAAAAGATGAACTGGATGGACGGGGCGGACGTGTGCGAGAAACTGGGCATCAGCAAGCGGACATTGCAGACCTACCGTGACCGGGGGCTGCTGCCGTACAGCCAGATCAACCACAAGATTTACTACCGGACGGAGGACGTGGAGGCGTTCGTGGAAGCCATGAGCCGGGAAATGACGGAGGACGAGTGAGATGGAAGTGATCACAAGGGACACGGAAGAGGTACGGGCATACTTCGAGGCACTGGAGGAAGGCATGAGGTACCTCGACACGGTAACGGCGCACTTCCGCCCGGCGATGAACGGCGAGGTCTATCTCACGGGCGAGGACGTGTGCAGGCTGCTGCACATCACGCCGAGAACGTTGCAGGACTACCGCACGCAACGGCTGATCCCGTACATATCGCTGCCGGGCAAGACGCTCTACCGCCAGTCGGATCTGCTGCGTATGCTGGAGGAGAACTACGTGGACATGCGCCCAAAGCGCAAACGGGGGAAAAGTCCAACATAAACGCACGGGGGTGTGCATCGGGAAATGCAGCAAAGGCAGGGACACCGTATCGGAAGTTCCTGCCTTTGCCGCATTCTGCACCGGGGAAAGGCGTCAAGCCGTTTCCCGGAGGGAGCGGCGCACCCGCTTCCCGTCCTGTTTCCTGTCCTTCTTCTCCAGCACGCTCCGCTGCATGGCGGCGAGGTTGCCGGAGATTGCCCGGAAATCGGAGCTTACCATCCTGTTGGTCACCTCGGCGTAGATCTGGGTGGTGGAAATGTGCTTGTGTCCGAGTATCTTGGAGAGCGCCTCGATGGTGCCGCCGTTGCAGAGATAGACGGTCGTGGCGAAGGTGTGGCGGCTCAGGTGGAAGCCGATCTCCTTGTGGATGCCGCAGGCTTTGGCTATCTGTTTGAGGTGGGTGTTGCACACGCTGTTGCTGGGTATGGGGAAGACAAGGTCGCCCCCGGCAAGCCCCCTGTACCTCTCTATCAGCTCCTTGGCAATCTCCATGAGGGGAACGTTGCTCGATACACGGGTCTTGGTGCGTCGGGTGATGATCCATTCCTCGCCGTCGAAGTCCATGCGCTGTATCTTGTCATGGGTGAGCGTCTTTATGTCAATGTAGCTAAGCCCGGTGAAACACCCGAAGAGGAACATATCCCGCACAAGGTTGGTCTGTTTCTTGACGAACACGGCATTAGCCAAGGTGCGCAGCTCCTCTTCCGTGAGATAGCCCCGGTCGGTCTCCTGCATCTCAAGGCTGTACTCTCCGAAGGGGTCGGTGCGGACGATTCCACGCCGCCACGCCTTGTCGGTCAGGCTGAGCAGGGGCATGGTGTATATCCAGAGGGTGTTGGCACTCAGCCCTTTCTCTACCCGCAGGTACTTGTCGAAATCGGTGATGATCTCCTTGGTCAGTTCCTTGTAAGCCATGTCGGTGCGCTTCTTCTTCTCCCAAAGGAAGGTCTTGAAATGGTTGTAAACAGCCAGATACTTGTTGTAGGTGGACTTGGCTCGCTGCCCTTTCTCCACCATCGCCTCAAATTCCCGGTTCATGTTCCCGAAATCTTTGAGGATGCAGTTCTCCATCACGCCGACACCGAGGAAGGCGTTGCGCAATTTCTCGGCGGTGACGAAATCCTCTTCCCGGAGGATGCGGTGGTAGTGGTTGGTGAGCCGGGCGGAGACCTCCTTCAGTTGCCCGTTTATCTCGTTTGCCTCGGCGGACTTGCCTTTCGCCTTGCCGTTCTCCCAGAGGTCGGGAGTGACAAACAGCTTGGTTCCCACCGCCTTGTCATCCCCGTCAACGGAGATTTTCACCATGATGGGGGCTTTCCCGTCCCGGTTTCTCACTGCGGATCTCTTGATGTAGAACGAGGTCGCAAACGTACTTCTCTTTGTTTCCATAACTCTAAAATTTTCGTTTCTAAAGGTAGTTACTTATTTCTTACCAAGAGCTATGCAAAACAAGGCAAAGCAATGAAACAGAACTCATTATGCCGTATATACTCCCTTTCGGAACCGGTAGCTGTTTAGTAGCCGAACTTTGTCCGAAAGGGGTGTTTTCAGGCTTTTTATGCCGAAGCCTGCTTCAACCCGCTCTGCATACAAGATGCTGACCTGCATTTATTTATGTAGAACTTTGCTTTTCTTTGCGCCTTATGCCGATTTTTTCAAAAAAAAAGCGTAATTCATCTTCGAGAATTTTTGCTGCCTTATTAAACGATGAATCAAGTTCCTTAAGGTCTTTTTTAATCTTTATGTCATTCTTATTACGAGTTTCCTTCTCAGAATTCACTTGCAATACAACTTCATTAAAGGAACGTTCGCGAATATCTTTTTCTTGATTAATCAACTCTTGCTCCTCCATCTGAAACTTATGCCTTCGGGTTTGTAGGTTTTGACGTTTGACAGGAATCTGTCTTTCTTCAACCTTCAACGATGTCATTTTCTGACGAAGCGGATTTAAATGAGCGGCATATTTCTTACCAAGTTTAGTAATTTCTTCCTGAAGGGCAACTGGTAACTGTTCGAGCCTACGGTTAATCTGCTTCACCTGATCCTCCAGGCTGTTCTTCTCCAATCTATAGTCGTCAGGCGTACGGTGTACAGAAGCAATATTTTCCAAGTTCAATCTTATACCAAACAGTCCATTGGATTTTGTTTCCAACTGAGGTTCAAGTCCTTGAGCATATAGAATTCTTTCTTCGTCAACGACTTTGCCTATAGTGTTCTCCCAGCCTTCCGAATTTTCACAAAGCCACCTATACAGAGAACCGTCTAAACGAGCCAATATATCATCAATCTTCGCAATCTGTTCACGAAGGATTGTACGCTCAGTTTCAAGATGTTCCTGCTCACGCTGCGATTCCTGTTTTACTTCCGTTTCTTTCATCCCATACTCGGCAGTAATCCGATCTATCTGACTTTTTACCGCTGCCTGCTGGACTGTATTCTCCTTCTCCGTAAAATTCAATTGCTGCAGTTCACCATCCACCTGCTTTATTTCATCAGCCATTGGATGCCACTGACGAAGTTCCTTCAGTGCATTATCAGCCCTGTTTTGTTCAAACAGCAGAATTTGCAAACGTTCATCCGAATCATGTCGCCAGCTATTGAAAGCATCCATAATCTGATTCCTGCTTTTGGTACGTTCTTCTTCCAGATTCTTACGCTTTATCTGAAGTTCGTCTTGCTTATGATAATACGCCTCTTTCTGAATGTTCTCGAACGTCTGACGTGAATTTTCCAATTTATCCCTTGCGATGTTGTACTTTTCTTCTATAGATGCATGAGTTTTCAATAAATCATCCAATAGGGTTTGTTTTTCAGTAACTTCCTGTCTGATAGCAGATTCACGGCTGGCGAGAATCAGTTTTTCATCTATACCTATAGCCTCAAATTCTTTTCTGGCTTGTGTTATATCCTTTAGTTTACCCTTCTTGGCACCAAGATCTTGATTTAGAGAGTCCTTTTCTTTTTCATATTCTGATGTGAGTTCTTTTTCACGGTTATGCTCTTTATCTATTTCAGTCCCAACTTCAACAGCTTTAGCTTCCCAAAGAGGAATGTGTTCCTCACTATAAGCCACAGCATAATTGAGCATATACCATATATCTGCCAGCTGCTGGTCAAGTGCAACGATTGTACGCCCCTGTTCAGCTATTTTCAATGCCTGCTGCCGAACTGGATAACTACCATCACGTGATTGTCGGAACCAACAGTCTATCTCGTCATACTCTCGCTCAAAATCTGTAACAAGTCGTCTGTAGGACTGTAAATCAATCGGTAAATCTTCATCTGTCATGGATTGTATGATAGTATCCTTTACAAAATCTGCATCAAGCTTTGTATTCAGAAAAACATTTTGAATACTTCGTGGAATATTCTGATAATGTGGACTCTGAATCAGCGCATAACGTGTATATTTATGGTCATGGGTATTACCGAAAATTATATCCTTAAACATAACACCGGATTCTATCCTGGCAGAAACAGCTACATTTTTGTCTATACGTTCTCGAATCTTTACCCAATCACTCAATACGTGGTTACTGCCATCAATTAACCATTCACGCTGATAAGGAGCATCAACAAACCTCCATGAAGCACGCCCCTGATACCTGCATACAACTATCGTATAAGCCCCATTATCACGCATCACCTCATAAAGTATATAAGAGTTTGACTGACTGAAATAGAAATCATCAAACGATTTCTGTCCCTGCTGAATACCTAAACGATGCTTATCCGCATTGTAGAAAAACAGCAATGCTCTCAATACAGTACTTTTACCAACCCCTTGGGTTCCTGTAAAATGCACATTTCCATCTACAGATATCTCTGCATAAGGGATATTAGCACTATTGATAAAAATTATCTTATTCAGGTATTTCATCTTCATTTGCTATTTGAATTATATCAACTAATTCTTCGGCATAACGGAATGCTGAAGTAACCTTATATGTTTCCTCAAGTTCACTGATACATTCTGCAAAGCCCATATTCTGCATTTCCTGTAACAGCTTGCTTACTATTTCACCATTTGATCCAACCCCGTATTTTTTGAACAGATGGTGTGCCTTTTCCTTCAACTCAATATCCAGGCTGATTTGTTCTATTAAATGGCTTTTTCGGAACTGATAACCAGCGGTAAATGACGGATTATAGCATTTGAGAAAATCCAGATAGTCAAGCCATTTTGAAAAGCTATCCAATTTCTGTTCTATAGTCTGTTTAGCCTCTCCCATTCTTGAAAAATAGAAGTAACCATTACCAGATTCCATTTGCAGACCAATTTCCTTGAAATATTCCGTATAATCTTCCAGATTTTCTTCGACATCCTCATACAGATGACGTACAGAAGCGTCTGAACTATCCACCGAAAGGAATTCTCCCCGGCTTAACTTATCGTATATTCTTCGAGTATTATTTCGCATAAATTATAGGATATTCAATGTTTTGATAAATTGCATATTTTCCAGTCATTCGGCATTCATCCGGATGCAGGATGACCAACTGACAGAAAAGTGTAACGTGTTCTTCAATATTACGTTTTACCTTATAGTCATATCTCAAAATGAATTCAAACAAATTATAGCTTGATGCCAAAAATGAATTCCAGACTTCAGCAGAATCCACATCCCTCAATAATCGGACATGATTTTGCAGTTCTTCTTCAGTCAACGGGTCGGCTTCCGTTCTTAGTGTTTTTTGTATTCCATTACGCTCGGCAATCCGTCTAAGCATCTTTACCACCAGTTCGTTTTCCCTCAGCATTTCTAAAGACAGACGAATCTTGTTGTATTGACGTGATTCCATCCAAAGAGGATTTCTTTCCTCCAACACATTTATAACATTCGTGTTAGCCTTGATAAGCAGCTGATCTTGCAGATACTTCAGTTTTCGTATTTTTTTGTAAAGTTTATTCTGCTGGTCAATCTGATTAATATAGGAAATTATTTGTCTGTCAATCTCCATTAACGCATGATAGGCTTCTACAAAATCATGTTTCACATCGCTACAAGTCTTGGCCATGTGCGGATCATTGGCCAT
Source organism: Paraprevotella xylaniphila YIT 11841 (assembly GCF_900683745.1). Classification (NCBI taxonomy): domain Bacteria; kingdom Pseudomonadati; phylum Bacteroidota; class Bacteroidia; order Bacteroidales; family Prevotellaceae; genus Paraprevotella; species Paraprevotella xylaniphila. The sequence goes on from NZ_LR215980.1 coordinate 1,584,272, forward strand.
AATGAAAAAGGCATGCTCATTATCCATCAGTTTTTCACATTCACGTATCATAGAACGAATGCTACGACTCTTCTCATCCAAGTTCTCCAGTTTCTTTTTTTTGATAATATAATTGGGCTCCTGCTTATATGCATTATCCATATTACGCTTCAAATCAACAACATTCTTCAAAGTCCTGAATCCGGTCTTCTTTAAAAGCTGGCGCACACTATCCTGATATCCGGTTTTACGATTTATATTAGTTTCTTGTAGGAAATATCCTATATACTCTTTCAATGTGTTGATACATTCCTGCACACTCAACACACTGATTTCCTCATTGACATTCAGCACTTCTTCGAAGAAGTTCAAATAGTCACTCTCTATCTCAACCATATTGCCAGTTTCTACCAGTACACCATATTCTATCAGCTTCCTCAACCTTGCTTCATTCCCTCCGACAAGATCAATGGCAAGCCCAACCGGAAACTTCATAAGTTTTCGTTTTTCAAACATCTCACTTAGCAATCCTTGCTCATGTGAGAGCGTCTTGGTCAATTCTTCTATACTTCTAAAATGCGTCAGGACATCCATATATTTAAAACTCTGTGATTGGCACTACATCTATCTTATAACCGTCTTTCTCGATTGTGCATTTGTAATTATAAGTCACAATAACGAGATTATCACACTTTAATTCTCCGGCACATTCAACAATACTATCCACTTCACGCTTTTCCGTTTTAGGACTGCTAATATCATAACAGACCTGGACAAGACGTAATATGCGAGTTCCTTCACGAAGTACAAAATCAACTTCCTTATCGTTTCGTGAACGATAATAGAACATGGTCTTTTCAACATCATAACCTCGGCGTATAAGTTCTATGAAGACTTGATTTTCAAGCAACCGTCCTAAATTGTCACTTAAGGAAAAAGCCTTGGACACCACAAAACCATTGTCAACTACATACACTTTCCTTGGAGCTTTTTTCATCAACTTAAGTTTATTATTGTAGCGCGACAAATAATAGAAAAGGTATGGTTCATGGAGATAGTCCATATATTTCTTGGTCGTATTGACACTGGAGAAGTCAAGTTCTGATGTCAATTCATTAGCACTGATAGGATTACAGAAATTCGATACAAGATACATGGCCAAGTTATTTAAATCTGTCACATTCCGAACATTATGACGCTTAGCAACATCTTTCCATATAATAGAATCAAATAACGTATCAAGATAACTCCGGGTCAATTGGCGTGAAGCAACTACTTCTGGATAACCGCCATTCCTTAAATAATCATCTGACAATACAAGGGATTCTGTTTTGTGCTCGGCTTTCAGTAGATGCAGATCAAGCCCATTCCAATCAAAAAACTCTTCAAGACTGAAAGGTAACATCTCTACCTGAAGATACTTACCTGTTAATACTGTAGCCATTTCGCTGCTTAACATTCTGGCATTACTGCCCGTTATTACGAGATTCTTTCCCATTCTATACAGTTCACTGACCCACAGGTCCCATGCATCAAGATTCTGGACCTCGTCCAACAGAATATATTCATATCCAGGATAGACATCATCCAGCATCCGCATGACCAAATCAGCATCCCAGGCTTCTAATAATTGATAGTTATCGAAGTTTAAGTATGCAAAATTCTTGTCCCGTAGCATTAGTAATGCCTGAGTGGATTTACCCACTCGCCGAGGGCCTGTTATCAACTTGATAAGATGGCTGCTCAATAGCAATTCTGTATTTTGACTACTCTTACGTATTAAATAAGGACGAGACATCAGTTCATCACGTTCTTTGCGTTGATTCAGAATGATTGTTTTCATCTTTTATATGTTGTTATTCGAATACAATATTACTATTTTTTATTCAAATAGCAATGCATATTGCACAAAATATGCATTAATTTATGCAGTATAAGATTATTATTGAATGATATTTAGTATTATTGAGTGTAAGAACTGCCATGCTAACAGAAAGGTATACAGATAGCATTTTTTTAATGACTCTACACACTGTGGTCATGAATTGGTAACATTGTGATGTCGTGACTTGGCTTTTTAATTACTTTTTCTGTCTTTCATTTTTCAAGCCATCTCCCTAAAATGTCTAAGTGTGGAGATTTATCCAGGAATCAAAAATACCTGAACTTGCGATGCAATAATGTCATAACAAATACCTTGCACCACAATTTTATTCATAAAGCCCGAATGTCGATTTACAAAAACTTAAAGAAACGATAATCATACTTGGTTTAGTATAAAAGCTCTGACTGCCCAAAAAAATAATCATTAGGTTTAGATTAGAACTTGATTAGATATACAAAAAAACAAACTAAACTTAAGCCTTATGCTGAAGAAAAAAAGAGGGACAAAGGGACATATTGCTCAAAAACCATAAATATACGACTCGTGGGGTAAAGGTCAGACAAAGCACCACTCCAACGAGGCATAAGATGGTCAAATTGGGACCTGAAAATATCCGACTTGTTAAGAGGTATTACAACAATAAAAGCTATAACAAAAGATCATTGTTTTCAAATAAATACTTATATTTGGGGTATATATCGGTTATAATGGATAAAAATGAAAACCTCTATACAGATTACTAAAATAAAGACAGTATTACTCTATATTATGCAGAGTTTCCCCCAAGGAGTTGAATATACAAAGCTATTTGGAATACTTTATTTCGCACAACAGGATTATCTTGTCAAATATGGGAAGGTACTTATAGAAGACTCTTTCATGGCATTGAAGTATGGTCCGGTACCGACTTATATTTATAAGGCCCTACAAACAGCAGGAAGAAAGCCTACGGAAGAAGGATTTAATGATTTCCTTACCGGAATAGAGGTACATGAAAAGAAAATTTATGCTTCTGCCAAACCTGATATGGACTACATTTCAGGCTCAGACAAGCGTTGTCTGGATGCTGCCATTACCAAATATAGGGATACAGACCCTTATGACCAATCAGACCTGTCAAATGACTCGGCATGGAAAGAATTTATGACACGTATTAAGGATGATCCGCAAAAGAATTTGCTTACTATCATGGATATAGCAAGGGCTGGGAAAGCCAATAAGGAAATGGTAGATTATATCCGCAAAAAACAAATTGTAAGAAACGCTTTATCTTAAAATTGCATGGACGACTGAATCAGTAGGCTTGAAAAGCCTGAAGTCGAATTAGTAGATATTCCATCATTTATCGGCCTCACTACGGAAAGAGTTCCATCTATGGATTGCTAATAGTCAGATAGAATCAGCCTTTTCTCTAGGAATGATGAATCTTCAACAAAGTAAAACAACTAACGTCCACTTGCAAAAAACAACAAGAAGTCTGTAATGACCCGCATTGAACATGATGTGCCAAATGAGAACAAATAAAAAGCCAGAATTTGAATTAGTGCCGGCTCCAACAATTCATTATCTTATTTAAATCGTACTGTACTACTCTAGGAACAGGCAAACTGGCAAGCAAAATAGCACCCTATATTTTAAATTATCCTGCTGTTTAGTTCCGCTATCTATAAAAAGCGGAAAGACAACAGACAACCTCTTCAAACATGAAATTCTGCATTTTAAAAACAGACCAGATGCTGTTTACCATACACCGCATGACCAAATCAGCATCCCAGGCTTCTAACAATTGATGGTTGTCGAAGTTCAAGTATGCAAAATTCTTGTCCCGCAGCATCAATAATGCCTGAATGGATCTACCCACTCGTCGGGGACCTGTTATCAACTTGATAAGATGGCTGCTCAATAGCAAATCTCTATTCTTACGTTTCAAATAAGGGCGGAGACATCAGTTCATCACGTTCTTTACGTTGATTCAGAATGATTGTTTTCATCTTTTATGTGTTGGTATGGTAAAACAAAGGGATGGTCATAAACGAAAAAACCCGTTCTTGATGAACGGGTATACCCTTAACTTGGTTACGTATTTTGATAACAGAGGCTTTACCAAGCATTACGATACAAATGTCCGACTTTTATTTGAATATGCAAAATGAAATATAAAAAAGTAGTCAGATTACAATGGAGTGTGGAGATTTGTTCAGAAATCAAAAGGACCTGAACTTGCGATGCAATAAACCTTTGCACCACAATTTTATTCATAAAGCCCAAATGTCAATTTACAAAAACTTAATGAAACAGTAATCATACTTGGTTTAGTATAAAAGCGTTGCCGACCAAAAAGATAATAATTAGGTTTAGATTAGAACTTGATTAGATATACAAAAAACAAACTAAACTTTAAGTTATATGGTGAAGGAAAAAAGAGGGACAAAGAGAAAATATAGAATTCTAAATCACGAGGGACAAAGGGACATATTGCTCCAAAACCATAAATCTCAAAAATGAAATAGTATTAGTGTTTTCTTTGCAGATTGTGACTGATTTTTTGTCCCCCGTTTGTCCTCCAGCATGACAAATTGCCAAAACTATACCTTATTATCAATATTTTATGAGTTTATAACACATATTGCATCGTCCCTTTTCCATCTGTTCCGAGAAAAATATATTGTCTTTTAGTGAGCAAAACAGCCAGTATACATAGAGTTAATAATACATCTTTAGAAAACACTAACTTTACATACTAGCTAGAATGAACTATAGCAGTATCATATAATTTACTGTAATAATTTAACCCTATTTTATTCCTTCCTCATCCTTCCTATCCATAAAATTTTCGTTAAAATGCTTAAAAATAGTTTCCTAAACTCTCCTGTTCATAAAATATAAGTGCGTATCATTATTTCATTTCTTACAGCAAATATCGCCCTCTGCCACTGACTATGCAAGGCTGCCCTGTTAATAAAACAAGCGCGGACGGGGAACCGGCCGAATGGTTCTGTTTCCGCCATCCGAATGCAATGTCACTTGGCGATTTGCACTTTGTCTTATTTTGCCGACCCTAAAGCTGGAAAATCCAGCCTCTGCGGAAACTGATAACGACAAACCATGCAGCAGAAACATCTGCAAAAATTTGTCGGAATGAAATGGTTGTTGTACTTTTACAACATTAGACCCCCAAAAAGCCTCTCAACGATGCTCAAATCTGGGGGAGCGTTTTATTTTTATACCCTATGGGCATTTAATCTGACAAGGTCTATACATGCCCCATTGAGATTGCCACCCTGCTGAAAAACAGAAGTTGGGACGTTAGGGACTCCCAACGGCTGGAGCATTATATCCAAAACATCGGCTATTACAGACTTGGCACCTATCTGTATCCCATGCTGCAGATACCCAAGGAGGTTCATCAATACAAGGCAGACAGCTCCTTTCAAGACGCACTTAACTCATATCGTTTCGATAAGAAATTGCGATTGTTTCTCTTTAACGATATAGAGAAAGTAGAGATTGTCTTGCGCAGCGCATTGACAAACATCGTGACGAGGAAACTGGCAATATCTTCCGGATGACAGATGGCAGCTTGTTTGTGAATGCTGACAATTTCAACCGAACCATGACATTGGTTGACAAGGAACTGAAAAGCTCAAAGGAGGAGTCCATCCTGCACTTCAAAAGAGTATATGAAAGGTCACTTGCAACAGCAATTGGCAGATTTTCCGATGATAGACATCAATGTTATGGTTTACCTACGAGCTGACAAGAAGAACCGCTGTGGAAAGAATAGCCCCATAGACTGAACATATATGTTCCATTATTCCGCCAGCATTTTGCGAATGACCGTAAGAAACAGGCGGATTTTCTTTTTGAGTATATCAAGACAGTATATGAAAAATTCATCTAGGTTAGTCTTCTGCCTTAGTTACTACATACTTGTACGAAGTTCCTATTCATTGGAAGACAGAAGTATCACATTAATAATCCGAGGATACAATGCCTTAGCTTTATCGCTATATCGGCAAAACATCTGCCCTATTAGTGAGCAATACTGAGATTTTCTGCGCAGACAGGCCTGCCTCCAACAATCTGCATCTTCTGATCCAACTTTCTTGGCGACTTTGTACCTGTTGTTTTTTTCGATACTGCTTAATATATAATATAATATGCAAATACAGCAATTATATCTTACTTTATGATATATTGATGGATAAATATTAAATTCAAAAGTAATTCTTCTGATATAAATTACTACAATCCATACTTGAATAAACATTATCTAAAAAGGTATATTCAAAGTATTTGATATTCTATTAGTTACAAGTATTTTATACATTTTACGCAGTGGAGTGCGTATTTTTACGCAGTCAACTGAAAACTCAGAAGGAATTACAAAAATTAATTATGGCTGGCGAAAAGAGAATAAGTCAAAAGAAAATATTGGCATACAGAAAGATTACTAACCTCTAAGGTTGATATCAGTTTCCAACCAAAATATACAAGTATCTATCTTTTTTTGGCAAGCAAAATAGTTTGGTTTAGAACTTTGATAGATATACAATAAACAAGACTAAACTTATATCTATAAGAGGCGGCGAAAGAAAAGAGGTATAAAGAGCAAATACATCGCTTCAAAACATGAGGGACACGAGGGACAAAGGAGATTTAACAGGCTCCTTAATCACGTTTTTCAAAAATGAAATTGTATTAGTGTTTTCTTTGCATATTGTCTCCATTTTTTTGTCCCTCGTTTGTCCCCCAACATGAAAAATTACTAAAACAATATCTGATTATCAATTGATTACAAGTTTATAACACATACTGCATCGGAAATACAACCTGATTATCAGTGACGAGTTCGGACATGTCTGTTGCGGACAAAAAGTGAGGAAAAATGCACTTCAATCACCTGTCACCCAGGCCAGGAAAGAAAGCCACAATCATTACCACAAACCTGTTTTTTAACAGGTGGAATGAAATCATCAAGGACAAGGTACTGGTCGCGGCCATGGTGGACAAGTTGACGCATAAGGCGTTTCTTGTCAATATGAGCGGACAATCATATAGACTCAAAGAAACACAAAAAACAACGAAAATATAAAAACTAGAGTTTATATCGAATAATTGATTAAAGCGTTCTTTGACTTATCTTTGTGGTCTAAAAAGTTCAATTGATGTATTACGACAAGATTCGCCACCGTCATAGCCAAGTGCTTGCAACGACAGGATTAACTCCTGTTGAGTTTGATGCCTTGCTAGTAACTTTCAAGTACCATTGGGATGAATATTACAGCCATTTTACCTTGGAAGGCAAAGTGCGTCAACGTATATCTTACAACAGGAAGACCAGTGTGTTGCCTCTGATTCAGGACAAAATGTTCTTCATATTAGTATATCTGAAGACCAATCCCCTTCAGGAACTCCATGCCATTCAGTTTGAGATGACCCAACCCCAGGCCAACAGGTGGATTCACCTTCTTTCTGAGATTCTCCGTCGTACATTGAAAACGCTTGGTGAATTACCCGACCGTAACTCCAAACGTCTGATACACATTCTTCAAGGATGAGAAGAAGTCTTGCTGGACGGAACCAAGCGACCTATTCAACGCCCTTTGGATGAAGACAGGTAGTCTGCATGCTATAGTGGTAAAAAAAACTCATAGCATAAAGAATAACCTGTTGTGTACCAACGATCTTAAGATTGTATGGCTGAGCTCCACATACGAAGGTCATGTCCATGATAAGAAGATTTGTGATGAAGAACCTCTTCTACTCCCCAGAGGTATTAGAATCTGGCAAGATACAGGTTTCATCGGACACAGACCGGATGGAGTTGAAATATGCATGCCCAGGAAGAAACCAAAAGGAAAAGAGCTTACTGCTGTTGAAAAACAAGAGAACAAGCGGATTTCCGGAATCAGGATTAAAGTGGAGCATGCCATAGGTGGTATGAAAAAATGCCGTATTGTCAAAGAACGATTCAGATGCCATAAATTCGGTTTCGAAGATATGGTGATTCTTATTGCTTGTGGATTACACAACATCAGAATCAGTCACAAAATGAGTCATATAACAAATTAATCTATATAATGTCTACTATTTAAAACAATAAAGTACTTTTGTAAAAGCCAAGGGTGAAGCTCGGTTAAAATAAAATATGGTGCTATTTTCAATTAGCATCTATACGGATACTTCTAAAAAACATATACCCAAAATGCCTTCACTTCTTCCTATCTCAGACTTTCAACAGAATCTTGAGCTCTCATGAAACAGCCTTTTTCCCTTTCCGTTTGTACACGGAAAGGGGATTTTTACTACCGTTTATCCATATCCGGAGAATAAGCCTTGGAAAACGCATACAACCCCACGAACGTGAACAATCCGTTCAACATCAGCAATTCGTATCCGAAACGATAACCATAGGTCGAAACGGTCCAGGCGTCTAACAAGTAGCACCCCATGGGTGACGCGACACAAATCCACGGGACAGCCGCAAGCCAGAGTTTGCGCCGGGTAAACATGCCGAAAGCAAACAAGCCCAACAACGGCCCGTAAGTGTAAGAAGCCACCACATAAATGGCATCGATGACACTGGAATCGTTTACGGCCTCAAAACACAAGATAAAACCGACAAAGAGCAAAGCTATTACTCCGTGTACCTTCTTTCTTACTGCTTCCGGACGGGTAAACCTCCGCTCCACGTCCAGAATGTCCACACAAAAACTGGTGGTCAAGGCCGTCAGTGCGGAATCCGCACTGCTGAACGCCGCAGCGATAATACCGATAGTAAACAGTACCAACACTCCATTCCCTAAATGGCCTTCCGCACAAAACAAGGGCAAAATGTCATCTCCCTTCACGGGCAAGCCTATACCCTCGCGCGATGCCAAAGCCAACAGCAGGACGCCCACTCCCAGAAACAGCATATTCAAGGGTATGAACGAAAAGCCGTACGAGCACATGTCTTTCTGCGCATCATGCAGGTTCTTGCACGTGAGATTCTTCTGCATCATATCCTGATCCAACCCCGTCATGACAATCACAATAAAAATGCCGCTCAGGAACTGCTTCACGAAATGTTGCCGTGAAGTCCAATCGTCCCATTCTATCCAACGACCGTAAGGACTTTCCACCACATGCCGCACTGCCTCAACCACCGTAAAATCGTTCAAACGGCACAGTTGGTACAAAATCAACACCAGTGCCGTTACCAGACATAAAGTTTGCAAAGCGTCGGTCCACACCAACGATTTTATGCCTCCCCTGAAGGTGTATAGCCAAATCAGGAAAACCGTTCCGGACGCCGTGACCTCGAACGGAACCCCCAAGCTTCCGAACACGTAATTCTGCAAAATCAGGCACACTAAATACAACCGTGCGGCTGCCCCCAACATTTTAGATAACAAGAAAAAAGAAGCTCCGGTCCGATAGGCCGCCTTGCCGAACCGGACATCCAGATAAGCATAAATGGAGGTCAGGTTCAGCTTATAATACAAAGGCAACAATACAAAAGCCACTACGAGATACCCAAAAAAGAAACCTACACACATCTGCATGTAGGTCATATCCGCGTCCCTTACCATACCCGGCACCGACACGAAACTCACCCCAGACAAGGAAGCCCCTATCATGCCGAACGCCACCGCCCACCATGGCGACCGTCTGCCTCCCCGGAAAAACGTATCGTTGTCCCCCATCCCACCGGCCTTACGGGAGACGGCAAACAGCAGAAGGAAATAAAGAACCGTTGTCAGTATGATATAAAATGCACTCATACAGCCCTTCTGTTTACGGTGCCACGTCCATCCGTCGGCCCCAGGAGCAAACACTATTCATCCGTGTTCTCCTCTTCCAAGGTAAAGCGGCTGCTTCCGTCGAAACAATGCGTGCACACCTGACATTTAGGCAAGCCGATGGCTTCTATAAGGTCTTCCAACGTATTGAACTTCAAGGAAGAAAGATTCAGGCGTTCTGCTATCGTATCCACCATTCGCTGGTATTCGGGCGAACCTGTCTGCGCGTATTTCTCCAAGTTTTTGTTCTCATCTCCCTCGAACTCCTTAATCAGCCGACGCGTAATCAACTCCATATCGCTTTTCGATGACGTGAAATTGATAAACGGGCAACCGTAAATCAACGGAGGGCAAGCAATACGCATGTGCACCTCTTTGGCCCCATAGTCGAATAAGATTTTCGTATTGTCGCGCAGTTGCGTTCCCCTCACGATGGAATCATCGCAGAAAAGTACACGCTTATCTTTCAGCATGTCGCGGTTGGCTATCAGCTTCATCTTGGCCACCAAGGAACGCATCTCCTGATTGCTCGGAGTGAAGCTCCGGGGCCATGTAGGAGTGTACTTGGAAATGGCACGTTGGTAGGGCACTCCCTTTCCTGCCGCATACCCCAAAGCCATGCCGATACCGGAATCCGGTATGCCACAGGCACAATCCACTTCGGCCTGGTCCCTCTCCCCCATCTTCTTGCCGCAAGCAAAGCGGAACTCTTCCACGTTCTTACCCTCATAGCAGGAAGTAGGGAAACCGTAATACACCCAAAGGAAGGAACAGACTTGCATGCGCTTATGCGGACGGCGCAAACACTCCATCCCCTCGGCCTGCAACCGGACAATCTCACCGGGACCGAGGTAATACACGGTCTCGTAATCCAGATTGGGAAATGCCGTAGACTCCCCGGTTACGGCATACGCTCCTTCTTTCTTACCTACTACGACTGGTGTACGTCCCCAACTGTCTCTTGCAGCTATAATGCCATCTTCCGTCAGCAACAACAAGGAACAAGACCCTTTGATTTCCTTATACATGTGTTCGATACCTTCCACAAAAGTCTGTCCTTGGTTAATAAGCAAAGCTATCAGTTCGGTAGGGTTTATCTTACCTGAGCTGAACTCTGAGAAATGCATGCCCTGCTCCAGAAGCTTTGCGGCCAAGTCTTCCGCATTATTGATTTTCGCTACCGTCACAATCGCAAAACGCCCCAAATGCGAATTCATCAACAAAGGCTGTGCATCCGTATCACTGATGATACCGACACCGGCATTCCCTTTAAACTGCCCCAACTCGTCCTCAAACTTCGTCCGGAAATAAGTACTCTCCAAATTATGTATCGAGCGGATGAAACCATGCTCTTTACTATAAGTGGCCAACCCGCCACGCCGTGTACCTAAATGAGAATTATAATCTGTGCCGTAAAACAAATCGGCCACGCACTGCGTCTTTGAGATGACGCCGAAAAAACCTCCCATAAATATCGTGTATGTGAATTTGGGCACAAAATTAAGAAAAAACAACGATACACTATATCCATTTTTATTATTATCTTTGCCTGCGTCACTCTGAAAATCGCGATTAAGCAAGAGCAGAGCCGAGCTTGCTCGGGCCATACCGAGCCGGGGCGATTCATTTAAAACCGATAAACGTGAGTTTCATACGATATATATTGTGGGGATGCATGTTGTCCTTTCCACTGGTGATGCAAGCGCGCTTGGAAGCCGCCGACTCTATCATCAGCCGGATGCACCATGCCGCTTCACAATATATGGACTTCATCCACGAATACCGCGCAGAGCTATACATCAAAGCCCAACTGGATATCATCAAGAAAAACCGGGGATTCCGTTTCATTCCGGGATTGTTCAGAACCCCAAAAGACGCCAACCGCTTTATCGTAGAGACATACAGCGACCTACACTACACCGCTCCCAACATATACGACCAGAAAATCAAGGCTTATACCGGAACGTTGGGCGAAGCCCGTGAAATACCGGGCATTACGGATTATTTCAATGTCAACATCTATGCCCCTTACCTGATGGGGCAACGCCTGCTCTCCCCTTTGGCTCCCAACAGCAACAAATACTACCGCTATACTATCGACTCCGTGTCGTGCGACCGGCAACAACGTATCGAATACCACATCCGATTTATCCCTCGCAACAAAAGCTTCCAGTTATTGGACGGAAAAATGACGATTACGGAAGGGGCATGGAGCGTGCGCGAGATTTCATTCAAAGGGCAAGCCGATTTGTTGCTTTTCGATTGCCGCATCATCATGGGAGACATCGGCACCGACACGGAATACCTGCCGGTGAAAAACGACATCAACGCATCGTTTGCCTTTGCTTTCAATATCATGGAAGGATATTACGAATCTAGCCTGACTTATAAGGAAATACATCACCGTCGTAATACACCGGAAGACAGCATTTCCAAACCGAACTACAACCTTACCGCATCTTTTTCCCTGCAATGCGACCGGCAGGCCTATACAAAGGACTTTGCCCGTTTCGACTCCCTGCGGCCTACTCCTTTGGACAACTCCGAACTGTATATATATAAAAGGTATAAGGCACGGACGGATTCCATGAATTATATACAAAAGGAAACGACCAAGCCTTTCAAGAAAAACATCTGGGGCTCGGTGGGCGACTTTTTTCTGACCGATAGCGACTGGAAACTAAGCAACAATGCCACGTTGCAAAACTCTCCCTTCATCAATCCGCTGATGTTCAGTTACAGCAAAACGACCGGTATCGCCTACCGGCAAGATTTGAATTTCAACACCACATTCCGAAACAGCCAGTCCCTTCACGTCGGGACACGCTTGGGATATAACTTCACCCATAACGAATTCTATTGGAATGCAGGGGCCGAATACCAATATTGGCCGGAACACATGGGAACGGTAAGAGTCAACGTCGGGAACGGCAACCGCATCGGGAACAGCCGCATTATTGATGAACTCAAAAAGATTCCATCAGACAGCATCATCGACTTCGACAAACTGAACCTGGACCTTTTCAAAGACTTGAATTTCGAAATCAGCAACCACCTCGAAATCACCAACGGCCTGTCCGTAGGACTGGGATTCATGTTCCACCGCCGTACACCGGCCGAACATCCTGAAGAAAGTTTCCGGCAAGTAGAACTTCCGGAAAACGTAACCGAAGGATTGAAGGCCAACATACGCCCGCAGTATAACAGTTTCGCTCCGCGCATCCGGGTAGAATGGACTCCCGGCCAATACTATTACATGAACGGCCGACAGAAAATCAACCTGAAGTCCCGTTTCCCGACTTTCATCGTGGACTACGAGCGCGGTCTCAGGAACATATTCAAAAGTACAGGCGTTTATGAACGTATTGAGTTCGACATGCAGCACCACATCCGTACGGGTCTACTCTCCGACCTGTATTACCGCATCGGAATGGGACTGTTCACCAATCAGGAAGAAACTTATTTCGTAGACTTCGTCAACTTCCGCAAAAGCAACCTCCCCGAAGGATGGAACGACGAAATCGGAGGAGTGTTTCAGGCTTTAAATGGCCGATGGTATAACGCATCTCCCTACTACGTCAGAGGACATATCTCTTACGAAGCCCCGTTTCTTGTGCTACGCCACCTTATCAAATACACCAACCATATACAGAACGAACGCCTATACCTCAATATGCTCACCATGGACCATTTAGGACCTTATTTCGAATTGGGTTACGGCATAGGGACCTTCGTGTTCGACATGGGACTGTTCCTTTCTTTGGAAAACTTCAAGCAAATCGGCTTTGGGTATAAGTTCACCTTTGAGTTGTTCAGCAAATAATAAGTGGATTTTCCTTTTTCTACTTTTTCATCATCTTTCCGTATGGAATGATATACAACCCTTTAGGCCATTCTTCCGGAATACCTTCACCGGGCAATATTTCTCCTCTCTTTACACCGTCCGGCCCATAAACAGGCAAAGGATGCCCGTCCGTCCTAAACTTTATCCAGTCCACCTCGTCCGGTGAGTCTTTTTCAATCAAACGCAAGGTATGAGAACCGGTTCCAGTGTACACCAAATACCCCCTACCGGATGCCATCCAACTTCCCGCCGCAGCACGCACAAACCGTGTGCCGCTATCATCCAGAAGAAAAACATTTTCCTTCTCATTTTCAATATCATACCGGCTGAATATTGTATAAAATCCATCTGTTTCCTTTAAGCTATTTTCCTGGGCCTGCACGACTGTCCCGTCTCCATAAAAGCAGACTACGGATTCACGGGATTCTGTCGCTTTCCACAAATAGGGAACACAGGCTTTCCAAGCCTCATCGGTTTCCATTCGGTGGAATACCACACCCTCGCCGGTTATTTTTTCAAAGCAAAGACGTTCCGATGCTACGGTTTCTCCGTCTGGACTTTCCCAAGTAACTTTCTCCACGGCATACGGCAAACCTACAGTCAACCATCCTTCGTCATCCTCAGTTTTCCGGTACCACACAATTCCAGTTCCCGACGGTACCGTAAACGAGTACTTAGGCCCTAAAGTACAGCTGTCACAACCCACCATCCGAGTCACGGCCCTTCCTTGTACATCCTCATCCTTCCGGTCTATTTCAACCACATTGGGCCATCCTTCCGGCAAACGCCCGGACTCTCCCTTACGCACGTATGTCCAGACATATCCTTTGGGCATCTTCCCGCCACCCACCATACCTTTTCCTTGTGGCAGGGATATTTCGGTAAAATCAATCCGCCGGGCTTGAGCATAATCCAGTGCAAACAAAGAGTCTGCCAACCAGTCACCTTTGAAAGTCCAGTCGCCGTCTTCTCTTCCTGCCAATACAGGCGGTTGCATTTCCTTATATATAAATAAGGAATCGCCTACATCCTGTTCGCATAACTTAAAAGAAATACCCCCGACCGGCATCAGACCAAATTGTTTTTTAGAAGAAACAGACGTAAAAACATCCTCTTTCGTATACAAAGATGTCTTTGACAAGCGAGCTGAGGCTAACGATATGATTTCAAACTTATTACTATACTTGTTTTTAGGATTTACAGAACTGGCCAATTCCTCGTCTGTCAAAGTCAATAAAGAAGTATACTCTTGTACACGCCCGTTAGAATACGCCAACCACGCATCCAAAGCCATGTCACGAAACGCATAAGCCTTCCCTTCCACCTGCAATTCAAAAATAGCCGTTCCGCCGTCATGTATATGTATTCTCCCGTTTTTATCCAAGGGAAGCTTGCGGGCAGCACGGTTTTTCTTCCCCGTACCGGTTTTATCCTGCGATGCCATCACGTACAACGAGTCTGGATGTGCCGCACAATACCCGGCCAATACACAATGCATACCCTCCTCCAGTTCACGGACATTCCTTACACGCCTGAAAGTTTGTGCTGAAACTACTTCTCCCCATAAACCCAACAGGAGAATACAACTATATAAAAAACATCTGGCATCCATGGTATTTTCATTTAGTTCTAATCGACCGGCCACCTTCAATATGTCCCGGCTTCAAGTCTATTATTATCGTATCTTTTTGAACAGGTCCCGGTTCAGGATCTTCCGGTTCCTCCGGCTTCCCTGGATTTTCCGGCTCTTCAGGTTCTTCGGGTTCTTCGGGCTCTTCCGGCTCCGGCTCTTCCACATCCCCGCCATTCGTCAGCCACTCATGATACGCCACGTTTTTCAATCCGACCACGTTAAAATAAGTCTTCACCAATCCCAACAAGCCAATCCGGCATCCCAGTACCTCCGGATGATCCACAAGATTGGCTTCATCCCTCACATCCGTACCCTTTTTAAGCTCTACTGGCATGCAACGCGAAGCATCCCTTTCATCTTTTGAATCCGCTATCAGAAGGTTCGTGCTTACGCCAGCAGCCCGTATCTCATCAGCCGTGAACAGGGCATTTTTCATCGTCCTGTCACACGCCCCCACTATATACCCCACGACCATTTCCTCATAATCCTCATCCAAGTCTACCCCTTCATACTCCGACAATATCCCGGTTACAGTCCAAGCACCCTCATATTCAGGCGGCAAAGGCACCTCTTCTTCCGTTCCGCCAGTCCCTCCCGCCCCATGGCCTCCGCCTTCCGGCTTATCGCCCGTTTGCCCGGGCTGTTCCGTGTCTTCCCCTTCTTCCGAAGGTAAATCCACTTTTTGGCAGGTTGCAAATCCTCCGACCAGATACAACCCGAACAGCATCTTCACGAGAAATTTATATCCAGACCGCATATCATTCTATTCTTCTGTCAACGTCTCTTTCAGACGTTTGAACTTATTTTTCATATCATGGGAATAATATAAATCATCCCACCACGCCCATACAAACACCAGCAAGTCAAAAACCAACCAACCGGCCAAAATCCAATGACAAGTCTCCATGATGCAATCATTTAAATATTTTTCATCCTTGCAAATATACGATTTTATCCTAAAGCCCGCTACCTTTCGATAAAAAAAACTATCTTTGCACATAATAAAGTTTACTATTTATTATGGAAGTCATTCAAACCGCCATCGAAGGCGTAGTGATTATCGAACCTCGGTTGTTCAACGATGCAAGAGGCTATTTTTTCGAATCTTTCTCACAACGGGATTTCGACCGGTTGGTCCGCACCGTACATTTCGTGCAAGACAATGAAAGCAAGAGCAGTTACGGCGTACTGCGCGGTCTTCATTTTCAAAAACCGCCATACGCACAAAGCAAGTTAGTACGCGTCATCAAAGGCGCCGTATTGGACGTGGCCGTGGATATCCGGAAAGGGTCGCCTACTTTCGGTCAACATGTAGCTGTAGAGCTGACAGAAGAAAACCATCGTCAATTCTTCATCCCCCGCGGTTTTGCCCACGGCTTCAGCGTGCTCACGCCGGAAGTTATATTCCAGTATAAATGCGACAACTTTTATGCACCGCAAAGCGAGGGGGCATTGGCATGGGACGACCCGGACCTCGGCATCAACTGGCACATTCCTTCCGACAAAATCCTCCTGTCGGAAAAGGACAAGCGTCATCCTCGCCTGAAAGATGCCGAATGGTTGTTTGATTACTCAGAAGATTTATACCAATAATACAGCACATCATGGATTTTAAAAGAAATATCATCATTACCGGAGGAGCCGGTTTCATCGGCAGCCACGTCGTACGCCTCTTCGTCAACCAATATCCGGACTACCACATTATCAATCTGGACAAGCTGACCTACGCCGGAAACTTGGCCAACCTGAAAGACATCGAAAACCAACCGAATTACACTTTCGTCAAAGCGGACATTTGCGATTTCGACAAGATGAGCGAACTCTTCCGGCAATACCATGTGGACGGCATTATCCATCTGGCTGCCGAAAGCCACGTGGACCGCAGTATCAAAGACCCGTTCACTTTCGCACGCACCAATGTCATGGGAACGCTCAGCCTGCTCCAAGCAGCCAAAGAGTATTGGGAATCCCTGCCGGAAGGCTACGAGGGCAAACGTTTCTACCATATTTCGACCGACGAAGTGTACGGGGCATTGGAGCTGACTCACCCCGAAGGCATCGAACCTCCTTTCACCACCACGGCCTCATCTTCGGAACATCACCTGGCATACGGTGAGGCTTTCTTCCTGGAAACCACGAAATACAATCCGCACAGCCCCTACTCCGCTTCCAAAGCCAGTAGCGACCACTTCGTCCGTGCTTTCCACGACACCTACGGCATGCCGACCATCGTAACCAACTGTTCCAACAACTACGGGCCTTACCAGTTCCCGGAAAAGTTGATTCCGCTGTTCATCAACAATATCCGCCACCGCAAGCCCCTCCCGGTCTACGGCAAAGGGGAAAACGTGCGCGACTGGCTTTACGTCATCGACCACGCCCGTGCCATCGACGTAATATTCCACAAGGGAAAGGCGGCAGAGACGTACAACATCGGCGGCTTCAACGAATGGAAGAACATTGACATCATCAAAGTCGTCATCCGTACGGTAGACCGGTTGCTCGGCAACCCGGAAGGCTATTCGCTCGACCTGATTACTTACGTGACCGACCGCAAGGGACATGACTTGCGTTATGCCATCGACTCTACCAAATTGAAAAACGAATTGGGATGGGAACCTAGCCTGCAATTTGAAGAAGGCATCGAGAAAACCGTCCGTTGGTATCTCGACAACCAGGAATGGATGGACAACGTGACAAGCGGAGACTACCAGAAATATTACGAAAACATGTACAAGGACCGGTAATCCGCCATCCTGTCCACGAAGACACACGCCCCCGGAAACCTTTGTTGTTTCCGGGGGCGCACGTTTTTCTATCGGCAAGAAAAAAAGGATAAAGCTTAGCTGCGGCTCACTTCCAACCCCTTTTCCGACAAACTCATCTCTACAAAACGGGCACGGTCGTTCACAGCCTCCTGTACCAAGATTTTCCGGATACGGGCTGCCGCCTCTTCGTCCTTGGCCATCATGTAAAGGAAGCCACCGCCACCCGCACCGGGCAACTTATACCCTAAACACAAGTCATCTATTTTCCCGATAATCGCACGGACAGCCGTCGGATTCGTCCCCTCGTCCAAACGGCAATTCTGCATCCATGACCTCCTGACCAAACGGCCGGTCTCCTCAAAACTGTTCCGCTGTATGGCATCGTACATGTCCAAGGCATGTGCCTTCATCCGCCCCAATAACTCCAAACGGCCGGTCTCGTTCAGGAACATCCCTTTCACGATTTCCGCCAGGATGCTCTTGGCCGTACGTGTAATGCCGGTATAATACAACAGATGGCATTTCCGGTATTCAGGTGCGGTAAACACGTGGTCGGGCAGCCAACGTACCAAAGGCTGTTGGCAAGTCCCCGGTTGGGTCTGGAGCAATTTCACGCCTTGCAGGATGCCGCCGTATTGGTCTTGCCATCCTCCGCCCGTGGTCAGCAACTGCTCCAACACGAGCGTACGGTTGCCCACCTCATAACGGTCCCATCCCAACCCGCAGAAGTCATTGACGGCCCCCAGCACGGTAGAAGCTAAGATTGAACTTGTCCCCAACCCGGAACCGGCCGGAATGGCAGACAGCAATGTAATTTCGATACCCGCACCGAAAGCCTCCAACTGCGCCTCTAACGACGCATGGGCTTCCGCACAGAAATCCGGATGGAAACCGGCCAACACCAACGCTGCCTTCGGAATGGAAAAAGGAGAGCCGACCTTATTGAAGGCCGCAAGTTCGTCGTATGTACGCACCACCTCCATCGCGCCCAAGTCAATGGAACGCATCACGATATGACGTTCCCGGCAAGGCTTCACGTACACCTGCAACGGGGGCTGCCCGTTCAGTTCGATGGAGAGGTTCACCACATTCCCTCCCTCCATCAGGCTGTAGGGCGGCGTGTCCGTCCATCCTCCGGCCAAGTCGATACGCACCGGACTGCGCCCCCACACGATCTGGTCTGCATAAACCGACAAGCGGGGAGACTGCCGGGCCGCACAGGCCGTGCCGGTCAGCATCTTACGCATCAATCCGAAAGCCTGTTCTTCATATTTCCGTCCGTCTTCACCTTTCAGGCCGGCCACACGGGCACGGAACATCGCATCGCTGATACGTGTCAACCCATCCGCCATCTCCGGCAATGCGTCCGGTAAAGGCAAATCCTCCTCCGCATATTCATGGGCCACGTCATCCAAGTTCAACTGGTAGAACACGCTACGTTCGTAATGGGCTGCCAATAAAGGCAGGTTCTTCGTCCGGAACGCCTCACGTTGGCACGTCAGGCGGTGCAGGTTGGCGTATGCCGACAATTCATCGGCCGACATTTTGCGGGCCGAGAACCATACCTTACGTCCATCCTCCAATTCAGGCTCGGTCGTCATCCAACGCATAGCCAATCCCAAGTCCTCCACATTGCCGCACAAAGGAAACAAACGGGCCGCCTGCAAATCATGGTTCTCCTCTATGTCTTCCGGTTTCAGGCCGCGCTCGGCCAACCACTCCGTCACAGGCATGCCCTGATACAGGACCGCCCTGTCCGACAGGCAGCCCTTGAAGGCATCGTTGAAACCGTAAGGACGGGCGGCAAAATCCTCCTCGCCCACCGGCACCACGTCGATGCACAAACCGGCGGCCAACTTCAGCGGCCAACGGTTTTCAGGCACCCCTGTAATGATGTTGCGGCACGCCAATGTCCAGTCGCGCCCCACGAAGCTGTTCTCTATCCAAAGTTCAGAGTTCGCGGCCTCCAGAGGCACTTCCACTTCGGCATTCTGCACGAACATGGCCGGATGGGGCTTAGCCTTGCGGTGCATGATTTCCCGTTGGTCCGTCACGATGTTCTGCACGGCCAACGTGGAAGAAATCATCTCGCGGCTCGTCCCGTAATGGTAGAAGTTCCCCCCTTCCAAAGGCAAGATGGCCACCGTCAGGCTGTTCAACTCCGGGTCGTCCAACGTAGGACGGTCTCCCAGTGCCAGACCGAACTCGGAGTACATGTCGTAAAACGACAACTGCCCGTCACGGTAAGAACGCTTCACCATCAGTTCCACCGCCCGGTCGCTCAGCAACCAAATCCCGATGTCCATCAGGAACAAATGCTTGCTCATCAGTGCGCCCAACTCGGCCACACTGGGTTTCTGCAACATGAAAGCCAACCTCTCCGGCGACCGGCGGTCCGATACGAACACCCCATGGTTTTGAGCCAGGCTCGGGTCTACCCACAGCCCGTAGCACACCACGTCGGCCTCGGGGATGTCCTGCAAAGGCCGGTCGGTACGGATATACACGTCGCCACTGGCCACCAACGTGTGCAACGACTGCGGCGCACGCTCCATAACCTGCTCGTAAAGGGGCAACTGAAGCGACAAAAGGTTTTGATCCAGACGCTGTCCCCGCTTCCACCGGAACACCGGTACCGGAGTCAGTATTTTCCCCGAAGGCGCGTAAGCCGGCAAACGCCGGCTCTGCCCTCCGGCATGCAGCAGGATGCGTTTCTCACGCGACAGCCATGCAGCAAATGTTTCTCCTTCATCCGTCTCGGACGCCTTGCAGGCCTGCAACAGCCACGCCGTTCCTCCCCCCGAACCTAACTTATGCCCGATGGGGTCGGACGTACAAAACCACTCTTTCCGGTCGGCTCGCTCTACCTCGTGGAAACACTCCACCAGATTCGGCGGAAGCGACAACAACTTTTTCATATCCTATACCTTATTATATATATTAGTGTCCCTGATGATTGATACAGATTCCTTTCAGGTACCATTCATACAAACGGTGCACCCCTTCGTCTATCTCCACCGTGTGGTGCCAACCGAGGCGGTGGAGCTTCGTCACGTCCGTCAGCTTGCGCATCGTGCCGTCCGGCTTGGAGGCATCCCAACGCAACTCACCCTTGAAACCGATTTCGGCCATAATCTTCTCTGCCACTTCGCGGATGGTCAGTTCCTTGCCCGTCCCCACGTTGATGTGGCAGTTGCGGATGTCCCGTTCGCCCGGCGCATACGTGTCCTTGAAATCCACGTTCAACAGCACGTGCACGCTGGCATCCGCCATCTCTTCGCTCCAAAGGAATTCGCGCAACGGTTTGCCGGTGCCCCACAACGTCACGGCCTCCGGCGTGATGCCGTAATGCGCCAACACGTCGAGGATATCCGCTTCTGTGGAAGCGGCATCCACCACTCGCTTCACACCGTCGCGCACCACGCTCACGGGACGCAGGCCGATGTCCTTGCGCACAGCCTCCCAGTCCCCTTCGTTCAGGCACTTGGCCAAATGGACCTTACGGATCATGGCCGGCAACACATGGCTGTTCTCCAAATGGAAATTGTCGTTCGGCCCGTAAAGGTTTGTCGGCATCACGGCGATGTAGTTCGTCCCGTATTGCAGGTTGAAACTCTCACACATCTTCAGCCCCGCTATCTTGGCGATGGCATACGGCTCATTGGTATATTCCAACGGCGACGTGAGCAACACCTCTTCTTTCATCGGCTGCGGAGCCTCGCGCGGATAAATGCATGTGCTGCCCAAAAAGAGCAACTTCTTCACCCCGTGGCGGAAACTCTCGCCGATGACGTTCTGCTGTATCTGCAAGTTCTGGTAGATGAAATCCGCACGATATTGCAAATTGGCCATGATGCCTCCCACGTGGGCGGCTGCCAACACCACGGCGTCCGGCTGTTCTTCGTCGAAAAAAGCCTTCACAGCCGCCCCGTCCAACAAATCCAATTCCCGGTGCGAACGGCCCACCAGATTGGTGTAGCCTCTCTGCTTCAGGTTATTCCAAATGGCGGAACCCACCAATCCGTGATGTCCCGCCACATATATCTTAGCATTCTTGTCCAACATAGCCGTCTTATTCTTTATCCAACTGAGCTTTCAAGTGCAGTTTCTTCACGAACTTCATGTCGTGCTCCACCATGATGCGTACCAGTTCGGGGAATGTCGTCTTCGTGGGATTCCAACCCAAAAGGGTCTTGGCCTTCGTCGGGTCGCCGAGGAGCTGTTCCACCTCGCACGGACGGAAATATTTCGGGTCGACTTCCACGAGCACCTTGCCCGTAGCTGCATCGATACCTTTTTCGTCCACGCCGCTGCCTTCCCATTTCAGTTCCACACCCAAGTTCTGGAACGCCAACGTACAGAACTCGCGCACGGTGTGCATCTCGCCTGTGGCGATGACGAAATCTTCCGGTGTCTCATGTTGCAGAATCAGCCACATGCACTCCACATAATCTTTGGCATATCCCCAGTCGCGGCGCGCATCCAGATTACCCAAATACAGTTTGTCCTGGAAACCCTGTACGATACGGGCGGCAGCCAACGTAATCTTGCGCGTTACGAAAGTCTCGCCCCGACGTTCGCTCTCATGGTTGAACAAGATACCGTTCACGGCAAACATGCCGTAGCTCTCGCGGTAGTTTTTCGTAATCCAGAAACCGTATTGCTTGGCCACGCCATAGGGAGAACGCGGATAGAAAGGCGTGGTTTCCCGTTGCGGCACTTCCTGCACCTTACCGAAGAGTTCCGAAGTAGAAGCCTGATAGATACGGCAAGTCTTCTCTAACCCGCAGATGCGCACGGCCTCCAAGAGGCGGAGCGTGCCCACGGCATCAGCCTCGGCCGTGTATTCCGGCACGTCGAACGACACCTTCACGTGGCTCTGCGCGGCCAGGTTGTAAATCTCCGTCGGATGGATGTCGCTGATAATCCGAATCAGCGAACTGCTGTCCGTCATGTCGCCCCAATGCAGGTTCACCAGACGGCTCTTCTTCATGTCGCGCACCCATTCGTCCAGATACAGATGTTCGATACGTGCGGTGTTAAAGGAAGAAGAACGGCGCATGATGCCATGCACTTCATATCCCTTTTCAATCAGAAACTCGGCCAAATAGGAGCCGTCCTGCCCCGTGATACCGGTAATCAATGCTACTTTTCTCATGATAATTCAAATAATGTTATAGTGTTTAGTGTGAATGTTGCAAAGTTATAAAAAAATCAAGTACCAACATACGAAAAATCAAAAAAAACAAGAATGGAAATGCCTGATAACAAACAGTTAAACAATTCCCTCAAAATGAAAAATCAATCTGCGCCAAACGAAAAATCGTTCGCCTGAGATTGATTTTTCATTTGGCGCAGATTGATTCACAGTTCTGCACAGATTAAAAAACGGACTTTAGAGTGTCCGAATTTTATCCTAACATAAGGCTATCGCAAAATATTGGTCACCAACGAGGCGATAGACACCAAGATACTGATGGAGCTTACCCAATAGCTCGTGCTCGAACCAATATCGGAGTTCTTGGCTTTCGTCTTATTGGGCGTCACATACAAAACGTCGTTCTGCTGCAAATAGAAGTACGGTGACTTGATGATATTGGCATCGTTCAAATCCAACTCATGGATGGTCTTCTTGCCCGTGGCATCCTCGCGGATGAGTTTCACATTGTCGCGGCGTCCGTAAACGGTCATGTCCTTGGCCAAGGCCAAAGCCCCGTAAATCGAAACCTTCTCGGAAGGCACGGTGTAAGTACCCGGACTGGTCACTTCACCCAATACCGAAATCTTGTAATTGCTCAACCGCACCGTCACCACCGGCCGGGTCTTCAGATAAGTACCCTCGATTTTGGAAGCAATCAGGTCTTCCACCTGGTTCACCGTCATACCCCCAACTTTCAGGGTACCGAGGATAGGATAGTTGATAGTACCGTCATTAGTCACCAAGAAAGTCTGCAAAGTCGGTTGGGAAGTCAACGTCCCGCGTCCCTGTCCCACAGCCGGCGTAGCCGTCAGGTTAAAAGGAATGACCGCTTCAGCGTCTTCCGGACAATTCACCGTGATAGTCAGTTCGTCCTTAGGCATGACACGCGCCTCATAAAGCACGGCACTCGAATCGAGGTCGGCCTCCGCACTGTTGATCATGTAAGGCACGGTCTTATAAGAAGTACAAGATGTGGCAAGCCATACCACCGCCACGGCCCACACCGTGAAAATTTTCATGCTGATTTTATTCATATAAGATAGAAATGGTTTTGAATTACACGTATGATTCCAATATCGTAGCCTCGCCTTCAGGCTCAAGCGTCACACTCTCCGCTTCGGCCGACACCAAAAGCGTATGCCCGGCCGCGAGTTTCACTTCTTCTTCACCGCAGGCCACACGGCAGGCTCCCTCCGTACAAATCAAGATGACAAAACTGTCCAAGTCGGCGTAATCGCACGTCATCGGTTCGGTCAACCGGTAAGCACCGGTCGTGAAAAACGGGCTTCTTACCAGTTCGGCCGGCACATTGGCTTCTATTTCGCGGCGCACCTCAGGCTCCGTCACGGCATAGTCTATCGCTTCTTTGGCTTCTTCCACATGAAGTTGGCGCGGCCGTCCTTCGCTGTCCACACGTCCGAAATCATAAATCCGGTAAGTCACGTCGCTGCTTTGCTGTATCTCGCAGATAAAACAGCCCGTACCGATACTGTGTACCCGCCCGGCCGGCAGATAATACACGTCTCCCGGACGCACGTCATAGCGCCGGAGCACTTCGGGCAAGGTCTGGTCGGCCACCCTCGCGGCGTATTCGTCTGCTGTCACCTGCCGGCTGAACCCATCCAACAGGTAAGCTCCCGGTGCCCCGTCCACCACATACCACATCTCCGTCTTACCCGGACAGCCGTGGCGACGCTGCGCCAACTCGTCATCCGGATGCACCTGCACGGAAAGGGGTTGGGCCGCATCTATAAATTTGACGAGCAAGGGAAAACGTGTGCCGAAACGCTTGAAGTTCTCCTCGCCCAACAAAGCGCTCCCGCCTCTTTCGGCCAACTGCGTAAGGGTCAACCCGCCGTACGCACCTCCTGCCACCACCGACTCGTTCCCCGGAATGCCGGACAGTTCCCAACTCTCTCCTATCAGCCGTCCATCGGCCTCCAAGCCCTTGAACGGGAGTATGCGATGCCCTC
Source organism: Paraprevotella xylaniphila YIT 11841 (assembly GCF_900683745.1). Lineage (NCBI taxonomy): Bacteria > Pseudomonadati > Bacteroidota > Bacteroidia > Bacteroidales > Prevotellaceae > Paraprevotella > Paraprevotella xylaniphila. The sequence continues at coordinate 1,609,341 of NZ_LR215980.1, forward strand.
CCCACAAGGTTTCCTTGAATATATCCGTAAAACGGAACAATTTATTTTCCATGCCTTAACTGTAAAAAATCGTCCAAAATTACGAAATTCACACAACACGAGCAAATAAAAAGGAATATTTAAAATTCAGCCTTGCGTACTGGCAAGTGACACATTAACCGGAAACATGAAATACATCCGGCCTCCCAAGCCGGATTTTACAACCATTTTATTAACTAACAAATACAAATGTATCATGAAAAAGAATTTGTACGACGTGACGAGACTGGCAACTTTGTATTTTCCCGACTCCACCGAACGGAACGCGAGACGGAGGTTGTTCAAAGTATTACGGGCCGAACGCGACCTGTGGGCACGCCTCACGGCACTGCACTTCGGTGTCTGGCAACGGAGCTTTACACCCCGCCAATACGAAATGGTCATCGACATCCTCGGCAAACCGGAGGAGACGGACGACGACTTCCGCGAGTGGCCGCACGAATAGGCCGGCCATCCATAGGCAGGAAGCACCTTGGAAAACAGGCGAAAATGCACATTTTCAAGCGGAAACCGACGGAAACGTGCACGAACGTGCAATAATGCACACCCCTGTTTTCGGGGATACCTACCTTTGCATTGTCATCCGGATGACAAGAGAGTTACAAAATCAAAAAACAAACTTTTAAAAACAAAAACATTATGAATTACAAAGTCATCGAACGCAAAGACCCGCGCAACCCGGAAGCACCGGGCAAGTATTACGGTTTCATCGTCAACCTCTCCAAAATCGGAATCGAGGAGATTGCCACACGCATCAGCAGCTCCTGTACCGTCACGCGGCACGATTGCCTGGCCGTACTGTCGGCCTTGCAGGAACAGATCATCTATGCCTTGCAAGAAGGCAAGCGTGTCCATTTGGGCGACATCGGCAGCTTCCGTACCGTGGCCAACGGTTTGGGTAGCGACACAGCTGAAAAGTACGACTCGGCCTATATTACCAAGCTCCGCGTCTGCTTCACGCCTAACGCCAAGCTCAAAAAAGCCATGTCGCTCGACAACAAGGCTTTCACGCTCGAACGGGTGGACTTCGCGACCGAAGAGGACAGCGACGAGGAAGAAGGCGGCATCTAAATCCGTAAAGGAATGGAAAAGCTGAACAAGCAAAGAGGGTTGCGCAACTGCAACCCTCTCAATATCCGACGCACGGCAGACCTGTGGCAAGGCCTGGCCGAACGGCAACCCGACCCGGAGTTCTTCACGTTCAGGAGCATGCCGTGGGGATACCGTGCGGCCTTCATCGTGCTGCGCACCTATTGCCACAAATACGGCCTGCGCACGGTACGCGACATCATTGCCCGATGGGCACCGCCCGAAGACGGTAACGACACGGAAAACTACGCCCGTAAGGTATGTGCGCTGACCGGCTTCCCTCCGGACAAATGCCTCAATCCGTACGACCCTTCGCACATGGCACCGTTGGTGGCGGCCATGAGCCGGGTGGAATGCGGGGTGAAGCCCTCCATGAGCCAGATAAAAGAAGGTTGGTCGCTCTATATGGGCACGGACTGACCGCAATAGTTTAACTTCTAAAACATCAATGCCTATGAACAAAACAGTTTGGAACACCTTGCTTAATGTAATCATTGCCGTGGCCAGTGCCATCCTTGGCGCCATCGGCGGGTCGGCGATGTAACGTACAGCCTGAATGACCAAAAAGGGAAGACGAAATCACTTCGTCCTCCCTTCCAATCTAATCTATGAACCTATTTTTATTGATATATCATAACGGTGGCTCAACGCACCATTACTTTCACGGATTTAGTCGTGCCGTCGCTCATCTTATCCTGACGGATGTAGATGCCGCGCTGCTTCGGTTCAGCCACACGCACGCCGTTGATGGTGTACCATGCGGAACTTACCACGGTTGCCTTGCCGTCGGCCACAGTCTCTTCTACAGAAGATACGAAATCATCCGGCTTGTTGGCATCGCCATCACCATAGTACAACAGCTTGAAGTTATCGAAACAAGTCCAGTCATTCGTTATCTTACCGGTCTTGCGTACGCCCAATACAGGCTCCTCGCCCTCCTCTACACGGAAGCTGAAGTTGCCTTCATAGGCCCCGTCTTCAAAGGCTGCCTTTGCGCCGTTCACACCGTTCACGATGCAATGGTACAGCAAGTCCGTCATATCCGGGAACAGAGAATCCGGCAGCACTACATCGCCGCTGTCGTACTTATATTCCTTTACATTATCGAAAATAGAAGCCAACTTATTCGTCCAATTGGTCTCTTTTCCTTTCAAATAAACCTCGGCATTCAACGTTTCGCTCTCATTGTCCCGGCGAGCCACTGCTGCATCTATATAGCCGCCCGCACGATAGAAGCCATTGTAAACCACACGGTAGTAACCGGCAGGCATGTTGTAAAGCGTCTGGTGGATTTCACTACTGTCATTGAACATTTCGTAATTCAATGCACTGGTCACCTTGCTGGAAGGTCCGTCCTCAATACTTGCATTGACCCAACCGTCTGCGGCACGCACGTCTTCCCATTCATTCTTATCGGCATTGAACTTCTTGCTTTGGAAGCTCGGGCACATAATCAAGTTAGTGGCATCCACCGGCTTATCCTTAGTTGCTTCAGAGAAATTAACCTTACCACTCATCATCTTGGTATAAGCCTTGTCAAGCTTGACATTATAGTCGGCTATTTCTTCCATGGAAGCAAAAATACCGTCACCACTTATCTTCTCGTCTATTTCCAATACTACATCATCAAGTTCTGCATAACCTTCCGTATCGGCATAGTCTTCATAACTTCCTTCTCCTGAAGAACCCAACTTATCCGCATGATTATCGTTTTTCGTTTCCAATGCAGTAGCTGCATCAATGGCTTCCTGACCAGCTTCCATAGCCGCATTCAAAGCTTCGCTATGTTCCTTATAAGTTTCAGGAGTCAGGTTATCTACTACAGCCGTAGCCGCCTCGATAGCTTTATTCAAACCATCCTTGGCTTCTTGGGTGGTCAACGCTTCCTTATTCAACAGTTCTTGAGCATTTCCGATCAAAGCTTCCATGGCAGACTTCGCACCGCTCATGTCATCTGCACCCAAATAAGTAACCTGGAAGTTATCAAACAACGTCCAATATGCGGTCAAAGACTCCGGAGCCGTCGGCATCTTCACACCGAAACGCAGTTTTCCGTCTTCACCCACATAACACTTCACAGTCATCAGATAGCTCGTACCATCGGCCATAATCAGCTCAGCACTCTTCTTGCCGTTGCAGACATATTTGCCTTCCAAGTCCGCACCTCCGGCTGTCAACTGTGCACAATCCTCACCGATGTTTTCATCTTGCAAACCGTCGGCCACATGCGGAAGCTTGGCCATTCCGTCGTTTCCATACACGTATGCCAACACGTCGTTGGTGGCATCTCCTTCTACGCCCCAGGCAGCCGACCAAGTGGCATTTCCCGCCGGACGATAGAAACCCTGCACACTGACCTCGTAAGTACCCGCCGGCAAGCCGTTAACTTCCTGGTACACATCGAAAGCCTGCTCGTAGCATTCGGCCACGTTGTTCCCGTATTTCAAACCATCGTTGTTTGGTCCGCCCAACTTCTCGTAAGTCCATCCATTGGTATTACCTGTAAAGTTCGGATTCGTCAACAGGCCGGTTACGTTATCCGTATCGCCTGTTTCCAAAGCATCCAAAATACAAGCTTTCCAAATCCGGTCGGCACGCGGTTGGATACTGTCTACTTCCGTCGGGTCAAAAGTACCTTGGTTATAAGCTTCTTCCAAACCAACCAAGTACTCCTCATAATCAAGAAAATCTTGGTCTGCATATATGGATTCATCCCATGCCACAGACAAGTCGTTTGTCTTTGTCGTCAATGTCTGATAAGCAGCAACATCTGATACCAAACTATCCATACGAAGCTGCAAAGATTTGGCAATGGATTGCAAAGAATCGTCTTTGACCTCGTCATTAGCCACAGCCGCCTTTGCCAAGGCTATCATCTCCTCATATTTCTTATCACCTTCCTTACTATGCTTCTTGAGGCTTATTTCTTCCTTATATTGCTTCTCGGCCTCTGTGATATTTTGGTTCAAAGCATCGCGCATCGTAATAGCACCCGCCTTACCCATATATTGCAATGTGAAATAACCTACAGCCGACCAACCGTCCTTACTGCCCTCGGAACGCATACCGACAGTAGCCGTGCCGCCGATTACAGAAAAGTCTACAGTATAAGGTGCTGCATAAGGCGTGCCGTCCGGTGACGGTACATCAGCCTCTTTCTTGCTTTCGCCGGCCACCGTCTTGGCATACAAGAAAAGACCTTTCGGACCACCGTTCTCAGCCGTCTGCTGCGTCATGATGTAAGCCTTCAAACGATATTTTCCGTCAGGCAGTTCACTCAAAGACTGCTCTATATAATAATCTCCCGTAGGAGGTGTGGCTATCCATCTTTCAAAGAAAGTACGGAAATCGAAACCGTCTGACGTTCCAATCTCCCCCTCTTTCTTTGTCACGACACCAAAATTATTATTGTTGTTGGCCCGCCAAGAAGTCCACCCATTGGAACCATCGCCAAACGAAGCGTTCGTAATCTTAGCCGTCAAATCTGCGGGAGTAGCCTCTGAAGCCGAACTGTATTTGAATTCCAACACGGCATCCTTCAGTTCCTCTGCAGCCTCTTCTATCTGTTCCACCGTAGCATCAGCACTCTCATACAATTCCTTGTACTTCGCATAATCCGTATATCCGGCCTCATCGGCAGCTTCCAATTGCGGTTTCAGCACGTTCTTCTTGGCAGCATATACTTCGTACACTTCCGGCTCTACGAACTTCCAGTCGAACTCAGCTTTTTCATAACCGCTTGTTCCGGGCACTATCAAAGGATTGATAACCTCATTCCACGTACCATCCGTATTGGGATTTACTCCCATCCACGTATTCTTATAAGCGGCATTTTCGGTTTTATTGGTACCGTAAGTAGGATCGTCCGCATTCACACGGATACGGTAAAGGCCGTTCCCCTGAGATACAATATCCCACAAGATGTGTCCTTGCTTATTGTGGTCTACGTAACATTTTACACCGGGATCCAAAAACACTTCATGGAAACCACCGTTACTCGGTGCATTCATCAGCGACAAACGATAAGATTCGGCAGCCGAATAATCGTTGGCATCTTTCGCATGGGTAATCAGCTCGTAATCGGGTCCATAACTCAATGTCACTTCTTGCCCCGTATTTGAAACGATGAAAGTGGTATTAAAATCCGCACCATTGGACATGAACTTCTCACTGGCCACATGATAAACGTAATACACCTCCTTTTGTCCACCCTTGATTCCCTCCAAGTCGGGTTCTACGAATGTCAACTTCGGATCCGCCCAATCGGCCGCCCATAAAGGCAATGTGGACGATGTGGCTGTGCACAAAGCCATCAATGCAAGTAATCTGTTTTTCATCTTCTTACAGAAATTAAGTTAATACTAATGTTTCGCTTTTTAATAGGATTTCTTATAAGTGGCAAATTTACAATAAATACTCAATCTAAAAAATAATCCGGATAAAAAAAAGAAGATAAGCCCCTATTTTTAACACAAAGGCAGCAAAAGCAAAAAGGAGAAGACGAAATCACTTCGTCCTCCCCTCCAATCTAATCTATGAACCTATTTTATTGATATATCATAACGGTGGTTTAACGCACCATTACTTTCACGGACCTAGTCGTACCGTCGCTCATCTTATCCTGACGGACGTAAATGCCGCGCTGCTTCGGTTCGGCCACGCGCACGCCGTTGATGGTGTACCATGCAGAACTTACCACCGTAGCCTTACCGTCGGCCACAGTATCTTCCACGCCATTCGGGATGTCGTCTGGACGATTGGCCTCGCCGGCCCCCAAATAGTACAGGTGGAAGTTGTCGAAACACGTCCAGTCATTGGTGATAACCGCGCCCTTTTCAACCCCGATGGTCACACCTTCGCCATCTTCCTTCACCTCGAAGCTGAATGCCCCTTCGTAAGCATTGTCCTCAAAAGCCTTGCGGGCACCGACCCTGCCATTCACGACTGTATGATACATCATATCGGGCATGTCAGGGAACAAAGAATCGGGCAAAACCTTATCCGAACTGTCGTAACTGTAAAGCGTCACATTATCGAAAATGGAAGCCAATGGAACGGACAACTTTTCGGAAGCGGTTTCAACATACACATCCACGTTCAGTGCCTCTTCCTTATTGTCACGGCGCGCCAAAGCAGCTGGCTCGGCATCCCCGGCACGATAGAAGCCATTGTAAGTGATCCGATAGAACCCCTTAGGTAACGCATACACGGTCTGGTAAAGCTTGACATCCTCGATATTGAACATCTCATAAACCAAATCTTGCGCCTTCAAGTCATTATGCACCTTGTTACATTCCCATCCGGCATTAGAGCTTACTTTCTCCTGCGTCTCGGCATCCATTTCCTCAAAGCTCGGATTGGTAATCATGCCCGTGACATCGAGCGGAGTATCCTTCGACGCTCCCTTGAAATCCACTTGCGTGGCCACCATCTTGCAATAAGCCTCATTCATGCGCTGCATAAAACTTTCAATCTGGGCCAAATCGACAAGCGAACGTTCGTCGATGGCCAACAACACTTCATCCGACACGAGTTCCAACAAAACGTCATATTCGTCTGTACCGGCATATTTGTCATACTCGGCAGTACCTCCTGCACCATTGAACTTATTGTCATGGCCTGTAGCCGTCGCCTCTAACTTGGCTGCTGCCGCACGTGATTCGGTTTCAAGCTCCATGGCCGCATTCAATGCCTCCGAATTGACGGCATACGACTCCTGGGTCAATTCTGCCTCCAAAGCCGCAGTAGCATCGGCAATGGCTTTCTGCAAGGCATCTTTCGCGGCCTTGGTGGTAAGCGTTTCCACATCGTCAAGCAGTACCTTCGCATCGGCAATCCGGGCCTCCAATGCAGAAACGGCCCCGGTCATATCCTCCGCGCCCAAATATTTCAACCTGAAATTGTCATAAGTAGTCCAGTCCCCGGAAAGACCTGCATCCTCAGTCATCCGCACGCCCACGCGTAATTTGCCGTCAGCCTTCACATAACAAACGAATTTGTTCTCGAAATGACCTTCTTCAAAAGCCTTATGCGTTCCTGTCAAAGCATCCAAGGCATACTTGCCATTCCTCAACTCATCGTTCGGCAATGACAATTGCACATCTTTGCCCCAACCTTCTGCCTGCATCGGTTCATCAAACACCTCATCGTAACAATGGTGGAGCTTTACGGAACCGTCGTTACCGTAAGCATACGCAGTAACCTGCGCCTCCTTGGCATCCGTGCCCCAAGCTGCCTGGCAAGCATCGTGCCACGTAGGGCGTTGGAATCCTTGCAGGGAGACCTCATAAGAACCTTCGGGCAAGCCCTCTATTTCCTGATAGACATCAAATGTCTGTTTATCATACATTTCACCCGTTTCCACACCTTGCCCGGAACCACCCTGCCATCCGTCGGCATTGTTGGTGAAATCCGCATTGACCAACAAGGGCGTGAAGTCCTCGATTTCCCCGCTTAAGGCGGCAGCCCTGAAGTCCTCCATGTAATAGCGGTCCATACGCGGTTGGACGCTGTCTATCAAAGCCGGGTCGAAACTGCAATCTCCCTGCTCCACCTTAAGCGTGTTGTCGATATAGTCCTCCAACGTAGGCCACGACATATCTTCGTATGGAGATGCCCAATATTTATTTTCTGCCTCAACCAACAACTGTTCCAGTTTGTCATACGCAGCCACGTCTTTGGCCATCTCGTCCATTTGCTTCTGCAAGGTCTCAATCAGAGCCGACACGGTTTCAATGTCCACGCTCGCATCTGCAGCCACTTCTTTGGCATGCCCGATAAGCTTCGTATAAGCTTCTTCACCTTTTTGGCTCATTTTTTTATTGGCAGACTTGTAAGCTTCGTAGGTCTTTTCTGCATCAGCAATGTGCTCCTTTAAATAATCCTGCATCGTCATGGCACCTTCCTCTCCCAAATACTCCAATTTGAAATTGTCCACACCCGTCCACTCGGAATTAGGATTTTCCACTTTCAAACCCACTGTGGCAGAACCGCCTATGACAGAAAACTCAAGCGTATAGGGTGCGGCATAACCTCCTCCGTCGGGCGACGGCACAGTGGCCTGCAACTTCACTTCTCCCCCCTTCGACTTGGCATAGAGGTAGCGTCCTTTCGGTCCGCCGTTATCCTCCTTCACATTCGTCAGGATATATGCGCTCAGGCGGTAACGCCCATCTGGTATATCATTGATTTCCTGCATAATGGACCAACTCGTTTGCGGAAAAGTGGCAGTCCAACGCTCAAAGAAACCTTTGAACTCAGTTCCGTCGGAAGTAGTTTGAGAAGAAGACTGTACCCCAAAATTATCTTGCCCACTGATGGCATCGCGTTGCAAAGTCCATCCATTTTCCCCATTGTCGAAAGCCGGATTCTCTATCACGTCAGTCACATCAGCCGGATGTTCTTCCGAAGCCCCGGAGAACTTAAAGTCGAACACGGCCTTTTTCAATCCCGCAGAAGCCGCTTCCACGTCCTCCAAAGTAGCAGCCGCATCCAAATATACCTTTTCATATTCTTCATATCCCTTATATCCGGCCTCATCCGCACTCACTAACCACTTTTTCAACACACGCTTTGCCAAAAGGACTTCGTAAGCCTCGGGAGTCACAAACCTCCAATCCAACTGGGCTTTTTCATTCCCGGCCATTTCCGGATTGATAAAGGCATCTACTCCCGTACGGGTCTCATCCACCAACCCCACATACTCCTCCGCGTGTTCGGAATTCAAACCATAAGTCGGGTCTTCGTCACTGATTTTGATACGGTAATTCCCGTCACCCACTGGAGATATTTTCCACAACATGTGTCCCTGCTTGTTATGGTCCACACAGAAGGCATTGTCCGACGGGCTATAATAAAGCTCATGACGGCCTGTATTGCTTTTCCCGTCCCACATGGTGAAACGCCATCCTTTGGCATTGGAATACTCTTTATCTGTCTCAGGGCGGTTGCTCAGCTCGTAATCGGTATCATAAGTCAGGTCCAACTTCTTTCCTTCATCCGCTACAACCACTTCCGTTCCCCAAGTTTTATTATAATTGCCACACGTTATGAACTTTTGGGTAGCCACGTGATAAACGTAATACACGCCCCCGCCCGTCCCATCGGTAGCCAAATTGGGTTCTACAAAATTCGGAATCGGATTCTCCCACTCTGCTGCCCATAAAGGCAAAGTAGATGAAGTCGCACCACAGAGTGCCATCACTGCAAGTAACCTGTTTTTCATGTTTCTTGAAAATTAAGTTAATACTAATATAATGTTTCGCTTTTAATAGGATTATTATGGCCGTAAAGGTACAACAAGTATTCAATAAAAAGAATAAAATGAAAGAAAAAAACCAAAACAAGCCGTTTTTTAACGTAATTAAGCCATTCTTCACCTCAATGGCAAGCCTTTTTGCCTGACAAAACATCCATAAAAAAACAAGCGTGCCTACCGGAACATGCGGCTGCCCCCATCACCCAAGAAGTTTGCAAAATACCCCTTCATCCTTCAGGTTATACAATAAACCATTATCATACAACACATTACGGCATGAAGGATAGAAGGGTCATCTTTCAGCCCCCTTTCTTTGCAGAAAGCGACAAAAATTTCTGCGCCAAATGATTTTCCGTTCTCAGCCGAACGATTTTCCGTTCTGCGCCAATTGATTTTTCATTCTCAACCGAATGCTTTTCCATCCTTTCCTCAACGAAATGAAACTTTGCTGAAAGATGCCTGAAACATCCTTCAGCTTATAACGCAAACATTATGAAAGGCTTAACATATATTCTGAAGGATGAATGGTGTTTTGCCCATTTCACGGGGGAAGCAGAGAAAAAGGGAGGACGAAATCGCTTCGTCCCCCCTTCCAATCTAATCTATGAACCTATTTTTATTGATATATCATAACGGTGGTTTAACGCACCATTACTTTCAAGGACCTAGTCGTGCCGTCGCTCATCTTGTCCTGACGGATGTAGATGCCGCGCTGCTTCGGTTCAGCCACACGCACGCCGTTGATGGTGTACCATGCGGAACTTACCACGATTGCCTTACCGTCAGTTACGACTTCATCTATATTTGTATCCAAAGCATCGTCGATGTCGTCCGGCTTGTTGGCATCACCGTCTCCCAAATAATACAGACGGAAGTTATCGAAGCAAGTCCAGTCGTTCTGGATCTTAGCGGTCTTGCGTACACCCAATACAGGCTCTTCGCCAACCTCCACACGGAAACTGAAATTGTCCTCGTATATACCTTCTTCAAAAACGGTTTTTGCACCGTCTACGCCATTGATAATGAAGTGGTACAACATGCCTTCTTCTTCTGGAGTCAACAATGTATCGGGCACAATCTTATCGCCTGTCGTGTATTTATATTCGCTTATGTTCTCAAAGAGGGAAACCAGTTTTTTGTTCCACTTGGATTCTTTTCCGTCCAAATAGACTTGGGCGTTCAAAGGTTCCACACCGTCACGACGGGACAAAGCCGCAGGAGTGATATCCCCCGCACGGTAGAAGCCATTGTAAACCACGCGGTAGTAACCAGCGGGCATGTTGTAAAGCTTCTGGCGAATTCCAGTGGTATCATTAAAGATTTCATAATTCAATCCACTCGTAGCCGTACCACCGGTAGCCGTCCAACCATCTGCAGACGAAGCATCTTTCCACGTCCCTGTTTTTTCATCATAGTTACGAGTCTGGAAACTCGGATTGATAATCAGACCTGTGGCATCCACCGGTGCATCCTTGGTCGCAGCTGAGAAATCAATGATACCGCTCACCATCTTGGTATAAGCTTTGTCAAGCTTGGCATTATAGTCTTCGATTTCTGCCATGGAAGCAAAGATGCCCTCACCGCTTATCTTACCTTCGATTTCCAAAACGACCTCTTCAAGTTCCGCAAAACCGTCCGTATCAACATAAGCGTCATAACTTTCTTCACCCGTAGAGGTTAGCTTGTCATTATGGTTGTCGTTTCTCTTTTCCAATGCGGTAGCCGCATCAATGGCTTCCTGACCGGCCTTGATGGCGGCATTCAAAACTTCCACTTGCTCGTTGTATACTTCCAACGTCAAGCCTTCGGACACGGCCTTGTTTGCCGATTCGATAGCTGCATTCAGACCTTCCTTGGCTTCCTGCGTAGTGAGAACCCCTTCCTTATTCATCATGTCCGTAGCTGTCGCAATCAAAGCATTGATGGAAGTCGTAGCACCGGTCATATCATCGGCTCCGAGGTATTCCACCTTGAAATTGTCCATCACAATCCATGCACCTAACCAGTCGTGAGATGCCATAGCGGCTTTAATCCCCACACGGAGTTTGCCATCCTCGCCCACATAGCAAACCACCTCATTGACATAACGGTCCGGAAAATTCCCAAAGGTCTCGGCTGCGGCAGCTACAGAACGAACCAACCACTTGTCTTTATATTGCGGATCATCCGTAAAGGTAATCTGCTCATAACGGTCTGCCGTTCCCTTTTCGTCTTCCGTCAACGGATAATCCATTATGTGATGAAGTTTCGCAGAGGCATCATTAGCCTTAAGATATCCCAATATGTCATTAGTCTGATCGCCTTCCATCCCCCAATTCTGTTGCCAAGAATTAGCGTTGCTCGAACTCGGCGAGTAGTACCCCTGCATTGTTATCTTATACGAACCGGAAGGCAGGTTGCTTATTTCCTGATACACCTCGCCATCCGTCTGTCGGGCATTCCAAAGCTCACAAACACCAGTAGAACTATGCTTGAAGTCTCCACTGCCTTCCTTCGTCCAACCATTCATGCCATTCGAGAAGTCCATGTTGGTGAACAGGCCTGTCACTGTACGCAAACCGTCTTCCGATTGCAAAGACTCCAACACGGCCTGTTTCAGAATCCGGTCTGCACGAGGTTGGATGCTGTCCACTTCGTTGGGATTGAAAGTGCGTTGCGCAAGCCCTTCAGCTAACTGATCCAAATAATCCTCATACAAAAGCAACCCCGCTTCCTCATACTCTGTTCCGGCGTAAGCGTCTTCCAGTTCTGCGGATTTTTGTGCCAAAGTCTTATATGCAGAAATATCCATAGCCAAGGAATCCATACGAAGTTGGACCGTAGTAATAAGGCCCATCAAAGCCTCGTCATCCAACTGTTCATTGGCCACCGCATCCTTGGCAGCCTTTATGGTTTCTTCGTACTTCTGTTGGCCGGACAAACTGAAACGCTCATTAGCCCCTGTATATTCCGCATATTTGGCTTCCGCATCCTTTATGTTCTGCTCCAACATGTCACGAACCGTAAGGGCATCGGCCTTACCAAGATATTCCAACGTGAAATTATCCACTGCCGTCCAGTTGGAGTTTGCGTTTTCTACCACCATACCGATTGTGGCCGTCCCGCCAATGACGGAGAAGTCCACCGTATACGGGGCAAAATAGCCATTCGCCTTGTCTGGATTCTCTATTGCCGGTTTGTCAGCTTCCTTGCGCACCTCGCCAGCCAATGTCTTGGCCATCAGGAAACGGCCTTTAGGCCCTGCCACATCGCCTTGAGCCAACACGTTGGTCATGATATAAGCCCCCAAGCGATACTTTCCATCCGGCAACCCCTGTAATTCTTGCGTAATGGACCAATTCGGTTGGTTGCCTTCTTTCGGATCAATCCAATACTCAAAGAAGTTCTCACATTCCTTACCATCACTGGCTACCATCTTATCGCCCGTCTTACGAACGAAATTACCGCTTGACCCTTCTCTCTTCGTTACCCATCCATCCGTACTTTCATTAAATGAAGGTTGGGAAATATATTCCGTCACCGGAATTGGATTGTCGGCCGTAGCCGAATTGTATTTAAATTCCAAGATGGCGGCCTTCAACTTTTCCACAGCTTCCAATATGTCTTCAGCCTTGGCATCGTTGTCGTTATAGAGTGCCGCATATTCCGAAAGCTCCGTATATCCGGCCACGTCAGCCGCATCCAACTGTTCCTGCAACTTCTTCTTGGCATTAAACGCATCGTAAACGTCCGGGGTGACGAACTTCCAGTCCTGTTGTCCGTTCTCAAATCCGGCCATATTCGTATCGAGTACAGGATTCACACCCGTTTCGCCTTCGTTCACGCCCATATAAGCATTCTTATACAAGCCACCGTTGGCATTCACACCGAACTTAGTGTCTTCGTCAAGAATCTTGATGCGGTACATACTGTTCCCTTGCGGCACGATTTTCCACAAGATATGCCCCGTCTTATTATGATCCACACAAATAGCCATGGAAGCCTCGCGGATGAAAAGTTCATGATAACCACCATTCGAAGGTGCGTTCATCATACTCAGGCGCCATCCTTTGGCTGTAGTCCTGTCCGGATCTCCCTCGGGACGACGAGCCAACTCGTAATCTTCACCATAACTCAAAGTTACTTCCTGCCCATCGTCGCCCACGACAAGCTCCGTACCCCAATTATTTTTCCAATTTCCATTCACCATGAACTTCTGGGTAGCCACGTGGTAGATGTAATACACGCCACCGCCCGTCTCGTCCTGCGTCAGATTAGGATCGGTGAAAGACAAGACCGGATCCGGCCAATTCTCGGATGCCCACAAGGGCATGGTAGATGAAGTCGCGCCGCAAAGCGCCATCAAAGCAAGTAATTTGTTTTTCATGCTTCTCGAAAATTAAGTTAATTATAATGTTTTGCTATACTTATTACGACAGCAAAATTACAAGAAGTATTTAATTAAAAAAATAATTCAGGAAGAAAAAAGCAGAAAAGCTCCATTTTTTAACAGTTTTGTGTCCCCACACAGCCAAAAAAATGTGCGGGGACACAAATAAAGCATCCTATTGATTCAAATCACTTCATCATGACCTTCACGGCCTTTACTGTTCCGTCGCTCATCTTGTCCCGACGGATATAAATGCCGCGCTGCTTCGGTTCGGCTACACGCACCCCGTTGACGGTGTACCATGCGGAAGCAACCACCGTAGCCGTTCCACCAACAAGTACCTCACCAATATTATCCACGAAATCGTCCGGTCTATTGCCATCACCGTCACCCAGATATTCAAGGGAAAAGTCGTCGATGCAAACCCAGTCTGCCGCTACCCCTTCATCCTTGCGCACACCGATTTTCACTGATTCTCCCTTTTTCACATAGAAAGGCTTATCCGCATCGTAATATCCCCATGTCATGGCAGCACGCATACCCAATCGGTCATTGGCCACACAATGGTATGTACGTTCGGAACCGGGGAACAAAGAATCAGGCAGCACTGCATCATTGGGAGAAAGCAAACCGTCATGCACGCACTCCATGAAACTTGGAAGAACGCCTTTAAAATCCGCACTTTCCGTTTGGGCATAAACATAAGCCAGTAAATTCTCCGTTCCGTCCCTATGAGCCGTCGCGGCCTGAATATTATCCCCGTAACGATAACACCCTTTGAGACGAATGCGGTAATAGCCCTGCTTCATATTATACAAGCCCTGATGGATATCGGCTTTCGTGGAATTGAAGAATTCAAAGACCGAGTCGGCAGCTGTAGTAACCTCTGCATCCGACTCCACGTCCCAACCGTCATAATTGAACACCACATTCCCTTCTTCATCTTCCTGTTGGAAAGATGGGTTCTCCAACAGTACGGTGACATCCAACGGTTCGTCCTTGGAAGCGGCAGAAAAGTCGATGGCACTCTGTTTCATCTTGCCGTAAGCATTGTTCATATCTGCAATGTATTGTTCAACCATCCCCACGCTCTCGAATGAACCGCCGTCGATGACGTCCATGACTTCATAAACAACATTCAAAAGCGCGTCTACATCATCCTGGCCATACGAATCATAAGAACCTTCATTATATGCCTGATCATGCCGGACCACTTGACGGTCCATTTCCTTCAGCAATTCAATGGATGTGCGGCCTTGTTCTATGGCGGCTGACAACGCAGCCATGGTTTCCTTGAACAACCGGGCTGAAACTTCACCCTTAACCACTTCTTCCGCTTCCAAAACAGTAGCCTGCAAAAGTTCCTGCACGTCCAACGGCATCTGGCTCCCGTCAGAGCCCACCTGTTTGGCTTCATTGATTTTCGCCTGCAAGGCTGCCACTGCGCCTTCCTGGTTGTCAAGCCCCTGATAAATGACCTGGAAGTTATCGAAAGCCACCCACGACTCATTACGCGTCACACCGGCAAGCCTCATGCCGACCCGGAGTTTGCCGTCTTCGCCCACGTAACAAGTCACGGTGTTGAGATAATTCCCCGGATTGGATTTAAACACTTCCTGCGATGACGCCTTGTCTGTAGGAAGCCATTTCCCGTTCAGGTTTTCGTCTGCCGTACCGGACACTTGCTCCCATCCTCCGACTTCCATCTTATTGTCATACGGCAAATCTGCGATATGGTGGACCGGGGCAGAGGCTTCGTTTCCAAACACGGAGGCCATCACCTTGTTCACTTCGTCTCCTTCAAGTCCCCAAGTCTCATGCCATACGGACGTGGTCGGAGAACTCGGGCTATAGAATCCTTGCACGGTGATTTTATAGAAACCTTCGGGCAAACCGGCCACGTCCTGATAAACTTCCCAATCCCGGCCATTCCAAACTTCGGTAATTTCCGTACCTTCGTTCTTAAAGTCGCCGTTCCCGGTCTTGATCCATCCGTCATTGCTCTTTGCAAAGCTCGGGTTGGCCAACAGACCTGTCACATTGTCAGTAGCCCCGCTCTCCATCATGTCGGCCACGTCCTGCCTAAACAGTTCTTCGGCGTATGCCTCTGCCCCGTCTATCTCCGCCGGAGCCATCGAACCGTCGTCATAGGCCCGGTAGAGTTTGTCCAAGTAATCCTCATAAGAAGGCAAGCCGACCTCACTGTAAGGACTGTCGTCAAGTCTGGCCTCCAACATAGGAATCACCACGTCGTTCAGTTTCTTATAAGCGGCAATATCCACAGCCAAGGAATCCTTCCGGGCATTCACCATCCGGATTGCGGCAGCCCAATCGTCATCCGCCAACCCTGCATTTCCCGCAGCTTCCTTGGCGCAGGCCAAGACTTCTTCATACTTCGCCTTGCCCGATGCCGAGAAGTGCGCATTAGCTCCTGTCTGTTCTTGCAAATAAGCCTCGGCATTTTTTACCGTACGGGCCAATTCGGCAGCCAGCCCGCCTTCGTTACCCATATATTCGAGCTTCACATTGTCTATACCAAACCAGTTACAATTGGTGTTTTCGGTCATAAAGCCAAGCGTCAAATCGCCGCCCCGGGAATAAAACTCCAATACGACCTTACGCGGTGCAGGCACGTCGGCACCGCCCGGTGCACCATTCTTTATACCATAAAATTTCACCGTATGCGCCTCGGCCCTGAACTTCTCGTCATATTTCGACGCATCAGCAAAGAGATACAGCCCCCGGGGGATATCGTTCAAATTACTTTGATTGTAACCCAAAGTCACGGCCGACAAACGGTAACGGCCGGAAGGCATGTTCCCAAACCTCTGATAAAGATGTATGGCACTGGTTCCTCCCGGTTTGGTCCACTTCTCGCAGAACTGGTCCATTACCACAGATTCATCATCCGGGTCCTGGTATTTGTCATTCTTCTGATGCCCTAATGCTGGAGAACCACCATCTTCAATCCAACCTCCATTGCCCGCATCAAACGAAGGATTGGCCAACAAATCGGTAAATTTGGGCTGTTCTTCCGAGGCTCCGGCCCCCAACCGGTCGGTCACGGCCTGTTGCAGTTCATCCGCCGCACTTTCCAACTCTTCAGCTGTGGCATCTGTTTTTTCGTAAAGCGCCACATATCCTGCCACATCCGTATAACCGTTCTCGCCGGCAAACTCCAATTGGGCCTGCAAAGCCTTTTTAGCCTGATAAACAAAATAAGCTTCGGGCGTAACAAACGCCCAATCGGTCTCTACCTTATCAAAACCGCCCTGTTCCTTATCAGCAAAAGGATACACCACCGTGCTACCGGGATTCACGCCCCACACGCCGTTCATCGTCACCGCATTGCCGGAAACCGTCCCGAAATCGGGATCCTGGTCCACAATCTTTATCGCATAATAACCATTTTCCTGCTTTTGGATTTGCCACAAGGTATGGCCGTCCGACCCGCAATCCACGTATGCACTTGCAGTACCGGTCACATAAATCTCATGAAAACGGTTGCCGTTGGACGGCCCGTCCAACATGTTAAAAATCCAACCTTTGCCCGGCACCTTCGGTTCCTGTACCAATAACGGAGGACGTTCTTCCCCGTAAGCCATGGTTATTTCCTGCCCGATGGAATCCACGCTCAGTTGCGTGCCGGAAGCATTACCGGCTGCAATAAACTTCCGGGTAGCCACATGATAGATGTAATACTTTCCCCCTCCCGTCCCGTCGGTTGCAAGATTGGGTTCCACTGTAACAATCGTGGGGTCGCCATACTCGGCGGCCCACAGAGGCATCGTTGAAGAAGTAGCGCAGCACAATGCCATGGCTGCAAGGATTCTGTTCTTCATTTCTCTACGTTTTTAAAGATTAATGTATAGTCTTCCTTTGACTCTTTACACGGTTTACGAACAAAGGCGCGAAAAAGCACAAAGGGAAGAAACTTTTTTTCGTTTTACCCGGAAAAAAACTATCTTTGCCACCAAAAACAATTTAAATTGACGAATATGATCATAGCCGTAGACTTCGACGGAACCATCGTAGAACACCGTTACCCTGAAATCGGACGTGAGATTCCCTTTGCAGTAGAAACATTGAAAAAGCTCATCGAAGACCGCCACCAACTCATCTTATGGAGCGTACGGGAAGGGCGTTTGTTGGACGAGGCCGTAGAATGGTGCCGCCAAAGAGGAGTAGAGTTTTATGCCGTAAACAAGGACTTTCCGGAAGAGGACACCGACAAAAACCGACATTACAGCCGCAAGCTGAAAGCAGACTTGTTCATCGACGACCGCAACTTGGGCGGACTTCCGGACTGGGGTACCATCTACCGGATGATCAAAGAAAAGAAAAGCATGGCGCAACTGTTACAGGAAGAATGGGAAGAAGACCAACCCGTGGCACAAAAGAAGAAAAAGAGATGGTGGTTTTAACCTCCATCCCTTTTTCTTTCCGTACCCTATATATAAAAAAGGTATCAATCCTTATCATCAAAATGGTCCTCACGGAGATAACGACTGCTTCCGTGCCGGGATTTTGATTTACTAGCGTGTGACTCCTTACCGTAACCGCCATAATTACCATAACCGCCATAGCTGCCATAAGAACCATAACCGCCATAGCTGCCATAAGAACCGTAACGGCCGTAACGGCCATAATTACCGTAACCGTAGTAATAACCATACTTGCGCTGTTGCAAGTCTACCCCGTTAAGCACCAAGTTCATCTTCGGCAATTTTCCTTCCTGATGAATCGTATTCACGATATTGAAATTACGTTTGAGAGAATAATCACACCGGCACACAATAAGAGTTGCATCAGCCAAACGCCCTAACAATAAGGTATCGCTCACCAGACCGACAGGCGGAGTATCGACAATCACCATGTCATACCATTCGCGGAAACGTGCAAAAGCATCATCCAAACGTTCCGAAGTAATCAGTTCGCCGGGATTAGGCGGAATCAAACCCGCAGGCAATACGTCCAGATTGGCATGCATGCCGGAATTGAATATCTGCTCACGCAAAAATCCGTCCGAACTGTCTTCCCCGGCCAAATAAGTCGTCAGCCCATGATGCCCCGTGACCAGACCGAACAACTTGGCCAATCGCGGCTTACGGATATCCAATCCGACCACCAAGACTTTGCGCCCCATCAAAGCCATACTCATGGCCAGATTGGTTGACACGAAAGTCTTTCCTTCACCAGGTATCACCGACGTGCACAAGAGTACCTTTTCGCTCTTCTTCATGACAAAGCCTAAATTGGTACGCAGGCTACGGAACGTTTCCTCCATCATGTCGTTGGTATTCTCCCGCACGACAATCGCCCTTTTTCCGTCCTTCAATTCCCCGGCCACGAAAATATCGCTCAAGACGGCCAAATCGGTCAGCTTTTCAATATCATTACGTCCTTCGATGCGATAACGCAACAAGTTCAGCAAGTATATCAGTCCGGCCGGAATGGCTATCCCTATCACCAAAGCGATAAGCGCCACCAGTTTCTTTTTCGGAGAAATAGGACGGATAGTACTTTCCGGCGCGTCGATAACCTGCGCCTTGTCCACCGTGGAGGCCAAAGAAATGGCGTTCTCCTCGCGCTTCTGCAACAATATCTGATAAAGTGCCGCCTTTACAGACTGCTGACGGCCTATATCGGAAAGCACACGCTCCTGCGTAGGCGCATTGGAAAGCCGTCCGACGAACAAGTCGTACTGTTCATCCACATTCCGTTTCTGCACCCGCAAGTTGTCATACACAGTAGAAAGAGAATGGCGGATGCCCGGATAAAGGGAAGCAATGGCATTCGTCGCCGATACCACAACGGGCGAGGACTCAGGTGCCGTTTTCAGCAAACGTTTACGCTCCACAACCTTGGCGTTATACTCGGCAATAATGTTATTCAAGCCCTGATCTGTCAGGCCAAGGTTTGCCGGAATAATCTCCATATTATTGGCCGGATTATCCACATACTCTTTCAAGGATTTCACTAAAAGCATCTGCGTCTGCAACTCTATCTGCCGCGTCTGATAGTTTTCTATACCTTTATAGGCAGCCTCGGCATCCGACATCAAGTCTACCAACTGGTTCCTCTTTTTATACATTTCCAAATCCGACTCGGTCGTACCCAGTTCCGCATCTATAATCTTGATACGTTTGTTGACAAAGGCTTCCGTCTTGAGAGCCACCTCATTCTTCACCTCATTGGCATCCTCATTATACACGCGAATCAACTCGTTCATATAATCTTCCGCCCGCTGACGTTGCGTATCGTTCTTCGTGATACGGGCTATTGTCGTCATCTTGCTAATGGGTTCAATGGAAGTAGCCTCCAGAAAAGCCTCTGCCATAAGCGTCGGACGATAAATGTAAACCTTCAGTGAACGGTCATCAAACACACAGGTAGGATCGGGGTTAGGCCGCAAAGACACCCATCCGGACAAGGTCTTCACCCTTACCGGAAGCGTCTTGACATTGGCTTCAAAACGCTCCTCCAACGCCTCGCCTTCTATGTGATAGCCCCCCTCCTGCAAAGGTTTGATTTCCAAAAATACCGGCATGGCCAACGTGTCCAAGTCCACCGAAGACATGTCGGCCAAAATGGGAGATGTACGGTAAAGTTCCTCGTCGCGCACCGTACCGTCAAACGCATAACGGACATAAAGCTTCAGGTTAGTCACAGCGCGCCGCGCCAACGTCTTACTGCTCAAAATTTCCACTTCGTTATCGAAACCGTTGCTGTTCGTCAAGATTCCCAACTGAGAAAAGTCGGCCAAAGCATTCCCTTGCATCCTGCTTTTATAGGGGTCTTCTTCCTTAATCAAGACCTCAGCTCCAGTCGAATAAACCGGAGCCTTGTACCTTAAATATAAAAAAGCGACGAAAAGACAACCGATAATGGATATGGCAAACCAATGCCAATGCAAAATGACCGCATCCAATATCTCACGATAATTAAAATCGGAACTTTGTTCTTCTACAGCATCGTTTGTTTGAAAAGTTTTGTTGGGCATATTATTCTTAATTATTCTCTGATTATTTCCATTCAAGCCACAAAATTAGAAATCTTTGACATACATTCCAAATAAATAAACGAAATAGTTCTTTATTTCGAGCTTTTTTAATTTTCAATCAATTTAAAAACAATATATTATTGTAGGATTCCATAAAAATATATACATTCGCAGTCACGTAACCAACCTTTCGAAGAGATAAAATATGAAAATTAAGAATCTGGAAGAATCCGGCATTGTAAAATCCGCCATCATCTGCAACGATATCATATTGCTGATGGCCAGTTATTGGTTAGCCTTTGCGCTGACCCACAGCTTCGCACTGGCTTTCAGCTTTCCATACGCCCTGAAAACAGAACTGCTCATCGGCGCACTGACCATTTTCCCTACTTTTTACATAGCCCCACCCGTATTCCTGAAACACATGGTGTACGGCAATGACATCTTGGGACGTTCAGTTTACACCGTATGCCTGCAAACGCTGTTCATGATAGCGGCTATCAGTCTGATACGGCGGATGAACGTGGCCGGCGAAGAACTCCTCATAGGGGCTTCTTTTTTCTTCTGCCTGCTGTATGCAGAGCGGACTATCGTGCACAATATCCTGAAACACAGCCGTTCGAAAGGGCATAACTTACGCTACGTCGTATTGGTGGGACATCCGTGGAACTTAGAGGACATTTACCATACACTGAACGACCATAGTCTTGGATTCAAGATTTTAGGTATCTTCACCCGTAAAGAACTTCCGGAAGACATGCACCTGAAAAATTTGGGAGACCGGCGGATGGTAATGAGTTACTTGCGCCAACACCAAGAAGTGACAGACTTATACATGGTGCCCGACACCGACTATACGGCAGAAACGGACGAGATATTCCGTTACTGCGAAGACCACATGATTCGTTTCTACGCCCTGCCCGTATTCATGGAGTTCCTGACCAAACGTATGGAATTGTCGCACTTAGGCAGCACCATGCTACTGAGCGTGCGAAACGAGCCGCTGCAAGACCCGGTGAACCGTGGAGTGAAACGGCTTTTTGATATTTTGACGTCCGGGGTGTTCCTATTTACCGTCTTCCCTATTGTGTACCTCATTGCGGGTATCATCATCAAAATACAAAGCCCGGGGCCTATTCTCTTCAAACAAAAACGGAACGGACTGGACGGAAAGGAGTTCTATTGCCTGAAGTTCAGAAGCATGCACGTCAACAAAGACAGC
Source organism: Paraprevotella xylaniphila YIT 11841 (assembly GCF_900683745.1). Classification (NCBI taxonomy): domain Bacteria; kingdom Pseudomonadati; phylum Bacteroidota; class Bacteroidia; order Bacteroidales; family Prevotellaceae; genus Paraprevotella; species Paraprevotella xylaniphila. The sequence goes on from NZ_LR215980.1 coordinate 1,631,320, forward strand.
GACCGCCTACAAGCCACCAAGGACGACCCACGCAAATTCAAATTCGGTAACCTGATGCGCAAAACCAACATCGACGAGTTGCCGCAATTCATCAATGTGTTCAAAGGCGACATGAGCCTCGTAGGACCGCGCCCGCACATGCTGCTCCACACGCAGGAGTACTCGCGCCTGATCCGACGTTACATGGTGCGCCATTTAGTGAAACCCGGCATCACGGGATGGGCGCAAGTGCAAGGTTTCCGTGGCGAAACGAAGACATTGGACCAGATGGAGAACCGGGTGAAAGCTGACATCTGGTACGTGGAAAACTGGAGTTTCGGCCTCGACCTGCGCATCATGTGGCGCACGCTCGTGAACATGTTGAAGCACAATGAGGAAAATGCTTATTAATCACATATACATATAATATTATGAAAGGTATCGTATTAGCCGGCGGGTCGGGCACACGCCTCTACCCCATCACAAAAGGCGTAAGCAAACAAATGCTTCCCATTTTCGACAAACCGATGATTTATTATCCCGTATCGGTCTTGATGTTGGCCGGCATCCGCGACATATTGATCATATCCACACCTCACGACCTGCCGGGATTCCGTCGGCTGTTGGGAGACGGCAGCGACTTTGGCGTACGCTTCGAGTATGCAGAACAGCCCTCTCCCGACGGACTGGCTCAGGCTTTCCTCATCGGCCGCGAGTTCATTGGAAGCGACAGTGTCTGCCTGGTATTGGGTGACAATATTTTCCATGGAGCGGGATTCACCGGTATGCTGCGTGAAGCCGTGGCCAATGCCGAACGCGAAGGAAAAGCCACCGTATTCGGTTATTGGGTGAACGACCCGGAACGCTACGGCGTGGCCGAATTCGACAAGGCCGGCAACTGTCTGAGCATAGAGGAAAAACCGGCTTTGCCGAAGAGCAACTATGCCGTGGTGGGCTTGTATTTCTACCCCAACAGTGTGGTGGACGTAGCGGCACATATCAAACCATCGGCCCGGGGCGAACTGGAAATCACCACGGTGAACCAAGTCTACCTGAATGAAAGGAAACTGAAAGTAAAAACCCTCGGAAGGGGATTCGCCTGGTTGGACACCGGCACACACGACAGCCTCTCCGAAGCCTCTACTTTCATCGAAGTCATCGAAAAGCGGCAAGGGCTGAAAGTGGCCTGCCTGGAAGGTATCGCCTACCGTCAGGGTTGGATCAGCGCGGAGAAATTGCGTGAAGTGGCACAGCCCATGCTGAAGAACCAATACGGACAATACCTTATGCGACTGAGCGAGGAGGTTTTCGAGCAAGAATAAACTGATGACAGAAAACTGAGTTTTCGCTTGCCTCTGCACCTACCTTTTTGTATATTTGTACCCTGAATTTAACCGAATAAAAAATACAATGGGTATAATAGCAAAATTATTGGGCAAAGCTCCCCAAGAAGAAACCTCGCGAGTGGGAGGAATGGAGGACTTCATGACCCTCATCCGTGTATATTACCAAGCCGTAATGGCCATGCAAATGGGAATCAGCAATCTGGCCGTACTACCGGACCTGCGCATCTTTAAACAAACGCTGCACGTCCCCACGGTAAACAACAAGCTAGGCATCGGCGAGAGGAAACGTTGCCGCACCATGCTGATGGATGTCTACGGCATGGAAGAAAACTTTTTCAAGGAGATAGATGCCAGCATCAAGCGTAACTGCCGCAATGTGAACGACATCAAGAACTATCTGCTTATGTTCCAGGGATTCAGCCAAGACCTGATGATGCTCATGGGCAACCTGATGCAATGGAAATTCCGCATGCCTTCGATGTTCCACAAGGCACTGCGAGGCATGACAGCCAAAACCGTACATCAGATTATGACCAAGAACGACTGGCGCGATGACAACATACGACGCACTTGCGTCAACATCCGCCAATACCAAATGCGTTTAGGGTACAGCGAAGCATGGATGACCGAATATGTCCACCGCATCGTCCTTTTGGCCAAGAAAGAGCCTAAACCCAAAGACATGGACGAGAAAAAATAAAAAACGCTTGGGACGTTAAACGTTTTTTCTTAATTTTGTAACGAGAAGGCAGAAATGACAGCAGAAGAAGATGCATTATTACGGACATTAGAGGCTCGCGTCACTCAAATGGCGTTGGAATACAAAGCCTTGAAAGATCGTTATGCCGCGTTGTCGCGCATCATGGAAGAAAAAAACGCCACCATAGCCGCGCTACATTCGCAAGTCGACCGCCTGCAAACAGATTATGCCAACTTGAAAACGGCCAAGATGATCGACATCAGTAGCGAAGACATGAAAAACGCTAAGTCGAGATTATCAAAGTTAGTGCGTGAAGTAGACAAGTGTATCGCACTTTTAAATGTGTAAAACATCATGGAAGTAAGCGAGGACTTTACCATAACCCTGAGATTAGGACAGCAACCTTTGTCCATCACCATACGGCGGAAAGACGAGGAAGCCTACCGGGCAGCCGAAAAGCTGATTAACCAACGATACAACAGCTACGCAGCCCAGTATCCGGATCAGGGCAATGAAATTTATTTGTGCATGGCAGCGTTGAGCATTGCGCTCTCGTTGAAAAAAAACGAATTCCGTAACGACACACAGCCATTCGTCGACAGCATGAAACGCATGTTGGACACTTTGGATGAAACCTTAGGGACGAAAGCACAATAAAAACATTCATTCTACAGGAAAAACCACACGCACTGTTTCCCTTTCTCCGCACCATGCGGACGGGGTGAGCGGTGCGTGATTTTTATATTATTCATTATAAACAAAAAAAGATATGGTATTTATAATCTCCGTAGCTTGCCTCATCGTCGGATGTATAGCAGGATTCGCTTTGTTCCGCTATGTGGCAACGGGTAAATATCGGCAAATCATCGAAGAAGCGAGCAAAGAAGCCGAAGTCATCAAAGAGAAAAAACTGCTCGAAGTGAAAGAAAAGTTCCTGAACAAGAAGTCGGAACTGGAAAAGGAAGTGCAGCAACGCAACCAACAAATACAGCAGCACGAAAACCGCCTGAAACAACGCGAACTGAGCCTGAACCAACGTCAGGACGACCTGAACCGCAAAAAGGGCGAAATAGAAACCGACCGTAAACGGTTGGAAAACCAACAGCAAGGATTGGCACGCCGCGAAGAAGACTTGAAAGCGATGGAGGCCAAAGAGCGCGAAAAACTGGAAGCCCTGAGCGGGCTGAGTGCCGACGAGGCACGCGAACGTTTGGTAGAATCCCTGAAAGACGAAGCCAAGACCAACGCCGCAAGCTACATCAACGAAATCATGGATGAAGCCAAGTTGACGGCCAACAAGGAAGCCAAACGCATCGTCATACAAAGCATACAGCGCGTAGCGACGGAAACGGCCATCGAAAACAGCGTGACCGTATTCCACATCGACAACGATGAAGTAAAAGGACGTATCATCGGCCGTGAAGGACGCAACATCCGTGCATTGGAAGCTGCCACGGGCGTGGAAATCGTCGTGGACGACACTCCCGAAGCCATCGTCATTTCGGCATTCGACCCCGTACGTCGGGAAATCTGCCGCCTGGCCCTGCATCAGCTCGTAGCCGACGGACGTATCCATCCGGCACGTATCGAAGAAGTGGTAGCCAAAGTGACCAAGCAAGTGGAAGAAGAAATCATCGAAACGGGAAAACGTACGGCCATCGACTTGGGTATCCACGGCCTGCATCCGGAACTGGTACGCATCGTGGGTAAGATGAAATACCGCAGCAGCTACGGACAGAACCTGTTGCAGCATGCCCGTGAAACAGCTAATCTCTGTGCCGTAATGGCTTCGGAGCTGGGACTGAATCCGAAAAAAGCCAAGCGTGCCGGTCTGTTGCACGACATCGGCAAGGTGCCCGACGAGGAACCGGAATTGCCGCACGCCATCTACGGTGCCAAATTGGCCGAGAAATATAAAGAGAAACCAGATATCTGCAATGCCATCGGTGCCCACCACGACGAAATGGAAATGACTTCATTGCTCGCTCCCATCGTACAAGTGTGCGATGCCATCAGTGGAGCACGCCCGGGAGCACGCCGCGAAATCGTGGAAGCCTACATCAAGCGGCTGAACGACCTTGAAAACATCGCCATGAGTTATCCGGGTGTCACGAAAACCTACGCTATCCAAGCCGGACGCGAGTTGCGCGTCATAGTGGGTGCGGACAAGATTGACGACAAGCAAACGGAAAGCCTGAGCGGAGAGATTGCCAAGAAAATCCAAGATGAAATGACCTATCCGGGACAGGTAAAGATCACGGTTATCCGAGAAACCCGCTCGGTAAGTTATGCGAAATAAGAGAATATTTCATGAACATGATGCCTTTCCTTTCACCACGAGGGGAAAGGCATATTTATTCAAAGCCGGACATGGAAAAATATATAAAGGGCATAAGCCAATGGATTGACGGAATCCCTTATGAAAAGGCTTTTTGGAACAATGTGTATCGTTGGAAACAGACATTCAACGGAATGATGCAATGGTCAAACTATGGCGGAATCATCGATTTGGAATGTTTTGACGCAAACCGTTTCCTCTCATCCTGCACTTCCTGCAAACCTAAAGTTTTGGACGTGGGATGCGGATTAAGCTATGCAACCGGTAACTATATAGAGATTAATGGTACTAAAACGGCACTTGACCTCCATTACGTAGACCCATTGGCGGATGTGTTCAATGACATTAAGAAAAGGTACCACCGTAACCTACCGGACATAGAATTCGGCATGGTGGAATACTTGTCGGACTTCTTTCCCCGCCACGACGCAGACCTGATTATCATCCAAAATGCACTCGACCACTCTGCCATGCCCATAAAAGGCATACAGGAAGCCTTCTCCACACTGAAGACCGGGGGCATATTATATCTCAACCATCATCCTAACGAAGCTGAAACGGAACAATATAAAGGTTTTCACCAGTATAACATTGACGAAGAGAATGGCAAACTCGTCATCTGGAACAAAACGGAAAGGTCTATCATTCAAGGTTTACTTGGTGCACACGCAGACATAACCGTAACCCGCCACGAAAACGGACATATAATAGCCATAATAAAAAAACTATCCGAAATACCATCGGAAGAATATCTTTCAGGTCATGACCGCATGCAAATATGCCACGCACTCATGGAAGTGGCCGGTAAATTAAAAATAAGCTATACTTTGAAATCTTCGTTAAAATATACTTTTTATAATTCCGTACAATTCATTGTACAAGCCCTACCTTGGGAAGCGAAGATGAGAATAAAGAAACTTATCAAACAGGCATGAATTTAAAAGGATGCAAAGCAAAAATATCAAATGGATCAATACAGCCCGCGCACTCTGCATGATTTCCGTTTACTTGCTCCATAGTGAATTCTACTATGGAGATGCAGGTTTTTCATACGGTTATGTTCTGACACCGTTCTATGTCAACACATTCTTTTTTATTAGCGGCTACCTGCTTTTCAAAAAATATATGAAAGTTCCCGAAACAATCTGTTTTCCCAAAAAGGAATATCATAAGCTGATAGCCAACGTGATTTTCAGGTTAGTCATCCCCACCCTCGCCTTTTCGACCTTAATCTACATCCCCAAAATGATATTCCACGGGAATCCCCTATCTTTCGGGCAATACCTTCATGATGTATGGGGAGGAACCAGTTATTGGTTTACTTCCGCTTTATCCGTCGCACAAATCTTATTGGCAGTTTTGTTACTGAGCCAACGCAGTCATATGGCGTTCTATGTAGTCGCATGCACTCTTTTGTCCCTTTTGGGAATACACCTCCGAGGTATCTTCCCCTCCTCTTTTCCTTGGTACTATCAAACAGGAATGGCTTCTACCTTATTGATGAGCTTGGGCGGTATATATTTGAGATACGAATCCCGAATTAACAAAATAATATCAAAACCCTACGTTTTCGGAGTAGCAGCTTTCGTATACCTTTACAGTATCATGATTACAAATCCCGCACATCTTCAAAAAACAATACCGGACATCTACATGCATTTATGGGAATATCTGACCATCCTATGCAGTATTATTTGTATCATTACCCTCTCACACCTGCTCCCTCAGGTAAAATGGTTGGAATACATTGGAAAGAACTCCATTATATTTTACTTCTTCTCCGGAGTAATGCCAGCTTTATTCGGCAGCATCATTTCGCTATTCGCTCCCGATGCCTCATACGCCCTTACTTTAACCGTAACTTCCATTGCCCTACTGGCTGCAACAGGGATAAACTTGATTATCCAACAATATTTTCCCTACCTTACCGATTTGCGGAAAATCCTATTTCCCAACCAACAAGCTTTGCATAAGAAATCAAATTAATTTCTTATGCAAAGCCCTACATGCATAATTAATATAATAATATGCAGACTTTATAATCCCTATTTTTTCCACATTCATATAAATATTCCATTGCCAAGAGAGCACGGCTAACTTCCGTGAAGACACGGAAGCTTTCCGCACACGGTATAAAGCGGTTACCGTATTCGTATTACGAGCTATAAAGCCTTTCTTTAAAATAGATAACCATAAAGCGTAGTCTTCATGATGAATCGGCCTGAACAGCACCTTCCCCACTTTCGCAACATCATAAATACCTGTCAGGTTTCCAATCACATTACCTTTAAGCAAACATTCATAAGAAGCCGTATCCGGAGCCTTTATAATTCGACCTGCCCGAAACCCCTCTTCATTCATCTTTTCATAATTAGAAAAAACAATGGCCGTTTTTTTATGATTAAACAACCGAACCTGTTGCTCCAATTTAGTAGGGAACCAAATATCATCACTATCCAAAAAAGCGATGAAGCGTCCCTTAGCCTGCTGTATTCCTATATTCCTTGGAATAGCAGGAATGCCTAAAGGCTTATAGTTCTGCAACAGATGTATACGGGAGTCCTTTTTCACATATTGTTCTACAATATCTTTGGAATTGTCTGTTGAACCATCATCCACGACAATCAATTCCCAACACGAATAAGTCTGTGAAATCACAGAAAGTATAGAATCTTCTATAAAACGCCCGGAATTATAAACCGGCATGATTACAGATACCATATCCATCGCCATAGACACGTTACTTAGAAAACAAGTAATGTTTTAACTTACCAAATGCTTTTATAGACCTCTTCAAATCAGAAGGATACGCCAACCCGACCCTCAACCTATGAAGGATATAGCTAAAGCGCAAATAATATTTCTTACGAGCCTTGTTACAGAAATCCACCATGTCTTGTGCCGAAAGTCCCGGCAAAGAAAGCACTGTATTATGGGTACCATCTGCTAAACAATATTTTGCATAGTCCAACTCTATATAACCATTTGATTTAGCCCATGTATATGCCTCTGTTCCCGGATAAGGTATTAAAGGAAAAAACTGTGCCGTATCCGTATTCAATTTCAAAGCCAAATTCAAAGTCTCGTTCATCGTTTCTCTCGTTTCTCCGCAATTACCCACCATGTAACAAGCATGAATAAGCAGACCTGCCTTTTTTGCATCAGAAACATAGCGATAGAATTGCTCCACTTTCGTTCCCTTCTTTATATTGTCTAATATTTGCTGACTCCCGGATTCGATTCCGGGAATAATCAACCGACAACCCGCCTTTTTCATCGCACACATGGTTTCATAGTCCAAATTTACCCGTGCATTGCAAAGCCACTTCAAACGTTTATTAAGCCCTTTGTTTATCAATAAATTACAGATTTCCAGAACCCGTTTTTTATTAACCGTGAAAGTATCATCCTCTATCACGACTTCTTTGACATCCGGAAAATTCTCCGCAATATACTCAAACTCATTCACTACATTCTCTGCAGAACGTGCCCTGAATATATGTCCATGCATGGTTTGCGGATACACACAAAAATTACAATGGAACGGACATCCCCTTCCCGTAAAAATCTGGATAGAAGGATAAGTAGCCGCCGCAAAGAAATAATCCCTTTCGTTCAGGTTGTTTTTAATAAAAGTGGAAGCAAACGGGATTTCATCCAAATTCTTTATGGAAGGCATAATCCCCGTACGTATAAAAGTCTCCCCTTGCCTCAAGCACAATCCCCTTACTTGCAGAAGCTCTTCCCGGTTCTCAATGGCGTCAGCCAATTCTTTTATAGTTTCATCATACTCTCCTATCGCCACCGCATCTACCGCCTTGGAATATCCTAATGTTTCCTCCGCACATGCAGAAGGATGGGTTCCAACCAGAACAAGAAAGGAATGTGGATACATTTGCTTGATACGTCCTGCAAAACTCACGTCACTTTTTATGGAAGGTGTACTGGTATCTAAGACAAACAAAGTATTATCATCCGCCTTATTCGCAAGCAAGGTCAACGTTACTTCCTCATTTAAAGGTTTTGCCGGTGCATCCAAAAAATATACTTCATGCCCATTCTTCTCTACATAAGCAGCAGCGTATATCAGCCATAACGGATAATATAAAGCACCACTTTTTGTTATTGCCGGACTTCTAGATTCCCTTGAGAATTTACCATATTCTGCCTTAAAAGGCGGGTTTATAAAATAAACTTTCATACTTAATCATTCATAAATACACACTTACCCCTTATTTGTTTTGGCGTAATGCATGCGTTTCAGCATATCTATGCCAAAGATACAAATAATTAATCTTTTTACGCAATCAAAAGCCCAAAAATAAAAATAACAGAACTTGGCTAACCACCTTCCTCCCCCATTATTCAACACAATGTGCTCAATATCATATCTCTTTGCAGATATAGGAGCCACTGAGACTCCTCCCAATCTAAATTCTGCCAAATCAGCCGGAATGTATTTAAAACGTGCCCCTCCCTGATAAGCCCGTGTTAAAAAATCATGATCCATCATATAACGGAATTTCAAATCGTATCCTCCCCAACGGCGATAAGCTGCAGCCGTTACAAAAGTACCCTGATGGTCTACATTCACAAAAAACGGCATTAACGGGAACTTCATAGAGGGGATGTCACGCCCGGTAAATCCCGTATCTTTGTTGCGGATAATCACGTTTCCCCTGTAAACATCCACATCCGGTTCATAAAACTTTGCAACCACCTCCAATGCATTAGGCAGCAAAATATCATCACTATTAATGATTACAATCAAATCTCCTTTAGCATGAAAGATACCTTTATTGAACGCATCACTTATGCCTTTGTCTGGCTCGGAACAGAAATACCCCAAATGTTCTTTGTACTGTTCTATAATATCCAAAGTCCCATCTGTTGACCCTCCATCTATAATTACATAATCTATATATGGGTACTTCTGCTCCACCACACTCTTTATCGTTTCCTCCAAAGTATTCACACTATTATAACATATAGTAACGACAGAAATTACAGGATATTTCATAATTTAAATTTTCAAAATAAATTAAAAAGAATAGACAATCTCCCAAAAATGGACACAAAATGGTTTGCACAATCAAGTTCATGTCCGCAAATCAAAGAAACTTTGTTGAAACATTTTTTATAGTTTATCACCTTAAACGTTAACTCCTTGTGTTCTTCCACCATCAATTCAGCATAACCATTCCATAATTCTCTGGCAATAGAAGAACGTATCCTTTCATTTTTCCGTAACCTTCCAATTCTTTCTCTCCACCGGAATAATGAAGAGTTCACTTGTCCAACCGCATTTCGAGAATGTTGGCGATATAGGATATAAGGCTTATCATCAAAACAAACCCATGCACCCAATGCCATTGCAACATCATAAATCCATACATCGTGCATTCTCATATAGCGAGGAGTATACTTCAGTAACTCATTTCTAAGTTTATCGTTAAATACCATCGTACACCCTCCTACGAACTGATACATGAGTGCTTCACCATAAGTCAACAAAGGATGAATCTTTACACTATCCATTGGACACAAATTTTCATCAACCAACTGAGTTTGTCCAAAATACAAAGCAGGTCTGTCCACACAATTTCCAAATTGTTCTAATGCGGCCTTCAATTTATCTTCATGCCATACATCATCTTGATCCGAAAAGGCATACCATTCACATTTGGGAGCATTTAACAACAAATCCCAAAAACTCCGTGCCGGCCCTACATTTCGCCCTTCATACCATCGTAAGTTACCGTTCTTTTCCTCTTCAGCCAAGATCTGTTTTGTGCAATCCGAAGACCCGTCATCGCGTACCAACAAAGTACAATCTACTCCTTTTTGAGCATAAATAGAAACCAATTGCTCCTTCAAATACATTTGTCCATTATAAGTAGACATTAAAACCAATACCTTTTTCATTTCCCCTTTTTAATTGGCTCTATTACCGTCATCCAAACAACAATATCCACACTATTTTCTTCAGACATTACAAATCATTTCAGTATACGTTTTACAAACTCCATCCCTTTTTCTCCAATTACATTCCCTACTTTTTCTTTCAAAACTTGCTTGACGTCTCCAACCAATCCGGTACTTGTAATCAAACGTAAAGCCTCATTTTCGTCTGTATCACGCGTAAACACCTCAAAAAGGTATGACTTATTAATTTCAGTAGATAGAAAAGTACCCATGTTTTCTAAAAAATCCTCTTTAGAAGAAGCAGATAAATAATTTATACCAAGATTTTTGGCATAATCCCTTACTAATGTACGCGACTGATTGCCATAATGTCCAGCAGCCGCAATATATGGATTCACACCTTCTTTAAATATATGACCAGGATTCAGATAATGAGTAAACTCACAACCTTTACCGTTATTTACCAATAAAACTCTGATATTTTTCCCCCAATGCCGGTTACCTAAAGCATTCATATCATAAAAAAAGGCCAAGTCTCCCAAAACTCCAAAATACAACTTATCAGGATGAACCAAAGCTGCCCCCAAAAGAGAGGAAAGAGTCCCATCCGTACCGAAACCTCCCACATTGCATGCAGAATTCACGGATTTTGGAATCTCAAAAAAATCCCACGATCTTAAAGACGTTAGAATACCGAAATGTATGGCACACCCCTCTGGAAGTCTGCAAGACAACTGTTTAGCCATCCATATATTTGAAAATGGCAAATCCGGAATTTTCTCATAACATCTGACATAATCATTTCTACATGATTTCAAAAAAGAAAGTGTACCCTTGCCTACATTTCGCTTTTGGCCATACTTCTCAAAGAAATGGGATTCGTCCATGTCGAACAAATAAGTAAGCTTACCATATCTGTCACGCAATTGTCCATCCCTATTCACGCGCCACACTTCTTGTGCCTTCCCCCCCATATTAAAATGATCACCAGAAACTTCCCCCAGATGTATCGTCAAACGAATATCCTGTAAACATGGTGCATTTTGTACTGTCAATAAAGCATCCACCTGCCTAAAATTCCCCTTATAACCACTTGTATGGTCACAAAAACACACAGCATTGTTATTTTCACAAAAAGCATCAATCAAACCCGTCTCTCTTGCTGTGAATGGACGATGTGCCCCAATAAATATAGCTATCTTACCCTGGGGCAAAGGAGGGAAATCCCCATCATAATCAATTCGTCTGACAACTTTAACATACGGCAATTGCTTAACCGACAAATCCCGGCTATATGTAGTTTCCAAATTCACATGAGCCGGTCCTCCGCCATGAAGTGTCAAAGCCGAAATCGCCTGATTAATGCGCAATGCCGCATTTTCCGCATCCTTCGTATCACGTACTGACGGGATATAAGTACTAAAAGTCAGAATATCCTTGGCATGTACACTACGATCCGTAACCTGGTCGTACAAATTTCCTAACCGTCTCAAGTCTTGTGTACCGGTGATTACCAACACGGGCAACTTCCTATAAAAGGCTTCTGTTAATCCCGGCATATAATTACGAGCCGCCGTGGCACCGGTACATGTAAGTACAACAGGTTCACCACTCTCCTCTGCCATTCCGCAAGCCATATAAGCAGCCGATCTTTCGTCCACCGATGAATACATTTCAAATCCTCCATCATACATCAATGAAGCATTCAACATCATATTAGTCCCTCCAGGAGAGGTCACCACCTTCTTTATATGATGAGCTTTTAACAGCTTGACAAGTATCTGTATACCCTTTTCACTAGAATAATAAGTTTCCATATTTCTTATACTTTTTTTCATTCCACATTATTCAAAAGAATAACGTCGACTATAATCATCTACTGTAAGATTCCCCAATCCCCCGGTCATAAAAACAGTATCTCCGACGACCGTTCGTCCCATCCCACTCACTAAGACTACAGCCATCTGTGCCACTTCTTCAGGTTTGGCATAACGTCCGATAGGACTGGAAACCAATGTAATGTCGGAATCGTCATCTAAATTCGACATAGATGTTTGCGTAGGCCCTGGCGCGATACTGTTCACCACAATTCCATGCGGTGCCAGAGATTTAGCCAACCCCATGGTTAATGCCCTTATCCCCCATTTACTCAAAATATAAGGAGAATTAGCCGGTCTGAGACTGGAAGAAGATGAGATATTCAGAATATTTCCTTCTATTTCATTATCAACCATATATCTCCCGAACAATTGGGATAGAAAAAATGTTCCTTTCAAATTCGTATCAACAACTTTATCAAAATCACTTTCCGTTACATGGGGCATAGCCGTGCTTTCCACACCGGCGTTATTCACCAGTATATCTATCTTTTTTCCTGATAACAAAGTGAGTATCTCCCTTAAACTGTCTTCAAAAGAGCTTACATCCAAATTATCCATACGATAAAAATAAACCCTATTGGGAAATCTTCCATCCAATTCCTCAAAGCATTTTTTAAGCTTTCTTTCATCACGACCGGTCATGACCACGTATGCCCCAGCCTGCAGAAAAGCCTTTGTTATAGCCAATCCAATACCACTTGCACCTCCTGTAATCAAAGCACAACGTCCCTCAAGAAGTTCATTTGGAGATAAGGTAACTACGGTCACATGATGAACAGGAAATCCACCGATAAGAAAGCGCCCTAACCTTTTGAGATATTTTTTCCAACGTACCATATTATTTCTCTATTGAATGAATAAGATAATCCATAGACTTTTTCCGTTCCTTTTGCAAAAGATCTTGTACCAATCCATAATTTACAGGCTTAGCCCAATCCATACCCGTATCATCATATAGCCGTCCTGTAAGCCCGAACAAATCAAGAAAATCGTGAATTCTACCATTCTGAGAGCCTTGCTCTGTATCCTTAAATCTTTTAAACACCACAAAGTCCTTTGATAAATTAACAGACAGGGCACAAGCATGAAATGAATCTGTACATACAACCTCAGCTTCCGCCACATACCGTACAAACTCATAAGGTCCTGCACTTTCATCCACCATTGCATGGTACAATTCCAAACTCCCACTCTCCAAAGACGGTAAAAGAATAATGTCTCGTACACCCAATGTTTTTTGTACTTTTACGACTTGAGACAAGTATTCTTTTCTATTCCCCACAAAGTAACATAGAATATATTTTGATGGAAGTCGAAAAGGAATATCAGCTTTCCGGGAAAAATCCAACCACTGTTGAGATGAAAGTAAAAAAGTAGGATCCAAAACCCGTGAAACATTCTTCCCCAATAAAGATGAAAGATATCGAGCCGTATACCCTTCCCTGACTCCAATATGTTGGAATGAGAACAATAATTCTTTCACCCGGTCTTCATATTTTTCGGGAACACAATTTGTCCCTATACTTGAAGCATAAGCAACCCGCTTCCCGCCCCCTACAAAATCCAAAAACATAAAAGAATCAAAACGATGGCAACAATTCCATATTTGATCACTTCCCGTCATAAAAACATCTACTTCTGACAACAAACAGCGGTAATCAGATAAATTATGAACAATCCTATGATTATAATTCTCTTTATTAAAAACATCCAATTTTTGCTGCTTGACAGTACGAGCACGGAACATTCTCTTCAACGACAAGCCATATCTCCTAATCTGATACAGTAACCAACGGAAAAAAGAGAAAGATGTCCCATTCATAAAAACAAATGGATGCAGGATACATACGTCATAGCCCAAATCCTCCAACTTTTTATGTAGAGCATAAGATTGCAAACTTGTACCAAAATTACCTGTTCCTAGCCAAGTCACTAATGCTATTTTTATTTTCTTATCCATAAAACACATTTATTTTTGACGAATGAAATCACCTTTTTTCGTTCGCTATTGCCCATTCCAATAATCCAAGTTGAAACACAAACCGATATACAACTTGAGACAAAAACATATATAAACCGTTCTCCTCCCTCCTGAAGCGTATTAGCCAAAACAAGAGGCAAAACAAACGAAACAATTGTCACTATAACCCCTCTTCCTACAACCTGTACCACAAATGGACGTATAGGAAAACCAATCTGTCTTTTCAATAAAAAAAGACGTACATAAACCAAATAGGTATAAACTACAACATAAGTAATGTATGCAGCAACAGGCGGAAATCCGAGTTCAAATAATCCATAACTTGCGGGAAGTACAGCACATCCTAACCCACCGACATAAATATAGAATTTCTTTATATTTCCGGTGGCCTGCGCAAGCGTCGTCAATGGTGCCCCTGGCAAATCTACCAAGACCCCCAACATAGCCAATTGCCAAAATAACACAGCATATTCCGGTACCTCCTTCAACCAAACTCCAAGCACAAAATCAGCCTCAAGCACAAATGGGATAAAAAAGAATAACATTAAAATATATGAATACTTCGCCCCCTGTCTCACAATCTTAAAACACGTTACAAGATCATTCTCCGCATAGGTCTTTATAATTTGAGGATTCAAAGCCGTGGTAAAATTTCCTATAAACTGCTTGACCCCATTCTCCGCCTGCCCTGCAATTCCCCTCGCAGCATTGACAACGACCCCGAAAAACATATTAGATACAATATTAACTCCCTGGGTATTGAGTATATATGCTCCTGTACCGAGAAAATTCCATCCGGCAAAACCAAACATTTCTTTCAGCAATTTTTTATCTATGCCAAAACGGTATTTGCATTCCGTAAAATGCTTAGAACAATAACAGCCGTATATAAACCTCACTATTATTGCAGACAATGCAACTAATAAGGCATAGAAAAAAAGCTTATCAAACGATGAAATCACAATAGCATATGCAGCAGACAATCTGAGTAGAGCCTCAATGATACCCACATAGGCAAAAACATTCATTCTCTCGTGAGCTATTATAATGGCGTTATAAGGTAAACTTATCAACTGAACAACAAAAGTCAACAATGAGAATTGCAATACCCAAAAAGCCACATTCAAACGTTCTGGAGGTATCTGCATCCGATTAAACAAGAACCATCCCCCTAATAATTCTGTCAAAAGTACGACCAAAAACGAGAGAAGAAATTGTATATTGACACTTGTAGAAAAAACAAGCCCTAATTTTGCCTTATTATGATTGCCTATTTCAAAAGTCAAATATCTTGTAATAGCATTAGATAATGAAGCTGATATGATTGAAAACATTATTACTACGCCACCGACTATATTATAGATTCCAAAATCGTCTACCCCAAGGGCATCCAATGTTACCCTGGAAGTGTATAAATTCACAATCATGATAAAGAATGTGCGTATATAAAGCATCAATGTGTTTTTGGCGATGCGTTTACTATTCTGAGCCTCTTTATTAGTATCCATAAATAATCATTAAGGAAGCTACACACAAGTACATATTTCCTTCATCTTAGCACCCTCTGCCACCTTCCATTTTTTCCTCCTTTTTGGCAAAGTTACGAAAAAGTATTGATTATCAACATCTGATTTCAAGAAAAACCATTTCCAACCCTTTAGAAACATACCGCACTGACAAAAAGCACTATATTTAAATGTATATGACTTGATTATAGAAAACCCCGATAAACAAAAACACTAAAGCAATTACACCGACAATTGCTTTCGATGCATAATCCGGTTTTATAGTATAATATAAAAGAGGAAATAGTATCACTTCTACCACTCCCAACAACTCACTCAAACGAAATGCAAAAACAGGCAGATTATAAAAAAGTATAAACGCAGCCAAAGACAAAATCTCAACTTTCAGAAGAATAACCACAAACGGATTAAAACGAGCAATCAACTCACACTTCCAAAGCAAAAAATAAGTGATAACTATTTTTACCAAAAAGACTAAATTAAAAACATTTATCTCATCCCATAATCCTTGTTCCTGTAAAGAACGGTAAATCTCCATTTTTTCTTCTATATAAGGAATAGGAAGCATCAATAAAAAATCCATCTTCAAAAAATATATCAGATAGCAAAAAGGTATGATTGATGCATAAAATATATATTGCCACTTTTTAAAAATCTCATTAGAAAAAAAAACAAAACACACAAGAATTCCGGCAGTATAATGAAAACAAGTTGCACAAAAAATGCATAACAAATACCTAAATCGGTCTCCGGTCCTCAAATATTGAAGTGCAAATAAAAAGAAACCAGACGCAACCCCTACCCTTATCTGATTCATACCATGGAGCAAATAATAATTACTCAAGTAAACCAAAAGAGACAGAAAACATAAATCGGTCAATCTTCTTATGGATAGAATCTGAAGTGACAACGCCAATATAGCATAAATCAGAAATAAAAAGACGACATTATCAAACACATAATAGACCAGATAAGACAACAAGACGAACGATATTTCTGTTGTAATATCATAACTACTGTTATAGAGATTCACATAATTAGAATAATCATGGTCTATATCACTCGGCCGAAATCCTGCCACAAGAGCCATTCCCCCTCCTATTAAAATCAATAAAAGCAACTTAATAGAAGAATCGAGTCTTTCTTCTATAAAAGCCACTGACATTATAAAACAAAATAGGAAAAGTATTATGAAAATCATTTTATTCCGGCATCTTCAATTCTTTTTTCTTTAACATCTGTTCTCTTCCATATACATATAAAGAGGAACATAAAAAAGCAAAGAATACACAACCCACAACAATTAACATACGTTTAGGAGAGGAAGGACGCAAAGGCACTGTCACAGAATTCACGACCGTAAAAGATGGAGTTTTTTCCTGCAGTTTGGCTTTAGCGATTTGAACTTGCTGGACCCATTGGCTATAGGAAGTATACGACAATTGCAATTGATTCTCCAAGAAATCTTGCTGAGACATGTAAGACTGTAATACGGCACCCTTATGCGTATCACAATATTCAGAATATACACGTTGAGCTGCTTCGTAATCCTTTTGGCTCTCATTAAG
The DNA here is from genome assembly GCF_900683745.1 of Paraprevotella xylaniphila YIT 11841. Lineage (NCBI taxonomy): Bacteria > Pseudomonadati > Bacteroidota > Bacteroidia > Bacteroidales > Prevotellaceae > Paraprevotella > Paraprevotella xylaniphila. The sequence goes on from NZ_LR215980.1 coordinate 1,648,563, forward strand.
CATTTTTTCAAAATAAACAAGATCATTACGTGCTTTGCTCGTCTTATACTCAATAATAAAATCTTGTAATCTCTGTTTGACCGAATCTGTCATCGTCGCAGCCACAAGGGCATCTTGTGCCGTAAAACCTATTGTGATTACGCTTGTTTTTTTGTCTACAGAACAAGATATATTATCTGAAATCATTTTACAGATATTAGATTCATCCTCCGTCAACCAAAAAGAATCTGTTCCTTCTGAATTAACTTGCTCTTCTTTTTTGGGGAAAATACTCTTAATAAAAGAATTTATATAAGAAAAACCGGCACTCCACCACGGGCGTTCTTGATGCACAGCAAAATAATCATATAATGTAGTCTTTATCTCTCCGTCCGCTGTTTGAACTTTCACATCAAACAGCGACACAAGGAAATCCGTAGAATTCAACACGTCTGGATAAATCTCGGGATAAAGAGCATCTCCATTCATACTACTACCCAAATTCAGTCCAACCATACTCGCTAAAGAGCCTATATTACCAGACAAGGATGCACCCGACGATATTTCCGGTGCCAAAGTCACGGTGGCGTTATATCCACGTGGTATACTACATACATATATAACAGCCACAACTGAGACTATGCCACAAATCTTAGCAATACATAATCTTTGTTTGAATAATACTTGAAAAATTTCTACCAAATCTATTGGCTGAGGTTCCTTTTTTGGGTCCATAATGCATTATTTAAGTATATTCACTAACGTTGCAATCATTGTAGCAATTGAAGCCGTAGAGGTCCCTATCGTCATCATCTCCTGTGGTGTCATCTTATTACGCTGTGGTTTAGTCGGAACCACAATTTCACACCCAGGCTGGATGGATTTGCTTGAACGACGTCCTAACTGCTCTACAGAACCATTCATATAAATGGTATACACACGGGACTTATGCGCACGGTCGGCATAACCTCCAGCGCGTTTAATATAGTAGCTGAGCGGTTTTCCTTTCTCATAATTAATGGAAATAGGATACATCACTTCCCCACTGATCTTTACCGTATTCGAAAATTGAGGTACCACCAACTCATCCCCTTCACGCAAACGCACATCGTCCAAACTTCCCGGATTCTTCATCGCCTTCTCTAAATTAATGGCAACAGGATAAGTATCCCCCAAATCCAACTTCAAATTCAAAATTGAATCTGCTTGCGCCATATTAAATTCTTTTTCCGAACGCAAGCTTTCTTCATAAACTTGTATTTGGGAAGCCTTCATAGCACTTTCACGTTGCTTTTTTTCTTCTTCTGTCAACAAACGTTGCAGACGGGCTCCTTTTGCATAAGCCAAAGAAGACAAGCCTCCAGCCGCCTTTACCAAATCACTCAAACGATAATCTTTATTATCCATGGCATAACTTCCGGAAAAGTTCACGGCACCACTCACTTTCACATTGCGCTGTTCCGAATAAGCCGGACTTTTACGCACAAAAACCTCATCGTACGGTTGGAGATGAAAGTCCTGACCGTCACCCATCACCAAGCCGTCACGGAGAGAAAAGCTATAAGTCTCTGACAGTTTCTCATCATCGGTCACCGCATCCGGATTCTTGATACGGCGGAACACATCGACTTTCGCCATGGAGGCTGCCTCCGTAAACCCTCCGGCCTGAAGTACAAGGTCTTCTATCGTCGTATTGTCCGCATACTGATAGATACCTGGAAAATTAACCTCACCATCAATTGTCAATGTCCGCTCCCCTTTCATATCCAACGAACTTGGAATAAACAAAATATCATTCTTACGCAAAGGGATATCGGCTACCGTCCCGTCCATAATACCTTCCACATCCACGGATAAAGCTTCCATCGTCAGGTCTTCCTTTTGACGGTGCATTACAGCCCGTTTAAGAAAAGCATCTTCACGCAACCCATCGGCCGCTTTAATCAACTGGCGTACAGTCTTGATGCTCCCATCCATCTGATATTGTCCGGGATGGAACACAGCTCCGCGTATTTCTGCCATATTGGAAAAACGAGGAATAACCGAATCGACATATAAAGAATCTCCGTCTTTCAATAAAAAACCGTTCATTTCAAACTCATCCACCGTATACACGGAATACTCTCGTCCGCTTTTACGTATCAGACGCACATTATCCGTATAAGCGTCCCCGGCAAACCCTCCGGCATAATCCAAAATACGGGAGACGCTTTCGTTTTCTTTCATTTCATAAAACATAGGACGCTTCACCTTGCCCCGTATATTCACCAAGCATTCGTACGGCCCTACCACAATCACATCGTTATCCGCCAAACGGATATCCCCCTTTGTATTCCCGTTCAGAATGTAATCATAGACATCGATGGTTGAAACCACACGTCCCTGACGGAATACTTTTATATCGCGTAACGTCCCGATCTCACTGATTCCCCCGGCCGCATACAACGCATTGAAAGCAGAAGATAAGGCACTCAACGTATAAGTCCCCGGTACCATCACCTCACCCATCACCTGTACTTGTATAGATCGTGTCTCCCCAACGGTCAAGGTTATGTTGGAATTCGCATAAAAACGACCTAATTGCTTTTTAACATAGTCGTTAGCCTCTTTTACAGTCATTCCGGCTAATGCCAAAGGCCCAACCCCCTCTATTGTCACAGTTCCGTCGGGCGACACCGTCCCCTCGAAAGTAGTCTGTGAAGCCCCCCATACGTCTATAATTACAGCATCACCGGCTCCCAGGCGATAGTTTGCCGGAGTCGGTATATTCATGCTCGGCTCAAAAGTCAGCATTTCATTATTGAAGATATTACGGCCAAAGACTTGACGGTCGTCTTCCTTGAAATAATTACGATAATAAATCAATGAGTCTATATCCATAAACCCTATCTCTTCGTTGAGTTGTTGGCCCTTCAGCGTTTTATCCTCTCCATCCTTTATTTCACGTCGCGAACGAACCATATAACCATTCTGTTTCTGGCGTTCATCCCGTGTCTTTTCTTTGTTAGTCCTCAAGCGGGACGTTCCACTTTTGGGTTGTGTCGTTCCGGTCAAGTCCAAAGCTCCGGGCTGCTTTTGTTCTGCCTCATATTTTTTACGAATACGCCGCAACTGATCTACCGTTACACCTTTTTGAAGCAATTGGGAAACAATATATTGTTGGTCTTTCCCTTTCTCCTGCTGTTCCATGACATAACGTACCACCTGATCGTCCGACATGGATTGAGAAAAAATAAATTGAAACCAAAAAAACGCCAAACAGGCTAGCAATATCCTCCTTGCCATATACATCAAAATTTCTTTCCTTTTAAAATAAAAACGACAGTGGTCAAAATAATTTTTATATCTAAAAACAACGAACGCTGTTGCAAATATTCTAAATCCATTTGCAAACGAATCAGCATTTTTTGCATCGAATCCGTATATCCATTATATAAAGTAGCCATGGAAGTCAATCCCGGACGCATCAAATAAATATAATCATAATCAGGATTCTCCTTTCTAATCAAATCAATAAAGTAACGCCGTTCAGGACGAGGACCCACAAACGCCATATCCCCCCGAAAAACATTCCACAACTGAGGTAATTCATCCAAATGATGTTCACGCAAAAATCTACCTACAGGAGTTAACCTATCATCCCCTTTCTTCGCCAAACAAGGTTTCCCGTCCTTCTCTGAATCAACTCTCATTGTCCGGAATTTCAATATATAAAAAGGTTTTCCCTTGTACCCTATTCGTTCCTGTCTAAACAATACAGGTCCATCACCTTGCCTTTTTAATAAAAAATAAACTAATAAAAAAACTGGAGACAACACTATCAAACCCAACAAAGCAAATATGGTATCAAGACCTTTTTTAATGGCTCGTTCCACCCAATTCATCCCATCACAAATCTCCATATTGACAGACATCTGACTCATTTTCCAATTCATTAAATCTAATTTATCTAAGTATAAAACTCCACAAGAGTGAAATTATTGCAAAATAACGATATTTTTTTTTCTCTCACAAGTAATGACTTAACCGTGTAGAAAAAATAAAGAACCGGAGAAAAAATAACAGCATGTTTATGCCTTTATTCAAAAGAATATCTTATCTTTGCAATTCAAACATCCGGGGTTGACATGGATTTGACAGCAGGATGGAATGGTACGTAAGCACGCAGAGGGTCGGTGATTTCCTCTATAATCTCAGTTACCAAGAATTTATCTGGCGAAAACAACTACGCTCTCGCTGCGTGATCGAAGTATAGTAGATTACCTTTATTTCGGCACCAGGTGCTGAAACGAGACATCACTCGGAAGCTGTGGCTCCGAAGCATTCCGGAAAAGTGGTGCAGCTAAATCGGAGATAGTCGTCCGTGGCCTTGCACGGACGGTGAAATCTTAAAGGATAAGGCGTAAATGGGTGGCTCGGGTCTTGTTTGCGCACGAAAACCGAAGGCCGGGATAAGCGTGTAGAAAGCGTATGGTTTCCCTGTTTGGACGAGGGTTCGATTCCCTCCAGCTCCACAAATTTGAAAGCAGCCCGTCATGCAGTATGCGTGTCGGGCTGCTTCTGTATTAATCACTCGATATGAAAGAATTAGCTTTAAAGTACGGATGCAATCCGAATCAGAAACCCTCGCGCATTTACATGACCGAGGGCGAACTGCCGATTGAAGTACTCAACGGCCGTCCGGGGTATATCAACTTCTTGGATGCCCTCAACGGTTGGCAACTGGTCAAGGAACTGAAAGAAGCCACCGGCATGCCTGCCGCCACGTCTTTCAAACACGTGTCTCCTGCCGGGGCAGCCATCGGCCTCCCGTTGAGCGACACGTTAAAAAGAATATACTTTGTGGATGACGTGCAAATTCCCCTCACTCCAATCGCTTGCGCATACGCCCGTGCACGCGGTGCCGACCGTATGTCAAGCTACGGTGACTTCATCGCACTGAGCGACACTTGCGATGCCGCTACCGCCACCCTCATCAAACGCGAAGTCAGCGACGGAGTGATTGCTCCGGACTACACGGAAGAAGCACTCCAAATCCTGCGCGAGAAACGCAAAGGCACTTACAACGTCATCAAGATAGACCCGGACTATGTTCCCGAACCGATAGAACATAAACAGGTGTTCGGCATCACATTCGAGCAAGGACGCAATGAAATCAAATTGAACGACCCGGCTTTGTTCGAGAACATCCCCACGGCCTGCAAGACGTTTACCGACGAGGCTAAACGCGACTTGATGATCGCCCTCATCACCCTGAAGTACACGCAAAGCAACTCCGTATGCTACGTGAAAGACGGACAGGCCATCGGTATCGGAGCCGGACAACAAAGCCGTATCCACTGTACGCGTCTGGCGGGCAACAAGGCCGACATCTGGTGGTTGCGCCAACATCCGAAGGTGATGAACCTGCCGTTCGTGGAGAAAATCCGCCGTGCAGACCGAGATAATACCATCGATATTTATATCAGCGACGACTATATGGACGTGTTGGCCGACGGAGAATGGCAGAAATTCTTCTCCGAAAAGCCGGAACCGCTCACACGCGAGGAAAAACGAGCCTGGATTGCACAAAACACCGGAGTGGCCTTAGGGTCGGACGCATTCTTCCCCTTCGGCGACAACATCGAACGGGCGCACAAGAGCGGCGTACAGTTCGTGGCACAAGCCGGCGGTAGCGTACGCGACGACCATGTAATCGAGACTTGCGACAAGTATGGCATCACGATGGCTTTCACCGGCGTCCGCCTGTTCCACCATTAATCCCACGGCACACTTATGGCAAACTTTGGAGGAGATGACATCGACAAGGTAATCACGGGAGGAATCGTGTTTTCAGGGGGCGCTAAAAAGACTTCCGGAAACTCAAAAAACAAAGTGAAAACCAAAGCCAAAAAGAAAGCTTACATCACGGGAGCGCATGGTTCCGGGTCGGCAAAAATGAAGGCTGAAATCCGCCGCCGCAGAGCCAACCGGCATAAAAAGTAATATATTTTCTCATTCAAAAGAGAAGACCGCAGGCATCACCCTACGGTCTTTTTTTCATCCCTTAGAGAACGCTAAACGATTTAAGTCTTTCTGCAAGATGATTTTCTGCTTTCCAAAAGGAGGGAAAAAGGTACTTAATTTTTCCGTACAGAGATAGTTCCGTTCGTTTTTCGGGTAAAGGTGAGTTTGTCTTTCCTCAACGCATGCCGCCCGTGATCGAAAATGTAATCACTATTAAACGGCACGCCATTCACCCGGACTTCAAAATGACAATGCTCCGTCGTAGCCCTACCGGTGCGCCCCACGGTGGCTATCACGTCACCGGCTTTCACCCGATCACCTACACGAACCAAATTCCTGGCATTATGACTGTAACAAGTCTCCAGACCGTTGGCATGGCGCACTACCACCATATTCCCGTATGCAGAGTACTTTCCGGAGAAGCGGACTATCCCGTCGAACACCGCCCGTATCTTGTCGTGCGGTTTCGTCTTCAGATCCGTTCCTGTATGGTTCTTACGTGCCCCACCGTAGGGACTGATCACCTTGGCACCAAGCAGCGGATAACTCCACTTCCCTATCCGGGACAAGTCTATCGTGAACGAAGAAAACCCGTCAAACAACCCAGGTGTAGCCACACCTACATGTTGCCTTTCCATGGCTGAAAAAGGACGATCCAAGTCCACCAATTCCGACACCCGAAACCAGTCGAAACGGGGAGGACGTTCTTCAATCTCGCCCGTTCGGTAGAAAGAAGCACGGACATAACCGGACTCATCCAGACGAAACTGCATGGCATCGAACTTCAAACTACCATCGGGACGAGCCAACGTGGACGGGCTCATCGGCACGCCGTTCACCATCAGGGCGAAATAGGTATAGACCACGCCATGGTCCGCACCGGCTAATGCGATAGCCTGCCCGGCAGAAACATAATCGCCGGACTCCACCAACGTCTTGGCGTGATGGGCATACACCGTTTCCATCCCGTTGGGATGGAGCACCACGACCGTCTTTCCTAAATCCGTTTTACGCACCAAGCGCACCACGCCCTGCATGGCCGCCCTGACTTCGTGCTTTACCTCAAGTGACATGATATACCAACCGATGGGTTCATGACGAAAATCGGGAGTAAACAACACTCCGCCCTCCACCGGAAAACTCCAACCGTCGCGTTCCATGTCGGCCGAAGTCACGGTGAAATAATCGGTGCCGTCGAACAATCCGGCTGTCGGGATATGAAGCATACGCCGTTCCACGCGCGAGAAATCCACCCGCTCCTTGCGGCTGCCCGTAAAGGAATACAAAAGTGCCAGCAACAAAGCGAGGCACAAAATAGAAACACGCTTCACCATATATCCATATTTTTAATCAGTCCGTCAGAAAAATACCGTTCAGGATGCGCCCCGAACGGATGCCCAAGCGGCGTGCGGAGAAGAAACGTTCGGAATGGAGGTAAGTGCACACTCCGGCCAAATGAATCCGTGCAGAGGGCACACCACAATCCTCCAACAAGCCCCGGTTGGCTTGCCACAAATCAAGGTGCCATTTTTCCATCATGTCACTCCCGTCTCCGGCGACAAGATATCGCCTCGCCATCTCCTCCATCGGGAAACCGGCCGTGCGGAAAGCTTCATACACCTCGTCACCCACCTCGAAAGCTTCCAAGGATATGCCAGGACCGATGGCCGCCTCCACATCCTGCGGACGGGTACCATACGCGCCTGACATCGCATGCAGGACGGCTTCCACAATGCGCAACACCGTGCCCCGCCAACCGGCGTGCACGGCGGCTACGGCATGATGCACCCGGTCGTATATTAATATAGGTATGCAATCGGCGGTAGACACCGACACGCACACCTTCGGCACGTCCGTCATCACGGCATCCACTCCTTCGAGCGTAGCCGCCTTGACGGCATCGGCCTGCATAAAAAAAGCCTCATCGATACGACGCACCCGTGCGCCATGTATCTGATGAGGTATAATCAAACGGGATGCCTCCAAACCTAAAGACTCGCACAACAAATCACGGTTGAGCCGCACCATGCGTTCGTCGTCCCCGCAATAGGCATTGGCATTGAAAGAAGCGTATGCTCCCTCGCTATAACCTCCGCGACGCTTCGTACTAAAAGCACAGACGCCCTGTCCCAAATCGTATGTCAGCAATTCCGGTCCACGCATCTTCCGGAACTATTTTTGAGGTTCGTCGTCCCAATCCTCTTCGTATTCGAAATCGTCAAGGTCTTCTATCTCCTCCTCGTCCACAAACTGGATATCTTCATCCTCGCCCATGGCTTTCAGCTCATTCTGCAGGAATTTCAAATCCTTGTTCTTATGCACAATCTTGCTTTGGCCGGTAATGGCCTGAAGTTTATTGCTTTCGCTGTTCAGCTCTTTCCATAACAAGTCTTTCAACTCGGCTATGCCCGTCCCCGTGACCGAAGAGATAAACACATGGGGCACGTCGGGCAGGTTCTCGGAAAGCATCTGTATGAGCTCATCGTCCAGCAAATCGCTCTTCGTAATGGCCAACACCCGCTGTTTGTCGAGCATTTCGGGGTTGAATGTGGCCAGTTCGTTCAACAGTATCTCATATTCTTTCCGGATGTCCTCCGTGTCGCCGGGCACCATGAACAACAACAAAGAGTTGCGCTCGATATGACGCAGGAAACGTAAGCCCAATCCTTTCCCTTCACTGGCACCCTCAATGATGCCGGGAATATCGGCCATCACGAACGACTGGTTGTCGCGGTAGGACACGATGCCCAAACTGGGTTCGAGCGTCGTAAAGGGATAATTGGCTATCTTGGGACGGGCGGATGACACGGCACTGAGCAAAGTGGATTTCCCGGCGTTGGGAAACCCCACCAAACCGACATCGGCCAACAGCTTCAATTCCATGATGACCATCATCTCCTGCATCGGCTCCCCGGGTTGGGCATACCGGGGCGCCTGATTGGTGGCCGTACGGAAATTCCAGTTGCCCAAACCGCCCCGGCCTCCTTTCAGCAACAACACGACCTGTCCGTCCTCCGTCACGTCGCAAAGGTATTCTCCCGTCTCGGCATTATAGACCACCGTTCCGCACGGCACGTCTATATACTTGTCCTCGCCGTCCTTGCCCGACGACCGGGCTTTGGAGCCATTCCCGCCATGGCCGGCAAAGACATGCCGGTCATAACGCAGATGGAGCAACGTCCAATAGTTGCGGTTGCCGCGAAGGTAAACATTACCCCCACGGCCGCCGTTTCCACCGTCCGGTCCGCCATTGGGCACGTACTTGGCCCGGCGCATGTGAGCCGAACCGCGTCCCCCCTTGCCCGAACGGCAGTATATCTTCACATAGTCTACAAAATTGGATTCTGCCATATAAATTATTTGTTTGCAGCGTCTATCGCTTCAAAGATTTCCGCCAACATCTGTTCTTTTGAACCTTTCCAGTTGAAAGTATGGCGCAAACCTTCTTTTTCGAACCATTCGGCCAAAGGAGCCGTCTGGTTACGGTACACTTCAAAACGCTTCTTGATGGTTTCTTCATTGTCGTCGGCGCGTCCCTGTTCGATGGCACGGTTCAGCAAACGCGCCATCAACGTCTCTTCGTCCACCACCAACTCTATCATCATGCCCATGTCGTCCTTGCGGTCGGCCAGCATCTTCTTCAAAGCCTCGGCCTGCGCGATGGTACGGGGGAAACCGTCGAATATCACCCCTTGGCCTTTCGTCTGTGCATCGTATGTCTTAGCCAAGATGTCAATCATCAGCTCATCCGGAATAAGCTGGCCGTTGTCAATATATCCCTTGGCAATCTTGCCTAGCTCCGTACCGTTCTTGATTTCTCCGCGCAACACGTCACCGGTAGAAATGTGCCCCATGCCGTATTTTGCCACAATCTCGTCACTGTAAGTGCCCTTGCCTGATCCCGGGGCACCGAAAATAATAATATTCTTCATCGTTCTTATTTTGTATTTGGTTGAAACAATCTTTCTCCTCCTTTCCCGGCAATAGATACTGCCAACTTATTCCACGACGGTGTAAATGTCACGGGTGTTCCTCCCGTAACCGTCATAATCCAACCCATATCCCAAAATGAAATCGTTGGGAATGGAGAAACACTTGTACGGAATATCCAAATCCACTTTCAAATTACCGGGCTTGAGCAACAAGGTGCAAATGGAAATGGAACGGGGATTGTACTTCGCCAACATTTCTGTCACGTATTTCATCGTCAATCCGGAATCCACTATATCCTCCACAACCACGACATCCCGTCCGGCGATATCGGCATTCAACCCTATCATCTCACAGACGGAACCGGTTGAAGACGTACCCACGTAAGAAGCCAACTTGACAAACGATATCTGTGCAGCAAGCCTGATTTCCCTCATCAAATCGGCCGCAAAGATAAAAGAACCGTTCAATATGGCCAGAAAAACAGGCTCTGTCCCGGCAAGATCACGGTTGATTTCCCCTGCCACCCGCTTCACCTGTTTCAATATCTCGGATTCAGGTATCGATACGGCAAATTTTTTATCCTTTATCTGAAGTGTTTCCATATCTTTTTGCTAATTTTGTGCAAATATAGTGCAAAACCAAGAGAATACGAAAGAAAACGAAGTTTTATTTGTCATGAAGATACTCACCTCGACCCAGTTTAAAGAATTAGATAAATACACCATCGGGCACGAACCCGTCTCATCCATCGATTTGATGGAACGTGCCGCAAAAGCGATTGCAGCCGAACTGAAAAGCCGTTGGACCACCGCTACCCGCTTTATCGTGTTTGCCGGTCCGGGTAACAACGGCGGTGATGCCTTGGCGGTATCCCGCCTGCTCTGCAACGCCGGGTATACGGTACAGACGTATCTGTTCAACATCACGGGACGTCTCAGCGACGATTGCCTGAACAACAAGAAAAGACTGGAAAACCTGGCCGGACTGATGTTCACCGAAGTATCTTCCCAATTCTCCTTCCCTGAAGTGGACGCAAAAGATGTCATCATAGACGGACTGTTCGGTACCGGATTGAACAAGCCTTTGGACGGGGGCTATGCCGGTCTCGTGAAAAGAATCAACGCCAGTCCGGCCAAAGTGGTGAGCATCGACATCCCATCCGGCTTGATGAGCGAAGACAACACATACAATAATCCGTCGGCCATCGTCCGTGCGGACCTGACCCTGACCATCCAGCTTCCTAAACTGGCCTTCTTTTTCGGCGAGAACCAGAAATATCTCGGTGAAGTGAAGCCCGTGGACATCGGGCTTTCCGCCGAGGGATTGGCGGCTATGGACTGTAGTATTACGGTAATAGAGCCGGGAGAGGTGAAAAAGATACTCAAACCGCGTAACCCTTTCGCCCACAAAGGCAGCATGGGGCATGCCCTGCTCGTCAGCGGACAGTACGGCATGGGAGGCGCAACCATCCTCGCGGCAAAGGCTTGCCTGAGAAGTGGAGTGGGCAAACTGACCGTCCACACGCCGGACATGAACAACAACATCTTGCAATGCAGTGTGCCCGAAGCCATACTCAGCCATGATTTGTCCGACATCCGGGTGTCGAAAGCCATAAGTACCTACGACTACAACGCTCTGGCCATCGGTCCCGGACTGGGCACACACGAAGAAACGGCAGAAGCGCTGCGTACTTTCATCCGTAACCATCCGGGCGAAATGGTACTCGACGCAGACGCACTCAACATCTTAGGCAACCATCCGGAATGGATTCCGGAAATCCCACAAGACACGATTCTCACTCCGCATCCAAAAGAATTGGAAAACCTCGTGGGAGCATGTACCGACAGTTACGACCGTATGGCTAAAGCCCGCGAGCTATCCATCAAAATGCAGTTATATGTCATCGTGAAAGGACACAACAGCATGATTTGTACACCGACGGGACGCGTTATCATCAATCCCACGGGCAACGCAGGCATGGCCACGGCCGGAAGCGGTGATGTGCTGACCGGTATCCTTACGGCTTTACTGGCACGGGGATATACGGCCAATGAAGCTTGCCAGTTGGGTACCTATCTCCACGGCATGGCCGGCGACATCGCACGCGAAAGGTTAGGCGAAGAAAGCATGATTGCTAGCGACATCATCGACGCACTCCCCGAAGCCTTTAAGAAATTAAAAGAATAAACACTGATAAAAATAAAGTTTATGAAAGCAAGAACCCTGTTATGCGGACTGGCGCTTTGCACACTCGGTGCCGTCGCACAAACCGAAGTAAGCCCGTACGTACCCGGTGCCACGGTGGAGGGCGTAACCTATTACTTGCCCCGTACAGCCCTTCGTTTGGTCGTCGTGGCTGAAAAGCAAGTCTATACCCCCGGAGAATTCAGCAAATATGCTGACCGCTATCTCCGTTTATCCCAAATAATTCAGGAACCTTACACGAAGTGGAGTATAAAAAGTATAGATATGGTACCTTACGGAGTACCCGATCCTCAAAAAGTTTACAGCATACAGCTTAAAAAGAGAACCGTAGCCCCGTTGGTAGGCCTCACTTCCGAAGGCATCCTCCTGTCCATCAATACCGACGGGGAAGAGGAACCGTTGCCGGCCATACCGAAAGGAAATGATGCCCCTAAAAGACTCAATCCCAGAGATTACATGAACCAGGAAATCCTTTCAGCCGGAAGCAATGCCAAAATAGCCGAGCTGACGGCCGAAGAAATCTACGATATCCGGGACAGCCGCACGGCATTGATTAAGGGCGAAGCGGACAACATGCCGAAGGACGGCGCCCAACTCAAATTGATGCTCGACCAATTGACGATGCAGGAAACCGCTCTTACACAACTGTTCAAAGGCACAGTGGACACCAGTACGGAGGTTTTCACCATAGAACTCACACCTGCGGAATTCACAGACCGTATGGTGCTGTTCCGTTTCTCGGAAAAACTGGGCGTAGTGGACAATGACGATTTATCCGGAGAACCGGTCTACCTCTCTTTGAAAAACATGAATACCCTCCCCCAACCCGTCGTGGACGAAAAGGCTGCCAAAAAGAAAGGTAAGATGGAAGAAGGAGTATATTATAATGTACCTGAACGAGTGGCGGTCAGCGTATTCAATGCTTCCAGAGAGTTCTGCAAAGGAGAGTTCCCCATGGGCCAATTCGGCAATGTAGAAATCCTGAGCAATGTGCTCTTCGACAAAAAGACCACCACACAAGTCACTTTCTACCCCAGCAACGGAGCTATCAAACAACTGACGGACAACGGCGAGGAAAATTGAAAACCTACTAAACATGCAATAAACATGAAAAAGGGCTGCCCGAAAGCAGCCCTTTAACTTTTATACGCCGTACGACCGGATTACAATTTGTTGTCAGAACCCAAAACGTTGACAATCTTGTGCTCGTACAATTTCTTCATGTTGTCGCGAGCCGGACCCAAATATTTACGCGGGTCGAACTCTGCCGGCTTCTCAGCAAATACCTTGCGAACGGCAGCCGTCATAGCCAGACGAGAGTCTGAGTCGATATTGATCTTGCAAACCGCACTCTTGGCAGCCTTACGCAATTCGTCTTCGGGGATACCGATAGCTGCTTCCAACTTGCCACCGTATTTGTTGATGGTATCTACTTCTTCCTGAGGAACAGATGAAGAACCGTGCAGAACAATGGGGAAGCCCGGAAGTTCCTTCATTACACCGTCCAATACATCGAATGCCAAAGGAGGAGGAACCAAACGGCCTGTAGCGGGGTCAACGTGGCACTGTTCGGGTTTGAACTTATATGCACCGTGAGAAGTACCGATAGAAATAGCCAAAGAATCGCAACCGGTCTTGGTTACGAAGTCAACCACTTCTTCAGGACGAGTGTAAGTGTGATGTTCAGCCACAACGTCGTCTTCTACTCCGGCCAACACGCCCAACTCACCTTCTACAGTTACGTCGAACTGATGGGCATATTCAACAACTTTCTTCGTCAAAGCCACGTTCTCGTCATACGGAAGGTGAGAACCGTCGATCATCACAGAAGAGAAACCTGAATCGATACAGCTCTTGCAAGTCTCGAAAGAATCACCGTGGTCAAGGTGCAACACGATTTGGGGATTGGCGCAACCCAATTCCTTTGCATATTCAACAGCACCCTGGGCCATATAGCGCAACAATGTAGCGTTGGCATACTGACGGGCACCCTTAGAAACCTGAAGGATCACCGGAGACTTGGTCTCTACGGCTGCTTGAATGATAGCCTGCATCTGCTCCATGTTGTTGAAGTTGAAAGCAGGAATGGCATAACCGCCATTAATGGCTTTTTTGAACATCTCTCTGGTGTTCACCAAGCCTAAGTCTTTGTAATTAACCATATCTTTATAATTTATAAAAAGAACAATTCATTTCACTCTTTTTGGTAGGGCAAAGATAGACATTTTTCTTCAAATCCATACCTACCGCCTGTATCTTTTAAGCAAAAAAAATCCCCCGAAGCGTATTTTACCGTTTCGAGGGAGTGCTTGCAGTGTCATTTCATCTCTTTCACCAAATATACCACAACCGGAAGGTGGTCGCTATAACCGTTCAACCACACTCCACCGGCATGCGTACGCTTGGTATTGCCTTTGTATCGCCCTTCGGTTTGGAACAGGTAATTACGCGAGAATATCTCATGCTTAAAGAACTTCAAGGTCGAATAATCCTTCTTGCCGTCCAAATTCAATAAATTGGGAGTCATTACGATTTGGTCGAAAAGATTCCACTTGCCGTCGTACATCAACGTGCCCCGTCCTTCTTTAGTTAGCACATTCCACCAAGGATTATACAAATCGGACTCGCCCACATCTTTCATTTCGCGTTTGGCTCCCAAAGCTTTCGCCATACTCGGACTGAAAGGATCGTCGTTCATATCCCCCATCACAATGATTTTCATTCCCGGGTTTGCCTTGCTGATACTGTCTTTCAACATACGGACCTGTTTCCCGGCACGCTCCCTATAATATGAAACCGCAGCACGGCTAGGCCAATGGCATACGATAAAGGCCACGTCATCTCCCGCCAGTTTTCCTTGTACGGTCAGGAATCCACGCGTATGATAGGCACTGTCCTTTGCCTCATATATATAAGGTTGCAGGAACGACTTTTCCGGTGTAAAGAAACGGGGATTGTATATCAGCGCACAATCTACGCCACGTCGGTCCGGTCCCTCGATATGGACGAACTTCATTCCACGTGCCTTCAAAGGCGGTTGTTCCACCAAATCCTGCATCACACGGCTATTCTCAACCTCAGACACTCCGATGACAGATGCACCGACATTGGGCAACTTGTCCGTCCCCATCTCCGACAACACCGTGGCCATGTTCTTTAATTTGGAGAAATACTTCATTCCGTTCCATTTCATAGCCCCGTCCGGCAGATACTCGAAATCATTTTTCCCCTCGTCATGAATGGTGTCGAAAAGATTTTCCTGATTATAAAACCCAACCGCATACATGCCGAATTTCTTCTCTTGGGCACGAGCTGCCGTAAACAGCAACACGAACAAGCCCATAACCATAAACATTCGTTTCATAAGATGTTTTTTTAACGTTTTGTTAATTCTCTATTACAAATATGGCTTTTTTCGGCAACCGAGCCAAAAAAAAATGGCAAAAAGTTAGTCCGGGATGGCTTTAATTTGAAAATTATGTGTTTCTTTGTAACAACAATACAATAAATCTACGAGATATGGGGAAAAAGACAACTTTGATTCTATCGGCATTCTTCGTGTCGGCCTTGCTCCACGCACAACAGGCAGATACTCTGGCCGTGCTCCAACAACGGGCACAGAACGAGAATGCGGACTTTTCGTTCACAGAATCGCAACTCAATGAAGATGACGATGCGGGCCAGACCGTCTCGGCCATCACAGGGGTCGGCAACGACCTGTATTTGTCTGAAGTGGGCTATCTATTCAGCCCCATGCGTTTCCGCCTGCGGGCCTATCAGAACTCCAACAACGACATGTTCATCAACGGCATCCAGTTCAATGATGCCGAGCGAGGCGTATTCAGTTACAGTTCTATCGGAGGACTGAACGACGCGACCCGTAATCGTGAAGGCTCCCCGTTTTTCCTAATGAACCAATTCGGCTATACGTCGGTGGGAGGAGCGGATAATATTAATGTACGGGCCGGACAATACGCCGCAGGCCACAAATTATCTTTGTCCGGAACCAATCGGAACTATCGTGCACGAGGCATGTACACCTACTCTTCGGGGCTGATGAGCAACGGATGGGCCTTCACGGGTTCTATCGGTTACCGTTGGGCTAATGAAGGATTCGTAGAAGGCACGTTCTACAATTCGTTCAGTTACTTGTTAGGGTTCGAGAAACGCTTCAACGACCGGCATAGTTTGAGTTTCACGACCTGGGGTTCTCCCACTGAACGCGCCCAACAGGGTTCTTCCACAGAAGAAGCTTACTGGTTGGCCAACGACCATTACTACAACCCCAACTGGGGTTACCAAAACGGTGAAAAGCGTAATGCACGTGTGGTAAATTCTTTCGAACCGACGGCGATTGTCACTTGGGATTTCGACATCAACGAACGAACCAAGCTGTCTACATCGTTCTCCGGAAAATACAGCATGTACGCCAGCAGCGCTTTGGGATGGAGCGGAAATGCCGCCGACCCGCGTCCGGATTACTACAAAAAGTTACCGAGCGGACAAATCAGCGGCAACGTATTCAACCAACCGTTGAGCGACGAGGATGTGGAAACTTGGCAGAACGCATACAATTATTGGACGAGCGCAAAGTCCCACCGCCAACTCGATTGGGATGCCATGTACTTTGCCAACGCCCAGCAAAACACGTTAGGGGGCGAAGCCTTATACTACGTAGAAAACCGTCATAACGACCAAATGGCCTTCAACTTCGGTTCCACCCTGAAACGCGACATGGAAAAGTACGGCAATATCACAGCCGGCGTAAATGTCAGTACCACCAAGGGCATGCACTACAAAACCATGAAAGATTTGTTGGGTGCCAACAAATACACGGACGTAGACAAATTCTCCGTGCGCGACTATGGCTACAACTCCAGCATGATTCAAAACGATTTGGACAATCCTAACCGCCTGATTGGTGAAGACGACAAGTTCGGCTACGACTATAATATATTCGTCAACAAAGCCAACGTCTGGGCCAACTACCAATTCGACAAGAGTTTCTACAGCTTGTTCTTTGCTGGACGTTTGGGCGGAACGACCATGGAACGCGAAGGTTTGATGCGCAACGGCCGTGCGGCCAACAACTCAAAAGGCAAGAGCGGCACAGCCAAATTCTTGGAAAGCGGAGCCAAGGCCGGGGCAACGTTCCGTATCGGAGGCAAACACGTGTTCAACGTCGGGCTTGGATATGAAGAAAATGCACCGTTGCCTTACAATGCATTCATCGCCCCCCGTTTGAAGAACGACTTCGCCACGGACCTCACCAACGAAGAAGTAATGACAGCCGAAGCCAGCTATGCGTTCAACGGTCCCATCTTCGCTTTCAAAGTCAGCGGCTACTACACGCGTTTCAACAATGTGACCGAACTCGACCAGTTCTACAACGACCAGGAGTCGCGCTACACTTACCTGTCGATGACCGGAGTCGAGAAAGAATATATGGGAGTAGAACTGGCTGCCAGCGTAAAACTCACGTCAAACCTGACCCTGAAAGCGTTGGGCACATTCAATAACGCCGAATATGTGAACAACCCGAACGCCAATCTGACTTACGAAAACGAAAGCGAGACTACGCAAGATGTCGTGTATATCGACGGAATGAAAGAAAGCGGAACTCCGCTCTCTGCCTACAGTCTCGGACTGGACTACAATGTGAAAGGCTGGTTCTTCAGTATCAACGGTAACTACTACCACCGCGGATTCATCGACTTCTCCACTTACCGCAGATTAGGTAAGGTTTTGGGTGTGTCAGCCGGTGAGAACGGGACCGTAGGTGAAGACGGCAACAAGGTAAGCGTAAACATCCCCGGACAGGAAGAGTTCGATGGCGGTTTCATGCTCGACCTTTCCATAGGCAAATACATCCGCCTGCAAAAGGGCCGCTCTCTGAGCATCAACCTGACGCTGAACAACGTGACCAACAATACGGACATGAAAACCGGAGGATACGAACAGAACCGCGATGATGCATACGACGACGGCCGCGAGCGTCCTTACCAGTTCTCACGCCACTCTAAATATTACTATGCACAAGGACTCAACGGTTTCCTCAACGTAGGATTCCGCTTCTAACCTCATTAAAACGAACTTGAATATGAAAAATATTAAATTATTGCTCGTCTCCATGTTGGCAGCCGTTTTCTCCGGCTGTATGGACCACCATGACGACCCGACTAATTATACATACGGAAATCCCGCCGTGGGAGAAGCCAATACGACTATCGCCGACTTAAAGACAAAATATGCCGGCATCGTCAGCAGCAACAAAGCGGAAGAAGTACAAGAGGATCTGGTCATCTCCGGAGTCGTAGTAGGCGATGACGAATCCGGCAACATCTACAAGAACCTGTATGTCAATGACGGAAGCGGTACTTTAGTAGTGGGCATAAACGCCACCGGACTGTATGCGTTCTTGCCCGTAGGACAAAAAATAGCCATCAACTGCAAAGGGCTTTATGTAGGCGGCTACGGCTCCATGGCCCAGTTGGGTGCCTTGTACCAAGGCAAGATAGGCCGCATGCCGGAATACACATGGAAGGACCATGTCAAAGTCATCGGCCAACCAGACCTATCTTACCCCGAACTGGTTCCTATGGAAATCGACGAAGCCTGGCTTTCTTCGGCCAATAAAGCCGACGCTGCATTCTTTGTCAAGATCAACGATGCGGAATTTGTAGAAGCCGACGGACTGACCCAATATGCTCCGGAAGCAGAAGGCGACGGAGGAAACGGTGTAAACCGTACCCTCAAAGTCGGAAACACCAACATTCCTTTCCGCACTAGCACTTACGCCAACTTCGCCACGAATTACATGAAGATGGGAAAAGTGGACGTCACGGGATTACTCACCCAATATAACGGCGAATGGCAACTCACCGTACGCACTTCAAGAGACATTCAATAAAAAGCATTCACCAACAAAAACGAAACAATATGAAAACCAAAAGTTTTATCAGCTTATTATGCCTGACATTAGGCGTGTTCCTGTTCCAGGCATGTAACGACGTCCCTGCTCCTTACGACATACCGGGCAAGGGAGATGCCAACAGCATATATGGAACCGGTTCCAAAGAATCTCCCTACACCATCAAGGGAGCTGCATTGAACCAAAACGGCGGTTACGCGTGGGTAAAAGCCTATATCGTAGGTTACATCCCGACTGGCGACAATACTTCTTCCACGATTTCCGACATCGTATTCGGAACAGAAGGAGCCGGCACTACCAACATCGTGATTGCCACTTCGGCCGACAGCAAGGACATCAACAACTGTATGGCCGTACAGCTCCCGAGCGGCGACGTACGTAACGCACTCAACCTGCAAGCCCATCCGGAAAACTTAGGCAAGGAAGTCATGCTCTATGGCACCATGGAGAAGTACTTCGGCAGCGCCGGGGTGAAAACCGTTACTGCCGCCATCCTTGACGGACAGGAGATAGGTGACATGCCAGAAGAATCAGGCGAAGCCATCTTCAGCGCAGACTTTTCACAATCGCTTGGCGACTTCACTTCTATTTCAACATCTGGAACTCTTGAATGGTATAATGATTATTCCAGTGCAATGATTACGGGATATAAGGACTTTAATGGAGACGGTGAGAAAGAAAATCAAGCCGGAGTAACCTTCCTTGTCGGTCCGGAAATAGACCTGTCACATATTGAAGAAGCGTATGTCGCTACTAACATGGCCATCAACTATGAACGTGGTGACCTCAATGCTAACAATTCCATTCTTATCAGTAAGAATTACACAGGAGATGCAAACAATGCGACGTGGACACAATTAACGTATGATACAGAAGGACTCAATTCTGACTTTACATTCAAGAATAAGAAAACAGCTATTCCTGCTGAATTAATGGGTGGAAAAGTCCGCATTGCTTTGAGACATACTTGTAGCGATACTCAATCTTCGACATGGGAAGTAAAGAAAATAGAAGTAATTAAAGGAAAGATTGAAGACACAGCTCCCGAACCTCCCATAGAAGGAGAAAACCTCCTCAAAAACGGTGGCTTTGAAACTTGGGAAAACGGTGTGGCCACAGGTTGGAAGTCAAGCAACAGTGCAGGAAATGCCACCGTTACCCAATCTACCGACGCCCATGCAGGAAGTTATTCAGCCATGATAGAAGGATCAACAGATGCGAACAAGCGTCTGGGCAGCACGGAAATAACCTTGAAAGCCGGCACGTATGCTATCAAAGCCTACTTCAAAGCCGTAGATGCCAACGCCAGCATACGTTTAGGATACGCTGTAAACGAAGCTGACGGAAGCATTGCCGGAGGAGATAGTTACAAATATGGAGCATACGTTAATGACATTACCAAAGATACATGGGTAGAAGCCACCCACGAATTCACATTGGAGGCAAATACCACAGTAAACTTGGTGGTCATGGTCGGCAAGAATCCTGGACAAAGCGTCCTCATAGACGATTTCTCCTTGCAAACTAACGACGGGGGAATCATCGAAGGAGGCAATCCGGAACAACCGGAAGAACCGGGAGATGCCATTTTCTCCGAAAGTTTTGCTAACGGCATCGGTAGCTTTACCACAGCCGACATCACCGGAGAACAAGCCTGGAACGCAGACACCCAATACAAATGCATGAAAATGTCGGCTTATGCCAACGGAACGTCTGTAAAAAACGAAGACTGGCTGATTTCACCGGCTATCGACCTGAGCAAAGCAAGAACACTGACTTTCGAGCAAGCTTTCGGCCCTTATAACAAGAGTATGGACAACGCCAGCCAACTTTACACCGTATGGGTATCCAATAACTATTCCGGTGACGTGTCAACTGCCACATGGACACAAGTGACCATCAACTATCCGGCAGAATCCGGATGGGCTTTCAGCGACGCGCAAGCCACTCTACCGGCCATTGGTGCACAGGCTCATTTGGCCTTCAAATACAAAAATGCCGACGGTGACGAGACTTTAACGTGGGAAATAAAAAACGTAGCCGTCAAATAAAGTAAATAATCATCCAATCAGAAACAGAGGATGTGTCTGAAAGGACACATCCTCTGTTCATCTTAAAACAGGAACAATGAAAAGAATAGCCATCTTATCCGGTTTGTTAACCGCAGCCCTTATCTTTACCGCCTGCAACGACGACTCTTCCGATGGAGCCTCAGGCGACACCACGAACCAAAACGCCAACCCTTCGGTCATCCCCAATGCAGCCAATCTCGAGATGCCGAGGTTGGACGACCAGACAGGCGACATTTATTCCCATTACGTGACCTACAATGGTACGCGAGTATTGAACTATACCGTAGATTGGCATAAAGAAAAAAAGCATTCACGTTGGGTGGCTTTCATTTTTACCAATACAACGGCGGGCACTTCCTGGAACCGCAACAACTGGAAAGGCACAGAATGGAACGGCACCGTATGGGAGGGGGATCCCTTCCAAGCCGACCCGGATATTCCGGCCGGAGAGCGCACGGAACTGGAAGACTACCGGGGAAGCGGCTACAACCGGGGGCACCTTTGCGCCTCGGCCGACCGGCTGTTCTCCAAAGATGCCAACGGGCAAACCTTTTACCTGTCCAACATGAGTCCGCAAATGGGACGGTTCAACCAGGACGACTGGGTGGACTTGGAAGGTCAGGTACAAAACTGGGGGCGCAACAGTTCCTTTCGTGACACGCTCTTCGTCGTGAAAGGCGGCACGATTCTCGACGGCCAGATTAAAGCATACACCCGAAGCGGAATGCCCGTCCCGAAGTATTATTTCATGGCCTTGCTTTGCAAGAAATACGCAGGTGGACAAAACACTTACAAGGCCATCGGATTTTGGGTGGAACACAAGTCGTATGGCGGTAACCCCGACCTGCGTAGTTGGGCCGTAAGCATCGACGAACTGGAAGAGAAAACGGGCATCGACTTCTTCTGCAACCTGCCCGACCGGATAGAGACACCTGTAGAACAAACTTATAATATAGAAAGTTGGAACGGATTATAGCCGAAAATATTCCGCAGAAAGTTTGGTGGTTCTGAATAAAAGGCTTAACTTTGCACCTCGTAAATCAGACCATTACACATATAGTTACCAACTATAAGTTGAACTGACAAAAAATTATAAGACAATGAAGAAAGATATCCATCCTGAGAATTATCGTCCCGTAGTGTTCAAGGACATGAGCAACGGCGACATGTTCCTTTCACGTTCTACTTGCAAAACGAGCGAGACCATAGAATTTGAAGGCGAAACCTATCCGGTAGTGAAAATTGAAATTTCCAGTAGCTCTCACCCTTTCTACACAGGCAAGAGCAAGTTGGTGGACACGGCAGGTCGCGTAGACAAGTTCATGAGCCGCTACGGAAAGAGCCGCAAATAAATCGGGATTCCATATTTTATCGAAAAGATAAAAAACGGTGTGGTGACAACAGTTTCCACACCGTTTTCTTTTGCACAAAAAGGAGACACACCGCAGAATGAAGTCGCATTTTTTCGCCATTTCCTACCCCTGAGGAATAGGCTTCAAAAGACCGTGATTTCATTCTGCGCCAAATGAAAAATCAATCACAGCAGAACGAAAAATCAATCTGCGCCAAACAATTTTCCGTTTGGCGCAGATTTTTCTAAAAGATATAATCAGCTAAAATACAATATTTTAATCTTCAACTCGTACAAACCGCTTACCTTGCCACCCATACACGACAGGACGTAAAACTTTCTTCATACGCTCCGCCTCATCCTTATCCACCTCGCCGGGCTGCAAAACAAAAGTCAGCCGCATATCGTCCGGTTGCAGGGAAGCCGTCACAAAGCGCATGTCCTGCAAATGCTGCAGACGTGCCACTTCCTCCTTGTCCACCGAATCGTTCGTTTCCCAAAAATCGGCATACACCGGACGGGACATCCATTTCTCTTCGGGCAATGTTTCCCAATCCGGTGTGTAAAGGGCTACCTTCGTCTCTGCCATCGGTCCGGAATAAGTACGTGCCACACAAATATAATACAACGTGTCCTCCGACGGCAAAAGCTTCATCTCCACCCGGCAATTCTTTGTCAGCTGCAATTCGAGATAGTCCACCGTGAGAGCTTTCAGTTCCGTGTCGCCATCGAACCGGTTGTGCACTTTGGCGGCCATGGTGTTCTCGATGAAGTCGATACAATCCAAACGGTTATTTTTCGTCATGATGCCCAACACGCTGTCGGGCATGGCGGCAAACACGTCGCGCATCTTCTGCGCCTGAAGAGCCTGTCCCAATGCCAACGTTATGACAAGAGGTAAAAAACGTTTCATACATCCATTTTATTTTACGGGCACAAACTTAGTCATTTTTATCGACATTCCGCACCTCACACCTTATTAATAACATCTCTTCACGTTAACGGGAACCCAAATAAAGGAACACCATCCCGAGCAAGACCAACACCAAGTCCACGGCCTTGCTCTGCAAGTTCTTCTCGCGGAAAACCATGGCTCCGAAAAGGAACGAAACGATTACACTGCCGCGGCGTACCATGGAGACAATGGAAATCATGGCACCGTCCAAGCTGAGTGCATAAAAGTAAACGAAGTCTGCCGCCGACAGGAAGAGCGAAATCGGAAGGATGCACCAATCCCACCGGAAAGGCGTGGTCTGCTTCCTGCGCGGCCACCATAACAGAAGCATCATGACGCCCATCATCGCCAACTGGTAGAGATTATAATAACTCTGCACCACCATGCGGTCCAACCCCACTCCCCCATTCTCCGGCGAGGCCATCAGATATTTGTCGTACAAGCCGCTCACGGCTCCGAGCACACTGGCCAAGACGATGAAATAAATCCACTTGTCATGCCGGAAGTCGATGCCTTCTTTCTTGCCGCTCCGGCTCAACATGAAGAACGACAGCACAGCCAAGGCCACACCCGCCCACTGATAAAGGTTCAACCGCTCGCCGAAGACCAACAGCGCACCGACGAGCACCATGACGGGGCGTGTGGCATTGATGGGCCCCACTATCGTCAACGGCAAATGCTTCATGCCGAAATAACCGAATATCCATGAAGAAAGCACGATGCAGGACTTCAACAGGATGTACTTCTGCGCCCCCCAGTCGGTCGGGGGGATATAAAACAAGCTGCCGGTGTCCGTCATTCCCCATGCCGAACCGAGAATGAACGGCAGGAAGATAAGGCTGCAAAACAATGTATTGAGAAACAAGACGGGAATCACAGCATTGCCTCTCAACGACTTTTTCTTGAACACATCGTAAAAGCCCAACAGGGCGGCGGAAGTAAACGCCAGAATCAACCACATATATCTCTTTCTTTTCCGTTTCTACTCTATACCATGAAACATTTGTCCGGATAGGCCACATCCACCAAGAAGAGGGCGTTCCCCGGCATGGACTCTCCCGCACGGCAACGGTCTTTTCCTTCTATCACCGCCCGAAAGCCTTCCGGCGTAAGCTTGCCCCGCCCCACTTCGACGAGCGTACCGACGATGGCACGCACCATGTTGCGCAAAAAACGATCCGCCTGGATTTCAAAACGCCATTCGCCTGGCGCAAGCTCCGTCCAACGGGCTTGCATGATACGGCAGTTGTTGGTCTTCGTATCGGTATTCACTTTGCTGAAACTGGTGAAATCGGTATAATCGAACAATGCAGCAGCAGCTTCGTTCATCTTCCCAAAATCGAGCATCTGGTACAGACGGCAGGAATAAGCCCGCAAGAACGGGGACTTGCCGAAATGCAGGTAATAATGGTAGGTGCGCGACAAGGCATCGAAACGGGCATGTGCATCGGCTGCCACAGGCACCGTCTTGTAAATGGAGATATCCGGCGGCAACAGGCGGTTGAGCTTGTCCGTCAGCCACCTTCCGTCAATCCGTCGCACAGGGTCATCGGCATACTCGAAATCGAAATGAGCCACCATCATCCGGGCGTGTACTCCGGTATCCGTCCGTCCCGCTCCTGTGATGGACACGGGCTGCCGCAAGAGGGTGGCCAAAGCTTTCTGCAACACCTCTTGCACACTGATACCGTTGGGCTGAATCTGCCAACCGTGGTAACTCGTGCCGTCATAAGCCAAATATAGAAAATATCTTTGCATCCGTCTGAACACTTTCACAAAGCCAAGGTTATTGCGGGAACAAGTCACAAAACCCTTGCTTGTTAAATTGATAGTACATTTCGATACGTTCCGGCGTATCGTTTTCAAGCAACAGAAGAAGTTCTTTGGCAAATTCAAGCGTTGCAGAACCGTTGGCTGTTACAATCCTATTATCACTGACTGCCGGCGTATGGACGTAACCTTCGAAATGGGTATAATGGCCTCCTCCCCAAAGCTTAAGTTGCTCCAAACCATTCCCGGTGTGCCGGACATGATTAAGGAAACCACATTTAGCCATGAACGATGCGGCATTACATATCGCCCCTACCACCTTGCCTGCCTCAATGGCCTTACCGACAATCGGTGCGACTTTCTCTGCAACCGGTGTAGTCCATCCGAAACCGCCAATCAGCACCAACGCCGCATAGTCTTCAGGCATCGTGTCAAATGAATAATCCGGTATGACTCGGAATCCGCCTATCGACTTTACCGGCTCTAAAGTCGGAGCCACAACTTTATTAACATATTTCGGGTTCTCTTTCAAGGCAAACTCGTCGGAAGCAATGGCTTCTGAAAGATATACCATCTCATGTGCCGCATAATCGGGCAAAAGGACATATAGGACTTCCTTATTCATATAGTCGTATTTTCGTTCAACTGTATTTCTGCAAAAGTACGAAAAATGCAGTTTATGCAGAACGACAAGAGACTCTTTTTACTCCTTTTCAATGAAATAAAAACAGTGGCAGTTTTATTTCTCCTCTTTCTCATGAGCTTTGTACCCAAAAGAACAATACGTAACGAAACGCCACTTTGGCTGACTCGCTACGTATTGCTCCAATGTATCATGCCGGTATGTGTTTATTTCACAATATAATAATCCGGCCTCAAACCCTTCAACGCATCTTTACGCTTAGCCTTACGTAGCCAAATGCCGCCCAAAGTGTACACATCCACCCACTCGTCGGGATTCTCCACCCGGATTTGCCGCACACCGTCGCCCGTACCGTAATCGCTCATCTGTATGTCGTCCACGTTGATTCGCTTCGAAGAGGTTCCCGTCACGCTGAACTTCAACCGCACAAGCCCGTCTACGTCCAATTTGTAACCGTAACGCTTCCACTCTCCTTTGTTGAAAGCTATATCCTTTGCCACAGGCAGCCACGTCATCCCCCCATCCAAAGAATAGTCCACACTGAGCTTTACGCCCGTATCCTTCTCACCATACAGCCCGGCATAGAACCACAAAGAGTCGCAACCCTCCGTCTTATCCTCCATCATCTCCAATTCTGTCGTGACACCAGATTTGGCCTGCATACGCACGCTCCAATCATCGTTTTTCCTGTCGTCCGCCAAACCTCCTATCAAGGTCTGCGCCATCCGCCACTGCGCGGCCACACACGTCACCTGGCCTTCCTTATAACTGTTTTTAAAACCGGTCTCGAAGGTCTCGAAAAATGCCTTTTTCTGATCCACCTCTCCCGAAAGGCTCACGATGATGTCTTCCGCCCCTGGAGTGGACAGCACCATTTCGCCTTCTGTCATCCCTTCCTCAGGCATTGCCCCCATGCGCACCATGAGACGTTGTTCCGTGCCTTCCACAGATGCCTTTGTACTCCATTCCTTACCGTCTTCACTCACTTCAAACGGAGCCTCTACCGTGGCTGTGGTCACATATTGGTCTACGCCTAAAGCCGTGACCGTCACTGTCTGCGGGGAAGAAACCCGTCCGGGCACAGACGTGAAATGCAATTCAGAAGCATCGGCCGTAAACACAGGCGTGACCTCCGGCATACGGACTTCCACCTCGTTGGAAACCATCGCCTCTCCGCCCTCTCCGTCCGGAAGGCTTACCGTATAATAATAAGTCGTAGCGGGAAATAGCCCTTCCACTGTGGCGGAAACGCCTGTCAATGTTTTGGGATAGCCTTCAAGCATCTGCTGTTGTCCACTCTCATCCTTCGTATAGACAGCCAACGTGTAATCCAATCCCTCTCCCATATCCATCCACGAAGCTGTAAATCGTTGGGCATTCACCGTACAAACCACATCACGGGCCGGATAGGCAGGAATACCGTCCACATACTCTACTCTCAGGGGATTCCGGTGCTCGAAACCGTCGCCTTTCAACAGGAGTACAGCCTCGTGCACCCCGGCTTCGGCAGTACGGCAACGTACCGTCAAGGTCACTCCCCGAACGATTTCGTCTTCCGCCAGTTGCGTCTTGTCCGCCTCAAAACCGGACTGCCCGAAATCCAAAGCCAGTCCTCCGGGCAAGTTACGCCCCCGAATGGTCAAACGGCCCTCCAATCCCTTGGACAAGGCTTGCAGACCGAAATCCACCGTCTCCCCTTCTCCGGGCACAAACAACTCGGGGCTCGTGGATGTGCGGTCGATATAAAAAGCATAATCCGTACTGTCTCCCCAAATATAAGAGGCCAACTGCGGATAATCCACAAAGGGATTACGGTTTCCCTGAATACCGGACACGGCTTCGTTACGCTCACGTTCCACGTCGTCCACAGGGTCGGCTTCGCTCCACGCTAACAATAGGTTGCTCACCCAAGGCCGCAAAGTCGGATAACGGTTTTTCT
The DNA here is from genome assembly GCF_900683745.1 of Paraprevotella xylaniphila YIT 11841. Classification (NCBI taxonomy): domain Bacteria; kingdom Pseudomonadati; phylum Bacteroidota; class Bacteroidia; order Bacteroidales; family Prevotellaceae; genus Paraprevotella; species Paraprevotella xylaniphila. The sequence continues at coordinate 1,676,347 of NZ_LR215980.1, forward strand.
CAACCATCAACAAACCTTCTGTCGTCTGCCACAAATCAGCGTAATCCTCATAACAAGTAGCCATATAGAAGTAAGTACGTGCAAAATCTCCTTTCCACTCATCTGCCGGTTCCCATACCGTAATCAACGAATCCGCACGATAAGACGCGGATTTCCCGACGCGGGTCACCCCATTGTCGAAAGCGGGCGTTTCCGTGACCACTCCAATCGGGTTGTTGCTTTTCCTCCCGTTGGCCGTTCCGTCACTGGGAAACAGGTTAAACAAATCGCAATAGGCGTTGTTCACCGTATGCCCCCACCAACTGTTGGCAAAAGAATGCTCGATGTTCATGCCTTCCACGGCATTCAATCCGTTGAACCCGCGAACGACGTCACTGTAGCGGTCGCGCACCGTTCCGTCCGGCATACGGTCGGTCACGACAAAGCCCGACCAGGTATAACCTTCGCCCTTCCCGCCATAGTCCAACACGCCCTCCGGCTGTATCAACTCATGAAGCGCGGTTTTCAACTCCGACTTCTTCAGCCCTTCCACCGGCCTGTAATAATCCTCCTGTCCGTAAGCCATCAGCCCACAGCACGCAAGGCACCAGAATTCAAGTAGTAACTTCTTCATAACTATCAGATTTGCTCAACAACAAATATACAATAAAAAATAATCGGCAAGCATAATCCAGCATAAAAAATCATATAAAATCTGTATCTGGCACAGTCCTCCACAAAAAAACAACCAAACCCGAACTTTCCATATAAAAGTTCAGGCTTGGCTGTTTTTACGCTTGTTTACGACAAAGCTTATTCAGCCACAGGTTCCGTTGACTCCGGTGCCTGATCAATAAGTTCCATGAACTGATCCAACTTCGGCGTAATGATGATTTGCGTCCGGCGGTTACGCATCTTACCTTCCGGAGTGTCATTGGAAGCCACAGGGTTATACTCACCCCGTCCTGCAGCCGTCAAACGCTTTGGATCCACCCCGTATGTATTTTGCAAAGCCTGAACCACCGAGGATGCACGCAATGTACTCAAGTCCCAGTTGTTGCGGATATTAGGACGTGAAATAGGATCGGTATCCGTATTACCCTCAATCAGCACCTCATACTCCTTGTAATCCATGATGATTTTGGCAATCTTGCTCAATGTCTCACCGGCGCGCTCGCTAATTTCATAACTACCCGACTTATACAGCATATTGTCTGCCAAAGATATATAAACTACGCCTTTCAACACCTGTACATCCACATCTTTCATTTCCTCACGGCTCAGCGAACGTGTCAAGTTGTTGGTCAGCACCATATTCAAAGAGTCTGACTTATCCTTTGCCTCCACCAACTGTTTGATAAACTTATTGGAAGCATTGATTTCGTCTACCAACTTCGAGATATTCACATTGCCTTGAGAATTCTGTTGGATACTCTTGTCCAACGAACCTTGCAAGGCTGCGTATGAAGCTTTCAGCTCGTCGTTCGCCTTCTGCGCCTCGGCCAAACGCTCCTCTAAACTCTTGGATTTCGTACCGCAAGCCACCAGTTTCATTTTCGTATCCTGATAGGACTTGTCCAATTTGTTATAGTCCGTCTGTAACTGCGCATACTGTTTCTTCGTCACACAACTCGAAAACACCAAAGTTCCCGAGAGGAAAGAAAACATAAGAATCGATTTGTTCATAACCATATATTTTTTAAAGTTTATCCGTATTTATAATAAAAACGACCGCAATTTACGCAAATTCAGACGAATCCATTTTCCTTATTATATAAGTATAAGATTTCCCACTATTTTTTAAGAAAATACAACTTGCAATTATTCGCGCAGATACTCAGACATGGTATTCCGGAATATGTTCCCATAAAGGGCTTCATTGTAGACCGACACATGGGAACCCACAGTGTTGCGAGCCAACTTGTAATACAAATCACGCAAGGAAATCGAAGGATTGGCATCAATCGTCTCCTGAAAAGCACGGGTAAAACCATTGGAAAGCCAGATGTTCATTTCATAATCCTGCACGTCGGCTTTCGAGGTCTCACCGGCATTGGCCGCTGTCATGAACACGACACCGGGAATCCCTTTGCAAGCTTCGGCCATACTCCCCCCGTAACAAGCCTCCAAAGCCACGAACATTTTCCGATAGTTCCCACGCTCATAAGCCTTCCGTATCATCTTACCCAACTGCTGTCCCCGCAACATCTCATATCCTTCTCCCCAATTCAACCCATTATACACACCATGCCCGCTCCAAAACAGGAAAACATTGGTATGTTCGTCTCCCGTCACCACATAAGGCGTACGGCCTCCGGCCTCCCCCGCAAGGATAGCCTCCAAATCTTCCGGTTTCAAATCATCCAAACGGTAATCAATGCGTATCCCGTCATACACATTCCCACCATCCCGGTGCACGCGGACTACTCCCGGATACAAATTCTTGGGATTCCAGGCAATGTCATCCTCCGCCACCAAAATGATATGGTCGTCATCATAACCGTGACGTTTCATCAACTGGTACATGGCATACACATCCGCCTGATGACGGTAATTCGCCCAACCTTCGGAAGCCGCCACCAAAACGCACCAATTATGCCGTAAGGAAGGATATGCGGGATCTATCGCGTTTTCGTCAAAACTCTCCATCCGGGATGCCGCCCAGTTCCATCCGGCCAGTGTGGAAGAAGTCCGCCTGCTGCCGTCCGTAGACAAATAATCCCACGTATGGAAACCGTCTTCCGGCGTATAACTCCAATGTGCATAAGTGGAATGAAGGACGGAAGTATATTTCTCCTCATCGAAATCCCAACTGCCGGTCACGCCCACCAGATTCGGATAAACACCTGATTGCAACAAAGCAAAAGCCTGCCGCATGTCATCTGCCATCCAACCGCCATCATAGGCCGCACGCCCGTCTACCACACGCTTCAGAGCCTCATTCAGGCCAGACTCCGGCTCCCATTGCAGGGCCGTCAGACCATAAGCCAAGAAGACCAGTGCGTCATACAGATGGGACTCGCCATTCAAGGGTTCATCCCCATATTTCACCTGATAAACTGTGGGAAAGCCGGAAACAGGATCAGCCGCCAAAGCCATTCCTCCCCAATTCAGCCCCGAAGTCAAACGTCCTGCCAAGGTCGGAGCATAAACCATGTCTGAGCAAATCAAATTGATACCCCTCAGTTTCCATTCAGGATGAATCCGCACCAAACTGTCCAACCACACGGCATCTTCCGTACGGGACGGTGCGAAAAGCAAAGTCTGGAATACATCGTCATGCCTTAAATCCTCGAAACGCGCATTAATCTTATCCAAAGCCACGGCCATGTCCTCCGGTGTGGAATAGGTATAATTACCTTGTGACATCAATCCCAATTCTACAGCCTGGAAAGTAAACCAATCTATAAAACTTTGCCCATAGTCATCTTCACGGGAAAGGAGATACACATTTTCAGCCCCGCCCATCAACGCCTGGGTCAGCATCACCTCACACTGGCCTATGTCCGATTCGGACAAAGCCCACAGGAAATCCTTTCCTGCACAACTACGTTGCAATTCCACGGACGAGGCTGTTGGGAGTATCAAAGTCTTACGTCGTGCCCCGCAACAGGCGGAAGCCATACGGGCTGACGATGAATGATAAGGTCCTATCACGGCTGCCACGTCCGAATCGGCAGCCACAGCCTTCAGATAGTCCTCCAAATCAGGAGCATTTTCATCTTTCCACTCCACTTTGAGCTTCACTTTCCGGGACAATCCCCTTTGAGCCTTTTCCAAATCCTCCATGGCCCAAGATACGACTCTCTCCCAACGGCTTTGGTTCTCACCGGGCATGACCACGGCCACGCGGTATTCTTTCACCTCTGCCCCGCTGCCTTGTACGGCAGGTTCGTCCTCGCAAGCACCGCACAGCCCGCATGCCAGTGCAAGGATGCCATATTTAATGCTTTGAAGTTTCATATTCCTTATCTTTTTCAACGGCCTCCGTGCGGCAAGCCTCTACCATCGTGGCCATATTATTATCCGACAATCTGGGACTGACCACGATGTCCACCCAACCGGAAGACAGACCTAACGTCTGGCTCACAGGCCATTCTTTGCCTGCCACCCAATCCCCCAAATACATCTCCATCACCCCGTCCATCTTACGGATGACCGAAAAGAACACGGCCGTAGTGATGGAAGAGCAATCCACATCCATCCCGATGGTCGGTGTCCAAAGCACCTCACGGGAATACCGGTACACCCCGGCAGCCGACCCGCCCAACAAAGGATATACCATCCAATAACCCTCGCCTATCCGGTCCAACATACGGTAAGCACTGTCGGGCATGGCAAAACCTTCATAACCGTCAGCCAAATAACAAGTACGGCAAAAACGACCGCCTTGGGCATAAAATCCATCCGAATAGCCCCTGATGGCTTCTTCCAACACCGGTTCATCAGGCATGGCGGCCAACACCAATGTGGAATCCAACAGTTCGGAATCCCCGGAAGACAGTCCAACCACACTTCCAGCCCAATAGCTTACACCATACATGGAAAGATTGAACGTATATACCCCTACAGGATAGTCCCCCCCTTTCGTCTCGAACAGCAAGACTTTTCGATGGCCAAGCGGCCCTCCTTTCAGGGAGGGAAAATCACGGTATTCGCTTCCGGCCAACACCAACAGGTCGTTCTTCCCCTCTTTCTCCGGCTCCGCCAACCAGTCCTCGTAATCCTGCAAAGCCGCGTCAATGGACAAGGGGGTCTTCAAATGGAACTCCACCTCATCGCCATATACATCGAGGAAACGGCACACGCCTTCGAATATCTTGTCATTATATCCGTTGTCTCCCAATCCATTGGGACTGCAAATCAAGGTAAGCCTCCACTTTTCCAACCCTAAAGAAACATCGTCCGGTCGCCAGGTTTCATCTCCCGAACAGGCCACCAAAAAGCATCCGCCCCAAACAAGCCACAATAGCCTATGCAGATTCTTTCTCATACATCACCTGCGTTTAAGCTCATAACGGTTATTGTCAAACGCCCCATAACTAAAGTGCCTCATGGAACACAACAACAAATATACTCCTGGGACGTTGTATTCTTGTGTATCTATATATTGCAACTGGTATTTTTCTCCAAACTGTCCTCCTACATTCTTTAACCTGTAACCATAGAACCAATACTCATGCCAATATTCAAACCACGCCCAATATTCCTTCACTGTCGTGGTCATATGAAACCCTTTTTCGCGCATTTTGTTGTCAAAATCATCCCTCTGCCAATCCGAACCGGACAACACATCTTTGTAAGCTTCATCCATTTTATGTGGACGTGTGGAAGTTTTTTCTGTGCTTTTCCTATTATGGAAACACCCTGCTTCCGTATAGTCAGGAAAAGCCAACAGCAGGCGAGCCAACAAATCATCATGCTTGGTAGTATAATAATCATACAATGAATTAAAATCCGCCTCAGAAGGGACATTGTAATAATTAACAACCTTACCACCATCAGTAGCCATTTCATCCTTATCATCATTACTATCATAAGACCAACCTCCGTCCAAGGTAAACAAGACTCCATCCCTCCCAGTGTCATAACTGGCAATACAGACATAATAACGGTTATCTATTTTGTCATACAAAATATTACCTTTGGCATAAGGCGAACTGGCATTGTCGGGCCACAGCGTGGCAGGTATGAAATACAACTTGGTCATTACAGGCAAATCCACCAAATTGATGGTTAATGTAGCCAACGCCCCATTATCGCCACCTGGAGCAAAAACAAGGCTTCCCTGTTCTTGTAAATCCACTTCCAACACCCCGTTGAGGTCTACAGGCTCATTCGTAGTCCCCAATATGGAAGAACGGAAAAACTCCGTGGCTTCTTCCAAGTCGTCCATGCCCACGCTGAATTCCGTAGGCCTCGTCACATCAAGCACCTCTCCTATCTTAAAATCATAAGTGGCACTCCCATTCACGCTGTCCACCTCGCATAGGTTTTTGATGATTTGTTGCGCCTTCATAAAGCGTTCCCCCTCGGGGGTGGGTACCAATGGGTCTTTACCTTCCTGTGAAGTTTCATCCCCTTTCCCCACTTCTTCCTCTTCATTACAGGAAACAAACAGTCCAAGTCCGATTACCACATAACAAACTATCTCAAAATAATGCCAGATTCTCATATTTCCTCCATATTAATAATTAACTTCGCTCGTATTCCAAAAGAATTCATAATCGTCTTCCATGACCATGCGGTTCTTCAAATTGTCCGTACAGTCACGTCCCAAATCAACCCCGGAAAGACGGAATGCCTCTTCGCTACCATTTATCTCTTCGCGGTAGTTATCCACCTCTTCCGGCACAGACGTTTGCCAACGCCAGTTCGGCAAATCGGAAAACTCCTTATCCGTCGCCAAATAAAAATGTCCCAAGAACTTACGCGTCTGGTAATAGTATTTCCCTGTCAAAGTCCCGTCAATGCCGATACTTCCGGGCCATTCATAACCCAATACAGGATAGGCTTTCTGATATACCGTATTTTCGGTGGACTGCACCTCCAAGCGACCTGCGGTGAGGTAAAATTTCCCCGAAGGAAGATCCGGCACCGGTGTCACGACAAAACGACCGTGATGCCATGCCACACGGTAGGCGCGTCCCTGATACACACAAAGCCCTCCCGTCCAATCCATCGTACGGCCATATATCGGATAAGCCACGCTCACAGCTTCGTCCTTGCTAATCTCCGGCACCCACTCCCGGCACACCGTAGCCACATAACGGCCTGCCGAAATGATGTTTACCACGTATGGCATCTCCACGCTCGTTTCCTTTCCCCCCATCTTGCACTGCACGGTATCGAATGACATGGGAAAAGACGCATTGGCAAAATGGTTGAACCCGAACACTTCGCTCAAACGGGAAGCCGTCCCCACGGCACGGGTCTCCACAGATTTCGCCACTTCGGGGTCGGGTATCAAATCCCATATCGGGCAGACTGCCATATCGACCATCTCCACATTGTTGCCTGCATAGTTATCTTCGTCATACTGTATGCTGCTTTCCCATTGTGCCAACAATTCCGGTTGCACCCGTGCATTGTTGAAGTCGGGATTGATTACGGCCTCGTTCAAGATGGAAATCCTGCCTCCTGACACATCCATACGGCTCTCCGCCGCATTGAAGACATCCTTGAAATTATAATTACTGCCTTCCGACTTCATTTTCTTGAAAAACAGGGCTATCGTGTTTTCACTAAACAACCCTTCTTCCTCGTAGGTGTCGAAGCTTTGTTGGGAGACCGACACATGTAAATCCAACTTTCCTCCCAAGGTAGCCGACTGCACGACATGGGTTCCGAACCGTACGAGGAAAGAATCCAACGCCATAATGTCCGATGGATGGCGGGACAAATCCTCGATGGCCTTACGGAAACTGTGCGTCAGAAGCTCCGGGTATTCTTTCACATAATATTTCAACTTTTCCGTTTCCAATGAACGTATGCCTTTAGGGGATATGTAAGACGTGCTCACATAAAAGTTCTTCTTGTTGACCACTTCAAATACGTCCATTGTCTTTTTCAAGGTCCCTTTGTAAAGGATTAAATCGGCACCCGCTTCTGCCTCAAGCTCCACGCTGTGCACATAATCCGACAAACTATACCCCGACGAGGTTACATAGTAGATGGCATGCTCATAATCAGAGTTAAGCAACCGGTCATTCTCCTTTTCTTCCACTTCTTTCAACATCTGGAGGTTGATTACCTGGCTCATTACGCTGTTAAAAGAACATTTCTCGCCATTATACCCTTCAAAGGAATAACCCACGCCATAATTCCGGATTAAACCTTTGTCAATGGCATCACGCGAAGTTTGGTCACGGCTTTCCTGCACCACGGTATAACATTCCGTCCGCCCGTCTGCCAACCTCAATTTAAGGTTTCCGCAACGGTGTGTTTTCTCATCATTCTGCTCCAAATACAAATAAGATTTTCCTTCCTTTGGGACAAAAGTCAGGAATCCTCCTTCCGTTTCTCCTGCCACGACATCGCGTACATCCACCTGTAACTCACGGTAACCTTCCGTTCCATCAAAGATAAAGTCTGCCATGGGAACATGGTCTTCACTTCCGGAAAACATCGGAACTTCTGGCAAGATGTCCTCAGAACAAGCTGCCAACATCCCACCCATACATATGCACAACAATATTTTTCGTATCATTTCTTTTCCGTATATTTAAAGTTGGACGAACGGAACAAACGTACCGGATAGAAATTATCATTTGCCGACTTCAAGGTTGTCGTGCGCAACTGGTAATCCGGTGTCAACACCAATGCCGCACCGGTCTGTCCTTCGCCCTTGCATGCGATAACACTATATTCATTTACATAATGAAAATCAAAAGAACCCAAATACTTGTCATCGTTCATGATGTCATACACTCCATAAAAACCGTCAAACTGCGCATCGAAACCACTCAATTGCCCTTTGAACAGTACCTTTGGATTTTTATACACATAATTGCGCAAATTCATAATGTCATCAGTCTGGGGCAGATACCACTTGTCTACTCCAATAAATTCCTCGTTCATGCTCCTATAAGTAGGATCTATTACACCGAAAGTATTGGTATAATACCTATTCCCATCGAATATTTCATTCACCGTAACATTGCTGTATTCGTCATCCGGGTCGTCCGGCTCCCCCAAATAAATGCTGTGCTCCAAATTAGCACGCAACCAGTAACCCACACCGATCTTCACGAAGGGCAAGCGGTCCGTCACGTTGTCTATCAACACGCAATAGGCATCTTCCACCGTGATGCCCCCATAAGACACTCCCGCATTCATGTCATTTAAATAGAGGTTACCATTAACATAATACAATTTCGTGATTTTATCCGTCAGCCCCATACCGTCTATGGGGTTCACATAAACTAACCCTCCTTCAAAAGCGATGTAGGAAGGAGGATTACCCTCTCCATCCCCAAGGAATATTCCACGGTTCAGGTTCGGCGACCCTTTCACCAAAGGATACATCACCGTAACCCTACGGTCTGCCCGGATATCCGGCACGTATTCATGGCAAATCTCTGCCACCGGTACTTTCCCGTGATACACCACCTTCACCAAGGTTGCATCATCCCCTGTGTCGAAACGGAGCATCCCGTCATTCAACTCAATCATGCAGTTATCGCCCTGCATGATATCCTTGTCATAATCATAATTGCTCTGCTTGGAGATTTCTTCCACCCGTTCGCGGATAAGACGAGCCAGTTCCGGCTCAAAAAACACCCATATCGGTAAAGTCGTACATCCTACAATGGTCAACCGTTTACGCAACTCCGCATCATTACGGTAATCCCCCTCCAAACTGTTCATCCAATCAGAGAGCAAATGTTGGTCTATTTGGCTCTCATTGCTAAAATTCTCGATGGATTTCCGTATTTTCTCCACACATTCATTTTCTCCTGCCCGGATGGTAAAAGACTTCGAAGCACTGCAATCCGTGGAAATACTGGCATCTATCCGCGAAGTCTCTGCCGAAGGCTGTATCTTGCCATACACATATTTCGTCCGCATTTCCGTATAGGTTTGCACGTCCGCCACTTCTTTCTTCTGAAAGTCTACCATATACTCTATCATCCCTCCTAAATCGGCAGAAATAACAAGATGCGTCCCGAAATCCTTTAGCAACCGGTCTACATTTTCAATGGTGGGGTCATTCATGATTTTCTCGCGTAGTCGGTTAAAAGCCTCAGAATAAATGTCCTTCCCCCCGTTGGCCAAATACAGTAGCCCCGCCTCGTCCAAATAACGTGAAGCCACAACCTTGGACAAACGGGAATACCCATAGCACCGTTCTTCTACGGTCGAATAATTATTGGTCTTCACAAATTTGCCTACGGTCTTTTTCGACCCTGACAGGTTGCTTTTCTCTCTTTCCTGGGCTTCCGTAAAGGTCTGGGACAACTCGTCAAGCGAATACCCCGAATACATTTCTATTTTCTCATAGCTCCGGTTATCCTCTTGAATGAAATTGTCGCCCAATTCTGCCTCATACTTCAACAGCTTGTTATAATCCAGAACCGGAGCCACCAGGCTATTCTCACTCATAAAATCCTGCAATATATTGTATCCCCATCCCACACGGAAGTCTTGCGTCAACTCACCTCCCGACAAAGCATTATCCTCCGCATCCAGCCACCCGCACTGGTATATGGAAATCCCCACAAACTGTTCCGGCGAATCGGCATAACTCACCCTGATTTCAGCCCTACGCCCATTATCACCATCATTGGTGGCGGCATAAAACTCTAAAATACCGTCTTCTGCCAAAGTATCAGAAGTGAGAGCCACCCAGTCAGCCATACATTCCACCACACATTTTTTGGGCGAGCGTATGCTCACATCATAGTACCGTCCCACACGCCCCAAACTTATCTCAGCCTCGCTGACCTCTATTTGGACATCGGGTAAAACCAACGCATTTTCATGCTCTGAACAAGAAAACAAAACCATGTTTGCCAAAATCATGGCAAACATGGAAATCATGGATAAGCTCCTCACTTCACTTAATATTCTAATTAGTAATTACTAAAATCCACTATTGCTTTAGGATTATCCTTGTATTTCTTTACGATATAGTCCTGTACGATTACGGCAACCTCGTCGTCAAAGAAGCTCCATATCGGTGTCAAAGTCATTTCCACGACTTCGGCCGTATTATTCTTTTTATTGGCTCCGTCCATCACAATGCTATTCGCCCAGTCTGTGGCCAATTGATTCACTTCCGCGCGTTTGACAGCCATCGTACTCGTCAAATATTTGGCCATCTCTTGCCCCTTAGCTACCTGCCCGCCTAACATGGTCAGCTCCAAATTGGAATGGGACAACAACATCTCACCTTTCCGGATATAATCCGCATGTGCTTCTCCCGTAATGGAAATGGCAGCTTGTATGGACAGACTGGCATCACCTTTTATTCCCATATTGTCCGCTACATCAAAACTATCTGCGTCCAACTTCATTGTCATTTCACCTCCTAAAGTAGTTCCTGTCACTACCACAGGTCCATAAGTCGCATCCAACTTAACTAAAGCCGCATCCAATTGTGCCTTATTGGCTGACGGATTCTCCGCCAATTCATTAATTTTGTCTCTCAAATTAAGGAAACCGATACTCAACATTTGCCGCTTTATTTTTGCATCCTCTTCTTCAGCAACATAACCTAACAAATCCGCATATCCCAAAGACGCTTCATACACCGGATAACGGCATCCCATCCTGTAAGTCACATTCGCATCGGCCACTTTCTCCCCACTGATATAAGCACCGGAAATATCCAGTTTAAACAAACCGAAAGATACGCCAATCTTCAAACTTACATTGATTGAGTCTAACTTATTGTCTATGGAATCATAACTTATAATCTTCACATCAGATGCTGCAATGGGGGCTTCCGTATATAAGCCAAGATCCGCATAAGGGGCATCTTCCCCATTAATAAGTTTTTTCAAGCCCGTCATTTGCACAACAGACTGCTTGACTTTTCGGTTTATGATGTCATACCCTTTACCGATGCCCTTATTATTAAATACATCATAAAATTCCACATCGTCATTTTCCGGCATGCTTTCACCATTCAACAAGTTAGTCTGACTCACCGGTATCTGGACTTTCGTGCCATTTTCAATAACCAAGACCAAATTATCCGTACGGCTCTCTTTTGTCCCATTGTCTTCTATATAAAGCTCAACGGAAGCATCCCCCTTACCGGTTGGTGTCAACACGGTAATCCATTCATTAGTTTCAGGAACGGAAAGCGTCCATGCCTGCCCTTCCTCCACGTGAACGTTTAGTCTATAATAGCCGCCCAAACGATCTACATCCAATCTCTCCTCTCCAAAACCGACATGACTACCATGATTTTCATTTTCGTCATCACAAGAGGAAAGCGCATAACACAAACTTCCACACAATAAAGTAAAAAACAACTTTTTTAATAAACCTTTCATCTCTAATATTTATTTATTAATACAATCCTATAAAGCCAGACATCTATAAACAGCTGTCTAAAAAACTTTTATGAGATGTAAAGATACAACATACTTTCAATAAGTCAACAATTACCCCCCCCCGTATTTTAACTCTTATTTTATTAATTTATAAAATAAGAAAAAACCATCCTCACACAAATGAAAAATTCCCCGCGCAAGGCAAAAGCCCTGCGCGGGGAAAACAAATTAAAAAGGCGGCTACCTACTCTCCCACCTTGCGGGCAGTACCATCGGCGTGAGCGGGCTTAACTTCTCTGTTCGGGATGGGAAGAGGTGGAACACCGCTGCTATAGCCACCAAAATATGGCAGACATATCACACTGTATTGACTTTACTTGTTTACTGATACAAAACACACGCATCATAAAGGATATACCCCCGTAACCTGAGGCATGAAAGCTTTCGGGCTATTAGTAGTGCTCGGCTTTGGCGTCGCCGCCTTTACACCTGCACCCTATCCACGTCATCGTCTTTGACGGCCCTCTAAAAGGAAATCTAATCTTGTGGAAGGCTTCGCGCTTAGATGCTTTCAGCGCTTATCCATACCCGACGCGGATACCCGGCGGTGCGCCTGGCGGCACAACCGGCAAACCGGAGGTCGGTCCGGCACGGTCCTCTCGTACTAGTGCCCGAACCACGCAAATTTCCAACGCCCACGATAGATAGAGACCGAACTGTCTCACGACGTTCTGAACCCAGCTCGCGTGCCACTTTAATGGGCGAACAGCCCAACCCTTGGGACCTTCTCCAGCCCCAGGATGTGACGAGCCGACATCGAGGTGCCAAACCACTCCGTCGATATGAGCTCTTGGGAGGGATCAGCCTGTTATCCCCGGAGTACCTTTTATCCTTTGAGCGACGGACCTTCCATGCGGAACCGCCGGATCACTATGCTCCAGTTTCCTGCCTGTGCGGCCTGTCGGCCTCCCAGTCAAGCGCCCTTCTGCCATTACACTCTGCGGCCGGTTACCAATCGGCCTGAGGGCACCTTGAGGAGCCTCCGTTACGCTTTTGGAGGCGACCACCCCAGTCAAACTACCCGCCAAACGCGGTCCTTGTATCCAACAAGTTAGTACCCAGACGGCCAAAGGGCCGTATTTCAACGACGGCTCCAAAGGCACTGGCGTGCCTCATTCTACGCCTCCGGCCTATCCTACACATCGACGGCCCGGGTACAACGTTAAGCTGTAGTAAAGGTTCACGGGGTCTTTTCGTCCCATCGCGGGTAATCGGCATCTTCACCGATACTACAATTTCACTGGGATCACGGTTGAGACAGTGTCCGGATCATTACACCATTCGTGCAGGTCGGAACTTACCCGACAAGGAATTTCGCTACCTTAGGACCGTTATAGTTACGGCCGCCGTTTACCGGGGCTTCAATTCGGGCCTTCTACATAAGTATGAGCCCTCCTCTTAACCTTCCGGCACCGGGCAGGTGTCAGGCTGTATACGGCTTCTTTCGAATTTGCACAGCCCTGTGTTTTTGTTAAACAGTTGCCTGGACCTATTCTCTGCGCCTCGTTTACACGAGGACCCCTTGTTCCGAAGGTACGGGGTCAATTTGCCTAGTTCCTTAACCGTGAATCTCCCAAGCGCCTTAGTATGTTCTACCCGACCACGTGTGTCCGTTTACGGTACGGATGACTTGGTGCTGGAGTTTAGCGGGTTTTCTCGGGAGCATGGTTACCGGCGCTGTCGCGTTGCCCAGAAGGGCGCCGCGTACTTTCGCGCTTCGGCTCGGGAGGTGGGCTTGCCTGCCTCCCTCGTAACCTTTGCGCTTAAACCCCCTTTTCCGTCAGGGGGCGGCCGTGTCACTTCTCCGTCGCCGCGTCACACACCAAGACAGTAACGGAATATTAACCGTTTGATCCATCGCCCTCGCCCTTAGGCTTATGCTTAGGGACCGACTCACCCTGAACCGATTGGCGTTGTTCAGGAAACCTTGGTCTTTCGGCGGGAGGGGATCGCACCCTCCTTATCGTTACTTATACCTACATTTGCTTTTCCATCCGCTCCAGAGCCGCTCGCGCGGCGCCTTCGACGCAGGATGGAATGCTCCCCTACCGATATTCTCATATCCCACGGCTTCGGTAACTGGTTTCATACCCGATTATTATCCACGCCCATCCCCTCGACTAGTGAGCTGTTACGCACTCTTTGAATGAATGGCTGCTTCCAAGCCAACATCCTAGCTGTCTGGGGGGACGGACTGCGTTAGTCTAACTTAACCAGCATTTCGGGACCTTGGCCGGTGGTCTGGATTCTTCTCCTCTCGGGCACGGACCTTAGCACCCGTGCCCTTACTCCATGGATTGGCCGGCGCGCATTCGGAGTTTGTCAGGACTTGACAGGCGGTGAAGCCCTCGCATCCTATCAGTCGCTCTACCTCGCGCCGGGAACTCCACAGGCGGCACCTAAATGCCTTTCGGGGAGTACGAGCTATCTCCGAGTTTGATTGGCCTTTCACTCCTACACTCACCTCATCCAGAAGCTTTTCAACGCTTATTGGTGCGGACCTCCATCCCGTGTTACCGGGACTTCATCCTGGACAAGTGTAGATCACCCGGTTTCGCGTCTGCCACCACCGACTCCTGCGCCCTTTTAAGACTCGCTTCCGCTGCGGCTGCGGGGCTCATGCCCCTTGGCCTTGCCGGTGACGGCAACTCGTAGGTTCATTATGCAAAAGGCACGCCGTCACGCCCAATGGGCGCTCCGACCGCTTGTAGGCGCACGGTTTCAGGATCTTTTTCACTCCCCTAACAGGGGTGCTTTTCACCTTTCCCTCACGGTACTGGTTCACTATCGGTCTCTTACGAGTATTTAGCCTTGCCGGATGGGCCCGGCTGATTCACACAGGATTACACGTGTCCCGCGCTACTCAGGATTCCGCTACGCTTCGCATGGCTTCGTGTAAGGGGCTGTCACCCTCTATGGCGGAACTTTCCAGTTCCTTCCACTCGCCATCACTCTTGCGACATCGCGGTCCTACAACCCCGGCGATGCCTGGACAACGCCGGTTTGGGCTATTCCCCGGTCGCTCGCCACTACTGGGGGAATCATTATTTATTTTCTTCTCCTGCGGGTACTAAGATGTTTCAGTTCCCCGCGTTCGCCTCCCGCTCTCGCGGGATAACGTTTCTTCAAAACGTTGGGTTGCCCCATTCGGATACCCGCGGGTCAATGGCCATTTGCGCCTCACCGCGGCTTGTCGCAGCTTATCACGTCCTTCATCGCCTGTAAGAGCCTAGGCATCCGCCGTGCGCCCTTGAATACTTTCTATACCTTTTACGGTTACACTCCTCTTTGCAAATCGCAAAGGGCGGTATATACTTTATAATGCGTCTTGTATCAAATCTCTGATACAAGAGCTTGCGCTCGATTTTGTATCTTTTACTTTTTCAAGTTTCTACGTTGTGCAATATGTCAAAGAACGTTTGGAGTTTCAACTCCATCGTAGAGAATAACGGATTCGAACCGTTGACCCCCTGCTTGCAAAACAGGCATTCTATCCTATTGAACTATAAAACTGAAGGTCTGCCTGAAGATTCACCTCGGAGTTGCCGAACCTATCTTCATTCTCTTATTCTTTTTTGTCTACATTCAAAGAAAGAAATCAGTGTACAAGAGGAAACCCAACCATCAAGACATTTAAACATAACGCCTCTAGGAATGCTCCAGAAAGGAGGTGTTCCAGCCGCACCTTCCGGTACGGCTACCTTGTTACGACTTAGCCCCAATCACCGGTTTTACCCTAGGCCGACCCTCGCGGTCACGGACTTCAGGCACCCCCGGCTTTCATGGCTTGACGGGCGGTGTGTACAAGGCCCGGGAACGTATTCACCGCGCCATGGCTGATGCGCGATTACTAGCGAATCCAGCTTCGTGGAGTCGGGTTGCAGACTCCAGTCCGAACTGAGAGGGGTTTTAGGGATTGGCCAACCGTCACCGGGCAGCGGCCCTCTGTACCCCCCATTGTAACACGTGTGTCGCCCCGGACGTAAGGGCCGTGCTGATTTGACGTCATCCCCACCTTCCTCGCACCTTGCGGTGGCAGTGTCCCCAAAGTGCCCGGCATTACCCGGTGGCAACTGGGGAGGGGGGTTGCGCTCGTTATGGCACTTAAGCCGACACCTCACGGCACGAGCTGACGACAACCATGCAGCACCTTCGCAGGAGTCCCGAAGGAAAGGGCCGTCTCCGGCCCATGCACCTGCGATTCAAGCCCGGGTAAGGTTCCTCGCGTATCATCGAATTAAACCACATGTTCCTCCGCTTGTGCGGGCCCCCGTCAATTCCTTTGAGTTTCACCGTTGCCGGCGTACTCCCCAGGTGGAATGCTTAACGCTTTCGCTTGGCCGCCGACACTATGTCGCCGACAGCGGGCATTCATCGTTTACTGTGCGGACTACCAGGGTATCTAATCCTGTTTGATACCCGCACCTTCGAGCCTCAGCGTCAGTAATGCCCCGGTACAATGCCTGCGCGATCGGAGTTCCTCGTGATATCTAAGCATTTCACCGCTACACCACGAATTCCATGTACCCTGTGCATACTCAAGGCTGCCAGTTTCAACGGCGGAACGCGGTTGAGCCGCGCCATTTGACCGCTGACTTGACTGCCCGCCTACGCTCCCTTTAAACCCAATAAATCCGGATAACGCTCGCATCTTCCGTATTACCGCGGCTGCTGGCACGGAATTAGCCGATGCTTATTCATAAGGTACCTGCAAATGGCCATACATGGCCAACTTTATCCCCTTATAAAAGGAGTTTACAACCCGTAGGGCCGTCGTCCTCCACGCTACTTGGCTGGTTCAGGCTCGCGCCCATTGACCAATATTCCTCACTGCTGCCTCCCGTAGGAGTTTGGACCGTGTCTCAGTTCCAATGTGGGGGACCTTCCTCTCAGAACCCCTACCCATCGTCGCCTTGGTGGGCCGTTACCCCGCCAACAAGCTAATGGGACGCATCCCCATCCTTTACCAATTAATCTTTATTCATCAAGTCATGCGACTAAACGAAATCATCGGGTATTAAACTTCCTTTCAGAAGGCTATCCCCGGGTAAAGGGCAGGTTGGATACGCGTTACTCACCCGTGCGCCGGTCGCCATCAAACCCAGAATAACTGAGCTCATGCTGCCCCTCGACTTGCATGTGTTAAGCCTGTAGCTAGCGTTCATCCTGAGCCAGGATCAAACTCTCCATTGTAGAATATCATCTTACTCCTGCTTGAAACAGGAATGTTTGTATCTGTGCTCTTCCGGACGTTACTTTGTCGCTTACCTGTCTTTTTTATCATTCAGTTTATGAAAACTGAACTGACGGTTGGTTTCTTTTTTACCCTTGACATCCTGCCTCTCAAAGAAAAAACAGATGCCAAGCTCTTGTACTACTTCTTCCTTTATGTAAGACTTTCAATGAACTCTTGTTTACTTGTCGCTCTCGTTCCGTTTTGCCTTGTTAGCGGCGTTGCTTCCCGATTGCGAGTGCAAAGGTAGACACTTTTTCAGTAACCACCAAATTTTACGCCAACTTTTTTTGGCGAAAATGACATGTAAAGATACAAAATCAAACCGAAACATGCAAGAAACATGCTGTAAAACATGTTTTTAACACAAGCACAAACCACGCAAAAAAAATATTGGCCGCCCCATCAAGAGGCGGCCAACTATTATCATCTAAAGCCCAAATGGCTTATCTAACCACTTTCTTCACTTGCTGACCTTGCTTCACAATATAAATGCCCTTCTGCAATCCATTCAAACTATCTCCTACCTTCACGCCACCTAATGTGTAAACTTCAACCGGAGAATTATTCTCAACCTCAATACCGCCTACAGATGAACCGTCTTTCTCAATATAAAGTTCCGGTAATATCCCCTGTGCATCCGAATACGCTCCAAAGCTTGTATATTGGGCTGAATACTGAATCCATTTATTCATTTCTGCATTTGTAATAGTAGCCAAACCATCATCTGCAATACTGATGGTCCATACATAACCACTTTCTGGCATCTCTTTGCTTACATTGAAACTATTGAAAGTTCCTTTCATATACAAATACCGACCGTATGAATCCTGAATAGTATAACCGCCATCCACTGCCGTAATCGTAAATGCATTGGTTTCTTCTGTGCTAAATTCACCATTTGACATCGTTACATCAGACACATCCAAATACCCATACTCTTTTGATTCCACTATGTTCTGTGCAACCTTACTATTTTCATCCTGTGTTACCAACATAGCATAACGTTGGCCACTGACAATCTCATTTACCTTAGCAAATGTTATTGTAGGTACAGGTTCTGGAGTTTCACCATCCTCTAATACATAATCAGACACTTCTTTGACGCCACAAACTCCGAAATAAGCTTCCAAGTTACCCAACAGATTAACTTGTTTCCCCAAATTTTCTGGATTATCTTTCAGATTCAGTGCTGTACGAACATCACCTTGCGGTAATTGCACTACCACACATTGAGTATAGTCTTTCTGATTAACATCGCTAGCAATCAACATATTGCTTACCGACACACTCTCACCTTCTGCACCAAAAATAGCAGATTCTTCATTTATACTCTGCCCATTCACGTAACCTACAATATAACCTTTTACCCAAGCTTCTCTGTTGGGATTCTCCAATATGAGCACATCAGAAACCGTATAAGGAACCTCCTTTGTACCTTCCCCAGACAATTGGACAGCCATTCCTGTCATAGACACCACCACAGGCTCCTTCAACCCTCCACCGGAAATTGTCAAAGTACCCATATAATCACCAGAAGACGTCGGTGCAAAAAGAACTTCCAACTCTGCATTAACCGCATCATCTTTAGGGATAGTTGTCGTAGCACAAGAAAAAGCTTTCCCTTCCACAACAACAGTTAAATCACCAGTCAAATCAGAACCTGAAATAGCTACTTTTTGGGTCAATTCAGTTCCCACTCCAATAGCACCAAAAGCCACAGCACTGGGAGCTGACACAGATGCATCCGGTATCTCGCCTGCCTCAAGTTTTGTCACTTCAATATTATCCAAGAAAAAACGTCCCTTCGATTCTACCGAAGACGAAAATGTAATTTTTGAAGCAGCAGTTCCTTTTATCTCCAAAGAAAAGTCTTTCATATTGGCTGCATAAGGAGCCGGATCATTCGTCAAACCTGTAATTTCTACTGCCTCTTGTTCATCTACCTGTACCATCAGGCTTGTAGCATCTTTACTCCATGCACATGCCTTGAACTTCAATGTATATGTAGCCGAGGCATCAGACAAATCAATAGACGGTGTAACAAGGATCCCCCCTTTTTTACTCGCACCGAATTTAGCATTCCCCTCACCGGCATAGCCGTTTACACAACTCCAACCCGTAGTGAGTGTATAAGGATCCATTCCATCATCCATCTTGGTTCCCGGATTATCAGGATCTTTCGATGTACACTTACTGAAATCCTCACTCAAAATCACTTGTTGGGCGGCTGCTTGTCCTGCCACAAACAACAAAGCCAACAACATCCAATTTTTTAATGAAGTAAAACTAGTCATACGCTTATGTTTTTAATAAGTTAATAAATAAGTATAAACAAATATAGGCAATATATTCCATAACAAGCGATTCCTTTCGCTAAAAAGAGTGAAAAGGAGGATAAAAGAACAAGAAAAAGCGTAGAATGTAACATGAATGACGTATCATGGAGCAAGAAAGCCCGATAAAGCGAAACCCATTCTTTGAAAAGGCACTAATTTTAAGAAGAAGCCTCCAATGGTACAATCCTGTAACGGTTACCCTTTTCCGTATGCCGCCGTTCCACGCCTGCGGCCACGAGGGCGCGGCTGAACTCCTGCATCCCGATGCCCGTGAGCGTGCCCGGATGACGCTTGCGCAACAGGGCGATGAGCTCGGGGAGGGAAACGGACAGGGCCTCTTCACCCGGACGGGCGGCACGGAAGTGGCGGGCGAATGCTTCTTCCGCAGGGCAAGTGCGGTAGAAAGCCACGTTGGCACGTTGGATTTCCGCCTCTTCTTCCGCCGTGAACCAGTAACGCCCGCCGCCGAGGAGCATGCCCTTCAGTTGGGCATAGATTTGGGCATGGTCGATGCCCGTGCTGTCGATGGGGCGCTCCACCTCCACGCAGAGGAAGCGGCGGCTGCCAGAAGGGTCGGAAAGCAGTTCGTGGCTGTTGGACGTGGCCATGAAGGAGGCGATGCGCGGCAGGCGGAGCGTGTCGCGCCGGTAAGCCTTGCGCACGTGCAGGGCGGTGAGCTGCATCACGTTCTTCAAGGCCGGATGGCGGCGGACGGGGATGCGGTCGAACTCGTCCAGGTTGATGAGCCCCATTTCCACCAAGAGCTGTTCCATACGGGCGGTGTTCGCCACGTCAGCGCTGTCGGTGTAATAGGCGGACAGTTCGGGTGGCAGGAGGTTGCGGCAGAACGTGGATTTTCCCAGTCCTTGCCGACCGCTCACCAATACCGGGGCCACACTGTTGGCATGGCCGTCGCCCATCCCCATCCACTGCGCGGCCACGGCCAACATCCACCGGCGGAACCCGCGCACCCACGGCGCACTGTCCGACACGCGCCGGGCCAACGCGTCGAGGCGCTCCTTGCCGTCCCACGGCGGCAGGCGGTCGAAATAATCACGGAAGGGATGGTGGTCGGGCAGGCGGTCGGAGGCCACGAAACGCGACACGTCGCGGTCCCAGCACGGGATGCCTGCCTCGTGGGCGGAGAGGCAGAGGGAGTTGAGGTCGCGTGCCGTGAGGGGGAGGAAGGAGGCCGCATCCTGTCCCTTGGGGCGGAACTCCGCCTGCCCCGTCAGCAGGTTGTGGCGCAGGTCGTAACGCGCCTCCGCGAAAGCGGCCAACCGACGCTCAAGGGTGGCAGACGTGCGGTCTTTCGTGCCGTATGCTTCCGCCTTCCTTTTTAATAAATCGCTCCCACTCGGCAAAGCCAAGCGAGCTTGCCTCTGCGCCCGCTTACTCGCGATTTTCTCCACCCACCGGCGTACCGCCCTCTTTACGATCTGTTTCAGTTCCATGTGCTTCGTTTTTACGGCAAAGTTAGGGGGCCGCACGGCGAAGGGTGCACGTTTGTGCACATTTCCGCACGGTTCCGCAGGTTTGTGCACGTTTACGTTCACCCCCATGCCTTCATTCCTCCATGCCTTTTCCCGGAAATGGACTTCATCTTTCAGGATACCACGTAACCCTTTCAAAGCAAGACGGATACATCCTGAACTTCCAATCCTTCATCTTTCAGCCCATGTCAGGCGCAAGACGGGCTGAATGCTGCTTTCCGTTTGGCGCACATCCGAAAATCATTCGGCTGAGATTGAAAAATCACTCGCCTGAGATTGATTTTCCGTTTGGCGCACAACGGTAGCAGCCAGTCAACTGAAGGAAGGCTGAAAGATGGGGATTCCATAATTCAGCTCATAAAGCACTATTCATCAAACCGTTATAGAGAATTCTGAAACATGAAACCTTTTTTGAGAAAATATACGGGAGTTTACAGAGGAACCCAAACACGAAAAAGGGAGATTTGCAACAGCAAATCTCCCTCCCCTTTTACCTTAAAATCAACCCTACCTAACTGGTATTACCAGTCGACATCCCTATCAAAATCATTTTGAGGAAAACCATTTAAGTTTCCGGGCGGACGAACTCCACCCCTTCCTATGCCTTGCCTACCCCCATTACGAACATTCATTTTTCTCACGGGAACAAAGATTTTCATCAACTGTTTGGCAGACATGGTTTTAGAAAAGACTTCATAGTACTTTTTATCCACTTCAAGCGTGTTGTACGCATTTACGATTTGCTGCGCCTTGCGGTCAAACTCCGTTTTTATGCGCTCTGCCGCTTCCTCCTCCGTCAACTCGGATTCTTTTTTCCCTCCCAAGCCTGCCGGAAATAGGGGTGTCTTGCGATGGGACATCAAATCCTGCTGATAATTTTTATAAGTAACCAGAAACTCCGAACGTGCATCTCCGTTCAAATCCAGTTCATCAGCTAATCTTTCCGCACGTTTTTCCATCATCTGCTCCCATCGCATGTCACCCTTGCGGTCTTTCCCGCCCTGTGCCATTGCCGTCCCCGAACCAACCAGACAGGCCGCACACATTCCCCATAGAACTATCTTTTTCATTGCACCTTATATATAATAGACAAATATTCTTCCTATTTATAAAGACACATCCAAACGAAAAAGGTTTAACGCATTATCTCACCGTAATATGAAAACAGCCCTGTTTTACTTCATATTTTACATAACATAACTCTTGTTCACGCAAATCACGCAACACCTCCGACAAGACCCACTTCAGCGAATCGTTTCTTACCGGACGCCGTTCCGGCCTGTCGGGATGACTCACCGTATTATAGCGATTATAACAAATGTCAAACGTCGTTCCGAAACGATGGCAACTCTCTTCGGAGGCATTGCAATTAAAACGTCGCAACCTCCGCACATCGTTCTCCGTACGCAAGACGGAAGTTACAATTAACGTATGTAGCGGAATGTCTTTGATAGCTAAAGAATCCAGAAAGTTCCGGCTGATTTTTTGCAGAAGGTCACTGGCCCGAGGCACCAGATAAGGGATGGAATAAGACATCTGCTTGTCCATCGTGTAATAAGGATTGCTGCCCACATAGACCAGTTCATCTTTCCTCATCTCCGCTTCTTCCCGATCCTCCACCGGAGAAACGCCCCATTTCCGGGCCGCCACGATATGTACATCCTGCAAGTCGGGAAACGTACGTCCAAACCCTGGTACACTATAGATCTTACTCTTCAATGGCCGACCGTCCGCTTCTTTGAAAACCGGTATGGAATAAGGTGTATGCAACCCCGTTTTCCTGACAACCTCAATAGACTCCTTTTTCGAATCAGGAACGACGGCCTGCACTGAAGAATCAAGCGGAACAGATGAAACACCAACCGTTTCACCCACCACCGCCGGATTGACACAGCGCACCACGCCCAACACACAGACGGTCACCCCCGCCATTCCCCAAAATATTTCTCTCTTGAGTTTTCTCAACGTTTTCTTTATTTTGCAGCACAAAGATACGGAAAACGTGGCGAATTCAAAACTTAATGC
Source organism: Paraprevotella xylaniphila YIT 11841 (assembly GCF_900683745.1). Taxonomy (NCBI): domain Bacteria; kingdom Pseudomonadati; phylum Bacteroidota; class Bacteroidia; order Bacteroidales; family Prevotellaceae; genus Paraprevotella; species Paraprevotella xylaniphila. The sequence goes on from NZ_LR215980.1 coordinate 1,699,481, forward strand.
TTAAATTTGCGGCAAAATTAAGCGAATGATAGAAAAGCATATCGTATTGGAAGACGTGGATCCCGTTATTTTCTACGGGGTAAACAACACCAACATACAAATGATCAAGGCGCTCTATCCCAAATTGCGCATCGTGGCCCGCGGCAATATCATCAAAGTAATGGGCGACGAAGAGGAAATGTGTGCTTTTGAAGAAAACATCATGGCCATCGAACAGCACTGTGTAAAATACAACAGCCTGAAAGAGGAAGACATATTGGCCATCATCAAAGGCAAAAAGACCCCGAAAGAAAGTGCAGAAGGCGTCATTGTATACAGCGTCAACGGCAAACCTATCACCGCCCGTAGCGAGAACCAGCAAAAATTGGTCAAAGCATACGAAAACAACGATATGATTTTTGCCATCGGACCTGCCGGTTCGGGCAAGACCTACACCAGCATCGCATTAGCGGTAAGGGCTTTAAAGAACAAAGAAATACGCAAAATCATCTTGAGCCGTCCCGCTGTGGAAGCCGGTGAAAAACTGGGTTTCCTGCCGGGTGACATGAAAGACAAGATAGACCCTTACCTGCAACCGCTTTATGATGCCTTGCAGGACATGATTCCTACCATGAAGTTACAGGAAATGATGGAACAAAACGTCATTCAGATCGCTCCCTTGGCTTTCATGCGCGGCCGCACCCTCAATGACGCGGTGGTCATATTGGACGAAGCACAGAACACGACTACGGCACAAATCAAGATGTTCCTGACGCGTATGGGAATGAACACCAAAATGATTGTTACCGGAGACATGACGCAAATAGACCTTCCACCATCCCAACGTTCAGGATTGGCCGAAGCCACGTCCATACTGAAAGGCGTGGAGGGTATCGCTTTTATAGAAATGGACAAAAAAGACATCGTGCGCCACAAATTAGTGACCCGCATCGTGGAAGCTTACGAAAAGCATGACAGGAAGGTCTCCGCACATAAGCGCAGTACCGAAAAACCACAATCCGAAGAATCATTCGTCATCACAGATTTGACGGGTTGGGGCGACAACTAAGCACAAACAGAACTTCAACTTCAAAAAGAAAAACAGATATGAAAGCTTTAACTCACACTGATTTTAACTTTCCGGGACAGCAAAGCGTATATCACGGAAAAGTACGCGACGTGTACAACATCAACGACGAACTGATGGTCATGGTAGCCACCGACCGTATTTCGGCATTCGACGTGATTCTGCCCAAAGGAATCCCTTTCAAAGGCCAAGTGCTGAACCAGATTGCAGCTACTTTCCTTGATGCCACAAGCGACATCGTACCCAACTGGAAACTGGCCACTCCGGACCCGATGGTGACCGTGGGACTGAAATGCGAAGGCTTCCGCGTGGAAATGATTATCCGCGGGTATTTGACCGGCTCGGCATGGCGCGAATACCAGAATGGTTGCCGTGAACTCTGCGGCGTGAAGTTGCCCGAAGGCATGAAAGAAAACCAGAAGTTCCCCACCCCGATCATCACTCCTACCACGAAAGCCGATGCCGGGCACGATGAAAACATATCTAAGGAAGAAATCATCGCCCAAGGGCTCGTGAGCAAGGAAGACTACGAACTTATGGAGAAATATACCTACGCCCTATTCGCCCGCGGCACGGAAATGGCTGCGGAAAAGGGACTGATATTGGTGGATACCAAGTATGAGTTCGGCAAGAAAGACGGCAAAGTCTATCTCATCGACGAAATCCATACGCCCGACTCTAGCCGTTACTTTTACGCAGACGGATACCAGGAAAAGTTTGAAAAAGGCGAACCCCAGAAGCAACTTTCCAAGGAATTCGTACGCCAATGGCTCATCGACCACAACTTCATGGGCAAGGAAGACCAGCAAGTGCCGGAAATGACGGACGAATACGTAAACAGCGTGTCAGACCGCTATATCGAGCTGTACGAGCATATCGTGGGACAGAAGTTCAACAAGGCCGACGACCATGACGATTTGGCCGCACGCATCGAAAAGAACGTCACCGAATATTTGAACCAGAAATAAGGCACGACAGGTGTACGAACAAGAAAAGATAAAGCCCTACAAGGACGAAGGCCATAAGCGTGAACAAGTGGAGCGCATGTTCGACCGCATCGCCCATTCTTACGATCGGTTGAACCATTTCCTTTCATGGGGCATCGACAAGAGTTGGCGGCGCACAGCCGTCGACTCTTTGTCGCCCTTTCACCCCCGCCGAATCTTAGATGTTGCTACGGGGACAGGCGATTTTGCCATTTTGTCTGCCCGGAGGCTTTTTCCGCAATCCATCACGGGAGTAGACATTTCCGAGGGCATGATGCAAATAGGACGGCAAAAAGTGGAAGCGTTGCATTTGGACGGAATCATCCGCTTTCAACATGAGGACTGTGAAGCGTTGTCTTTTGCCGACGACACGTTCGATGCCGTGACCGTGGCCTATGGCGTACGCAACTTCGAACATCTGGACCAGGGACTACGGGAAATGTGCAGGGTATTGAAACCAGGCGGACATCTGTTAATCATTGAACTGAGTTCTCCCCACCGTTTCCCCATGAAACAACTTTTCTCTGTTTACGCCAAAATCGTCATGCCGCTGATTGGCCGGTTGGTTTCCAAGGACCATAGTGCCTACTCTTACCTGCCGGCCACGATGGCCGCTTTCCCTCAAGGAGAGGTCATGCAGGGCATACTTCGGAAAGCCGGTTTCGGCGACGTGCGTTTCAAACGTTTCACTTTCGGCATCAGCACGATGTATCTTGCCACCAAATAAGCATTCACATCATGGATAAATACGGTTTAGTCGGCTATCCTTTAGGACATTCGTTCTCGCGTGACTTTTTCAATGAAAAGTTCAAGAACGAAGGGATTGATGCCGAATATGTCAATTTTGAGATTCCCTCTATCGAACGCTTTCCGGAAATCATCACAGAAAACGCAAATCTGTGCGGACTCAACGTGACCATCCCCTACAAAGAAAAAATCATTCCTTACATGGACGAGTTGAGCGAGGAAGCCCGCCATATCGGGGCTGTCAACGTCGTACGAATCGGGATGCGGAAAGGGAAAACGCATCTGAAAGGTTTCAACTCGGATGTCATCGGATTCACCCGCTCGATAGAACCGTTATTGGAACCGATACACCGGAAAGCCTTGATATTAGGTACAGGAGGGGCTTCTAAAGCTGTACGCTACGGACTTCACCGCTTGGGCATCGAAACCCGCTTTGTCAGCCGTAACCCGAAAGAGGATTCGTTGACATACCCGCAACTCACACCGGAAATCATGGACGAATACAAAGTGATTGTAAACTGTACCCCGGTGGGGATGTATCCTCATACGGAAGAGTGCCCGGCACTCCCTTATGCAGCCGTCGGACGCAACCACCTACTGTACGATTTGGTTTACAATCCGGAAGAGACCCTCTTTCTCAGAAAAGGACGGGAACAAGGTGCCATCACCAAAAACGGTTTGGAGATGCTGATTCTCCAAGCATACGCCGGATGGGAATTCTGGCACAGCGAAGACTGACGACATGCACAAGGAAAAGAACAAGTTCAAACGGATCTTCTGGACCGTGCTCACCTTATTAGTACTCACACTGACGGGGAGCACGCTATACCTGCAATGGTACGCGTTGGAGGCCGGTGGCAACGAACGGGGAAAGAATCTCGAAATGTCATACGCTTTCATGTATGAGCACTACCCTTTCCTTTCGCACTGGGTAGACAGCCTGCAACGGGAAAACGCCTTGCGGGATACGTTTATCCTTGCCGAAGACGGAGTAAGGCTGCACGCCCTTTACCTTTATGCAGACACCCTGACGGCTCATACAGCCGTAGCCGTGCACGGTTATACCGACAATGCCGTGCGTATGCTGCACATCGCTTACTTATACAATCACGACCTGCATTACAACGTATTGCTCCCCGACCTCCGCTTTGCCGGACAGAGCGAAGGCGACCACATCCAAATGGGATGGAAAGACCGCCTTGATGTGTTACGCTGGATGGAAGTGGCCAACGAACTGTTTGCCCCGGAAGGTTCCCAGACCCGCATGGTGGTACACGGCATCTCCATGGGAGCGGCTACGACCCTATGCGTGAGCGGCGAACCCCAACCGCCTTTCGTGAACTGCTTTGTGGAAGACTGCGGTTATACCAGCGTGTGGGATGAATACGCAGGAGAACTGAAAAACCAGTTCGGCCTGCCCGCTTTTCCCTTGCTCCATCTGGCCAGTTGGGCTACACGCCTGCGTTACGGATGGGATTTCCGGGAAGCCTCGCCACTGGAACAAGTAAAAAAATGCCGGCTTCCCATGTTGTTCATTCACGGTACGGAAGACACGTTCGTACCGACTTGGATGGGTGACAGCCTGTATGCCGCCAAGAAGGGCATCAAAGAGCTATGGCACGTGGAAGGCGCGACACATGCCGATTCTTATCTAAAATATGCTAAAGAATATACAGAAATCGTCAAAAGTTTCGTCGAACGATATAATATTCCAAAAGATATGAATAACTTGCCAAACCAGTAAACAAAGTGTGTCATGAAGAAAGCTTTTTGCCTGTTCCTCTTATTCCTTGTATGCCGGAGCGCACAACTCCTGTATGCCGGCACGTATACGGTGGACAACCTGCCTATGGTTTATTTGCAGGACAAGACCAAGCACGTGGTCAATCCCGATGGAATCCTTTCCGCACAGGCCGTACAACAAATGGACAGCCTGCTATATCGGTTGGAAACGGAGAAGGGCGTACAGTCCGTGGTAGCCGTAGTGGAGCGTATCGAAGGAGGGGAATGCTATGATTTCGCCATTACACTGGGTAACAAACTCGGGGTGGGCAACCGGCAAAACACGGGTCTCATCATCTTGCTTTCCACGCAAGACCGCTGTTACCAGATATTGACCGGCGAAGGGTTGGAGGGCACGCTGCCTGATGCCATCTGCCGCCGGATAGAAAATCGGCGAATGGTGCCTTACCTGAAAACAGGAGACTGGGATACCGCCATGCTGCAAACAGTGTCTGCCGTCTGCCGTGTAATCCACGGGGATGACAGTCTGCTCCACGACGATTCGGGGCAACCGACCGGTACAAAGGGATATGGCTTGATGTGGCTCGCCTTGGCCATTGTCACGGGCGGGTTCCTGATTTCCATTTATTCCAACCGCAAACGGAACACATGTCCCCGATGCGGACATAGCCCCATGCACCGCACGAATTCCCAAGTCCGGGTTGACCGGTTCCAAGGCATAGAACATCACACGGTCTATTACCGCTGCCCGAAATGCGGGCATACCGTATCCCGTTCCCATGACGAACCGTTCGACAACGGCACCGGCTTTGGAGGTTTCCCTCCCGTGGCAGGACCTTTCCATCGCGGATTCGGAGGCGGAGGTTTCGGAGGTGGTTTCAGCGGCGGAAGCTTCGGGGGAGGCAGTTTCGGAGGCGGAGGAGCCGGTGGAAAGTTCTGACCGACACACAGATTTCGAATCAAACACCTATTTATATATAAGGAAAACAATGAAAACAAAGAAATGGATGACCGCCGCCATAGCCATGGTGTGCATGGTTCTTTTGAACAGCTGTTCATACAACAAGATGGTAGAGAAAGACGAAGCTGTGTCTACGGCATGGAGTAACGTGGAAACGCAATACCAACGCCGGGCTGACCTGATTCCGAACCTGGTGAGTACCGTAAAAGGCTATGCCACGCACGAAAGCAGCACGTTGGAAGCCGTAGTAGCCGCCCGTAGCAAAGCTACGCAAATCACCGTGGACCCGGCGAACCTGACCGCAGAAAAGTTGGCCGAATATCAGAAAGCCCAAGGTGCCGTGAGCTCCGCCCTCGGAAAACTGTTGGCCGTAACAGAAAACTATCCGCAACTCCGTGCCAACGAGAATTTCTCGGAACTGCAAGCCCAATTGGAAGGAACGGAAAACCGCATCACCGAAGCCCGTAAACGTTACAACGAAGCCGTACAAGACTACAACGTCCTGATACGTAAATTCCCCAACAACTTATTTGCCGGAATGTTCGGATTCAGCAAAAAGGAAAAGTTCGAGGCATCCTCCGGTGCATCGGAAGCCCCGAAAGTAGAGTTTTAATGACAGACAATCATTCAAAAACATATAGTGATATGAGTAACCAACGTTACATGATGCGCGGCGTGTCGGCAGCCAAAGAGGACGTACACAACGCCATCAAGAACATCGATAAGGGTATCTTCCCGCAGGCATTCTGCAAGATTATCCCCGACATTCTGGGCGGTGACCCGGAATACTGCAACATCATGCACGCCGACGGAGCCGGCACGAAATCTTCGTTGGCCTACGCGTACTGGAAAGAAACGGGCGACTTGTCCGTATGGAAAGGCATTGCGCAAGACGCGCTCATCATGAACACGGACGATTTGCTTTGTGTGGGTGCCGTAGACAACATCTTGGTGTCGTCCACTATCGGACGTAACAAAATGCTCATCCCGGGCGAAGTCATCAGTGCCATCATCAACGGTACGGACGAACTGCTGTCCGAGATGCGCAAGATGGGTATCGGCATCTATGCCACAGGCGGCGAGACAGCCGACGTGGGCGACTTGGTGCGCACCATCATCGTGGATTCCACCGTGACATGCCGCATGAAACGTAGCGACGTCATCGACAACGCCAATATCCGTCCGGGAGATGTCATCGTGGGACTGAGCAGTTGCGGACAGGCCACCTACGAGAAGGAATACAACGGCGGCATGGGCAGCAACGGGCTGACCAGTGCACGCCACGACGTGTTTGCCAAGTATTTGGCCGAAAAATATCCCGAAACCTACGACAAGTCCGTTCCGGAAGAGTTGGTCTACAGCGGCAGTTACCGGCTGACCGACCCGGTGGAGGGTGCCCCAGTCAATGCTGGCAAGCTCGTCCTGTCCCCCACCCGTACATACGCTCCGGTGGTGAAGAAGATGCTAGACGAGATGCGTGCGGACATCCACGGCATGGTACACTGCACAGGCGGTGCGCAGACCAAGGTGCTCCACTTCGTAGGTGAGAATTGCAGGGTGGTCAAAGACAACATGTTCCCCGTACCTCCCTTGTTCAAGGCGATTGCCAAGGAAAGCGGTACGGACTGGAGTGAAATGTACAAGGTGTTCAACATGGGGCATCGCCTCGAAGTCTACCTAGCTCCCGAACATGCCGGACAAGTCATCGCCATAGCCAAGAGTTTCAACATCGACGCGCAAATCGTCGGACACATCGAAGAAGGGCCGCGTTCACTGACCATCAAGAGTGAATTCGGCGAATTCAACTACTAAGGAAGGGGAGCTTCATTTCCTTTTCCCTCCTGCCTTATCCGGACAAGCCACCTGCTTGCCCGGATTTTTTTGTTCAATGCGTAAAAAACTGGATTCATTCCGTACAAAATACTGTTTACGTATTGAACTACATGTTTTTATCCCTTAATTTTGAACCACTGCGAAAACAGCAGAAAAACGCACATCTGAAAGGAACAGTTCGATAAAACATAAAAACCAACCATTATGAGAACGACTACTTTATTCACCCTTGCCACATGCCTGGCATTTACAGGCATACGCCCCATCGCGGGACAAGAACTTACGCCTCTGGATAGAACCCCGCCTACCCTGAAGAGCATGTATTATGATGTGAACGGGGACGGAAAGATGGAATATCTCGGCACAGAAAACAACAAGGAACGCTTCACTGCATGGTTTGCCTTGGACGGCACGGTGGTAGAGCGCGTGGCAGACGACGTGCTTACCATCGACCATCTCCTCGAACTGAACGGGGACGGCAAACCGGACTTCATCGCTTCCGACGGAAACGACACGAAGATGTACCTGAGCCAACCCGACGGAAGCTACAAAGCCACAAGCTGCCCCTCCTTAGGCAGCCAACTCACCCAAGCAGACCTCAACCGGGACGGACGCATGGACTTGGTATTCTTTAAACGGATACAAAGTTGGCCAACCCTCTACGCCCCGTATATCCTGTTGCAGACAGCGGACGGATTCCAAGAAAAGCCTCTCCCTATCGTCACGGATGCCGACGAGTTGGAAGGCATGGACTACAGTAGCGGAGGAAGCGGCATGTTCCGCGTGGACAACACCATATTCAGTGGGGCATGGATTCCCGAACGCGGCACGTCTTACGCCCAGGAAAGCGACCGCATGCAAGCCTTGGATTTGAACGCCGACGGCTACCCCGACCTCTTCTCACCCAACGGCGCGGGCTTCATCTCACTGCCGGACGGACGTTACTACACAGCTTCCATGGGCACGTCGGTCACTGCCTGCGAGGTGAACAGCGATGGCCTGACGGATTACGTGCTCTTCGATGCAAACACGGGCGACGTGAACCTGATGCGCAGTACACCGTCAGGGTATGAGACGGAACGACTCACCAACAACTCCAACCTCACGGATGTGCAGGTTTGCGACCTGGACGGTGACGGCCATCAAGACCTTCTACTCACCATAGACAAAACCAAACAAACCACCTACGCCTTCATCATCTTCCTGCGCAACCAAGGCGACGGCACGTTCAAGAAGTCGGAGCAGGGCATGGAAGGCGAATACACCTTTCACGAGGTCGCATATCTTGACGGAAAACCGGGGCTGACGGCTGTGAAAGAAGTCACGAACACCCAAGGCTACTTACAATATGACTTCTATTTGTTCCAATGGGACGCGAACTTCAACCTGAACGGGACCATGCTTCTCCCCGAAGGTTACATGTTGTCCAACAAAGAAAATCCTTTCATAACCGACTTGAATGGCGATGGAAAACCCGATTTCCTCATCACCCCCAACAATATGGAACATTATCTCTACACTCTGGAAAACGCTCAACCTGCCACAGTGGCCGCCCCGGAAGCCCCGACCTGTGCCGTGGACGCGACCACCGGACTGATTCGGGTGGAATGGAAAGCACCTTCGCAAGAACCGGGACTCACGTATGAAGTCCGAGTAGGCACAGCCCCGGGACGTGGCGACATCGTGCAGGCGCAATCCAATGCCGACGGAAGCCGCCGCACGTTCGCCAATGGTAATGCAGGCTCCGCCACCTACCTGATGCTTAATGCCGGGACGTGGCCGGAAGGCACTTACCATATTGCCGTACAGGCCATCAGTCCGGACGGCATCGGCAGCGCGTGGAGCAAAGAGACCTCGTTTGAAAACCATCTGGTCAGCCCGGCCTTCACGGCTTCGGTCAACGAGTTGAGCACAGCGGACACCTTGCATATCGCACCAATTTACGCCCGTGAAGGCGCGAACTACCAATACAACCTGCAACCCGACGGACGCATCGTCAGCCAAAACGCAGATGGGTCGGCCGACATCTCGTTCGAGAGTTTCGGACAGAAAACCGTTACCCTCTCGCTCGACGGGCACACGTTTACGCAGGGCGTACAGGTAGTCCCGTTCCGCACGGAAACCAACGAAGACGGCTACAGCGGCAATGTGTTCGACCTCAACCAGGACGGATGGGCGGAAGGATTCTCTGAAAGGTTCTACACCAACACGCAAGGTACGTTCAAGGAACTGATGAAGTCGTTCAACACCGACTTGAACATCAGCCACGGCGGCTATGTGGTCGACTTCAACCGGGACGGACGGCCCGATATCTACAGCAACTACCTGAAAGTAAGCGACCAACAAAAAAGATTCTTGCTGAATGACGGCGACATGGACTTCCATGCCTACGAAGGGGAGATTTGCCTCAACACGTCCAACAGCCAGATAGGACAATATAATTACCTTACACCCATCGGTGACATGGACAACGACGGACGCGTGGACTTCATAGAGAACACCCTGATGTACAAAAATACCGCAAACGGCGTGTGGGAAGAGAAAAAGCTATACAGCGGTGAGGAATACATCGAGCCTGTCGCCGTGGCTGACTTCAACCGCGACGGTTATTTGGACATCGTGGCTGCATACCGTTGGGACCGGGGTACCCCCATCTATCGTCAACGACTCTACCTGAACCAAGGCGATTGGAAGTTTGAGGCACACGAGCTACCCACACAAAGCAGTTCGCTCACTCTTGTCGGCATCGCTGACGTGAACGGCGACGGACGACCCGACCTGATTTATAAGGATTCTAAGGAAAAGATGTTTTATGCCAACCTCTGCGATGCGGAACTCGATTTTACGGAACGCACTCCCCTGCCGGGGGAACCGACCGTGGATCTGAACCACGACGGCCTGCCCGAATATGTGTCGGCCACCAACCCTGACAGCCTCATTTTCCAAGACAAAGACGGGACACTGACCTACATGGAGAATATCGTATCCGGTTTGTCACTCGAACTCATCCCCGGCAACATCGGTTCGTCAACGCCTTCCGGTTCTTATCTCGACGTAGACGGCGATGGCACGCCCGACTACGATGCCAACCTCCGCATCCGTTCTTCGTTCAAGAACACCGCGCCCACCGTGCCGCAAAACGTCTACGCCAGCCAAACGACGGACGGCCTGACGATATATTGGGACGGGGCGACGGACAAGGAAACACCCTCGCACAGCCTGCGTTACAACCTGAGCGTAAAGAAGAAAGGCGCATCGGGCGAAGGGGCTTACGTCATCTCACCCCTGAACCTGACCGACAACAAGGCACAGACGGGCGAACCGGGCTATGTGCATTACCGCACGGCCACGCGCTTCACCATCCCCACCACGGCCCTGGAAGCCGGACAGACGTATGAAATACAAGTGCAGGCGGTGGACGCATGGAATGCCCACTCGGACTTCTCGCCCGTCTACGAGTACACGGCGCAGGCCGTATCGCTCCTGAGCCTGCCGGGCAAAGGACGCGTAAGCTGGCCCATCCCGTTCGAGACTACCATCTTGGGCAGTCCGCAAATCGACACCGACGGAGGCGTGATAGACGGGAACACCATCAAATGGAGCACATCCGGACTGAAGACCGTCACCCTGACCGTGGACGACATCGTGAGCCGCGCACAAATCGAAATCCTCGACCTGCCGGGCATGGCCATCGACCTGCCACAGCAAGTCCTGGCCGGCACTCCCGTACAGGCTACCCTGCCGGAACACTTGCTCTCATCCGAGGTCGCCTTTGAAGTCCTGCGCGACGAAGGCGTGGCATTCATCCACGAAGAGGGACAGGCCGAAGCCACGTTCATCTTCCCGGAAAGGGACGGTTCCTACGACCTGAACGTGAAAGCAACAGACGACGTGTTCGGCGAAATATACCAGAACACCCAGGTGGAAGTGACAGGCAGCGGCTTTGTGCCCGTCATCGGACAAATAGGCACCGACGAGGCTACCGGATGCAACCGTATCAGTTGGAGCATCCCCACGGAACTGCCTGCGCCCCTGCAACCGGGGACGGTACGCATCTACCGCGAGACGGCCGTGAGCGACCGTTACGAACTGTTGGGCGAAGTCCCGCTGACGGACGGAAGCTATGTGGACGAGACCTCTACTCCGGCCTTGCTCTCGCAGCGTTACTTCATCACGATGGCCACGAACTACGGCGGCGAGAGCCGGAGCAGCGCGGTACATGCCAACGCCCACCTGATGGTGAACCGCGCCATGGGGCACGACATCAACCTGAGCTGGACCCCATACGAAGGACGCGACGTGATGCAATACGTGATATTGAGCGGCCCGTCGCCCGAGCGGCTCACCGAACTGGCCGCCGTGTCCGGCCATACCCTGAGCTACACCCACGCGCGGACTTCGGACGAAGCCACATACTACGCCTTGGCCGTACGCTTCGACGTGCCGCAGAAACGGGCTTCGGCGGATGATGCCCGCAACCGGTCCAACGTGGTTTGCTCTGCCGATGCCTTTGACGTCACCATGGCCCAGAGCGTGGTCATCACTTCGCAAGAAGCAGAATTGAAATTAGACCAAGAACAACCGCAACTGCACCTGCAAGCGGTCGTACTGCCGATGAGCACCACGCTCAAACGCGTACAATGGAGCGTCGTGGAGGGTGAAACGTTGGCCACCGTCGCACAAGACGGCACCGTAAGCCTGAAAGACAATGCCACGGGCGGCCAAGTGACGGTGGAAGCCGCAGCCACAGACGGTTCCGGCATCCGCGAAACCGTAACCTTCACCGCAGCCCCCTACACCGATATCGTCCCGGTGGAGGCCGAAGAGGTACGCATCTACGCGACCGGCGGCATCATCCGCATCGAAGGCATACGCTCCGCCACGACCTTGCGCCTTTACAACCTGCAAGGCACGTTGCTCCACCAGAGCGAAGCCTCAGGAGACACGCAAATTTCGACTTCCGGCCTCCGGGGCGTCTACATCCTGCAAGCCGGACGCAAGACACAAAAACTGATGTTACGATAAACCCATGTTTCGGAAGAGAGGGGGCAGTCCGGTTTACGGGCGTTTGCCCCCTCTCGTTTTTTATCCTCCACCCGCAAGGAGTTGACAAAAAGACCAACATCCCCTTGGTTTTCAATTCTTTTTTGTAACTTTGCCTTGATTACTGTCAAAAGCGAAAAATATGGCAAGATTCATCAATCCCTTTACCGATGTCGGTTTTAAGCGCATCTTCGGGCAAGCCATCCACAAAGAATTGTTGATAGACTTCTTGAACGACTTGTTAGTAGGAGAAAAGCGGATAACGGACATCACATTCTTGGACAAAGAGCTGTTGCCGGACTTTTCCGGCGACCGGGGTGTCATCTATGACATATATTGTACGAATGAGGACGGTGAACAGTTCATCGTGGAAATGCAAAACCGTGAACAGACCTTTTTCCGTGAACGGGCTTTGTACTACCTCTCGCAGGCCATCGCCCGGCAAGGGGAACGGGGTGCCGAATGGAAATTCAACCTGAAAGCCGTGTATGGCATCTTCTTCATGAATTTCCACCTGTCCCACTCACCCGGCAAATTCCGCACGGACATCGTCTTGTCCGACCGGGATACGAACGAAGTGTTCTCCGACAAGCTCCGTTTCATTTTCCTGCAGCTCCCCTGCTTCACCAAGGAAGAAGATGAATGCCAAACTGATTTTGAACGTTGGATTTATGTACTGAAAAATATGGAAACATTTCAAAGACTCCCATTCAAAGCCCGTAAATCGGTGTTTGAAAAACTGGAACAAATCGTAGACATCGCTTCGCTCAGCAAAGAGGACCGCATGAAATATGACGAAAGCATCAAAGTGTACCGCGACCACCTTGCCGTGCTCGACTTCGCCAAGCAAGAAGGATTGGAACTGGGAATGCGGCAAGGAATGGTTAAAGGAATAGAACAAGGAATGGCCAAAGGAATAGCCAAAGGTATCGAACAAGGTAAAAACGAAGGGGAAATGAATGAACGCCTTAAGAATGCACGACGCATGAAAACCAAAGGATACCCCACCGATGATATTGCCGACATCACCGGACTGAGCGCGGAAGAAATCAATTCGTTATAAAATCCTTTTCGGCTTCGTCCTCCCATTATATTGTCGCGGCCTTTTACGTCCTTTCATTTTTTCTCCGTATCTTTGCAGCCGGAAACTTGATATTATGGCAGAAAACAATTCTATATTAGACAAATTGGAGGGGCTGGTAAGCCGCTACGAGGAGGTGGGCACTTTGATTACCGACCCGAATGTGATCAGCGACCAAAAACGCTACGTAAAGCTGACTAAAGAATATAAGGACTTGGGCGATATCATGAAAGCCCGCAAAGAATATATGGACAGCCTGCAAACGTTGCAAGACGCCAAGGAAATGCTAGCCATCGAAGACGACCCGGAAATGAAGGAGATGGCGCGCGAAGAAATGGCGGCCGCTGAAAAACATATCCCCGAAACGGAGGAACGCATCAAGTTGCTCCTCGTCCCGGCCGACCCGGAAGACGACAAAAATGTCATTATGGAGATACGGGGAGGAACGGGAGGAGACGAAGCCGCACTGTTCGCAGGCGACTTGTTCCGCATGTACACCAAATACTGCGAAATGAAAGGTTGGAAGATAGCTATCTCTAGCTTTACGGAAGGAGCTGCGGGCGGCTTTAAAGAAATCATCTTCAGCGTAACGGGAGAAAAGGTGTACGGCACGCTGAAATACGAATCGGGCGTACATCGCGTACAACGCGTACCGGCTACGGAAACACAAGGCCGTGTACATACTTCGGCCGCAACGGTGGCCGTACTGCCCGAAGCCCAAGAATTCGACGTGGAAATCAACGAGGGCGAAATCAAATGGGACACTTTCCGCTCCAGCGGCGCAGGCGGACAGAACGTGAACAAGGTGGAATCCGGCGTACGTGCACGTTATCTGTGGAAAAACCCCAATACGGGAGAGACCGAGGAAATCCTGATAGAATGTACTGAAACGCGTGACCAACCCAAGAACAAGGAAAGAGCTTTGGCACGCCTGCGCACGTTCATCTACGACAAAGAACACCAGAAATATATCGACGACATTGCCAACCGAAGGAAGACAATGGTGTCCACCGGTGACCGTTCGGCCAAAATCCGTACGTACAACTATCCGCAAAGCCGTATCACCGACCACCGCATCGGCTATAACATGCAGAACCTGCCTTCGTTCATGGACGGCAATATCCAAGACTGCATCGACCAACTGACCGTGGCGGAAAATGCCGAACGGATGAAAGAAAGCGAACTCTAAACGGTAAAGGACATGAAAAAGTTTTTCACCCGGCAGATTATCATAAAAAGCGTCGAGCAATGCTTGAAACGTTTTCCGGTCACGGTCGGCTTTACAGTATCGCTCGCTGTTTTCTTATTAGTAGTATGCTGGGGGAAAGACGAGTTGTTCACGGAACGTCAGACTTTCACCATTAATTATTATCTGACTGTAGGAAGTTTGCTCTCTCTCTCCCTTCGCCTATGGGGAGAGGAAGTGAAACGTAAACGTATCGTATACATCGCCAACGCGCTACTCCATTTGCTCCTATTAGCGGACGCCGGATACTTGTACCTATTGCCGGAAGACTTTCCTTTCTTGGAAACAGGACTTGCCCACGGTTCCGCCCTGACGGCTTTGGGATTAAGTATCTTCACACTTCCTTTTTTCCGTGAAAAAGACGATATTCCCTCATGGAATTTCACCCTACAACTGGTATCCCATGCCGTTACTTCATGGATAATCGGCGGTATCATGTGCGGCGGCCTCTGCCTGCTGACAGCATCCTTCTCCGGCTTATTCGGTTGGGAAGTAAATAGTAACTTCTATACCACATGGCTCATTGTGTTTTGCCTGACCTTACCCTCATTGCTGTTTTTAGGGCAAATCCCGGCCGGAGAAGCCAAACACGACCGTACCGGTTATACTTCTGCATACCTCAGCAAAGTGATTCGCTATCTGTTCCTTCCGTTATTGGGATGTTACTTATTGGTACTTTATGTCTACGCATTGAAGATTCTCGTCCAATGGCAATTACCGAACGGATGGGTTTCCTGGTTAGTCATCGCACTGACTGCGGGTTGCATCGGAGTAGAATTCTGCATGTACCCTTCTCTCCGCCAGGGACTTTCACGTTTTGAGCAACGTGTGGCGCGTGGGTTGCCCATCGCCATCCTGCCCCTGTTAGTACTGATGACTATCGGCATCGCCAGACGACTCAACGATTACGGCATCACGCTCAACCGCCTGTATCTTCTGACTCTGAACATCTGGTTTTACATAGTCTGTATCGGCTTATTCGTTCTACGGGCACAGCGCATTCAATGGATTGCCGTGTCGTTTGCCGGCATCTTTCTGCTCACATCCGTACTTCCGGTAAATTATGCCCGGCTCACCCACCGTTACATGTTCCAGGCCTTATCAATCCAAATCCAAACATCATATAAAGGGGAACTCCCCATGGACGAAGAGCAATATCTGGACTGGCTAGCATCGCTTCCGCAGGAAACAGCCCGGCTCACTAACAGCCGTCTCAAAATACTGGATTATACTTTCAAAGACAAAGAAATCCATCGTCTTGTCGCTCCCGACATCAATTATTGGGGAGCGGAGAAATGTATTAAAGAAAACTCCGAAGCGCATTTCAGCCAAAAGAAAAATGGTACGGAAGTCATAGCAAAAGGAACATACCTCCATTTTGAGGCATCATCGCCATCTTCTGTCAAAATGGAATTAAACACCGGATATTCGGAACTGGTCGCATATCATAAGAGCGAAGACTCCATCCCTTGCAAATATTGGAAAGAAGAAGTCATGCCTATAGAACTTACCGACGGGCATCAAGTGATAGACACGATATACGTCCACCCGTCCGACATCCGAAAATGGAGTGCCATGGATACGATTCCTCCACAAAAGTTCACCGGCAGGCAAAAAGACAATCTTTTTATCCTCACCGACTTCTCACTATCCGGATATGCAGGAGACAAGAACCTGAACTTTATTTATTCCGGTTATTATTTTATTCAAAAGAAAACGAACTAAAAAACATATACGACATGAACAAACAAGAGCTTTTTGAGAACATCAAACGGAAAGAATCTTTCCTGTGTGTAGGATTGGACACTGACATTCAAAAAATCCCCTCGCACCTGCTAAAGGAAGAAGACCCCGTTTTCGCCTTCAACAAAGCCATCATCGACGCCACCGCACCTTATTGTATCGCTTACAAGCCTAACCTGGCATTTTATGAAAGCATGGGCGTAAAAGGTTGGCTCGCATTTGAAAAGACGATTCAATACCTGAACAAGAACTACCCCGACCAGTTCATCATCGCGGATGCCAAACGGGGAGATATCGGTAATACCTCGGCAATGTATGCCCGTACTTTCTTTAAGGAAATGCAACTCGATGCCCTGACGGTAGCTCCTTATATGGGCGAAGACAGCGTAACCCCGTTTTTAGGTTATGAAAACAAATGGGTCATTCTTCTGGCTCTGACCAGCAACAAAGGCTCGCATGATTTCCAGTTGACGACTGACGCTGAAGGCGAACGTCTGTTTGAAAAGGTCCTGCGGAAAAGCCAAGAATGGGGCAACGACCAAAACATGATGTACGTAGTGGGTGCCACCCAAGGACGCATGTTTGAAGACATCCGCAAAATCGTCCCCAACCACTTCCTGCTCGTGCCGGGCATCGGTGCACAAGGAGGCTCATTGGAAGAAGTCTGCCAATACGGCTTGAACAGCACTTGCGGCTTGATTGTCAACAGCAGCCGGGCCATCATTTATGCCGATTCCACAGAAAGCTTCGCTGTCGTAGCCGGTGAAAAGGCACGTGAAGTGCAACAAAAAATGGCAGTGCAATTAAAAAAGTTATAAGCACAGAGTCATCATGTTATTATTTGACAGCCGTCTGGGAATCCAAATACCGGACGGCTGACTTTTATAAGCCCCATCCATATTTATATATCCTTTACTATACATCTTGGCTACGGGGAAAGGTGGCTTAAATCGGGCTTGCCGTTTATTTTATTATCTCAAAATATGGTGTAATTCGATTTTTTTTGCGAAATTTGCAAAATTAGTAATGACAATAACTAAAGACCATGGAATTTACCGCTAAGCAGATAGCAGAATTCATACAGGGTTCAGTTGAGGGAAATGAAAACGCATCGGTACATACTTTTGCCAAAATAGAGGAAGGTGTACCGGGAGCCATATCGTTTCTGTCCAATCCTAAATACACTCATTATCTCTATGACACACAGTCCAGTATTGTATTGGTGGACCGGAATCTTGAATTAGAAAAAGAAACCCAAGCCACGCTGATTCGTGTGGACAATGCATACGAGGCCGTAGCCAAATTATTGGCTTTGTATGAGATGAGCAAGCCCAAGAAAAAAGGCATTGATTCATTGGCATATATCGCACCTACGGCTCAAATCGACGGAGACTGTTACATTGCCCCTTTTGCTTATATCGGTGAAAACGTGCATATCGGTAAAGGTACACAAATATATCCCCATACCACCGTGTACGATAATGCTTCGGTGGGCGAAGACTGTGTACTGTATTCCAATGTTTCGGTATATCACGATTGTAAAATCGGCAATCGGGTCATTTTGCATGCGGGCTGCGTAATCGGTGCGGACGGCTTCGGTTTTGCACCGACCGAGAACGGCTATGACAAAATTCCGCAAATCGGAATCGTAACCATAGAAGACGACGTGGAAATCGGTGCCAATACTTGTGTGGACCGTTCTACAATGGGATCCACGTTCGTACGCCGAGGAGTCAAGTTGGATAATCTGGTCCAAATTGCCCATAACGTAGAAGTCGGGGAAAATACGGTGATGTCAGCCCAAGTAGGCGTGGCCGGTTCTACTAAAATCGGGAAATGGTGCATGTTCGGCGGCCAAGTGGGTATCGCAGGGCATGCGGTCATCGGTGATGAAGTCAAATCCGGTGCCCAAGCCGGTATTGCCGGGAGCATACGCAAGGGACACGTTACCGTACAAGGTTCTCCTGCCATCGAAGCTAAAAATTTTGCACGTTCAAGTGTTGTGTACAAAAAACTGCCTGAGATGTATGCGGATGTGAACCATTTGAAAAAAGAAATAGAAGAATTAAAAGAAATACTGAATAAGAAGAAATAAAGAGCTATGCTGAAACAGAAAACATTGCAAGGAAGTTTTTCTTTGTGCGGCAAAGGATTGCATACAGGTCTGAATCTGACCGTTACATTCAATCCTGCTCCCGAAAACCACGGATATAAAATACAACGAATCGACCTGGACGGACGTCCCATTATTGACGCCGTAGCCGAAAATGTGGTAGAAACCACACGCGGCACCGTCTTGGGACGAGGAGAAGCCCGTTGCAGTACAGTAGAACATGCCTTAGCTGCTTTATACGCCATGGGAGTGGACAATTGCCTTTTGCAAGTCAACGGCCCTGAAGTTCCCATTCTGGATGGAAGCGCGGAAATTTACGTGGAGAACATCAAACGTGTAGGCATAGCCGAACAGAACGCAGTCAAAGACTACTATATCATCCGTAAAAAGTTAGAAGTCAAAGACGAGGAAACCGGTTCTTGCATTACAATCCTACCGGATGAACAGTTCAGCATCACGGCGATGATTTCATTCAATTCCAAAGTGCTTTCCAGCCAATTTGCCACTTTGGACAACATGGAGAATTTCGAATCTGAAATCGCCCCGAGCCGTACTTTCGTTTTCGTTCGTGAAGTAGAACAACTGATGGCTGCCGGTCTCATCAAAGGCGGAGACTTGGACAACGCGATCGTGATTTATGAGAATGAGATGTCTCAAGAAAAGTTGGACAAATTGGCCGACAGTATCGGAGTTCCCCATCATGATGCCACAGAAAAAGGATATTTGAACCACAAGCCTCTGGTATGGGAAAACGAACCGGCACGCCACAAATTGCTTGACATTATCGGTGACATGGCACTGATTGGCAAGCCCATCAAAGGGCGTATCATCGCTACCCGTCCCGGACATACCATCAATAACAAGTTTGCCCGCTTGATCCGCAAAGAAATTCGGGCGCATGAAATACAGGCTCCGGGGTACGACTGTAACGAACCGCCGGTAATGGATGTCAATCGTATCCGCGAACTTCTCCCCCACCGTTATCCCATGCAACTTGTGGATAAAGTTATAGAACTCGGACCTACGACCATCGTGGCTGTTAAAAACGTAACAAGCAACGAACCGTTCTTTACCGGACATTTTCCACAGGAACCGGTCATGCCCGGTGTGCTGCAAATCGAAGCCATGGCTCAAGCAGGCGGTCTTTTAGTGTTGAATTCGGTAGATGAACCGGAACGTTGGAGCACCTACTTCTTACGCATAGACCAAGTGAAATTCCGCCAAAAAGTGGTTCCGGGGGACACACTCCTTTTTAAAGTAGAACTGTTGGCTCCGGTACGTCATGGCATTTCGTCCATGCGTGGTTATGTGTTTGTGGGAGAAAGCATTGTGACCGAAGCTACGTTTACTGCACAAATCGTAAAAAACAAGTAAGATAGAATTTATGAGCAAAATAAGTCCTTTGGCTTTCATAGATCCGGAAGCTAAAATCGGTGAAAATTGCGAAATAGGCCCGTTTTGTTTCATTGACAAAAACGTGGAAATAGGCGACAATAACGTGTTGATGAACAGTGTAAGCGTACTATACGGAGCACGCATCGGCAACGGCAATGTCATTTTTCCGGGAGCTGTCATCAGTGCCGTGCCTCAAGATTTGAAATTCCGGGGAGAAGAAACCACAGCCGAAGTCGGTGACAATAACAAAATCCGTGAGAACGTAACAATCAACCGTGGTACGGCGGCAAAAGGAAAAACCTGCGTAGGCAGTGGTAATTTGCTGATGGAAAGCGTACATGTAGCCCACGATGCTTTCGTAGGAAACGATTGTATCATCGGCAACGGTACCAAACTGGCCGGTGAAATCATCATCGACGACCACGCCATCATCAGTGCCAACGTACTGATGCACCAATTCTGCCGTGTGGGTGGATATACGATGGTAGGCGGAGGTACACGTTTCAGCCAAGACATTCCACCTTATACTATATGTGCACGCGAGCCGGTTGCCTATTGCGGTCTGAATCTTGTCGGATTACGACGGAGAGGCTTTAGCAACGAACTGATAGAAAACATACATAATGCTTACCGCATTATTTACCAGGGGGGCGTACCTTTGAACGAAGCCTTGCAAAAAGTACAGGAAGAAGTGCCTGCCAGTCCGGAAATAGACTATATCATCGAGTTCATCGAAAACTCCAAAAGAGGATTTGTCCACTAAATATCATAAAAAGCCATGGTATACCGTTTTACCATTATCTCTAATGAAGTAGAAGATTTTATCAGAGAAATCAAAATAGATGCCGAGGCCACTTTTTACGACCTGCATCAGGCCATATTGTCTTCGTGCCACTATGCAGACAATGTGCCTACTTCTTTTTTCATCTGTAACCAAGAGTGGGAACAAGAACAGGAGATTCTGTTGGAAGACATGGGCACAAGCCGCTCGGACGAAGACCTGTATTTGATGAAAAAGACACGGCTCAACGAGCTGTTGGAAGACGAAAAACAACGTATGGTCTATGTTTTCGACCCGTTAGACAACCGTATGTTTTTCATTGAGCTGACTGAAATTAGTTTCAGAAAGACGCAGGAACAGCCGGTATGTAGCCGAAGCCATGGCGAAGCTCCGCAACAATCCATGGGTTTGGAAGAGTTCCTGAATAAGGAGACCACCAAACCCTCGGAAGATTTAAACGAAGATTTCTACGGAAGCGAGAGCTTCGACACAGAAGAATTCGACCCGGAAGGATTCGAGATCAGCGAAGGTAACCCTTATCATTGATTCATGAAGCCCCGACTTGTCGTATTGATAGGACCTACGGGAGTGGGCAAAACAGAACTCAGCCTTTCGTTGGCTGAGTTTCTTCATACTCCTATTATCAACGCGGATTCACGGCAACTATTCCGTGACCTGCCTATCGGAACCGCAGCACCAACTGAAGCGCAACAACAGCGTGTCAGACATTATTTCGTCGGCACACTCGGGCTAACGGACTATTATAGTGCGGCACAATACGAAACAGACGTACTTCGTTTGTTGGACGGCCTCTACTCCCAACATCCATACGCCCTACTGACAGGTGGAAGCATGATGTACATCGACGCGGTTTGCAAGGGTATCGACGACATTCCTACCGTAGACGAAGAAACCCGCCGCCTTATGTTGGAAAGATACGAAGAAGTGGGGTTGGAACAACTTTGCAAAGAGCTGAAACTGCTCGATCCGGAATACTACAACCTCGTAGACCACAAAAATCCCAAACGTGTCATTCACGCATTGGAGATATGCTACATGACGGGGAAACCTTATTCAAGCTTTCGCACCAACCAACCCAAGGCACGTCCGTTCGACATCCTTAAAATCGGATTAAGACGGGAACGGGAAGAACTATACGAACGTATCAACCGGCGCGTGGACCAAATGATAACAGACGGATTAGTGGAAGAGGCACGGAAAGTCATAGCCTATAGGCATACCAACGCCCTCAATACCGTAGGATATAAGGAAATATTCAAATACATAGACGGTTCCTGGACTTTGGAAACATCTGTGGAGAAAATCAAACAAAACACCCGCATTTACTCACGCAAGCAAATGACATGGTTCCGCCGCGACGAAAGCATTCATTGGTTTCATCCGGATGAAACGGAAGCCATAAAAAAACTCATGGAAAAAGAGATTATGCCATAAACTTTTTCTAAATTTGCTCCTATTAAACATCATTCAACCTACATAAGTCAAATCACATGAGTCGCATTCTTCAAAAGACAATCCATTGGTTGAAAAAGGCCGGAAGGGGATTCACCAACCTCTATCGAGGCCCTTGGTACAAGAAAACCGTGGTATGGGCCACCACCTGTGTCCTATCGGTTATTTTACTTCTCATTGCCGTTGACCTCAACTTTCTCTACCTGTTCGGGAAATCTCCCGGATTTAAAGACATTAAAAACCCGGTCACTAATGAAGCGTCCGAGATATACAGTGCCGACAGTGTACTTATCGGCCGTTTTTTCAGCGAGAACCGAACTCCGGTCGAGTACGAAGATATCTCCCCCATTATCATCCAGACCCTCATCGATACTGAAGACGAACGTTTTTACCGTCACCATGGTATAGACTTCCAAGGGCTTTTCGCAGCGGTAAAAGACATCGCAAGCGGACGTGCCCGCGGTGCCAGTACCATCACCCAACAACTGGCCAAAAACCTGTTCCGAGTACGCACACAATACTCAACCGGCCTTTTAGGCAAAATCCCCGGGGTGAAAATCTTAGTCATGAAAGCCAAAGAATGGATTGTAGCCGTAAAACTGGAAAGAATATTCAGCAAAGAAGAAATACTCACCATGTATTTCAACACCGTGGATTTCGGCAGTAATTCATTCGGCATCAAGACAGCATGCCGCACATACTTCAACACGACTCCCGACCAACTGACCTACGAACAAGCCGCCACACTGGTAGGCTTATTGAAGGCGACATCCAACTATAACCCGAAGCTCAATCCCAAGAACAGTACCAAACGACGTAATGTGGTACTGACCAATTTGTATGACCACGGGCATATGGTCATCAATGGACACAAAGCCACCCGTGCACAACTGGACTCTCTCATGGCATTACCTATGATAGTCAGCCCGCGCAAAGAAGAAAGCAGTTATGACGGTATCGCACCTTACTTCCGTGCGACCCTGCCGGAGTACATCGACATGCTGTGCAAGAAAGGCGCGATAGCCGGCATAGATGAAGAAAACAAATTAGACCTCTATGCCGACGGTCTGAAGATATACACCACATTGGACACCCGTATGCAAAAATACGCGGAAGAGGCTGCCATCCAACAAATGGAGGTACTCCAACAACGTTTCAAGCAACATTGGGGCAACACAAACCCGTGGCAAGACGAAAGACACCGGGAGATTCCAAACTTTATCGAGGACTTAGCTAAAAAAACGACAGCATACAAATATCTCGAAACCCGTTTCCCCGACCAACCGGACTCCATCGCTTACTATCTGAATCTGCCCCACAAGGTCAAGGTATTCAGTTACGACGGTCCGAAAGAAGAAGAGATGAGCACCATGGACTCCATCCGTTATATGGTCAAATTCCTACATTGCGGTTTCGTAGCCATAGAACCGGACAGCCGCCAAGTCAAGGCATGGGTGGGCGACATCGACTTTGGCTCGTGGAAATACGACAAAGTCACCGCCATGCGCCAACCCGGTTCAACCTTCAAACTCTTTGTATATGCAGAAGCGATGAACCAAGGACTGACCCCCTGCGACACCCGTATCGACGAATGGCAACAGTACCCGGACACGGTAAACGGAGAACCCACGAAATGGACTCCCCATAACGCCAACGGGACTTTCTCTGGGGCTGCGATGCCGCTTAAATCGGCTTTTGCACAGAGCATCAATAGCGTTGCAGTCAAGTTGGGGTATGAACTGGGTATCCACAACGTGGCACAAACCGCACATGCCATGGGAATTGAATCACCGCTGCACGAGACTCCGTCGCTAAGCTTGGGTTCCTCCGATGTCAATCTGTTGGAACTGGTCAACGGCTACTGCACGGTCATCGACGACGGCAAGATGAATCCGCCCATTCTTATTACTAAAATTCTCGACCGCGACGGCAACATCATCTATGCAGCAGAACTGGAAGAGCAACAGGCAATCCCATACCGTTCCGCCTTCTTTATGCAGCGGCTTTTGCGGGGAGGCCTGACTGAGCCGGGCGGAACTACGGCTGCTCTGTGGAGCTACATCCACCCGGTACTGAAATACACCGATTTTGGAGGTAAAACCGGTACATCCAACAACCATTCCGATGCCTGGTTCGTGGGCGTAACGCCCAAGTTAGTCGCAGGAGGATGGGTCGGAGGAGAATACCGGAGCATACACTTCCGTACCGGAGCCTTAGGACAAGGCAGCCGGACGGCCTTGCCCATATTCGGCAACTTCATCCAAAAGGTTCTGTTGGACGACCGCTTCGCCCAATACCGTGCCAAGTTCCCGAAACAACCGCTCGAAGACATAGACCCCACCACGTACACATGTGAAAGCTATTACGCGCCACAAGAACCGGATTCGATCACGGCATCCTCAGATTCATTGGGCATAGTCCTTCCGGGGGATTCTTTACGCAACGACTCCTTGACACCATAGCCCCAAAGACTTGAAAGAAGAACTCGAAATAGACCTTCAGAATTCTGAATTCCAGAACACGCTGAAACTCATACAGTTTACCCGCAACTCGCTTTTCCTCACAGGCAAAGCCGGTACGGGTAAGTCCACTTTGCTGAAATATATCTGTAGCCACACACGGAAGAAGCACGTGGTATTGGCACCGACCGGCATAGCAGCCATCAATGCCGGAGGCAGCACCCTGCACAGCTTTTTCAAGCTCCCTTTTCATCCGCTCCTGCCCGATGACCCACGATTCAGTTTCCGCAAACTGAAAGAGTTCCTGAAATACAATTCTGCCCACCAAAAGTTAGTGCGTGAAACAGAACTGATTATTATCGACGAAATCTCAATGGTACGGGCGGACATCATCGACTTCATCGACCGCATCCTACGCCTCTACAGCCGTAACCTCCGTGAACCGTTCGGCGGAAAGCAGCTATTGCTTGTCGGGGACATATTCCAACTGGAACCGGTTGTCAAAGCGGACGAACGCGAAATCCTGAACCGTTACTACCCTACGCCTTATTTCTTCTCGGCCAAAGTATTCCAGGAAATGCGCCTCGTCTCCATAGAACTGAAGAAAGTGTACCGCCAGCAAGATGCCGCCTTCATCGCCGTACTCGACCATATCCGTACCAACCAAGCCGGAAGTGCCGACCTGCAACTGCTCAACAGCCGTTGGAACCGGACGAACGACGACAAGCTGAGCCATGGACTGAATATCACCTTAGCCACCCGGAGGGACAACGTAGATTTCATCAACCGCCGGAAACTATCCGAGATAGACACCCAAAGCACACTCTTTAAAGGCGAAATACAAGGTGAATTCCCGGAAAGTTCGCTCCCCACGCTGATGGAACTGGAACTTAAACCCGGCGCACAAGTCATCTTCGTCAAAAACGACCAAGACAAACGTTGGGTCAACGGAACTCTGGGCACCGTTTCAGCCATAGACGAGAAGAACGGCCATATCTACGTCGTCACGGAAGACGGGACGGAAATGGAAGTCACCCGCGAAGTGTGGAGCAACGTGCGCTACACCTACAATGAGCAAGAAAAAAAGATAGAAGAGGAGGAACTCGGCATCTTCCGGCAGTTCCCCCTGCGGTTGGCTTGGGCCATCACCATCCATAAAAGCCAGGGACTGACTTTCCGTAAAGTGACCATCGACTTCACCGGTGGTGTCTTCGCCGGAGGACAGGTATATGTAGCCTTGAGCCGCTGTACCTCATTGGAAGGTATATGCCTGAAAAAGGAAATATCCCGTTCGGATATTTTCGTCAAGCCCGAAATCATCCGGTTCGCCCAACAATTCAATGACGAAAAGGCTATCGAGCAGGCCATGAAGAAAGCCAAAGCCGACATCGAATACCAGGCTGCCGTGCAGGCATTCGACCGCGATGACTTCCGCGAAAGCCTCGACCACTTTTTCATAGCCATACACAGCCGGTACGACATCGAAAAACCGGCCATCAAACGGTTCATCTGCAGCAAGCTCAATATCATCAGCCGTCTCAAACGCGAGAACGAAGAGTTGAAACGACAAATGGCAGCCCAACGCAAGCAGATGCAGCAGTACGCCCATGAGTATTACGAACTGGGCAACGCTTCCATCCTTCAAGCCCACAATCTGCGAGCCGCTTTAGCCAATTACGATAAGGCCCTGTCGCTCGACCCGTCGCATGTAGACGCATGGATACGCAAAGGCGTCACATTGCAAGACCATGGGGAATACGAAGATGCACTCCAATGCTTCAACAGAGCCGCCGAACTCAGCACGGCCAATTTCAAAGTACACTACAACAGAGGGAAGAACCACTTGCTTTGCGAACGTACCGAACAGGCTGTCGCCGATTTCGACAAGGCAGTTTCCCTTAAACCCGAACACGCTAAAGCCCACGAACTTTTCGGAGACGCCCTGTCCCGTTCCGGCAAGGAAGAAGAAGCAGCCATCCATTGGGCCATTGCAGAAACGCTTCGGGAAAAGCGCAAGGGGCGTTAATCTTAGTTAATAAGCAGCCGGTTTACGCACACAAATAAAGCTATTTTCGTACATTTGACTGTTTATTAACCTATTCATTCCAACATGAGAAAAAACCTAAAGACAGTGTTAGGCATTTGCCTTGTGTGTGCCGGTACATTCGCAAGCACCACAACCCTCCAAGCAAAGAAGAAAGTGGCTTACCTTTTTACCTATTTTACAGGTAATGCTCCCGAACAGGAACAAATCTGTTATGCCATCAGTACGGACGGGTTCAGCTATACTCCGTTGAATGACGGTAACCCCGTCATTTCCTCCGACACGATTTCTCTAAAAAAAGGCGTACGCGATCCTCATATCCTGAGAGGTGAAGACGGCTACTTTTACATGGTAGTCACCGACATGCGTTCCAGTCAAGGATGGACTTCCAACCGGGGTATCGTACTGATGCGCAGCAAAGACATGGTCAACTGGACGCACCATACCGTCAATTTCCCCGAAAAATATGCAGGCACGATGTTCGCTAACGTCATCCGCGTATGGGCACCGCAAACCATCTACGACAAAAAGGCAAAAAAATATATGGTGTACTTTTCTATCCTGACCGATGACGGACAGTGCCCCTACGACAAGGTCTTTTGGGCCTATGCCAATGAAGATTTCAGCGACCTTGAAGGGGAACCCAAAGTCCTGTTCGACTACAAGAAACCGTCCATCGACACGGATATCGTGCAAGACGACAATGGAACTTATCACATCTTTTTCAAAACCGAAGGCGAACAGAAAAAAGGCATCCGCCAATATTTGGCCAAAGACCTGCACAATCCGGCAGAATGGGAACTGTTGCCCGGCACGTTCGAAGATACAGACAAAGCGGTGGAAGGTTCCGGCGTGTTCCAACGGATTGAAGGAGATTGGGTATTGATGTACGACTGCTACATGAACGGGCACTACCAGTTCTGCACCAGCAAAGACCTGATGAAGTTCAAACGCGTACAGGATACGGCCACGCAGGGCGCATTCACTCCGCGCCACGGCACGGTCATCGCCATCACCAAGAAAGAGCTGAAACGCCTGCAAAAAGCTTTCCCAAACACGAAATAAACAAAAGACCAACCCATTATTTTTTTTAAAAACCTATTAGTAAATAATGAAAACGCAACTATTAACCTTTGCACTGGCTCTCACATTAAGTCAGACCGCCATTGCTAAAAACACGACCCAGAAGATTGACAAAGTGACCTCGTCCGTCACCGTGAGTGAGGACGTGGACTACATCATCACCGGGACGACACCTTTCAGCACAACCGGAAGCATCAACATCACCAACACGGAACATGCCGTCGTAATCTTGGAGAACCTACGTCCAAGCGAAGCTCTCAGCTACCTGTCTTACATCAAGATTAATGGGGAGCCAGCCATTAACGACGAAAACTGCCAAGTGAAGATGTACGCCCACGGAGCCATCATCCTGCCTTACGACAAAGACTTCAAGCCTCTGACCGTGTATTCCGAACCTGATTTCGGAGGAGAGTCCGTCAACGATTTCGGACTGGAAAACTCCGGGGGCTACATGAATACCCTCACCACAGCCAAACTCAACAACCGCATCCGGAGCTTCAAGCTGAAGAGGGGTTACATGGTGACTTTCTCCAACAACCCCTCAGGACGGGGATACAGCCGCTGCTTCATCGCCGACCAAGAGGACTTGGAAATAGCTTCACTGCCTTTGGAACTCGACCACAGGATTTCTTCCTACCGTGTGTTCAAATGGCATAATTTCCAGAAAAAGGGCATTGCCAGTGATGCAAGCGAAGAAATCGTCAACGCCCTCAAGGTCACCTGGTGCTATGACTGGGGGCAGGGCAATGCAAGCCGCGAGCCGGACTGTGAATGGGTACCTCATCACATTTACGAAGATTGGCCGTCCGTCCCGACTTGCGGTGGCGTGACCCAATCCTGTCACATGCAGACCAACAACGAACCGGGCAACAGTGCCGACGATCATCCGCAAAGCGTGGAAACCGTACTCAACAACTGGGAAAACCTTATGGCCACCGGTATGCGCCTGTGTTCCCCTTCGTCACATGACGGAAGCCTCTCATGGTTAGAACAGTTCATGGCAGAAATAGATAAGCGCGGTTGGCGTTGCGACATCCTCGACATGCACTGCTATTGGCCCGAATGGAACCTGAACAACGCCCTGAAAGATTATTATAACAAATACAAACGTCCTATCTGGGTGTCCGAGTTCGTCTGGGGAGCTTCATGGAACAACAACGGCATCTTCGCCACCGACCGTTCTTTCTCGAAGGAAAACCAACAGAAAAACTACGACGTAATGAGCAAGGTGCTCACTAACTGGAACAGTTTCGACTATGTGGAACGATATGCCTATTGGAACAGTGAAGCCGATTGCTCCAAACTTTACAAGTATGGAAAGGAAGGCAATCCTTCCGAAATTTCCATCCTTGGCAAATGGTACGGCGAAATGAAATCCGGAATGGGTTACAAAAAGTCATACGATTACGTACCCAAAGTAGTGTATAGCACGCCCTCTGGAATGAGTTTGGAATATACCGAACGCACGCGCAAGTTGGCCATCAATTGGGAATATAAGAACAATATGGGCTTCACCGATTCCACTCTTCTGGAAGTTCGCATAGACGGAGGCGAATGGCAGACCCTTCAAAAATATGAAGGTCCGGACAAGACATCTTATACCTACAACGAGGTTTTCCCCGAAGATTTCAAACGGGGCACTTACACGTACCGGGTACGCAACTTCGACATGGATGGTAACGTGCGTTCTACGGACGAGGTACAGCTCTCGTTGGTGGCAGCTAAGGGCGAAGCGGGCTTCCAGTACGGCACATTGGAAATCAGCGATACGGAAGAGTTCAATACGGAATTCGATGCCATCGGTGAAGATGAAAAACCGGCTGTTTTTGCAGGCTTGCTTTCCTATAACGATTCAAAGGTAGTACCGGTCAATACAGTAGTCAGCGTGTTGAGCGACAAATTCTCTTTTTGGGCCTTCCCTTGGAACGAGGGAGACTATGAGCAAACTATCACGGAACCGGAAACCATGGATTTCATGGTACTGCGCAAGGGTGCCCACCAAATCGGCGGCATCACGATGGAAGTGGGAGAAAGTGCCAACAAAATCAAGAACGACACCACATGGATCAGTTTTGCCACCCCATTCCCCGAAGGGGTCACACCGGTGGTCATTGCCAATGTGTTGTCACGCTATAAGGCATATCCCTACGTAGTCAAGGTTTGCGACATCACAAACAAAGGTTTCGCCGTCAAACTGGCCCGTCAAGCCGCTGTGGACGAAACAACCAACACTTTTGCCGGACAAGACATCTTTTACGTGGCAGCCACGCCGGGAACCGCCAAGATGGATGACGGCAAAATATTGACCGTAGGCCGCAGCACGGAAGACAAAGTGGACGGACGGCGTGCCCGTGATGTCAATTTTGTCGATGAGTCCGGCAACGCCGTGGCCTTGTTCAACCCTGTCATGCTGTTTGGCCCCCAGACCAACAACTATGATTGTGCCTCCGTATACCGGATTAGCAGTGACCTCACGGATGAAGACAACGTGGACGTTGAGAACGTGCCCGCTACCACGGGTGTGAAAATCATCCGCCAAAAGGACAAGACCAACGAAACAATCAAAGAAATAGACAACGCCACCAACAATGGCGATTTCATGGGTTGGATAGCCATCAGTACTCCAAAGGAGGGTGAATCAAATATCCAAGGCACGATTGCAACCGCCCCGTTCAAAGTTTCCGTACGCGACGGCCATGTCATCGTAGACGGTACTGACAATTACCGGATTTACGCCATCAGCGGCCAACAGGTATCCCGTACGGTACGCCTTTCAAGAGGCATTTATGTGGTAAAAGCCGGAAACCATTCTGTCAAGGTCATGGTTCCATAACCTTCCACAAGGATTTCCGCAAGGCATTCAACGGCATTACTATAATATCAACAGTTCGCCCCCGAACGGCATATCCGGCCATTCGGGGGCGAATTGTTTTTCCGATTTATATTGACATTCCACGAAACGACAACACCTTTTAAAAGGAAATACAATCAGCTATGAAATAATGGTTTATGGGCATAAAGAAATTAGCATTCCGTTCTGCGCCAAACGATTTTCGGCTTTCAGCCAAACGAAAGGGAGCTTTCCTACATCCTTACATGCTGAAACCCACAGGACACATTTCCATGTCTAAAGTGCCATAAAAAAGGGGCACCTTCTCACGAAGACACCCCTCCATAATTAATTTAATTTCAACATAATAATATGAAAGAATTCATATCATTATAACGGACGGATTACGTAAGTAAAGTTGTAATCCTGATAAGGCATGCGGTACTGTTCGAGCGGAATAGCCCCCCAACTGTTCACACAAGCCAATCCACGTTGACGCGCAGCCAACTTGACCACACTGAAATCACGGGGTGTCAAGTCGCCGGAATGGCTCTGGTGGGCATTCTTATCCCAACCGTCATCCAAATCCGAAGCCAGATAGTTCAACGTGCTGCATTCCATCGGAGCGAAAGAATAGAACTCCAATCCCTTGCCGTTCTCATCCTTCACCTGCCAATAGCGCACCTCGGTCTTGTTTCCGCTTTCCTGCGGACGCACATAGCCCCAATACTGGTCGGCCACCTTCGCATCGTACACACCTAAACGGTCTCCGTGGTTACGGTCGATGTAATTCTCACCCGGTCCCTTTCCGTAATAGGTCAGCATATTATAGGCTTTCGGCATAACCAACTGCATACCGTAACGCATCAGCTCCGGCTTGTGCTTGGCATCCTTGTTTACCGTCATGGCCTCGTTGACCATCAATTCACCAACCGGAGTCAACGTATAAGTCATCGTCAACGTAGCCTCTACCGACGGCATTTCATATACCACTTCTACACCCTTTTCGGCTTTGCTTTCGTCTTCCACCACCTTGAACGACTTCATCTTCATTTCAGGGTTCTTCCAAACATGCAACTTACGTTGTGCACCTGCCCCATAGTCGTTATCGGTCGGCGCACGCCAGAAATCGGGCGTAATGGCATAGCCTTCTTCCAACATGGGCTTCCCGTCCACGTCAAGGTAATCAATCCAACCGTTCCAATGATTGAAAGTAACGGAAGTGCGGCCTGCCGTCAAAGTAACCCATGCCGACTTTTCTTCTTTTTCCACCTTTCCGGCATCATGTTTCCCGGGAGTAGCAGCCAACACAGTTTCCATCGTCGGGAACTCATACGGGTTCACCACGAACTGTTCGCGTGCCACGGCATAACCGGCATCAAGCATCGGTTCTGCTTTCTTCAGCACGAAGTCAAGGTTCAACACCACTTCGCCTTTCACGTCCGCAGGCAGGCTGTAGCCATCCAGTTTTACCACACGTTTCTGCTGTGCCGGCACATCAAGCGTATTCCGCCCGTTGGCCAATACCTTTCCTTCCGCCTCCAACGTCCACTGCAATTCCACATCATCGAGCGACTTGAAGAAATTCTCATTGTAAACCTCTACCTCACCGGCTTTCAAATCTTTGGCCGTAGCCCAAATGCTTTGGTAGTAATAGCGTACCTCATTGGCATGTGGATTCGGTTTACGGTCAGGATTGACAATACCGTTGTTATTGAAATTATGGTCACTGGTGGGATAACGTCCGAAGTCGCCCCCGTAAGCGTATATCGTCTTACCCTGCTTGTTCTTCACACGCAAGCCTTGGTCCACGAAGTCCCAGATGAAACCACCCTGATACTTCGGGTATTTGCGTATCATGTCCCAATATTCCTTGAATCCCCCCATGGAGTTACCCATGGCATGAGCGTATTCGCACTGTATGAGCGGACGGGGATTATCGCCTTTCGAATACCATTCACAGCCACCGTAATCGTAATACATCGGACAGAAAATATCTGTCTTGCCGTTCTGTCCGGCCTGTTCGTACTGGCACGGACGGCTTGGGTCGTAAGCCTTCACCAAATCATAGGCCTTCTCGAAGTTGGGACCATAACCAGCCTCGTTACCCAAGCTCCAGAATATGATGGAAGGATGGTTCTTGTAAATCTTGATATTGCTTTCGTTACGCTCCAAATGTGCCTTCTCATAAGTCGGCTCCTTGGCCAAAGTCTTGTCGCCATAGCCCATTCCGTGGCTTTCGATATTGGCTTCGGCCACCATATAGATACCGTAGATGTCGCAAAGTTCATACCAACGGGGATCGTCGGGATAATGACAGGTACGCACGGCATTGATGTTCAGTTCCTTCATCAAACGGATATCTTCCAACATGCGGTCCATCGACACCACATAGCCCGTCACCGGATCGAGTTCGTGACGGTTGGCTCCTTTGAACAACACTGGCTGCCCGTTCACCAACACCTGGGCGTTCTTGATTTCCACTTTGCGGAAACCTACGCGCTGCGGCACAACCTCGGCTACCTGCTTGCCGTCCATCAAGGTAGTATATAAAGTATAGAGGTTCGGAGTCTCGGCCGTCCACTTCAAAGGATTTTTGATGTCGAAGGTCACTTTCACTTCACCGTTTCCTCCGACTTTAGCCGTCTGCGAGGCCACTTCCTTCCCCTCCTTGTCTTTCAAGGAGAACATCACGGTTTCACCCTTGGCTCTTACGGCGTTCAGTTTCACCTCCAACGTCCCGTCCTGGTAATTGTTCACCAAATCAGGTGTAATGAACAAGTCGGCAATGTGAGCCTCCGGACGAGCATAGAGATACACTTCACGGGCAATTCCCGTAAAACGCCAGAAGTCCTGGTCTTCAAGATATGAACCGTCGCACCAACGCATCACCTGCATGGCAATCAGGTTCTCCTTGCCCGGCGTGAGGTACTTCGTCAGGTCGAATTCCGCCGACACTTTGCTGTCTTCACTGTATCCCACGAACTTGCCATTCACCCATACCATCAGGTTGGACGTAGCCGAACCCACGTGCAGGTAAATCCGCTCACCTTTCCAATCGGCAGGCACGGTCACCATCTTACGGTATGAACCCGTATAATTGTTACGCTCTTCCACAAAAGGCGGTTCGGGTCTGAATTGTGTTCTCCATGGATAACCATTGTTGCTGTAAATGGCATCTCCGTAACCATTCAACTCCAAAATGCCGGGTACGGGAAAGTCCGTCCACTGCGAATCATCGTACTTCAGGGAATAGAAGTCGCGAGGGGCTTTGTCGTGGTCATTGGAAAAATTGAATTTCCACTTGCCTTCCAACGACAGGTAACGTTCCGACCGGGCTTTTTGGTCAGCCTTTGCCAGATTCTCTGTCTCGTACGCGAAAAACGCCGCACGCGGAGCCATGGTGTTTACTTCGTTCACCTCGGGATCCAACCACCAAGGTTTGTCTTTTTGCGCACTAGCCGAGAGAGCGGCCAGACAAGCACAAGAAAACATCAATTGTCTAAACATGGTACATTTTTTTATTGCGTCACAGACGCGGTTAGTTAATCATTTAGAAACTGCCTACAAAGATACTTCTTTTGTTCTATTTTCATACTAAAATACAAAGTTTTTGCTAAAATATTACGTGTTCGCATCAAGATTTATTAACTTTGGAGGGTAAAACCTAATCATTAGTGGAAAAAACAACTAAAATATCATGAATACTGATTTTTCACAACCGTTCAATCCAGAGGCTTACGCGCCATCCGCCAAGACGGACACACGGTTCCGGTGTTGCGTGGAGAAAGGGATGCCGTGGCTCTATGGCATCATCTTTCCTGTCATTCTCGGCCTTTGTCTGTACACTTACGAGAAAGAAACCCTTTTCCGGATACAAGAACTCAACCTCTTCTTGCCGGACAGTACTTTCTATCATACACTCGCGGCATATCCGGGCGGCACATTGCAATGGGCATCCTGTTTCCTCACCCAGTTCTTTTATTATCCGGCTGTGGGGACAGCCTTTCTCGCAGCCGTTTGGATCTGCATTTGCTTCGTCATGCGCTCGGCCTTCCGGCTGTCCCCCTCGTGGAGCTTTCTTCCCGCTTTGGTTCCGGCAGCCCTGTTGGCCGGTATCGTGGAGATGGGTTATTTCATTTACTACATCAAATTACAAGGTTATTTCTTCACGGCCTCCCTTGGCATATTGGCGGCCCTGTCAGCCGTATGGGTTTTCAGCCGTACAGCTCACCGGCGTCCATATTGGGGTTATGCGTGGCTGACCGTATGGCTCCTCGCCGGTTATCCTTTATTCGGGGCATACGCATTGGCCGGCACGGCCTACATGTTGGCGCTCTGTTGGCGTATGCCGGGCACATTATATAAGCACCGTGTCATCCCTACGGCATGGGGACTGTTGCTGCTCGCCGGAGTGCCCCTTGCGGCATGGCATTTTTATAGCCAAACGGCCATCAGCGAAATCTACACGGCCGCCTTGCCAAGTTTCGATGCGGGTGGAAAAGTATTCACAGACTATCGCATACCTTATTATATATTGTTCCTCCTGCCACTAGCGGGTGCCGTCATCTATGATTACGTACCGGCCATAAAGAAATACCCCCTCATCCTCTTGGTTCACTTGCTCGTATGGACAGCTACCGCATGGGGGTTGAAAAAGGCGTGGTATGTGGATGAGAACTTCCGTAAGGAACTGCTGATGGCACGTGCCATAGAGGAAGAAGACTGGGAACAGGTGCCGGCCATCTTCCTGGGCGGAACGGCAGAGCCTACCCGCCTGATGGTCATGAACAAGAACCTGGCTTTGTTCCGCCTCGGACGGGCGGGTGACGAAATGTTCCAATACCGCGAAGGGGGCGCACGTCCCAATGCCCCGTTCCTCGTACGGTTGGCCCACGTAGGCGGTAAAGCTTTGTACTATCACTACGGGCAGGAAAACTATTGCTACCGTTGGTGTATGGAAGACGGCGTGACCTACGGGTGGCGGACGGAATACCTGAAATACATGGCCAAAACTTCTATCGCGGGCGGCGATTACAAAGTGGCACGCAAATACATCGACATGCTTAAACGTACCCTTTTCCATAAAGGTTGGGCTGAAAAATACGAGGCTTATCTTGACCACCCGGAACAGATACGGAAGAGCAAAGAGTTTGCACCGATTATCCGCCTGTTGCCTAAGGAAGACAAGCTTAACTCGGACCTGAACGTCATCGAAATGTTCCTGCTGAAGACCTTTGCTTACGGCGAAAGCAACGACCCACTCTACCAAGAACAGACCTTGATAGCGGCCTTGCAAATGAAAGACATCGACCTGTTCTGGCCCCGTTTCTTCCAATATGCCACCCTGCATAACGGAGCACCCATGCCGCGCCATTATCAGGAAGCCGCCTACCTGTATGGCCACCTGGAAAAGAAGGTAGATATCAGCCACATGCCTTTCGACCAGGAAGTGAAAGACAGTTACCAACGGTTTATGGAATTCACCCAACAATGCGCCGGTATGACGGAAGCACAAATGGCGGAAGCCTTCCGGCCTCAGTTCGGCAACACTTTCTATTATTTCTATTTTTTAGTCAACGGATTACAAACCTACTAACCATGAATGCTATCTTCAAATATCTCGGCTGCGCAGTGATGGCCGCCGTTTTGTACGGCTGCACACCCCGTGTACCCGAAACTTACACCGACAACCGCGAACTGCCGGACATCTATCCGGACTATACGGAAGTGACCATCCCTTCCAACATCGCCCCCTTGCATTTTATAGTGGACGAAGAAGCGGATGCCTATATCACGCGCATCAGCTACAACGGAAAAAAATGGGTCACGGACAAGCGTGAGGTCACCCCAGGGATTTCCCTTTGGCGCGACATGTTGGAAGCAACCCAAGGAAAGACTATCGGCATAGAAGTTTTCGTGGAACACGATGGCCAATGGACACGCCACCAACCGTTTCAAATCCATGTGGCCGAAGAGACGATAGACCCCTACCTCTCCTACCGCCTCATCAGTCCTTCGTATGTCACTTACCGGGACTTGACCCTCAACCAACGTGATTTGACCAATTTCGATGAAAGCGTCATTTACGGCAACATGATGAACACCGACGTGGAACATGCACAATGTATCAACTGCCATTCTTACCAGAACTACAATCCCCGGCGTATGCAGTTCCACGTGAGGGAAGACCGTGCCGGAACAGTCATCGCATACGACGGTACATTGGTCAAAGCCAACCTGAAAACGGATTCGCTCATCTCGGGCGGGGTATATCCCGCCTGGCACCCGACAGAAAAACTCATCGCCTATTCGGTCAACCAGACCGGGCAAACGTTCCACACACGCGACCTGCAGAAAGTGGAAGTACAAGACATGCTCAGCGACCTGATACTTTACGACGTGGAGAAAAACGAAGTGACACGCATCCCGGGCGATGCCGATGAACTGGAAGTATTCCCGTGGTGGAGTCCGGACGGCAAATACCTTTATTATGCCTCGGCCCGTTTCGTACGCAGAGACACGGCAGAGAACTTGGACAATGAAACCATCCTGCGTTATAAGGAAATCAAATACAATCTTTTCCGGAGAAGCTTCGACCCGGCCAGCCGCCGGATAGGTCCGCCCGAATTGGTATTCGACGCGGCCGCACGCGGAAAGAGCGCCACGTTGCCGCGCATATCGCCCGACGGACGCTACCTGATGTTCACGCTCGGAGCGTTCGGCGTGTTCCACATCTGGCACAAAGACGCAGACCTCTACCTGATGGACTTACGTACACGCCAAGTACGTCCAATGGAGGAGATCAACTCCGACGACGTGGAAAGCTACCACTCGTGGAGCAGTAACGGACGGTGGGTGGTCTTCAGCAGCCGGCGTTACGACGGGAACTACACACGGCCTTTCATTGCCTACATAGACAAGGACGGCAAGGGGCGCAAACCTTTCGAGTTGCCGCAGGAAGTGCCTGACATGCACCGGCGTTTCATGCGGAGTTACAACATCCCGGAATTCATGGACGGGCCGGTCGAGGTTACCCCGCAAGAATTCGCTTCGCTCATCAGGGGCACCGAAGCGCGGCCTGCACGGCAAAGGAATTAGACACGATAAAAACCTATTAAAAAGTAATGAGAAACAAAACAATCAAAAGCCTGCTGCTCCCGATGCTATGCTTCATAGCGGCAAACGGACAGGCACAAGGCACACTGGAAGACTACCGGAGGGCATATTCCCTCTACGGGAAGTTCAATGCCACACAGGTATATAACGACCCGGCAGACATACGGTGGGACGGAAAGACTGCATTCCACTACTCTGTCTATACGCCGGAAGGGACAGACTATTACGTAGGCAAAGTCACGGGAGACGTGAAAACGGCTGACGTAAAAGCTATTCACATGAAAGCCTTGGCGGAACTGCTTTCCCGCGAGACCGGAAAGGACATCCCACGGAACACGCTAAGACTGTCACGCTTGAATGTGGACGAGAACCAACCCACGTCCGTATCCTTTGAATTCGACGGTTACAAATGGGAAGTCGAAGAAGCTTGCACGGCCGGACTACGGTTAGGCAGCAAAGAAGCCCTTCCGCCCAAGGATCCGTGGCGAAAACCGCGTCACTGGATGGAAGTGGACGATGAGAAAGGGGCAGCACCAGTAGTCTCGCCCGACGGGAAACGGCAAGCCTATATCAAGAATGACAATGTATACGTCAGCGACCGGGACGGCCGCCACGAACGGGCGTTGAGCAACGACGGGACGGCCGGCAATTACTATTCCAGTTGGCTCAAATGGAGCCCGGACGGCAGATACGTATGTGCCAACAAGATACGTCCGGCTCAGAAACGGTATGTATATTACGTAGAAAGCTCGCCCAAAAGCCAGCTCCAACCCATCCTTCACCAACAGGAATACGCCAAGCCGGGCGACGAACTGCGCTTCAAGGTGCCTTGCATATTCAACGTGGAAACAGGACAGGCCGTCATTCCGTCTACCGAACTCTTCGACCGACAGTACGACTTGTACGGCCCGGAATGGAAAGAGGACGGAAAAGCCGTAACTTTTGAATACAACGAACGCGGACATAAAATATACCGTGTATTGGAACTCGATGCGGAAACCGGCAAGGTGCGCACACTCGTGGAAGAGAGCAGCCCCACTTTTGTCAATTACAGCCGCATGTTCCGCCACATTCTGAAAGGCGGAAAGGAAATGATATGGATGAGCGAACGCGACAACTGGAACCACCTCTACATGATTGACATGGAGAAAGGCAAGGTGATCCGGCAAATCACAAAAGACGACTGGGTGGTGCGCCGCGTGCTCAAAGTAGACGAAGACAACCAAGTGATTTATTTCACGGCCAGTGGAGTAAATCCCAAAGAAGACCCTTACCATGTACATTATTATAAAATAAACATGGACGGCAAAGAAATGACCTGCCTCACACCGGAAGAAGGAAACCACTCGGCGGTATTCAACGAAGATTACACCCTGTGGATTGACAAATACTCCACTGCGGAACAGGCACCCGTCACCGTGCTGCGCACGGCACAAGGCGAAAAGACAGAGGGACGGACATTGGCACAAGCGGATTTAAGCAAAATCAAATCGGCCGGATGGACTGCCCCCGAAATCTTCACCGCTCCCGGACGGGACGGCGTGACACCGATGTGGGGCATCATCCAACGTCCGACCAATTTCGACCCACAAAAGAAATATCCGGTCATCGAATACATCTATTCCGGCCCCGGAGATGCCTACACGCCCAAAAGCTTCCTTTCTTACAACGGATACACGACGGCATTGGCCGAACTGGGATTCATCGTCGTGCAGCTCGACGCCATGGGGACGTCCTATCGCGGAAAGAAGTTTGAAGAAGTGTGCTACAAGAACCTGAAAGATGCCGGTTTCCCCGACCGTATCCAGTGGATCAAGGCGGCAGCGGAAAAGTACCCCTATATGGACAGTACCCGTGTGGGGATATACGGTTGCTCTGCCGGAGGACAGGAAGCTTTGGCCGCCGTACTTTTCCACCCGGAATTCTACAAGGCATCCTACTCCAGTTGCGGTTGCCACGACAACCGGATGGACAAAATCTGGTGGAACGAACAGTGGATGGGCTATCCGGTGGACAGCAGCTACATCGCTTGCTCCAACGTGGAAAACGCCCACCGGCTGACGCGCCCGCTGATGCTCGTGGTAGGAGAAATGGACGACAACGTGGATCCGGCTTCCACCATGCAAGTGGTCGATGCCCTCATCAAAGCCAACAAGGATTTCGAGTTGGTGGTCCTGCCGGGCGTAAGGCACAGCATGGGCGAAAGCTACGGGGAACACAAGCGTTTTGATTTCTTCGTAAAAGAACTCATGGGCGTGGAACCGCCGAAATGGGATGAACTAAAACAAAAATGAAAAAACTTTCATACGCATACAGCCCGCCGGATTCCGGCGGGCTGTATGCGTATGAAAGCCATAGGATTACGCATCCAACAAAGTTTCCAACTTGTACGAAACAGGTTCGGAAGTTTGGTCAAACATCCCACTAAAACTTAAATCCTCATCTATTTGTGGCCAATGAATACCACACGGCGAAAGATAAAAATCTTCCCGTTGAGCCTTCGTGGCATTTGCCAAACGCGGCCAATCAGCAAATGCGTACGATGCTACCTTTCCTTCTGCCGATTCAGCATAAACACAATTATCATCCGTCCATACTCTTTTTACTTCCAAATTCATGAAAACCTCCTTTCACCTTTGTTTAAAAAAAGATTGCCAACGCTCTTTAATAATTTCCGTATTCTCTATGATTACAGATTCTATCAAGGCTATCTCATGCTTTTTAAATCCGTAATTACAAATTTGTTCTAAAGGTTCTATATTATACTTCGCTTCATGTCCATCTTTAATGACATGCACATGAATAGGTTCATGGTCATCTGAATAAAACAGAAAACAAAATCCAAATATGACAAATAAGATTGGCATAATTTCAAATTTTTACAAAAAAAGAAAGGAGTAATCAAAATAACAAATACTTCTTTATTATACTCTTCAAGATTGTACATATTTAACGGTCAAGAACAAAAATGGTATTGAAAGGACATGGATAAACGGAGGTTACCGAAGTACCCTTTGCGTTTCTATCCTGCCTCTCGTTTTTGCCGCAAACCGGAAAATCATTGTGCTTTGATTGGTTTTCCACCTTGCGGTAATTGTTTTTGTTTCCTTTGCTTGTCTTTCCAAGCCCCTCCCCTCCATACAGGAATATATATTGGAAAATCCATTCGCATCCTTCATACTTATTGGTTAACAGTCTGTTAAGGTGAACTTTCATGGTGTGTAGAGTTCACGTGGCATTCACCGTAAGTGGTAGGTGGATACCGTTGGGGATGCCTGAAAGATGAAACCTGTTTTTGCAAACTTCTGGTGTTGGTCATTTGTAAAGATGTCGCAGCCTTATTTTAGCCCATCCGCCTGTTGTAAGATTGGATTTACCATTAACGTGGCGTTAAGTGGAGAAAATACGGTACTACCGAAATTACCAAACACCTGGAAATGAAGCGTTAATAATTCGTTAACAGCGTTACTAAAATCGGTAACGAAAAAATACGGTCGTTAACATTTCCATTCCGAAATTTTGTGATTATTTTGCCTCCGAATCTCACGCGGGTGGTCGGACAAACAGAGAGCACGACGGCGAAACCAGCAAAGGGTATAATTAAAAAAAACAAATGTTATGAAGAAGAAGTTCCTCGCGCCCGTATTAGGCGCTGTGGTGTTAGGCTTGTCGGCTTACACGGGGTATCGCACGTATGATACGTACCATGAAGTGAGTGAAAGTGATTTGTTGTTGGCGAATGCGGAGGCGTTGGCAACCGATGACGAAGGTGGTGGAGGCTTGTCTCAATGCCAAGGTCCACAGTTGTACGATGAAGTGGGTACAAGCGTAGGAGAAAAAGTTGTCCGTACTCATTGGGGATATGGATTGGATTTTGTACAGACTTTCAAATTGTACAGATGCTATGCTATAGGAAACGGAAATTTAGGCGGCCAAAATTATATCTATGAAACAGAGCCCGTAAGCAGCGAGTATAAGGCATGTGAAGGTAACCAAAAACACAATAGTCTTTTGGATTGAAGTTTATGGAATATTATAAGAAAATCATGTGTATGGCATGCTTAGGATTGTCTCTGTCGTGCCAAAGCACAAAAGTAAATACGGTGGGGGACGAGATAACCGTAGAATACCAAGATGGCATTTTGAAGACCTCTTCTTTCTTGAAGGATTATAGAATCGTGTTGTTAAAAGCTCCTAACAACGATGCCATTATCAAATATATAGACCGTTTGCTTTTTGCCGAGAACCGCATCTTCGTAGTAGACCAAATATCAAATAAGATTCTGGCTTTCGACGGAAATGGCGAGTTCCTTGCTTCAACAGCCCGAATGGTGGGAAAAGGCCATAATGAATATATTCGCATCGTTGATGCCGCCATAGACGAGAAAGGCCATAAACTTTACGTGCATTGCGACGCTCCATACCAAATAATGGTGTTCGACTTCAACCTGAAGTTAGAGAAAATATTCCCGATGGAATATTATTTGAATGAAATGGCCATGGACGGCAATTACATTTACGGCTTGCGCCACAACAGCATGGACGATTCCGGATATGAAATCATCTCTATCGCCAAAGACAGTTTGGCTTCTTCCCCCAATATCGTATTGTCAACCCCAATATCCGTCAGGGGGAGAAAGGCTATGGGGAAATCCATGGTTTCAAATCAAGGCTGCATATATGCAAGCATCCCTTTTGATAATAAGATCTGCAAGCTCAAAGACGGGAAAGTAACCGAAAGTTACATTATCGATTTTGGAGGGCAAGGACTGCCGAACCGTCCCATTGAAAAGGACATGTCTCCGGAAACTTTCGACAGGCTGTACTCCGATACGCATTGGAGCATGGTCAACATGAGCGGTTCCGATTCACTCATGTTGTTCAACACGAATAGGTCTACCCAATTCATATTGAATCAAAAAAATAAAAAATGCCATGCTTATGGAGAGATATATAATGACATGTTGCCTTTTTCCAATTCTTATATCACACCATCGCAAGGACTGGAGAACGGCATGGCATATGAAATAGAACCGGAAATCTTACTCAAATACTCGAAACACGCGGAACAGAACCACGAAAGTATCGATCCTGCACTTTTAAATATAATCCAACAAACAACTCCTGACGGAAACCCTCTAATCATATTGTGGAGTTTTAAATAGCACTAAAATTACGGGATAAAGGTACATTGATGTATCTTTAACCCGTAATTTACCTTATACAATTTATTACAAAAGAGTTATCTTCAACTTATTCCCCTCCGGCGTGTCCGAACTGTTGCCATACATGATTTCGTACTCGCCGGGAACCACGCGCATCGTGTTCGTGGACGTGTCGAAGAACTCAAAAGCATCGGGGGACAGTTCGATGGAAACCCTACGGCTCTCGCCCGCCTTCAGTTCCACACGGCGGAAACCGCGAAGACTCTTCAACGGACCACCCGTGTCGCCCACCTTACGGACGTAAACCTGAACCACCTCGGCACCGTCACGCTTGCCCGTGTTCTTCACCTGAGCCGTGAACTTCACGCCCTCGCCCGTTTTCACAGAAGATTTGCTCAAACGACCTTTGGAGATGGCGAACGTGGTATAACTCAAACCATAGCCGAAGGGGAAGAGCGGTTTATCCGTCATGTAACGGTAAGTGCGACCCTTCATGCTGTAATCTTCAAAGTCGGGAAGCTGCTCCGTGTTCTTGTAGAACGTCACGGGCAACTTGCCACTGGGATTGAAATCACCGAACAGCACGTCGGCCACGGCCAAACCTCCGGCCTGACCCGGATACCAGGCCTGCAAGATAGCATCACACGATTCCAATTCCGGTACCAAGGCCACGGCTGAACCCGAACAGTTGACGAACACCACTTTCTTGCCAGCCGCCTTCAACGCCTTCAGGATATCGCGCTGCACCTGGGGCAGCTCGATCGAAGTGCGGTCGCCTCCGGCAAAACCCGGGCAATATACAAAATACTTGTCTTCTCCCTCCAAATTAGGAGAAATTCCACCTACGAAAATAACCGTTTCGGCATCCTTTACACGTTCGACCACCTCGGTTGGCGGAATCTGGCGATGTACTCCGATGTCGAACTTCAGCAATGCTTCGGCACCAGCCTGCATGTATTCGATTTTAATCTCATAATCCTTTCCGGCAGCAGCCTCCAGTGCATATTCCCGTTTTGCACCGGAATGTTCTCCCCAATAATCAATGACTTTCTCACCGTTCACATACACACGGTAGCCGTCATCTCCTTCTATGGTTAACGTATACTTATCCGAAACTTCCGGACGGAAAGTACCCTCATATACCGCCGTGAAGTTTTCCAATCCCACTCCCGACGTAAACACCGTATGTCCCCCATTGCTCAAACTGATAGGAGACGGCAACTCTTGGGTAGCCGCAGCCTCGCCCTGCATCTCCATATTATTCCAATACGTAGCTTTCATCCCCGACCGACCGTCATGGGACACCTCATTATAATAAGAATCAAACACATGATTGTCCAACAGCTCGCAACCTTTCTCGTACAGTACGTTGCCAATCGCCCCACGGATACCTTCCAATATGGTATAAGTATGTGCCGGCACACCTTTATAATTACCCCATTGCATGACGGAATCCACGGCATTCGGCCCCATCACGGCAATCTTTCCGGCATCGCCCTTGTCTAAAGGCAGGATACCGTTGTTATGCAACAGAACCATGGACTTGCGCGTGACATCCAAAGCCATCCGGCGATGTGTTCCGCAATCCACTGTATCGATGCTGATACGGCTCCAAGGTACAAGCGCATCGTCGTCCATCTCGCCCAAAGCAAAACGGGCTTCCAACAGGCGGCGAAGACTGGTGTCGATGCGGTGTTCCGTAATCAACCCTCTTTCTACCGCTTCATCCAAATGGGCATATTCCACGCCACATTCCAGATCTGTCCCGTTGATGACGGCTGAAGCACTGGAGGTAGCCGCATCCGGATGG
This sequence comes from Paraprevotella xylaniphila YIT 11841, assembly GCF_900683745.1. Taxonomy (NCBI): domain Bacteria; kingdom Pseudomonadati; phylum Bacteroidota; class Bacteroidia; order Bacteroidales; family Prevotellaceae; genus Paraprevotella; species Paraprevotella xylaniphila. The sequence goes on from NZ_LR215980.1 coordinate 1,744,202, forward strand.
GTCTCGTGGCGACCCTGATAGAAGAAATCGCTGATGGCCCCGCAATCGCTCACCACCAAATGCTTATATCCCCATTCGTCCCGTAATATCTGCGTGAGCAACCTATTGCTTCCACAGCAAGGCTCTCCCTCAAAACGCTGATAGGCACACATGACTTCTTTCACATCCGCCTCTTGCACCAACGCCTTGAAAGCCGGAAGATACGTTTCCCATAAATCACGCGGTTCCAGATTTTCCACATCGAAAGAATGGCGTTTGGCCTCGGGACCGCTGTGCACAGCATAATGTTTGGCACAGGCATGCGTCTTGTCATACTTGGCATCAGCCGGCCCTTGCATGCCCCGGACTACCGCCACGCCCATACGGGTGGTCAAGTAGGGGTCCTCCCCCCAAGTTTCCTGCCCTCGTCCCCAACGCGGGTCGCGGAAAATGTTCACATTGGGATTCCAAAACGTCAATCCTTCGTTGCCCCGTCCGTAACGGCCATGACGCCGGGCATCATGGAATTTGGCACGCCCCTCATCGCTCACCGTCACATAAATATCCTCTATCAGCTTGTCGTCGAACACGGAAGCCATCCCCATCGTGATGGGATAAACCGTAGCCAAACCGTTACGGGCCACCCCGTGCAACGCCTCGCTCCACCAATTATAAGGCTTGATGCCCAAACGCTCCACGCCGGGAGACTGGTTTTGCATCAACGAGATTTTCTCTTTCAACGTCAACCGCTTCAACAAATCGTCCGCACGTTCCTGCGGCGACAAATCAGGATTTTTGTAAGGTTCGTCCTGCGCCGGAGAGGACGTAGCCGCCATGACTCCCACACAGAAAGCAAAAACAAATTTTCTCATGCTTATATCGTTTACTATTCAACACATCAAATACATTGTGTACTTTATATCCTCTCTCCGCTCAAAGTCCTACTGTTTCCCGGAATTTGATATCATCGGAAGAAGCTCCCACCATAAAGGTATATTCTCCCTTAGGAGTGACAAACTTGCGCTCCTGCTCATCCCAATAACGCAAATCCTTCTTTGGTACACCGATCGTCACTTTGGACGTTTTACCTTTCTTTATATGTACCCGCTTAAAACCATGCAACTGCTTAAGAGGCATGTATGTGCCGGTTTCCGGATACTTCACATATACTTGTGCCACCTCATCGCCATCATACTTCCCGGTATTGGAAACTTCAAAGCTGACTTTCACCGTGTCTCGCGCCACACTCACTCCCTTGCTCTTGTAACGGAACTTGGTATAACTCAAACCGTAACCGAACTCATACAAAGGTTGGCCTTCAAAATACTGGTAGGTACGTCCCTTCACGGAATAATTGTCAAAAGCCGGAATCTCATCCAAAGAATTATAATAGGTGAGAGGCAAACGGCCGCCCGGGTTATAATCACCGAATAAAACCTCTGCCACAGCATTTCCGCCCTGCTCACCGGGGTACCATGCGTTGAGAATGGCCGGGACATTCTCGTCCATCCAGTTTACGGCCAGGGAACTTCCGGCCACCAATACCACCACCGTGTTCGGATTGACCTTATAAAGTTCCTTGATAAACTCCTGTTGGTCTATCGGCAGTTCCAAAGTGAAACGGTCCTGTCCCTCTCGTTCTATGGACTTATTGATGCCCAACACAGCCACCGTCACATCGCACTCTGCCGCTACCTTACCGGCATCGCCATAACGAGCCAATACGTTTTGCGAACCGGCCGAAGGAGCTTTCCAATACAATCCGGCAAAACAGTCCCCGCCATTGTCAAAGTACTCCACGCGCAAATCGTATGTTTTTCCGGCCTCCAACTTTATCATGGCTTCATCCATCTGCACGCTATGCTCGGTCCAAGCGTCTATCACCTTCTTGCCGTCTACATACACCCGGCAACCGTCGTCCGACTTCATCCCCAACGTGTACACTCCTGACACGATAGGTTTCAACTGTCCCGTCCACCGGATAGACATAGGTGCTTCAGGTTGGAAACGGTCGGGCTTGTGCACCGGGTCATAAAGCAACTCTTCTTCCATCCGGACAGAAGCCTCACCGGACAAGCTATTGTTCCGGTAATATTCCACTTTCAAGCCCTCGGGGAAATAGGTTTTCGTCACCGGTTCAAAATCTTCGCTGGCGGAAACCCAAGGAGCATAAGCGACCTTGAAACCGTATTCTTCCGCATACTGCTTGATTCCGTCGAGAATCGTCACCGGCTCATTCTTCGGCGTACCGCTGTAATCCCCGAACTCGCAATGTCCCGCACTGATGCCTACAACAGCTATGGATTTTACCTTTTTGGGATTCAACGGTAAAAAGTTATCTTTGTTTTTCAGCAACACCATACTTTGACGTGCTGCCTCCAAAGCCAAATCCTGATGGGCCTTGCAGCCTACCACGGACGGTTCTATCTGGTTATATGGGTTCTGTGACGGGTCGTCAAACAATCCCAACATCATACGTCCCCGGAGAATCCGGTAAGCAGCGGAATCTATATCCGCTTCGCTCACCATATATTGCCGGTAAGCCTTCAACAGCCCTTCTCCATACACCTGATTACCGCATTCCAGATCCAACCCGGCTTTAACGGCCAATGTTGCGGCCGCCTCACGGGTCTTCACATAATGGTGCTTGGTAATCATCCATTCAGGTGCACTACAATCCGAAACAATATAACCATTAAATCCCCAATCTCCACGCAACACATTCTTTATCAAATAGGTATTCACCGTACAAGGTACATCGTTCACGGCATTGTAGGCCATCATGATAGATTGCGCCTTTCCCTCCGTAATACAACGTTCAAAAGAAGGCAAGTAATACTCTCTCAAATCACGCTCCGACACCTTGGCATTGCAACTCGAACGGTTGTGCTCTTCATTGTTCACCGCAAAATGCTTCGGCGTGGAAACCGTCTTCAAATAGCGAGGATGATCGCCTTGCAAACCTTTCACGAAAGCCACTCCGAGCACCCCGCTCAAGTAGGGATCTTCTCCGTACGTCTCCGGCGTACGCCCCCAACGGGGGTCACGGGCCATATTGACCGTGGGCGACCAGAAAGTCAGCAAATCACTTGCTCCGGCTATCTGCTTTTTCCCGTATTCCAATTCTTTCCATCGTCCGCGCGCCTCGTCCGAAATGGCAGAAGATATGCGATACAATAACTCCGGATTCCACATGGCAGCCATACCTATGGCCTGCGGAAACACCGTGAAATCCCCAGGCCGCACGACTCCATGCAAAGCTTCATTGCCATGATTGTACTTATCTATCCCCAAACGCCCGATGGCCGGGGCGTCATTGACCAGCAAGGAAATCTTTTCTTCCACAGTCAAACGGGACAACAGATCCATGATACGCTCGTGTTGAGGCGCGTTCATATCTCTGAACAACTCAGTTCCTCCGCCTGTTTGCCCTGACAAAGGTAGGGCACACAAGGCCATGGAACAGCCGACTACTTTCAATACATTCATACTTGACAGTTTAATAGATTATTGTGTTAAAGGTTTTAGGTTGTAATTTCAAAATCATCATCTTATCGCCACAGGCCAACCGTACGTCGCGCTCGGTAGCTTCCCTGTTCATGCAAAACACAAGGGTTTCCCCATCCGGATTCCGGAAGGCCAGCACGTCATTCCCCTTTTCCACTTTGAGCTTATGGGCACCCGGTTTCAAGAAATGGCTCAAATGTTTCAGCAAATAGAACTCCGGTGTATAGACAGCCTCCTTTGTAGAAGAAAGGACACGCACCAATGCGTTCTGTTTCCATCCCCACGAACTGGCTCCCTCATCCTGAAGCACCATATTAAAATACATATACGTATTCACGCCTCCGTCAAGATAAGTTTTAATCAAATCAAAGGTATGTTCGGCAGCCGCCCAATCGAAAGTACCGCTTCCACACTCGTTTTCCGTCTGCATCAACTGCATTTCAGGATATTTGTCATGTATCTCGCCCACAATGTCCTTGCCTTCCCACTGCAAACCGATGCCACGTACATAACGTGCCGCTGCCGTATCCTGCATCACGCAGTCCAAATCAGCCATACGGTTGCAGTTGAACGTACCGAAATACAAATCCACTTCCGGATGTTCTTGTGCAAAGAGCGGACCGAGATACCGGCCGATAAAGTTGGCCATTGAAGCGGGTGTCCAACTGCAATTCGGCCACTGGTTCTTGGTGTAAGGCTCGTTTTGGAACTGTAACAAAGAAATGTTTACTCCCTCCTTCCGATAGGCTTCCACAAACTTGGATTGATAGAGCGCGTATGCCTTCAGATACTCCGGCTGCTGAATGAGATGGTCGCCTTCCACCTCGTTCTCTTTCGTGAAATCATTATGGTCTCCCGGTGCCGTAGCATAATGCCGGGTGGCTTTCATCCACACCGGCGGCGTCCAAGGCGAAGTCCATAACCTAAGCTCCGGATTCTGCTTTAACGCGGCCTTCACGTATGGAATCATCGCCTGCTTGTCACGCTCTATGGTGAAATGCCGCATTTCAAAGTCTCCGGCCGTATCATTGCATGTATAATAATCACGGGCAAAATCGTTAGCCCCCATAGGAATACGCCCGTATGCAAAATGTATCCCTTCCGGAGCAAACAAAGCCTGCATGACCTCCTCCCGTTTTCCATCCGGCAACAACGCAAGGGCATCCCATCCAATCTCTCCGAAAGACCCGCCGAATCCGTCGAACGATTGTTCCCGTTCATCGGAAACCACAATGTCCGGCACCGCCCCATCCGCCGATTGCACTTCCACCACCGCTTGTTTCCAAAATTCCGTTTCAGACGTGGTATACACCTTTACCTCTTGTGTGCAAGCCAAAAGCCCGTAACTTGCCCACAGACAAATCCCTAATCGATAATTCTTTTTCATTTCACTATTTCAGTTAACATTTACTCATTGTTTTTCATCTCCAAAGAAGGAGGTACGTCTTCCGCCCCACTGCCCCATTCCATGTTGCATCGGTTTCCCATGACAAACTCAAGTTTACCTCCATTGACGATATCTTCATGGCTAAACCAAGGTTTTGTCCAAACCTTCCCGTTCAACTTAGCCGACTGGATGTATTTGTTCTCTTCCGAACAGTTCCGGGCTATGATTTCCAGTGTTTTCCCATTGCTCAATTTCAGTTCTATGGAAGAGAAGAAAGGGCTTCCGATATGATAAACCGGCAATCCGGGTGTTACCGGATAGAATCCCATCATGGAAAATACCACAAACGCAGAAAGACCTCCGCCGTCCTCATCGCCGGGCATCCCCATCAGGTCGTTGCGGAACCACTGATGTACCAACGAACGTATGCGATGCTGTGCCTTCCACGGAGCCCCGGCATAATTATATAAATAAGGTATATGCAAAGAAGGCTCGTTACCCATGGAATACTGCCCCACGTTACCCGTATGGTCGGGAAGCTGGGCATAAAACTCATACTTCGGCCGTCCTAACCACTCGTTGAAGGTGGCATCGAGATTCCGGACGAACGCCTCTTTTCCTCCCATCAGCTTCACCAAATCGCCTGCATTGTGCTGCACGTCCCAACGATATACCCAGGCATTGTTCTCGCCATAGTAATCCCGCGCCCCCATCCCTCCGGAGAAACGGTAGTCGAACGGTTCTATAAATTTGCCTTCTTTATCTTTGGGATGGAAAAATGAAGTTTGCGGATTAAACAGGTTACGGTAATTGTAAGAACAATCCAGATAATGTTTCGCCTCATGCTCCAAACCCAACGCAGCAGCCATGCGGGACAGGCACCATTGGTCGTAAGAGGTACCCAAGGTAACAGCCACCGCCTGCCGCTTTTCCCAAGAGTTTACTTCCGGCACGGTTTCCTTCTCGCCGGGACAGAGAGCCGGAATATATCCTTTCTCCATGTAGAAGCTGTCCAACCACCCGGGAGCAGCGGAAGACCACGGTGCCAACGTTTTCTTCTCCAAGCTGTTTTTAGCATACGCATACGCTTCCCGCAAATCGAAATCCCGGACACCCTTACACCATGCATCGGCCATGACCGACACGCCGTGGTTACAATTCATTCGGCGCGAATCTCCCGTGATTTCCGGGAAATTCGGAAGGCAGTGACGTCCGTCCGTCTCCGCCATCCTCAAAAAAGAACGGAGCATATCCGTATGCTTAGGGGCATCGAGCAAGATGCGCAGAGGATGCGCCGCACGGTAACTGTCCCAAACCCAGTCATCCGTATAATATGCGTGCCCGCCATCATCATGTACTTTGTTGTCATAGACGCTGAAATAACGTCCGTCCTCGCTTACGCAGACCGGACGCTCCAAACAACGGTACAAAGACGTGTAAAACACATGACGGTCGTTCTCCGTACCTCCAGAAATCCGAATCTTTCCCAGCTCTTCATTCCATATACGACGGCCTTCTTCAGCCACCGTCTCCAACTCAAATCCCGGTATTTCTCTCTTCAGGTTCTTCTTGGCCTGATCCACACTGATATACGATACGCCATAACGGACGTTCAAAGAAGACAAAGCAGGACTCCAGGACAGTGCCACACAAATGTCGTCTCCTTCCGCCTTCCGTTTTTCCCTGTTCCATTTTCCGTCACGGAACACACCGCTTTGCTCCGGCGTCACGTCCGTCTCCATATAAATGTACACTTTCAGGTTATTCCAGATATTCTGATAACCGTAGACCGTGTTCCCCTCGACTGTCAATTCTCCATTTCCACCGTTCAGCACCAAATAAGGAACCGTATTCTGCCGCCGATAATCAAAATGATAAATGGCCGACTGGCGGGAAGGGGCAAAATCCACGTGCAACTGTTGGTCGCATAAATCCACCTTATAATAATAAGGCTTCACCACCTCATTGTCATATTCATAGTCCATCACACGTGCCAAATCCGCCTCGTCGCCTTGAAAGGGAGACAAATTAAAAACAAAGCTTCCCCGATGGCTGATTTGCAACATCGGCAAACCATGTAATTTACCGGACGTATAATCCCCTCTTTGGGGATACACCCTCAACATGCTGTTAGGCAAATGCACAATGGGATAAGTCGGTACCAACAAATGGCTGATGTTCCCCATATAGGGATTCACATAATCCACCGGTTCGGCTTTCGATGCCGCTACAATTTGTTGCTTCATGGCACACATACCACAAAACAACAACAAGCACAGGATTTTCTTCAAGAATCTGCTTGTCATACATATCTGTTTAAAAAGGTTAGGTGAACAAAAGTAGTCATTTAACCTGCACTTTGATTTATAAAAATCAACCAAAATATAAAAAATACGAAGCAAGGGCAACCAAAACCTACAGATTTCTCAAACTGAAAAGCATTTGGTTGCCTCCTCACAGCACAAACAAGTAACAATGTACCTATTGGCAGGCACATCAAAAGGAAAGCATGACGAGCCACACGGAATACGACCCGAGATACTTTCCCAATGCTGTTAAATTACAATAACTCCACCTTCAACTTGTTTCCCTCCGGCGTGTCCGAACTGTTGCCATACATGATTTCGTACTCGCCGGGAACCACGCGCATCGTGTTCGTGAACGTGTCGAAGAACTCAAAAGCATCGGGGGACAGTTCGATGGAAACCGTACGGCTCTCGCCCGCCTTCAGTTCCACACGGCAGAAACCGCGAAGGCTCTTCAACGGACCCTCCGTATCGCCCACCTTACGGACGTAAACCTGAACCACCTCGGCACCGTCACGCTTGCCCGTGTTCTTCACCTGAGCCGTGAACTTCACGCCCTCGCCCGTTTTCACAGAAGATTTGCTCAAACGGCCTTTGGAGATGGCGAACGTGGTATAACTCAAACCATAGCCGAAGGGGAAGAGCGGTTTATCCGTCATGTAACGGTAAGTGCGACCCTTCATGCTGTAATCTTCAAAGTCGGGAAGCTGCTCCGTGTTCTTGTAGAACGTCACGGGCAACTTGCCACCGGGATTGAAATCACCGAACAGCACGTCGGCCACGGCCAATCCCCCGGCCTGGCCTGGATACCAAGCCTGCAAGATGGCATCGCACGATTCCAATTCCGGCACCAAGGCCATGGCGGACCCCGAGCAGTTGACGAACACCACTTTCTTGCCTGCCGCCTTCAACGCCTTCAGGATGTCGCGCTGCACCTGAGGCAGCTCGATCGAAGTGCGGTCGCCTCCGGCAAAACCCGGACAGTTGACGTGGTTCTTTTCCTCTCCCTCCAAATCCGGAGATATGCCGCCTACGAAAACGACCGTTCCGGCATCTTTCACACGGGCAACCACTTCGGTGGGAGAAACCTGACGACGAATCCCCACGTCGAACTTCAACAAAGCCTCGCCCGCAGCCTGCATGTACTCGATTTTAATATCATAATCTTTCCCTGCCGTAGCATCCAAGGCGTATTCACGCTTTTCGCGGGCATGCTCGCCCCAGTAATCAATGACCTTCTCGCCGTTCACATACACGCGGTAACCATCGTCTCCTTCAATCACCAAATCATATTTTCCACCCTGCAACGGACGGAAAGTACCTTCGTACACCGCCGTGAAGTTTTGCAGGTTCACTCCTGCCGCAAACACGGTATTTCCCCCGTTGTTCTTATTAACCGGAGTGGCTAATTCCTGCGTGGCAACCGCCTCTCCTTTCATCTCCAGATTATTCCAATACGTGGCCTTCAGTCCCGTCCTCCCGTCGTGCGACAACTGGTGGAAATAAGAATCGAAGACTTCATTACTCAGAAGGTTGCACCCTTTTTCATACCGCACGTCACGGCCAAGCCTTTCACGAATACCGTCCAAGACCGTATAAGTATGCGAAGGCGTACCTTCATAATTTCCCCACTGCATGACGGAATCCACCGCATTCGGCCCCATTACGACGACATCGCCACGCGTCTTGTCCAAAGGAAGCACCCCGTCGTTGTGCAACAAGACCAAAGACTTACGGGCAATGTCCAAAGCCATCTGCTTGTGTGTTTGGCAATCCACCGTATCTATGCCGATGCGACTCCAAGGTACCAACGAGTCGTCATCCATTTCCCCGAGCGCAAAACGGGCTTCCAACAAACGGCAGAGACTGGTGTCGATACGGTGTTCCGTTATCAATCCCCTATCGACTGCCGCTTCCAATTGCATGTAATCCCCCCATCCGCATTCCAAGTCCGTCCCGCTGGTTACTGCGGAAGCACTGGCCGTGGCGGCATCGGGATGCGTCTCGTGCAAGCCCGGGTTGAAAAAGTCACCGATGGCACCGCAATCGCTCACCACCACATATTTACCCCCCCCATTCGTCGCGCAGGATTTGATGAAGCAGGCGTTTGCTCCCGCAACAGGGTTCTCCCTCGAAACGCTGATAGGCACACATCACTTCTTTCACATCGGCTTCTTGGACCAACACCTTGAAAGCCGGCAAATAAGTCTCCCACAAATCGCGTGGGTCAAGCTGTTCCACATCGAAATAATGACGCTTGGCTTCCGGCCCGCTGTGCACGGCATAATGTTTCGCACAAGCGTGCAGCTTGTCGTACTTGGCATCCGCAGGACCTTGCAAGCCCCTGACCACAGCCACACCCATCCGGGAGGTCAGGTAAGGGTCTTCTCCCCAAGTCTCTTGCCCCCGTCCCCACCGGGGATCGCGGAAGATATTCACATTGGGTGTCCAAAACGTCAATCCTTCGTTCATCTGCCCGTAGCGGCCTTTTTTGTGCGCATCGTGATATTTCGCACGAGCCTCGTCGCTTACCGTCGTGTACACGGCCTCCACGGCCTCATCGTCGAACACGGAAGCCATACCCATGGTGATGGGATAAACCGTGGCGATTCCGCTACGGGCCACTCCGTGCAACGCCTCGCTCCACCAGTTATAAGGCTTGATGCCCAAACGCTCCACTGCGGGAGAAGAATTAATCATCAAGGAAACCTTCTCTTTCAGCGTCAACCTCTTCAACAAATCCTCAGCACGTTCACGAGGAGACAAATCAGGATTCTTGTAAGGTTCGTTCTGTGCCCAACCTATATCAGCCACGGCCAACCCTAACCACAAAACAAATACGGTATTTTTCATGCTTATTTAAATTATAAATGGTTTTATCTTGCAAAATAAAATAATTCGCCAAAGAACAGACATGGAGAAAAACACTAATCACATGGATGATATTAAGGCCGCCTCATTTCCATGTAAAAAATAAGGTTGGCCTTGCTTCTGCAAAGCCAACCTTATGGTCAAAACGGCATCGAGACACAACTTATTTCAATGTCACGGCCAAAGGCGTTTTCAACTGACGGCCGTACCGCTCCACGTTCTCCTGCCAAACGGCCATATCCGGCATGTCATACTTGCTCCACGCGGAACCGAAATAGTAAGTAAAAGTATCCCCCGGTTCGTAGTTGCTGATTCCTACCACATGCCCCACGGCACCAGCCTCTTCTTTCGCCATCGGAACATATTCTACCGACTTCAAGTTTTCGGGGAACAAGCAAGCTATGTATATCAGCCCGTTCATCGCCTCCGGATGGTCCATCGCATCGGCATACGCCACATAACCGAGTTTTTTATTCATTACATACGCATCCGGTATACTCTTATGCACGGCAATACCGGCAGCCACCTTACGGGCTTCACTCAAATTAGCATAAGTCACTTCACATTTGTTCAGATGCGTACCCTTGTCCAATGTAATGACACGGGTTTCCACTACGTCCTTATCCTGACCGACTTGTACCGGTGCAAACGCCATACGGGCAGAAAAGCGCAACGGCCCCATGTCCAGGATTTCCACCTCTTTATAACATAAAGGATAGACAAAGTCCTTCCCTTCCATCAAAGCGGGCACACCGGCACCCATCGTCGGGCCTACCGTATAAGCATCCATTCCGTAACCGTGGTCGCGATGGTAAGTCAACGTACGATGCAAGGCGGCACACTCGCCTCCACGTCCGGCCTTGCGCAACTTGTCCTGCAGGCCGTACGAAGTCAACTCGCTATGGTAGAAAGTTTCGAGCATCGGACAAGGCACGTTCTTATTAAACACATCGAAACCATAAATGCGTTGTCCGCTTTTCTGGATGGCCGGACCGTATGCCCGCCAACCGTTCCGGTCGTTTTCCCAAGCCAAATCGTCTTCACGCGAAGCATACACACGCCCCCACGACGTGAAACGGTAGTCGGCCGGCTGTCCTTTCACAATCGTCAGTTCCGTGGAAGAAGCGGGACGCACGGAAGCCTGCAACAAGAGCTTGCCGTCATGGGTCAACTGATAAGGCACTTCCGTCCGGTCTCCGTCATACACCACGAACTGACGTCCGCCACCGATACCGAGTTTCTCAAATATCGTCTTGGCCTCCAGTTCCACCACATCATTACGGTTGTCTTTCGTCGTATTCTTTACCTCTACTTTTATAGAAGGAGAGTTCTTATCCTCCACGCTACCGTCCAGATAACGTACACGCTCACAAGCCGCCAACAGCCATGCACCGGTTCCGAAAGGAGCCTGCGACTTGGCATCCACCTTACGGGTCGGGTCGGGCTTCTCGCCAATGGGCTGCACATAACCGATGCTGCCATCCGGTTGGAGTGCCGTAGAAACCAGATAATTCCAGGCTTTTTCAATCACCGGGGCATACTCCGTCTTGTCCAGCAAGCCATGGTTTACGCCCCACATCAGGCCGTAGGCAAAGAATGCCGTACCGCTCGTCTCCGGTCCCGGAGCATCCTCTTCGCACAACATGCTGCGGCTCCAGTATCCTTCCGGCCTCTGGCAGCGTGCCACACCTTGTGCCAACTCCCTGAACCGCTTCTGGAAGAAAGCGCGGTGCTCATAGTCCTCCGGCATGTCGCCCAACACCTTGGCCAGACCGGCCAACACCCATCCGTCGCCACGCGCCCAGAAACTCTTTCCGCCACTGGCTGTCTTCACTTTGGGATAAATATACTTCGCGTCGCGGTAATACAACTGGGCCTCCGCATCATACATCAGGCTGTCGCTCCACAAGTAATTCTCATACATGCGGTCCAGGAACATGCGGTCGCCCGTCAACTTGTACATCTTCGTCATCAACGGCATCACCATGTAGAGTGCATCTGCCCACCACCAGAACTTGTTCTCATCCAAATGGCAGGCGTACGTCATAACCTCCTTCGCACGGGCTACCTTATAATCGGCCGGGTTCAGGTTATACATGTCAATGTAGGTCTGGAAACAAATCTGCCAGTCGCCGAAGAGCACGAAATCCTGGCCCTCCCCGTAAGTCTTGTACTTCCAGTTCCGCTTGTCGTCGCTGTTTGCGCCCCGCCAACGGTTATGTTCGCACCACTGTTGGCTGTAATTGTAATATGCCGCCTTGCCTGTCAGGCGGTAGGCTTCCATGTTTCCGGTGTAATAAGCGGCATTGTCCCAGAACGCACGCACCTTGGGCGAATTGTTCGCCTGCCAATAATCGTTTACTTTCCCTATCAGCTGCAAGACTTCAGCCGACCCCGCGCCGCCCTGTGCCGCCACCGGGAGAAGCACTCCCACGCACCACAAGACCATCCACACGCGCAAAAACTTGAAATCAAAGTGTTTCATGTAGAATGATATTAATAATTAATGATTTGGTTCTGCATGCTTCGCATGTTCCGCAAAAGTAAATAAAAAAAACATAACCACGAAGCTTTTTAAGGATTACCTTATTAAAAACGCTATATTTTGTGTCCGCAAACAAAAACCGCGCACGGGCGTTTCCCGCAGGTTTACCTACCGTCTGCGAACTTTCCTTGCCACGTGTTCCGCTCCCTCATCCTACGTTTCAGCCGTTCTGTAAACTCATAATTTTTCAGTCCCCAGTCGGGAGCTATCAAAAGTTCCTTGGGGGATTGCGAAACAAAACGCTCCAACACCAAATCGCCCCGCAAACGTTCGATGTAGTCGATGACCAGATCTATGTACTCATCCACCGTGTACAGATGGAACCACTCCGGATGCAATCCATACTCATGCGCCATCCGCGTCCCTTTTATCAATTGGAGTTGATGGATTTTCAAAGTTGTCAAAGGTAAACGGGATACCAATGCAGCCTGCCCGACCAGTTCCTCACGCTTTTCGCCGGGCAGCCCGAGGATGATATGCCCGCCGGTACGTATGCCTGCACCCGCCGTGCGCCGGAGGGTCTCTTCCGTCTCGGCAAATGTGTGCCCACGATTGATACGGACAAGCGTACCGTCATCCACGCTCTCTATCCCGTACTCCACCATCAGGAACGTGCGGCTGTTCAGTCCGGCCAGATAGTCCAACAACGCCTGCGGCATGCAGTCGGGGCGCGTGCCGATGACGATTCCCACCACATCCGGCACAGCCAAAGCTTCTTCATACTTACGGATAACCTCCCCCACTTCCCCATACGTGTTCGTATAGGCTTGGAAATAAGCCAAAAACTTCATCTCCGGATACTTGCGTCCGAAAAAGCGTTTGCCTTCCTCCAACTGCTCCGTAATCGTTTTCTCCGTGCGGCAATAAGCCGGGTTAAACGTCTGGTTGTTGCAGTAAGTGCATCCGCCCCACCCTTTTTCCCCATTACGGTTAGGACAAGTGAAACCGGCATTGATGGAAATCTTCTGTACTTTGAAAGGAAACTCGCGGCGCAGGAAATCCCCGTAGTCCGTATATAAATAAGGTATAGCCATACTTTTTAAACCGTTATTGCCTCGCAAAGATAGAAAAAAAACTTATCTTTGCGACAAAATAGTTATAGGTTAAGATATTATCCATTACATCTGAAATAAAATGAAAAAGATTGCAACCTTTTTGGCCGGCTGCCTTTTAGCAGCCATTCCCGTACACTCGAATGCGGCGGGACTTTCATTAAAAGAGTTGTGCGCAGGCGAATATGCCGCCAAACGCATCTATGGCGTGAACCCGCTCAACGACGGGGAGAGCTATTCCCGGCTGAGCGACGACCACAAGCAAATCATCACCTATTCCTTCAAGGACGGACGGCAGAAAGACGTGCTGTTCGACGTGGCTACGGCAAGGGACGTGAAACTGGAAAAGATAGACGGCTACATCATGTCGCCGGATGAAAAGAAAATGCTGATACAAACGGAAACGAAACCCATCTACCGCCATTCCTTCACCGCCGTCTACTACTTGTACGACATTGTCAACCGCACCCTCACCCCCTTGTCGGACAACGGCCCTCAACAGTCGCCCAAGTTCTCGCCGGACGGGAACCTTGTGGGTTTCGTGCGCGACAACAACCTTTTTTTGGTCAAACTTCTGTTCAACAACAGCGAAAGCCAAATCACCAAAGACGGGAAATTCAACGAAGTCATCAACGGAATCCCCGACTGGGTGAACGAAGAGGAGTTCGGCACAAACCGCTCTTTCGACTTCAATGCCGACAACACGATGATAGCCTGGATCCGCTACGATGAAAGCAAAGTGAATACGTTCTCATTCCCATGGTACAAAGGCAGCCATCCGGCCAAAGAACAATATGCGGAATATCCCGGACGCTACGAATACAAGTATCCCATGGCCGGTACGACCAACTCTACTGTCAGCGTGCAGACGTTCGACATCAAGGCCCGCGTAATCCGCACGATGAAACTTCCCCTTGAAGCCGACAGCTATATCCCGCGCATCCGTTTCACCAACGACCCGGCCAAACTGGCCGTCTTTACGTTGAACCGCCATCAGGACTGTCTGGAAGTGTACATGGCCAACCCGCGTTCCACGGAGTGCAAGAAAATCCTGCGCGACAACGTGGACAAGTACGTCAGTGAAAACGTCTTTAAGAATCTGGCATTCTACCCCAACCGTTTCGTGCTGACCAGCGAGCGTGACGGATACAACCACCTCTATCTCTACGACTTGAACGGCAGCCTGATAAAGAAGGCCGTAGACGGGAAGCTCATCGTCAAGAGCTTCTATGGATACGACACGGCGGACGGCAGCTTCTATTTTTCCGCCAACCCGGCAGACGACCCGATGCACACGGCCGTTTACAGGAGCGACAGCAAGGGCAAGATAGAAAAACTCTCCGCAGAAGAAGGCGACAACAGTGCCATATTCAGCAAAAACATGAAGTATTACATGAACGTCTATTCCAACATCCGTACTCCGTACGTGACCACCCTCTGCAACCGCAACGGCAAGACGCTGAAAGTGCTCGAAGACAACCAAACATTGGTGGCCAAACTCGACGGACAGGATTTAGGAACGCACGAGTTTTTCCAATTCACTACGGGAGAAGGCATAAAGCTGAACGGCTACATGGTCAAACCTGCCGGTTTCGACGCGAACAAGAAATACCCCGTCGTCATGTTCCAATACAGCGGTCCCGGCTCGCAGCAAGTCCTCGACTCTTGGGGAACCGGCAGCATGGGCGGCACTTTGTATGAACAATACTTGGCCCAACAAGGATTCATCTGTGTCTGCGTGGACGGACGCGGCACGGGCGGACGTGGTGCGGAGTTCGAGAAATGCACCTACCTGAACTTAGGTTATTTAGAAGCGAAAGACCAAGTGGAAACCGCCCTTTATCTGGGCACGTTGCCCTACGTGAACAGTAAACGCATCGGCATCTGGGGTTGGAGCTACGGAGGCTTCAACACGCTGATGAGCATGAGCGAAGGCCGTCCCGTCTTCGCCGCCGGAGTGGCCGTTGCCCCTCCCACCTGTTGGCGTTACTACGACACGGTCTACACGGAACGCTTCATGCGCACCCCGAAGGAAAACGCTGCCGGATACGACCGCAGCCCGATAAGCCAAGCCGGCAAGCTGCATGGCAAGCTCCTGATTTGCCACGGTACGGCCGACGACAACGTCCACTTCCGCAACTCCATGGAGTATGCCGAAGCACTGGTGCAAGCCGGCAAGACGTTCATGATGCTTCCCTATAACAACCGCAACCATAACATCACCGGCGGCAACACCCGCAACCATCTTTATACGAGCATCACGAATTTCTTCATCGAAAACATGAAATAAGGAAACGAAACTGCCCAATGGGCTTTTTATGAAAGAACTTTACACGATATAATTCACATTATCAACATATTACAATCTGCGCCAAACGAAAAATCATTCTCTTGAGAGTAAATTTCCGTTTGGCGCAGATTGATTTTTCATTCTCTAAAGAATGATTTTACGGCTTCTGCAACATAGAATTATCTTCACAAGTTCCAAATATTCTTGTTGCACAAGGCTTCAAACTCCATGTCGGCTTCCACCGCATCATCAACAGGAATTCCCCTTCCCGGAGATTGGGCTATCAAGCCAGACAACTCCACATCGGCAATTTCCACCGAAGGACAAACATACTTCTTTTTCATCTCAGTTCTTTTTTATATACCAATTTACCACTTCTACGGCATCGCTCACGTCCACCTCGCCGTCACGGTTCATATCGGCCTTGTCAAGCGGCACTTCGGGCATCTTGCCCAAATACGCCCCCACAATGGCTACTGCGTCCGTCACATCGGCCAGCTTGTCTCCGTTCACATCGCCTTCCTCCCCGGTATCCACGTCGGGCTGTCCGCCTCCGGCCGGTTCGTCCGGGTTGTCCGGGGCGAATACATAACGCGCTTCCACCGTCACATCCTCCGTAGGCATGGAAAAATTAAACCCTTCCGCATCGCTCAGTTTCCGCCCTTCGCTGTACCATCCCCGGAAAACAAAACCTTGGTTGGCATAAGCTTGGAGATAGACCCACTCGCCTTCTTCCACCTTGCCCCCGCTCTCGCGGTTGAACGAGCAGGCTTCCTTAGGCGTGCAGTCCAACCACAAACGGTGCCGGAGCACCAAAGACGGTTCGGACGGATTAGTGGGGTCATAAGCATACAGGGCCACAAAATGTGCATCTTCTTCGCCTACGGTATAAGCGAATCCCATCTCAGCAGAATAGTCCGCACCGTCTTTCTGCCATCCCACGAAACGGAACGTGGAGGAGGCCGCCGAAGTGTTGACATATACCCCTGCGCCCTTTTCATACTTTCCCCCGCCGGACACGTAACCGGCCTCTGCCGGACGGGCTTCCACCGTCACCCGATAGAGCGTGTTCGGTTCGGGAGGATTGGACGGATTGAACTCGTCCTGCCCACAGACGGGCAGGATGCCGGCCATGCAAAAGGCCGACACCGTGCACCACGTCCGTAAGAAAACTGCCACCGTCCTCATCATACCACGACTTTACGGGCTTGTCCGCCCACATTGACCACATAGACTCCGGGACGCACGTCCAGACTGCCGTTGCCGTCGATGATACCCATCAAAATTCCGGAAAGGGCAGTCACCGTCGTACGAAGCCCGGCGGCCCCGCTCACTGCAATCGTGCCGTTTTCCACATCCACCACAGCCTCGCCTGCGGCAAACACCCCGTTCACCCCAGTAGCCGAAGCAGACTTCACCAAAAGGAAGCGGTCGTGGAACGTGCCTGCCTCGGAAGAGAACACGTAATCCCCTTCGGAGAAGTCATGGCTTGCGCCCGTCAACTTGTCTTTCAGCATTACCCCCACGTCAGCACGGGTCAAGCCGATGGTATAATTCCCGGCGGCCTGCACCTCATAGCCCAAGGACACCACACCGTTACCCTCCGGACGTTCGTTGATGGCATATTTCACGCCTTGGCCGTCCAACGAATACAGTTGCGGCACACCTTCCGCCATGAACTTGGCTGCGTCGCAATCCACCTCATACGCTTCGCGCTTCCGGGCATTGAACACCACACGCGTCTTGTCCGTCACCTTCCCGTCGGAAAGGGTAAGGTTCACCAACCGGCGTTCCACGCCTGCCGCGCGGCGCATCCGTCGCGGTGCCACATTAGCCCGCCGGGCAGCCTCGGATTGCAACTTCGTCTTGCGATGTGCGGCATGGAACGTGATACCGTCCTCGGCATTGGGCTTCTGCACGAAGAAAGCCTGGTAAGGATAGAGCACGTAGTCGTCATCCTGAGGATTATAAGCCTCATACGACCACCCGTTCCATATCGTGACGGGATAGTCATACCCCAAATCCTGCAAATCGAAATAAGAAGTATAGGGATTGCCCACGAAATTCCATCCGACATCCTGTACCTCGTCTGCCCCATGGTTCTGCAAGAGAATGTCGCGGTTCTCGCCGTCGAACTTCGCATCCGGGACTTGGAAAGTCAACGTTCCGGATTGGCTACCTTGGAAAATATACCCCACACCGGCGGTCAGCTTGCCTGCCGCCCAGTCTTTCCAACCTCCCCGTCCATATTGGGCACGTTCCGCCCCATCGTACCACCGCAGGACGTAACTTCCATCATACTTGATGTTCTTCTTGTCGATGGGGTATGGGAAGCAGAAGAAATACCAACGGTTGGCTTCCACCTGTATGTCAATATGCAGGTTCTTGGCATTGATGTTGCAATGCCCGTCCTTGTCGCCTTGTCCGATGACCGAAGCCCCGTTCCCATTTCCGTCGTCTTTAAGATGCACGTCACCCAAGTCCTGGCTCTCGCTCCCTTCGACCACCAGTCCCGAACCGGGATTGAGGTCGGCATCCGGGCCTTGCACTTCTCCGGTCCCGGAAATGGTGTCACCCTCCAAACGGGGTGTCTCCTCGTCAATCACCAAGTCTTTGTTCAGGTAGAAGTACTCGTAGGGTTCGTTGAACATCACGATGGAAGGGAATTGCGACCATTGCGTGTCCCAATAATAGTTATTCTGCGCTGTCTCAGGCACATGAAGCGTGGCATTTTTAAAGACTTCCGCAGAAAAAGTGGTCTGGTCCAACTGTAAGGGGTCTATTATATAGGTATAGACATCCTTGATGCTGTTACAGTACTCAAAGGCAGCACTTCCCACACTTAACACAGAAGCGGGGAACCTCACCTCGGACAAACAACGGCAATTGTTAAATGCTCGACTTTCTATATATTCCAATCCTACCGGAAACTTAACGGCACTCAAGCAAATATTATTCTCAAATGCATTACTATATATATACTTTAAAGTTTGCGGAAAAACTATCGTGTCGTGCAACGCACAGTCAGAAAAAGCAACACCACCTATCCTTTCAAGTCCTTCTTGGAAACTGACTTCTTTTAATTGATTACAATAATAAAAAGCTAAACTTCCTATTTCTTGAACCTTTTCAGGAATATCCATGCTCGTCAATCTATGGCATTCACTAAAAGCACTCTGCCCAATATAGGTAATACTTTTGGGAAGTTTGCACACCCTCAATTCTTTCCGATAAAAAGCATAATCAGGCAAGGAATCATTCCAACTGTGACAACCCTGGTAATGTTCATACGGATTATACACTACATGCGCATCCGTCAAATCCAACTCTCGAAGAGAAGTCATCTTGTTCCTCATCACCATGAAATCATAACTGTTAACCGTTCCGCTCACTTTCAGACGAACCACATTCCGGGCCGCCTCATTATCCGACACGCCCCCCACGGCTTGCAAAACCGCAGACGACTTTTCTTCCGCCTCTACCATCACATCCCAATCATGTTGCCGTTCCAAACAAAGGATGTCATTCACCTTGTCGCTCCAAGCCGTACGGTAGGCTTCAATGCAACTTTCGGGAACATACACCAAGTTCTCTCCCAAAGAATTTGATTCCCTTTGGGGTGGAACAAGTGCATATAACTGGAACTCCACTCCTTGATTGTTAAAGGCAGACACACCTATTTTTTTAATAGAAGCAGGTAACTTCACGGAATGCAAGCTATCACATCCAGTAAATGCACTCTCTCCTATTTCTTCAAAGCCTTCAGAAAAGGTAACGGATGACAAGCTTGCACAATTTTCAAATGCATAACTACTTATTTCCTTCAAGCCCTCGGAAAAGGATAAGGATGACAAATTAAGACAACCACTAAAGCCAACTTCCCTACGTTTTCAACACCTTTCTGCATAGAGACTGTTCTAATACTGTCCATTCCACTAAAGGTATAAGGCTTTACCTCTGTAACATCACCCGGTATCACCACATGGGTCAACAACTTACCTCCCATATAAAGATGGGCTTTGGGAAAATAGAAATGGAAATTAGAATTTTGTTCACGACCCATATACCTTACGCTATTTATCCATGTATGCAAATCCTTCACATCCACATAACGGATATGCTCACAACTGCAAGAATCATCAAAATTCCCCCTATATGTGCAAAATGCCGTCCAATTTATCGCCTTCATCGAAGCCGGGAAAGATAACGAATCCAATTTGTCGCAACCATAAAAAGCGCGTTCTTCGATTTCCGTCAAGCCTTCTGGAAAAGCAACGGAAGTCAGACTTCCACAATTTTCAAACGCATAGCTACCTATCTTCTCCAAGCCTTCGGAAAAGGATACGGATGACAAGCTTGCACAATTTTCAAATGCATAGCTACTTATTTCCTTCAAACCCTCGAAAAAGGATAAGGATGACAAATTACGACAACCACTAAAAGCCAACTTCCCTACGTTTTCAACACCTTTCTGCATAGAGACTGTTCTAATACTGTCCATTCCACTAAAGGTATAAGGCTTTACCTCTGTAACATCACCCGGTATCACCACATGGGTCAACAACTTACCTCCCATATAAAGATGGGCTTTGGGAAAATAGAGATGGAAACCAGGATCGTGTTCACGACCGATATACCTTACGCTATTTATCCATGTATGCAAATCCTTCACATCCACATAACGGATATGCTCACAACTGCAAGAATCACCATACCCCCTATATGTGCAAAATGCCGCCCAATTTATCGTCTTCATCGAAGCCGGGAAAGACAACGAATCCAATTTGTCGCAACCACTAAAAGCGTAATCATCTATCACTTTCAGGTTCTTAGGAAAGACAACAGAATGCAGTTTTTTACATCCATAGAACAATGCCGGTCTTATCCGGGTCATTGTATCAGGAAGTACGATGTCTGTCAACAAATCTCCACTGACATACAAATCCGCATACGGAGCAGCCACATGGTGATTCCTCTCCGTAAAACGATTGGAATTGAACCACGTTGCTATATCCCTTACCTCAATACGCCTAATACTGTCGCATGTACATTCTCCCCCATACTTATTTTCATGCGACTCACAAAATACCCCCCAATCAATCGACTTCATCGTGCTTGGGAAAAAAAGCGTTTCCAACCTTCCACACCTTTGAAAAGCACCATCACCAATCTGAGTAATTCCTTCAGGAAAAGATAAGGAAGTCAAACCATCACAGTTTTGAAAAGCGCCATCGCCAATAACCTTCAAACTTGCAGGGAATGATATAGAAGTCAAACCATAACAATCCACAAAAGCAAGCCTTCCGATTACCCTTAATTTTTCAGGTAATTTCACGGACATCAGTCCGGAACAGGCATTAAAAGCCCATTCACCAATACTGTCCACCACATAATGCTGACCACCAAACTCCACCGTCTCGGGAATCACCACATCACCCGAATACATGACACTACCTCCACTCACAACCACCGCCTTACCATTGACGATATCATAATAAATGCCATTTTTCTCGAACTCATAGGCTTGCACCTTGGAAAGCCCGAGAAGAACGAGCCATAAAAGTAAAAATATCTTTTTCATCTTGTTTTTGTTTTAAGTTCTACTTGGATTGTAAAAAAACACCACGACGGGCAGAAAGATATACACGTCCCGGAACCAGATGTTCCACGCGCCGCCCTAAAAGGTCATAACAGGTGTCGTCCGGCAAGGCCACGTCCGTCCTGCTGTCCGTAATGCCAGTAGCATTACGCTCCATCCTGAGATTCACTCCGGCCGACACGGAAGCCGAAAGGTAACACCGTCCGGCAGGCAAAGCAAAAGGCACGTCCCCCACACGGTAGAACCGCACGCCATCCCCTTGGTTTTGCAGGATATATCCCTCGGTGACTTCCTGCGGCGTGACAATCCCCGTCAGCCCGTTCACCGTGACCGAGCGCGTGTCTTCGGGATAAAGCGAAGCGTCCACCGTACCCTCCAACACACCGCTGAAACCGTTCGCCGCATACAGCACATAGGGCGTATAGGCCTGTAAAGCCGTCACGGGGTCGAGATTCAAAACCCCGTCGCTGACGGATGCAACCGTATAAGCTTCCAAACCGGCAGGCAGTGCCTCCAAGCCAAAAGGCAGGATACAAGTACCGTAACGGTTGGCGGCAGAAATGGATACGGGAACAGACGCATGATTGCCCACCTCGATTTCTCCCGTGTTCAAATCTCCCTCGGGGATATACTTTTGGGCATTCTCGGCCACCGTAAGATTCAAACCGAACATCCGGATTTCCCCCATACCGGGCTTGGCGTACGGAGATGCCTTGACCGACACCCGGAACAACCGCCCGGAAAATGACGTGAAGTCCTCGTTCAGAGATGAGAAACAAGCCACACGCAGGTTGCCGTTCACCTGCAACCCACTGGCAAAAATATGCGTGAACTGCGGAAACCCCATACTGTCGTCATACGGATACATCCCGTCCAAGCCACACATCATGGCACAATTTCCCTTGTCGTTGGGAACGAAAACCAAATCCTCGGGCAAAGCGATTTCCATGTTGTAGGCCGTGTAAAAACGGGAACCTTCCACGCCCACAATGAAATCAACGGTTTCCCCTCCGGGTTGTACCACCGCCGGAGCCTCCACCACAAAATGGTCTGAAGTCGTAATAGGAAGTTTGGCCTGGCCAAACACCCGGGGCGGGAACAAACACAACACCCACACCCATCTGATAAAAGCTTTCATAACAGCTTCCTCCTTAAACCACCGGAGACTCCCGAAATCCGGCACTTTTAAACAAGACTTGCGTGGCATATACAAAAAAAGCGCGGGAATCTGTACCCGTTGCCCGTTCATTTTATCAAGGCCTTCGCATGCCCAATCACTCCAAACGAACAACTCCAGAAGCCCACGCCGATATGTATACCAATCCCCTAAGTCAGCACCCCGCGACAGGGTGCTGACAAGAAAGGGATGTATATAACACACCCACAGGACATCTACTGTTACCTTGCTCTTGGAGTAATTACCGAAGTTGCGAAGTTCTGATAAGCATAAGAGCAGAGCGCCAAGTAAACGCCTTTTCCATATATGGTATTCCCCTCACCCGCCTTACGAACAAGGCACCGGCGTGGAAACACATTGCAAATGTAACACTTTCTTTATAATAAAAGAAATAATAAAGGAGAAATCAACCTCCCTCACTTGTAAATCAAAAATATAGCCGGCACTTTGGACAAATCCGGAAGAGGATGCTTCTTCCATTCCTGCACCGTGCGAGTCTTGATATACTCTTCCTTGCAGGTTATGCCTGCCGCCACACAAAGGCGGGTCTGTGGACGGCATGCCCGAAGAACCTCCTCGAACATCTTGGCATTACGGTAAGGGGTTTCGATGAACAGTTGGGTCTGATGTTCCGAATATACCCGCTGTTCCAACATTTTAATGCGCTTGGCCCGTTCTGCCGGATCTATCGGAAGATAACCGTTGAAAGCAAAACTCTGTCCGTTGAAGCCGGACGCCATCACGGCCAAAATCATGGAAGACGGACCCACTAAAGGTATGACCCGCAGTCCCTTACGTTGGGCTATGGCCACCACATCGGCTCCTGGGTCGGCCACTGCCGGACAACCGGCCTCGGAAATCACGCCGACCGGCATGCCTTGCTCCAATGGACGCAGATAGGACGCAAACGCCTCTGAAGAAGCATGCTTGCCCATGGCAAAAAAAGTCAACTCGTCTATATTGATGTCCCGGTCCACCTTTTTCAGAAAACGGCGGGCCGAACGCAAATCTTCCACGATGAAAAACTTGATGTTCCGGATAATCCCTGTATTATAATCCGGCAAGACCTGCGAATGGGGCGTATCCCCCAACGTGACAGGTATCAAATAAAGTGCTGGTTCCATTATTTTTTGTTTGCAGACGGATGATACCCCGACTCGCGGAGAATCTTTCCATAATCGTTCTCACGAAGCAATTCACCAATCGTTACCCGGGGATGTGATTTCATATAATGGTCTATGATTTGCAAGCCCAACCACAAACCTATCTGGTCCGGACTGTCCTTCCCGATATAAGGCGTGGTTCCACGAGGCTCCATAAAAAGCCTGATCATCGTCAAGTCGGCAGAAGTCAGGGCACCATGCCCCATCAACCAATTCCACACATTGGTTTCGTTATCCTTGTACCAAAGCACGCGTTCTTCTTCAAAACCGGCCTCTTGCTCCAAAGAAATATTCCGGCAATGCGCAATCACCCAATGTATCTTCCCGTAATCTGAGATGTAATCCAACAACGTATGCACCTTACCGTCCGGCAAAGGATATTCATGGGACAGATAATAGAACAAAGCATCCGACACCAACCAACTCCGGTCCATTACCCGACGCTGATAATCATGATAATATTTGCGGTACAAAGGATAGTCACGCCCCAAATACTTGTCCAAGCTAATGCCCAACAAGCTATCGCCCACCACTATGCTTTGGTTCAAACCGGATATCTGAGTATACATGAACGGTATACGGAAACTGGGATCAGCATCCTTGACCTGTTCGAATACCGAAGAGATTTCAGCTTCCTCCGCATTCAAATCCGCATACTCATCATGCACGTCTTCCAACAACACCTGCATGGTAGAGTCGAGATAATACTCCCGCAAACGTTGTTCGATGCGTGGATCCTCTACGGAGCCGATTGTCAACACCTCTTCTATAAGCAACCGTGTCGCAGCCGGATATTCCGTATTCATACGTTGGAGCGAAGTGAAACTATTCAAGGAAACGAACTCATCAACCAAACGGTCATAACGGAATATCTTTTCTCCTTTATCCGATTGGCTATCCGTCCACCAGGGAACGGAACTCCACCGACAAGAAGAAAAAAACATAGTCAGGCCTACCAATATCAATAAAGCTCGTTTCAAAACTTATTATTCGTTAAATACGCATACAAATATACAAACAAATACATTAACCACAAACTATTTTACTAAAAAAAGCAAAAACAAAACTATATATGGGGCAAATCGGAGTATTTATGACGATTTTGGAAATAGTAAGCCCACAAAATACTGAACCGAGCTTGTTCCGGAACCGGGTTCACGACCATACGGGACAGGTTTTCTTTCCGGGCAGCCCGAAAATCTTCCTTTTGCTTTCTGAAATCGGCCCTCGCCTGAAACACAGCCAGAAAAGACCGCCGCTCCCCTTTCAGCAAAAATTGGAGGGCAGCCAACCTGTCCAACCAAAAACGACAACGCATGACCGTACTCAGACGTTCATCCGGCAGATTCTTATAAAGCATATAAAGGTTATTCCGGAAATTCAAATAGGTCTTATGTGGGTTTTCCTTGGACAACGTGCCTCCCCCTACATGATAAACCACAGCCGACGGCACACAGACAATGCCGTATCCGCGACTGCGTAACCGCCAACAAAAGTCAATTTCCTCCATGTGGGCAAAAAAGCGGGCATCCAAACCTCCGGCTTCGCGATAAACGGCACTACGTACCATCAAAGCGGCTCCGGTGGCCCAAAAAACAGGGGCCACTGTATCATATTGCCCCTCATCGGTTTCCACCGTATTCATGACACGCCCCCTGCAATACGGATAACCCCAAGCATCCATATACCCTCCTGCCGCTCCCGCATACTCGAACTTATCCGGTGCATGCCAACTTAGGATTTTAGGTTGGCAGGCTGCTACCTCCGGATGGGTATCCAAATACTGCGACATGGGAGAAATCCAATCGTCTTTCACCTCCACGTCCGAATTCAGCAAAACAAAATATTCAGCCTCAATCTGTGCCAAAGCCCGGTTATACCCTTCGGCAAAGCCGTAATTCCGTTCCAATAAGATTGTTTTCACAGCAGGAAAATCTACCGAAAGAAGCTCCAACGACTTATCCGTAGAAGCATTGTCGGCCACATATACCTCTGCCGATGTATGAGCCAACACACCAGGCAAAAAGCGACGAAGCATTTCTTCTCCGTTCCAATTCAAAATGACTACGGCCACCTTGTCCATATCCGTCCTCTCCTATTATTATAATAAGGTGGCACGTAAAGCCGACCTGCCTGCATTAAAATCTCCCAAACGTACACGGACAATCTGATTGTCCAGATTCCCTTCGACAGGCAATTCCACCCGGATATAGTTGGCTGTAAAGCCATGCATAACTCCTTCCGTCCGGGACTTTTCCAACAGGACCTCGGCCTCGGTTCCGATGTAACGCCGATAAAATGCCTCCCATTTTACATCGGACAACTCCAATAGCCGTTGGCTGCGCCGATGTTTCTCCTCTGGCGAAACGGAATGTCCTATTTTCAGAGCCATCGTTCCGGGGCGCTCCGAATAACTGAACACATGCAACTGGCTCACATCCAACGAACGAATGAAACCGAATGCTTCTTCAAAACATCCATCCGTCTCGCCCCGCGTACCTACAATCACATCCACACCGATAAAGGCATCAGGCATCAGCTCTTTCACACGTGATATCTTCTCGGCAAAAAAATTTGTAGTATAACGGCGACGCATAAGTTTCAGCACTTCATCGCTACCGCTTTGTAACGGTATATGAAAATGGGGCATAAACGCACGCGACTCCGCACAAAAAGCCAACACGTCCTCTGTCAGCAAATTAGGTTCGATGGAAGATATACGGTAACGGGCTATACCTTCCACCCGGTCAAGCGCTTTCACCAAATCCAAAAAGCTTTCACCGGTAGTCTTACCGAAATCTCCGATATTCACTCCAGTCAACACTATTTCACGCCCCCCCTCCGATGCTGCTTGTTCTGCTTGACGAACCAATGAGGCTATGCTACCGTTACGGCTACGCCCACGAGCATACGGAATCGTACAATACGTACAATAATAATCGCACCCGTCTTGCACTTTCAAGAAATAACGTGTCCGGTCGCCACATGAACAGGAAGGGACAAATGTATGTATATCTTTCGTAGGCACAGTATAAGCGGCGTGCTCCGCATCAGCTGATTTACGCTCTGCCGGCAACAAAGGCAAACGTTCCTCTAAATAACGCAATATATCCCCTTTCTGCTCTGCCCCCAAAACTAAATCCACTCCGTCAATAGCAGAAACTTGCTCCGGTTTAAGTTGGGCATAACAGCCCGTTACCACCACAAAAGCTCCGGGATGCTGTTTCACCAACTTATGAATAGCTTGCCGGCATTTATGATCGGCAACCTCCGTTACCGAACAAGTATTCACCACACAAATATCGGCACGTTCTCCGGCTCGCACCGTCCTCACTCCCATCTCCTTCAACAAACGCCCTATTGTAGAAGTCTCTGCAAAATTCAACTTACAGCCTAACGTAAAATATACGGCTTTCTTCCCCTCAAAAACGGATGCTTCTGTCATATCATCTATAGTATAATCCAATCTTAATCACTGTTCCAACCGCAAAGTTACATAATTCTATGGAATAGCACATAGAGAACCTCGAAAAATTAACAGTACATAAAACATTGATTCATTGCAACTTATATATATCCTTAAAAATATGTATCAAAAAAAAGAGGGCAAAGTGTACAACATATCAAAAAAGTATATACCTTTGCAATGTTTTAATAAGCAATTGATTGTTTTACAGATTTAAAAAAGCAAAAAAATGAAAAAGTTAGCATTTTTGTTCGTAGCTTTCGCAGCTATTTCTTTCGCATCTTGCGGTAACAAAACTTCTCAGGCTGAAACTGCAGCTGATACTGACACTGTAGCTGTAGAAGAAGAAATCGTAGAAGTTGATTCTGTAGTTGCCGATAGCGCTGCCGCTGATGCTGCTGTAGTTGCTGATAGCGCTGCTGCCGAAGCTCCTGCTGCTGAATAATTCAGTACAGATACGAACTAAAAGGAACAAGAGATCATACGCGAGTATGGTCTCTATTTTTTTTATACCAATCCCTTCTTTTCGGAATCCATCTCTTTTGGCACGATAAATCTGATTAATAAAAAAGGGGAACACCCTTCATTGGATATTCCCCCTATAAATAACACACAATATAAATAGCCCTTATAATTAAGCTTCTTCCGCTACAACCTCAAAAGGTATCTCAACAGAAACTTCCTTATGCAATTTTACAGTAGCATGATATGAACCCACTGCTTTCACATCTTTCACTACAATAATCTTACGGTCAATATCAAAACCAAGCTTCTTCAACTCGTCTGCAATCAGCAAACTGTTTACCGAGCCATAGATGACACCCGTAGCACTCACCTTAGTAGGAATAGTCAGAGCAACCTCAGCCAACTTATCAGCCAATGCCTGAGCTTCATTCTTGATTTTCTCCAACTTATGAGCACGCTGCTTCAAATCCTCAGCCAACATTTTCTTGGCAGAATCTGAAGCAATCACAGCCTTACCGGTAGGAATAAGGTAGTTACGACCGTAACCTGACTTTACGTCTACAATATCATTCTTGTAGCCCAAGCCTATAATATCTTCTTTCAATATAATTTCCATGCTTACTCCTCCTTATTATTATTTCATCATATCTGTTACAAATGGAAGAAGTGCCAAATGACGGGCTCTCTTGACAGCCTGTGCTACACGACGCTGATACTTCAAAGAAGTACCTGTAATGCGACGGGGCAAAATCTTACCCTGCTCATTCAAGAATTTCTTCAAGAATTCGGGATCCTTATAATCAATGTACTTAATACCGCTTTTCTTGAAACGGCAGTACTTTTTCTTCTTCACGTCTACGGTCGGCGGAGTCAAATATCTGATTTCTGATTGCTGTGCCATGATTTAATCCTCCTTTTTTGATTTGTTATTTCTTCTCTTCTCAGCGTATTCTGCTGCATACTTCTCCATTTTGATAGTCAAAAAGCGAAGTACTTTCTCATCACGACGGAAATTGACTTCCAAAGTTTTAATCACTTCAGGCTGCGCCTTGAACTCCATAAGGATATAAAATCCCGTGGACTTCTTTTCAATGGCGTAAGCCAATTTCTTCAGGCCCCAGTTCTCTTCATTGATAATCTCTGCACCGTTGTCAGTGAGGATACCCCTGAACTTGTTGACCGCTTCCTTCATCTGGTCGTCAGATAAAACGGGAGTTAAAATGAAAACGGTTTCGTATTGATTCATAATCCGTTAAATAAATAATTAATAATGTTTTTGCAAAAATGCGGTGCAAAATTACGTGTTTTTCCGCTATTATGCAAATTTTCTAAGCTTTAAATCCAATCAAAGCTTTAGAAAAAGAGAGGTTGGAAAAGTAGCTGCCTAAAGCTTTAAAGAAATTTAAGAAGCTCACACGGCCACAATCTGTAATAAATATCATACCTTTGTATGGTCGAACAATCTGAAGGACATGAGCGAACAATTCAATTTCGATATAAAATTAATCTTTGCCATCCTGAACGGGAAGGTGTCGGCAGCAATCAACCGCAAGCTCTACCGTAACTTCCGGCTATACAATGTGGACATTACTCCGGAACAATGGACGGTGTTGTTATATCTATGGGAAAAAGACGGTGTCACGCAACAAGAATTGTGTAACGCGACTTTCAAGGACAAACCGAGTATGACACGGCTGATCGACAATATGGAGCGCCTGAACCTCGTTGTCAGAATATCCGGGAAAACAGACCGGAGAATCAACCTGATTCATCTGACCAAGACTGGACGGGATTTGGAAGAGAAATCGAGATTTATCGCCAACAAGACCCTGAAAGAGGCCCTGCGTGGCCTTAGTGTGGAAGAATTAAGCATAAGCCAGGAAGTTTTAAGAAAAGTGTTTTTAAACACAAAGGATTAAAATGCTCCTTTTCCGTCTTTTTTTCTATGAAAAGTTTCGGAGTTTAAATAATTATGCTTTAATTTGTAGGCTGAATGGAGAAAAACATAAAAAGAAACATACAATGAATAATTTTTTAAAGAATTTGGGTATTCTCTTAATCGTTCTGGGAACTGCGGTATTGGTTCTGAGTTATGTATGCAACTGGCTTGATTATAACTGGCCTAACGGTATAGCCTTATTGGCTATTGTGGTCGGTATTATCGTCCACATTGTCATGAACAAGAAAATACAAGATTAAGAGGTAAAAGAATGGCCCCGGATGTTCCTCAAGGAAATCCGGGGCCATTCTTACGTTATCTGTTCTTATTCCTCTTCTGTTGTGGGGATAATCAAACGATAACCTTTTCCATGGACGTTGTTAATCTCAATGGAAGGGTCGTCTTTCAGATGCTTGCGCAATTTTGTGATATACACATCCATGCTCCGTGCATTGAAGTAATTGTCATCAATCCAAATCGTCTTCAATGCCAGTTCACGTTGTAATACATCATTGGCATGCGCACAAAGCAATGAAAGCAACTCACTTTCCTTGGTTGTCAACTTGGTTTGCTTGTCACCGATAGCCAAAATCTGCCTTTGTGTGTCGAAAGTGAAACGACCCAGTTTATACATGTTCGTCTCCTTTACTTTCTTACCCCTCACACGGCGCAAGATGGCCTCCATACGGAATACCAGTTCTTCCATCGAGAAAGGTTTAGTGATATAGTCATCAGCCCCTATTTTAAATCCGTCGAAAATATCCTCCTTCAGGTTTTTGGCCGTCAGGAATATGATAGGTATTTCAGCATTGACCTGTCGGATTTCCTGTGCCAACTGGAATCCATCCTTCTTTGGCATCATAACGTCCAACACACACATTTCGTAACGGTTCTTCAAAAATGCCTTGTAACCGGCATCTCCGTCCGGAAACAGTTCCGCCTCATAACCCTTGGCCTGTAAATACTCTCTCAGCAACATGCCCAGGCTCTCATCGTCCTCGCATAATAATATTCGCAATTTTTCTTCCATAATTCTTATTTTTTTATTGTTGGTAATGTGATTATAAATTTCGTTCCATGGCCGTATTCGCTTTCTGCATGTATCACGCCATTCTGTAACCCCACGATTTTCTTGACGTAGGCCAGTCCTAAGCCGAAACCTTTGACATCATGTTTATTGCCGGTATGCACACGATAAAACTTATCGAAAATCCTCTTCAAGTCATCTTTCTGTATGCCTATGCCGTTATCTTCTATTGAAATATTGATCTTGTCCCCCGTATTCCATGTCCGAAGAGTCAAATGTAGTTCCACATCATCACGCTTGTATTTGACCGCATTATCCATCAAATTGAATATCACATTCGTAAAGTGCATCTCATCCACATAAATCTCCGCCTGTTCGGCTTTGAAATCAGACGATATACTTCCTCCATTCTGCGACACTTTCAAAGTAAACGTCTTAATGACTCCCGCCAACAACTGATGTGCATCCAACTCTTTCTGCTTGAACGCAATGTTATCTCTGTCGTACAAAGACATTTGCAGTACTTTTTCCACCTGAAAACGTAAACGCTTGGTCTCGTCATTAATGACCCGCGAAAGATTCTCGTACATCGCCTCGCTCTTCTTTATCGACTGGTCGCTCAGCATCTGGGCGGCCAATGAAATAGACGAAATCGGAGTCTTGAATTCATGCGTCATATTGTTGATGAAGTCATTTTTCATCTCCGTCACCTTTTTCTGACGGAATATCACATATATCGTAAAGACAAAAGTGACAAACAGAATGATGGTAAAGGCCAATGCCGGAATCATCATCCGTGCCGTTTCCAACAAATAGGAATTCATATCCGGAAAATGAATCCTCACAATGCCGATTTTACCCGCAGGGTCATTACGGAACAACACCTGGGAGTATGAATAGTCTTTTCCTTTCTCCTCGTAATCCGGGCATCGGTATACCTCCCGTCCGTCATTGGTAGCCACCGTGAAATGATAAGGAATACTGATTCCGTTATTTTCAAGCGCATTACGGATGTCCTGATCCAGCAATTTGAAATTAATCCGCTCTTCCAGGGGTTTCTCACTCGCTTTATACAAGATAGTGTATATTACTTCGTCAAGCAAACCCTTATGATATACATACGCATTCTTCACATACTCCTGAAACGACCTGGTGGCCTCGTCAATCGAATTATTACGCTCGATACGCAACACTTTCGGCATAGTGGAAGGATGCTTCACTATCGTATGCAATTCGAAATCGGAATATATCTTTTCTCCCCCGTGTGCAACTCCTACACCGTTGCTCGCATCTACAGTACCGACTATCCCGCCCATATAAAGTTTAGGCAAAGAATCCGAACTCGGGCTTAAATTGTCCCGCGTAAAGTTCTCCAGATAACGAAACGTCTCGTTCTGCTCCAAATTGCGGGATGCCTGATTCAGACTACGAACTACGGATTCGTCAAATTGTTCCTTCCGCATCTTCACCATCTGCTCGATGTAGCGCATCTGCAACAAAAGAAGTCCCAAAAACGAAACTCCGATAATTACACTTACTATCCAGATTGTAGACCTTTTCATATCAGCAAATATACATATCGAAAACGGGCATTAAGCTCATAAAAACTTATTCCTTCATTGAGTTTAACGTTATTAACAACAAAGTAATACAAAATGATTTATACAAGCAAACAAGGATTGCTTTATCTTAAAAATAAGTATTCAGTCGCCGAGAAAAAATATCTGCATGTATCCCTCAAGCAGTGCCTCCCACCTGTTCCTAAGATACGTTTTTATTGTGCAGCAAACGAAAAAATCCCGCCCTTCAACTTACTTGCATACTCAAGCAAAAAGTCGAAAAGCGGGATACCTCCAGTAGCTTAGTTTATTATTCTTCTTTATCTTGTTTAGCCTCAAAATCCTTAACCAGTTTCTCTTGCACGTCTGCCGGTACCAGTTCGTAGCTGGCAAACGACATGATGAAAGAAGCACGACCACCGGTAATGGAACTTAAAGAGGTACAATAATTGGACATCTCCTTCAACGGCACTTTGGCCACAAGTTTCTCATAACCGTTCTCGCTAGTCATCCCCATAATCATGCCTCGGCGTCCTTGCAAGTCGCTCATCACATCACCCATCTTGTCACTGGGAACAAAGACCTCCACGTCGTAAATAGGCTCCAGAATCTTCGGCCCGGCCTCTTTAAACGCCATACTGAAAGCATTACGCCCGGCCAACATGAAAGAAATTTCATTAGAATCTACGGGATGCATCTTTCCGTCGTACACGATGACACGGACATCGCGGGCGTAACTACCCGTCAACGGGCCTTGTTCCATACGCTGCATCACACCTTTCAGAATAGCCGGCATGAAACGGGCATCAATGGCACCACCCACCACAGAGTTGATAAAGACGAGCTTGCCGCCCCACTCTAAGGGTACTTCTTCCTTGCTGCGCGCATTAATCCGGAACTCTTGTCCGTTGAAACGATATACTTCCGGATCGGGCATACCTTCATAATAGGGTTCCACAATCAAATGTACTTCGCCGAACTGCCCCGCTCCTCCCGACTGTTTCTTATGACGGTAGTCGGCACGCGCAGCCTTCGTAATGGTCTCACGATAAGGAATGCGAGGTTCTTCGAACTTAATGGCAATCTTTTCATTATTTTCCATACGCCACTTCAACGTACGCAAATGGAATTCCCCTTGTCCGTGTACCAGTATCTGACGCAATTCTTTGCTCTGCTCCACTACCCACGTGGGATCTTCCTCACGCATACGGTTCAAGGCATTCATCATCTTCTCGGTCTCTGCCTCGTTCACCGCTTTTACCGCACGGGTATACTTCGGATTGGGATATTTGATGAAATTGAAACGGTTCTCGCTATTTTTATCATTCAACGTATTCCCCGTCTTCACATCCTTCAGCTTCACCGTGCAACCGATATCTCCGGCCACCAATTCTTCCACCTTAATACGGTTGGCACCCGCACAAACGAACAACTGCGACATGCGTTCTTTCGACCCACGGTCGGCATTGTTCAAATCATCACCTTCATGTACCTTGCCACTCATCACCTTGAAGTACTGCACCTCGCCGATATGAGGTTCTACGCCGGTCTTGAAGAAATAAAGCGAAGTCGGGCCGTCTACATCGGGAGTCACCTCCATACCTCTGGTATTATGCACTTTGGGCATCTCGCTGACGAAAGGCACGACATTGCCCAAAAATTCCATCAAGCGCCGTACACCCATATCCTTTCCCGCACAAACACAGAACACCGGGAACATCCCCCGTGCTGCCAATCCCTTGCGGATACCCTCACGCATCTCGTCTTCGGTCAGCGTTTCGCTCTCAAAGAATTTCTCCATCAATGTTTCGTCGTTCTCGGCAGCGGCCTCAACCAATACCTTGTGCATCTCCATGGCCTTCTCTTTCTGGTCTTCCGGGATTTCTTCTATCGTCGGTTCTCCACCTTCAGGCCCCCAGGAGTATTTCTTCATCAGCAACACGTCAATCAAGGCATTGAAGTCCGGCCCTGTTTTTATCGGATACTGCACCGGAACGACCTTGTTGCCGTAAATGGAAGTCAACTGCTCCAATATGGCATCGTAATCGCACTTTTCATCATCCAACTGGTTTACCAGAAAAATCACGGGCTTCCCTAACTTTTCCGTATATCTGAAATGATTCTGCGTCCCGACTTCCGCACCATATTGCCCGTTCAACAGCAACACGGCCGTATCCGTCACATTCAGTGCCGTCAACGCCGCCCCCACAAAATCATCCGAACCCGGACAGTCTATGATATTCAGTTTCTTATTGTTCCATTCCACATGATACACTGTGGAAAAAACCGAATAACCGTATTCCTGTTCCACCGGAAAATAGTCACTCACCGTGTTCTTGGCCGTAATTCTTCCGCGGCGCTTAATCAATCCGGCCTCATAAAGCAAGGCTTCCGTGAGTGTTGTTTTACCGGAACCATCATTTCCCAACAGGGCTATGTTTTTAATCTCGTTTGTTTGATATACTTTCATCGTGTAACATTTAATTTAAAGGTAACAACTAAACGGCACGAAATTTAGCAATAAAATCCCATACAGCCAACGATTCTGTGATTTTGTTCATTATGTTTTTAAACATAGTCTGCCTTTTCGGGTTCTTTTTCCTTCTTTCACTACCTTTGCACCACAGTTTTACACCTTATTATATATGGCCGGAATTTACATCCATATTCCTTTTTGCACAAGCCGTTGTGTATATTGCGACTTTTATTCCACAACATGCGGGGAAAAAGACAAGGCTTACATAAGTGCCCTGACGAACGAATTGCGTTTAAGGGCGAATTACTTGCAACAAGACGGACAAATGCCCGTAATTGAAACGATATATATAGGAGGCGGGACCCCTTCTACGCTCGACACGTCTTTACTCGAACCAATCTTCGAAGCATTATTCCAGACCTACAACGTGTCCGACCGGGCAGAAGTTACCATCGAGGCCAATCCGGACGACCTCACTCCACGAAAAATCAAATCACTCCATACTCTGCCCGTCAATAGGCTAAGCATGGGGGTACAGACATTCGACGATGGTAAACTACGTCTGCTCCACCGCCGACATAGTGGAGAGCAAGCCATCCGCGCAGTACATGACTGTCAGGACACCGGATTCGACAACATCAGCATCGACTTGATTTACGGCCTACCGGCACAATCCCTTCGCGAATGGGAAACGGACGTGGACACAGCACTTTCCTTGAACGTACAACATATTTCGGCATACGCGCTCATCTACGAAGAAGGCACTCCACTTTGGAAAATGCGCAAACGGCATGTAGTGGAAGAAGCTGACGAAGAACTAAGCCTGGAAATGTTCAGTCTTTTAATGTGCCGACTCGAAAATGCCGGTTTCGAGCATTATGAAATTTCCAACTTTGCCCGCCCGGGCTTCCGTTCCCGACATAATTCCAGTTACTGGAAAGGCATTCCTTATTTAGGATGCGGCCCTTCGGCCCATTCTTTCGACGGACGTAACCGACAATGGAACCATCCGGATCTGAACGTCTATATAGACAAAGTGGGGAAATGCTTCTCCTCTGAAGACTTCAACCGCGCACCATGGATAGAGCAGGAAGAGCTGAACCTATACGAAAGATACAATGATTGCATCATTACTTCCTTACGCACGTCCGACGGACTAAACCTGAGCGAATTGAAACGAAAATTCGGCCAACCATTAACGGATTACTGCCTGCAAGCTGCCGCCGTCCACCTGAGAAACGGACAGCTCGAAATTATGGAAAAAAAAGAGCAAGCCCCCGAAGGCTTGCTCAAACTGACACGCCGGGGAATCTTTCTTTCCGACGGCATTATGAGTGATTTGCTTTACGTTCCAGACTGACTAATTCCTCATCTCCTGATAAGTGATTTCATAAAAACAAGGGTACACATTAGAAGAAGCATCACTATGCCCCTGTGAATGCGGTACAATGAGACGAACTTTGGCTATCTCTTCATCTGCATTGATTTGACGACCGATATTGATATAGGTTAAAGGAACCAACCACCCGGCAGGCACTGCTTTCGAGCCGTAATACTGATACATCGCCCCACCCCCATTCACTGATGTATTGAATGAAGCGGTAAAGGTTCCGTAAGTATCCGTCACGTCCATGATGTCAGGGTTCGTCTGCCAGTAAGCCGAATTGTTCGTAGTCTGCACGGAATCCCTTAAAATATTGAACTCCGTATAACGGCAAATGATGCGCTTCTGTTGGCCGTTCTTCATCTTTTCACCTGCCCCTTTACGTACAATCTGCATATACACACCGGTATTCTCAAAAACAACGTATTCGTTTCTTTCGAGATTGGTCGTACTGTCCTGGGCATAAAACTCCCCTTCGGAAATCGTATTGATTTTACCGACATGAATCAATTCTTCCCCGTCACTCAAACGGATTACAACATCACGGTTCAGAAAAGCCGAAATGGCATCACGCTCTTTCTCCCGTTGCTCGGCGTATGTTTCCCCGTCGTCACAACTCTGCAATCCCCCTCCAACACCTAACACGGCAAACAAAATATAAATAATCTTTCTCATATTTAGTTTTTTATAAATCACATTTCATCTATCTGTCAATAGAGAAGTATATTTCTTCAAAGCCTTGCGGACAATCTGTACGGCCTCATCCATCGTACAAGAAAGTTCCCCGCCCGAAGCATTCAAATGGCCCCCGCCATTGAAGAACTCTGCCGCCATCCGGTTACAGGGAAAATCATCCACAGAACGCAAGGACACGCGAATTGCATGGCGTTCGGTATCTTCACGCAGAAATACCGAAAGACGGGATTTCCCGATTTGGAGCGGTATATTCACGAACCCCTCCGTATCGCCTTTCCTATGCGAAAACCGCTTCTGTTCTTCTCTTGTTAAAGTCATCAATGAAGCATGATATTCCGGAAAATACTCCAGTTTGACATATAGCATATACCCCATCAACCGAAAACGCTCAGCTGAGTAATTGAAAAATACATTGCGGTATATCTTGTCTTTGTCGATGCCTTTTGTCAGCAGGCGGCCTATAATATAATAAATATCGCTGCGATTGGAATTATAGGAAAAACAACCAGTATCCGTCATCATCCCTGTGTAAAGACATACCGCTTCCTCATACGTCATCGGCTCCACGCCTTCCAACTGCACCAATATACGATAAAGTAATTCACACGTCGAACTCATCTCTTGCCGAGAAACAGCCCAATCACAAAAATCTACAGGATCAAGATGATGGTCTATCATAATCTTAGGAGTTCGGGAATCCATCACGGGTTTCTGTAATCCCTGCAAACGATCGGGGGCGTTGAAATCCAAACAAATAATCAAGTCAGCCGCCGCCACCAAAGGAGCTACTTCGTTTTCATGTTTCTCATGAATGCGGACACGTTCCACTCCGGGCATCCATTTCAAGAAATCAGGAAAGATATTCGGAACCACGGGTTGGGCATTTTTGCCTTTTCGCCATAGGAAATGGGAAAAGGCCAAAACAGCACCCATGGCATCTCCATCGGGAGACACATGACATGTAATGATGATATTGTGCGCCTTATCCAGTAACGTACGCAAACGCTGCACGTCTACTTCGGACAAGAGATTATCCAACATATAAAAATTGTATTACGGTTTATAATTTACAAATATACTATAAAAAGTCTGCTGTTCCTCAATTTAAAGCAACTTTTAACGCTCCTTTGGCTTCCATATCATGGAAACTCCAACCTAATCTGTCACATTCTTGAATATAACGCCTCCTTTCATTTCGCCACAAAGAAGCATCCAACACCACACAACGGGGATTGAACAAACGAGACAGTTCATGCATACTGCCATGATAGCCGCGACAAACATAAAGATAATCGACCTCAGCCTGACACATTCCTTTTATCCCATCCCAACGGTCATCCGTAAGCATCAAAAAGGAGATGCCGTTCCTACCCGCCACCAAACCATGTACGGAAGAAATATAGTTATCCCTGAAATCAGCGGTCACGACCACAGGTACGTCCAAAAGCTTCTTTGCCCAAAAGGATTCTGCAATATAAGACATACGCTCCCTCACACTATCCTCTTCAGTCGAGAACAAATAAGAGCGTTCCGGTGAATAAATCACGTGGACAGACGGACATGAAGAGTGATTATAAAACACGATTTCCGGTCGGATCCTGCAAAACTGCCTGTTTACAGCAAAGGCACACAAAGTCAATATCACACTCATAAGTCCGAACTGTACCCGTCGGGCATAAGACCGGCAGAAAGGCATCAGCCAAGCACACAATACTACATAGCACCACAGCGTAAACCATAGTGACCAATCCGTATGGACCACAGCATACGGCCACTCCATCATCGCACGCAGACTGTCATTTTGCCACGTGCCCACCCGGGCAATCCACCACGCACAAACTGTTGTACCGATACCAGTAATCCCAGATAATAATATCAGAGGCATCCCATAAATCAATAGTGCCGTTAAAGGAGATACTACCAAAGTCGCCCATGCCGAATAAAACGAAAATGTACCGAAACGATAAGCCACCAAAGGAACGGTGAATAACTGCGCTGCGAATGACACCAACAAACTTTGAAAAATCCACCTCACATAACGCCATTGCATCAACGGCAACTCCTGAAACCGGGGACATATCGTCAGAATACCGAACATGGCTAAAAAAGATAGTTGAAAGCCCACATCATAGAACCATAAAGGATTGATGCACAACATCAACACCGCACTCATGGCTAAAGAATTAACTGAAAACCCCGAACGACCGACCAAAGACCCGGACAACATCAAGGAATACATCAGTGCCGCCCTCACAAGAGAAGGAGGCAAACCGGCCAAAAAGGTATACCCCCAAACCAGTACCGTAGCAAGCATCGCCCCCAGTAGCCGCAAATAGTGCCTCCTACAATAGCTCAGTATAAATAAATTCAACATCGCTACCAAAAAGCCAAGATGCATGCCAGACAAAGCCAACACATGACTGACACCGACTCCCGCATAAATATCCTTCAACTCATCCGACAGTCCCGACTTTTCCCCTAAAGTCAAAGCTGCAAACAAGTCCAAAGCCTCACCCTGCAAACCGGTATTTCGATATACCTCCAATATTCTATCTCGCCATAACAGAGCTTTGATGCGCAAATCTATCCCCAAAGAAAGATGCCGCTCCTTATCCTCATATCCATGGATTCGTTTCCAACGCTCCTTTCCGATGAATACACGGCCCGATATGCCTTTCACGGCCAAATATTCCGCATAATCGAACTCTTCCGGATTACCTTTGTTTTTCGGTCTCCGGATACGCCCCTTAAAAAACAACTCATCTCCCGTCCGCAAAGTTTCCGCAAAAGAATCCCTCGAAAAGGTCAACCATAATTTGCTGGTTTGCCTCATAGCGAGACCGTTTCCGGACATCAACATAGCCTCTGCCCCTACCGTACGGGGCGAAATTTGAGGAGTATTCAACAATATGGCATGATACTCACGTTCCTCGTCCGTCCAAACCCGACGTAAGTTCTCCCACACATAAAAGGAACGCCACAATCCGAAGAAAAAAAACAGGAAACAAACAGAAATACCGAAAGACACGTAGCTTCTCAACTCACCATGACAAGCACGCCGATGCAATGAATATATACCAACACACAAGCACCACCCTCCAATTAGCAGCACTCCTATGGACAGAAAAATACCCGCCTGGCTACCGCCTCCCGCATATTGCCACAACAACCGTCCCAGCCACAAACCGGGAAGAAGCGGAACAGCCAACCTCACAAAAGGGTATTTCCGCCAAGATTCCGAACATATTCCAACCAGCGTCTACAAATTTTTCAGAACACGAATCTCTTCTATGGCATCTGCCGCATGAAAAACAGCACTCCCGGCTACCAACACATCCGCACCGGCCTCGACCAACAACCGTCCCGTATCACGGTTCACCCCACCATCAACCTCTATTAAGGCTTTCGACCGGCTTCCGTCTATCATACGGCGCAATTCCCGCACTTTATCTAATGTATGGGGAATAAAGGCCTGGCCTCCGAAGCCCGGATTGACGGCCATCAACATGACGATGTCCACATCCTCGATGATATCCGTCAAAGACGAAACGGGCGTGGCCGGATTCAATGTCACTCCGGCTTTCATACCGGCTTCCTTGATCTGCTGTACTACACGATGCAAATGCGGACAAGCCTCTACATGCACATTCATGGAATAAGCTCCCAAAGCTCTCACCTCATTCAGAAACTTTTCCGGTTGCACAATCATCAGATGCACATCCAACGGCTTCTCACACAAACGAGCCACATACTTCAAAACAGGAAAACCGAAAGATATATTGGGGACAAACACACCATCCATGATGTCGATATGCAACCAATCGCATTCACTACGATTAATCATGTCCATTTCCGGTTTCAGGTTTCCGAAATCGGCGGACAACAGGGAAGGAGCCACAAAATGCTTCATAGTACATATATTTTTAAATACGTATATATGTACAAAGTTATATTAAATATCCTATATGCGCAAGCAAGCACACTGTAAAATATGCCACCTTACTTCAAAATCATTCTGGCAAACTCACCGTCTGCAAATTCAAGTTCTTTATAACTGCGTGCGAATAGCTTCAGAAAAGCAATAGTCCGCCGCGACGGTCGCTGCATTCCATTAGGTATAGTTATATCCATAAGCTGTCAGGTTACTTAAATCTGCTATTATAACGCTCTGACCGCTTATTTAGTATATCGCAGGATAGTTATTTTTAAGAAATAGCCAAATGAAGTTCCTTTTTCACCGCCATCTTACGTAAGTTCAACAAAGCATAACGCATACGCCCTAAAGCCGTATTGATACTTACCCCTGTTATATCTGCAATTTCCTTAAAAGACAATTCTTGGTAATACCTCATGAAAACCACTTCTTTCTGGTTTTGGGGCAAGTGTTCTACCAACAGTTTCACATCGTCAAGCACCTGTTCCCGCACCATTTTAGATTCCACAGTCGTTTCAGCCAATTTGATGTCATTGAACAAATCATACTCCACTTCATCGTTAGACACACAATTCTCATTGCGGGTCTGCCTGAAATAATCAATAATCAAATTATGGGCAATGCGGGTTATCCATGCCTGAAACTTGCCATTTTCCACATAACGTCCCTGCTGAATGGTTACCACAGCTTTCATAAACGTTTCCTGGAATATATCATCAGCCACATCTTGATTGTGTACAACAAAAAAGATATAAGAAAAAATCTTCTCTTCATATCTCTCCAACAAGATGTCAAAAGCACCATTATTACCTCCGGCATACAGTTTAACCAACATTTCGTCAGTCAAATTTGCAAAACTCTCCATCCTTATTTATTTTATAGTTAAGTAAGAGTATTCCAATAGGCAATAAACGTTTAATAATTAATAAATGAATTAACAGGATGCAAATAAAAGAAGAATTTTGGAATTACACAAATTTACGGGCAAAAATTATTCTCTGCTTAAAGAAACACAGGGAGAACACATGCATGCCCTCCCTGTTCTTTGACATTATATACTTTCAGGCTTATTCCTGTTCTG
The DNA here is from genome assembly GCF_900683745.1 of Paraprevotella xylaniphila YIT 11841. Classification (NCBI taxonomy): domain Bacteria; kingdom Pseudomonadati; phylum Bacteroidota; class Bacteroidia; order Bacteroidales; family Prevotellaceae; genus Paraprevotella; species Paraprevotella xylaniphila. Next base: position 1,786,105 of record NZ_LR215980.1, read on the forward strand.
CCCTGTCTGTAATGTGCTCTCCCTCCGTAGGAGCCAAGACCTCGTCAAAATCCGTCATGCCGGCCTTGACCAACAAATTATACCAACTTACCAACTTCTTGATATCGGCAGGATAAACGCGGTCACGATCATAATTAGGCAATATCTCTGCAAGATAAGAAGCCAGTTCCTCACGTGAAGCCTTTTTATAATCAAAAGCAGAAAGCTGAGCCTTCTCTTTTTTCTTCAGGCTATTCAAAACTTCCCTCAAAGGCACTTCACCTTCATCCGTATACATGGCTATATCTGCCAAGGAAATGACCTTATCGGTAGCAAAAGCCGGCATACGTTTTTTCACCTCGTCCAACGTTTCTACAATCAAACTACGGTTTCCACGCGAAACCAACTTATACAAACCGGGTTTACCGGAAATAGCCAAAATCGTTTCTAACATATTCAGGTTTATATTTTATTTTTTAAAACAAATGCAAAGATAGTCCTTCACCTACTTTTTTTCAAAATCTTCTTTCTAAAAAAGCTTAATCTTCATGCAACCTTCCCCCACCGATCTTCATCCACATATCTCTTAAGATACCCTCCACGTCTGAGTTTCCATCATTATTTATAATATAATGCGCCCGCTTGCAACGCTCTTCGTCCGACATCTGGGCTGCCATACGCGCCCTTACCTGAGTTTCGGAAGCCCCGTCGCGTTTCATGACACGCTCTATGCAAACTCTTTCCGGAGCACGTACCAACAAGACTTCATCTACCAGACGGTCGAAACCGGACTCGTAAAGAATGGCACATTCCATAACGACCAACGATCCGTTCTGCTTATCCACCCATTGCAGGAAATCATCTTGCACCACCGGATGTACAAGCCGGTTGATACGCTCTGCATGGAGCGGAGAGGCAAATAAATATGAAGCTATCAGTTCACGGTTCAATGCTCCATCCGGCGTATAAGCCCGCTCTCCGATCCTATCCACCAATCCCTGGCGAATGGTTGCAGATTCCATCATCAAACGCTTTGCCTCCTTATCCGTATCATACACGGAAATATGCTGACGACGTAATAAATCCGCCACATAACTTTTCCCGCAACCAATGCCTCCCGTAAGACCAACCTTAATCATATCACTCGTTTTCTTCCTGTACTTGTTCTATCAAATAATCCACTTCTGAAGGGTCTATACGCACATTCGATACTCCGGACGGCATCGACTTTAGATAAAGCTGAATTTTCGAACTGTGATTCTTCATTAGTTCTTCGTACGTGACAGCCAATACAAAATCGTCCGCCGTAATTTCCTTAAACTGGCTCATCCCCACACGAAAAGTAACTTTTACTTTTGAAGGAAATGTACGCAAGTCCTTACTGCCAGGAAAATTAACACCGAACACAGGAACTTCCACCGTTTTCTCCGTATATAAGTCTATCATCACATTCATTTCCACCTGATCTGGGATGAACTTCGCCCCTCTCACTGGGCGCAACATGCTTATTGTTTTTTCGTTTGCAGACAAATCCAAAAAATAAACCGGAGTGATAAAAGCTTCGGTTATGGTATCCAAAATGGCAGAAGGTGCCAACACTTCCACCGAATCAGGTGTAAACTCCACCCTTTGCAGGTAATACTCCGGAGAGGTTTCCACGACCCCAGCCAACTTGACCGGCACTTTCTTACGGGCACCCTTATTAAAAAAATATTCCAACGTATCTGGCTTTAAAGACACAATACGAGTGGAAGACAACAACTGTGCCTGTACTTTCTTTTGGACATCCAAAAGCGTAACGGAAACACGTCCGGAAGCGTTTCCCTTGTCATAATCCTTATAGTCCACTCGCACGGGAACTTGTTCCGTACCATAAATATAACGAACCAAAACCGTACCTTTATCTCTTATCACTACATTTAAATCAGAAGGCAAATCCGATGTAATGACCACATCTGACGGCACATTTTCCAATTTTAAAGGTATTTTCAATTCTACATCAAATGTTTCATTCAAAGATTGCAACAGCCAGAAAGCCGCAGAGACGAAGAAAAAAAACAAAAAAATCAAGAACTCCTTGTTTTTAGGACCTAACAAGAAGTTCTTGACTGTTGTATAGTATTTTTTGAACTGAACTGAATCCATTACGGTTATTTACCTGCGGCCGTGTCGGTCGGCGCACCGGCATACACTGAATTCTTAGCGATTTTAATTTTTACGCCGGAGGCTATCTCCACCATCAATGTATTATCGAGTTCATTCACTTCTTTCACTTTTCCATAAATTCCGCCTGCCGTTACCACATCAGTACCCGGAACGATGCTGTTTCTGAATTTCTGGATTTCTTTTTGTTTCTTATTCTGAGGACGAATCATAAAGAAATACATGATGGCGAAAATAGCGACCATCATAATAATCATAGACATGCCTCCGCCTTGTTGCTGCAATAAAATTGTCAATAAATTCATGGTTGTATTATTTTAATTGTTTGTCTTCTCTAATTTTTTCTCTGCTATTAATTTTTTGGAAACGGCATCCAACAATCCATTCACGTATGCCCCACTACGCGGCGTACTGTAGATCTTGGCTATATCTACATACTCGTTCAATGAGACATTCAACGGAATATTGGGAAAAGTCAGAATCTCTGCCAATGCAATTTGCATAATCAACAAATCCATAAGGGCAATCCGATTGAATTCCCAGTTCTTTGTATTATCGCTTATCAGCTTACGGTAATACTCCGCATTCAACAACGTGTTACGGAACAAACGATGGGCGAATTCCCGATCCTCTTCATCCTTGAATTCCGGCAAAAGCTCCTGTCCGGCTCCTTTAGCCTCGTCAAAACGCTTGATGGTCTTCAGCACAAACGTATCCACGATATATTTGTCGTCGTTCCAATATAGGCTCATATCTTCAAGCAAGGAGTCCAACTCTTCATTATTAGAAATGACATTCTTATATATCTTGCGCCATAACTCACGGTCCTGTGCATAAGAAGACTCGGATGATGCCATATACTCTTTGTAGTAATCCGTCTCTATGATTTGTTTGTACAACGAACGCACAAACCCTTCTTCGTTCACCCAACTTTTTTTCTGGTTTTCACGAAAATCCAACAGTTGTTTATTTACTTCCAACTGCATGATAAAACGATTGTCAATGAACTTTGTACTGGGCGGTTCACCCACCTTGATACGGTTATACCTGCTCTGTGCCGTCTCTACGGCACGTTCTGCTATCCGGTTGATTTCTACCATCAGGGCCAATAGGTAATTATACAAATCATAAGCCTTGGCCAAACTGAAGAAAAGTTCTTTTTCCGCCGTATCTATGTTCTTTCCCCCGTTTTGGTAATAAGCATAAGTAATCTGAACAACCTTTAAGCGTATAATCTCTCTGTTTATCATATAATATTATATATTGCAGTGCAAAAGTACGTATTTTATAGATAAAAAGGCCATCTTTCCCTCATTTTTTTTGGATGTTTTAAAAAATATTCTCAATTTTGAAGTAGTTATTTATAAACCGCAAAATATGGAAGATTTCAAAAAGAACCAGGAAAGAGATAAAGACATCGTCTTTTCCAAATCCGTAAAGGCAGGAAAACGTATTTATTATGTGGATGTGAAGAAAAACAGGAAAGGTGAATTATTCATAGCCCTCACAGAAAGCAAAAAAGTCATATCGGGAGATACGGAATCTCCATCCATAAATTTTGAAAAGCATAAGATATTCCTTTACCAGGAGGATTTCGAGCACTTTATGTCCGGGTTGGAAGAAGCTGTGAACTTCGTCCGCAAGGAACAGCCAGGAATAGAACCGCGACAAAGTCACAATACAACAGGTGATGAAAGTAACATAAGTTCAGATTTGAAAATTAACATGGACTTAAACGTGGAAGATATCGGATTAAATGTAGAATAACGCTAACATATAAAGGATAGGTTTGGGGTCACATGATTCTAAACCTATCCTTTAATAGCTCCAATATTTGCTTCCGGAAAGATTAACCTAATATTCCTAACTCATGAAACAAGCTATACTTTTTTCTCGGAATATCTCTACGCAGGATTCACTTTATTGGCACTCCTGTCCTAAATATTCAACAAAAGCCTTGATTGGCAGTCGGATGTGCCCGTACAATCTGCGCCAAACGATTTTCCGTTCTAAGCCAAACAATTTTTCAATCTGCTGAGAACGATTTTCAGGTATGCCTACACCTGTTTTACGGGCTTTGCTGTGCCAAACGCCCTGCCCCACCTCCCACAAACGGTTTTTCGTGCGAAAGGGTTCGCATCCTTCAGACACCCTCTGTACCAATGCTTTAAGGTGAACTTTCTGCCTTTACATCCTTCACCGGGATTTCACCGGGAAATGATACACAGCATACAGGTTCCGATTTACAAATGTAAACAAACTGGTAATCAACAGGGTTATGGTGAAGGGTTTGACAAGAGCTTTTTCATGTCGTATATTTGCGGGCAGAAAACAGACCCTAAACACGGCTACTATGGATTTCAAAAGGATTGCACATCATGCCGTAAGGAGGTGGAACAAAAAACGAAAGGCAGAAAAAGCTGCGAACACGCCACGCACCGCTGCACCGCAAGAGGAAACGCTACCGAAAGCCGCCAACCTCAAATCCGCCCTCGGAAGTTTCCTCGCCGGACTACACTGCGTGATGGAAATATGAAAAAAACACCCGCAACATTTGGCCATGCCAATGAAAAGCCGTAATTTTGCACCGCTTTTCAGCATCATCGAAAGATGCACACATCGTGTGATGGTGAGATTAAGCATAAATCACTTAATTTAGAGTAACACAAAAAATTAATGCAATGAAAGAAATTAATGTAAAAGGTACAGTAAGAACTGTATTCGGCAAGAAAGCTGCCCGTGACATCCGTAGAGCCAATGCTGTTCCCTGCAATTTGTACGGAGAAGCAAAAGATGAAAACGGCGCACCAGTCGCATTGGCATTCACCACGACAAACGATGAACTGCGCAACCTGATTTACTCCCCGGATATCTATGTTGTAAATTTGAACATTGACGGTAAGGAATACAAAGCAGTATTGAAAGAGCTTCAATTCCATCCGGTAAAAGACAACGTATTGCATGTGGATTTCTACGAAATCACTGAAACCAAACCCATCATAATGGAAGTGCCCATCAAACTGAACGGTTTGGCAGAAGGTGTGAAAGCCGGTGGACGTTTGGCCGCATCCGTACGTAAATTGAAAGTAAAATCTGTTTATACTCAAATTCCCGAACGCCTGAACATCGACGTGACGAGCTTGGGATTGGGTAAGACCATCAAAGTCGGTGAATTGCATTTTGATGGTTTGGAGTTGGTTACTAGCAAAGAGGTTGTCGTTTGCCAAGTTAAGATGACGCGTAGCGCAAGATCTGCCGCATCTGCTGACAATTAATCCATAGACAGCGAATGAAATACTTAATTGTCGGTTTGGGCAATATCGGAAACGAATACGCCGGAACCCGTCACAATATAGGTTTTAGAGTATTGGATGCCTTGGCCAAGGCATCCAATCTTGTTTTTGAGGACAAACGCTACGGCGCTGTGGCTTCCCTCTCGCTGAAAGGGCAGCAATTGGTGCTTTTGAAACCGTCCACCTACATGAACTTGAGCGGAAACGCCGTCAGGTACTGGATGAACAAAGAGAACGTTCCCCTTGAACGTATCCTGGTGGTCGTAGACGATTTGGCCCTTCCATTCGGTGCCCTACGCATGAAGCCAAGCGGAAGTGATGCCGGTCATAACGGATTGAAAAACATAGCCTCTGTCTTAGGTACACAGGCATACGCCCGACTTAGGTTCGGCATCGGTAACGATTTTCCCCGGGGTGGACAAATTGGCTTTGTACTGGGACAATTCACGGAAGAGGACTTGGAAACCATGGACGAACGGGTGGGACTGGCTTGCGAAATGATAAAAAGCTTCTGCCTGGCCGGTATCCAGATTACCATGAACCAATTCAACAAGAAGTAGAAGGATGTATGAACGAAGCGAGAATAGACAAGTGGCTGTGGGCCGCCCGTATCTTCAAGACACGTTCGATGGCCGCTGCAGCCTGCAAGAAAGGACAGGTTTCCATGAAGGGAGCGCAACTGAAACCTTCACGCACCGTCAAGCCTGGTGATGTCATTGAAGTGCGCAAACCTCCTGTCACTTATTCTTTTAAGGTCAAGCAGACCATAGAAAAACGGGTCGGGGCCAAACTGATTCCGGAAATACTGGAGAATGTCACTCCACCAGAACAATACGAACTTTTGGAGATGAGTCGCCTGAGCGGTTTCGTCGGTCGCGCCCGTGGAACCGGACGCCCAACGAAGAAAGACCGTAGGAGCTTGGAGGAATTCACCACACCCGAATATTTGGACGACCTGTTGTTCGACTTCGATGTCGAAGACGAAGAAGGCGGGGAAGACGATTAAGGTTTACCCACAAAAAGCCGTGACAGGGCTTCTTTCTCCCCTACTAGCCAAATGATGTCTCCGACACGGAAAACCCTCTCGGCTTCAGGTTTCTCCAACATACCGTCGGGGGTCTCAATGCCTACAATCATACAGTGGTACCGGTCGCGGATGCCACTGTTTTTTATTTTTACCCCTACGAATCTGGACACCTCGGTAATCAGGAACTGTTTCAACTGCATCTCACGGTCCTGAAGTTCCGCCTCTACGATGACCGTATTCGCCAATGCACCGGAAAAACGTTCTATCTGCTCGTCCGTACCTATCACCTGGATATGGTCACGAGGATAAATACGGTCATTGCCGTTGGGTATATTCATATAGTGCGTTCCGCGAATGATGGAAACGACGTTGACCTCATAACGTTGCCCCAATTTTAAATCACCCAACAACCGGCCTCCCCAAATAGACTCTTCCGGAATTTCAAAGTCAGCCAGATGCAAATCCTTAGACAATAAACGTTGTGCATAACCGGGCTGCACCTTACCATCGCGACGCGCCAACATGTCCCGACTATGCAAGTTGTCCATAAAGACTTTCTCCATCCGGATGGAATTCCGTCGCAACGGACGGGACAAGGAGATTCCCCCTACAATCAACAGGGCAAACAACAACAACAAGGGGTCGGCAAACGGCACTAAAAAGCGGATGATATAGAAAATGAGCATACAAACCACCACCGACCTCACAATAAGCGTAAAGACCAACGGCAAACGGTTGTAACGACTTTCCTTCCACAAGGCCTGAAACAAAGACGAACGTCGGCCGCGTGCCATGACACCCCGCAAAAAAGGAGCGATGCAAAGCAGCGTGACGACTCCGCAAAGCGCATTCGCCCACCAATGGGGCAATATCTCGCGGGTAAAGGGTAACAGAAAACGGAAAGACAGGGCAATGACCGTCACGGAAAGAATCGTAAAGACCACAACCTGCCTCAACATGGCAGAAATCAGTTTCTTCCAATTTCCGGAATGGCTCTGCACCACCGCGCCCGGCGTATAGCGTTCCAACCACGCCACCCAACCGTGGGGCAACACGCGGCACAACCAGGAATAAGCCGGACCAGAGGCTTTCAGCATATAAGGCGTAGTGAAAGTCGTCACTACGGAAACGGCTACCACAATAGGATAGAGGTAATGGCTCGTCACGCCAAGCGACATCCCCAAAGAAGCGATGATAAAAGCAAACTCCCCTATTTGCGACATGCTAAAGCCGCACTTCATCGCCTCTTTCAACGGCTGCCCGGCCAATACGAAACCGAACGTCCCGAAAAAAGCCTGCCCTGCGATGATAGTCAAGGTCAAGGCTACTATCGGCCAGGCATACTCAACCAATACTTCCGGGTCCACCAACATCCCTACAGACACAAAGAAGATGGCACCGAACAAATCCTTCACCGGAGCCACCAACCTTTCTATCCGCTCGGCTTCTACCGTTTCGGCCAAGATGGAACCTACCACAAAGGCGCCGAACGCAGCACTAAAACCAGACTCCACAGCAACCACCGCCATGACGAAGCAAAGCGCCAACGATACGATTAACAAGGTCTCGCTGTTCAAGAACTTTTGGTTTTTCCTTAATATAATAGGTATGAGATATAACCCAACTACAAACCAAAGTATCAAGAAAAAGCCTAATCGGAGCAATCCCGCTATCAACTCTTCTCCTTCTATATTATGGCTTACAGCCAAAGTGGATAGCATCACCATCAACACAATGGCCAGTATGTCCTCCAGAATCAGTACACTGAGCACGATTCCCGCGAACTTTTTCTGTAAAACACCCAGATCCTGAAAAGCCTTGTATATAATGGTAGTGGAAGACATGGCCAACATTCCGCCCAGATAGATGCAATCCATGCTCTTCCATCCGAACAGATGCCCGACAGACGTGCCTAAAAACATCATGCAGAATATAATGGTAAGGGCGGCAATGACCGGTGCCGCCCCCATCTTGAGTATTTTCTTGAAACTGAACTCCAGTCCCAACGTAAACAACAAGATAACGACACCTATCTGCGCCCAAATATCTATGCTGCCCACATCCCGTACCGATGGCGTATAAACAAAATGAGGCCCTGCAATGAATCCTGCTACTATGTAACCTAGCACAACCGGTTGCTTGAGCCACTTAAACAATAGGGATACCCCGGCGGCGACTAACAATATCCACGCCAAATCCTGAATCAATGCCGGAAGATGTTCCATTCTCTGCTATTTTACTGCCGTCAACTCTGCTATCTTCACAATGGTCATCATCGCCTTTTCCATGCTCTGCACCGGAACAAACTCATGGCGCCCATGAAAATTCAGTCCTCCTGCAAAAATGTTAGGACACGGCAATCCTTTAAATGAAAGCTGCGCCCCATCCGTTCCCCCACGGATAGCCCTCACCCGGCACTCTACCCCGCATGCCTCCATGGCCTCTTTCGCTATGTCGATGATATGCATCACCGGCTCCACCTTCTCGCGCATGTTGTAATATTGGTCACGCACCTCGACCGTCACCGTACCCTCCACGGTTTCCTCATTCAGTTCTTCAGCCAATTGCCGCACGAACGCTTTACGGGCTTCAAACTTCTGCCGGTCATGGTCGCGTATGATATAAGACAAGATGGTTTCCTCCACCGTACCTTTCATACCTGTCAGGTGGTAAAAACCTTCATAGCCTTCCGTGGTTTGCGGGGTTTCGTCCGAAGGCATCCTGCGGATGAACTCAGCGGCTGTCAGCATGGCATTCCGCATCTTGTCTTTGGCATACCCGGGATGCACGTTCAGTCCTTTCACCGTCACTTTGGCTGCCGCTGCATTGAAGTTTTCAAACTCCAATTCGCCTACTTCTCCGCCATCCATAGTATAAGCCCACTCACAACCAAACTTCTCCACATCAAAAAGATGCGCCCCCATACCGATTTCTTCGTCGGGATTGAAGCCCACACGGATTTTACCGTGCTTGATTTCCGGGTGTTCCCGAAGGTAAACCATGGCCTGTACGATTTCCGCAATACCGGCCTTGTCATCAGCTCCCAACAGGGTATGGCCGTCCGTGACAATCAAATCCTCACCCACATGATCCGACAATTCGGGAAATTGTTTCGGCGACGTAACAATCCTCTCTTCAGCGCACAATACAATGTCCCCTCCATCGTATTGCTCCACGATTCGCGGTTTCACATCCTTGCCCGAGCAATCCGGCGAAGTGTCGATATGGGCTATAAAACCGATTGTAGGCACGTCACGCTCCGTGTTCGCAGGCAACGTAGCATACAAATATCCATGTTCGTCCAACGATACGTCCTCAAGTCCTATCGCTTTCAATTCGTTCTCCAAATATCGTGCAAACACCATCTGCTTGTCAGTACTCGGACAACCCTCTCCTTCTTCATTCGACTGCGTGTCAAAACTCACGTATTTCAAAAATCGTTCTATCAGTTCCATAATTCATCATTCGTTTAATCTAAGTTGTAAAATTAATCAATCCTATAGTTTTTCGCAACAAAGGACTGCTTTTTTGTCCTTTTTTTATGTTATAAAACATGATAAGGTGGTTTTATTTAAAATAATTCCATTTATTTTTTGTAAGCGCACTCTTTTATTGTATATTTGACACCAAATAATATTAATCCTAACAATAATGAAACCATGAAAAGACCTATACTGGTATTTTACAGCATGTTACTTGGTTGTACGGCTACATACGGACAACAGGATGTCACATCCATTTATCTGGCTAATCCCTCTTTCGAAGAGGACGCAAAGGCTTGTACACAGGATTCCCCCGACGCACTTTATGAAGGCACCGAAGGGTTGCGAGGATGGAACTTGTCGCCCAAAGGATGGCAAATTACCAGTCCCGGAAAAGCCCTCCTTATTAACAAGGAATGTGCCACAGACAATGGATTCGGCAAGACGGAAGCAGCCAACGGGGATTTTGCCTACTACCAACGTTTCGGTTGGGGCAGTGCAAATTCGGAAATGAGGCAAACCACATCCACCCCTTTGCCGGCCGGGGAATACGAACTGAAATTTTTCAGCAAAGCTTTTGCCGCCAACAATGCCGCGACCAGTGCGACTGTCACGGTCAGCGACAGAGAACTGAAATCGTTGGACAAACTGACAATTACCTGCGTGAACGGAAACGCAGGTATTATGGCAACTTCTTCATGGACGGAAAATTCCCTGAAATTCAAGTTGGAGGAGGAATCCGCCATTACCCTATCGGCACAAATGAGTTGGGGCAACGGGGGAAGCTGCATTGCATACGACCATTTTACGCTGACACAACTGCCGGAGGGCAGCCTCGATCCCGACGCACCGAGCATTGAAGGCGGCACGGAAGACCAAGTGGACTCCCCCACCGAAGGAGTCATATCCCATGAGTTCGTAGAAGAATCAGCCATGCAACAGGATCTGTTGCAAATGTTGGCCAACTCCCTGACATACGCCCATAATATATGGTACGACTGCGCGGCTCCCAACAGTAAGGACGAAGCCTGCGGATATTTTAAAGCCAACAGTGCCGGACAAAGCAACGAGGACGGCGTGCGCACAAATGCCGACTTTTCCATGATTTGCGCTTTCCTTTATAAATATGGCAAAGGTAAAGTAAACCTTCCGGAAGGCATCACTTGGGACATGGTAAAAGACATGGCCGTGAAGTCGCTCGTCTTCGGTTATTCCACCCATAAAGTCAATAAATTCAAGATTACCTCGGACAACAGGTATTGGGGTTCCGTCAGCAATGCTGACCACGTATGGGAAAGTTCGCTTTGGGCCACGTCATTGGCATACGCCTCTTATTTCCTGAACGAAGAATTGAGCGAGAGCCAAAAGACTTATATTTACAACATGATCAAGGCGGAATGCAATTACGAACTCGAACGCAGCATTCCCACGGGTTACAACGGCGACACGAAAGCCGAAGAAAACGGTTGGGAAACCAACATCTTGTCCTGTGCTTTGGGACTCTACCCCGACGATGCACTGGCCCACAAATGGTTCGACCGCCTGCGTGCGTTTGCCATCAATTGCTATTCGCACGCCGATGATGCCCAAAACACTACGGTCATCGACCCCGAATATGACGAGACCACCGTACAGGACCTGTACATCGGCAAAAACCTGTATGACGACTATACATTGCAAAACCACAATTACTTCCATACTTCTTACCAGAATGTCGTGATGCAGGAACTGGGCGAATCCCATCTGGCCCTCCATCTGTTCCAAGGCGAGAATCCGAAATGGAAGACCAAGGCCTTGATGCACAACAACCAGAAAGTCATGGACGAGGTGCTCTGCCGTCTGGCGTTGGCCGACGGAGAACTGGCTATGCCGAACGGCAATGACTGGAGCATGTTCCTCTACGACCAAATCACCAGCTACACCACGGCTGCCTGCTTCCTGCGCGACCCGAATGCCCTGATGCTGGAAAATCTGGCTTACAAACATATCAAGGCCCGCCAAAGCACGACACAGGATGGAAGTTGGTTGCTCAACAGCGACATCGGCCCACGACGTATGGGTGTGGAAGGACACCGCGTCATGATGACCTACCTGATGCATGAACTGGCTTCCACGGCAGACATGCAGGCCACATCTTGGAAAGATTTCAGCCAATCGCAGGAACAAGCCTACATCTTCACTCCACAAAATATCGTACGGGCCAACACGCCCGACCGTTTCAGCGTGTTCTCGTGGAGTAACGGGCTCAAGAGCTATACCGGATATATCGCGTCCAACAAGCCTGACAAAAACAAAATCATCGTGCCCTACAAGAAGAACAACACGGGAAACATCTTAGGTTGGTACACCGTAAACGGCAAGGCCACAGATGCCTCACCCGTCATCAGCGGCATCTACGACCTGAACGGGAACAGTTACACCATGAACGGCAAGTTGATGACCAACGGGAACAGTCTGGAAAACAACTTCACCCTCTTCTCCACCCCGGGCAACGCTTTCATCTACATGGATTACGTGGTGGGCAAAACCAACGGAACCATAACTGAAGAGAAAGGCGGCCTGATGGCTATCAGCACCGACCCGTTCACCAAAAAAAAACGTACGCTCTACCATAGCAAAGGACGATTGCAAACCGATGGCAGCCTGTTGAAATCATTCGAGGGAAACTGGGTCAACATCGACAATGAAGTAGGAATCGTGAGCACGGCTACCGACAAATCCATCGCCTTCGGAGACCGTGAACTGAACAGTTCCATCTTCCTGTCCAAGATTTACCCGGTTTACTCGACCGACGGACGTAGCTTCAGCAACGGAAGCATCGTAGACCGCCGACACATTATATATTATAGCAATGTGGACTCGGCCGACACGGAACAGTTGGCTGCCGACGTACTGCCCCTGACAGCACAAGTGGCCGAAGGTTGGAACGGCATCATCGTCAGCGACCCTGACAGTGCGCGCTATCTGCTGCTCGGCAACTATCTCGGAGAAACGGCCTGCACCCTGAAAGACATCCTTTTGCCTGACGGAGCACCGGTCTTCACGGAGATGACCGCCGTCAACGGACGAGGCTCCACTGCCACATTCCGTTGCGACGTGAACCACAGCGTGGCCAATACGCTCCGCGTGTTCATCCAAGGCGACGGACTTTCCGCCCGACAGATGGAAAACGACTCTTGCGGTGCCAACCTCTATAATCATAGCGGACAAAAGCAACAAGCCCAAGTCACGATTTGGGCTGACGGAAATAAACTGACCGCAACAGTCACTGTGGAACAAGAATCTTGTGTATCCGTCAAAGCTGTCGGGAACGAAATCCTTACCGAAACCGTGGACCTCAAAGAAGAACAGGAAGAATTTTTCGATGTCACTGCACAATTTCTCTCCAATCCCGGTTTTGAAGAAGACCAGACCTACGGAACAGAAAGCAAAGTGACATTGAACGGAGTGGTCTACGATCCTTGCTACGTCAATACGGTCAAAGCATCCGACAGCAAATGGCCGCAAGTCCTGCCCATCCAAGGTTGGACACCCGGCAACAGACTGAAAGGCGGCTCCAACTTCGCCGTACTGTATTCCATGCCTTACAGCACCACCATGTATTGCGTATCTCCGTCCAACGTGGGCAACTCGGCCAGTATCATGGCAGCTCCCGCCACGGATGATGCCTGCGGCAAACGCTGCCTGAGCATCCTGAACTCCTGGGACAGCGGCAATAACAGCATCTCACAAACCTTCACCTTGCCCAAAGGCGAATACAAATTGAGTTTTCTGGCACAATACGTATGCGCCAACGAAATGCGGCACATCAACGATTACACCATCGCCACGACCGGCGACAACCTCAATTATTCCCGTTGCGGAATCCGTTTCGGCGACACGGAAATATACAAATATCCCCGGTTAGCCAACCATTGGGAAACTGTGGAATGCCCTTTTTCGCTTGAAACGGAAACTCAAGTGACCGTCAGCATGGGACTCGAAACCACAGCCGGAGTCGGAGCAGCCTACAATACCCGCTTATACATCGATCAGGTAAAACTTTACAGTAAGGACGAAATCATAGATGACATCTCAGGAATCCTCGGTGGAGCGGACACAGAAAATGTCGATGTGTACAATCTGCAAGGCATGAAATTGCGCAGCAACGTCCCTGCCGGGCAAGCCACAAGCGGATTGTCTAAAGGCATTTACATCGTAGGAAATAAAAAGACAATCCAACATTGACCTCAATATTCAACTGTTCGCAAGAGAGACTCGTTCCCGATGGAATAAGTCTCTTTTCGCTTTGTTACCGTATTCTCACCGAAAAGAAACCGGGTTGTCATATCCTACGCCTAACTTTGTAGCGTCCTAAAAAACAGAAGCACATGGAACGAAGAAGGCATTACCGCACGCTCGTGCTCTCCGACATTCATTTGGGTACCTCGCATTCCAAAACAGAAGAAGTCAGCCATTTCCTGAGCCACGTCGATTGCGACCGCCTGATTCTCAACGGCGACATCATAGACGGATGGCATCTGAAAAAATTTCCTGGACAATAATCTGGCTCCTCTCACGTTCGCCAACCTCTGCATCGTGAAAGACTATGAACTGGAAAGCGGCGGCAAACGTTACTTCGTCACTCACGGTGATATATTTGACCGGGGCACGACGCAAATGAAATGGCTCGCCCTTTTGGGTGACCTCGGCTATACTATCCTGTTGGCTTTCAACAGTTTCTACAACCGTTACCGCGTACGGCACGGCAAACCTTATTATTCGCTTTCGCAGCATGTAAAACAAAAAGTGAAGTCCGCCGTCAACTATATTTCGGACTTTGAACACACCTTGGCCGAATTTGCCCGTGCCCGCAAATACGACGGAATCATTTGCGGACACATCCATCATCCGGATAATACCGAATACGAAGGCATACATTACCTCAATTCCGGCGACTGGGTGGAGACCCTTTCTGCATTGGCCGAAGATGAAAACGGACATTGGAACATCATTTTCTATACTGACATCACCGACAGCCTCCCGCAATTTTCTGAACCCATAATGTCAACTTACTTATCGAGCATCTCACCCGGGAACCGGAGCCCGCACCCCAGTCTTTATATACAGAGAAAATACTACAACTTTTCAGGCGTTACAAACCGGTTTTATATAAATACCTAAACACCTAACCCTGTCTTTCATATCAAACAAAAACAAACAGGTATCAAAGAAATACAAAATACTCTCTATCAGGGAGAAAAAAATATATCTCTTAGTAAGAGATATACAAGTGGAATAAAAAACCTTCTTCATCGGCAAAATTAAGCAAAATCAGCGAATCTGCAAAATATAGGATTGTTTTTTTTCGTTCACAAACGGTTCCAAATGTTGATGAAATCGTTCCATCCGAAAACATAAATCCCTATAAATTAGCGCAATGAAAATACTCATTGCTCTCTTACTAAGAGAGCAATCATGCAAGCGAGCATGAACGGAATAAGAATTGTTTTTCATTATTGAAATTAGGTTAATGTAAAGGTAGCTGTCTTGTGAAAGACGGCTATCTTTTTTAGTCTGAATCCGTTGGAAAGCAGAAAACGAAAACACAAAAAAGACCCTAATACAAAACATAAAAAAAGTCCTCCACAATCCATAGATTGTTAAGGACTTTCCTCTCGTGACCCCGGAGGGAATATAACAATAATTATTGTTTAAAAACATATAGAATAAATAAATACATTAAATACTGATAAACAATAGAATATAGAACTTTGCAATTTCATACACTATTATTCGACTTCATTTATTTGCATTTTTGTAGGCAAATTAGTAGGCAATTTTATACCTTTGCAAAAAACAACAATGAAAATACTATTAAGATTGTCTTCCAAAATAAATATGGGTGGAATGAGTGAGATAATGCTTTCCGCTAATAATAGAATTGGAGATAAAGTCGTAACGTTGCGTGCAAAATCAGAGGTGTATATTATATTTTTAATATAAATCACATGAGAATCAAAGAAGTATTAAAAGAAAAAGGAATTACGCAGCAAGTTTTAGCCGAAAAGTTGGGCGTTTCGTATCAATCGATAAAACAAACATTAAATGCGCCATCGGTTACTACTTCTACTCTTGAAAAAATAGCTGTTGTTTTAGACGTACCTATATGGCAGCTCTTTGTCTCCCCGGAAGAAGTGTCAAAGGAACAAGGCACGGGCTTGCGGTGCCCCAATTGTGGAGCGAAACTCGAATTAAAGAAAACAGAGGATTGATAAAAAGAACCCCGAACCAATTAAGGAACGGGGTTTCATTGTCTTAATTAAACGGTCTCGCTTCACAGCGGTACACTATCTTTAGAATGTGGCTGCGGAAAGTTCCTTAGATATACGTTCCACCGCTACCCTTATCTTATCGTATTGCTTTTGTCCGGCTGCTGTCACACCGGAAGTGTATTGCCTCATCAATGAAGCGTTGATGCCTGCCAACTCCGCAACCTTGGTGACATTCAGGAATGAGAAATAGTTGAAAAAGGATTGCATATCATATTTGTAGGAAAACTCCAGTTCCGGAACTTCCTTGCCCTCTTCTGCCTGCATTTCCTTTATTTCCTCATACGCTTTCATCATATCCTCTTTGGCTGCTTCTGCCGTGTCTCCATATCCAGCCAACCCGAAGCCGGGTAAATCATCCTCAACAAAGCATGAGTAATACCCATCGTTCGCTTTTTCCATGATAACAGTTACTTTCATATCCATTTCTTTTAAAATAGGAGTACGGCACTATTACCGTACCCCATTGCCTCAACAAAAACAATCTTTCAACCATGAAGCGCAAAAGGTTGGGGGATTATTCCCCCAAAAGAACCTTTCTTGCCTTACGTTCCATTCCGGTAGGTACTTCTTGTTTGCCATGCCTTGACAAAGCAAATTTGTTTCCCGTTTTAGGACTATACCAAATATCATGATTGGCCCCATGCCTAAGAACGTAACAACCTGCTGCGGTAAGTTCCGCAAAAAACTGATTGTACTTCATAATGTAAAAGACCGTTTATTTATTAAGACATTGCAAATATAGCGTTTTTGCTACAAATCACCAAATAAAAACATAACTATTTTGCTATATTCATAAAAACTCATATCTCCATTGATACAAGGTTGGCCTACCTTTCACTGTGTGGGTCATGGTGGCCCAATCTTGCACGGGTGGCGGTTTGGCCATCCGTTTTTTCATGGCAATTCCCCTCCTATTTAAAGGAGATTTCCTCTATTTGAGTTTGACGAGAACGGTCATCTGAAAGAATAACCAATCCCTCTATTGAAATGCCCAAAAAGGTGGATTATTCGAGTTGGTAGGCAGAACGTAGGCAAAATTTACAAACAAAAATCCCTAAGTATTTATTAATTATATACTTAGGGATTTTTCTCGTGACCCCGGAGGGATTCTAACCCTCGACCTTCAGAACCGGAATCTGACGCTCTATACAGCTAAGCTACGGAGCCTTAAAAACGATGCAAAATTAAGAAAAAAACAAAGACGCACCAAACTATTTCAAAAAATTAATCCGCAAAATAAAAATTATCATATAGACACAAAAAACACGTTATACACTTCCAAGTTAACAAAAATACGCTATCTTTGCAGAACATTCTGAAAGAAATCAATAAACGTCATAAAGCAATGAGTCATTTAATCAAACCGGAAAACTATCATGCGCTGTTGGATTTGCAGCAGACTGAAATTGCCATTAAGAAAATAAAAGACTTCTTCCTGAGCAGTATATCCACCGAACTGCGTTTACGCAGGGTGACTGCTCCCTTATTCGTACTCAAAGGGTTAGGAATGAATGATGACCTGAACGGAGTGGAGCGTCCCGTCACTTTCCCCATCAAAGACATGAACGAGGCCCAAGCGGAAGTGGTCCACTCTTTGGCCAAATGGAAACGGGTCACATTGGCTGAGTATAAAGTGGAACCGGGATACGGCATCATCACCGACATGAACGCCATCCGTGCAGACGAAGAAATGGATAACCTGCATTCGCTTTACGTAGACCAATGGGACTGGGAACGCGTCATGCCGCCCCACAGCCGCAACACGGAATACCTGAAAAAAATCGTCAACCGCATTTACAATGCCATCCTGCGCACGGAATTCTTTATTTGCGAGACCTATCCCCAGTTGAAAGCATTCCTACCGGAAGACATACATTTCATACATGCCGAAGAGCTCAGGCAACGTTATCCCGACCTTACCCCGAAAGAGCGTGAGGATGCCATCTGCCGGGAATACGGTGCCGTATTCATCATCGGTATCGGCGGAAAATTGGAAGACGGAAAGGAACACGACCTACGTGCCCCGGATTATGACGACTACTCCACAATAGACGAACGCAGCGGCTTGGCCGGACTGAACGGAGACCTGCTCATCTGGTATCCCATATTGGGCCGCGCCATCGAACTTTCCTCCATGGGCATCCGTGTAGACAAAGAAACCCTGCTCAGACAATTACAACTGAGCGGAAAGGAAGACCGTAAAAAACTGTACTTCCACCGCCGCTTGCTCGACGGTACCCTCCCCCAGTCCATCGGTGGCGGCATCGGGCAAAGCCGCCTGTGCATGGTGTTGCTCCACAAGGCACATGTGGGAGAAACCCAGTCGAGTATCTGGCCTGAGGAAATGCGCCAAGAGTGCAAAGAAGCCGGTATAATATTGATATAGCCTACATCCTCCCGCCCAAAAAAATCACGCCCGAAACTCGCAGCGATGTGAGTTCCGGGCGTGGTATATGGTTGTTTCGAGTGATTATTTCTTCACGCAGCGCACGAAACGGGCATCTTGATTTTAACCATAAATCAGTTTTATTTTTTCAAAAGCCACACATAAAACAGTCAAATAAGACACACGGGAAGAAGAGAAGGGATTGACCTTGCAACCTCCGGCAACGGCTCCCATTCTTTCCGCAGAACGAAAAATCGTTCGGCTGAGAACTTCTTTCCGTTCTGCGCCAAACGATTTACAAGTGTGCAACTACTGTCACACCCCCATGAAACAAAAACAAGAAAAAAGCCTTCACCTGTTCATACCCATTGTATTCCAACGAATTAAGGTGAACTTGCATCGCAATACCCTTCACCAGCCTTTCACCGTCCTTTCAACATGGACTGGCTTTCAAACGGACACCTGAAAGAGTTAACAAACGTAAAACATTCACCTTAACACGTTATGGGACAAGAAGTATGAGCACCTGAAGGCATTTTTCAGACACACCCCGAACGGGCATAAAACCTTACAGAGCCTTACCTTTCAGCACGGCACCACCCTGGGCTGCCAATGTCAGCTTGAATTTTCCGTTCTTAGCCACCTTGGCCTCTTCTGCCTGTGGAGTTTTTCCATCCTTGCCGTCGTGGTAATAAGACACTGCCGTACCGGCCAACATAGGTAATTCCACAGTCAGTTTCAAAGCCTCCTTTCCTGCATTCAAGGCTGCCACATACCAATCCTGTCCGTGGCGACGCGCCAACACGACGTAGCGTCCGGGATAACCGTCGATGAACTTCACTTCGTCCCACACCGTAGGAACTTCTTTCATGAAGTCTATCTCGAAAGCCGGCACATCCGTCAGGTTGTTCGGTGCCAACGCAAAATTCTGGATAGGGTTCTGGAAAGCCACGGCCGTAGCCAACTGGAATATGTCGGTGGTGACACGGGTCGTTCCACCGTCGTTACCCCGGTTCAGCCGCTTGTTGAGGAAGGTGCCACCGAACTCCATGCAGCCCACCGAGTTGCGGATGAACGGGTGCAGCGTGGCATTGAAAGCCTCGTTGTCGCAGAAATGTTGGTTGAAAATCAGGTTCTCGGATGCTAGCACGGCCTCGCTGCCCACATAGTTGGGATACATGCGCTCCCAACCGCGCGGCAACGTACAGCCATGGAAGATGACCATCAGCCCGTGGTCGTCGGCATCGCTCAGAATGGCTTCGTACAAACGCATCGTCTCCTGCTTGTCGCCGCCGAAGAAGTCCACCTTGATGCCCTTCACGCCTTGCTGTTGCATCCAACGCATCTCCTTCTTGCGCGTGATGGGGTCGCACATGATGTTAATCGGACCTTGTTCGATGTCGTTCCAGTAACCGCTGGAACTGTACCACAAGAAAATGTCCACGCCTTTGCCTTGCGCGTACTTGATGAGGTCTTCCATCCGCTTATGGCCGATATTGTTGTCCCACCAGTTGTCTATCAGGGTATATTCATAGCCCATGGCAGAAGCCATGTCTACATAACGCACCTGGTCGTCGTAGTTGATACTGTTGTCTTGCCAGAGAATCCAACTCCACGTGCCGCGCCCGTACTTATATTTATGTTCCGTGGTGAAACGGGGCTCCACCACGTCCCAAACCACCGTGGTCTCCACGATGGGAGCCAAGTCACGGGACACCGTGAGCGTACGCCAAGGCGTATGGCCAGGCAAAGCGAAAGCCGGTTCCGGCGTGCCGTTACCGTTGTTCTCTTCCGGCATCGGGAAAGCCACGGTGTACAGGCCGTCCTGCGCGTCGCTCAGGCGGGATCCGCAATAGCGGCTGTCCACACCCGTTTCGCTCACAAGTACCCAACCGTCTTCCCCCACACGGAACAATCCGGGGAAGGTATAACCATGGCCGTACTGTGAAGGCGTCCCCATCGGTGCGTCGGCCTTATACTCCTCTTCGTAGCTGGGCTTCGTCCGCTTCCAACCTATCATGGCATCGCTTTGCGGTGTCAGGAAAGTCGTGGTCTTGCCGGGAAAACGGAACCCGGTGGTTTCGTTCATCACGCGCACACTGCCCGTTCCGCCCTGTTTGGGCAGGAAATAACGGAAAGCCACATTGTGGTCTTCCACCACAAATTCCACTTCCATCTCCTGTTTCTTGGCATTGGCAAGACGCACGGTAAAGGTATTGGCCTTCTTGTCCACCCGGCTCGCCTTGCTGCGCTCCAGGTCGTAACGGATGTCGCGCGTACCGGCCTGTTCTTTCACCCATACCAAGTCGCGGCTGAAATCGGCAAAGTTCGTCACCAGCCCCAAGGGAGACTCCTCCAACATCGTCACTTCCTTCCGTCCTTCTTTTCCATTTGCATAATATCCTACCTTATAATATGCGCGTCCGTCTTTCAGTCCTACTTTGAGGAAGGTCATACCGTCGGGACTGGTGACGGTCTTTTCATCCTGCTGCGCTGCCGCAGCCATGACTGCCGCCAAAGGAGCAGCGTCCGCTCCGCCCACAGCCCAGACTGTTCCGCCCGCAGACATCATTCCGGCTAACAAGATAGCCGCAAAAAAATTTTTCTTCATTGCTTTTTCATTTTTAGTTCATATAATTTTTCATATTCTCATTTTCCAAACTGATACCCCCGGAAAAGCTTGCCGCTCCGTTCTAATTCCGCACCGAAATAGAAGCCGGGCTGTGTGGGTTGGTTGTAGGCCACGTTCTCCGTCACGATACTGAGCCGGTAAGGCCGATCCTCCAAGAACGTATGGAAACGGTAAGGAGTGGGAAGCGGGGACACATACACGCGCAAAGCCGTATTGTCCGCCGTGCGCACCACGACCTCTTCGCGCCAGTCGCCCAAAATGTCGCCCTGCAAGCAAGGATTGCTTTTCGACCCGTTGTTGAAACTGCATCCGTCGAACGTAGCCAACGGACGGCAAGCCTGTGCCTCCCAGTCGTACTTGCTCACCGTTTCATGGTCCAGCATCTCGCGCAGCAAATCGCCGTCCCACCACACAGCCATGTTCATCGGCAACCCTTTAGGTGCGGCACAAACCACTTCTCCTTTTATATTCCGTATGCCCCCGGAAGCCGACGACCACATCTCCAATCCGTAATTCGTAGGGTCGATGTCCGCCGCCATGCAACGCCCCACGTCTTTGGCAGCCGGGAGTTGAAAGATGACCTTTCCGGTCGCGGCATCGCGGAAATCGCTCCCGTCGCGCTTGTTCTCGTGGCAATCCCACACTTGCAAGCGGTCGGACGAAGGGTCGAAAGCCGTGAGGTGCAAGGCGTCGCCATGGCCGAAGCCGGTATTGTACAGCCCCGTCCCGTCATGGTCTATCGCACACGAGCCGTATGTGATTTCGTCACAACCGTCACCGTCCACGTCGGCCACACGCAGGTTATGGTTCCCCTGCCCCGCGTACGAAACCCAACAGGCGGAATCCGTATCGAACACCCAACGCGACGCTAGCCGCTTGCCATCCCAATCGAAAGCCGCCAAAACACTGCGCGTATAATATCCCCGGCACATCACCACGCTCGGATGCCGCCCGTCCAAGTAGGCCACAGCCGCCAGATACCGCTCGCTGCGGTTGGCATAATTGTCGCCCCAGTCTTCCAACCGTCCGCGCGGAGGGATATAGTCCACCGTTTGCAAGGCCGCGCCCGTCTTCCCGTCGAACACGGTCAGGAACTCCGGACCCGAAGCGACATACCCCTTCCGGCCTTCCACCGGTTCTTGCGCCCCCACCCGGTAGTCTGCCGAGGGATCGCCTATCGAATGTCCCCGGCCGTCCACCGTGCCGTCCGCAGTCTTGGCCGTGACTTCAGCCCGTCCGTCGCCATCGAGGTCGTACACCATGAACTGGGTGTAATGCGCCCCCGCACGGATGTTGCGCCCCAAGTCGATGCGCCATAGGCGGGTACCGTCCAACTTGTAAGCGTCCAAAAACACGGTTCCGGTAAAACCGCTGTGGGAGTTGTCTTTAGCATTGGAAGGCTCCCACTTCAGCACTATCTCGAAATCCCCGTCACCGTCCAAATCACCGACGGACGCATCATTGGCCGTATAGGTGCAAACCTCGCCGCCGGGCATAGTCTGCGGCTCCGGCTGCTGCAACGGGATGTCCAGATAACCGCACGGGGCATTGGCCGGAAGCGTCCATTTGCCGCCGGACGAGGGTTCTTCCCGGCCGTCCACCACCGGACGTACCTCATATACCGATTTTCCCCGGGACGGGTTATAATCGTAAAACTGCGTGGAAACAGACACTGGTTTTGGGGTAACCAACAGACCGTCACGGTACACATTAAACACCGTACGGACCGAATCGGAAGACAAATAACGCCAACCCACCATGACCGTATCGGGTGATAACCTGACAGCTACGGTTCCCCGTCCCAAACGTTCCCCTGTGGTAGAAAGAGATGACTTCATTTCCGGCCTCCCGGTTACACAGGCGGAAACGGCATCTTCCTCCTGCATGGCAACCGGCCATACGGCCCCGGCCATGCACAGGGCCGAAATACATAAACAAGTTTTCCTCAGATTATTTTTCATGAGCCTTCAGTTAATGACGGTGCGAATATAGCGAAAAGAAAGGAGACACGCGACCGGCAGACTGATAAAATCTATTAAAATCTCTGGGATGCCTTACAGAAAAGCATGAAAACAAGTCGTCCCTTACCTGAAAATCTATTATATTTGCACAAGATAGGCGACAGTCCGTACTTTAAGAAGCACCGAATTGCCTTGGACTATCCCTATCTCTATAACAAAATGGAACTAAAAAAGACGATAAAAACGATAAAGCTCCTCTTCTTGTTTCTTTTGGCATACGTCGGAGAGACCCAATTCTTATATGCTTCGGCCGCACCGGCCGGAACCGACCGTTTCACGTTGGTCATCGACGCAGGACACGGCGGGAAAGATCCCGGTGCCATAGGCCGTTTCTCCCGCGAGAAAAACATCAACCTGTCTGTAGCAAAAGCTTTCGGCAAATTGGTGGAGGAAAATTGTCCGGACGTAAAAGTGATTTACACCCGGAAGACTGATGTTTTCATTCCGTTAGGACGACGGGCGGAAATTGCCAACCGGGCAAACGCCGACCTGTTCGTATCCATACATACGAATTCCTTGCCGGGCAAAGCGATAGGCCGGGGAGCCGAAACCTACACGTTGGGTATGGCCCGTGCCGACGAGAACCTGGAAGTGGCCAAACGGGAAAATGCCGTTATTTTAGTGGAGGACAATTATAAGGAACGTTACCAAGGCTTCGATCCGAAATCTTCGGAAAGCTACATCATTTTCGAACTGATGCAGGACAAATACATGGCCCAAAGCGTAGATTTTGCCAAACAAATCCAAAAGGAATTCAGGACAACCGGCGGACGGCCAGACAAAGGCGTACACCAAGCGGGCTTCCTTGTTTTGCGGGAAACTAGCATGCCAAGCGTATTGATTGAATTGGGCTATATCTCCACACACGACGAAGAGGCTTTCCTCAACTCACAAAACGGTATCCGTAAAATGAGCCAAAGCATTTATAACGCTTTCCTTTCTTATAAGAAGCAGCATACGAAAGGAAAAACAACGGGAGCGGAAAAGGATGCGCGACAGGCTGAAGGAAACGAAATGCAGGCCGTAGAAAGTGCTGTAACGGATGCCCCCGAAAGTGATATCGATTTATTGACCCAAAACAGTGATAAGCCTTCAACTTCCGGACCAGAGGAGAAAAAGCAGGAACAACCGGCAACGGACTCCCGGCCTGTATTCAAGATACAAATCCAGGCTTCCACCCGGCAGATACCCACAGGCAGTTCCCGCTTTAAAAACCTGTCTCCGATAGATTTCTATAAAGAGGGAGCTTATTATAAGTACACGTACGGGGCAACCACCGACTATCAGGAAGCTATCAAAATACGCAATAAAATAAAAGAAGATTTCAAAGGGGCTTTTATCGTGGCCTTTAAAAACGGCCGGAAGATGGAACTCTCTGAAGCTATCTCCGAATATAAAAAGAACAAATAAACGTTGAAAAACTTATGAAATACTTTACGAAAGAGGTTAAAATCGGCTTAACCGGTGCTGTGGCTATCGCTGCACTCTTTATCGGACTCAATTTCTTGAAAGGCATTAACCTGTTCAAGTCCAGCAATTCCTATTATATAGAATTTTCGGACATCAAGGGATTGGCCAAGTCCGGTCCTGTGTTAGCCAACGGATATAAAATAGGTACGGTACGCGACATACTTTACAATTACCAACAGCCGGGCCATGTATTGGTGGAAATCAGTGTGGACGAAAACATGTGCCTGCCTAAGGGCACAAAAGGCACATTGGTTACGGAAATGTTAGGCGGCTGTAACCTGAACCTTTTACTGGGCAATCCTGAAGACGGACACTACGCTCCGGGCGACACCATTCAGGGAGACGACACCAAGGGGCTGATGGACAAAGCTGCCGACATCGTCCCGCAAGTGGAACAAATCATGGGCAAAGTGGACACACTGCTGACCACACTGAATACGTTGGCAGCCAACCCCAACTTGCCAAACATTATGGAAAACGCCCAAAGCATTACGGCCAACCTTAACGAAAGCAGTCGGCAACTGAACGGTTTGTTACGTAACGATATGCCAAAACTGACAGACAAGATGAACCGGATAGGCGACAATGTCATTACCCTGACCGACCACATGAATGAACTGGACCTGCAAGCCACCTTAAGCAAGGTAGATACGACATTGGGCTACGTGCAGCTCATGACCGAGAAGATGAACCGCAAAGACAATACGTTGGGACTACTGCTGAACGACAGTGCTTTGTACAACAATCTGACTCATACGGCGGGCAGTGCCAACAACCTGCTTATAGACTTGAAAGAAAATCCGAAACGCTATGTACACTTCTCGCTTTTCGGACGTAAGAACTAACTTCGAAAAAACAGAGGCTGCAAGGCTTGTAAAGCCGGATACCCGACCAAGGTGTCCGGCTTTGTATTTTCCCACCCGACCACTCCCTGAAAACCTATCTTTCGGCAAGACAAACACTTAGAGAAAAACAAGCAAAAAGCACAATTTTATTTTTTTATTTTTTATCATTCTGACTGCAAGGGAATTAAAACGCCTTCTGCTTCCCGTCCTTAGCCAAAGGCTTGTTTTTATCGCGGAATATTGCGAAATTTGCAGCGTAGAAGTATATAGGAAGTTCATCGGATAAACACAAAATCTAATGGAAGGTTCAGCGCAATCGTTATGGGAACGTTGTCTGCCCATCATTCGCAATAACGTAGACGAGAAACAATACAGGACATGGTTTGAACCGATTCAGATCATCTCTTTCGAGAAGCAAGTACTGACATTCGGCTTGCCGAGCCAGTATTTCTATGAATTCTTGTCGGAACATTTCGGCCGGCTGATATTCTCCGTAGTACGACGAGTTTTCGGAGAAGGAACGCAGTTGAAATACAGCCTGATGGTAGACCAGACCCATCATTTGACCGTAGACATCGAGCCGGTCAACACACAGCCTTTGACGCCCCGTGCCAAGATACAGGCAACGGGTAGCAACAGGGCACCCAGTCCGTTACAGGCTCCCATGCCTCAGGATTTGGATCCTCAGTTGAACCGGAACTACAGTTTTGAAAACTTCATCGAAGGAGTAAGCAACAAACTGCCCCGCTCCGTAGGGCAGGCTATAGCCGAACATCCGAAACAATCCACATTCAATCCTTTGTTTATCTACGGAGCTTCCGGTGTGGGAAAGACTCATTTGGTAAACGCCATCGGGGCCAAGATCAAAGAACTTCACCCGACAAAGCGTGTGTTGTACGTTTCCGCCCACCTTTTTCAGGTGCAATACACGGATTCCGTACGGAAAAATACCGTAAACGACTTCATCAACTTCTACCAAACCATCGACGTACTGATTATCGACGATGTGCAGGAATTTGCTAGCCTGACCAAGACTCAGAACACGTTCTTCCACATATTCAATCATTTACACCAGAACGGACGACAGCTCATCCTGACGTCCGACCGACCGCCCACAGCCTTGCAAGGCATGGAAGAACGGTTGCTGACCCGTTTCAAATGGGGATTATTAGCCGAATTGGAGAAGCCGAACCAACAGCTTCGCCATGATATCCTGGAAAACAAAATCCGGCAGGACGGCCTGAAAATACCGGAAGAAGTCATCGACTTCGTCTCGGAAAACGTGAACGACAGCGTACGTGAGTTGGAAGGTATAGTCAATTCTCTCATGGCTTACTCCGTCGTATGGAACCGAGATATAGACTTGCCTCTGGCAGAACAAATCCTCAAACGCGCGGTAAAAGTGGAAAATAAACCTGTGACCATAGATTTCATTCTCGACAAAGTTTGCGGATACTTCAATGTCAAGCAGGAAGATGTGTTCACCAAATGCCGCAAGCAACCGGTGGCACAGGTACGGCAAATAGCCATGTACTTGGCTCAAAAACATACCAATCTTTCATTGGCCCGCATAGGTTCGCTGATTGGAAAACGCACACACGCCACGGTATTGCATTCCTGCAGCGTAGTCGAAGACCGGCTGCACGTAGACAAGGCATTCAAATCCAAAATGGATGAAATAGAAAAGCTGTTAAAACAACGATAAGCTTTCTATTTTAAAGAACTTCCGGCGCACCTGCTTCTGCAAGTGCGCCGGAAGTTTTTATTTCTTGATGACCTTGATGGTCTTCTGTATTCCGTCGCGATACAAATTCAAGAGATACATACCCTTACGCAAGTGCCCCGCTTGCAATTCAGTTGTCCCGGTCGGCGCTTCGTCCTGTGCCACGACAGCTCCCGACAATGAGACCAAACGCACGTTCCAGACTTTATCCGTGGCGTTGGAAATGACAATACGACCATCCACAACCGTACGTTCCACAGTCAACAGACCATCGGTCTCCACAGCAGAAACAGAAGAACCACCCTTGGGCTCAAGCACCACTGTCATATAGGTTCCACCGATATAACGATAGACATCGTTTACGGCATACACCTTTTCAAAAGGCAGGTAGCCCTCGGCTTCCACTTTCATGCGGATTTCGTCACCGCGCACGTCGGCCAAAGTCAGATACCCGGAAGCATTCGTCCGGTACACTTCACCATTCAGCGTCACGGTAGCCCCGGCCAGATTGTGTCCTTTCACGTCCTCCACTTCCAGTTCAACCAAGATACCCTCCTGCTTGCGGTCTATATTGAGCACCACGTCGGTCAAATGGCCTGCTTCCAATGTCACAGGCTTCAAATCGGATATATGCATGTCAAACCCTTCATAATTCGAGCCAACGGCCTGCATTTCATACTGTCCGGGAGCGAGTATGACATAAGTTGTCCCGCTACCCTCGAAGTCCATGTCCGTGATGAAATCTCCCTTGCTTAACACATTGCCATAATCCGCCTCCAACCCGTCGGGCACAACGGTATTCACACGAGCATAGGCCAAACGGCTGAAATCCAACACCACCTTGTCCGACACGCCCTCTACAGTCTCATGCACCACGTAATCGAACTCTATGCCATCTTCTCCCGAATAAGTGGAATAGCTAGTCCAGTTGAAAACATATTCCCCTTCCGGCAAACGGGTCCGGAACTTCGTCTCTCCCCGTTCAATACGGTACGACCACAGCCTTTCACCCCGTGGCGTAGTCACCTCGCACGTGAACGACCTCCCCTCCATGAAGTCCGGCAGATTCGCCACGGAAACCTCGACCGACACACTTTCCACCTTCGACAAATCAATCTCAACCTCCTGCTGTTTCTCCATATCAAACGAACCGAGCGTCAGGAACTCTACTTGATTCGTGGCATATTCCTGCCTTTCCAAGGCATAAGTGTATGCTCCGGTTTTCAAGCCCAACTCGGCCTCCCATACAGCGGAAACGCCATTTCCCTCGTCAACCGGGTTGAAACCGGTAGACCATCCGTCTTTCCCACGCCTTACATGGATACCATAATAATGACCTTCTTCCGCCCCTTTCAACTTGAAACGCATCGTCCCATAATCGGAGGAATGGAAAGAGCAAACCACGTCACGGCTCTCTGCCGTATTCACAAGCCCGTGTTCTGCTTCGAAATACATTGGGGGATTGTAAGCAGGTTGCACTCCATACTTATACAAACCATCTACCATGTAAACGGTATAAGGGAAGTCTATATTATTCACATAAAACTCATCATACTCCATGCCGACGGGAGAAATCGTCAAACTTCCGGACTGTACATCGCCCTCCATACGGAACGTCACGGGTTTATACCCTTTGTCTTGGAAGGAATAATCCACTGTGGTAGTGTTCCCTGAAGCCGTAAAAGTAGCAAAATCCGTTGCAGGCGAAGCCAAATAGTTGCCCTCCATCTCCGGATAATAGTAATATGTACCGGGCTGAAGATATCCCTGCACGCTACCTTGTTCATCGGTAGACAAATCTAAATTCGCTTGGAGAAGAATGACCTCGGCTTCGGCCGGCTTCCCTTCAGCATCTTTGACCTGAAAGGTAACCAACGTCATATCATCCAATTTTTCTGGCGTAACCACGGCTACATCTTCATCCTCTACGGTCACTTTTCCGTTTTTCACAGCTACGCTGATTCCCTCGGGCGTAAACGCAGACAGTTCATAACTGTACTCTTCCGCACGCAGAAATTCACCGTCATCCATCCTTTGCGTAACCACTCCGGGCATAGATTGTCCGGAAACCGACCCGTCAGACAAGCCCAAATAATCCAAAGTCACAGTATAATCCTCCGGGCTGCCTGACGTGAAACTCACATAATGATAAGGAGAGAAATCCGCATTCACTTCCACCGTCGTAATTTCCGGGTTGCCGAAATCAAAAACTATCGGCCCTTCGTAAGAAATCGACTGGTCCGGCATGTAAAGTCGGATGAAGTTATCCTCGTAAGGATTGTAAGACAACTTGCCCTTGAAACTACTGGAAGTTGCATCCCAGACAAACCCATTCTCAGGCATCCCCTGCCCGTTGAGTTCAAGTTGCAACTGCGCCACGTCGAAACGCTCGGAAGACGACGGGGTGACCTTTATCACCGTAGTCAACTCTCTCATCTCGTCTTGGGCATAAGTCTGCATGCCTAAGAACAAGCACAATAAAAGTAAAATCTTCTTCATACACTTATTTTTTTAAAGTTGGTTTTATACGGCTTCAAAAATACTGAAACTCCAACAAAACAAAAAGGGAGGCAAAGCTTTTTTACCCCCCCCGTTAAGTTTATTTAACACAGAGTAAAAGGCACGCTCTTACCACGCATGCCTGCGCCCGTCAATCTAAAAACCCCTGACGCTTCAAAGCCTCCAACATACCCCGGCTCATAGCCTCGTTATCCTTACGGGTGTAACGGATATCCGTGAAAATTTGAGCCAACGTCTCCTTGTGATTGATTTCCACAAAATGCCTGTTCTCTGGTAATTGTTCTTTCGGCCCGTAATATCGGTCGATGGTTTCGGGAATATAGTCGTGATAGGTCTCTTCATGTACCACAGCCTCCAAAGGCAGACGGTCGGCCTGCTCGGGATGTTCGTCGGGCCATCCGACGGTGAGTGTCGCCACCGGCATCACCAAGCGGGGCAACTGCAAGATGTCGATAATTTGGGACGGCATATATAAAGTCGTACCTAAATAACAAATCCCCAACCCTTCCGCCTCGGCCAAATTACAAAACGTCTGCGTAAACAACAGCGCATCCGTAGCGGCATTCAAAAATGAAAGAAAATTGTCATATCCGGGCTGCGCCTTGCGCTGCTCCGCCCATTTGACCGTACGGTTGAAATCCGCACATACCGTCAGGACCACAGGTGCCTGAGTCACCATAAGCTGATTGAAATGCGCCGGTGCCAAACGCTTTTTCATCTCTTCGCTACGCGTCACCACCACGCTATAAAGTTGCATGTTCCCCATGGTCTGCGTGCGTTCCGATACTTCCAAAAGCCGACGCAACAGTCCCTCATCCACCGGTTTTCCGGCATACTTCCGAATACTTCTGCGGTTCTTTACTGTTTCCATGATTCATTCGTTTTTTACTTCGGACAAAGATACACAAAATGATTCATAATAGATTAGATTTCAAAGGTTTTTATTTCTTAAGATTTTCATTTTTGGATAACTTTTCCGATTCGTTTAAAATGCATCAAACTCATAATCAAACGAATAACACAAAAGAATGGAAAACTTTCCATAAAAAGACAAGATTTTAAGTTTTTCCTTTGGTCATATCAGAAAACATGTGTAGTTTTGCAACGTCCTTCCGGATTGACCGCTATTGCTTCTACAAAATCTGATAACGGAATCCTAAAGTAAACCATTTAAATTCAAACAGTCGTGAAAGAGAAGACTTACAGTTATGACGAAGCCTTTGAGGCTGCCCTTCAATATTTCAACGGAGATGAGTTGGCCGCAAGAGTGTGGGTGAACAAATACTCCATGAAAGACTCATACGGCCATATTTATGAAGTATCGCCCGAAGACATGCACTGGCGTATCGCGAACGAAATCGCCCGCATCGAAAACAAATATGCGAATCCGCTCAAGGCAGAAGAAATATTCGAACTTCTTGATCACTTCAAATACATCATCCCGGCAGGCAGTCCCATGACCGGAATCGGCAACAACCACCAAATCGCATCGCTCTCCAACTGCTTCGTCATCGGTCTGGACGGACAAGCCGACTCATACGGCGGCATCATCCGCATCGACGAAGAACAGGTGCAACTGATGAAACGGCGCGGCGGCGTAGGCCATGACCTGTCGCACATCCGCCCGAAAGGCTCGCCCGTGAAAAATTCGGCCCTGACTTCTACCGGCCTCGTCCCTTTCATGGAACGATACAGCAACTCGACGCGCGAGGTGGCACAAGACGGACGGCGGGGCGCACTGATGTTGTCCGTCAGCATCAAGCACCCGGACTCCGAATCGTTCATCGATGCCAAAATGACGGAAGGCAAAGTCACGGGAGCGAACGTATCCGTCAAGATCGACGATGAATTCATGCACGCTGCCATTGAAGGAAAATCCTACACGCAGCAATACCCCATCGACAGTTCTTCTCCCATGGTGGCCAAGGACATCAACGCACAGGATTTGTGGAAGAAAATCGTGCATAACGCATGGAAAAGCGCCGAACCCGGCGTCTTGTTCTGGGACACGATCCTGCGTGAATCCGTGCCCGACTGCTATGCCGATCTTGGTTTCCACACCGTGAGCACGAACCCCTGCGGCGAGATACCGCTTTGCCCGTATGACAGTTGCCGCCTGTTGGCCATCAACCTTTACGCTTACGTGGTCAACCCGTTCACGCCGGAAGCCTATTTCGATTTCGATTTGTTCAAGAAACATGTGCAACTGGCCCAACGGTTGATGGACGACATCATCGACCTGGAACTGGAAAAGATTGAAATGATTCTCCAAAAAGTAGACGCCGACCCGGAATCCGAGGAAGTAAAGGGCACGGAACGTCATTTGTGGGAAAAGATATACAAGAAAAGCGGACAGGGACGGCGTACAGGCGTAGGCATCACGGCAGAAGGTGACATGCTAGCCGCACTCGGCCTCCGTTACGGCACGCAAGAAGCCACGGACTTTGCCGTGGAAGTACACAAGACCGTGGCCCTGCAGGCATACCGCTCATCGGTACAGATGGCCAAAGAACGCGGGGCATTTGAAATCTTCGACGCCGAACGCGAAAAGAACAACCCGTTCATCAACCGCTTGCGCGAGGCAGACCCGGAACTGTACGAAAACATGGTAAAATACGGACGACGCAACATCGCTTGCCTCACCATCGCCCCGACGGGGACGACCAGTCTCATGACACAGACCACATCTGGGATTGAACCGGTATTCCTGCCCGTGTACAAACGCCGGCGCAAGGTCAACCCGAACGACCCGGAAGTACATATCGACTTCATCGACGAGACGG
The DNA here is from genome assembly GCF_900683745.1 of Paraprevotella xylaniphila YIT 11841. Classification (NCBI taxonomy): domain Bacteria; kingdom Pseudomonadati; phylum Bacteroidota; class Bacteroidia; order Bacteroidales; family Prevotellaceae; genus Paraprevotella; species Paraprevotella xylaniphila. The sequence continues at coordinate 1,818,743 of NZ_LR215980.1, forward strand.
GCGATGCCTTCGAGGAATACATCGTCTATCACCATAAGTTCCTCACGTGGATGAAAATCAACGGATACGACACGGAAAAACGTTACACGCAAGAGGAAATCGACGAATTGGTGGCACGTTCTCCTTATTATAAGGCCACGGCCAACGACGTGGACTGGCTGATGAAAGTCAAAATGCAGGGAGCCATCCAGAAGTGGGTGGACCACAGTATCAGCGTGACGGTCAACCTGCCGAACAATGTGGACGAAGAACTGGTCAACCAACTCTATGTGGAGGCTTGGCGTTCGGGATGCAAGGGTTGTACCATCTATCGCGACGGTTCGCGTTCGGGCGTGATGATTTCCGTGAAGAACGAGAAAAAACAGCCGGAACTTCCCTGCAAAAGTCCCGAAGTGACGGAAAAACGTCCGCAAGTATTGGAATGCGACGTGGTACGCTTCCAGAACAACAAAGAAAAATGGGTAGCTTTCGTCGGACTGTTGAACGGCTATCCCTACGAAATCTTCACGGGTATTCAGGATGACGACGAGGGAATCGTCCTTCCGAAAAGCGTCATGAAAGGACGCATCATCAAGAACGTGGACGAAGACGGCAACAAACGTTACGACTTCCAGTTCGAAAACAAGAAGGGATACAAGACCACCGTGGAAGGGCTTTCCGAGAAGTTCAACAAGGAATATTGGAACTATGCCAAGCTGATTTCCGGCGTGCTGCGTTACCGCATGCCATTGGACCATGTCATCAAGCTCGTCGGTTCGCTGCAACTGGAGAGCCAAAGTATCAACACTTGGAAAAACGGCGTGGAACGCGCCCTGAAGAAATACATCACGGACGGCACGGAAGCCAAAGGTATGAAATGCCCGAACTGCGGTCATGAATCGTTGGTATATCAAGAAGGATGCCTCATCTGTAAGCACTGCGGCGCCTCCAGATGCGGATAGGCTCTATGAAAGTGAAGAACAGCCGCATCCTGCTGCCTCGCGTACGTTTCTATGCCCACCATGGCGTGGATCCGCAAGAACAACTGACAGGCGCTTACTTCCACGTCGGGATGGAAGCCGACACGGATTTCAACGAGGCCATGCAGACCGACCGGTTGGAGGGCACAGTGAGCTATGCCGACTTATACGAAAGCATCAAAGCGGAAATGGACATCCCTTCAAAGTTGTTGGAACACGTGGCGGGGCGGATTCTTCAAAGGCTCTTCGACAACTTCCCTTCCATCAGCCGCATCCACCTGACCCTGACCAAGGAAAATCCGCCGATGGGGGCCGATTGCCGCGAAGCCGGGGTGGAAATCGAAGCGGAAAGATAAGGACCCGGACATCGGTATGAACTGTTTTTAGACAGAATATCTATATTTTAGACATAAGAACAAAAGAACATATTTTCAAGTCTTAAAAGGCTTTTTGTTCTTATGTTCTTTTGTCCAAATATCATTTTGTCAAATTGTCACTTCCGCCTCCTCAGAATCGCATATTCCGGACATGCAGGCACACATGGAGAAAAGAAACGATTCTCACGCATTTGCAGAAACCCTTTGTGCCCCCTGCCACAACTTTTGCTTACTTCTTGCACAAGAATGAGGCATACAACGCGCAAACAAGCGAAAAGCACGTAAGCCCCAAAGAAGCTCCACCTCTCATTGTGCCATCCTGATTTCGACAACTTCCGACCTCCAAATAGAGAAAAAGATGGCGATTTACGTACTTCCCTACACCGGTTTCTACCTGTCGGCGCGCCATCGGGCAGATGTTTTTTCCACATCCTGCGGAGAAAAAAAACGTTTTTTCAGCCGAACGAAAAATCATTCAGCTGAGATTGATTCTTAAAATCCATCAACAAGATTTAAAAGCATCCCGAAACTGTAAAAAAACATAAAGGAAACGAAGTGAAAATTGTCTGAATGGTGTTTTTTACAATCATTCGTTCCCTCTCTAAACAAGCTATTACCTTTCTTTTTGTTCCATAAACCCGCATTTTCGTATCATTTATTTCAAACAGGCTTTTCAGCAACTTCCTGAAAAGTCTCCATACATACCGAGTTCCGATATTGCATTTTTTTAAGAGTATTTTTCCACACTTATTCTTCCATCCCACAAGAAAATTTTGTAATTTAGCGGGCAATAACATGAAACAGACACAAAAGGACAAATTCACATAATAAATTATCACCAAAACAATGGAAAACATAGGTTTAGCATTACAACTCATGGTGGTGGGCATGGTTACGGTGTTCATCATCCTCATGATTGTCATCCAGTTGGGCAAATGGCTGATTCAGATAGTCAACAAAGTAGCCCCCGAAGAAACGGTGGCTCCGAAACGGAAGCCTGCACCCGGTACGGCCACGGCCATCGATGCCCAGACACTGGCCGTCATCCGGGAGGCCGTCAGCCAAATCACCGGAGGCAAAGGAAGCGTGAGCAAGGTAGAACGCCTGTAAGCACAAACAGTCATCGAAATCTAAAAGAAAAAACATACAATGGAAAAAAGAGAAGTAAAATTCAGCTTAGTGTTCCGCGACATGTGGCAAAGCGCCGGAAAATACGTGCCGCGTGTGGACCAGTTGGTGAAAGTGGCTCCCGCCATCATCCGGATGGGATGTTTCGACCGTGTGGAAACCAACGGGGGCGGTTTTGAACAGGTAAACCTGCTTTTCGGGGAAAACCCGAACAACGCCGTGCGCCAATGGACGAAACCGTTCCACGAAGCGGGCATCCAGACCCACATGCTCGACCGCGCACTGAACGGCCTGCGCATGAGTCCCGTGCCGGCCGACGTGCGCCGCCTGTTTTATAAAGTCAAGAAAGCGCAGGGCACGGACATCACCCGTACGTTTTGCGGGCTGAACGACATCCGCAACATCGCACCCAGCATCCGCTACGCCAAGGAAGCCGGCATGATTTCGCAGTGCAGCCTTTGCATCACCCACTCGCCCATACACACGGTGGAATATTACGTGAAGATGGCCCAACAACTCATTGACTTGGGATGCGACGAAATCTGCCTCAAGGACATGGCGGGCATCGGCCGCCCCGAAACCCTCGGTAAAATATGTGCGGGCATCAAGGCTTACAAGAAAGACATCATCGTGCAATACCATTCCCATGCGGGACCGGGCTTCAACATGGCTTCCATCCTCGAAGTATGCAAGAACGGATGCGACTATGTGGATACAGCCGTAGCCCCGTTGGCATGGGGTACGGGGCACGCCGACATCCTGGCCGTACAGGCCATGCTAAAGGACGCAGGTTTCAAAGTGAAAGAAATCAATATGGCGGCCTACATGGAGGTACGCTCGCAGATACAGGAAATGATGGACGACTTCCTCGGATTATACTGCAATCCGCTCAACCGTATCAACAACTCCCTGCTCATCGCCCCGGGACTGCCGGGCGGCATGATGGGTTCGCTCATGGCCGATCTGGAGACCAACTTGGAGTCGCTCAACAAATGGAAGGCCAAACATGGGCAAGCCGAACTGACGCAGGACGAATTACTCGTCAAGCTGTTCGACGAAGTAGCCTACATCTGGCCCAAGGTGGGGTATCCCTGCCTCGTGACCCCGTTTAGCCAATATGTGAAAAACCTGGCCCTGATGAACGTCATCCAAATGGAGAAAGGCAAAGAACGTTGGAGCATGATTGCCGATGACATCTGGGACATGATTTTGGGCAAGGCCGGACGCCTGCCGGGCGAAGTGGCTCCGGAACTGAAGGCACTGGCCGAAGCGCAAGGACGGAAGTTCTCCGACACCGACCCGCAAGCCAACTATCCGGACGAACTGGACAAATACCGCCAGATGATGGCCGAAAAAGGATGGGACACTGGACAAGACGACGAGGAACTCTTCGAGTATGCCATGCACCCGTCGCAGTATGAGGCTTACAAGAGCGGCAAGGCCAAACAGGACTTCCTGGCCGACCTGCAAAAGAGACGCGAGGCTGCCGCCGCACCGGCCGGCGCAGGAAGCGCACCGGCACAGCCTTCTACCGTTACCGTTACCGTGAACGGACAATCTTACAAAGTGGACATCGCCTACGGAGAACAAGCCGCACCGGCACAGACATCAGCCGCACCGGCGGCACAACCCGCCGCAGCCACAGGCGAAGGCGAAGACATCCCGGCTCCGTTGGAAGGTAAATTCTACCGCGTGAAAAACACGGAAGAAACACCGAAGCAACCGGGCGACCGCGTAAAAGCGGGCGACATCCTGGGTTACATCGAGGCCATGAAGACCTATAATGCCATCCGCGCCGAATTCGACGGTACCATCACGGCCATTTTGGTCAACTCCGGCGATGCCGTGGAAGAAGATGACGTAATCATGAAAATAGCCAAGCAGTAAATTATGGAACAGTTAACAGATATATTCAACAAGCTATACCAGATGACGGCTTTCAGCAACATCATTGCCGACCCGTCGTTCCTCATCATGTATGCGCTGGCTTTCGTCCTGCTCTACTTGGGTATAGTGAAAAAGTACGAACCGCTGTTGCTCGTGCCCATTGCGTTCGGGGTGTTGCTGGCCAACTTCCCGGGCGGCGAGATGGGGGTCATACAAGCGGACTCGCAAGGGATGGTCACACTGGCCAACGGCAGCAAAGCCAACATCTGGGAAATGCCGTTGCACGACATCGCCCATGAATTCGGCCTGATGAACTTCCTTTATTACATGCTCATCAAGACAGGTTTCCTTCCACCCGTCATCTTCATGGGAGTAGGCGCCCTGACAGACTTCGGTCCGATGCTGCGCAACCTGCGCCTGTCCATCTTCGGGGCCGCCGCCCAATTCGGCATCTTTGCCGTGCTGTTGGTAGCCATCCTGATGGGCTTCACGCCGAAAGAGGCCGCCTCGCTCGGTATCATCGGTGGTGCCGACGGCCCGACGGCCATCTTCACGACCATCAAACTGGCCCCACACTTGCTCGGTCCTATCGCCATTGCAGCCTATTCCTACATGGCACTTGTGCCGGTCATCATCCCGTTGGTGGTGAAACTGACCTGCACGAAGAAGGAACTGATGATTAACATGAAGGAACAAGAAAAACTGCATCCGTCTACCACGGAAATCAAAAAACTGCGTGTACTGAAAATCATCTTCCCTATTGCCGTCACGACAGTAGTAGCCCTGTTCGTCCCCACGGCAGTACCCCTCATCGGCATGCTGATGTTCGGTAACTTGCTGAAAGAAATCGGTGCCGACACTTCGCGCCTGTTCGATGCGGCTTCCAACTCCATCATGAACGCGGCCACCATCTTCTTAGGATTATGCGTGGGCGGAACGATGACAGTGGATGCGTTCCTCAACATGCAGACGATAGGCATCGTCATCGGTGGATTCCTCGCCTTTGCGTTGTCCATTGCTTCCGGCATCGTCATGGTGAAGATATTCAACCTGTTCAGCAAGAAGAAAATCAATCCGCTCATCGGTGCCACCGGGCTGAGTGCCGTACCCATGGCCAGTCGTGTCTGCAACGAAATCGCCACCAAATATGATGTGAAAAACCATGTGTTGAACTACTGCATGGCCTCCAACATCTCCGGTGTCATCGGCTCGGCCGTGGCAGCCGGCGTGCTGATTTCCTTCTTGGGGTAAGACAGTTACAAACCGGATAAACAAAGAAGACAGAAGAACATAAGGATAAGATTTTGTCCTTATGTTCTTCTGTCTTTAAAAGAAGTAAAATCAAAGATGTATAACCTTCACTCACTTCGGTAACCCAACAGATAAAAAAACAGGTTATTCTGTTTCCGTTTGCTCCGAACCATTTTGCCTTTTAACCCGTTTTACATATAGCAAACGTCGCATTCACAGCCTTCTTGCTTTTCAATATAGCAGCCAACATATACAATCCTCTTTCCGTGAACACGGCAGGCAAGGCACGACTTTTAGACGATATTTTTACGGTCGGATTTTTCGACCGCAAAAATATCATTTCCTCACGTGTCAACCGAAACATGTAAGTAAGCGGGAACTTATCCGGATTATTTTTCACAGCCTCGTTCACTCGTTTGGTTTCCACACCATACAAATCTGCTATATCCGCATCTAATATCACCACCGTCTCACGCACGGTCATTATTTTACCGCGAACCTGCTCAAACATATTGCCTGTCGGCAGTCCCACATCAGTATGCTGCAAAGTATTCTTATCCATTTCCATTTTTTATGTCAGTCCTGATAATACACCCTCTTCACCCGGGCACTGACTCCCGTCAGAATTTCGTAGGGAATCGTACCCACAGCGTCGCTCAGCACCGTCACCGGCAAATCATCGCCGAAGATGATGGCGGTATCGCCCTCACGGCAATCTATGTCCGTCACATCTATCATGCAGACATCCATGCAAATATTGCCCACATACGGGGCACGCTGTCCGTTGACCAGGCAATACGCACGACCGCAGCCTAGCTTGCGGTCCAACCCGTCGGCATAACCGATGGGCAGGGCTGCAATCCTGCTGTCACGCGTCAACCGCCCTTTGCGGCTGTATCCCACCGTATCTTCCTTCGGCACTTCGTGTATCTGGAGAATCGTGGTTTTGAGCGTACTGACATTATGGAGAATCTCATTATTCCGGGAATTGATACCATAGAGCCCCAAGCCGAGACGTACCATCTCCAAATGACGCTCCGGGAAATGCTCAATCCCCGCACTGTTGCAGATATGGCGCAGAATCTTATGACTATAAGCCTGCTGAAGCTGCGCACTGCCTTTCAGGAACAACTCGTACTGACGGGCGGAAAAGGCATCGAAATCGTCGCTGTCGCTCCCGACGAAATGGGAAAATACGGAACGGGGAATCACAGCCGACTGGCGTTTCAACCGTTCCACCAACAACGGCATATCCTTTTCCGGGTCGAATCCTAACCGGTGCATGCCCGTGTCTAATTTCACATGGATGGGAAAATGAGTCACCCCTTCTTTCTCCGCCTCGTGAGTCAAGGCTTCCAACAAACGGAAACTGTACACTTCCGGTTCAAGGTCGTACTCGAACAAGGTCGGAAAACTGCTCATCTCCGGATTCATAATCATGATATTCGCCGTAATGCCGGCCTTCCGCAAGTCCACACCTTCGTCGGCCACGGCCACGGCCAGATAATCCACCTGATGATCCTGCAGGGTTTTGGCAATCTCCACAGCACCGGCCCCGTAAGCCGACGCCTTTACCATACATACCATCTTCGTCTCCGGCTTCATGAAACTGCGGTAATAGTTCAAATTATCCACTACGGCATTCAAATTGACCTCCAATGTCGTTTCGTGCACCTTCAAGGCCAAGTGTTCCGTCAAAACGTCGAAACGGAAAGACCTTGCCCCTTTGATGAGAATCACTTCGTCGTGCAACGTGTCCAACACACCGCTGCCCAACAATTCATCCGTAGAACGATAAAAACATGCCTCCATACCGAACAGACCTCGTACGGCAGACAAGCACGGACCGACTCCTATGAACTTCTCCACGCCGCGCATAGCCACCAAACGGGCCACGCGGCCATATAAATCCTCAGGCGCACCGCCAGCCTGCTCGATATCACTCAAAACCAACGTACGTTTCCGCCCCGCACAATCAGGACGCCGGTTCATGAAGTCGAGGGCGATATCCAAAGAATTATAATCCGAATTGTAACTGTCGTTAATGAGCGTACAACCCGAACGGCCTTCTTTCACCTCCAGGCGCATGGCCACCGGTTCGAGCACGGCCATCCTTGCGGCAACCGCCTCGGGACTCATCCCCAAATGCAAGCATACGGCCAGACAGGACACGGAATTGACCAACGAAGCCTCATCAATAAAAGGAATAGAGTAAGATGACTCCTTACCTTTATATATATAGGATACAACCGTCTCTGCCTCCCGCTTCTCCACCGATGCGATATATAAAGGTACATCGCGCCGCTGCCGCGACCATGCAAAGTATTCTCCTTTGAAAGCCGAACGGTTGACGCAACCGGCTATACGCGCATCGTCCATATCGTACACCAAGACTTTGGCATCCTTGAACAACCTCAACTTCTCCAAACACTTTTGCTCATACGAAATGAAATTCTCCTGATGCGCATCGCCCAGGCAAGTGAAGACCCCGATGGTCGGCTGAATCACCGACTGCAAAGCTTCCATCTCTCCCGGCTCGGAAATTCCGGCTTCAAAAAGCCCTACTTCATTTTTCTCATCCAGGTTCCATACGGACAAAGGCACTCCGATTTGGGAATTGTAGCTCCTCGGCGAACGGGTGACGCTCTTTCCGGGCGACAACAACTGGTAAAGCCACTCCTTGACCACGGTCTTCCCATTACTTCCGGTTATACCCACCACCGGAATGCCGAAAGCCTCGCGATGGCGTTCGGCCAAGCGTTGCAAAGCTTTCAGCGGACTGACTACTTGCAGGAAATTGGCATCGGGACAGGATGTCATGTCTTCCGGCAAGCGGCTGACCACAAAAGAACGTACCCCCCGACTATAAAGTTCGGAAATATAACGGTGCCCGTCGTTGCGGCGGCTTTCCAACGCAAAAAACAAAGTATCTTCAGGGAAACACAAAGAACGGCTATCTGTCAGGAGCCACCTGACTTCCACTGCTTCGTCGCCCCACAAATGTGCACCGACCAACGAAGCTATTCTTTCTAATGTATAAGACATAATCCTCAATATTTTAGCAGACTTTTCAAATTCTCGTATGCAGATGTCCGGACTAAGTTCGGGTATTTTTCAGTAAGTCGTTCTAACTTTAACATAGTTTGACGCAGGAACTCCCGGTAAGCCGCCGATTCAGGATGTAGCGGACGGTGTGACAAAGCCTTCGCCACAGCCTCCCATTCTGCCATGAAGCTTCGTGTTTCCGCAGGGAAACAGACTTCGGAAAAACGTTCCCAAATATACTCTACCGCCACCTCTGACGGATGCAACATGTCTGCCGCATAAAACCGGTAATCCCTCAATTCGTCCAACACAATCTCGTAAGCCGGAAAATAGAAGCAACGCCCCCCATACGCCCGGCATAACTCGTCCACGGCCAACAACAGCACGGCTTTCCCCAACCGACTGCCGTGAAAACCATATTTGGCATAACGGTAAGGACTGACCGTAAAAACAATTTGCAAGGACGGATTGACCCGCCAAAGAGCCTCCAAAGCCTCTCCGAGTTCAGCCTTCGTCCCCTCCACGTCCAACTGCCCTTCCGTAAACCATGCCCCGGGTTGCTTATGGCAATTCGCCACCACCCGCCCGTTGTCATGCAGACGGTAATAACGGTTCGTACCCAAAGTAAGAAACAGGACTTTCAGCGACCTGAACCGGGCAGCTTCTTCACAGCGCACGTTTTCCAGACGGGCACGGCATTCCTCCCGGTTCTCCGCAGAAAAAAAACTGTCATTCAACCAACTGTGCCACAGTCCTCCCGATTCGAAAAAAATATCTTCGGGCAACGGCTCTCCGGTAGCCATCGCCCTGCACCACGCGGCTATACTCAACGGATTGTACAATACCCCAAACGGGTTAGCATGCGCATCCAGCCCTGACTGCACCATACGCCGGCCGATATGGTCGGCAAAGCAAGAGCCCAACAGGGTAAGCCCGTCTCCGGGATGGATATCCAATCCCTTCATCTCATTTTCTACTGTGGTACGAAACTTCATATCTCACATTCGTTAAATGTCAAAACGGTATTTTTTCTTGCAAAAGTAAGCAAGATATATGAAATTATGCTAATTTTGCATGAACTAAATCAAGCTGATGACAAACAAAAATACATATAACCTTCTGTCGCAAATCAACATACCGGCCGACTTGCGCCGTTTGCCCATAGACAAATTGCCGCAAGTATGCGAGGAATTGCGCCGCGACATCATCGACGAGTTGGCAGACAATCCGGGACATTTCGCTTCCAGCTTAGGTGTCGTGGAACTGACGGTCGCTTTGCATTATGTGTACGACACGCCTTACGACCGCATCGTATGGGATGTGGGGCATCAGGCATACGGCCATAAGATACTGACAGGAAGACGGGAACGTTTCTCTACCAACAGGAAGCTGCACGGGCTGAAACCTTTCCCCTCTCCTTCCGAAAGCGAATACGACACGTTCACCTGCGGACATGCTTCCAATTCCATCTCCGCCGCTTTGGGCATGGCGGTGGCCTCGGCCAATCAGGATGAAAAAAGAAGGCATATCATCGCTGTCATCGGTGACGGTTCGATGAGCGGTGGGTTGGCTTTCGAAGGATTGAACAATGCTTCTTCCACTCCAAACGACATCCTCATCATCCTGAACGACAATAACATGAGCATAGACCGCAGTGTGGGAGGAATGAACCATTATTTCCACCAACTCCACACTAGCAGTCTCTATAACCGCCTGCGTTTCGCCGCTTCCCGTAAACTATTCAACTGGGGATGGCTCAACGAAAACCGCCGGAAGCAACTCATCCGTTTCAACAACTCGCTGAAGTCGCTTATCAGCAACCAACAGAACGTATTCGAAGGAATGAACATACGCTACTTCGGCCCTAGCGACGGTCATGACGTCATCGAACTGGTACACACGCTCCGGGTCTTGAAAGACATGAAAGGCCCTAAACTTTTTCATATACACACCATCAAAGGCAAAGGATTCAAACCGGCGGAGAAAGCGGCTGACATCTGGCACGCACCGGGCAAATTCGACAAGGAAACCGGCGAACGCATACAGACGGACACGAGCAACCTGCCTCCACGTTACCAAGATGTCTTCGGACAGACCTTACTCGAACTGGCCCGGATGAACCCGAAAATCATCGGAGTGACACCTGCCATGCCGTCGGGCTGCTCAATGAATGTCTTGATGAAGGAGATGCCGGACCGGGCCTTCGATGTAGGCATCGCCGAAGGGCATGCCGTCACCTTTTCCGGGGGCATGGCACAAGACGGCCTCATCCCGTTTTGCAACATTTATTCCTCCTTTGCCCAACGAGCCTACGACAACCTCATCCACGACATTGCGATAGAACGCCTTAACATGGTGTTATGTTTAGACCGCGCAGGACTGGTGGGTGAAGACGGTCCCACGCACCATGGCGCATTCGACTTGGCCGCGCTCCGCCCCATCCCCAACCTCATCCTTTCTTCCCCACTCAACGAAAAAGAACTGCGCCTGCTCATGTACACGGCACAGCTCCCCAACCAAGGCCCGTTCGTCATCCGCTACCCACGCGGACGGGGCGTGCTGACCGACTGGCAATGTGATTTTGAAGCCATCGAAGTGGGGAAAGGACAACTTCTCAAAGAAGGAAAGGACATCGCACTGCTTTCGTTAGGCCCCATCGGCAACACGGCGGCAGAGGCCATCCGCCTGTTCGAACAACAACAGGCACAAGAAGGACATCCTCTCACGGTAGCCCACTATGACATGCGTTTCCTCAAGCCGTTGGACGAAAACATCTTACACGAAGTTGGAACGCATTTCTCCCGAATCATCACGATAGAAGACGGAGTCATCTGCGGAGGATTAGGGTCTGCCGTATTAGAATACATGTCCTACCATGACTTCTTCCCTAAAGTAACACGGATGGGACTGCCCGATTATTTCGTAGAACACGGCACGGTGGAACAACTACGGCAAATAGCCGGAATCGACCGGGATGCCATCGTGTCACAACTCCGTTCCATTTCACAAAAGTAAATCCATGAAGATTATCATTGCCGGTGCCGGGGCTGTAGGCACACATTTAGCACAACTCTTAGCCAAAGAAAGCCAGAACATCACGTTGATAGACGAAAGCGAAGACAAACTTTCAAAAGTAGCCGACAACGTTGACCTCATGACCCTCAACGTAAAACCGACTTCCATCAGCGGCCTGAAAGAAGCCGGAGCCGCACATGCCGAATTGTTCATCGCCGTCATGCCAGACGAAATGAAAAATATCACCTGCTGCATGTTGGCCCACACCTTGGGGGCGCGGAAAACCGTAGCGCGCATCGACAATGCGGAATACTTGGACGAAGAATACAAAAGCTTTTTCAAGAACATGGGTATCAGTTCCCTCATCTATCCGGAAATACTGGCCGCACGGGATATCATAGAAGGCATCAAACATAGTTGGATAAGGCAGTGGTGGGAAGTGCACGACGGGGCACTCGTCATGTTGGGCATCAAGTTGCGTGAAACCGCAGAAATCCTCAACATCCCGCTGAAGATACTGTGCGGTCCGGACACTTGCTACCATGTCGTGGCAGTCAAACGAGACGACATGACCATCATCCCGAACGGTGATGCCACGCTTCAACTGGGCGACATCGTGTATTTCATGACCACGAAGAAATACATTCCTTACATCCGAAAGATTGTAGGCAAAGAACATTATGAAGACGTGAAAAACGTCATGATCATGGGAGGCGGACGCACGGCCATGCACACCGCCCTGAATGTCCCGGGATACATGGAGGTGAAGATCATAGAAAGCGACCCCGCCCGCTGCAACGAGCTGAACGAGGCTTTAGGAGACAGCGACGTGATGGTCATCAACGGAGACGCACGCGACTCTTCGTTACTGATTACGGAAGGCATACAGCACACCCAAGCTTTCGTGGCCCTGACCGGACAAAGCGAAAGCAACATCCTGGCTTGCCTTACGGCCAAACGGTTGGGAGTGCGGAAAACCGTGGCGCTAATAGATAACCTGGACTATATCTCCATGGCCGAAAGATTGGATATCGGCACCATCATCAACAAAAAGACGATTGCCGCCAGTCATATTTACCAGATGATGTTGGATTCGGACGTTACCAACGTGAAATGCCTGACCGTGGCCGATGCCGACGTGGCTGAATTCGAAGTAAAATCCGGGGCCAAAGTCACCAAGAAACCGGTGAAAGACCTCGGCCTTCCGACGGGAGTAGCCATCGGAGGGTTAGTACGAAACGGCGAAGGCATGCACGTAAACGGATTGACACAAATCCAGGAAGGCGACAGCGTGGTCGTATTCTGCCAAAACATGTTCATCAAGAAGTTGGACAAGTATTTTGCATAGCTCCGGCATCCATGCGGTCCAACAAACGCCGGATGTCCCGTTCAAGCAATTTATAAGGCGGCGCATCCTTAAACCCTACATTCTTCCGCAACATGTCCTCCACGGAATTCTGGCTATGTTGGTAACACGACAATTCGTTTTGCCGCTGCGTGTCGTGCTCGGCCAGATTACGGATTTCACGCTCACGTTCTTTACGCAGCAAAATACAAACAGGATCCAACAAGGGAGAAATCACGTTGTCGAACAAGGTATGCCCCTGAATATACAAATAAGTCGTCTCCGGGGTGACCCCCAAACCTAACAGTTCCGTCTTCAGCATCTCGTAATCTTTCTTCGCCTGTGGGAAGTGGCGTTGCAACCAAGCTATCTTCCGGTTGACCCTCCGCCGCACAAGTTCCAACGTCTGTTCGGGATGGTACACATTAATATCACTGAAACTCACATGATTGCCAAACTCCGTCAAAGTAAACTCCCGGTAATGGTTCCGCCGGTACACCCAAACCGACCATACGAACAACGGCCAGATGAGTTGGGAATATTCCCGCATGAAACTCTCAAAATCCACAATCTGGCGGTCGTTGAGCGTAGCCATTACACAGACACGGTGCAACGTCTCCGCATAACACTGGTAATTCTCGATGGCGTATGCATAAGTATGGAACACAAAAGGGTTCCGGTTAATCAGCCGTGAGGTCGGCGTGGCGCCCTGCAACAAATAATCGTAGTCCGCATCGACGCAGGCTATCATATAATTTCCCAGTTGGGGGCCGAGCTTGTTCGTCAACACCAGTTTTTTCCCTTTGCCCAACGTACTGCGGGAAGGCAACATGATTTCAAAATAACGGCTGTCATCCTCAAAATCATCCAATACGGTCCGCCAGAAAAACACATCGTCGTAACTTTCCACATACGCCACGATTTTCCGCCGTGCCGTTTTGGGTTTCAACCTCTGCGCCGCTCCCAGATACAAAGAAGTCAGGTTCTCAGACAATCTTTTGGCCATAACGCTCCCCTCCCTTCCTCAGAAATTTATTGTGTAATGTCGGTCACTTCCGTCACGGCATCCATCCATCCGTTCATGATCATGGCCGGCGAATGCGTCGTCAGGATGATTTGGACATTCGGATTCAACTGCCGTATCAGCGTAATCAGCCTTTGCTGCCACTCTACATGCAGGCTGATTTCCGGCTCGTCCATGAAAAGCACGTAAGGCTGACGGTCTTCCACCAATACGGTAAGCAGAATCACGAGCATCTGCTTCTCGCCGGAAGAAAGTTTGTAAGGCGAAAGCACCTCGCCGAACTGCTCCAACTGTATTTCATTGCTACTGCGTACGATTTTCTTTCCGGTCTCGCTGAACAGCTCGTCCACCATGTCTTGGAACTGCACACGGGCTTGAGCTGCCTCCTGGGCCTTGGCCTTCGCTTCCGGGTCACCGCTCGTCAGCATGGCAATCATACGATTCCCCACATTGACCTGATAGTCCAGGAAACGCCGCTGCAAGAGATAAAGCTGCCAGTCTAGCTCTGTAGCCACCCTGTCATCCGCTAATTTTTCCAACAAATTGCTGTGGACCAAAGGACGGTCGAAGCTCCGCACCACATCGAACCTTACCGTCACCGCATCCACCGGTTCGTATGTCAGTTTCACGTCGGGCTTGTCCGTACAGCTGTCTTTGACCACCTGCAAAAGCCTTAATATCACTTTGTTCAGAATCGTGCTCTTGCCGACCCCGTTCACACCGCTCAGGATATTCACCTTGCGGTCCAATTCCCACACGATATGCTTCTGCCCGCTCCAAAGCGAGTCTATTTCAATACGCCGTATGTATTCACCTATCTTATCCATAGTCTGCGTTTTTCAGAATCCTCTTTATCCAAAGACAGCAAACAGCCAGGCCGAATCCTGTCCTCGCTTCAGCAAAGATAAGTTTTCCCATAGAAAGAAGCAACGGAAAGATGCTAAAATTTGTGATGAAACGACTAACTTTGCAGTCGTTTTTCCGATACGTATAAATTCAAGAAAGATGTATAAAGATAAAAACCTGACAGGCCACCTTTGCATGTTTGCGGCCTGTGCGGCCTGGGGACTGATGTCGCCCTTAGGCAAAGATGCCATGGCGCACGGCATCAGCGGATTGGCATTGGTAAGTTTCCGGGCGGCCGGTGCGGCCTTATGCTTTTGGCTCACTTCCCTTTTCGGCCGCCATAAGGAAGAAGTCGCTCCCCGTGACTTACTGATGTTTTTCTTTGCCGGCATGCTCGCCATCGTGTTCAACCAATGCTGCTTTACGATTGGGCTATCCCTGACATCCCCCGTCAACGCCAGCATCGTCACCACCACACTCCCCATCGTGACCATGATTCTGGCCGCCCTGTTCCTGAAAGAACCGGTCACGAACAAAAAAGTGTTGGGCATCTTCTGTGGTGCCATCGGTGCCCTGCTGCTTATCTTAGGCAACGGACACGCCACCCAAAAAGGCAATGGCAGCCTGACGGGCGACCTGCTGTGCCTTACCGCCCAATGCAGCTTTGCCGTTTACCTGACTATCTTCAAGAAGCTGATACAGAAATACACCGTAGTGACCTGCATGAAATGGATGTTCACCTACGCCACCATCGTCATCCTGCCCTTCACCTACAAGGATCTGGCCATACTGCCATGGGCTGAAATTCCGCCAACCACTTGGTTTGAAACGGCTTTTGTGGTCTTCGTGGCCACTTATTTAGCTTATATCATGATGATGACAGGACAGAAACTGCTACGCCCCACCATCGTGAGCATGTACAACTACGTGCAACCCATCGTAGCCTGTATCGTCAGCGTAGCTACGGGGTTAGGAGTCTTCGGATGGAGTCAAGGGACAGCCGTCCTTTTGGTTTTCGGAGGCGTATGGTTGGTTACCCAAAGCAAAAGCCGGGCCGACCTGAAATCCGAGCATGCTTCTCCTACCGATCCCAAATCCTAAGCCGCCATGCCTGCATCACCTGTCTTATGGCTCCAACAGCAACGTCGCTTGCTCGAATTGGAATATGAATACGAAAAAACGCAATTCCGCACCCAAACGGAAATAGCCGGCATAACCCGAAAAATCAAACAAGGGCTATGTTGGTACCCGCTTTCCTTAGGAAAGAGTTATTACAACTCGCTCAACCAACTGGTAATAGAAGTAGAACGCACGGAGCATACAGAAGAAGACCATGGCTTCGAGCCGGGCAAACAAGTGTGTTTCTTCACACAAGATGCCTCCGGAGAGCTACGACAGGGCAACCACGGCGGTCGACTGCATTATTTCCACTTTACCGGCACCGTAAGCTTCGTAGACGGCAATACGATGGTGGTAGCCCTGCCGGACACGGAAACCCTTTCGCATTTGAGAGGAAACGACCGCGTCGGTGCGCAACTCTACTTGGACGAAACCACCTACCGCCTGATGTTCGAAGCCTTGGACCGGGTAAGTGCCGCACGGCATGGCCGCTTGGCAGAATTGCGCGACATTTTTCACGGAACGGCCCAGGCCGGTCACTTTACATTCCAACCAGTACGTTTTCCTTGGCTCAATCCCACACAAGAAACCGCAGTCAACGAAGTGTTGCGTGCCAAAGACGTGATGATCGTGCACGGCCCTCCGGGAACAGGCAAGACCACTACCCTTGTGGAAGCCATCTACGAGACGCTCCACCGCGAGAGCCAAGTATTGGTGTGCGCACAAAGTAACATGGCCGTAGACTGGATTTCGGAGAAACTGACCGACCGGGGCGTGGCAGTCCTGCGCATCGGAAACCCTTCTCGCGTGAATGACAAGATGCTGTCGTTCACCTACGAACGGCGTTTCGAAGCACATCCTTCCTACCCCTCGCTCTGGGCCATCCGCAAAGCCATCCGCGACCTGTACGCCCACCGCCCGTCGTCGGGCCGTGAAGCTTTCCACCAAAAGATAGCCCGGCTACGCGACCGGGCAACCGAACTGGAAATCGCCATCAACGAAAGTTTGTTCAACGAAACGCGGGTCATTGCCTGCACGCTGACAGGCAGTGCCAACCGCGTATTAGCAGGAAAAAAGTTCTCAACCTTGTTCATCGACGAAGCCGCCCAAGCCCTCGAAGCGTCCTGTTGGATTGCCATCCAAAAGGCCGGGCGCGTCATCCTGGCCGGTGACCACCGCCAACTTCCTCCCACCGTGAAATGCCCCGAGGCCCTGAAGGGCGGACTGGACCGCACGCTGATGGAAACCATCGCCGCCCGCCAACCTTCCGCTGTCAGCCTGCTCCGCACGCAATACCGCATGAACGATGCCATCATGCACTTCTCTAGCGAATGCTTCTACGACGGGAAGGTGGAAAGTGCCCCGGAAGTGAAATACAGGGGCATTCTAGACTGGGACACGCCAATGGAATGGATAGACACGGCAGACGAGGAACAAACCGCCCCATACCTGACAGAAGAACCTTCCAATCCGGTATCCGCACCGGCTCCCCCGACGGCAGGGATACCCGACTTCGAAGAAACCCGCAATCCGGACAGCACTAGCCGTTCCAACCCCGAAGAAGCACGACTCACCCTGAACATACTGAAGGCCTATTTCCAAAAGATAGGCAAGGAAAGGATATTGGCGGAACGCATCGACACCGGGCTCATCTCCCCTTACAAAGGTCAAGTGCAACTATTGCGCACCCTGTTGCGCCGGGATGCCTTTTTCAAACCCTACCGCCATCTGCTGAGCGTAAACACCGTAGACGGGTTCCAAGGGCAGGAGCGCGACGTCATCCTCATCAGCTTGGTGCGGAGCAACGAGAACGGGCAAATCGGATTCCTGCACGACCTGCGCCGTATGAACGTGGCCATCACGAGGGCACGCATGAAGCTTATCCTAGTGGGCAACAGCCATACGCTATGCCGCACACCTTTCTACAAACTGATGTACAGCTACATCAAATCATTAGACACCCAATGATTTCCCCATTCCATGAGGGATACTAAAAACCGCCTGTTATCTTCACGACAACAGGCGGTCCAACCTTAACTAATCGAAAATATACTTTCCCATACGGAAAGCCTATTTCATTCGATTCTCCACTACTTTCCAATCAATAATCTGCCACAAAGCTGCGATATGGTCGGCACGCCGATTGCGATAGTCCACATAGTAGGCATGTTCCCAAACATCGAATCCCAACAGGGGCACGTAGCCCATCGTCACAGGATTGCCGCCGTTAGGACATTGTACGATAACCAATTCGCCCTTTTCGTTTTGCGCCAACCACGCCCAACCCGAACCGAATAAACCGGTGGAGGCTGCCGCCATTTTCTCCTTGAATTCGTCAAAGCTTCCGAATGCAGTCCGGATGGCCTTGTCCAACTTGCCTTCCGGCACTGCCGGGCCTTCAGCCCCCACCGGACGGAACTGTTCAAAATACAGTGTATGATTGAGCACCTGGCCCGCATTGTTAAACAACGGACCGGCCGGTGCATGGCGTACGATCTCTTCCAGATTCTTCTTTTCATACTCGGTGCCTTTCACCAACGTATTCAACGTATTCACGTATGCCTGTAAATGCTTGCCATAATGATAATCTATGGTTTCCTTGCTGATGACAGGTTCCAAGGCATTGCTCTCGTAGGGTAACTGGGGCAGCGAAAATACGGCTGCCATAGAAGTGATGATAATTTGCGTCAACATGATTTCTTCATTTTTTAATTAATATATTGGGTTTAGTATGCTTCTCCTTCATCTCTCACATACACAGGAATCGCATATCACAAAGGTAACACTATTTGCCATACCCACAAACTTTTCAGGATTTTATTTACCCTCATTTATACTTTGTGAAGAAATACTTATTTTCTGCCGCATAAAATACAGCTTTATTGTTTTTTGTGTACATTTGTTCACTGAACCACAAAATACATGATTATGGACTTCAAAGACCTTTGCCACGCACGCTATTCCGTGCGTGCCTTCAAGCCGGATGCCATTCCGGCAGAGAAAATGGAATATATCAAAGAATGCACGCGCCTGGCTCCCTCGGCCGTCAACAGGCAGCCGTGGAAATTCATCCTCTTCACCGGCGAAGACGACCGCGCACGCCTGCAGCAATGTTACGACAAGGAATGGTTCCGCGAGGCTCCGGCTTATATCTTGGTCTGCGAAAACCACGGGGCGGCCTGGACGCGGCGGTATGACGAGAAAAACCATGCCGACATCGACGTGGCCATCGCCATAGAGCACTTGTGCCTGGCTGCGGCCGAACAAGGATTGGGCACTTGTTGGGTGTGCAACTTCCGCGTGCAACTCTGCCAAGAGCTTTTCAATCTGCCTGACGAGTGGTATCCGGCAGCCATCATCCCCATCGGCTATCCGGCCACACCGGCCATTCCGGAAAAGACACGCAAGGCGATGGCCGAAATCTGGGAAGACCGCTAAGCCCGGGAGTCAGGGTATAAAGATTTACAAATTCCTCATGTAGGAAATCTGAAAAACAACATGCGCCAAATGAAAAATCAATCTCAGCCGAATGAAAAATCGTTTGGCTGAGATTGATTTTTCATTTGGCGCAAAGAATTTCACGGCTCTACACAAAACATTAAACCTCTGAATGCCAGTATAATAGAGAATGACACCCAGAGGTTTTACACTTCATCCGGAAACTTTACAAGAAAAGTTCCCGAAAAATATTCCTTACGCCACCTTTTCGAGCTTCTTCATAATGGAGAAGATGAACAAGGCCGAAAGCAGACAAAGCACGATGAGCACGCTCCACACCATCCACAACTCGATGCCGCCCCACAGGTAACCGATGATAGACACCATGTAATTGCCGATAGCCGTGGCCACGAACCAACCACCCATCATCATACCCTTATACTTCGGGGGAGCCACTTTAGACACGAAAGAAATGCCCATGGGAGACAACAACAACTCAGCAAACGTCAACACAAGATAAGTGGAAATGAGCAAATTGGGCGAGACCAAGCTGACATCGGCACCCTGAGCCAACGCATCGGGCGTAGGCAATCCCATGGAACCGAAAGCCATGATACCGAAACCGCAGGCGGCAATCAGCATCCCCAACCCGATTTTACGAGGAGCCGAAGGTTCCTTTCCTTTCTTGGCCAAGAAACCGAATATCGCCAACGAAACCGGTGTCAAGGCTACCACGAAGAACGGATTGAACTGTTGGAAAATCTGCGGCAGGATCTCCACCTCGGCATCGCTTGTTGCATACTGCCCCGCCAGAACGCCCACGGAAGCTACTGCCACCAGACCGGAAACCAGTTTGCCGCGGCCTGTCCTGCTTTGGAAGAGAGAGAACATGGCATACACCAAAGCAATAATCAGCACCAAATTGAACACATTAAACGTCATGCCCAACAAGCCCGAAGCCGAAGCCTGCGTATAATCGCGCGCGAAGAACGTAAGCGTCAAGCCGTTCTGGTGGAAAGCCATCCAGAAAAAGAGCACCACGGCAAACACAAGACAAAGCGCGGTGATGCGTTGGCGCGTCTCGGCCGGAGACAGTTCCTCCACGGGTACATGCCCGTCAGATGCCGTCTTCGCGTTATAATCGGCATGCTTGAAAGTGCTGCGGAAGCCATAGTATATAAGGATGGACACGATAAGCGAAACACATGCCACGGCAAAGCCGTAATTGTAAGCTTCGGACAACTTTTCGATGTAACTCTGACAGAAAACCGCCGTGTCACCCGTGAATCCCTGTGCGGCCTTGAGCGACTCCAACGTGGCGGCAGACTGTGCCGTCATTCCCGCCGCATTATCCATATACTGGTGGGCAAGGGCAGGAATCTGTGCATTATAAGTGAAGCCGTTCATGCCCAACACGTAATTAGTCATCTTAGTGGCCGCCGTGGGGGCAAACAGCGCACCGATGTTGATGGCCATGTAGAAGAGGCTGAACGCCGTGTCGCGCTTGTCCCTGTACTCTGGCGCATCATAGAGGTTGCCGACCATGACTTGCAGGTTGCCTTTGAAAAGTCCCGTGCCGCAAGCAATCAATGCCAACGCACCGAACATCATGGACTTTCCGGCCACATCAGCACCCGTCGGGACTGCTAACAACAAGTAACCGATGAACATGATGAATATACCGAGCGTGACCATCTTGCCGAACCCGTACTTGTCGGCCAACATTCCACCAAAAAGCGGCACAAAATAAACCGCCCCGAGGAACACACCGAAAATTGTGGATGTCTCACCGGCCGAGTATCCGAATTTCGCCTGTAAGAACAACGTGAAAATGGCTAGCATCGTGTAGTAACCGAAACGCTCGCCCGTATTGGCCAGCGCCAATGCATAAAGACCTTTAGGTTGACCTTCGAACATAACTTAAAATGTTTTTAATAGTGAATAATTTTAATCGCAAAGATAACATTTAATTTTTGCTTTCCACCCCATTTTGAGGCTTTAGTATCGTTTTTCCCCCATATCCACAAACATTTTATCATTTCCAACCTCCGCATAAAAACGTTTTTTAGCAATTTATTAGAGTTTGTGACATAAAAGGGCTATCTTTGCACTTCCTTAAAAACAATCAGGATATACAAATCCAAAATAATCAGATTATGAGCAAATTTGAATTCAAGCCTAAACTATTCCTTGACTTGAGAGAGTACAACAAAGAAAAGCTGACGGCAGACATCATGGCCGGCCTCATAGTGGGCATCGTAGCCCTGCCATTGGCCATAGCCTTCGGCATTGCATCCGGCGTGACACCTGAGAAGGGCATCATCACGGCCATCATCGCCGGACTGGCCGTGTCCCTGTTTGGCGGAAGCCGTGTGCAAATCGGCGGACCGACGGGGGCTTTTATCGTTATCATCTACGGCATCATACAACAATACGGCGAAGCAGGCCTGCTTGTGGCCACCGTCATGGCCGGCGTGTTCCTGATTCTGTTGGGCGTATTCCATCTGGGTACCATCATCAAATACATCCCCTATCCCATCGTGGTAGGCTTCACCAGCGGAATCGCCGTGACCATTTTCACGACGCAAATCAAAGACCTGTTCGGACTGACCATCGACAACGTGCCGGCCGATTTCATAGAGAAATGGATCGTGTACATCCGCCACTTCGGCAGCTTGGACGTATGGTCCACCGCCGTGGGTATAGTCAGCGTGGCCATTATCGCCCTCTCCCCCAAACTGACCCACAAGATTCCGGGTTCGCTCATTGCCATCATCGTCATGACCGTGGGAGTCTACCTGCTGAAACAATACGGTATAGCGACGCAAGTGGAAACCATCGGCGACCGCTTCATGATTAAAGCCGAACTTCCGGGCATGAACGTACCCGAACTGAACTGGGAAAGCATCAAGCAACTGATGGCTCCTGCCATCACCATCGCCATACTGGGAGCCATCGAATCGCTGCTCTCGGCCACCGTGGCCGACGGTGTCATCGGCGACCATCATGACTCGAACCAGGAATTAGTGGGACAGGGCATCGCCAACATCCTCTCCCCCATCTTCGGCGGCATCCCTGCCACCGGTGCCATCGCCCGTACCATGACGAACATCAACAATGGGGGACGCACGCCCGTGGCCGGTATCGTGCATGCTATCGTGCTGCTGCTCATTTTCCTGTTGCTCATGCCACTGGCGCAATACATTCCTATGGCCTGTCTGGCGGGCGTATTGGTCATTGTGAGCTATAACATGAGCGGTTGGCGGACATTCAGGGAACTTTTGCGCAATCCTAAGTCCGATGTGGCCGTCTTGCTTATCACTTTCTTCCTCACCGTGATATTCGACCTGACCGTAGCCATTGAGTTCGGACTGGTACTGGCCTGCCTGTTGTTCATCAAGCGGGTCATGGAAACCACGGAGGTGAACCTTTTTAAGGATGAAATCGTCCCTACGGATGCCGACGGCACCGTGATTTCGGAAGAACACTTGCACATTCCCGACCACACGGAGGTCTACGAAATCAACGGCCCTTACTTCTTCGGCATTGCCAACCGGTTTGAAGAGGTCGTACTACAAACCAAGGAACAGCCTAAGGTACGTATCATCCGCATGCGGAAAGTTCCGTTCATCGACTCTACGGGTATCCACAACCTGACCAACCTGTGCGAGATGAGCCATCGCGAAGGGGTGCACATCATCTTGTCCGGAGTTAATCCGAAAGTACACGAAGCCCTCAAGAAAAGCGGATTTTATGAACTGCTCGGCAAGAAAAACATCTGCGACAATATCCATACGGCCCTCGAAGTGGCCCGGCATTACTTGAACCGCTGACCCGTTTCTCCGGCCTTGACTAAAAAACAGCCGCCCTCCCATATATATAAATAGGTATATGGAAGGGCGGCCGTAACTTCGGCTATGCCATCTACAACGCAAGCAGCTGTTCGCCGTGCGTCTTGGTCTTGACTTCTTTCGGGGAGAAGACCTTCTCTATCACTCCTTCTTCATCAATGACAAAGGTGGTGCGGAAAGTTCCCATATACTTGCGGCCATACATGCTCTTCTCTCCCCATACGCCCATCTCATTGACCAACAACTTGTCCGTATCGGCAATCAACGTGAAAGGCAACTCATGTTTCTCTATGAACTTCTTGTGCGAATCAGCACTGTCCACGCTTACCCCGATTACCTCGTATCCTTTATCCTTCAGCGCAGAATAGTTGTCGCGCAGGCTGCAAGCTTCGGCCGTACAGCCCGACGTATTGTCCTTGGGATAAAAATAAAGCACCACTTTCTTTCCACGGTAGTGGCTCAACAAAATCTGCTCTCCTTGTTCGTTCACGCCCAGCACCTCGGGCGCCTTGTCTCCTACATTCATATTTTCTTTATTTTCAGGTTAAATATAATCATCAGTCCGGCATCTTACGATTCACTCGCATTCGTCAATCGTATAGTTCACAAAATCATTGAAGGGCT
Source organism: Paraprevotella xylaniphila YIT 11841 (assembly GCF_900683745.1). NCBI lineage: Bacteria > Pseudomonadati > Bacteroidota > Bacteroidia > Bacteroidales > Prevotellaceae > Paraprevotella > Paraprevotella xylaniphila. Next base: position 1,842,652 of record NZ_LR215980.1, read on the forward strand.
TCATCAACTCGAAAATCTCGGCCGTACGGTCCAACCAGTTTTCATCACGGAAGAAATCATCCGGCACCGTGTGGCAAACGGAGTAATCTTTCGGCCTCAAATAATCCGGATAAGGGAAATCCTTCGGAAAGCCCTTAGGAAGGGTTTTCAAGTGCGTCTCGCCTATGACGGGAAATGCCGCCTTGAAATCTGCCGCCTCCACAATAGAACGGAATTCGTCCACCTCGTCCACGATGGACTGGCGGACAGCTTTCAGAATCGGCGAAGGCAGACACCACGACCCACCGGCCAACAAGCATTCGCCGGGCTGAAGGTGGAAATAATAACCGCTATGCCAGGATTTCTTGCCGCAGGCGTTGATATAGGCTCCGAAATGGCGCTTATAGGGCGATTTGTCTTCAGAGAAACGCGTGTCGCGATAAAAACGATACGTGCAATCCTTTACCGTAAGGTGTGCCACACTACCGTCAAATGCCGCGATACGATGGATAAGTGCCTGCACCATCTCCTCGAAAAGCCCGTGCGCTTCCTCATACTGCCCTTTGTGTCCTGCAAACCATCCCCGGTCGTTATGCGCCGCCACATCTTTCAGGAAGTCCAATATGCAATCTATCTTTGCTTTCATTTGTGCCTTATTTTACATGGGCAAAGATAGTACAAAGCGGATAAAAAACAAAGCAAATGCGCCAACCTGTGCCCAAAAAGAGCGTATTGATTCAACCCTACCACTATTTGACGCGTTTATTCTCTTTCCGCTATATCATAAAGGTGTAAATTTACAGCGTCGAGATCTTTGATAACCATAAAAAACAAGTATCGTGGGCGCACCCGCAATACTTCATTACAACTTAACCCATAAATTAAACAGTTAATCACAATGAGAAAAAACACGTTACTCGTAGGAGTACTGTCCTTATTGGGGACAAGTCAGGCGATGGCCGAAGACCTGGTCGTCGGACTCATGAAAAGCAACGCATCCCACATTGAGTTGGTAAAAGATGCGAGTTTTGATGTAGGTTACGGCTGCATCGGGAACACTTCGACGGAAACCGTCATCGGTTTGGGAGAAGTGGATTTCGGTACAGACGGGACGAACTACAAAGCCACCGGAGTGGAGTTCGCCCACGGATGGGGCAGTTACGACGAGGAGAAGATTGTAGTCCTCAGTGCCGGAGCCACGGCAGAAGAGGCCGTCCCGTTCAACGAAATGACCGTGACCCGCACTTACGGTTACCATCAGTTTGAACTATTTGCCGAGAATATGGACAAAGGAGACGGATTCGCCCTTCCCACCGGTAAACAGAAAGTGTGGCTGACATTCCGTGCCGGACAAGGCAACCTGCGTTCGGTGAAGTTCTATGAAAACGCCCTTTCCGAAGGTATGGAAGGCGTACAGCCTTGGCCCAACCAAGCAGAAGGCTACGGAGACATCACGACCTCCATAGAAGCTGCCGCATTTGAGAGAGCGGTAGAAGTACCTGAAAATCCGGAAGAAGACCCTTACAAAGATGCCAAATACGATGAAAATACGGCATGTTGGGGCGGAACAAACGACGGGTTTATCGTCAAATCCACCAAGGAAATAGACTTCGGCAACGGAGAATTCCAACAATTAGTGGCCTATATCGGGCATGACGGCGAAAGATACACGGAGTACATGGAATTCTATATCGACGAAGTAAAACCGGAAAACATGGTTGCCAGGACATGGACGGGCATCAATATACAGGAATGGAACAAGTTCACACCGGTGGCCACTACGTTGAAAGAGGTAACGGGCAGCCATCACCTGTATGTGAAATGGGGCAATGCCACGAACCTCCACCAGATAGATTTGGTCAAAGAACCCGTCTGGTATGAGAATCCGGACTGCGGAGTCGTTTACGACAACGCACAACCGTCGGAGAATGCTGTGGTATTCGTGACCAAAGGCGAATCCGGAGCTACGGAAGGCGGAGACGTGTCCCAAGGCGAAACTGCCTGGAAAATAATCCAACCCATCAGCGGGGATGCCAAATGCGAGGGCGGCAACATCGGTTATACAAAAGCCGGCGTGGTGGTAATGTACCAAGACATAGACTTCAAGAACGGTTATTATAAGGACGTGTTCATCAATGCTTCTTGCGACAAGACCTATATCGGCAGCACCACAGAAGAGGCTAATTACTCTTTATATGTAGACTTGGACGACATCGACTGGGCCACCGTGACTAACTTAGACGAGCTGCATGGCGCGCTCGAAGGCCGTGAGCCGGTGGCTGTAGTCAGGGCACAAGGTACCGGCGCGTGGAGCAACAAACTCACCACTACAGCCCCGTTAAGCCATGTGGAAGGCGTACATAATTTATATGTGGTCTATAATTTGCCCGACAGGGACAATATCGGTGCCAACATCTACGGATTGTATTTGGATCCGGGACAGAACCCGGAAGAGCCTCAACCTGCTACCGGCGACTTGTTTATCCCGCTCATGAAGAGCAATGCGGAAAACATCGAATTGGTGACAGACGCGTCTTTTGACGTGGGATACGGAAACATAGGTAACACTAGCGAAAACACCGTCATCGGATTGGGAGAGGTAGATTTCGGAACAGACGGAAATGCCTATCAGGCTACCGGTGTGGAGTTTGCCAACGGATGGGGCACGTATGGTGAAGCCAAATACGTCGTACTCAGTGCCGGGGCTACTCCGGAAGAAGCCGTCCCGTTCAATGAAATCAGGGTGGAAAGGACTTTCGGTTACCACCAGTTCGACATGTTTGCCGAAAACATGAAAGAAGAAGACGGTTTCGCACGTCCTACCGGCAAACAGAAAGTATGGCTGACTTTCCGTGCCGGAAGCGGGAACTTGCGTTCCGTGAAATTCTACGAAGAAGCTATACCGGAAGAAGAGGAAGGCCTGCAACCATGGCCCGGCGAAATGGAAGGATACGAAGACCTGGCCACCGTCATCGACGGTTCTGCCCTTGTGAGGGCGGTAGACGTTCCGGAGAATCCGGAAGAAGATCCCTACAAGGATGCAAAATACAACGAAGAAACGGGATGCTGGGGAAGTACAAACGACGGATTCATCGTCAAATCCACCGAGGAAATAGACTTCGGTAACGGAGAGTTCCAACAACTGGTGGCCTATATCGGTCACGACGGTGAAAGATACATGGAATATATGGAATTCTACATAGACGAGGTTAAACCCGAAAATATGATAGCACGGACATGGACCGGAATCAACATACAGGAATGGAACAGCTTCACTCCGGTAGCCACCCGGTTACAAGATGTGACCGGCAGCCATCGCCTGTTCATCAAGTGGGGAGATGCCACGAATCTGCAGAAAATCGAACTGGTCAAGGATTCCCTCTGGTTTGAAAATCCGGATTGCGGCGTGGTATATGAAAACGTAGAACCATCGAAGAATGCCGTAGTGTTCGTCACGACAGGAGAAAACGGGGCTACGGAAGGAACTGACACCAACCAAGGCATACAATGGGAAGTCATTAAGCCCATCAGCGGGGATGCACGATGCGAAGGAAGCAACATCGGGTTCACCAAAGCCGGCGTAGTCGTCGCTTACAAAGGCATCGACTTCAAGGACAATTACTATCAAAAGGTCTTCATCAACGCATCCTGCGAACCGTCATATATTGGCAGTACCATAGAAGATGCAAACTTTACGCTTTACACAGACTTGAACGACATCGACTGGGAGAATGTCACCAACCTGGAAGAATTGAATGCGACACTCGAAGGACGCGAACCCGTAGCTGTCGTCAGGGCACAAGGCACCGGAAGTTGGGGCAACAAGCTGACGACAGCCGGCGATTTGGCAGACTTAAGCGGAATACATGACTTGTACGTAGTCTATAACTTACCCGACAGGGATAATATCGGTGCCAACATCTATGGCTTGTACCTCGACCCGGGAGAGAATCCCCAAAGCATCAAGGAAAACATTGCCCAAGGAAACGGAATAGAAGTACGCGCCCATGATAACCTGGCCACCATTTGCACCGGCACGGATATGCATGTCACGGTTTACACCGTAAACGGAACTGCCATAACTGAAATGGACGTAAAAGCCGGCACCACGCTCATCGACAACCTCAATTCGGGCATCTATATCCTGAAAGCTACAGACAAGGACGGTAAGACAACTGCCCAAAAGTTTATCGTGAAATAAAAAACACCTAACCTTTGGATGCGGGGTGAACATGCCCCCGCATCCATTTCTAAAATGACCATTATGAAAATAAAACACATGATTGCCGTAAGCCTGCTATTGCTCACAGGCATACGGACGGCAAATGCCGTAGAATGGCAAATGAAGCAAGGCCCCATGATGACACCTTGGAGCGAAACCCTTGACCCGGAAAATGTGCTCGGCGAATACCCCCGTCCACAAATGGAACGCCAAGAATGGATGAACTTAAATGGCATTTGGGACTTGCGGAAAGCCATACAAGACGAAGCTTACAGCCCCGATTTCATTTATGACAAGAAAATACTCGTGCCCTTCCCACTTGAATCGGCCATCTCCGGTGTAATGGAAGAAAGCGACAACCAATGCTATTGGTACAGGCGAACTCTGACGATACCGGAAAGCATGAAAGGGAAAAACATCCTGTTGCATTTCGATGCCGTGGATTGGAAAGCGATTGTCTATGTCAATGGAAAAAAAGTAGGCCAACACACGGGAGGTTACGACCCGTTCTATTTCGACATAACCTCTGCACTAACAGACGGAGGCGAGCAGGAAATAGCCGTTTATATCCATGACAATACGGGAGCAGAAGGCCAACCTAAAGGCAAACAAGCCTTGGACAAGTGGGGATGTTGGTACACTCCAGTCAGCGGCATCTGGCAGACGGTTTGGCTCGAACCGGTGAATCCGGTACATATCACCCGGTTGTCTATCGAACCGGACGTGGACAATTCCTGCTTCAAACTGCAAGTGAACGCTACCGGCGACAGCGAAGCCACTGCCGACATCCGGTTGTCAGACCCCGACGGTAACACTGTAGCTTCATTGCAAGGCGTAGCCACAGGCACTCCATGCACCTTGCCTGTAAACGCTCCGGAACTGTGGTCGCCAGAACATCCCTACCTTTACGACCTCAACATCACACTATCTTCGGAAGGACAACAAACCGATGCCGTGAAAAGCTATTGCGGCATGCGCAAGATTGAAGTGAAAAACGTGGACGGCACACCACGCATCTTCCTGAACGATACACAAATCTTCCAAATGGGACCATTGGACCAAGGTTGGTGGCCGGACGGACTGTACACGGCACCTAGCGACGAAGCCCTCCTGTTCGACATCAAAGCGATGAAAGAACTTGGCTTCAACATGATACGCAAACACATCAAAGTGGAACCGTCACGCTGGTACATGCATTGCGACCGCGAAGGGATATTAGTATGGCAAGACCTGCCCAGTCCTAACCTTCCTGCCGGACACGAAGCCTTTGCAAGGCAGAACTTTGAAGAGGAAGCTGTCCGCATCATAGATGCTTTCGAAAACCATCCGAGCATCGTGCAATGGGTCGTATTCAATGAGGGGTGGGGACAGTTCGACACCGAACGGATGACGCAAGTAGTCATCGACAAAGTCAGCCCGCAAAGCCTTGTCTGCTGCGCCAGCGGATGGAACGATGCCGAAATCGGTGACATCAAGGACTCTCACAGCTACCCCTACCCTTCTTGCCCCATCGACCAGAAACGTGCCTGCGTCAACGGTGAATACGGAGGCATCACGCTAAAAGTACCCGGACATATCTGGCCGGGCGGCGACTTCGGATACACGACTGTGGAAACACCGGAAGACTTTACCATCATGTTCAACGACTTGGCTGACAAAATCAAAGACCATTATTATTATGGACTTAACGCAGCCGTTTACACACAGTTGTCGGACGTGGAAATCGAGAAGAACGGCATCTACACCTATGACCGGCGCATATTGAAACCATATTCACCCACAGGAGAATTGAAAGATAAAATCTTGGAATGCATCAACATGCCGCAAAGCGACGTAAAGATACAACCCGTCGTATCGACGGCCAAGGAACATAAATACAAATGGAAGTTCATCACCGAAGACAATGCACCTCGCCACTGGTTTTCCAAAGGGTTCGATGACAGCCTATGGCCCAAAGGGACTGCCGCATTCGGAAAGAGTTCATTATGGAATACGCAAGGACTTATCTCCATACCTTGGACCACACCGCAAATTTACATGCGCCGTTGGTTCTACTTGGGCGACGTAACCCAAGAAATGATCGACTGCATGCGCTTCATGATTTACCATGACGATGACATTTTCATCTACATCAACGGAGTTTGGGCTGCCACGAAGAAAGGTTCTGTTTCCAATTACATTCCTTACGACATTTCCGACGAAGCACGCCAGACCCTCAAACCGAACAGTTGGAACCTGATAGCCGTAAAATGCATACAAGGCAGCGGAGAGCAAATCGTAGACGTGGGCATCTCGGCGTTTTCAGCCACAGACTTCCATTATAAGGAGGTGTACGACGAATTCACGAACGAAGACTTTACAGAACTTCCGGAACCGGGCAATCCGACAGAACCGGTATTTGAAAAAGTGAAATACCCCGTGCCTGCCGAACAAGCGGCTACCGCCATCTCCCGTGGACAGTTCCTGCATTCTACCGACCGTTCCAATGCGGCTTGGGGAGACTTCGACAACGACGGATTCCTGGAAGTCACTTATTCCGGCAACAACGAACACCAACGGATAACCTCGCGGAAAAAGTTTTCCGCCCTGTATGACTATCAAGAAGACGGGACATTCAAGAAGCTGGACAGTCCTTTCGACGTGGTATATTATGCTTGCCCCACATGGTTCGACTACAACAACGACGGCTTAATGGACTTGTTCGTACCCGGAGTGAAATCCATGGATTATGAAAATGACCTCGATGATGTGGTTGCCTACTTGTACGAGAACAAAGGTATCGGACCGGACGGGCAATATGTATTTGAAGAAGTAAACCAAGCCACGCCGGAAAGCAACCTCATGGGAATCTCTCCTATCTACGGCTCGCTAGACGGTGGACGGTCGCGCCACTACGTCTCCGTAGGCGATTATGACAAAGACGGTTACCTTGACCTCATCATCGCCGGACTGGACGACTACGAAGACAAAGACGGCATCACGGATGAAAACGGTAACCCCGTCGTACACCACGACCGGCGCGTGCTTTACCTCTATAAAAACAATAAAGGGAAAGGATTCATCCGGCAAGAAACCCCTCTGGACGGCGACAAACCCTTCACGGGGCTGTCAAGAGGTTCGGTACATTTTGCCGATATGGACAACGACGGTTGGTTGGATATCATCTCGTCCGGTTACGGCCCGGGCGAAGGCAATCTCCGCATCTATTGGAACAATGGCGACGGCACTTTCTCCGAAAACGGGCAATACCTATACGGATCATACGATTCGTCTTGTTTCCCCTGCGACCTGAATGCCGACGGGTGGACGGACATCGTGGTAACCGGATATTCTGCCACCAAAGGACAGAATGCCAAATCATTCTACATATACCGTAATAAAGGCGGACGGACATTTGAGATGTTGGACGATTTGTTCTGCGGATTTGAAGGAGTAGACGGGGCTACCCCCTCGTTCGGCGACGTGAACCACGACGGGCTGCCGGACATCTTAGCGGGCGGACACGGCGAAAGCCACGAAATCACAACCTGGCTTTATCTGAACCGGGGAGATTTCTGTTTCAAGCCCTACGGCGGATGGTACGACACGGAATCTCCTTGGACGTTCAACCGCATCACCCACGGTAACAATCATTTGATAGACTTCGACAACGATGGCTATCTGGATGCCTGGAACATGGGATGGGCGCATAGTGACGTATGCTCACGCGAATGCGCCACCGAACTTTACCGGAACATGTCGTCCGACAAGGGAGCCGTCCCCAACGGAGCCCCCACCGCCCCCAAAAACCTGAAAGCCGTCTACGACCAAGCCACAAAGATGGTCACTTTCAGTTGGGACGCAGCTTCGGATGACGTCACTCCCCAAGAAGCCTTGCAATACAACCTGTATTTGAAAAAATCGGGTTCAGACAATATCTTCATGACCGTGCCGGCTGACGTGCAAACCGGTTTCATCAAAACAGGAGAAATCTCGGGACAAATCTCGACGACCGTCTACTCCATGTACATAGATGACGAGGAAGCCACGTATGAATGGGGCGTACAGGCCATCGACAACGGCAAGAGAGGCGGAGCGTTCACACAGTCCCGCTTCGACCCGTCCGGCAGTTCCGTAGAGGAATATATGCTCCCCGGCGTCCGGATATATGGTGCAAATGGCAAATTGCATTACCACGTGAACGAAAGCACAACCCTGACCATCATGGATGAAACCGGAACCACCATTTCCCACATGACTGTCAACGGCAGCGGAACAACCGACATTCCCCTACACGGGGTCTATCTCATAAAAGCCGACATTGGAAATAAGGCACAAACTTTCAAAGTTGTCTTATAACCACTTCCACAAACTGAATTACGTACACTTCCGCAGATAAAACCACATTATCCTATGGGCGGAAGTGTACGTTTCTTTTTCTCTTCCCCCGTTTTGGTGCAGCTATTACATTATTTGAAGCATACATCAACTTTTTGAAAGCTGCGGAATACATACCTTTGCTATGCAAAAGAAACTATTTTTTATAACCATTAAAAACATTCGTCATTTATGTACAAAAGTTTAAGAAGCATGCTGCTCATGGTTACCTGCGCAGCGTGTGGTTCAGTCCTCGCCCAAGACAACCTGAAAGCCATGCAACAGAAATTCGTCAACGAGAAGTTCGGCATGTTCATCCATTTCAACATGCCCTCATTTGTGGACGAAGACTGGCCCGACCCCGACATGCCGGCCGAAACCTTCCATCCGAAGAAACTGGACTGTAACCAATGGGCCGAAGCTGCCCTTAGTGCAGGAATGAAGTTCGGATGCCTGACCACAAAACACCACAGTGGTTATTGCATTTGGGACACGAAGACCACGGAATACAACGTCATGAACAGCCCCCTGAAACGTGACGTGGTACGGGAATACGTGGACGCTTTCCGTAAAAAAGGGTTGGATGTGATGTTATATTATTCCATCCTCGACACGCACCACCGTTTACGTCCGGGATTTATCCATCGTGACCACATCGATTTGATTAAAAATCAATTAAAGGAGCTGCTGACTAACTATGGCCCCATTTCCGCCCTCATCATCGACGGTTGGGACGCTCCTTGGTCGCGCATTTCATACGAAGAAGTCCCGTTCGATGACATCTACCACTTCATCAAACAGCTCCAACCGAACTGCCTCGTCATGGACTTGAATTCTGCCAAATACCCACAGGACGCATTGTTCTACACCGACATCAAGTCCTTCGAACAGAATGCCGGACAACACATCTCCAAAGACACCAACCGGATGCCGGCCTTGTCGTGCCTGCCGCTGAACTCGTCGTGGTTCTGGAAAAGCGACTTCCCCACAACGGACGTGAAATCGCCCGAATGGATTGTCAACGAGAACCTGGTACCTTTCAACAAAGCATACTGCACCTTCATCCTCAATGTGTCACCCAACCGGGACGGATTGATTGACGACAATGCCTTGGAGGCGTTGAAGGAAATCGGCCGCCTTTGGAAAGGAAAAGAAGGCGGTGAAATGACGTTGGGCGAATATGAACGTCCGATTACAGCAGAAAACATCGCCAAACACCGTCCGGCCAATTCCAGTTGGAGTTACGATTCTTTCATCATGGACTTCGGGAACGACGACAACTTCGGCTCGGCCTGGCATTCCAACCCGAGAATCAAAGAACCATGGTACGAAGTGGAATTTGAACGCACGCGCCCGTTCAACATGATTTCACTCGTAGACAACAACGAAAGCTTCAGCAGCTACCGCATACACTACCTCAAAGACGGAGTTTGGCATGAGATTCCCGTGACACCGAAGAACGGGAAAATAAAAGTGCACCGCTTTGATGAAGTATGGGGCAATAAAGTCAAAGTCACTTTCACCAAGAAGAACGAAAACGAACGCATGTACCTGAATGAAATCGGCGTGTACAACGAACGCCGCGACTAAAAAAGATTTCCCCTTATTCAGTCCTCTCCCATCTGGAAAGAGAAAGAATAAGGGGATTATTATACGTGCACGGCATCTAAAGCCGACACACATTCCAACTTACTTTATCAACAAGCGGAAAGCACCCTTTTGTGTCTTCACGATGTATAATGTATTGGTACGCAAAGCTACCGGAATAACAGTGCCTTCATACCGACCGACCAAAGCTCCTGTCAAGGCGTAAACTTCCACGCGTCCGCCGCAAGGCACATACAAATTCCCATTAGCATAAGCCACTTTCACGTCTCCACTATTTACAGATGTAACTCCATTGCCTTTTTCCACCGTCAAAATACCATTTACGGTCTTCACTTCATAGTTTTCGGGCATGCTCTCAACTTTCACTACGATAGGATAAGTACCAGGTACGAGTTCCGTCGGAAGTTCGGGTTGCGCCACAGGTTCAGTTTCAAAAACGGTCTCCACTGTATCTTTCCCTATCCAACCCTCATATACCAAATCGTAGGTCGGAGGCAGTTCCTCATCCACTTTAACCGTCACATTCTTTGCCGTAACCGTAAGCAAAGCTTTCTGTACTTCGAACGACACCTTCGTTGTAGTGGCACCGTAATCCACATCATCCACCGTTTTGGCGTTAGTCATTACCACCAACTCAGCCTCACCCGCTTTCTTTGCCGTAACCACACCTTTAGATGTCATACTCACCACGCCTGAAGTCAACACCTTATTACTATATGTAATACCATGCTCATTGGAAACTAACGTGAATTCATCACCATAAACAACTTTCTCGGGTATTGTTACCGTAATATCAGGATTGGCCGCCATGACAAGTTTGGCAACATCTGGTACAATACTGATAAGGTCAAAGTTATCAAAAGACACCTGTTCCGGCAATTTCAGTGAAACCGGGAACTCATCACCAATTTCAGCATCCTTGTTCACCGTACATACCACCTCCGGCTGAACGTCCATATTGGCCAAAACGTCTTCATCATCATATACAACATCCGTGTATTCTACCGTAAAGATGTATTCATCTTGCCCCACAGCCACTTTCACAGTACGATATTGTTCACCGTCGTATACCGATGACAAAGTATTGTTTCCATATCTGACGTATACACCCACTTTATTTTTCACCACCGCAAACTTTGCCTTGTCCGACAACGCAAGTTCATAATTTGCAGCCTCTCCGCCACTTAATGCAGCCTCACGCATGTCACCGGCCTTTTCTTCTTCTTTTGGCGCATTAGCCTTCACCGTAGGAAGCTTGGAAAGAATTTCCTCCACAGGTTTCTCGGCATCATCACCTTTCAAGCCATCCAAAACAAACGAATAACCACATTTGCCTTTATCTAAATTGGAAGTACTTACATTGACGCCGCGCCAACACCAGGCATCTTCCGCAAGAGAAACATTCAATACCGCCTTGGACACCTGCACCATCAACGGTTCAGAAACAGCCGGAGTATAATCTTCACTACCGGTCTGACTTGCCGTTACCATAACTTCACCGGCTCCAATAGCATGTAATTTCCCATCTTCTCCTTGTTTCAGTACGCCGTCGACAGAGAATGAATAACTAAAAGCCTGGTCACTATTGGATACAAAACCAAGTCCATCCAAGGCATCACCATACGTGATGGACGGTGCCGCTTCGGGTAAGGAAATCACGGTTTGTACTCCCTTAAATGTCAACTTGTAAGTATTTTCTTTCTCACCTTTGGCAGTATCGTCGGTCACAACAATCGTCGTCACATTTCCGTTTTTTGAGACAGCCACTTTGGCATCTTTACCAAAAGCCTTGGCTTCCACTTTGGCATCCACCATGTCACCGGGTAGTTGGTATTCGAATACGCCATTGTCAAAACCGGAAACCTCTTGCCCTCCCACCGTCAGGCTTTTCAGGCGTGAATTATAAATGAATCGCACATCGTCCACCGTCAGTGTATTGCCGGTTCCTAATGCAGAACGGTCGAAGTAATCGGAAGCAGCAAAAATAATATTCATCTTTTCCGGATTCACATCCGATTTATAATCGATGGCAAAAGAATTACGCGTCCAGTTTTCAACATCGCCCTCAATATAATATTCATTAGAAGCCACTAACTTGGCATCTCCGGTCACACCTTCTGTTATCTTTCCCAAAATATCCTTCTCGCGGTCTACCATATCAATAACCTCCGGCGCATTGCTCATTCCGGTAGTAACTTTCGAAACCGAACTTCCCGTCCATGAATAAAACACCACCGTAGCCCTTTCACTTTCATTAAAAGAACCGTTTGCAGGTTTCTCATGCGCATGAGTACGCTTTATATAAAAAGCCAAAGAATCTGGACGAGAAGTAAAGGCGACACCACCATACGCACCACCGTCACTGGTATCTTCCGGAGTTCCTACATTAGACACATCACCATATGCCCAAGCCTTACCCAACGTGATATATCCGGGAGCGGTTGCACCGATGCCGAACATTCCGACGTAATCATTCCACATTCGCACGGAATGTCCATCTTCATTGCCTATACGGTCGGCATCTGCTTCCACTAATTCTTTCTTCATCGTGATGATGAAGTTCTTGCATACACTGGATGCCATCCAACCCTTCGGCTGCGTACCCACTGCCGTCTTTCCATCGGGATAGCAAGTTTCCCAAGGCCCATCAAACGAACCGTCAAAACCCTGTGCCGCCATCGAAGCCGATGCCAACAACAAAGTAGATAAAAGTAGATTTCTCTTCATTATTTTCTTTTTTAAGAATTATACATACTTTCTTTACGCACATTACAATTAATGAAGACAAAGTTACCATTGTTCGCATGAAAGACAAAGCAAATACGGTAAAAAGAGGAGGTTTACCGAAATATATACCGAAAAATCCATTCTAAAGTACCACTCAGCGGATTGCTACAGGCTCCCATAACATTGAATAGTCTATACCATCCTCCAAAACACATTTCCCCGTCCGCGTTGGCAATGCCACGGTCTTTTTTTCAGGTTCAGGGTTTGTAACCGAAAAGTCGGACCGAGATATCCCCCCCGCTTTGCTTTCTCTACCATCCTGCCATGAGGCAACTTTACTTTCCGGCCGAACGAAATAAACCGTATCACGCACGACCTCATGGCATATTACCGTATCTATTTCCTGCGCAACCTGCCGAAACGACGATTCATCTGACATTTTACCTAATTCCACTCCCCATAAAAGACCAACCACGGCTGCCACCGGCGTAGCTACCCATCCCCAAGAAATGCCACTACCCCGACGCGGGTTCCGTGGCACACATAAACGACCGTTTTCTTCATTCCGCAGCCGTATGGCTGCCTGTGAAACTTGTTCCTCAAAGTGTTTCATAAACCTTCAATTTCTTTCTTAAGTATTGCAATAAATAATGGAGGCGCGATTTCACCGTACCCTCCGGAATAGCCATCACCTCGGCCAGTTGCGGCACCGTAAGTCCCTCTTCATAACGCAAAGCAAACAGCACACGTTGTTCCGGAGGCAGCTTGTCCAACAATGCGGAAAGTTCGCGGTCGAACATCCGGACATCCATCCGGAGTTCCGGCTGTTCCTCATACGTCCACGGTCCGCCACGCACCTCTTCCTCAAAACCTACCGCAATATTCCGGAAACGGTATTCATTCCGGCACAGGTTATAGGCCATCGTGAAAAACCAAGGACATAACTCCCGTCCGCATTCATACCGCCCCCTTACCGCCCATACGCGCAAGAACAGTTCCTGTGTGAAGTCCGAAGCCAACTGCCCTTCCCGCCCCAACATACGGAAGAAGAAGCCATACAGGCGGCGGGCATAACGACGGTACAGTTCATCGAAAGCCTTTTCGTCACCCATTTGCCGTACACGTCCCATCAATTCCTCGTCCGACAGTTTCCGCAACGACGGCCTGAAGTTTATTTTTACCGCCATTTCTCCAAATAGTCCAAATATTCCTTTTTCTTCGCGGCTGAAAACCGGCCGTTCTCCACCGAAGCTTTCAATATCCGGTAAAGCCAACCGGCACGCTCCTGATTACCCGATTCCCTATATGATTGTACCAATGGCCCCAACATGACCGTGTAGTTCAGCAGCAACATCTCGCTTCCCGACCACCATGACTCCAAACGGAAAGCAGGTTCGGTCAGGTAATCGAAATGATAATCCCGCTCCACATGGCGTTTGGCTGCCGAAACATTGTCATAAGGCTCTTCGCTGTACCTGTACACCAACCCCTCATTATAAAGTTTGCGGGCTATGCCCTGCACGGCCCACTGCGAACCGGGCGAGAAGTAAGCCGGACGACCGGATTCGCGGATGACATATTCCACCATCTCTTGCACAGCTGCCTTGAATTCCTCTTCCGTCCTGACCTCGCGCTTGGGAAAGGGCGGAATCCCCAACTGTCGGCACAAAGCGTCGCGGTAGGACCGCATGGAGAGAAAAGGAATCACGACCGCCACCTTGTCCGTATGCACGTGCATCGCACGCTGCAACATAATTTTGTCAAAAAGCTGCGTGTCTCCGTTGCCGAAGAAAAGCCCGCCTTCGGCCATCCCTTGCAACTGGTTGTAACCGAAACGCAGGATAAACGAAGGATATTTGCCATGCTCATACTGGCGACTCAGGATGTCATTGAAAAGCCCTGCCTTCCATCCTGTCCCGTCCGTTTCCCCCATCATCCAAAGATAACCCAGGATGGCATCGTATCCACGGTCTGAAATATCGTCGGGCAACATCTTCATCGCCATCTCCGCAAACTTGTTGTCTGGCCCTTGGGAGGCGCGGTAAGCACATATATTATAGGTATAAGTCTCGGGAATAGCCCGCTCCATACGCTCCAAGACACGGGGTATTCCTCCATCGTTCTTTCCACGGGAACAAGATTTCAGCCCCCAGGCAGCCTCAAACAGGTTGCGCCACGCCTTTTCATCCTGCCCGTCTGCATCCACTTCTTTTTGCCAAGCCTCGACCTGCCCTGCATACCAGAGCGAGTCATGCGCCTCTTCTACTATGCCTCTTATCTCCTGCGGTTCCTGTGCCGGTGCGCAAAGTGCCACGGCCATCGCCCACGAAACGATTAACTTCTTTCTCATATTCTTTACTATTTCTACCATAAATGATGTTTGTACTTGCAACACGTGTCATAAGGATATACACGCCACAAGGCATTTCGTTCAAAGAAAAAACAAGGCATGCCACGCCCATCCTACTAAAATACGATAGAAACGGTTCCGGGCGGTGGAGTACCCCCGAAAATTACCCGGCAGAGATTGGAAAATCATTCTGCGCCAAACGAAAAATCGTTCGCCTGAGATTGATTTTTCGTTTGGCGCAGAAAAATCTGGCCGCTTTTTCCCGTGTAACAACCGGACATTTGACCCTCGCATTCACGCCCCGTCACGGCCTTGCACCGCGCTAAGGAGCTTGCCAGAAATAACGGTCGTCGTAAGTAGCATACTCGGATAACGGCCAGAACCCCTCCGGCACCAAATAGATTTGACGGCTTCCCGACCCGTCAGCAGGCTCCGTCTCAAACCGGCTTTCAAGGTGGGCATCGAGCATATAAAGGTTCTTGGCCATGTAATTCTCCAAATATCCTTCTTTGGTCTGCTTGGTCTTATGGTTCCAGTTCGCATCCTCGTTCAATACCAAAGGGAGTCCCTTGATTAGCCGCTCGCGCACCTCGCCCAGATGCAACAGCAGACCGTTTTCGTCGGTGACGTAAGCTGCAAAAGACGCGTCCATCCATATCCATTTCCCCAACTGGCGGCTCCACACCATATTGATGACATGGCAATCGGTGTCGGTGTTATACGCTTTCGACTGGCACGTCACGAAGCGAGACGGGAATCCCATGGCCAGATACATCTCATTGAGCACCTGTGCCAGGAAACGGCAGTTCAGCCCACGCCCTTCGCGCTTGCATAACTCATACATGGCTATCGAGTTCCGCGCACAGTCCGGCCTCCCCGAACCACCGTCGTGACGGATGGCATCATGCAGCCAATACATCAGATTCTTGATTTGGCTGATTTCGTCGCCGCCACCGGCTATGCTGTCCAAATTGAAATAGCGGCGCACACGTACCAAATTGCTGTCCGTAGGCGGTTGGTACGTAAATGCAGGCATCGGACGGGCATCTTCCCGATAGGCCGGGGACTTCTTCAATATATAAAGGTAGTCCCCCACTTCACGCACCTTTTCCACAAGGGCTTGAAACTCCGGATTTCCGCGCAGGGCATCCCACTCCTTGTCGCTCTTTATCCGGTCATACTCGGTAAATCCCAACTTTATTGCGATGTCCAAATGCGCCAAAGCCTCCTTGTCTCTTCCCTCAGATGCCCAAGCGCAGGCCGAACGATAAAACCAAGGGGAGGAGGTCTTCTTCATGTATCCCATCACCTCTCCGCCGTGCGCCCAAATCCGGTGTACAACCGACGCGAACCGGCTCATGAAGTCGGCCAAGCCGCGTCCCTCCAGACTCTCTTCATCCGATAATTGCGGAACGAAGTCTTTATGCTGACTGTACAAGACCTTTCCTTTCACGGTATATCCTTCAAACAAAGGGCAATGCTCTGCCTCACCGAGTCCTGTTTTCAATATATCGCCATGGAACACCACCTGTTCCAACCGGGGGCAGTCCGCCAACAACGTGGGGCCTCCCGATCCCAAGACCACGCCACGGAAATCCACACGCTTCAACTGCGGGCATTCGGCAAAAGTGCGCCACCCGTCGAGTTGTCCCACGTCTCCGTTCACTTCTATCCGCTCCACGGCCGGCATCTTCTGGAAAGTACATCCACTGATAAAGTCCACATGATTCAACGACAAGACTTTCAATTGGGTACATCCTTCAAAAGCCCCCTTCCAAATGGCTTTCGTATGTTGGGGGAAGACCACTTCCGCCAATTCGCTGCTCCCATAAAAGGCAGAAGCACCCACAAACACATTTTCCGGCAATACGATCCTGCTGATTCGTGTGGCTCCCAAAGCCCCTTCCGCTATGGTGTCCAACCGTTCGGGCAAAACGATATGCGCCAATCCACATTCGCTGAACAAATAAGGCGGAAGCGTATGCTCTCCCTGCACCTCTCGCCATTCCCCGTGTCTTACGTACCCACCTCCGCCACGGGCAAAAGAAACGCCCCGCATGTCCAACGTGCGCAAACGTCCCGGTGTGGATTGCCGCTCTTTGTCCCTCCCGGCCATTTCGCGCAGGAAGCACAAGTCCCTCCCGTTCAATGTTCCTTTCAGCGTCAGGTCCGTCACCTTGTACTTGGCTTTCTTCCCCACCAGTTCCGGTAACGTCCCGGGCGTTTCCATTTCCACTTTCAAACGTTTTGCCACGGCATGTCCCACATTTCCCAAAAGACAAACCCACACGAACAATATCCGGGCATAATACAAAACACCCTCACTGCTACAGTTTTCTTTCCGTTCCATGGTATTTCACTTTTTAATAGTCCTACATATATGAATACGCAGAAACCGGATTTTTGTGACAAGAGAATCGTGTTTTTCCTCAAAAATAATAGGATAAAAAGTAGAATAAAGCAAATTTGAGTATTCTCACTGAAAGTCAGATGATTTGGCTTTGGTTGGCACAGAATGGCATAGGGTGTAAAAAACGGATTTAGGCAGATTGCAGCAACGGATGCACTTCTAAACCATTACCCGACACCCAATGCATATTTAACGCTAACGGTCTCTATTTCTGCGTTCTGCGTAGGTTTACATTCTGCTCTTACAACTCCCGTAAACTAATTTTGCACCAAACAAAAAGCAAGGATTATGAGGAGTACATTCAAGACAGTCTTCTATGTGAACGGAAGCAAGGAGAAGAACGGAATTGTCCCTATCATGGGACGTGTGACTATCAACGGGACTATCGCACAGTTCAGTTGCAAACAGAGCATTTCAAAAGAGTTATGGGATGCCAAAGGGAACAAGGCAAAAGGCAAGAGCCGTGAAGCGGTGGCGGTAAACTATGCGCTTGACAACATCAAGGCTCAGATAACAAAGCATTACCAGCGGCTTTCCGACCGTGAAGCTTTTGTTACAGCCGAAATGGTACGCAATGCCTATCAGGGTATCGGCACGGAATATGAAACACTACTCCGTGCCTTTGACAAGGAGAACGAAGCTTTTGCCAAACGGGTAGGCAAAGACCGTTCCAAACGCACGTATCAGAAATATCTGACTGTCCGCAAGTACGTGGCGGAGTTCATCAGAAAGAAATACAGACGGGTGGATATGGCGATGAACGAACTGACGGAAGAGTTCATCCGCGACTACTGCCTGTACCTGCGCAATGAGGTAGGACTTGCACAATCTTCTGTATGGATATACTCCATACCGCTGAAACACATTGTTACCACCGCACACTACAACGGCAAGATACCGAGAAACCCGTTTGCGATGTACCACGTTGACCCCGACCACAAGGAACGGGGCTTTCTTACGGAGGACGAGATACAGGCATTAAGCACAATCAAGCTGGACAATCCCAACTTCGCAATGGCAAGGGACTTGTTCCTGTTCGGATGCTGGACGGGCATATCATTCACGGACATCAAGAATCTCACAACCGACAATATTGTGGAAATGAACGGCACGCCTTGGATTGTGTCGAAACGCCAGAAGACAGGTGTGCCGTTCCAAATCAAGCTGATGGAAATCCCGATGCAGATAATCAAGCGGTATGAAGCGTTCAGAAAAGACAAGCGGCTGTTCAGTATCGGTTCTCTTGACATGGTAAACAGACGCATCAAGGCTGTGGCGAAGAAATGCGGGATAGAAAAGTCGGTCTCATTTCATGTAAGCCGTCATTCATTCGCTGTTTTAGCTCTCAATTACGGTATGCCGATAGAGAGCGTGAGTAAGATTTTAGGTCATACAAACATCACCACCACACAAATTTATGCGAAGGTGACCAATACGAAACTTGAAAATGACATATCCGATTTTGAAAACAAGATAAGCGGACGTTTCGCCATATAAATGTAAAGCCATGAAAAGGGAAATAATCACAATAGACGGATATGGCAGAATTATCATACCGTCCGATGTAAGCGGTATATGGATGAATGAGATGGAACTTGCAGAGTTGTTCGGGGTAATCGCCCCGACACTCCGTGCCGCCATTCGAGCCGTGTACAAGAGCAGAGTATTGACACCTTACGAAACTGAAGAGCGTATCAAACTGCCCAACGGCTACTTTGTGGATGTGTTCGCTATACCAATGGTCGTAGCACTGGCTTTCCGAATTAATACACCGAGTGCGTCAAGTGTTCGCAATGCCCTGTTGGAAAGGCTGTGCTTGCGAAAAGAAAGGCAAGTGCTGTGGGTATCGTTAAGCAACAGACAGCCGTGTAAATGTTAGCAGGTACGGTTATGCGGCAATACTCCCGTGCGGTCACACAATTTCATCAGTCCGAAGAAGTGCAGTTTTGCTTCTTCGGGCTTTTTCTTTTCGCCTTTTTAAGACTGACATTATCCATTATGCTGCATTTTCTTGTCTGTCAGTTTCTTTTGCGCCGTTCTGCATAATTTTACGTATCAATGTTTTAGCCATCCTGCCGTAGCTTTGCAACCATGTTTAATCCTCTGCCGATACGACATTGGCGGCACTAAAATCAGTATCAAGAACATGGAAAAGAAAGAAGAATTTATCCGTGTAGGCACTACGCTCTACAAGATTGTAAACCAGCCCCGTCTTGACGGAGGCTATGTAAAGAAACGCATTGCATGGAACACCGAGACCTTGCGGCAGGACTACGGAAAGGACTACATGGCAAGCGTACCAAAGTATGACGGTTTCTGTACTGTTCCCGACCACGTGGACTACAAACCCGTAATCGGGAAGTTCCTCAACCTCTACGAGCCGATAAGCCACCAACCGCAAGAGGGTGATTTCCCCTGCATCCGTTCGCTGGTAGAACATATCTTTGGCGAACAATACGAGTTGGGCATGGACTACTTGCAACTGCTCTATCTTTATCCCATTCAGAAACTACCAATTCTTTTGCTTGTGTCCGAAGAACGCAATACGGGCAAGAGTACATTTCTGAACTTTCTGAAAGCCATCTTTCAAAACAACGTGACGTTCAACACTAACGAGGATTTCCGCAGCCAGTTCAATTCCGACTGGGCTGGCAAGCTGCTCATCATGGTGGACGAAGTGCTGCTTAACCGTAGAGAGGACAGCGAGCGGTTGAAGAACCTCAGTACCACGCTTTCCTACAAGGTGGAAGCCAAAGGCAAAGACCGTGACGAGATAGGCTTCTTCGCCAAGTTCGTACTTTGTTCCAATAACGAGCATTTGCCTGTTATCATTGATGCAGGTGAAACACGCTATTGGGTACGCAAGATTGTGCCGTTACAGAGTGATGACACCGACTTCCTGCAAAAGCTGAAAGCGGAGATACCCGCTTTTCTCCATTTCCTGCAATACAGGCAGCTATCCACCGAAAAGGAAAGCCGTATGTGGTTTAATCCGAAGTTGCTGGAAACCGAAGCCTTGCGGAAGATAATCCGAAGCAACCGTAACAGGCTGGAAATAGAAATGGTGGAACTGCTGCTTGACATCATGGCGAAAATGGAAGTGGAGACAGTATCTTTCTGCTTGAATGACATCATTCCCTTGCTCGTCTGTTCGCAAGTCAAGGTAGAGAAGGCGCAGGTTCGGAAAGTGGTGCAGGAATGCTGGAAGCTGACACCTGCGCCCAACGGTCTTACTTATACCGCCTACCAATACGGTGGCATGGACCGTTACCAAACCCGAAGAAGTGTAGGCAGGTATTATACCGTCACGAAAGAACTGCTGGAGAAGCTTTAATATTTTGTTGAATTGTTGAATTGTTGAATTGTTGAATGTAAACAGTAAAATATTGGTTTATAGTAATATAACACCTCAACATACAACCAACAATACACAACGGCTGATGAAAAGAAAAAGTAATGGTACAACGCTTCACTCTTGCTTTTCTTTTCGTGTCCGTTTGTTGGGCAATACACATTTGTTGAGAAGCGGTTGAAGATATATTATGTTGTATATCAAACTATTGCCTTCTTAATTCAACTATTCAACGCTTTTTCAACTTCAACAAGTCCGTAGGGGAATAAATTGGGTAAGTATTCTATTCGCAAGTTGGTTGGTCGGCCGGACATCCGACCAGCCGACAATGGAAGGAGTATCATATCGGCGAAAAGAAAAAGGACTGCCGATAACTGCCGACACCCCACACAGGCTTTTGGGAACAGAAAAGCCATAGCTCATTAGGGCGTTTTCTTCACGCACCGCTGACGCTCATGCTAAAAACGCCCCAATGAGCCAGCAGGGTTGCACCCCGCTGGACACCCCGTTTGCCCTATGCGGTTATGACCGCAGGCAGACGGACACCGACAAACAAGTTTGTAAAACCTCAAAAACAAGAAACGAACATGGGATATATCAGCATCCAAATCAACAAGGCGAAAGGCTCGGCTGACACGGGCGCATCCGACCACATCGAACGCAAGACCATACCCAAGAATGCCGACCCGACACGCACCCACCTCAACCGTGAACTGGTGGAGTTTCCCGACGGCGTGGCAGACCGCACCGAAGCGATAAGCCACCGCATCCGCACGGCAGGCATCAAACGTAAGATTACCCCCGACCAAGTGCGGGCAATCCGCATCGTATTGTCGGGCACGCACGAAGACCTGATGAAAGTGCAGGACGAGGGCAGGCTGGACGAGTGGTGCGCCGACAACCTGCAATGGCTGCACCGCACCTTCGGACGGGAGAACACCGTATCGGCAGTGCTTCACATGGACGAACACACGCCGCACATCCATGCCACGGTCGTACCGATAGTGACAGGTGAGCGCAGGAAAGCGAAAAAGAAGCAAGCGGAGGGCAAACGCACCTACCGCAAGAAAACCGACACCGTTCGCCTGTGCGCCGATGACGTGCTGACACGTGAGAAGCTGGTCGCCTACCATGACAGCTATGCTGACGCAATGGCGAAATACGGTTTGCAACGTGGCGTCCGTGGTTCGGAAGCACGCCATGTCACCACCGCCCAGTACTACCGTGACCTGAAACGGCAGACGGGAGAACTGAAAGCCAACGTGCAGCAGTTGCAGACCGAACAGCGACAGGCGGAACAACAACTTGACGAAGTGATGCAGGAAATCAAGTCGGAGAAGCTGGAAGCAGCCAAGACGGAAGCCAAAACCGCACTTGTGGCGAAGGTGGGCTCTCTTTTCGGCAGCGGAAAACTCAAGGAGTTGGAAGCCGCTAACTATACCCTGCAAAACGAGGTCGCCGCCCGTGACGAGAGCATTGAATTGTTGCAACAGCAGATGCAGCGGCAGCAGGAGGAAC
The DNA here is from genome assembly GCF_900683745.1 of Paraprevotella xylaniphila YIT 11841. NCBI lineage: Bacteria > Pseudomonadati > Bacteroidota > Bacteroidia > Bacteroidales > Prevotellaceae > Paraprevotella > Paraprevotella xylaniphila. Next base: position 1,865,174 of record NZ_LR215980.1, read on the forward strand.
ATAGCCGCCAAATTATGGAAATGCAAGCCAAGCACCGCAAGGAAATGACGGACAAGGAAGCGGAACACCAAAAGGAGGTGTCATTCCTAAAATCCATTATACAAAAAGCCAAGAAATGGTTTCCGCTGTTCCAAGAATTGGTGTACATGGAGAAGTTCTGCCTTAAAGTCGGTTTCAACGAAAGTCAGACCGCCACGCTCATCAGCGGCAAGCCGTTGTTCCACGAGGGTGAACTCTATTCGGAGGAACACAGGCGGAAGTTCAAAACCGAGAGGGCTGGCTTCCAAGTAGTGAAAGACCCGAAAGACAAGTCCAAGCTTGTACTTGCCATCAATGGGCAAGTGATTGGGGAATGGTTCAAGGAGCAGTTTGACAAATTATTCTCATCCATTAGGAGGACTGTTACACCGCACAGAAAGGGCAAAGGCTTGGGATTGTAAGCAATGCCAACGGGAGGATAGCAAGTTTGTGTTTCGGGCAGACCAAAACCGCTTGCTTATCTTCTTGTTAGTGCATTTAGACCAGACACTTTTTACAAATACATCAAATTTGAGCTTTACAACAAACAAATTCCCAGTGCAATTTCCTACCTTTGCAATTAGAATTGATAAAATATGAATCATAGTAGTATGAAAGGAATCAACACCTTACGTTACTCAGACATTTTTCTGGCTATGTATTCCGATAATGGGAGCAGTTGCCTGCACCGCAACCATTCCCATGTATTGGTCTATATGTATTCCGGGGAATTGGAGATAAAGGAACATGAGAAAGTCACCCGGCTGCATCAAGGGGATTGTGCGTTTATCCGCAAGGATTTCAGTGTGCAGCTTACTAAGCAAGCATACAAAGGGAAGCAGTTCAAAGCCATATTCCTGATGTTTACGGATAAATTTCTGCGCAGTTTTTACAGTCGTTTGGATAAGGAAAGCCTGCCGGAGAATGCACGGCGAAGCAAAGTCAGCGTGTACAGACTGCCGTCAAACCGCCCCGACATTGTGAGCTTGTTCGAGTCGATGACTCCTTATTTTGATTCCGGCATCCGCCCTACGGACGAGTTGCTGGAATTGAAGATGACAGAGGGCATATATGTGCTGCTGAACACGGACAGGAATCTGTATGCTTCACTTTTTGATTTTACCGCCCCGTGGAAGATAGACATCATGGGATTTATGGAACAGAACTACATGAACGACCTTACATTGGAGGAAATGGCTAATTATACCGGGCGCAGTCTTGCCACTTTCAAACGTGATTTCAGCAAAGTAAGTGACCTTTCTCCTCAAAAATGGATAATACGCCGCAGACTGGAAGCAGCCCATGCGCTTATACTGTCCGGCGCACGGAAAGTGACAGACATCTGTTACGAGGTAGGTTTCAAGAACTTGTCTCACTTTTCCAAGGCATACAAAGAACTGTACGGCTGTTCACCCGTTCACAGCGTCTGATATGCATATTGAACTGTACGGCAAAATACTTTGAGCCAGCGAGCAAAGTCTTTTTCAAGAATACCAGCTACCTTTGCACCGAAATCTTAAAACAAAATGTAATGATGAATACAGAACAGAAAACAGCTTTAGTCACTGGTGCAGGAATGGGCATCGGTTTAGCGTGTGCCGAAGCGTTTGCACGTGCAGGATATATCACGGTATTGGCAGACATCAATGAACCGAAAGAACAGGCAAACACACTTGTGTCGGAGGGATACCAAGCTGTGGCTTACCAAATAGATGTAGCTGACACGCAGGCTGTAAAAAAGATGATAGGCTGGATTGTGTCGGAATACGGACACTTGGATGCGGCTCACAACAATGCCGGCATACAGACACCGCAACGTCCGATGGCGGAAATTGCCGATGACGAGTTCGACCGCACGGTAGCCGTTGACTTGAAAGGCGTTTGGAACTGTATGCGCTACGAAATCTTGCAAATGTTAAAACAAGGGCATGGCACTATTGTCAATACGGCTTCAGCCGGAGGCGTAGTTGGCTTTCCCGGACAAGCAGCCTATATTGCCTGCAAACATGCCGTATTGGGATTGACAAAAACCGCAGCTATTGATTACGCAGGAAAGGGAATCCGCATCAATGCCGTTTGCCCGGGTGTTATCCAAACCGCAATGGTGGATGACTTGATACGTCGCAACCCATCTTTGGAACAAGTATTTACAAAAGACATCCCTGCCGGAAGGCTTGGTAAACCGGAAGAGATTGCCGATGCCGTGCTGTGGCTTTCCAGTCCGCAAGCATCGTATATGAACGGACAGGGCTTAATTGTCGATGGAGGTATCACCGTAAAATAGTGTACAATCATAAAAACGAATAAACATATGGATATTTTCGAGAAAGACCTTTCGGGCGCAATGGTTTCGCCCGACGAACCCGGTTACGACCAACTTATCAGCACAATCTTCGACACGATGGCTACGGCTGCCGAAATGAACGCAAAAGGATGGCTTTCGCCGGAAGAAGTGCATGACTACCTGCATCGCATCACAGGCAGGGAGATAGACCCCAGCACCACATTGTTGCCTCCATTTTACGTGGACTACGGCAAGAATATCCGCATTGGCAAGGGATGCTGGATTCAGCAAGGATGCACATTCTTCGACCGTGGCGGCATCACCATTGGTGATGGGGTATTCATTGCCCCGAAAGTGAACCTTATTACCATTAACCACGACCCGAATCCCGACAACCGCAGTGCCACATACGGTCGCCCGATAGTGATAGAAGATAAAGTGTGGATTGGTATCGGTGCTACCGTCCTGCCCGGTGTGCGCATCGGTTACGGTTCTATCGTTGGTGCCAATAGTGTGGTCACACACGATGTGTCGCCTATGACCATTGTCGGCGGTAATCCGGCGAAATTCATTAAAACGATTGAAATAAAAGACAAACAATAAACAGCGTTATTGTTAAGGCAGACAAAAAAGAAATAATATCTTTCTTTTCGTCTGCCTTATTTTTGTATATTTGCATTCAAATCAGAGTTGTTTGGCAGAAATACACCGCAAATCACAGAATTTGAGACCGTTGCCAAGTCATTACCTCACTATTTGAGAAAAGCTCATAAGTAGCTCATTTCTAATTTATTCTTGTTTTAACATCGGATTTTCTAAAAAAACTAGTCAAAAAAGTATCTCATTCATCAAAAAGAGGCTTGACAGACCTCAAATACTTGTCCCGTGAAATCGCACGGTTGCAACCGCTCCGGTCAGCCCTAAAATTCGTACATCCCAAGAACGGTTCTCCCCATCCTTCTTTCACTATCAAATAACCGTCCTTGCAACAGTCGCATTTCAGGATGGGCAAATCACCGCCCTTCAGGTTATTGGTCATGAAATCGCAAATCTCCGGTTCATTGGAACAAATCCACAACTTCAACCCGTATGCCTTCTTGTACCTCAGCTGCATGGGATAACCGCATACGGGACACCGTTTCATTTCAGTGCGCGTCTCCCGGCAATCGTCCAATTTACCATTTACCATCACGCCGGGATAGTCTTTCACGAGTTCCCGTACAAAATCGGAGGGATGCTGTTGAGGCGTAACGATGTACACGCGGTTCTTGGTACGTGTCAAGGCCACATAGAAAAGCCGCCGCTCTTCCGCATATTCCATCGAATGGTCATCCCTCACGACATACTTCAATACCGGGTCGTCCTGCACTTGCGACGGGAAGCCGTACAACTCATTACGGGCATTGATGAGGATGACATGGTCGTATCCCAATCCCTTTGAGCGGTGCACGGTCATAAAATCCAGTTTCGCGAACGGGTACTTCTTGGAAATCACATTCCCCGTCTTCTCCTCGTACGTGAACTCCGATGAACGGCAAAGGTTAAAAGCGTCGAACCCGTAACGCCCCAACAACAATATCGACGCGTCCGGATTCTCCTCCAATATCTGCCCGACAATCCTCTCCACCGTTTCGCCCACAAGGAAATACTTCCCGCCTCTTCCGGCATATTTGCTCCGGTCTACGTTCTCCGTATAGGTCTCGACCACAATCGGACGTGTTATATGTTTGGGCGAAACCAGGCTTTTGCGTATCTGCGCCGTGTTCTTCTGTATGAAGCTACCGGCTATGTCGATTACTTCTTGGGCGTTCCGGTAAGTTTGGGTAATACCCAGTTCCAATCCGTACCCAAAGGAATCCTTGAATTGGGTGAACAGCGTGATATCCGAACCTGCATAGGCATAAATGGATTGCCAATCGTCGCCCACGGCCACGATCTTTGCATCGCAGAGTTTGCTCAACTCCAAGGTCAGATTAAACCGTTGACGGGAAATATCCTGATACTCATCAACTATGATATATTTGAACCCCAATCTCTCCCCTTGGATTTCCTTTTCGCGGAGCATTTTCGCCGAACTGTTTATCATGTCTTCAAAATCTACCGCCTGCTTTTCTTTCAGACGCTTGGAGTATTCTAAATAACACCGCTCGCAGATGGATAGAAACAACTTGTTTCTCTCATTGGAGGACTTGCTTTGAAACTGGTGGAAATGCTCTATCGTGAAGCCGTTGGTCTTAAAGCCATGCAAGAACGTGCAAACCAACTTGACCAACTTTATGATATATTTGTTCTCTTCCGTGCTGACCAACCTGTCGAAAACTTCCCGTGAAGTTCTCGGGTGGAACTCAATCCCTTGGGCTACGAGCATTTCCTGCAAATGGTCAAGGTAATCGCGCCCGTCGTCATATTCGGAATAAGTATAAACCAAATCCGTATGGTGCCTGCGGTGCAAACGGATTTTATCATCTATTTCTTTTTTATACCGGGCCAACTGTTCTTCCGTATATCTGCTGTTCCGGCCATCTTCCGTAATGCCGAAATGTTCAATATACACCGTCTTGTCTCCTTGGGTAATCGTAAAATCCGGAGTATATGGCTTGTACGAATACCTCATATTATAAGGATAAATTTTCTCGTACACATAGTCAATGCCGTTCATGAACAGGAAATTCGCTATCCTGACCTCCTGAACCGACCTTAACGTCTCGTGGGCAATGCTGACACATTTGCCGGTCCGTTGGTCTATAATCTTTTCCGCATACTCATCCATATTGCCACGCAAAGTGGAAAAGTCGGCTTTGGATATGTAATTGAAGAAATCATTGAGATTGTCGCCCTCATACGGTGCGTCGAAATAACTTCCGAAGAACAATATCAGCTTATCCACCAACTCCGGACACTCCAATATGTTTTCTTTCAAGTAATTGTTGACCACATGCCACATAAAGCCACCATCCACTACCGTCTTCCTTTCGGTGTCTTTCTTTCGCAGTATGGCATAGCCCGTCTTATGGAAAGTCGTCACCGGGCAATCTATCTTCAGACCCTTATTGATTTTGCTGCGCAATTCCCCGACCGCCTTATTCGTATATGAAATGACCAATATCTGTTCCGGTTTCACCCCTCTTTTTTCCACAAGGTATTTCACCTTCGCAGCCATGGTCGTTGTCTTCCCGGCTCCGGCCCCGGCTACAACCAACGTGTAGTCTTCATCGGACAATACGACCCGTCGCTGTTCCTCATCCAGCTTCACATTAGGGTCCACCCTACGAAGTATCGTATCAAGATAAAGTTTGTCTTTGGCCAAATGCCTCTTGACAAATTCGTCATTGTGCGCTTCAACGACCTTGGAACCCTCCTTACTGCCCAAGTCTTCATACAGGCAAAGGAATCTCTCCATTTTCTTCGGGTCTATACGGTTCTTTTCGCAATACACGTCCAACATCCCCATCTTTTCCAAATTGGACAGACTGACATGCAGCTCTGCATATCTTTCATGAATAGTACGGTAATCGCTTCGGGCTATGAAACGGTCGCTATGCAGTAAAAGTCCGATTTGCCTCTCGAAATCCTCCAAGCGCTTGCTTCCAGTGCATTCTTCACCCTCTGAATGCACCTTTTTTCTCCGGAAAAATATCTTATCCCACTTCCCAACTGACATACTTTGTTTTTCCTATTGGCAAACCGACTTGATTTATTTGGGTGTAAAATTATAAAAAAAGCCACAACCATCCTGTGATACAGCCATTTTTAACAATAAAGAGGAATACTTCTTTTTACACAGAAAGTATTCCTCTTCATGATTATCATATATCGTACCGGATTATTCAGCCGACGTTTCCACAGCCGCCTGGCGGTAGCTATCCAATTGCTCTGCCGTGAACTTGCGGATAAAGTTGAAATGCTTCTCCACCTCGGCCTCGGCATAGTTCACATACACGTTCAGGCTCTTGGCAAACAAATCGGGACGGCGCGTGGCATCCTGCATCATCAAATGGCACATGATGGTATCGGCTGCCATCTCCATCAAACGACGGGCCACGAAATCGTGCAGTTCTTGGTTGCCTGCTTCTTTCACGGCGTTCGTACAAGCGTCGAACTTGTTGGCCATCTCCTTCACGCGGTTCATGTAGCCCTCGTATTCCGGAAGCACAGGCTGCTGCTCGAAATCACGAATGGTGGCGATGTATGCCCCATTCGTCACGTAACGGATGGCCGCCACAGTCTGCAACTGGGTCGTACCCTCGTAAATGGAAGTGATACGAGCGTCGCGGTAAATGCGCTGACAAGCATATTCCAACATGAAACCGGAACCTCCGTGCACCTGGATACCGTCGTAAGCATTCTGGTTGGCGTATTCCGAATTCATACCCTTGGCCAATGGCGTAAAACTGTCGGCCAGTTTGGCATACTTCTTCTGTTCGGCACGTTCTTCCGGCGTCAGCTTGCGTTCGCAGGCTATGTCGTCCAATGCCTTGTAAATATCCACATAACGCGAAGTCTGGTACAACAATGCACGACCTGCGTCCAACTTAGCTTTCATCGTGGCCAACATGTCATATACGGCCGGGAAGTTGATGATGGCCTTACCGAACTGTTCACGGTCTTTCGCGTATGCCAAAGCCTCGTTGTAGGCCGCCTGACTCAACCCTACCGACTGTGCAGCAATGCCGAGGCGTGCACCGTTCATCAATGCCATGACATACTTTATCAAACCCAACTTGCGGCTTCCGCATAACTCAGCCTTCGCATTCTTATACACCAGTTCGCAAGTCGGCGAACCGTGGATACCCATTTTGTTCTCGATGCGGCGCACGTCCACTCCGCCGTCGCGCTTGTCGTAAATGAACATGGAAAGCCCACGTCCATCCCTCGTGCCTTCCTCCGAACGCGCCAACACTAAATGGATGTCGGCATCCCCGTTCGTGATGAAACGCTTCACACCGTTCAGTCTCCAACAGTTGTTCTCCTCGTCGAAGGTGGCCTTCAACATGACGCTCTGCAAGTCGGAACCGGCATCCGGTTCGGTCAGGTCCATCGACATCGTTTCCCCGGCGCATACACGCGGGATGAAGCGGCTGTGCTGGTCTTCGTCGCCAAATTCATACAAGGTTTCGATACAGTCCTGCAACGACCAGATGTTTCCGAAACCGGCATCGGCGGCAGCCACTACCTCGGCACACATCGTGTACGGCGTAATAGGGAAGTTCAACCCGTTGTACTTGCGCGGCATCGTCATGCCGTTCATACCGGCCTTGACCATGGCGTCCAGGTTCTCCACCGTCCCACTGGCATAATCCACACGGCCGTCGTGGCAGTGCGGGCCTTCTTCGTCTACCCCTTCGGCATTCGGGGCAATCACATTGGCCGTGATGTCGCCTACGATGTCCAACACCTTATTATACGAATCCATCGCGTCGGCATAGTCCACCGGCGCATAATCAAATTCGTCCTTGTCCCTGAAGTCGCGCTCTTTCAATTCCACAATGCGCTTCATCATCGGATTCTCTAAGTGATACTTGAGTTCCGGTATATCTGAATAGTAATTAGCCATGTTGTTTACTTGCTGTTTTGTTTGTAATACTTGATGAGCTTCGGCACGACTTCCTCCACCGTACCGTTAATGACATAGTCGGCAATGGCATTGATCGGGGCGTTCGGGTCGCTGTTCACGGAAATGATAATACCGCTTTCCTTCATGCCCGCAATGTGTTGGATGGCCCCGGAAATGCCGCAAGCGATATACACTTTTGGGCGCACCGTCACGCCGGTCTGGCCGATTTGCAGGTCGTGGTCGCAGAACCCGGCATCCACAGCCGCACGGCTTCCACCCACTTCGGCATGAAGCTCGTGCGCCAATTCATAGAGCATGCCGAAGCCTTCCTTGCTGCCCATGCCGTAACCTCCGGCAATGACGATGGCCGCACCTTTCAAATTGTTTTTAGCCTTCTCCACATGGCGGTCGATGACCTTCACCACGTATTCCGTTTCCGGTACATACTTGGCCACATCGTGCACAATCACTTCTCCTTTATAATTAGGATCGAGCACTTCCGCCTTCATCACGCCGCTGCGCACCGTAGCCATCTGCGGACGGTTCTCCGGATTCACGATCGTAGCCACGATGTTACCCCCGAACGCCGGACGAATCTGATAAAGCAGGTTCTCATACTTCTTTCCGGCTTTCTTATCCTCATGGGAACCGATTTCCAATGAGGTACAGTCTGCCGTCAACCCGGAATGAAGGGCGGACGACACACGCGGCCCCAAATCACGCCCCACGACATCGGCCCCCATCAGGCAAATTTGCGGCTGCTCTTCTTTAAACAGATTCACCAACACGGCCGTATGCGGCAACGACGTGTAAGGAGCCAACCCCGGAGCGTCGAAGATATGCAATTTATCTACGCCGTATGGCAATATCTGCGGTTCTATCTTTCCCGTAATGCCCGCCCCCGCGGCCACAGCTTCGAGCTGCACGCCGAGCGTGTTGGCTAACTTACGGCCTTTGGTCAATAATTCCTGGCTTACTTCGGCCACCGTAGTGCCTTCAAGCTCGCAATATACAAATACGTTGTTCATCTTTATCCGATTGTATGGTTAGCCAATAATTCCTGTATCAATCCCTCAACGTCGGCATCGGAAGCCGTCAGCACCTTGCTCTCCTTGGCCTTGAACACGATGTTCTGCACGGCCTTCACCTTGGTGGGCGAACCGCTCAGCCCGCACTGCTTCAAGTCGGCATCCACGTCGGCCGTACTCAACTGTCCCAAAGTCAGATAAGGTTTCTTGTCGTACTCTTCAGCGTAGGCCAACCCTTCCGCAGGCTTTTCCATCGGCACCATGGCGCGCTTGTATTTCATCACCAACTTGGCGTTGCGCGGACGGCAAGGAGCCGCACTCCCGTTCACCGTCAGCACAAGGGGCAACGGAGCCTCCACAGTCTCCACACCGCCGTCGATATGACGCTTCACCGTCATCTTCCCGTCGGTGCATTTCAGGATTTCTTCCACGTAGGTCACCTGAGGCAAGCCCAATTTCTGCGCCACTTGCGGCCCCACTTGTGCCGTATCGCCGTCGATGGCTTGACGACCACCCAAAATCACATCGGGCATGCCCAATTTCTGAATTGTAGCAGCCAGCGCATAACTGGTGGCCAGGGTGTCGGCACCTGCAAAAGCACGGTCGGTCAACAAATAGCCACCGTCGGCTCCACGGTATAAACTCTCGCGAATCACTTCGGCTGCACGGGGAGGTCCCATGGTGATGACAGTCACGGTAGAACCCGGATTCGCATCTTTCAGCCTCAAAGCCTGTTCCAACGCATTCAAGTCTTCAGGATTGAAGATAGCCGGCAAAGCAGAACGGTTTACCGTGCCTTCCGGTGTCATGGCATCCGGCCCGACATTGCGTGTGTCGGGAACTTGCTTGGCAAGTACAATGATGTTTAAACTCATAGTTCTTTACTTATTTTTGTCGTACAGATTAAGATTTGTTTCCTTTTCATGGCAAAACATATCTCGCAAATGTACTTATTTTATGGCAAGTGCCCAAAGAAAAAAAGCATAAAAAGGCATTCAGACCGTAATTTGCAAGATGATTCACTCTCGGAACAAAAGTTTTTCCCTATCGAAAGAACAGGATTCCAGTTCAAAACATTATCTTTGCCACACCAATCGAAACACTGACTGACATGAAAAAGACCTGTATGCTTTCCGCCATTTTAATAGGATGCGGATTATGTTCCACCGCCCAAAACTCCAAGAACTTCCGCCCGATGGAGGACGTGAACCACGTCACGGACCTCACGCTCGACAGTCTGGAAAAGGCCAATACGGCACGCCCTGTGCCCGGTTCGTCGCGGAAGGGCAACCACCCCGTGCTCTTCCTCGTGGGAAACTCCACGATGCGTACCGGCACGAAAGGCAACGGCGACAACGGACAATGGGGTTGGGGATATTATGCCCACGAGTTTTTCGACGCAAACAGGCTGACCGTGGAAAACCACGCCTTGGGCGGCACGAGCAGCCGCACGTTCTACCGTAAACTATGGCCGGACGTGAAGAAAGGCATCCGCAAGGGAGACTACGTCATCATCGAACTGGGGCACAACGACAATGGTCCGTTCGACAGCGGACGGGCACGGGCATCCATACGCGGCATCAGCCCCACGGACTCGCTTTGTGTGACCATCAAGGAGACGGGCGAGAAAGAAACCGTCTACAGCTACGGCGAATACTTGCGCCGCTTCGTCCGTGAATGCAAAGCCTTGGGCGCACACCCCATCCTGCTCTCGCTCACGCCCCGCAACGCATGGGACACGAAACGCCCCGGGCACATCGTACGCGTGGACGAGACCTTCGGACTTTGGGCGCGGCAAGTGGCCGAAGAGCAAGGCATACCCTTCGTAGACCTGAACGAAATATCGGCCTCGAAATACGACCGGTTCTCGGCATGGAAGGTGGATTACCACTTCTATCGGGACCGCATCCACACCAGTGCGTTCGGCGCACGCCTGAACGCCCGTTCGGCCGCCGAAGGAGTGGCCGCTTCCACGCACCCCACGCTGAAAGCCTTGCAGGCTTGCCTGACGAACCTCGAACCGCCCACCGCACAAGTGAAACGCGAGAAAGGCAAACCCGTGGTCTTCATCACGGGAGATTCCACCGTAAAGAACGAGGACAAAGACCCGGACGGCATGTGGGGTTGGGGCAGCCAGGCGGAAACCATTTTCGATACGGACAAAATCACCGTGGCAAACGAAGCTAAAGCCGGTCGGAGCACCCGTACTTACTTAGAAGAGAACCGTTGGGAACGTGTATACAATGCCCTTCAACCGGGCGACTTTGTGTTGATACAATTCGGCCATAACGACATCGGTGACATCGACCGTGGCAAGGCCCGAGGCGTCATTGCCTGCGCACAAGACACCAGTCACGTTTACCGGGTCAATAAAGGAGATAAAGTTTACAACGAAGTCATTTACTCCTTCGGATGGTATCTGAAAAAATTCATCGACGACGTACGCGAAAAAGGTGCCACGCCTATCCTGGTTTCCCTCACCCCCCGCAACGAATGGCCCGGCGGAAAGATAGAACGCCGCAACGACAGTTACGGCAAATGGTATCGGGAGGTAGTGGCCGAAACCGCCGTAGAGTTCGTGGACCTGCACAACATCTCGGCCGATACCCTCGACCAGATAGGGCAGGAAAATGCCAAAGCTTATTATAACCGCGACCACACGCACACCTCGCTCAAAGGTGCGCAACTCAACGCGCAAAGCATAGCCGAAGGATTGCGTGCCATAGACAGCCCGTTGGCCCGGTACTTGAAATTTCACATTTCTTCTACATGCCCTATTAAAAATTAACGCGTGCGCACAATAAAAGAGGTGACGGACACGTTTTCTTAAAGTATATTTAGCAAAAAAAGACATGATAGAATACGTGAAGGGCCAGATTGCCGAACTCACTCCGGCCACCGCCGTCGTGGATTGCCACGGCGTGGGATACGGCCTCAACATCTCTTTGAATACATTTTCCGCCCTGCAAGGCAAGCAGGAAGCCAAACTATATGTTTACGAAGCCATCCGCGAAGACGCTTACGTGCTTTACGGTTTTTCCACCCGCCAGGAACGTGCCCTCTTCCTACTGCTCATCAGCGTATCGGGCATCGGGGGCAATACGGCACGCATGATTCTTTCCGCCCTCACACCGGCAGAATTGGTCAACGTCATCAGTTCCGGCAACGACAAGTTGCTCAAAACCGTGAAAGGCATCGGGCTGAAAACCGCCCAACGCATCATCGTGGACCTGAAAGACAAAATCGCATCGGTGGAAATCGAAGGGACAGCCTCCCCCGGCATTTCCGCGACCATGGCAACCGGACATTCCGAAATACTGGAAGAGGCCGTGGCCGCCCTCACCATGTTGGGCTTCCCGCCCGCCCCCTCGCAAAAGGTCGCATTGGCCATCCTGAAAGAAGAACCGGAAGCCGCCGTGGAGCGTGTCATCAAACTTGCCCTCAAAAGATTATAGGAAGCCGAAAGCTTCATAGCCCAACGGAACAGCATGAAAAGAAACCTACAAAAGTGGCTCTACCTCATCCTTTTGGCCATCAGTGCCAACGCACTGGCGGACATGGGAGGTGCCGCTTTCTTGCATATACCCCGGAACGAGACCCCGGCTCCGGCCGAACCGGACACCATCCGGCCACGTTTCAGCGTGAAGCGGACGGTGCCCCGCGACGAAGACGACCTGAAAAAACGGAGCCTCGACCTGAAAGACCCGGACAACCTGAAAACAGATACCGTTTACGACCCGGCGACAGGCAATTACACCATCGGTACCAAAGTGGGCGACAGTTACCTGAACGCCCCTCTCCTGATGTCGCCGGAAGAATATCAGGAATGGAGCCTAAAAAAGTCCTTACAGAACTACTACCGGCAAAAGAACAGCGAAGCTTTCGAAAACGAGGGCAAAAACAAATTCGACTTCACGGACATGCAATTCGACCTGGGACCGGCTGAGAAAATATTCGGCCCCGGCGGCGTACGCATCAAGACCCAAGGTTCCGCCGAACTGAAAATCGGGGGCAACCTGAAGAAGACAGATAACCCAAGCCTATCGGAAAACCGCCGGAAAACCTTCGGATTCGATTTCGAAGAGAAAATCAACATGAGCATGAACGGCAGCGTGGGCGACAAAATCAACATGAACCTGAACTACAACACCGATGCCACGTTCGACTTCGACGCACAAAGCATGAAACTGCGCTACGAAGGCAAGGAAGACGAAATCATCAAGTTGATAGAAGGGGGTAACGTCTCGCTTCCCACCAATTCCTCGCTCATCAAAGGCGCTTCCTCGCTGTTCGGCCTGCGGGCTGACCTGCAATTCGGCAAACTGAAACTGCAAACGGTCGTTTCCCAAAAGAAATCGGCCTCGAAAAGCGTGTCGTCCAAGGGCGGCACACAAACGCACAATTATGAGTTCTCGGCCACGGAATACGAAGAGAACCGGCATTTTTTCCTCGCCCACTTCTTCCGTGAACATTATGACCAGAACATGAGCAAACTGCCCACCGTCATGTCCGGCGTGACCATCAAACGCATCGAACTTTGGGTGACGAACAAATCGGGAAGCTATGAAAGCAACCGTAACATCGTGGCCTTCACCGACCTGGGCGAACATGACCATATCTCCAACCCGATTTGGAGCAAAGGCAACGTGCAAGTGGCCGCCAATGCCGCCAACACCCTCTATTCGACCATGACCACGCAGCATGCCGCCGCACGCGACATCAGCCAGACATCGAGCGACTTGGACGCCATCGCGGGCTTTGAAGGCAGCGTGGACTATGAAAAGCTGCAAAGCGCACGCCTGTTGTCTTCTTCGGAATACACCGTAAACAATTCATTGGGCTACGTGTCGCTCAACTTTACCCTGCAACCGGACGAAGTCCTGGCCGTAGCCTTCGAATACACTTATAACGGCACAACCTACCAAGTGGGCGAATTCTCGGCCGACCTGACCGACAATACCCAAGCCTTGTTCGTCAAGGCCCTGAAGAACACCTCGAACACACCGCAGATGGGCAACTGGGACTTGATGATGAAAAACGTGTACAGCTTGGGAGCCACAAGCACGCAAAAGGAGAAGTTCAAGCTGGACATCCAATACCAAAGCGACTCCGCCGGGGTGTACGTGTCCTACATTCCCGAAGCCAAGTTCAAAAGCACCAAACTTTTAAGAGTAATGAACTTAGACCGCTTGGATGCCAACAACCGTCCGAACCCCAACGGACAGTTCGACTACGTGGAGGGATACACCATCAACAAAGGGCGCATCTATTTCCCCGTGACCGAACCTTTCGGAAGCCACCTGCGTAAATATTTGAACGATGAGGCCTTGGCCGAGAAGTATTGTTTCGACGCATTGTACGACTCCACCAAGACCATGGCCAAGCAGATAGCGGAAAAGAACAAATTCCTGCTCTCCGGAGAGTACAAGGGAAACAACGGTGCCGAAATCAGCCTCGGAGCCATGAACGTGCCACAAGGCTCCGTGACCGTCACGGCCGGCGGGGTAACGTTGGTGGAGAACCAAGACTACACGGTGGATTACTCCATGGGCGTGGTGACCATCATCAACCAAAGCATCATCGACGCAGGTACGAACGTGAGCGTGGACTTTGAAAGCAACGACAACTACGGCATGCAGCGCAAAACGCTCGTAGGATTCAACTTGCAATACGACGTGAGCAAGGACTTCACTTTCGGTGGGACGTTCATGTTCCTGAACGAACAGCCGCTCACCACAAAAGTAAACATGGGAGAAGAACCTTTGAAAAACACCCTGTGGGGTGTCAACCTCTCGTGGAAAAAAGAAAGCCAATGGCTGACCAACCTGATAGACAAAATACCGCTCATCGATGTGACAGAGCCTTCGCAAATCAGCTTTACCGGGGAGTTCGCCCAACTCATTGCCGGGCAAAACAAGAAGATACAGGGGTCGGCTTCCTACATCGATGACTTCGAGAACACGAAAAACGGCATCAGCGTGATGCAGCCCACCAACTGGATGATTTCCAGCGTGCCCTCCGACTTTGAAGAAAGTAAGCTCGTCAATGACGTGCGCGGAGGATACAACCGCGCCCTGCTGAGTTGGTACACCGTGGATCCGCTTTTCACGCGCCAAAGCTCCTCGCTCACGCCCGCCCATATCAAGAGCGACTTGAACCAACTTTCCAACCACTATGTGCGCGAAGTGTACGAACGGGAACTCTATCCCAACAAGACGCAGACCAGTTACAACTCGGCTGCTTCGCTCCCGGTCATGAACCTCGCATTCTACCCTACCGAACGGGGAGCCTACAACTTAGATCCGAATCTGGACTACAACGGACGGCTCACCAACCCCAAAACCCGTTGGGGCGGCATGATGCGTAAATTGGATACCAACGATTTCGAGACGGCCAACATCGAATACGTGGAATTCTGGTTGCTCGACCCGTTCATCTACACCCGTGACAAGGGCGGCGATTACGGGGGGGACTTCTATCTGAACTTAGGCGAAGTGAGCGAGGACATCCTCCACGACGGGAAGAAATTCTTCGAAAGCGGAATGCCCATCGACGGGAACTCCAGTTACTATACGGAAACAGCGTGGGGACGCGTGCCCAACACCACCAGCGTGGTCTACGCCTTCAACAACGAGTCCGGAGCGCGCGAGCGGCAGGACATCGGGTTGAACGGACTCAACAGCGAAGAAGAACGCACGTTCGGTGCCTACCGCGAGTTCCTCATGGCCGTACAAGGGAAAGTAAGCCCGCAAGTGTACGATTCGCTGATGAACGACCCGGCCGGAGACGATTACCATTACTTCCGGGGGTCGGACTACGATGCCCAACAACGCAGCATCCTCGACCGTTACAAGTACATCAACCTGCCGGAAGGCAACTCGCGGTCGAACGAAAATGCGAACGAATCGTATGACACTTCATACAAGACCACGCCCGACGTGGAAGACATCAACCAGGACTACACGTTGAACGAGTACGAGAAATATTACCAATACAAAATCAGCATCCGTCCGGAGAGCTTCGTCGTGGGACAAAACTATATCGTGGACAAACGCACGGCGAGCGTCAAGCTCCGCAACGGCAACACGGAAGAGGTGAACTGGTACCAGTTCCGCGTACCGCTTACCGAATACCAAAAGAAAGTGGGCAACATCAACGACTTTACGAGCATACGGTTCATGCGCATGTTCCTGACCGGTTTCGAACAGCCCGTCATCCTGCGTTTCGCCACGTTGGACCTGGTGAAAGCCGAATGGCGTTCCTACGAACAGGCCCTTTATGCAGGAGAAATGCCCTCCACGACCGGAAGCTTGGAAATATCGGCCGTCAACATTGAAGAAAACAACGACAAGACACCGGTGAACTACGTACTCCCTCCGGGCATCAGCCGCGTAGTGGATCCCTCACAAAGCCAACTGGCAGAAGACAACGAACAGGCCCTCTTGCTGACGGTCCGCAACTTGGCCACAGGAGACGCCCGTGCCGTGTACAAGAATACCAACTTGGACATGCGCCAGTATAAACACCTCCAAATGTTCGTACATGCTAACGCGTTGGCCGAGAACGTAACCGAAACGGAAGACAACCAGACCAGTGTCTTTATCCGCCTCGGTTCGGACTACAAGAACAATTTCTACGAATACGAAATTCCCTTGAAGCTGACGGCTGCCGGACGGTACGACACTTACTCCGCCGACCAGTGCCGTGCCGTGTGGCCCGAAGAGAACATGTTGGACATCGACCTCTCGGTGTTTACCAAAGTAAAACAGGCACGCAACCGCGAAAAGAGCCTCGGCAACACCAACCTGACCACACTCTTCTCCGTCTACGACGACAACAGGCCGAACAACAAGGTAAGCGTCATGGGTAACCCTACCTTGGGAGAAGTGAAGACCATCATGATAGGCGTGCGCAACAATGCCCGCGAAACCAAGTCGGTGGAAGTATGGGCCAACGAGCTTCGCCTGCAGGAATACAGCAACGACGGCGGATGGGCAGCACAAGGCTCCTTGAACGTCCAATTCTCCGACCTCGGCTCCGTCAACCTGACCGGGCACATGGAAACTGCCGGATTCGGAGGCATAGAAGACAAAGTGAGCGAACGCAACCAGGAGGACATGTACAATTACAGCATCACGACCAGTTTTGAACTGGGCAAGCTGCTGCCGGAGAAAGTACGCTTCACGGCTCCCATTTACTATTCGTTCAACAAAGAGGTCGTCAAACCGAAATACAATCCGCTCGACACGGACATGTTGTTGGAAGACGCCCTCGACGCTTGCACCACGGAACACGAAAAGGACTCGCTGCGAAGCCTGACTACCACGGAAACCACGAACAAGAACTTCAGCCTGAGCAACGTGAAATTCAACATCGCCACGCCCAAACACCCCATGCCCTACGACCCTGCCAACTTCTCGTTCAGCTATTCGCACAGCGAGTCTAACAAAACGGGCGAAACCACGGCTTGGGAAACGGAAAAGAACTGGAACGGAGCGTTCAACTACAACTATTCTCCCGAATACAAGCCTTTCGAGCCGTTCAAGAAGATGATTAAAAGCAAGAGCAAATGGTGGGACATCATCCGCGACCAGAACTTTAACTACTTGCCGCAAAACATCAGCTTCAACACGAACATCCTGCGCAACTATTACGAGTACCAGGAACGGGACATCGAGAATCTGGAAGACCCAACGTCGCTCCCTCTCTCCTTCTCCAAAGAATTCCTGTGGAACCGTGATTTCAGCCTGAAATGGGATTTGACCAAAAACCTTCATTTCTCGTTCAATTCCGCCACCCATGCGGAAATCGAAGAACCGAACGTTCCGGTCAACAAGGACCTCTACGCCGACCAATACCACGCATGGAAAGATTCCGTATGGCACAGCATCAAGGGTTTCGGTACGCCGCTTGACTACCAACAGGACTTTACGGCCTCCTACAAAGTGCCTTTGGAGAAAATCCCGTGCTTCTCGTGGATTTCGCTTGACGGGAACTACACGGCCAACTATTCCTGGGAACGCGGCATGGAACTGGAAGACGGGACTTCCTACGGCAACACCATCAACAACCAACGTTCGGCTACGATAAACGGGCGCTTCAACCTGGAAACGCTGTATAATTTCTCTTCTTTCCTGAAAGAGGTCAACAAGAAATTCTCGGCTAGCGAACGAAAGAAAGCCAAGGACAAAAGCAACCGTGAACGGGAGAAGGCCAAGGCACAAAAAGAAAAAGAGAAGGAAGCTGCCGCCAAGGGAAAAGACGGGCAAAACAAAGACGGGAAGGACAAACCGGGCAGCAAACCGGCAGACAATGCCAAAGGCACGGCCAACGCCAAGGTGAAAAACCCGAAGTTCAAGGGATTCGCCGGTGAAATCACCCTGAAGCCCGACACGACCGTGGAACTGGCGCACAACCAAAAAAGCCGCCGCATACGCGTCACCGCCGTAACCGCTGCCGGACACCGCTACCCGATCAAGTTCAAGAAACTGGACAAGAACAAGATTCGCATCCTGAACATGGACTCCGTAAAACTGCGTGTCAACGTCATAGCCAAGACACCGGCCAGGGAAAAGCCCTGGTACCCCTACTTACAAGGAGCTACACGCTTCCTGATGATGGTGCGCAACGTCAGTGTCAGCTACCGTAACACGTTTGCCATGTCCTTACCCGGGTTCCTGCCCAACGTGGGCGACATGCTCGGGCAACGCACGGGCGGCGGCATGCAACCGGGATTGGACTTTGCCTTCGGTTTCACTGGCGAAAGCTATATCGACAAGGCCAACGAACGGGGCTGGCTGCTCAACAATGACAGCATCAGCACGCCGGCCACCACCAACGCCATGGAGGATCTCCAGATTAAAGCCACGTTGGAACCTATCCCGGACTTGAAGATTGACTTGAACGCCAGCCGTACGGTGAACAGCAACAAGAGCATACAATATATGTATGCGGGCATGCCCACCACGCAAAGCGGCAGCTTCACGATGACCACCATTTCCATCAAATCGGCCTTCGAAAGCCGGGGCGATGCCGGAAACGGATACAGCAGCAAGACATTCGCCCGTTTCCAACAATACCTCAACACGTTCCAAAGCCGTGTGGAAGCCCGCTACGCCAATGCCACCTATCCGGCTGCCACCGGGTTACAGGGCAAGTTCGACCCTGCCAACGGTACGGTAGACAAGTATTCGTCCGACGTAATGATACCGGCTTTCCTGGCCGCTTACACCGGGGGAGGTGACATCAACTCCCCGTTGGACATTTTCCCGAGCCTGGCACGCATGCTGCCCAACTGGACCGTATCCTACAAAGGCCTGGCCTACCTGCCTTGGATACGGGACCATTTCAAGAGCGTAACCCTGAACCACTCTTACAAGAGCATCTACTCCGTGGGGGCTTACAATACGTACAGCAGTTGGATGGAGTACATGGGCGACTTAGGATTCATACAAAACACCACGGACAATGCCATCATCCCAAGCAGCATGTACGACATCAGTTCCGTATCCATCAACGAAGCCTTCTCGCCTTTGGCCGGATTGGACATGACGTTGAACAACAACATGACTTTCAAGGTGGAATACCGCAAGACACGCGTACTCACCCTGAGTATGACCGCAGCGCAGTTGAATGAGGCGTGCAGCAACGACTTCGTCATCGGATGGGGCTATAAAATCAATGATTTCAAGTTCTCGTCCCTCTTTGGAGGCCGACGCAAGAAAGCCGGGAGGGGAAGCAACAACAAACAAACGAACGCGGCCAACAACCGGAACAATACCCGCAAGAGCGGGACTTCGGCAAAAAACAGCCGAGTCATCAGCCACGACCTGAACCTGCGTTTCGACTTCTCGTTCCGCAACCAAGATGCCATTACGCGCAACATACAGACTTCGCTGTCGGAAGCTACAAGCGGCAACAAAGCCATCAAAGCCTCGTTCAGTGCGGACTACACGATGAGCCGTTACGTCACATTGAGCCTCTACTACGACCGCCAACGCAACCAACCGTTGCTCTCGTCCAACGCTTATCCCACCATCACGCAGGATTTCGGGTTCAGCCTGCGGTTCTCGCTGACAAGATAAGCCCTCAACCTACCAACGATACGGCGGGGCAGGAAAGCATCCGGCTCCGCCGCATTGTTGGTTTCCCGTCCAAGAACTTTGTTTCACATGTATATGATTTTCATCGTCCCTCCGCCCCAAATGAAAATCTCCTGAGAACGGAATTTCATTCGGCTGAGAATGAGAAATCGTTTGGCTGAGATTGATTTTTCGTTTGGCGCAGAACGAAACGTCATTCTCTTCCGTTCGAGAACTAACTATCTACCCAACTGTATCACAGTTAATTAAAAAGAAAGCGGCCACCCATGGCAAAAGAAGCCACAGTCTCCTCCGGCTGTCAAACTTCTTCCTTTACCGATGCAGAAGGTGCTCCTCCTATTTCTGAAGTGCCAACCGGTTTAAGTCCCATCTTTACCGCCCGACGGAGCATGAACTCGTATGCCGCATCGTGCTCGTTCGGCACCACACCGTCGAGAATCGCATCCTTAATTGCACTCTTCAGGCTACCGACTTCACGGCAAGGAGGCAGTCCGAACACCGCCATAATCTCCTCTCCCGAAACCGGAGGCTGGAAGTTGCGCACGCGATCGCGCTCCTCCAAATCCACCAACTTGCGGCGTACCAATTTGAAATTGTCTAAGAAACGTTGTTTACGTTGGGCGTTCTTCGAGGTAATATCAGCCTCGCAAAGTGTCATCAAGTCCTCGATGTCATCACCGGCTTCGAACAACAAGCGACGCACGGCAGAATCTGTCACTTCCTCATCGGCAATGACAATGGGGCGCATGTGCAGCTCCACCATCTTTTGCACATATTTCATCTTCTCGTTCATCGGCAGCTTCATCTTCCGGAAAATGTCCGGCACCATCTTGGAACCGATAAAGTTATGGTTGTGGAAAGTCCACCCCGCCACAGGGTCAAAACGTTTCGTACGCGGTTTGCCGATGTCGTGCAAGAGGGCCGCCCAACGCAACCACAAATTATCCGTGTGCCGGCAAATATTATCGAGCACTTCAAGCGTGTGGTAGAAATTGTCCTTATGCGCACGTCCTTTTACCTTTTCCACCCCCTCCATAGCTGCCAACTCAGGAAAAATGAGAGGCAACAAGCCGCACCGGGCCAACTCCACGAAACCCTTCGAAGGCGTAGGGGTCATCATTATCTTGTTCAATTCATCGGCAATACGCTCGCGGGAGACAATCTTTATCCGTTCCCGGTTCCGTTCCAGTGCCTCGAACGTCTCTTCGTCTATATAAAAATTCAGTTGGGTGGCAAAACGCACACAACGCATCATGCGCAGCGGGTCGTCGCTGAAAGTGATGTCGGGGTCGAGCGGCGTACGGATGAGGCGGTCTTCCATGTCCCACACGCCGTCGAACGGGTCGACCAGTTCCCCGAACCGTTCACGGTTCAAACATACGGCCAACGCGTTAATCGTGAAATCACGGCGGTTCTGGTCGTCTTCCAACGTCCCGTCTTCCACCACCGGCTTGCGCGAGTCATGGCTGTAACTCTCCTTCCGTGCTCCCACGAACTCCACCTCCATCCCCCGGAACTTGACTTGTGCCGTACCGAAATTGCTGAACACACTCAGGCGTGCACCTCGCCCTAACCTGCCGGCCAGGGCCTTTGCCAAAGCTATGCCGCTCCCCACCGTCACGACATCGATGTCCTGCGAAGGACGCTCCAGAAAAAGATCACGCACATAACCGCCTACGACATAGCATTCCACACCCTGCTCATCAGCCACTTCCGATATTTGATGGAATATCTTTTTGTCCAACAAATGTCGCAAATCTTCCTTCGTCAAATTCCTCATTCTTCAAAAATACCATAAAATAATTGCAAAAATACGATTTTTTGCGCATCGGTTTGAATTATTCCCTCAAAAAATGGTACTTTTGTAAAACGAACTCTGTGACAAAAAGCCTATGAGAAAAGCATTATACACCTTATTGCTTCCTGTTATCGCCTGTTCCTGTACAGGCCAAGAAGATAAGGAAGAAGAATACGCAGGCCGTATGATCGATGCCGCGCGTACCTTAATGACAGAAGGAAACTACGTAGCTGCCAAAGACAGTATTCTGGCCATGCGTGAAACTTTCCCTACGGCCTTTAAAGCCCGCGCCACCGGCATTATCGTAATGGACAGCATCGAACTCCTTGCGGCACAAGATACGTTGGCCATAATGGACAGCACCTTGATGGCAGAACAGGAAATACTGAAAAAACTGGAAACAGAAAAACGACGGGGAAATAATGCCGAATATTACCGGCAACGCACGGAAGTATTCCATCTCAAACAACGTTTTGACGAACTGGGAGCCAAAGTCAAATTTTATCTGCGCAAGATTGAAGTGGACATGCTTGAGAACAAGCGAGACACGGGCAATAAGGAACAAGATTGAGCCACTACCCACTTTTTACATCATAAGGAAACAACGTCCCCTTCATAGCCGTTGCGGCAAGAAGGGGACGTCTACTATAATTGATTGTGTTTGTGTGTTACCAGAACTTATTGGCTGCCGCATTATATTCCAAACCGGCTTCGGCCATCTTGCCTTCCAATTCCTGACGGTCCACGTCCATATCATCGCATAAAGCATCGAGCGTCGGATAAAAATCACGCAACTTCATATTGATGAAACTCATCAACATCATCGGATCTTTCGGCATTTCTCTTTCCATCTTCTTTCTCTCCATCTTATCATTATAAATGTCCGTGCCTGACCGTCACCACCAACGTGCCTATGCAAAGCGCAGCCGCCACCAGACAAGCAAACAACACGTGCCATATATATGTATCCATCTGAAAAAATAATCTTTTTACCTTAAACAAACCGTAACCTAACGCGTATCTTTACCTTAAAACAATTACCTATTAATCTCTTTTTCGTGATACAAAGATACAAACAGGACGTTTATCCCGCAAGGATGAATAATCATTTAGAAATGAATTCCGGTAAATTCTTGACCTAAATCAAGAATTTACCGGAACGTTGTATCAGATACGACAAAGATGTTACAATAAGAACCTCACAATATCATTATAACAAGCCAACACCATAAGACCCATGATCAAAGCCATACCTACCACTTGGGCACGTTCGAGGAACTTGTCGCTAGGCGGGCGGCGAAGAATCATCTCGGCAACGAGGAACAGCACGTGACCACCGTCCAACGCCGGAATGGGCAGGATGTTCATGAAGGCCAGCATCAGGCTCAGGAAAGCTGTGGTTTCCCAAAACGTCAGCCAGTCCCACGTAGCAGGGAAAATGCTCCCGATAGTGATGAAACTGCCCACACTTTTCGCTCCGTCGGCCGTAAATAAGTACTTCAAGTCGCTTACATATCCGGAAAGTACATCTATCCCATGGGAAACACCGGCCGGAATACTGGCCCAGAAACCATAGTCAACCTTTATTGGTTTATAATATGCCGAAAGGGTTTGTTTCAACAATCCTAA
Source organism: Paraprevotella xylaniphila YIT 11841 (assembly GCF_900683745.1). Lineage (NCBI taxonomy): Bacteria > Pseudomonadati > Bacteroidota > Bacteroidia > Bacteroidales > Prevotellaceae > Paraprevotella > Paraprevotella xylaniphila. The sequence continues at coordinate 1,888,587 of NZ_LR215980.1, forward strand.
TTTGTAATCCGCCCCAAGTTCCAATGTAACGGTATCCGTACGAGTGCCATCTTTCGACTGGTAAACCACAGACAGGCGACTGAGACGCACGCTATCCTCATGGGACGGGCTTTCGGCCATCAAAGGTTCCATGCGTGCTCTCATAATTTCGTCAAAGTCGCTCCACGTAGCCACCGGCTTCCCATCCATCGCCACGATGCGGTCACCACTACGGATTCCGGCTTCATACACCGGAGAGGAAGGAAGAACAGAATCTATGACCGAGGGAATGAAAGGAACCATGAACGGCGGATTGGACTTGAGCATCTCCAACATGTTCATATCTTCCGGCATTGTCAAGTTTGCTTCCTTGCCCCCACGCAACACAGTCACTTCACGGGCTTCCGATACGGCACGGTAAACGGAACCGTCCCATTTCCGGATTTCTTCACCGTCCACCGCCAACAAGACATCCCCGTCACGGAAACCTAACCGTTCCGCTTGTTCGTTGAACTGATATCCCATCGTCATATCCTTGGCCGGAACATACTGTTCGCCCCAATGGAAAAGAATCATGGTGTAAATGAACAAAGCCAAAAGGAAATTGACTACTACGCCTCCAATCATAATGAGCAGGCGTTGCCACGCCGGTTTGGCACGGAACTCCCACGGCTGCACCGGTTTTTTCATCTGCTCGGTGTCCATGCTTTCGTCTATCATGCCGGCAATCTTCACATAGCCTCCAAAGGGAAGCCAACCGACACCGTACTCGGTCTCATTGTCCTTGCACTTGGGAAACAAACGGGTAAACCATTTGTCTTTCGTACTAAATAAGTGGAAATAAGGATCGAAAAAAAGAAAAAACTTCTCCACTTTCACGCGGAAGAGTTTGGAGAAAAAGAAATGTCCCCCCTCGTGAAGCACTACGAGAATCGAAAGCGAGAGCACCAACTGGAGGGCTTTAATCAATGTTGCATCCATGTAATATTGTGTTTGTTTTGTTTTTGTTTAACATGCCCCGACGTACTCTGCCGCAATCCGGCGTGCCTCGGCATCTGTCTGCAAATAATCCTCGTACGTGGGTTCCTTTATGAAAGAAGCTTCCCGCATCGTATTGGCTATCACATCGCTCATCTGCAAGAAACCGATACGATCCTCCAAAAAGGCACGGTTGACAACTTCGTTAGCCGCATTGACAATGCAAGGCATGTTCCCACCCTCGTACAAGGCTTCATACGCCAAAGCCAGATTCCGGAAACGACAGGTGTCCGGCTCCTCGAAAGTAAGCGTACCTATCCGGAACAAGTCCAACCTTTCGAATGAACTCTGCAAACGCAACGGATAAGAGAAAGCATATTGTATGGGCACACGCATGTCCGGCACTCCCAACTGAGCCTTGACCGCCCCGTCGGCAAACTGCACGGCACTGTGCACGATAGACTGTGGATGTACCACCACCTGTATCTGTCCCGGCTCGACGCCAAACAACCATTTGGCCTCTATCACTTCAAAGCCCTTGTTCATCATCGACGCGGAGTCGATGGTAATTTTCGCCCCCATCGACCAATTCGGATGTTTCAAAGCCTGGGCTTTGGTCACCATAGCCAACTGTTCACGGGAAAACGTGCGGAAAGGACCGCCCGAAGCTGTAAGGATAATCTTCTCCACAGGGCTTACCTCACCAGCCAGACATTGGAAAATGGCGGAATGTTCCGAATCCACCGGAATGATGTCTGCATGGTAATCATTTGCCAGACGGTTAATCAATTCTCCGGCCACGACCAATGTTTCCTTATTGGCTAAAGCTATGGCCTTACCGGCCTTTATGGCACTGATGGTCGGCTTCAATCCTGCAAATCCCACCATGGCCGTCAGCACCACGTCCACCGGTCTTTCCTGCACAATCTGGCAAAGCGCATCCGCCCCGGCATACACTTTAACGGGCAAGTCGGCCAACGCATCTCGCAGCACCTCATACTTGTCCTCATTGGCAATGACTACCGCTTCGGGCATGAAACGGCGTGCCTGTTCTATCAACAGCTCCACCCGGTTGTTTGCCGTCAGTACATACGCCTCATACAAATCGGAATGTTCCTCGATGACTTGCAAGGCCTGCGTCCCGATAGATCCCGTGGAACCTAATATCGCAATCTTTTTTTTCTCGTTCGTATTCATCCAAGGTATTATTCTCATTCACCCAAAGCCAAAAGGCCATCGGGCAAAGTCATGTAAATCTTACGGTTTTTATGGTCGATATCATCCACCAAATCTTCACCGGCCGGAAGCAAAATCTTCCCGCCGGAAGGGGTAGCGACTTCAAAAAGGATATTCAACGTAGATTCGTCTACCGCTTCCACCTGTCCCAATTCACCATGAACCGTGTCCACAACTGTGAAACCAGTGAAGTAACTCCACGTATATTCTCCCTCATGTACCTCTTCCGTCAGGGCCTTCGGGAAATAAACCTCCACGCCGACCATGCGGCGTGCCTGCTCCTCCGTATCCACCCCTTCGAATTTCATCAAGACCGTCGTATCGCTCCGAAAGCGGTATTCTTCCATAAAGAAAGGCACCAGTATCCCGTCCATACGGCATACCACATACTCCGCTTCCACACGGTCGAACACATCGTCCGTAAAGGCCATGTTCAATTCCCCCGACACCCCGTGTGTCTTGGTCAACATACCTATTTTATATACTTCGTCTTCACCTATCATTCTTCCACACGTTTGATGCAAGCTCCCAATGCCGCCAGACGCGATTCGATATTCTCGTATCCCCGGTCAATCTGTTCGATATTGCTGATACGGCTCGTCCCGTCTGCACTCATGGCGGCTATCAATAGGGCAATTCCGGCACGTATGTCAGGCGACGTCATGCGTCCGCCACGCAAACGGATTTGATGGTCGTGCCCGACCACCACGGCCCGATGCGGGTCACAAAGGATAATCTGTGCACCCATGTCAATCAACTTGTCCACAAAGAACAAGCGGCTCTCGAACATCTTCTGGTGAATCAACACCGTACCTTTGGCTTGTGTAGCCACCACGAGCAACACACTCAACAAATCCGGGGTCAGTCCCGGCCACGGTGCGTCGCTCAAAGTCATGAACGAACCGTCCAAGAAAGAATCAATCTCATAATGGTCATGCCTCGGGATGAACAAATCATCTCCATGACGAAGCACTTGCACGCCCAGACGGCTAAAAGTATAAGGAATGATGCCTAAATTATCATACGACACATTCTTGATGCCGATACCGTCGCCCACCATGGCCGCCATGCCAATGAAGCTGCCCACCTCTATCATGTCCGGCAAAACCGTATGTGCGGCACCATGAAGCGCATCCACTCCTACGATGGTGAGCAGGTTGGAAGCTATTCCGCTGATGTTCGCCCCCATACGGTTGAGCAAATGACAAAGTTGCTGGATATAAGGTTCGCACGCGGCATTATATATCGTTGTCGTACCCGTAGCCAACACCGAAGCCATAATGATATTGGCCGTACCCGTGACCGAGGCTTCGTCGAGCAACATATACGTACCACACAAGCGCCCGGCATGAATGTCGTACACGCCCCGGCGGATGTCGTAATCAAACTTGGCCCCCAGTTTCTGGATTCCGAGGAAATGTGTGTCCAACCGACGGCGTCCTATTTTGTCTCCCCCCGGTTTAGCCACCATGGCACGGCCGAAACGGGCTATCATCGGCCCGATAAGCATCACGCTTCCCCGCAGTTTGGTACAACGCGCCAGGAACTCATCGCTCTGCACATATTCCATGTTCACCTCGTCGGCCTGGAAAGTAAAGTCGCCCGGAGTATTCCGCGTGACTTTCACACCTACATCTTCCAACAATCGGATTTGGTTGTTCACATCCGAGATGTCGGGTATGTTTTTGATACGTACCGGTTCTGAAGTAAGCAATGTCGCACAAATCACCTGCAAGGCTTCGTTCTTCGCGCCTTGGGGTACAATCTCTCCGGTCAAACGACGACCGCCCTCTATGATAAATGAAGCCATACAAACAGAACCGCCGCTTAATTTTTCCGTTTGTTCTTCCGCCCAACATTGCGATAGGCCACAGGAGCACGCCCCGGTTGGACCTTATCGTATTGGTCGAAGAATAGATGGAACCGTTCTTTGTCCAAATGCACGGAACCATGCGTATAATGGTCCAAATCCAGAGCCACCTTGTCATCGTCCATGGCATCCTTGTTCCAATTTCCCAAACTCCGTTTCATCTGCCCGGCTACCAACATCGTCAGTTCTTCCCGTTCCACACCCTCCGGCATCTCGGCCAATTTGCGTATCAACGCTTCCAACAAAGCCCCGTAATGACGATAACGGATCTTTTTCATCGGATAAGCCATAGGAGACGGCTTACCGTCCCCTCCTACTTTTCTGGGCGTCACTTCGTACGGATAATCAATATCCAACTTATAATCGGCCATGATAGCCAAATGATCCCACAATTTATGCTTGAAATCCGGTACATCACGCAAATGCGGAAACATATTTCCCATTATCGAGACTATCGTGCGGGCACAACGTTGACGCTCCTCACGGTTTTCCAATGTGAGCGCATAATCCACCATTTCCTGAATGCCGCGCCCGTACTCCGGCATCGGTAATTTCTTGCGTTGGGTATTATATATCATTTACAAAAGTTTTTTCGGTTTTGAAGCTACAAATTCTTTCAAATAGAAAGGCTCGAAATAAGCCACATCTTCAAATCGGCCCAGTGCGAAAGCCTTCTCGGCCAGAGGCCCCATGTTCCGTGCCAAAGGCAGGACCTCCGGAAGGAAACGCGCATTCGGGTGCGTAATCCCGACCTTGCACTTCTCAGCCCCGTCACCGAAGAAGTAGACGGGCCGCTCATTCAGAAAGTCTTGGTAAGTGCTTCCGTCCACGATGTCGGCCCCGATGGCCCGTACAGGTCCCAAGGCCCTGTCGTACAAAGCGGCATACACTTCCATCCTGCGCGCATCTATCATAGGACATAGCAAAGCGTCTTCAGGCAAATCTTCGTGATAGAGCAACACCGGCACGCACAACAGTTCCAACGTCGGGACAGCTATCAACTTCAAACCACGGGCATAACAGATGCCCTTGGCCATCGACACACCGATACGCAATCCCGTATATGAACCCGGCCCCTGACTCACTGCCACCGCATCAAAAGGAATTCCGTGATTGTCGATATAAGAGATAGCTTCGTCCACAAAAACACCTAACTGCACCGCATGTGAAGGCCCGCTTTTGTCTACTTTTTCAAACAATACCGCCCCGTCTTCCGTGACGGCTACCGAGCAAACCTTCGTACTCGTTTCAATATGCAGTATACAAGACATAAACTATTTTTTCCTTAGAATAACTCCGCAAAGTTACCATTTTATCCTATTATTTTCCTACTTTTGCATAAAATAATTATTAAATCATGATTCAATCAATGACGGGCTACGGCAAATCGACTGCCGTAGTGAAAGGCAAAAAGATACACGTGGAAATCAAATCCCTCAATAGCAAGGCTTTAGATCTTTCTGCACGTATCGTACCGCTCTATCGGGAAAAGGAAATGGAAATCCGTGCCATGATCAGCCAGACGTTGGAGCGCGGAAAAGTGGACTTCACTATCTGGGTGGAAAAAGACGACACGCAAACGGCTACACCTATCAACGGCGTTATCTTGGACAACTATTACCAACAGATTAAACAAATCAGTGAAGAACGGCATATTCCTCTTCCGGCCGACTGGTTCGCCACGTTATTGCGCCTGCCTGATGTCATGACCCGCACGGAAGTGGAAGAATTGGACGAGGAGGAATGGAATGCCGTACGGACCGCCATCAAGGAAGCCATCGGCAAGCTCGTGGACTTCCGTAAACAGGAAGGTGCCGCATTGCAAAAGAAATTCACCGAGAAGATACAAAACATAGGTGATTTGCTGAAAAGCATCGAGCCGTATGAGCAAAGCCGCACCGAACGCATCCGCCAACGCCTGGTGGAAACCTTGGAAACGATTCCCAATGTGGAATACGACAAGAACCGCCTGGAGCAGGAAATGATTTATTATATCGAGAAACTGGACATCAACGAAGAGAAACAGCGTCTGGCCAACCACTTGAAATATTTCGTGGAGACCATGGAAAACGGGCATGGACAAGGCAAGAAGTTAGGCTTCATCGCCCAGGAAATGGGACGTGAAATCAACACGACGGGAAGCAAGAGCAATCTGGCAGAAATGCAAAACATCGTGGTGAAGATGAAAGACGAACTGGAACAAATCAAAGAGCAAGTGCTCAACGTAATGTAACCATACTGACGAAAATGACAGGCAAACTGATTATCTTTTCCGCTCCCAGCGGCAGCGGGAAAAGCACGCTTATCAATTATCTGATGGGGCAGGACTTGAATTTGGCTTTCAGCATCAGTGCAACCAGCCGCCCGCCACGGGGAACGGAACGTGACGGGGTGGAATATTTCTTCCTCACGCCCGAAGAATTCCGCCAACGCATCGCCAACGGCGAATTTTTAGAATACGAAGAAGTCTACAAAGATCGCTTCTACGGAACCTTGAAAGCACAAGTGGAAAAGCAACTGGAAGCCGGACAAAACGTAGTATTCGACGTGGACGTGCACGGTGGATGCCGCATCAAAGAGTTTTATGGCGACCGCGCCTTGAGCATGTTCATCCAACCGCCCTCGGTGGAAGAACTTCGCCGCAGATTGGAAAACCGGGGCACGGATACGCCGGAAGTCATAGACGACCGCATCGCACGGGCGGAATACGAACTGACCTTCGCCCCCAAATTCGATACGATTGTCGTAAACGACGACCTCGAAAAGGCCAAGGCCGAAGCACTGGCCCGCTTGAAAGCCTTCTTGCACCCATAAAACCCATATTCCATGGACGATAAAACCATCCAAAGGAACTTACAGACCAGCATCATACTGTTCGTCCTGTGCCTGATAACCACCATCGCCGCAGCCCTTCTGCAATGGACCGAAATCACTATAGCCATGGGCGTGTTGGCTGTGGTGCAAGCCTATATCATCTACGTATGGTGGCACCGCAAACGTCACCGGAGACCCCATTTCCAACATAAATCCCACGAAAGGGCATGACGGAAACGGGCATCTACGGGGGGTCTTTCAATCCTATCCACCGGGGACACGTGGAACTGGCCGAACGCCTTTGCCGGGATGAAGGGTTGGATGAATTGTGGTTTATGGTATCTCCCCAGAATCCATTCAAAAAATCGTCTCCCGATTTGTTGGATGAAAATAGCCGTCTGGAGTTGGCCCGCATGGCCGTACGGGAACATCCCTGCCTCAAAGTGAGCGATTTCGAGTTCCGCCTGCCCCGTCCATCCTACACGGCAGACACCTTGGCCGCCCTGCGGCAAGCTTATCCCGACCGGCTTTTTACATTAGTCATCGGTGCCGACAACTGGCTTGCTTTCAAGGATTGGAAGAAACCGGACGAGATTCTAAGCCACCATCGCATCTTGGTCTACCCCCGCCCCGGTTATCCGGTGCAGACCGCGTCCCTGCCCTCCGGAGTCCGGCTCACGGAAACCCCGCTCATCGACATCAGTTCCACCGAACTCCGCCGTCTCATCTCCCAAGGTGAAGATGCCTCTTACGGATTGGACGAAGCGGTCTGGCAGGAAATCCGCAAAAGGGGATACTATCGGAAAGCATAAAGCACCCTGTAGATAAAAACAGGCATGCCCACTGTCTCTTCCACGATTCAGCAGGCATGTCACATCTTTACGGCATCCTTCTCTCATAAAAGCCGATATGCCGACTCATTCATTATACCAATTTTACCTTCAATACCGGTGCTATGCCATTCGTCTTCCCCTCCGGCAACGTCACTTTCAGGCCATCTTCGCCACAAGTGAACTTCACCTTTCCGTAACCTAACAACTCCACACTTTTTACCTTTCCTTTATAATAAGGAGAACCTTTACGGAAGCTTTTCATCATGATTACTTTGCTTTCGGGCCATCCCAAAGCCGTGGCATATACAATCTTCTTGCCTTTCTGCACAAAACGTACATCCTTTGCCGTATAATTCTGTCCTTCATTGAACCCTTGGGCTTTCATCGGGTTGGCAGCCTCTGCCAAAGGCCCCTCACCAAATACGTTCCACGGGCGCGTACCATAAATACTTTCTCCATTGACATCCATCCACGCTTTAATATCTTTAAGGATAGCCACTTCCTTCTCATCTATGGCACCGCTTCCCCTCAAAGGCACACTCAACAAGAGGTTACCGTTTTTGCTCACGATATCCACCAACATCTTTACCACTTGGCTTGCAGGCTTGTACCCGTTACGGTCGTACACGCTCCGTTCATAATGCCAGTTACCCAAGCAAGTACACGTTTGCCAAGCTTTCTCCTGCGGACGGTCGGGTATGCCGCGCTCCACATCCCACACCATGGCCTCCTTGTGCTTGTCCTCAAGTATTTTGCCCGTCACCACGGCACGCATCTTCCCCTTGTTCTCTTTCAGGCTCGTGTTATACATGTGGGCCAGAATCCTCACCCCCTCGTCACTGATGGGATAAAACGGCAACACAGTATCATCGAAATACAACACGTCGGGATGGTAACGGTTCACTACATCCAACGTCCGGTTATATATTTTCGTTTTGAAATCTTCCGAAGGCTGCGAAGCCCCGTTGCCCCATGCCCACTGCGAATGAATGGTTCCGACATTCTTGCTGTCCTTGCTCCGTTCGTGCCGCTGTTCGTACAAATCCTGCGGGTCATAACCTTCCCACCATTTTCCTTTCCCGTCGGTCTTCGTCAACTTGCCATCGAAATCCTGAGAACCTTCCAACCAAGTCCAGGCATGCGAGGCATGGATGCTCACGCCGAGCGGTAAGTCGTATTTCTTGCAAGCCGCAGCCCATTCTCCGACCACATCCCGTTTCGGCCCCATGTTCACGGAGTTCCACGGTTGGTATTTGCTGTCCCAAAGATCCATATTGTCATGATGGTTACCCAATGCCATGAAATAACGGGCACCCACGCTCTTGTAAAAACGCACCAAGGAATCAGGTTGCCACTCCTCTGCCTTCCATTCGTTAATCACATCCTTGAACCCAAAATCCTTCGGATTGCCGTATTTCTTCACGTGCACGTCGTGCTGCCAATGTCCCGGATAATACATGTGGCGCGCGTACCAATCGCCCGACTCCGGTTCGCACTGCGGTCCCCAATGCGCCCAAATGCCGAACTTGGCATCGCGGAACCAGTCCGGGCACTCGTATGCCGCCAAAGATTCCCACGTCGGTTGGTATTTGCCCGTTTGCATCGGTTCGGGCTGTACATTTTGCTGTGCTGCAACGGGCACACACACAAGCATCGCCGCTCCACAGCACAAAGACATCATCCATTTGTTTCTCATCATCTCTTTTATTTGGTTTTGGATGCAAATTTAAATATTTATCCTTAAAACAGGATTGCACTATCTCAATTTAAAATAGGATTTTATAGGCTTTTCCATTTATCTCTCATTTTCTCACCGGACGATTCAACTCCACGGCCACAACCGTCAAGTCTTCTTTTACGGGACGAATGCCCCTCAACGTCACTCCCCGCCCCTTTTGCCTGTATTGCAACGGCTGCTTGGTATAAACGTTGTATGCCCGTTTCACTTTCATCCCTTTATCCAACCGAGGCAGGACAAAAGTATCATCCCCATAACCTCCGAGGAAATAAATATAAATCATATTGCCTTTGTAACAAAAGCCATACTGTCCGTCCACTGGCTGCCAAGGTCCGCCACGCGTACCATAAACAGCTTCACGCGTCGCGTTCACCCATTCGCCAAACTCAAGCATACGCTGTTCCACCAAAGGAGCGACGTTGCCATGCCGATCCGGCCCCACATTCAACAGGAAACACATATTGCGCACCATGCAATCGGCAAAAAGACGCTTCACCTTCTTCAAAGGCATGATGCTCGACAGATTCTCCATCTGCTTGTTATATCCCCATCCGGGTGCCAAAGAAACGCACTTTTCCACCACTCCGGAACGAATCTCTCCCGTCACAGCTCCACCGCCTTCCTCACAGGTGAAATCGCCTATCCAACCGCTGCGCGGATTCACCACAATATCCGGTTGGTATTTCCGGACGATACCCATCAATCCCAACGGCTTCCCGGTTTCCTCATCATAATCACGGAAGTAAGGATTCACCGGCCACCCGTTATTCTCGTCCATGTATTTTCCAGACTCCCAAAACGATGCTCCTTCCGCATCCGTTCCCTTTTGGGCAATCCAACCACCATCCCAGAACAAGTGGTCGATTTTCCCGTAATGCGTCATCAGTTCCTTGACCTGGCAATAAAGTTCTTCCTTCATCAGCCTGGCGTTCTCCTTATGCCATGATGCCGTGGTATAACCGAAACGGTTCGCCGGATTACAGTTGGTACCCGTAATGTCATAATATCCGGGAAAACGCCAGTTAATCAGCGTCTTGTAAAGCCCGACCTTCAAACCGGCCCTACGGCAAGCCTCTACGTATTCTTTCACAAAATCCCTATTGTGCGTCTGCTTCGAAGTAAAAGCGTTCATATATTGGCTTTCAAAAAGTGCGTAACCGTCATGATGCTGAGTGGTGAGGCACACATAGCGCATTCCCGCTTTCTTAGCCAACCGCATCCACTTGTCCGCATCGAAATCCCGGGCATCGAAATATTCCTCGCCAGACTCGGGATAAGCCAATTTACGGTATTCCTCTATGCCGACACCTTGATTCTCCATATACCATTCGCCCTTTCCCGGCCCTGCGTACAGCCCCCAGTGGATGAACATGCCCAACTTGCCATCCAACATCCATTTTATCTTCTCGTCCGGCTGCATGGAAACACCCAAATCGGTCTTCACTTCACGCATCGGAGCGGGTGGAATCCCGTCGTACGTTTTCTCGTGATACTTTCCCGTACATACAATACGAAGGTCGTCCAACCAGGCACACGTGCCCTCCGGATTGTTCTCAAACATCACTTCCACCACGGCCTCCTTTTGCCCTGCCGAAGTATGAAACGGTTTCTTGAACTCCGTCCAAGCAGCCAAAGCCGTAGAAATACTGATGTTGTTTTTCCCTAACCCGGTAGTTTGCAACGTCACATTGTCTGCCCCACTTTCCGTTTTCATGCGTACGGCAAGTTCATAAGCCGACGAAGGCTGCAAAGCCACCTTCAAGCGGAAAGTCGTTCCCGGCGATAATTTGGCCGATTTCCCCCGGTATGCTCCTTCGTCACTGACCGGCTCAGCTTTTCCCCGCGCCACTTCCCAACCTTGCAACCCACATTCGAAATCGGAAACCACCACTTCCTGTGCCGCCAAACAGGCCGAAGACAACACAGCTATCCCCCAACAGGACACACGCCTGCCCAAGAGTCTCAATCTGAATCTGTCAGGAATATTTTTCATATACATAGGATTTACCATTAATATTATGAGATTAAGAAATATTTATTTGCAAAGATACATCTTAAGATGAAAAAAAGTTTGTACTTCATCTGCAATAAATAGTATTTTATCGACATATTTTTCACTGACAGCAAAATGCCCAAACGTCAAAGCACCAAACCAGAGCGGACATGATTCGCACAAACCCGCGCCCTCCATATTCCGGCACATTTTATGCAATCCCATAGCACCAGAAGCAAAACAAAAAATGGCTTTCCGCAGCCACATCAGGCAACCGAAGATTTGGACATTTGCTGCAAAAACAGACAATCCGGATACATAATGTAATCATCAACCCCATTTTAGACAAAAAGAAAGTCTCATAAAAAACGCGTTCCAAGTGCTTTTACACCCCTTTTCAGAAACACTATTTTGCATTTCAGGCTCGTTTTTCACCCGATTACAGCATTTTTAAGAAAAAACGAGGCCGAACTTTTTTCCGTCCTCAGCAAGAAACACTTTTTTTCTCCGCAGGCCACCGCGCCAACGTCCGCATACCGACACGCCAACGGGCTGTCCGCAGCATTCGGAAACGGGCATACCCCCCTTTTTTCCCACAGAACGGAAACGGATATTGTAAAAAACCGGATGACACAATGCCCGGAAAGTGCCGCAAAAGTCTTACGCATCCTTCACCAACGAGCGCACGATATTTCCCTCCATGATGCCAAAAGTACCCTCAAACAGCCTTACGACTGACACAAAGGTTCGGGCAAGGCACGCGAGAATCGCGTCTTTCCATACGATTACGCCCCTACCCTCAAAAAACGGAATCTTCAAGAGGCAGAAGTGGCAATTTGACAAAAAGACAAAAGAACATAAGAACAACAAACTTCAGGGCTTGAAAATATGTGCTTATGTTCTTCTGTCTAAAACCTATTATAATCCAACCGGACTTATGCCCAACCCTTCCGGTAAGCCCTGTGTCCATAGATCGTCACGACGACAAAGCAAACGAACGGAAGGACAAAAGACAGGTTGACGGCAGGCATGCCCCAAAGCGTGTGCAGGTCGATAATGGCAGCCTGCACCGGCGGCAACACCGAACCGCCCAAAATAGCCATAATCAAACCGGCAGCACCGAACTTGGCATCATCCCCCAACCCTTGCAGGGCTATACCGTAAATCGTCGGGAACATGAGCGACATACAAGCCGAAATGCCTACCAGGCAATACATGCCCCACACATCCTGCAAGAAAATCACTCCTATGGCCAACACCCCGGCCACGACGGCCAACGTACGCAACAGGAGCCCCGGATTGAGGTAACGCAGGAGGAACGTACAAATGAAACGGCTCGTACAGAAAATGGCCATCGCTATGATATTATACTTTTGCGACAAGACCTCGGCAGCCTGTTCTTCCATTCCCGTCTCCATAAACAAGCGCGTACCATATTGGATGATAAAAGTCCAACACATGATTTGCGCCCCCACGTAGAAAAACTGCGCCAATACACCCTCACGATAACGCGGCACAGCGAAAATACGCTTCAGAGTGGGAACAAAATCAATATTGTGGGTCTGGTCATTGTTACGTGGCATCTTCGTGAAACGGATGAGCAACAATACGCCTAACGTCACCAAGCCTATCATCAAATAAGGAGCTATCAATGTGGACAAATCGGCATCTCGGATGGCAACAAAATCGGCATCGGAAAGTTGGGCGCGTTCTGCCGTGTCCATCGGATGCAAACGGTTCTGTATGAAATTCATCGCCACATACATACCCAACAAGGAACCCATCGGATTGAAAGCCTGCGCCAGATTAAGCCGACGCGTGGCCGTTTCTTCCGCCCCCATGGACAATATATAAGGATTACTACTGGTTTCCAAAAACGACAACCCGCAAGTCAGGATAAAATAGGCCAACAGGAAAGGATAGTAATCTCCGGTCAACTTGGCAGGGAAAAACAAAAAAGCCCCTAACGCGTACAAACCCAATCCCATCATGACACCAGCCTTATAAGAATACTTACGAATAAATATCGCCGCCGGGAAGGCCATGGCAAAATACCCCCCGTAGAAAGCCACCTGCACGAGTGCCCCTTCGGTAACGCTCATACGGAAAATCTTGGAAAAGGCCTTCACCATAGGGTTCGTTATATCATTGGCGAACCCCCATAGCGCAAAACAACTCGTAATCAAAATAAAAGGGATGAGAGCCGCCCATGTGCCATCACCGACAATCTTTTTCTTTTCGATGCTTTTCATGTCTTGTTTTTATTAGCTTTATCTATTACTGTTTTCTATTCATAAAGGTAAAACATCCTCTCCATCGGCTTCCACTTTTCCGCAGAAGAGGCACCCGGATCAGCTTGTTGGAATACGGACATATAGTCTTCCCATTCTTGTTGGCGTGGCAGTGTGGCCAGTTTGGCCATGGCCTCATCCCAATCGAAATCCAACGGGGTCTCCACAATCATGAAGAGCTTAGTGCCCAAGATGTAGATTTCCATCTCCAAAATACCCACCTCGCGGATGCCCTGCCGGATTTCCGGCCAAGCTTCCTCACGACTATGGCGCCGACGATACTCGGCAACCAATTCGGGATTGTCCCGCAACTCCAATGTTTGACAATAACGCTTAACCGGTGCGTTATATTGCTTTACTTGATAACCTTTCATGTTTTTTTTAGATTATAATGTGAATTTCGTTCTTGTTCTTGATTTTTCCGCACGCTTCGACCTGTACCAACAGGTTGCCGATAGCCGTAGCCTCTACAGGACCGGACAATACAGGAATACCCGTAGCCTCTTCCGTCAGGCGGTTGAGCAAATGATTGCGGCATCCGCCGCCGATGACATGCAGGCACTCCACCGGCCGGGACAACAAGGCGTTCATTTGTTGTATCCCCATCCGGTAACGCTCAGCCAACGACTGCAACACGCAACGCACATATTCACCTTGCGTGACCGGTACTTTCGTTCCCCGGGCTCGGCAATAGCCCGCAATAGCCTTTTCCATATCAGCCGGATGCTTGAAATCCGGTGCATCGACATCTATGGACGATACGTCTTCTACTTGTTCCGCCCCAGCTATCAGGAAATCATAGTCGGCACGCCATCCCCGGGCTTCCCATTGACGGACGAGGCACTGCAATATCCACAAGCCCGTGATGTTTTGCAGGAAACGGATACGGCCACCCACTCCGCCTTCGTTGGTAAACCCTGCACGACGGGCTTCTTCGGTCAACACAGGTTCATCCAAAGCGACCCCTAGCAACGACCACGTGCCGGAGCTGAGAAAAGCACTGACCGCCTCCTTTCCCTTGCGGAAAGGAACGGCATGCACGGCACTGGCCGTATCGTGAGAACCTACGGCCACCACCTTGACTCCCGGGGACAAACCGACTTCGGCAGCCACCTCCGGGCACAACGTCCCACGGACAGTTCCCGGCTCCAACAACTCGCCGAACAGATGTTCCGGAAAGCCCAGTTCACGTATCAGCGGCATGTTCCATGTTCGTTTACGTGCATCCAAAAGTTCGGATGTCGATGCGATACAATATTCATTGCCGGGTACGCCAGTCAGATAATAGGCAAACAAATCGGGCATGAAAAGCAAGTGGCGGGCTTCGCGCAACCAAGCTTCATTCTCTTTTTTCCGGGCATAGAGTTGGAACATCGTATTGATGGGCATCACCTGTATGCCGGTTTCGGCGTAATGTGCCGCCTCGTCTATACGGGCGAACACTTCCTCCGGCGTGTCGGCCGTGGAAGCGTCTCGGTAACAAAGGGGATTCCCCATCAGATTGCTAGCCTTATCCACTAGCCCATAGTCCACGCCCCACGTGTCGATACCGATGCTTTCCACGTCGGCATACTTGGCTGCGGCACGGCGCAGCCCCTCTTTCATCTCCTCGAACAAGGCTGGGAAATCCCAATACACATGCCCCCCCAACCGTACTTGCCGGTTGGGGAAGCGATGCAATTCGTCCAATTCCAACTGCCTGCCGACTACGTGCCCGGCTATCACCCGCCCGCTTCCGGCTCCGAAATCCACAGCCAAGAACGTACTCATGGTTTCTTACCCAATATGTAAGTTTCCAAATCGTCGATTTCTTCTTGCGAAAGGACTTCATAACGGCCTTCCGAAAGCACAATGATGCGGCAAGCCATTTCGAAAAACATGGCACGTTCGAAAGCCTGATCGAAATCCTTTCCGCACACCACCTGCCCATGCTTGCGCAGCAAACAGGAATTATGGTCTTTCAAAGCTGCCTTCACCTGCTCCGCCAACTCAGGAGAACCGGGACGGAAATAGGGAATCACGGGAATCACGCTCCCCACATGACAAGGTACCTCAGCCGTCACATTGAAGTTTCGGGGTATCTCCTTCATACAAGCCACCGCCGTGGCGTAAGGCGACTGGAAGTGGAGCACGACATCCACGTCGGGACGTTCGCGCAGGATCCCGAGATGGAATCCGCTCTCCATCGAGGGCTTCACCCCGTTCAAGACTTCCCCATCGGCCACGCGGCATACGGCTATTTTCTCTTTTGTCAAAGAGGGCACCCAGGAACCTGTACCGGACACCAAAGCCTCCTCTCCGATGCGCCAGGACAGATTGCCACTGCTGCAAACGGTCAAACCGGCATCCCCCACACGGTGAGCCTGAGCTATGAATTTTTCTATTTGTTCTGCGGTAATCATATTCTTTTCAGTTTTTCAAAGCCATTAATACATTAATATGAAAAATAGACGGCAAGGCCGGACAAGGAAACTTTCACAAGTTTCCTGTCCGGACATCCCGCCAACTTTCAAACACTAAACATTATTCACTTATCATTTATAAATAGGACCATATACCTGACATGCCCGATAATCAGCCCCTTCTTTGTCCATGCCGAACGCATTCCACGCCGCCGGACGGAAAATCTTGTCTTCCTCCACATTGTGCATGCAGACGGGAATGCGGAGCATCGAAGCCAACGTAATCAAATCTTGCCCGATGTGGCCGTAACTGATAGCTCCATGGTTGGCTCCCCAGTTGTTCATCACGGAATAGACATCACGGAAAGCCGGTTTGTCGCACAAACGGGGCACGAACCAAGTCGTAGGCCAAGTGGGGTCGGTACGCTTGTTGAGCACTTCATGGATTTCCGAATCCACATCGGCCGTCCATCCTTCAGCAATCTGAAGCACAGGGCCTAATCCTTTCACTAAGTTCAGTCGCGACATGGTAACAGGCATTCCTCCTTTCGACAAAAAATTGCTAGAGAAACCGCCTCCACGGAAATAATCACGGTCGGCCGGCAACCAGTTAGTGGCCTTCAGGCAAGCCTCAGCGTCTTTTTCCGTCATCTCCCAACAAGGTTTCATGCAGGGTTTGCCTGCCGCATCGGTACTTTCACCCGTGGCATCCAACGTGGTGGCACCCGAGTTAATCAAATGAATCATGCCCCCCGCTGCCAGACCGGTCAGTTCTTTTCCCGTCACACGTTTCACGGCTTCGGGACTCCAATATGTACGCACATCACTGAACATCTGCCCGCAACCGGTCAGCAGGTTGCCGAACAACATGGCCACTGCGTTGCAGGAGTCGTTTTCAGTAGCCAACACGTATGCCTTGCGGATACCGTTCCAGTCGAACGTGCTGCACATCAAAGCTTCCGTGAAATCCCCATTGGGCTTCCAGTCCGTCCACTGACGCTGTCCTTGGAAACCTGCAGCAATGGCATTATGCCCGATGGCCTCTTCCTTGAAGCCCATCTCACGAAGCCGGGGATTACCCAGCATCAGATCACGGACGATAAGGGTCATTTTCACGACAAATTCCCAATCAGCATCTTTCTGTTCCCGGGTTTTCTGCCGTTCGGGACGGTTTTTATCCCAACCTTCTTTCGACTTGCAATACTGCTCCGTCCATGCCATAGCTTTATCATATTCTTCGTGGTCATATATTCCCTCTTCCATGCGACGCAGGATTTCGGTCTCGTCTACACTTTCATTGCGCATGCCCAAATATTCCTGAAAGAAATTCTGGTCCACGATACTGCCTGCAATACCCATGCACTGGCTGCCGATGGACAAATAGCTTTGCCCGCGCATCTGGGCCACAGCCACGGCTGCACGCGTCCAACGCAATATCTTTTCGGCCACGTCGGCCGGAATGGAATTGTCATCCAAATCTTGCACGTCATGCCCATAGATGCCGAAAGCGGGCAATCCTTTTTGAGCGTGCCCGGCCAATACGGCAGCCAAATATACGGCTCCCGGACGCTCGGTCCCGTTAAAGCCCCATACGGCTTTCGGCCAATAAGGATTCATGTCCATCGTCTCCGAGCCATAACACCAACAGGAAGTTACGGTAATCGTAGCCCCTACCCCCTCGCGCTCGAATTTCCCGGCACAGGCCGCACTCTCGCCTACGCGCCCTATTGTGCCGTCGGCAATCACGCATTCCACCGGCGTACCGTCGCTATACTTCACGTGCAAAGAAATCAAATCTGCGACAGCCCGAGCCAAACTCATGGTCTTGTCTTCCAAACTTTCGCGGACACCGCCCTGCCGACCGTCGATGGTCGGACGAATACCAATCTTAGGATACTTGTTCATAATATTAAAGGTAGTTTTTGAATAATCATATTGCGGAAAACACTCTCTTGTTCATCCGATGCAAAATTAGTGATTCCATTTCCGGGAAAATGGTACTAAGCCGTCAAAGAATAGGATTATATCGACTTCTTATCTTTCCCAACGAAGAAAAAACATCGTGCAAGCCTCTTTGGTCAAAAGCTTTTTCATTATCTTTGCCTCCGTAAAAGCCGAAATACAAAATCTATGAACAACGACATCGACCAAATGCACTTCCTCGTGCTTCATATCGGAGAAGCTTGTTGCAGAGAGAATTGGAACTACAAAAACATCTGTAGTCCGTTCACCCGAATATATTACGTAACGAAAGGCTACGCACAAATCGAGTTACCCGACAAAAAACAAGATTTGCACCCCGGATTTATGTATATTATTCCGGCCTTTACCACACACAGTTACGTTTGCCATGGAGAGTTTTGCCATTATTATATCCACATCTATAATGAATCCGACCACGATATTCTGGAAGACTGGGAACTCCCGACAGAAATCCGGACGGCAAATGAAATGCTTTCCTACATCCGGAAATTGAATAAACTGTGCCCGGGATTGGAACTTACGCAAACCGATCCGCAATATTATGACAATAGTCCGGCACTTACCCGCAATATCCTGAAGAACAAACAGCGGGAACTGTATGCACGGGTGGAATCCCGCGGCATCATCTACCAATTATTGGCAGAATTCCTGCATCAGGCACAACCGAAAAAATACGTAGCCGACGAACGTATCACCCGGGTTTTGGCTTATATACGCACGCATCTGAATGCCAAACCGGACATTGAAGCTTTGGCTACTCTATCCTGCCTGTCCAAAGACCACCTGATCAGAATCTTCAAACGGGAAATGAGAATGACACCTTTATGCTATATCAACAAGAAAAGAATGGAGAAAGCACAACTTCGCCTAGTGACGGAGTTGACTCCAATTAAGGAAATAGCTTACCAACTGGGCTTTGAAGACCAAGCTTATTTCAACCGTATCTTCAAAAAAACGACGGGACTGACTCCGATGAATTACCGTAAAGCTTATCATAACCAAACATTATAAGAAACAAACATGGAAGAACCGACTTCTCTCCCTGCACATTGGACACAAAAGACATGCTGCGCATGGCCCATCCTCCTCGTTTTCTTTTTGGCCCTTCTCACCAGACTATATTGGATACACGAAAAGGAATACTTATACGGTGATGACCCTACCTCTATCAGCCTTGCTTACAACCTACCAGGGTGGGGGAAGAAGACATTTGAGGTCGGACAAATCCTTACAGGAAAGGAGCTACGCCAACAATGTTACATCGATGACCGTGGAGGACCGGAAGGCTTGTGGGATGATTTGGCCGCATTACATCATGACAATAGGGACGGCTCGCATGCCAGCCTCTATTATATGGCACTACGTTGTGCGCTGACGGGAGTGAACACCCCATCGACAGACGTGCTTATCCGTCGCTGTTGCGGGTTGAACCTTGTGTTTTTCGGCCTGTCTTTCCTGTCCATGGTACTCTTCTTGCGCATGTTATTTCCCGGAAAAACCATGTTGACGGCTTTCTGCCTGCTATTAGCCTATATGAATCCTGTATCCGTTTCAAATGTCCTACAGGCTCGCGAATACCTCATGGCTGAATGGCTGTTTGCCCTTTGGGCCTATTGGTGCCTGCGAGCAGCCTCACGCATCCACAACCAACAGACAATTTGGACACCAGGCATTTCCATAGGTGGTCTTGCCATATCAGCCGCCTTATTGTCATGCGGATACTTCAATGCCTTGTTCTTCGGATTTTCCCTCTTATGCCTTGCAGTATACAGCTACCGTCAACACGCTTACAAGGACTTGGGCTTTTACCCGGTCCTGGGAATAGCCAGCCTACTCTTATGCGTACTCCTTTATGAAGGTTTCTTCAATTTCCTGCATGATGCCCGCGCAACGGAAGTAGCAGATAAAATGCAAGGCAGTGACTGGCTTAGCAATTTGAGACTTACCGTAATAGGATTGGCCTACATCACCGCCTTGCGCATACTCACCCCCGTATGGGGAATAGCCATTATTCTCTGCTTGGCAACTCTCCTTGTTCGCAAACCGAAACAACCGTTCCATTTCCACCGGTTACCAGGTGCATGGCTATTTGCCTGCACTATGGCATGGGCCGTAGTTATCATGTGGATGGCCAACTGGAAAGCGACTCGGTATATCAGCCCTTCCGTTCCGCTGTGCTTAGTGGCTGTGGCTTACTATCTCGCCTTGGTCTTGCAGCGCGCCCCCAAAGTCTTGGCCGGCATATTCGTGGCAGCGTTTATTGCTTATGCATGGTGCGAACGCCCCATGGAATACGTGAATCGCACCTCGGACAGAGAATGGCCTTCACACGCGAAACGTATCTTGCTTTACGGTCCCGACCACGAGGAAAAGAACACCCTTCTCCTCATAACCCACTTCATCGGTGACAAACAAGAAATCGCCATCGTGGAACATACGGCTGACATCCGGCATTATGCCGCAGAAGAAGACACGACCATCTACGTGTACGGTGCAAAAAGCAGCCTGGACTTACAAGCCGAACCGGGATATAAAATGGAAAAAGTGTTCGACGATTGGTTGAGCGTCTATACTTTTAACTTTCAATAAGCACGGTAGCGTATGCAGAAATACCTTCTTCACGCCCAGTAAAACCTAACTTTTCTGTCGTTGTGGCTTTTACAGACACGTCATCTGCATCAATGCCCATCACATCAGCCAGACAAGCTTGCATGGCGGGAATATGAGGTTTCAACTTCGGACGCTCTGTACAAACCGTGGCATCGACGTTTCCCACACGGTAGCCTTTCGTGCCAATCAGTTCCACCGTCTTGCGCAACAAGATTTTACTGTCGATGTCACGAAACTCCTCTCCCGTATCCGGAAAATGATAACCGATATCTCTCATATTGGCTGCCCCGAGAAGGGCATCGCAGATGGCATGAATCAAGACATCAGCATCACTATGCCCCAACAAGCCCATGAAATGATCCAAACGGACACCCCCCAACCATAATTCACGTCCTTCTACCAAACGGTGTACGTCGAAACCGAAACCCACTCTAATCTTTCCCATGATTTACCCTTTACGATTAACGACGGCGACCGAACAAATCTTTCATGCCGTCCAAATCAAAACCTAAAGTGAAACGCATGGTCTGGTCAAGCGGATTGCTTTGAGCCGTAGAGAATACATAACCGGCATCCAACGAGAATACACTCATCCGAAAACCGGCTCCCACGGTGAAATACTTGCGGTTTCCCTTGTTTTCGCTCTCGTGATGGTAACCGGCGCGAAGCGAAAAGCGGTCATTATAGATATACTCCAGGCCCATGCTCCATTGTATCTCTTGCATTTCTTCCTTAAAACCGTTGGGAGCATCACCGAAACTCTTGAAAATACCGGCAATAGGGGATATATCGTAATAATCCCGCTGTACACGATCCGTATAATCCTGATCGGCCTCGCCTTCGTTCTGTTTCGGATAAGTCGGCACCAAAAGCTTATTGGCATCAGCCGCAATGGAAAACTTGTTATACTCATTTATAGGAATGAGGAAATTGACTCCCAAACGCAAATTCGTCGGGATGAACTCGGAGTTATCATCTCCACCGTAAGAAATCTTACTACCGATATTACTGATGTTCAACCCGATGCCCATGTTCCACTCCCGCGTACGCCCCGTAAAATAACGGTTCCAATAAAGTGCTATGTCCGCAGCAAAAGCTTTACCGGGACTCGTCTCATCAGAATAATCGTATGTAATGTCTGACAAAATGAAACGCAAGGCAACCGCAGCCGAGAAATTCTCGCTCAACATTCGAGAATAAGCCACATCCACCGACATTTCATACGGGCTGATTGTCATGTCACCTGTCCCATCATCTGTGCTGCTCGTAGAAACTTCACCCAAAGAAAAGTAACGCAAAGAAGCACTCAACGCCTGATAATCACCAATACGGTAGAAACCGCTCACGTATGCCAGGTTTATATCATTGACCAACTGGCGCAACCAAGGCGTATAATTCACGGCAACTCCTGCCCGTCCGATACAAAAAGGGTACTTGGCCGGATTCCAATACTGCGAACTCACGTCCGGATCCGTAGCCGCCCCAAGGTCGCCCATCGCACCGCCACGCGCATCCGGTGCGATGGATTGAGAGGTCACACTGGTGGTTACGGGGTTGAACATGTTTTTTTTGTCCTGTGCATGTAGCGACAACATCGTGCCACCCCACAGGCACAAAATAGCAAACAGATATTTCTTCATACTGGTTTTCTTTCTTTTTCACATGATAAAATAACGCGAGGCTTTTCTATTTATTGCCCAGTATAATGATTTTATTCGCACGGGAAACAGCCTTGCTATCCGACGTGGACACATAAGCCCTATACAGATAGACCCCGGTGGAAAGCGGCATGCCGGTAGATGTCGTCAAATTCCAATCCACCCGATAAATACCGTCTTCCGACATGCCCTGTTCCGTATGCGTCCAAAGTTTACGTCCTGCAAAGTCGAACACTTCGAGCGTAAACTCGCATTCCGCACCCGGACGGTCGTAACGCATAATAAACGTAGTCTGCTCACGGGCAGGATTGTTCGTGCAAGTCAAATTTATCAAATCAGGACTAAGACTGCTGTCCACATTAAAATCCAAAGTCACGGTGGAGGAATTATTCATCACATCCCATGCCCGGAAAGTCAAGGTATGCTTGCCATTCGGCAATGCAGGTATGACGTAAGCCAGTTGCCCCCTCCGGTAATCACCGAAATCACTTACGTAATCATTATTCAAAATATAAGTCATAGCAGGATCTCCGTCTATCGTAAGCTCCAAATCATGCCCCACAGCCGTATTGGTCACATTAATCCCACTCTCGTCTTCCAACAATGCCACGAAATAAGGTGAAGCGTTAACCGTTCCCCCTGAAATGAAATCCTCACGGTTCAGATAAGCCGTAATCTTCGGCCCTTCCTTGTCTCCGGACAATTCATCACTGCTACCGCCCACCGTCACATTTTCCGTATACCCGTTAGCCTCACGCCGCTTCTCATTGTCAATCGCGTACAACAAAACCCGGCCGGCCTCTCCTGAATACTTGATATCCATCGGTATCGGAAACGTAATGGTAAATTCCCCCTTCTTAATGGAATCGCTACCAGTATACAAACGTTTGTCACGCGTGACATAAACCACGGCAGAATCCGCCTCCCCATCATTATTCAAACAAGTAATAACACTTTCACTATCATATATCATTGCAGAAAGCACACCCGAGTAATCAGGCAACCGGGTACCTGACATATCTGTAACGTGCCCGGAAACACGGGCTATACTTCCTGCTTCAAAATTGGCAAAAGGCAAATCATCCCCGATTTGTGTCCCGTTAATACTATCTATCACGAGTTTGTATTCTGGTACGCCGAGTTTCAAAGCCGGGTCACCCAAAAGGACATAATGGAGTTTGTTAACGGTACCATCATTATTATGTATACAACTAACATATCCTTCACAAACCTCGCAATAATGCGGTGAAAGCAATTCTACTTTAGCCAAACGAACGGCATCTCCTACGGTATTGCGCCGACCATTCATATCTTTCCCCAAGACAGACTTTGTGAAATAACGATTCATCAAACTGTTGGGCGTGGAATACACCGTCCGGGTGGTTCCGTAAAAAGCCACGGCAGCCCCTTTCGGGTTCAGCACAGCCCGCTCTCCGATATTGTCTTCCATCATATCAAAAGGATTCACATCACAGGCAGCCGTAATCCACAACGGCAAATTAGGTGAAGAAAAAGAAGAAAAATCAGCCAGTTTCAGCACCAACTCATGCGACAACTCACGCGGGTTTCCATGACCCGAATAATTCATCATCAGGCATCCCTCCTCCATCTGTTGCTTAATGTCCGCCGTCACAGCGGGGTAAGAATATCCGGAAGCACTGGCTTCCCTTTTATAAGCATCCCAATAAATACGGTTTACCTGCATGTCGGCATGTTCTTCTTCCACCTGCTTTGCAATAAGTTCGGCCTTCACTATATGGTCATTGTTATCTCCATCGTCACCCATCACACAAATCACATTTCTCCAAGAGCCGGCATACTTGTTCTCCATATAACCGACGGTCTTGTCCACCAAAATCTTGGCTTCTGCCTCCGTTGTAACTGGGAAACGGCCGATTCCCAAATCCACCTTATCCATCATCAAATCACCTCCTTCACCATCATCCAAAAGCCCGAAATAGTCTTCCATCACGAAACTGGAAGTATGGCTGAGAGAATTCTCCGATTCGTAACAAAGCAGATAATCATCCGGATTAAGGCCACGCGTGTCGGCTGTTACCATACGGTTGTCCCATACACCGTCGCCGAATAACAAAAGGTAGCGGGGCATATCGGCATCTGTCGCCGCACGATCATACAGCATTTTCATAAAACGGCGATAGGCCGTAGCATCCGGTGTACCGGAAGAGAATTCATTATAAATCTGGTCGGCACGTACAATTTGTACGCGCAAGCCATCCAGACGCCGATGAGCCTCGGCCAAGCGTTCCGCCTGCGCATAAAGTTTGCCGCTAGCCGGAATGATGATAATCATGTCGGTAGCAGGCATAGCATGCAAATTTTGATTGGACACCTCACCGATATAAGACGGTGATGGAAAATCCGCATTCACATCCACTGCCACATATTCCAAGGTCGGATCGGATACAGGAACCGTATAGGTGGAACCGGACCATGTGCCTTGAAACTCCACCATAGGATTGCCCCTACGTCCCAAACACCACAACTTCAATCCGCTCCTCCCATTAGCATCTATCACAAAATTACTGGAGGAAGTTTCTGTATGACGAATATACAGAAAAGCATCCCGCATTTTGAGTCGCCTGCGGTAACACAACTCGAGATAGCCCAAACGGGCATCTACCCCGGCCGTAGAAACCAAAGTGACTTGGGTCCCCGTCGTTCCTTCACGCAAGGTATTCAATGTATAAGTCTGGGTTCCCTCCTTGGCAGCATCGTATTCTCCAGACGCCGTAATTGTTATAGGATTCAATGGCACGCCGTCCACCGTCGGCTGCACGGAAGAACTTCCGCCAGTGGTATGTGCCGTAAAATTCACTTTCAAAGAACCACCCGCAGAGGCAACGGGATCCACGACCGGCAACTGATAAGTATGCGAATTGGAAGAGGCGTAACTGACAGACTCGTAAAAGTTACGCCCCGACTGGTACCATGCATATTCTTCTTTTTTATATAATACATTTGCCGGTGTGTAATCCAAATTTTTCTGTGGAGAGCCGGACACGGATGTAACTCCTATAGTTTTGGGCGAATCACCCTCCGTAAGAAAGTAACAAGCTTGTTTTGCAAAAGTATTCACACGGTGGGTCGCCCGCCCCCTACGGTCCGTAGCCGACCACGAAATCACCCCCTTGCCGAAAAACAGAAGTCCCCGTTCATCACGATAAAGAGGGACTTCTTCCAAATCGTCAAAATCCGTATCGGCATCTATCACTTCGTCCTGCACATGCCCCCCATAGCCATACAACTTCACCCGGGAAGGATCATTAAATCCCATCCGCTTCAAATCAGCAGCAGTCAGGCGGTACACCCCATCTTCCGTAATACCGATCTTCACCCAACGCCCCTGCGACAACACCGAATTAGCGGCATATCTTTCCGCTGCCGTCTTTTCCTCCGCGACCGACAAAGCCCTCGTATGTGCTTTCGGACTGCGAACTATATTCATTTTGAAACTCGCCAACTTATAATATTTCCCTCCACGCCGTACGATTGGGACAAAAGCCACATCCAACACACCCTTCTTCCGGCTTACCGCCACTTGGCAATAAACGTCCGGATTCTCCGGCAAGTCCTTTCCCCATACAGCCACACGCTCCGCTTCCGTTGCGGTCAAACGGACATATTCAGGATAATCCAAACGGACTTCGTAGCGGAAACCACGGTAATCCTCGTCCAAAGGAATCACTTCCGTATATTGGACCGGCAGTGTATCTGGACGCAATATATTCCAATCTACATAAGTAAACTCCTGTGCCCACAAACGTGACATGCACGTCAGAAGCAAGAATATGGCTGTCTTTAATCTCATTCTTTCACCTCACATTAAAATCCAAAACTTTTCGTTCCTGGATATACCCCTGTAAATGTTGGCCCACAGCTACAGGCCCTACCCCCGAAGGCGTGCCGGTAAACAGCAAATCACCTATCTTCAGCGTATAGAAGCGGCTGACGTATGCGATAAGTTCATCTACCGCGAAGAGCATGTCGCCCGAATATCCTTCCTGCACCGTATGCCCGTCAATATCCAAATGGAAAGGTATCTGCTGGATATCCGGGAGTTCTTCCTTGGACACAAAATCCCCGACGACCGCAGAACTGTCGAACCCCTTGCAAAGTTCCCACGGCAGCCCCTCCTTTCTGAACTTCCTCTGCAAATCCCGTGCCGTAAAATCAATCCCCACCGTCACTGCATCATAATAACGATAAGCAAAACGCGGAGCGATGTTCTTGCCTAACCGGCAAATACGGATCACTAATTCAGTTTCGTAATCACACTGTTTCGTGAAATCCGGGATAAAGAAAGGTTTCCCATCCTTCAACAAAGCCGAATCCGGCTTTGCGAAAATTACAGGTTCTTCCGGTTTATATAACGTTCCGTCAAGCTCTTTATTGTGCTTGGCATAGTTCATGCCTACTGCCAGTATCTTCATGACCCTATCTCCTTTTAAATTATACTGCAAAAATACAGATTTATTCTCTACAGCCGCACGCCTTAAAGCTAATAACGCTATTTTAACAAAAAAAGAGCAGGACAATCCGTCGGGATGTCCTGCTCTTCCTCAAAATATATTCGCGTATGAAAAATTATTCGGCACGCAAGGTAAAACGCTTGAAAGCTGTCACCGTACAATCCTTGTCGGCACCCTTCAAATAGTCTGCCACGCTTACCTTATCGTTCTGGATGAAAGCCTGTTTCAACAAGCATTCTTCCTTGAACAGCTTATTCAGACGTCCGGTAGCAATCTTTTCAATCATATTCTCAGGCTTGCCCTCCTGACGTGCCTTGTCAGCAGCGATTTCTTTTTCCTTAGCCAATACGTCTGCCGGATAGTCGCTTTCGTCAATCGAACGGGGATTCATGGCTGCAACCTGCATGGCTACTGCGTGACCATATTCCTCGGCCACTTTCTTGTTCAAAGCAACCATGGTGCAAAGTTGGTTCTTGTTCTGATGGTTGTACACAGCGATGTCCTCACCTTCAATCACCATATAACCGTCCAACTCCATCTTTTCTCCGGTGATACCGCTACGGTCAACCACAGCATCTGCCACAGTCGCCTTACCCATCGGCAAAGCTTTCACCTCGTCCAGAGTCTTGCATTTGTTGGCTACGGCCAAATCAAGAATGTCCTTTGCCAACTTCACAAAGTCTTCGTTCTTGGCTACAAAGTCCGTTTCACACTTCAAAGCGATAATCGCACCGAAACCATTCTCAGCCTTTACTATCACGCAACCTTCTGCAGCCTCGCGGTCTGAACGCTTAGCAGCCACGGCCTGACCTTTTTTACGAATGATTTCCATTGCTTTCTCGATGTCATTGCCTGCCTCTTCCAAAGCTTTCTTGCAATCCATCATACCCGCTCCCGACATTTGGCGGAGCTTGGTAATATCTGCCATTGTAACAGCCATAATCTTTATCTTGTATTACGTGTGATTAAATCTATTATGCTTCAGCCTCGGCCGTCTCGACAGTTTCTTCCGTAGCCTCTTCCGACTTCTCTACACGAGCCTTGGCCGTGCGTTTACGGGGTTTGTTTTCTGCCTCGCCAACAGCCTCTACATCCACTTTTTCTGCCTTACGTTCTTCCAAGCCTTCAGCGATAGCCGCACAACAAGCCTCAAGTATCACCTCCACACTCTTGTTTGCATCATCGTTTGCCGGAATAACGAAATCGATGTTGTCCGGATTTGAGTTCGTATCTACGATAGCAAACACGGGGATGCCTAAACGGTTAGCTTCGCGGACAGCAATCTGCTCTTTTAACACGTCAACCACGAAAAGTGCAGACGGAAGACGAGTCAAATCAGCAATAGAACCCAAGTTCTTCTCCAATTTGGCACGTTGGCGGGAAATCTGAAGAATCTCGCGCTTTGACAAATTGGAATAAGTCCCGTCAGCCGTCAACTTATCAATATTGGCCATCTTCTTCACAGCCTTGCGGATGGTCGGGAAGTTGGTCAACATACCGCCCGGCCAACGTTCGATCACATAAGGCATGTTCACAGCCGCAGCTTTCTCAGCTACGACCTGCTTAGCTTGTTTTTTAGTAGCAACGAACAAAATCTTCTTTCCCGATTTTGCAATCTGTTTCAAAGCCTCTGCGGCATCGTCGATTTTAGCCACAGTCTTATGGAGGTCGATGATATGGATACCATTACGTTCCATAAAGATATAAGGAGCCATTGCCGGATTCCATTTTCTTTTCAAGTGGCCGAAGTGGCAACCGGCTTCCAATAAGGTATCAAAATTAGTTCTTGACATTGTTTTTTCTTTTTTAATCGTTTACTTTCTTTTTTGTTTTCTCAACCAACCCACAGGTAGTCACTACGGAATCCCGCAGATTTAGATACTAAACGTTTATGCAGCTCGATAAACGGCCGATATTAACGTTTACTGAACTGGAATCTACGACGTGCTTTCGGACGACCCGGTTTCTTACGTTCAACAACGCGGGAATCACGTGTCATGAACCCTTCTGCACGAAGTGCCTTCTTATCGTCAGCATTGATTTTCACCAATGCGCGGGCGATAGCAAGACGCAACGCCTGAGACTGGCCGGTAAAGCCACCGCCATATACATTCACCTTGATGTCATATTTCTCTTCTACGCCCAGGGTAGACAGAGGCTGCTTTACCACATATTGAAGAATTGTAGAGGGAAAGTACTCTGCAAGGTCTCTCTTGTTAATAGTAATCTTTCCTGTACCCTCGCTAACATATATGCGAGCTACGGCACTCTTACGTCTGCCTAATGCATTAACTACTTCCATCACTTATTATTTATACAGGTTTATATCAATAACTTTAGGTTGCTGTGCCTCGTGCTTGTGCTCACTACCGGCATAGATATACAAATTACCTATCAACTGGTTCGCCAAACGATTCTTAGGCAACATTCCCTTTACTACTTTTCTCACCAACCTATCCGCGCCGTTAGGACGAGACATCAAACGGGCCGGAGTCATTTCACGCTGGCCACCGGGATAACCTGTATAACGGAGATATACGCGATCCGTCCATTTCTTACCGGTCAGCTTCACCTTGTCCGCATTGATGATAATTACATTATCACCGCAGTCCACGTGAGGCGTAAAATTCGGTTTGTACTTACCTCTCAATAATTTTGCCACCTTAGAGCCGAGACGACCTAACACTTGGTCTGTTGCATCTACAACGACCCATTCTTTCTTCGCGGTCTCCTTATTGGCCGAAATGGTCTTGTAACTTAAAGTATCCATTCTTTAATTTAAAAATAAAATTGTTACTACTAAAAAAACTTTAATTTTCCTTTTCTGCGATTCCCTAACCGCCCTTCCAGGCCAATGAAAGAGCTATTAACACGCAGGTTCTAAGACTTTTATCGTCTTTTTGATAATAATCGGCTTGCAAAATTACTACTTTTCAATCAAACGTCCAACAAAATCCACAAACTTTTTCACCTTTTCTTAGAGTTCAAGGCGCATGATATAATCATTCATATAGAACCCGTTACCGATATCGAAATCGCCTTCACGGTCGATGCGCATGCCCATACGGCGATAAAAACCAAGCGCTGGATTTTGCCGGTTCACGTTCAGCTCTATTGCCCGCGCCTCCGGACAAATCCGTCTTACATACGCCACGGCATGGCGGAACAAGGCACTTCCACAATGGCATCCCTGAAAATCAGGCAAAACATAAATTTTCTCCAAATGGAACACTCCGGCATCCTCCGGCCTCACGGACACATAACCGGCCGGCTCGTCCTCCACATATATAATAAAGTACACGTGCCCTTCTTCCGTCATTTGCCGACGCAAGTTGGCTTCGTCGTACATCCAGTGCATCATATACTCGATTTGCTCCGGTGTCAGTATGGCCTGGTAAGTAGCAGGAAAAGCTTCCCAAGCCAAGCTATTAATTAAATCACAATCTTTTATTGTAGCTTCCCTTATAGTATATCGGGGTTCTAAATCATGTATACTCATTCTTTTATGTTCCTTTATACTATGGGCAAAGATAAGGCTTTCTCATGCGTTCCACAACCCAACGCTTATTTTTCAAATCCCATCGTCGACAATTTAACATAAGGCATGCTTACAGTTATCCCCCACGCCTCCAAAAACGGACTTACCACAAAAGATATATCTCCTCCCCCCCTAAAAAGTCCATAGTTCCAACTTACAGAAAACAAGACACAGCACATCCTAAAATCAATCTCCTGAGATTGATTTTTCATTCTCAGCCGATTGATTTTTCACTTTCAGGAGAAAAAAACACCAATCTGCGGAGATTTATAAAAAGTTGTAATTCAGATATTTGCAAGATTTACGTTTCATGACAAAATGAGTGACGAAAAAAGGATGCCCGTTAGCGGGCATCCTTCTCTTATATATGTTTCCCACGCGGGAGAACAACAGGCTTAGAACTCTGCGTTCTTCGGGGTACGGGGGAATGGAATGACATCGCGGATGTTCTGCATTCCGGTGACGAACAAAATCAAACGCTCGAAACCCAAACCGAAACCGCTATGCGGACATGTGCCGAAACGGCGGGTGTCGAGATACCACCACATGTCCTTCATCGGGATATTCAGCTCCTCGATACGGGCCATCAGCTTGTCATAGTTCTCTTCACGCTCGGAACCTCCGATAATCTCGCCAATTTGAGGGAACAACACGTCCATGGCACGCACCGTCTTCCCGTCGTCGTTCATCTTCATGTAGAAAGCCTTGATTTCCTTCGGATAATCCGTCAGAATGACAGGACGCTTGAAATACTCTTCCACCAAGTAACGCTCATGCTCGCTGGCCAAATCGGCTCCCCAATATATCGGGAACTCGAACTTGCGGCCGTTCTTCACGGCCTCCTCCAGAATCTCGATACCTTTCGTGTAGGGCAAGCGCACAAAGTCGTTCTCTACCACGAAGTTCAGGCGTTCGAGCAACGTCTTGTCAATCATCTTGTTCAGGAAAGCCAAATCGTCCTGGCAATGCTCCAAAGCCCAACGCACACAGTACTTGATGAAGTCCTCTGCCAAATCCATATTGTCGTGGATGTCGTTGAAAGCCACTTCGGGCTCAATCATCCAGAACTCGGCCAAATGGCGCGGCGTGTTGGAATTCTCTGCACGGAACGTAGGCCCGAAAGTGTAAATGGCTCCCAAGGCCGTGGCACCCAACTCACCTTCCAACTGCCCGGATACGGTCAGCGAAGTCGTCTTGCCGAAGAAATCGTCGGAATAGTCTATCTTCCCCTCGTCGTCTTTCTTCAAGTCATAGAGGTTCTTCGTAGTCACCTGGAACATCTGTCCGGCTCCTTCGCAGTCGCTGGCCGTAATAATCGGTGTATGGAAATAGAAAAAGCCGTGCTCATGGAAGTAACGATGGACGGCCATCGCCATGTTATGGCGGATACGGAACACCGCACCGAACGTGTTGGTACGCAAACGCATGTGGGCATGTGTACGCATATACTCCATGCTCTGCCCTTTCTTCTGCATCGGATAATCCGAACCGCACGTACCCAACACCTCTATTTCACGGGCTCGGATCTCCACGGCTTGTCCCGAACCTACACTTTGCACCAATTCACCTGTCACACTCAGGCACGCACCGGTCGTGATGAATTTAATCAGTTCATCATCAAACTTATCCGCATCGGCCACTATCTGTACATTATTAATCGTAGACCCATCATTCAAAGCAATGAAATGGACAGACTTGCTGCCTCGCCGCGTACGCACCCAACCTTTTACATTGACCTCCGAACCGTAGTCTTCACGCTTCAGTACATCTATAATCTTTATTCTACGAATAGTTTCCATTTTTTTCCTCTTTATGATATCCTATCATTCGAACGCTCCCATACGCAACATGTTGACTTCCTGTTCTGTCAGGAATCTCCAGTCGCCCCGGCGGACGTTCTTCTTCGTCAGTCCGGCAAACAGCACGCGGTCGAGCTTCACCACACGGTAACCTAAAGCTTCGAATATGCGGCGCACAATACGGTTTTTACCGGAATGGATTTCGATGCCTATCTGTTTTTTATCGGTAGGACTGGCATACTCGATGGCATCAGCCTTGATTTCACCGTCTTCCAACGTGATGCCCTCGGCAATCTGCCGCATGTCGGCTGCTGTTACGTTCTTGTCAGTCGTCACATGGTAGATTTTCTTTTTCAGGAATTTGGGATGCGTCAGCTTGGAAGCCAGTTCTCCGTCATTGGTAAACAACAGCACGCCCGTAGTGTTGCGGTCAAGGCGCCCCACCGGATAAATACGTTCACGGCAAACATTCTTGACCAAATCCATCACGGTCTTGCGGTTTTGCGGATCGTCGCTGGTAGTCACGTAATCTTTCGGCTTGTTCAGCAGGACATACACCTTGCGCTCGATGCTCACCGGCTGTTCGTGGAACTTCACCTCGTCCGAACGCTTAACTTTCGTACCCAACTCCGTGACCACCGTCCCGTTGACGCTCACCACGCCTGCCGTGATGAATTCGTCCGCTTCACGACGGGAACAAACTCCGGCATTGGCCAAGAACTTGTTCAAACGAATCGGAGCATCCGGATCCACATTGAGTTCTTTATACTCAATCTGTTTCTTCAAGCTATATTTGGCATTGGGGTCATAATTGCCGGTACGGCGCTGCTGCGGCCTGCCTCCGCCGAAACGATTGTTCCCATAGCCGCCTTGCGGACGACGGAAACCGCCACCATTATTGTCGCGGTTGTAGCCTCCTTCACGGTTACCGTAACCGCCTTCGCGACGGTATCCACCGTTGTTCGGACGGAAGCCACCCTCACGGTTATAGCCCCCTTCTCGGTTGGCATACCCGCCTTCACGACGATACCCTCCATTATTCGGACGGAAACCGCCATCGCGGTTATAGCCTCCTTCTCGGTTGGCATATCCCCCCTCCCGATTATAGTCCTGACGGGGCTGATAGCTGCGATAAGGACGCTGGGCACCACCGTAACTACGCTGTTCGCCACCAAAGCCACGCTCTTCACGGTTGTAAGACGGGCGGAAAGGCCGTCCCTCCTGTGCACCGTCGGCCCCATTGGCCGTATAAGCACGCTCGGCCCGCTGAATCCGCGGCCGCATCACACGACCTTCGCGCACTGTGCGGTTCGTACCTTGATTGTTGTTCTCACTGTCGAATGGCTTATAGCCCTCACGGCTACGATCTGTCCTTTCAGAAGCAAAATTATCCTGCCATTTTTCGTCTTCCATACTTTTTTCCTTTCTATATAATAATTAAAACAAGGAGACTGCGTTCGCCCTCGCGGGCCATTCGCATCTCCGGTCAACATTTTTAAATACCCGTGTAAGAATGGGGCGTAATGGCACGAAGCTCTTGCTTCACCTCTCCACTGACAGCCAGCCCCTCTATGAAATTCTTAATGGATTCTTCCGTTATTGCCTGGTTCGTACGCGTCAAGGCCTTCAAAGCCTCATAAGGATGAGGATATGCCTCCCGGCGCAAAATCGTCTGGATAGCTTCGGCCACGACCGCCCAACAGTTGTCCAAATCGGCATTGATGGCCTCACGGTTGAGCAACAACTTGCGTAAACCTTTCAGCGTGCTCTGGATGGCTATTACCATGTGCCCCATAGGTACACCGACATTGCGCAAGACTGTGGAGTCCGTCAAGTCACGCTGTAAACGCGACACCGGTAACTTCATGCTCAAATGTGCCAATATGGCATTGGCTATGCCCAAATTACCTTCGCTATTCTCGAAATCAATCGGGTTCACCTTATGGGGCATGGCACTGGAACCGACCTCGCCGGCTTTAATCTTCTGTTTGAAGTACTCCATAGACACGTACTGCCAAAAATCACGGTCCAAGTCAATCAAAATCGTATTGATGCGCTTCATGGCGTCAAAAACCGCCCCCAAATTGTCGTAATTGGAAATCTGGGTCGTATACTCCTCACGCTCCAACCCCAACTTGCCTGCCACAAAATTATTGCCGAACGACTTCCAATCATAACGGGGATAGGCCACATGATGGGCATTGTAGTTCCCCGTCGCTCCACCGAACTTGGCCGTAATGGGGCACGCCTTGAGCATCTCCAACTGGCGTTCCAGACGATAGACAAATACCATCACTTCTTTCC
Organism: Paraprevotella xylaniphila YIT 11841; assembly: GCF_900683745.1. Taxonomy (NCBI): domain Bacteria; kingdom Pseudomonadati; phylum Bacteroidota; class Bacteroidia; order Bacteroidales; family Prevotellaceae; genus Paraprevotella; species Paraprevotella xylaniphila. The sequence goes on from NZ_LR215980.1 coordinate 1,923,106, forward strand.
CCAAACGGGTAGGCGAAGCAGGCTGTCCGTGTGTCTTGGCCAACATGGGCACGTCGTTCCATTCCCCTGCATACGCACGGAGTTGGGCTATCAGTTCCTCCATTTGGGGATAGTAACATTCCTCCAACGCTTCCTTGATGGACAAAGGAACCGATGTATTGTTGATGTCCTGGGATGTCAGTCCGAAATGGATGAATTCCTTATAAGCCTCAAGACCGCCGATTTTATCAAACTCTTCCTTGATAAAATACTCCACAGCTTTCACGTCATGGTTCGTCACGTTCTCTATTTCCTTCACCCGTCCGGCATCCGCTTCCGTGAAATCCCGATATATGTCACGCAAACGGGGAAACAAGTCATGATTGAAAGCAGCCAACTGCGGCAAAGGCAATTCGCACAAAGTAATAAAGTATTCTATCTCTACACGCACACGATAGCGAATAAGCGCGTATTCAGAGAAATAGGAAGCCAAAGCCTCTGTTTTACCTCTATAACGGCCGTCTATCGGAGAGATGGCCGTCAACAAATCCAATTCCATAAAAGTAATACGTATTATTTATGGTGCAAAAATAGTCTATTTTATCGGTTTGCACATATAAAATAGAGAAAACTTATCTAAAAAACAAATAACAATGACATAAAACAACAAAAGACACCCGTAAGGTGTCTCTTTATCCGTGGTGGGCGCTGAGGGATTCGAACCCCCGACCCTCTGCTTGTAAGGCAGATGCTCTGAACCAACTGAGCTAAGCGCCCCTCTTGCCCTGACACGAAAGAGAAGAAGAATCTGTAGTGGGCGCTGAGGGATTCGAACCCCCGACCCTCTGCTTGTAAGGCAGATGCTCTGAACCAACTGAGCTAAGCGCCCCTCTCTTTCGTTTCAAAAGCGATGCAAAGGTACGGCTTTTTTTCTTTCCTGCAAATTTTTGGCGCACTTTTTTTAAATAAAAATCCGTCGCAGGATTTAGCTCCTGCGACGGACGGTATTCATTTTCCCCCGGCCTATATCATTTTACACTAAAACGAGCTGCCTGCTCGGCAATCAAGGCCTCATCGTCGAAATAATTTATCTTCATGGCCTTACGCACCTCCGACAATGTGTCGGCCGCTACGGCGCGAGCCGCCTCACATCCGTTCTTCAGCATCTCATATACGGCCGGAATGTCTTGCTCGAACTCCTTGCGACGCTGACGGATAGGCTCCAATTCCTCCTGCATCACGGCTGCAAGGAATTTTTTCACCTTCACGTCGCCCAAACCTCCACGGCGGTAATGGGCTTTCAGTTCCTCCAAATCGGCATAATCCGGCAAATAACGGCCGAAATGCTCCGGACGGGAAAAAGCATCCAAATAAGTAAACACCGTATTGCCCTCCACTTGTCCTGGATCGGACACCTTCAAGTGGTTGGGATCCGTGTACATGGTGCGTATCTTCTTCTCCACCTCGTCTGCCGAATCCGACAAATAAATACAGTTACCGAGAGACTTGCTCATTTTTGCCTTGCCGTCGGTACCCGGCAAGCGCAGGCAAGCGGCATTTTCGGGCAACAGGATATTGGGTTCCACAAGCGTATCCCCGTAGATATAGTTGAAACGACGGACAATCTCACGCGCCTGTTCCAACATCGGCTCCTGATCCTCTCCCACCGGCACGGTCGTTGCCTTGAAAGCCGTAATGTCAGCAGCCTGGCTGATGGGATAAGTGAAGAACCCCACAGGAATGCTCGCCTCGAAGTTACGCATTTGTATTTCTGTCTTCACCGTAGGATTACGTTGCAGGCGCGACACGGACACCAAGTCCATGAAATAGAAAGACAACTCGCACAACTCCGGTATCTGAGACTGGATGAAGATGGTGGACTTGGCCGGATCGATGCCGCAGGCCAAGTAATCGAGCGCCACTTCTATCACGTTCTGCCGTACTTTTTCCGGATTATCTATATTGTCCGTCAAGGCCTGGGCATCTGCTTCAAAGATGAATATTTTATCGAACTGACCGGAGTTTTGCAACTCTACTCTTCTTCGTAAAGAACCTACATAATGGCCGATATGCAATTTTCCGGTAGGACGGTCTCCCGTCAATACAATTTTTTCCTGCTTCATTTTCTGTCTGTATAATTAGTTCTGCAAAGATAGTGCAAATCAAGTGCAAAACGCCAAGCTTACTTGGAATATTTGCCAAGATGCCGCCTATTTTATGAAAAGCCGCCGAGTCACCATGAAGAAACCAACAAGGCTCACCCAAAAAGTTGGTCTAAATCATCCTGCTCCAATATGGCAACAACGACCTTGCCGTCAGGGGTCTGGTTGGGGTTACGACAGACGAACAAGTCGTCTACCAAAGCCTCCATCTCTTCATTGGACAACACCTGCCCTTGCACAATGGCCGCGCTACGGGCCAACGACAAAGCAATATAATGGCGCACATCTTCCTCTACATTACATCCCTTTTCGATGGAAGAATACACAATGCCGCGCACCACCTCCACCGGATTCAACCCCTCTGTCCCTGAGGGGATGGCGTTAATGGAGAAACTTCCGCCGCCCAACACGGACAAATCAAATCCCAAGGCATGCAAATCATCCGTCAGGTGCTCTAACACAATGCCCTCTGACGGGGGCAACTGTAACATTTCAGGAAAAAGCAGCCCCTGAGATTGTCCGTTGCTACCCTCCATTTGTTTACGGTAACGGTCGTAAAGCACACGGATATGTGCACGATGCTGGTCGATAATCATCAGTCCGGACTTTACCGCCGTCATGATATATTTGCCTTTATACTGATAATGTTGGGTTGATTTTTCAAAAGTGTCCTTTGCATCCGCATACAAAGTCAGGTCATCGGGAAGGGAGGATGAGAAATCTCCTCCTCCGAAATCGTTCGTCACTACGGAAGACACACTTTGCTCCACACCCTCATACAAAGGTTCCCAATCCATCCGCTGCGATTTATAACCGGAAGAAGAGCCGGACTTAAAAGGATTAAAATCGGGATTCACCTCCAATACCGGAGCTTCGACGGTTGCCGGAGAGAAAGCATTGCCAAAGACAGGAATGTCCGGAGCGCCTTCCGTATCAAAATCAATCGTAGGCACGGCATTGAAACGCCCTAACGACTCCTTCACCGCCGCCACTATAATCTGCCAGATGGCCAGTTCGTTTTCAAACTTGATTTCCGTTTTCGTAGGATGGATGTTCACGTCGATATTGGCCGGATCTACTTCGAAATAGAGAAAATAAGACACCTGCTCACCGACGGGTATCAACTGTTCGAAAGCCTCCATCACCGCTTTGTGGAAATAAGGGTGACGCATGTAACGTCCGTTCACGAAGAAGTATTGATGGGTTCCTTTCTTACGGGCTGAATCCGGTTTACCCACGAAACCGGACAAACGGACCAAAGAAGTCTCCACATCGACGGCCAGAAGCTGCTCGTTGAGTTTCTTGCCGAAAATATTGATGATACGTTGGCGCAATGTGGATTTCGGCAAACTGAGCACGACACTGCCGTTTTGTGTCAAAGAGAAAGCTATGTCTTCATGCACCAAAGCCACGCGCTCAAATTCTTGCAATATGTTGCTCAACTCAGTCTGATTGGACTTCAAGAATTTGCGGCGTGCCGGTACGTTAAAAAAAAGATTGCGTATCAGGAAATTACTTCCCGGCGCACAGGAAACCGGCTCCTGCCCTACCAGTTGGGAGCCTTCGATATTCACGCACGTTCCCAGTTCGCTTCCGGCTTGACGGGTCCTCAATTCCACTTGGGCCACGGCTGCAATAGAAGCCAAAGCCTCTCCCCGGAAGCCCATCGTGCGCAAAGCAAACAAATCGTCGGCTTTACGTATTTTGGACGTGGCATGGCGTTCGAACGAAAGACGTGCATCGGTTTCAGACATCCCCTTCCCGTTGTCCACTACTTGAATAGAAGTCTTGCCCGCATCTTCCACCACCACGTCAATCCGTGTAGCCGAAGCGTCTACGGCATTCTCCACCAATTCTTTTATCACAGAAGCCGGCCGTTGTATCACTTCACCGGCGGCAATCTGGTTTGCCACCGAATCCGGCAACAGATGTATAATATCGCTCATCTTTCAGAATATGCTTAAAACCGGAAACTTCCAGTCAATAAATAATGCCAAACGAAAAGCAACGCACCGATGACAATCAATGCTACTCCCCATTTCATAGGCTTACGCCCGCTTTCTTTCCTGCGCCGCAGGTGCTTTGTCCCTTTCACGAAAGTTCCACGGATATCTTCAGGATTGAACTCCTTCGGCGGCAACATGCCCAACTCCCGTTTGGCACGCTCTTCTATGGCCTTCAGTTTTTCTTTTCGTTCATTTATATATATATAAGGATGATGGAACTTTCGGGGTTCACGTGTCTTAAAGAGTGCCATAACTATTTCTTTTTGATTTGATCCAAAGATTGTAAAGGTGCCTTGTGCTTGTAAGACGCCTTAAGTTCCGTTCCGGACTTCTTGGGACGCCATACGAATATATCGTCTTTGTTCAACGGACGGATATAGTCAAACCAGGCAAAATTGGACAAATAGAGCCGGTTGGGCGGTATCATGACTATCGGATAGATTACCCCCGTGGAGGCCGGCATCCATATTTTCTCCATTTTCCGATCCTTCATGAACAGTTTAAGTTCCGTTGTTTCCGTATAGTTCAATCCTATCATCAAGCTGTCGTCGTCAAACATATAATAGTCGACATAAACGTTGCCGTTCACCCACGTCTCATACATCTCCCCGTCACGGAAATAGGAGATCATCTCTTTCCCCGCCACTTGATTGTAATGCACCGAGTCGATCCGCTCCACGGAAAGAGTCTGGTCTATGACATGAATCCGGTCTATGGTGGAATCATTCAAATAAACTTTAATCACCTCTCCCAACACTTGCTGCCCTCCGTTCCATACGATCGGATCGCGATACATCGTGATACAGGTATCACGCGAATCGAACACCAAAGAGTCGCAAACAGACTGGACATCCATACGGTAAGAACGCACCTTGTGGTAGCCCCGGACTTCGCGGTACATGCTATCGGTATCCATGTAGAAAGTGTACACCTTGAACGTATCGGCATGCATGTACATCGTATCACGTTGCGAATAATCTATAGCTACCGCACTATCCGTCGCCATGGAATAACCGGTACTGTCGTTGTAGTAACAATAATTTCCTGTCAGCATGTTCTTATTTACCTCGTCGGTGTAGACCACATTACGGAAACCTTCTCCCACACCGGACTTGCTGTCATAATACAAACTGTCGCCCACCATCTTGCGTCCCTTGTTGGTCACAATGGAACGGTCGAGCAGGATGGCTTCCTCTGTCTGAGTATTGTAAAAGCCCGACTCGGAATAAATATGATTGTCGCCGCTGTCGATATTGGAAGGACCGACAATCTCTGCCATACTCGTCTGGGTATTATAGTTCAACGTATCGGAAATCAACGTAAACTTCGGGTTCTCCAACTTCACATTATAATTAAACACGGCCTGGCGCGTAGGCGGACTATATTGCCCCCAATCGGAAGTCAGCACATTGTCCTTGTCTACCAACCTTCCTCCTTCGAAAAAATATCCCAGTTCATACAGGCGGTCGTAATCGAGACTGTCCGTATAGAGTTTGGATTCACGATGTGTCAGTACCACATTGTGGCGGACACGGGCCAACTGGTCCAAACCGTTATACAGCAACATGTCGCCCACCAAATCCAACGTATCCCCCTGTACCATCTTCACATGCCCGAAAGCATCGAATGAGTTCGTGGCCTCATAAAAACAAGCACTGTCGCAATACATCAGCACCCCGTCGTGTTGGAACTGTACATTCCCCGTCAATATTTGTGCACCGGGATGCCGGTACTGGTCATACGTAAGGTTATCCGTATGCAACAAAATAACCTTTGTCGCCGACTGCTCCCGCTGCGTCTGTTCTCCGGCATAAGACACCGCAACATAAAGCCCAAACAGGCATAGAATACAAAAGAAAAGTAATCTATGCCCGCCGTTTATTCTTTTATTCTGTTTTTTATCTTTCATTTTATCCATCCGGGATATTCAAAATCACAATCCCCCCAACCTTCGTTAATACGTATGTAAGTGGATTTCTGTTTATCTTTTATCCATTGATTGATTTTCTGTTCCTGCAACTTGGCCATGACCACGTCCTTCAGCACTTGAAAATCCTCCGACATAGAAGCCCGGTGTGCTTTAATATGCGTTTTCAATTTTACCACGGCACATACTTCCTTGCCCTTAGAGTTAACCATCAAGAAAGGATTGGAAATCTCTCCGGTCTTCATCGTGGAAACCACTTTGGCCACTTCGGCCGGCAATTCCTGTAACTGGAAACGGGAAGTACGGATTTGGTCACCCACCGACTGGTCGAACTTCACATTCGTCATCAATCCCCGGTTGTTACGGCTGTCCTTATCATCAGACAAGAAAGTAGCAGCCTCCTCAAAGGAATATTTCTCCTTACGGACATCCTCGGCTATTGAATCCATACGCACCATCGTCGTATCAATATCTGCTTGGGCCAACTTGGGCTTACGTAGTATATGACGTACTTTTACCTTATCTCCACGCTTGTCTACCAACTGAATGATATGGAACCCGTACTCGGATTCCACGACTTTCGATATCTTCTTAGGATCGGTCAAACTGAAAGCGACATTGGCAAAAGCCGGATCCAGTTCTCCACGCCCCACATAATCCATTTCTCCTCCATAGCGGGCTGAACCCGGATCCTCCGAATACAGGATGGCTAAAGTGGAAAATGAGGACTCTCCATTATTGACGCGGTCTGTATAATCACGCAATTCCGCCTTTACCCGTTCGATTTCCTCCTGAGGAATACGTGGCTGTTGCGTTATAATCTGCACTTCCACCTGATCGGAAATCCACGGCAAACTATCTTCCGGCATATCCTTAAAATAACGCCGCACTTCGGCTGGTGTCACCTTGATGTCCGAAGTCAAGTTCTCCCGTACTTTTTGTACCGTGTATTGTTCTTTAAGAGATTCGAACATCATCTCACGAATCTGCGTCATCGTCTTATGATAATATTCTTCCAACTTCTCTTTAGAACCGGCACGCATGATCAATTCATTCAAACGTGCCTCCATGCTGGCGGAAATCTGGGAATTATCGACTTCCACACTGTCTAACTGTGCCTGATGCAAAAATAACTTCTGTATGGCCAACTGTTCGGGAATGACACAATAAGGATTACCGGAGATGTTCGCCCCGAAATCCATACGGGCTGCTTCCACATCAGAACGCAAGATTGCCTCGTCGCCCACCACCCAAATAACTTCATCCACCACGTTATTCGGGCTTTGTGCAAACAAATGCATTTGTATCCCTCCAAAAAGGAATACAAATGCATATAATAACTTCTTAAAAAGATTCATATACTACTTGTTCTAAACTGCCTACGAAGATAATGTTATTCAAGGCTGCTTCAATGCTTGTTAACTGTATTTAAAACCTCTTTATATATTTCAACCTTATAGGTTTCCCGCAATCTGCGTACAAACTCCGCTTCGCAAGCTGCTTGATAATCTGAGACCACCTCCCCACGCACGTCTGTCCATTCTTTAGGTTTCTTCAACTTCTTGCCGTACACAGCCGTATACGGATAAGCCTGGGAAGCCTTGGGCTCTTTCTTTTCCTTAAAGACCAGATAATCCACAAAAGCATTGTCTCCTTTCTTAAACAAATTCTTTTCAACCCTGATTTGCTTTACGGAGTCCTGATTGAAAGATGCACGCAAGGTATCTATCCATTGAGCCTCATCCACCGATTTCAACAGTTTTCGTACGTCTTTCACCAACCCTTTGTCTTTGCAATGGTACACCACCCCTCTATAGCGCGGCTCATCCCATTTATACTTCGACCTGTGGGCCTTGAAATAAGCTTCCAATCCGACCGTATCCTTGGCGGCTTTGTCCCAAACCTCGCGCGTACTTATCTCATATAGCAAAAGTCCGTCGTGATACTCTTGAACCAGATACTTCAGGCTTTCGTCTTTAGCACAAAGCTCCCGCGCCTTTTGCTCTATCACATCTTCTTCTGTCAATTGTCCGGACGATCTTTTTACTAAAGAATCTATGGCTATCGAAGCCACACGCTCTTTAAGTCCCCGGCTTTCCAAAAAACGCTGCAATTGCGGCTTTAACTCCTCATACGGCTCAAGCTGCTTCCGGTCTTTCATCCACACGATATGGTATCCCATCGGTGACAGGAAAGGTTTCGACATTTCACCTTTATTCAGAGAAAAGGCAACATCCTCAAACTCTTTCAAAGTCTGCCCCTTGGCAAACCACCCTCCCAAATCGCCTCCTCGAGCGGCAGAACCTTTGTCGGCAGAACATTGCTTGGCCAAAGTTGCAAAATCAGCCCCCCGCTGCAAGGCTGTATAAATGGAATCTATGCGTTCTTTTGCTTTTGCCTGTTCTTCCGGCGTAGCTTTCTGTGCCACTAAAATCATGATATGGGCAGGATGTACCAAGCCGTCCGGGCCAATGGAAGCCTTCATTCCATCATAGTAACGCCTCAACTCTTTTTCTTCTGCCGACAACGACACGAAATAAGGACGTATCTGTTGGTCACGATAAGTCCGGAACTCTTTCTTAAAAGAAGAAAGCGTATCATAACGGGCATCTAATGCTGCTTCCACTTTCAACTTATAGTTCACAAACAAATCCACATATTCATCAACGGTCTTCTTATCTACGACATTCTCACCATTATTCTTATTAAAATTATACTCGAATTCCGAACGAGAGACATCCTTCCCATTGATTTTCATGACAACAGGATCATTCCCCTCTGCATATAAGATGCCCGTCAGGCATAACGAGCAACACCAAAGTGCAAACTTCCTCATCATTTTCATCATTCCGGACGACTATAATTCGGAGCCTCACTCGTAATAGTCACATCGTGCGGATGGCTTTCAAGCACACCGGCATTCGTGATTCTCACGAACTTCGCCTGATGCAATTCCTCTATCGTATTGGCACCACAATACCCCATTCCGGAACGCAGCCCACCTATCAATTGGAAGATGACCTCCTGAACTGTTCCTTTATAGGGTACACGACCGGCAATTCCTTCCGGGACCAATTTCTTCACATCTTTCACTGCCGCCTGAAAATAACGGTCTTTTGAACCGCATTCCATGGCTTCAAGAGAACCCATGCCCCGATAAGACTTGAATTTACGACCATTAAATATAATAGTATCGCCCGGAGATTCTTCCGTGCCAGCCACCAACGAACCAATCATCACACAATATCCTCCGGCAGCCAATGCCTTGACCACATCACCCGAATAACGCAATCCGCCGTCCGCAATCAAAGGAACTCCCGTACCCTCCAACGCACTGGCGACATCGTAAATAGCCGATAACTGCGGCACTCCGACACCGGCTACCACACGAGTTGTACAAATAGAACCCGGGCCGATTCCGACTTTCACACCGTCGGCACCCGCTTCCACCAACATTTTAGCAGCTTCTCCCGTAGCCACATTACCCACTACGATATCCACATCCGGAAATTCAGCCTTGGCGGCTTTCAATTTCTCAACCACATATTTGGAATGACCGTGTGCCGTATCAATCACAATAGCATCAGCTCCGGCTTCCACCAAGGCACGCATGCGGTCCAACGTATCAGTAGTTACTCCGACTCCTGCCGCCACGCGCAAACGCCCCTTCTCATCCTTACAAGCCATTGGTTTGTCTTTCGCTTTCGTAATGTCCTTATAAGTAATCAAACCAACCAACCGGCCATCCTTATCCACCACAGGCAATTTCTCAATTTTATTCTCCTGCAAGATTTTGGCCGCAGCCGAAAGGTCTGTCTGCTGATGCGTCGTAACCAGATTCTCTGAAGTCATCACTTCATCTATCTTACGGTCGGGATTCTGCTCAAAACGCAAATCACGATTCGTAACGATACCCACCAGTTTGTTTTCATCGTCTACAACGGGAATACCTCCGATATGATACTCGCTCATCATATTCAATGCATCTCCCACCGTACGCCCGCGTTTAATCGTCACCGGATCATAAATCATACCATTTTCCGCACGTTTCACAATAGCCACCTGACGAGCCTGCTCTTCTATGGACATATTCTTATGAATCACACCGATACCTCCTTCACGGGCAATAGCAATAGCCATTGGAGCCTCGGTTACAGTATCCATTGCAGCCGTGACAAAGGGAACTTTCAATTCAATGTGACGAGAAAACTTTGTGGTCAACTCCACCGTACGTGGCAAAACTTCTGAATAAGCGGGGATTAACAATACATCATCGTAAGTCAATCCGTCCATTACAATTTTATCTGCAATAAAAGATGACATAGGCTTTAAATTTATTGCATGCAAATATACGCATTTTTATATGAAATAGCGACTTTTTTTATTTTTTTTGTGATAAAAGGCAGCCATACCATTTCAAAAACAGCATGGCAGCCTTAGCACTTGTTTACTTCATGTTTCACAGACTACAAAAGAAGGATACGAATACAGGTACGCTTAAATCAATTAAAACGCCATGCAGAATAGCAATAGGCATCATATCCTTGCCGGAATAGCGCAGGATAGAAGGCAACAGCACATCCATCGAATTAACCCCTGCTGCCGAAATCGGAGCAAACTGCCCGAAACATTTACGGATGAGAGGAGTTCCCAACAATGCCATCATTTCACGAAAGATATTGGTCAACAATGCAATTGTCCCTAATTCAGTCGCCAACTGAAGGCCTAACGACGGTTCTTTAAACTGGGTAATCAAAATGGAAGACAAAGAATAGTAAGCAAAACCACTCCCTACCGCCATACAGTCAAACACACTCCATTGGCTTAATAACAAACTGGCTAAAGCCGAAAAGAGTAACGTTCCGATGATCGTACCCAAAGGAACAATCAACATTTTCGGAGTAAAATGAACCAACATACCCTTCAAGTCCTCATTGCTGCCTATATTGATGCCCACCTGAAACATCAAAGCATATAATATGTACATCGAAAGATTGTGCGTATCGAATTGCATGTGGGCACCAAAACCTATCAGACAACCTAACAAAAAGAACAAGCAAACAATCATACTTCCTTTCATCATTCTCCTCCTTTCCTAAAAAAAAGATAATATACCAACCAAGCTGCTATGATACTTCCCAACACACTGAAACAAGCCAACAAAGCCGCCTGTCCGCTGAACCGTCCCAAATTACTGACGATTAAACTGTTCGACCCAACCGACATCCCCAAAATAAAAAGCATAGCAAAAACAGTCAACGGAATGGTCTTCTCCGTTTTTCGCATGAGTTTCAAGTCACGCAACAAATAACCAGTCCCCAATCCGACAAACATAATAGATATAATCTTAAACATACACGAAACACATTAAAAGGGTAAGACATTCCGACCCGCCCTTCTCTCAAAGAACCAGCCGTACTTTCTAAAAATCTCACGAAAAAATGTTCGGAAAAAGAATAGCATCCTGCGTGCCCTTCATACGAACAGTACCACAGAGGAATTTATTCCGAACTTACCCCTTTCAAATAAAACCACTGAACCAGTGCACATGCACGAGGAAACGCTCGCAAAAAGGAGAAATCCTCTTTACGTCCCACAACATGTGATATATTAGGGCTTGTTGGTTCATGAATACATTTATTATAATACTGCACGGCAAAGATACGCAACTTCTACCGAACTACCAAATCATTCTGCAAAAACAATATGCCACAAAAAAGGGCGCAAACAGCTTTTGTTTACGCCCTTACTTCTTTATCTTTTTCAAAAATCGTTTCGCCTGTTATCAATTTGCCATCTCAGAAATAAATTTGATTCGCACCAAACGGACTTCTTCTTCTGTATAATCATCCCCCAACTCGTCCATGGCAACAGATAAGCTGTCCGTCTCCGACTCTTTGAAATAATCATAAATATCCAACAAATGGTCTTCGTCCATTGCCTCATCCAAGAAATAGTCGATGTTCAGTTTCGTCCCGGAATAAACAATCGCCTCTATCTCATCCAACAGTTCATTGAAATCAATCCCCTTAGCCGACGCAATATCGTCCAACGCCACCTTACGGTCGATACTCTGAATGATACTCACTTTCAACTTCGACTTATTGGCTACCGTACGTACCCTCAAGTCTTCCGGGCGCTCAATCTCATACTCTTCGCAATGTTGGCGTATCAAATCGCAAAACTCTTTTCCGTAACGTTTTGCCTTCCCGGCACCGACACCCGGAATGTTTTGCAACTCCTCTATGCTGACCGGATACATCGTAGCCATCGCCTCCAACGAAGGATCCTGGAAAATGACATAGGGCGGCACATCCAACTTCTTGGACATTTTCTTACGCAAGTCCAACAACGCATTGAACAACGCCGGGTCTGTCACGCCTGTACCTCCTCCGGAACGGCTTACAACCTCCTCGGCATCATCTTCAAACTCATTGTCTTCCGAAACCATGAAAGATTCCGGCTTCTTCATGAACTTACGACCTTTTGCCGTCAACTTCAGGATGCCGTAATTCTCAATCTCCTTCTCCAGATAACCGGCTATCAATGCTTGCCGGATTACGGCATTCCAAAACTTTTCCTCATGTTCGTCACCGCATCCGAAACACTCCAGATCGGCATGCTTATGAGCGATAACCTCGTCTGTCTCCTTACCAACTAATACATCTATAATATAATCTGCCTTAAAATTCTCTTTCACTGCTTGTACAACCTCAAGCAGTTCCTTTAATTGACTCTTTGCTTCCACTTTCTTTTTCGGGTGTAAACAGTTATCACAATTACCACAATTCTCCTCATGATATTCCTCACCGAAGTAATGCAACAAGAACTTACGACGACACACGGAAGATTCCGCATAAGCAGCTGTCTCCGAAAGGAGCTGACGCCCGATATCCTGTTCGGCCACAGGCTTGCCTTCCATGAACTTCTCCAACTTCTGAAGGTCCTTGTAGGCATAATAAGTTACGCATAAACCTTCTCCTCCGTCACGTCCGGCCCTACCGGTCTCCTGATAATACCCTTCAAGGCTCTTGGGTATATCATAATGAATCACAAAGCGTACATCCGGCTTGTCTATCCCCATGCCAAAGGCAATGGTAGCCACAATGACATCAATACGCTCCATGATAAAATCATCCTGCGTCTGCGACCGGGTAGCCGAATCCATTCCGGCATGATAAGCCCTCGCGTTAATGTCGTTCGCCCGGAGTATTTCGGCTAATTCTTCTACCCTCTTACGGCTTAAAGCGTAAATAATACCGCTCTTCCCCGGACGCTGTTTGATGAATCTGATAATATCCTTATCTACATTCTTTGTCTTGTTCCTTACTTCGTAATACAGGTTCGGACGATTAAAAGAGCTCTTAAACTCCTTGGCATCCGTCATCCCCAAGTTCTTTTTGATGTCGCCGCGCACTTTATCGGTTGCCGTAGCCGTCAAAGCGATTACTGGTGCCGTACCGATATCGTTGATTATCGGGCGAATCCGCCTGTACTCCGGCCGGAAGTCGTGCCCCCATTCCGATATACAATGCGCCTCGTCTATCGCATAAAACGAAATTTTCACATTCCGGAGAAAATCCACATTCTCGTCTTTCGTCAACGATTCCGGGGCAACATAAAGCAACTTGGTCTTCCCGCGCAGAATATCACTCTTCACCATATCTATCGCCCCTTTGTTCAGAGACGAATTCAGATAATGGGCAACGCCGTCATCTCCGCACACCGCCCGGATTGCATCCACCTGATTTTTCATCAAAGCAATCAAAGGCGATATGACAATCGCCGTACCTTCCATCAAAAGAGACGGTAACTGGTAACACAACGATTTTCCTCCGCCGGTAGGCATCAGCACAAAAGTATCCTTGCCTGCCAACACATTGCGTATGATGGCTTCCTGATCGCCCTTAAAGGTTTCAAAGCCAAAATACCGCTTAAGAGGTTCTGTCAAATTCAGCATTGTATCCATATCAATAGTTTTCCAATAAAATCAAACTCAGGTTTAACATTGTTGCCCCTAACAAAGTTATAAACAAACACCTCATATTTGCAAATTATTGGGAAACTATTTTCAGGATTTCTTCATTTCTTAACTCAAAATTCCGCGAACGCCCTCCTGTTAACTTGCTTTCAAACCGGAAAGGTTAGCCTTCTCCAATTGCTTTTTAGCATAATCCAATGTCACCTTGAACGTCTTTACTTTCTTGGAGGGGATTTCAAACATCGCATCCATCATGATACTCTCCATGATGGAGCGCAATCCGCGGGCACCGAGATTGTATTCCACAGCCTTGTCCACAATATACTCCAACGTATCTTCGTCAAAAGACAGCTTAATGCCATCCATTTCAAAGAGCTTGACCTGCTGCTTCACGATGGAGTTCTTCGGTTCCGTCAGTATATTGCGCAATGCCGTACGGTCGAGCGGATTCAAATAGGTCAGCACCGGCAAACGGCCTATGATTTCCGGAATCAGCCCAAAAGACTTCAAGTCCTGCGGAAGGATATATTTCATCAGATTAGACTTGTCGATATGCTGCATATTCTGCACCGAGTTATAACCGACCACATGCGTATTCATCCGTTGGGCTATCTTCTTCTCGATACCGTCAAATGCCCCTCCGCAGATGAACAGGATGTTACGCGTGTCCACATGGATGTAATCCTGATCCGGATGCTTGCGTCCCCCCTTGGGCGGCACATTGACCATCGAACCCTCCAGAAGTTTCAGCAGACCCTGTTGTACCCCTTCCCCGCTCACGTCACGCGTGATGGAAGGATTATCACTCTTACGGGCTATCTTGTCGATTTCGTCGATAAAGACAATACCCCGTTGGGCGGCCTGTACATTATAATCGGCCACCTGCAACAGACGGGATAGGATACTCTCTACGTCCTCCCCTACATAGCCGGCCTCGGTAAACACAGTAGCATCCACTATCGTGAAAGGTACATGCAATAATTTGGCTATGGTACGGGCCAGAAGGGTTTTTCCCGTTCCGGTGCTTCCCACCATGATTATATTCGATTTCTCGATTTCCACTCCATCGTCCGATGTCTGCTGTGCCAATCTTTTATAATGGTTGTAAACCGCCACGGCAAGATTACGCTTGGCATCATCCTGCCCGATGACATACTGGTCCAGATAAGCCTTAATATCGCGCGGTTTGGGCAACTCAGCCAAATCGAACCCCAAATCATCCTTCTCCTTGTGCTCCACGGGCAAAGAATCTTTCACAATCCGGTAAGCCTGTTGCGCACAGTCGCTGCATATAAAACCATTCACCCCGGTAATGAGCAAAGGCACATCGCGCTCCGCCCTGCCGCAAAAAGAACATGCTTTCTTCATTGCCATTGCATTTACGGATTAAGGACATCGTTAGCCGCTTCCGGTTTCTTACGGACCAAAACACTATCTATCATACCATACTCTTTGGCCTCTTGCGCCGTCATCCAATAGTCACGGTCGGAATCAGCCCACACCTTGTCGAAATCGGTATGAGAATGTTCTGCGATAATCGTATAAAGCTCTTTCTTCAATTTCTGAATCTCACGCGCCGTTATCTCGATGTCCGAGGCCTGTCCCTGTGCCCCACCCATCGGTTGATGGATCATCACGCGGCTATGGGTCAAGGCCGACCGCTTGCCTTCGGCTCCGGCCACCAACAGGACGGCTGCCATAGACGCTGCCATGCCCGTGCAAATCGTAGCTACGGGACTGCTGATAAACTGCATCGTATCATAAATACCCAATCCGGCATACACCGAACCGCCGGGCGAATTGATATAGATGGAAATATCCTTTCCCGGGTCCACCGAATCCAAATAAAGCAACTGGGCCTGCAATGTATTGGCCGTGTAATCATCTATCTGGGTTCCCAAGAATATGATACGGTCCATCATCAAGCGGGAAAACACATCCATCTGTGTCACGTTCAACTGACGCTCTTCCAGAATGTAGGGATTGAGATATTGGTTTTGCGCGCTCACTACGTCGTTCAGCACCTGGCTGTTCAAGCCCAAATGCTTCACTGCATACTTTCTAAAATCTTCCATAGTCAAACTATTTATGCGGAAAAAGGAAACACCTGAACAATCTTCCGCCATTTTCGAGCAAATGTACGAAAAATATGTCCGGGGGTTTCCTTCCTTATACTTATTTCACAAAATTAAACCTGCCCCGCTCGAATCAAGCGAACAACTTGTTGAAATCCTCTACGCTGATTTCTTTGTGGTTCAACTTCACGACATTCTTCAATGCGGCCGACAACTTGATCTCCACGCTGCGGTTTACCAAAGACTCTACCTGGTCTTGCTTTTTCAGCATTTCATTGGCGTAGTTGTCCAACATCTCTTCCGGCACGTTAATCATACCGTACTGGGCAAACTGAATCTTCGTGATATTCTTGGCCGTAGCAATCAAGTCTTCTTTCTCGACCTTGATACCATAAGCCTTCACCAACTGCTCCTTAATCAGGTGCCAAGTCAGCTCTTCGATGCTCTTGTCGTAATTTTCTTCCACGAACTTCTCGCCCTTGTCCGCATTGCTTACACGCATGAAACGTTTCAGGAAAGCATCGGGATATTCCAACTTGCCCACCTTGTTCGTCAGGTAAGTACGTACATCCAAAATGAACTTATAGTCACTGTCTGCCATAAACTGTTCTGCCAAAATCTCCTTGATTTTATTACGGAACGCTTCTTCGCTCGTTACCGTACCTTTTTCAAAGACTTGGTCAAACAACTCCTGATTCAATTCAGCTTCCTTGAAACGTGTAATCTCCTGCACTTGGAAACTGAAATCCGAAGTCATAGCCGACACATCTTCCTTCTTGATTTTCAACAACGAAGCGATTTCCACGTCATGGCCGTCGTATGCCTTGTTCGGATTGAAGACCAATACGTCGTTCACCTTGCAACCGTTGAACACGGCCTTCTGCTCGTCGTTCTTCATATATTCAGGCAACAAGACGGCATTTTCAACCTGTACACCACCTTCTTTCGTATTTCCATTCTCATCCAGTTCGGCCAACAGCCCCTTTACCATGTCCTTAGCTTCGTAGCTGTCCACATGGTCATAACTACCTGCACGTTGGGTGTACATCTTCACTTGGCCGTCGATCATTTTGTCATCCACCTGGATGTCATAATAATCCACCGTGTCTTCACCGCTCAGTTCAGCCTTGAACTCGGGAGCCAAAGCCAAATCGAAAGCAAACGAAAACTCTTCCATCGTATCGAAGTCAATATCCTGCTGACGGTCTTCGCTCGGAAGCGGCTCGCCCAAAATATTCAGATTGTTTTCCTTGATGTAAGCATACAGTTTCTCACCTAGCAACTTGTTTACTTCCTCCGCCGTAATATCCTTGCCGAAACGTTTTTTCAACAGTCCCATGGGCACTTGTCCCGGACGGAAACCCGGCATGCTTGCTTTTCTGCGGAAATCCTTCAAAGCCTTCTCTACCCTGTCGGCATAGTCGGCCTTTTCCATCTTAATGGTAAGCACCGCGCTCACCTTGTCAATGTTTTCTAATGAAATATTCATTTTGAAATCTAATTATTTATATATGATTACTATTATATTAATTTGTATTGCACAACAAGCGTGCAAAGATAGCCTTTATCTTTTAATAAATCAAAGCCCTTGCGCACTTTTTTCTTCATCTATCTTCTGGAAGTCTTTCAGGCGCAGCACGAAACTGTTCGTCAAGTATTTGGCACGAACGACCTCATTCTCTGACAATTCCTGAGGAGAACCCTGAAAAAGGATCTGTCCCTCGAAGAGCAAATAAGCACGGTCGGTAATACAGAGCGTCTCCTCCACGTTGTGGTCGGTAATCAACACGCCGATATTGCGCTTTTTCAGTTTCCACACGATATACTGTATATCCTCCACGGCAATAGGGTCTACGCCGGCAAAAGGTTCATCCAACATAATAAATTTAGGGTCGATGGCCAGACAACGCGCGATTTCCGTCCGTCTCCGTTCGCCCCCCGAAAGCCGGTCGCCCAAATTCTTGCGCACCTTCTGCAGGCTGAATTCCGAAATCAGGCTTTCCAACTTTTCCTTCTGGTATTCTTTCGGCTTGCCCGTCATCTCCAACACGGAAGCGATGTTGTCTTCCACCGTCATCTTACGGAATACAGATGCCTCCTGCGCCAGATAACCGATACCATTGCGGGCACGCTTGTAGACCGGGAACTTCGTGATTTCCAAATCTCCGATGAAGATACGCCCCTCGTTAGGCACCACCAATCCCGTAGTCATATAAAAAGAAGTCGTCTTTCCGGCCCCGTTCGGCCCGAGAAGCCCCACAATCTCTCCCTGCTTGACATCGAACGACACATGATTCACCACCGTACGCTTGCCGTACGTCTTCACCAAGCCCTCCGTACGGAGCACCAACCCTGCATTCTGACTGTCTTGAGAAAGAGTTTCTGCCATAAACTACAAATTTGCGTACAAAAATACGAAAATTGTATTAAAAAGCAGCCCCTTGCACAAAAGTATTTCCGCCCGCCGCCTCTTTTTAGCGGATTTTCATTAATTTTGTGTGATTTAAAAAGAATTGGACATGCTATTCAACAAAAGTTTGGCTACATTCGGCCGTTACCTGATGCTGATGGGGCGCACTTTCTCACGCCCCGAAAGGATGCGGATGTTTTTCAAACAATACATTAAGGAAATGAGCCAGTTGGGCGTAGACTCCATCGGAATCGTCCTCCTGATATCCTTCTTCATCGGCGCAGTAATCTGCATCCAGATCAAGCTGAACATCCAAAGCCCGTGGATGCCTAAGTTCGTCACGGGATATACGACCCGCGAAATCATGCTATTGGAGTTTTCTTCTTCCATCATGTGCCTGATATTGGCCGGAAAGGTAGGTTCCAACATTGCTTCCGAAATCGGCACCATGCGCGTCACACAGCAAATCGACGCCCTTGAAATCATGGGGGTCAACTCTGCCAATTACCTCATCCTGCCCAAGGTGTTGGGTATGATGACCATGATGCCCTTCCTGGTCTGTTTCAGTATTTTCTCCGGATTCGTAGGAGCTTATGCCACGTCCATCATAGGCCAGGTCATCACGATGGACGACCTGACGTTGGGATTGCAACATGACTTCAACGAATGGTACGTATGGATGGGATTCATCAAGTCCATCTTCTTCGCTTTCGTCATCACCAGCGTATCGGCCTTTTACGGCTATACGGTAGAAGGCGGTTCCGTGGAAGTGGGAAAAGCCAGCACGGACTCCGTGGTGAGCAGCAGCGTGCTTATCCTGTTTTCCGATGTGTTACTCACTCAATTGTTATCCTGATGATCGAAGTTAAATCGTTATATAAGTCTTTCGAGGACAAAGAAGTACTGAAAGACATCAACAGTGTGTTTGAAAACGGGAAGACAAACCTGATTATCGGTCAGAGCGGTTCCGGAAAGACGGTACTGATGAAGTGTATCGTGGGATTGTTCCGTCCCACCAACGGTGAGGTGCTTTATGACGGACGCGACTTGGTGACGATGAACAAACAAGAATGGAAGATGCTCCGCCGCGAAATGGGAATGATATTCCAGAGCGCAGCCCTCTTCGACTCCATGACCGTGTTGGAAAACGTCATGTTCCCGCTAGATATGTTTTCCAAGGACTCATATACCGAACGGGTGAAACGCGCCCAGTTTTGTCTGGACCGGGTGAACCTGCTCGAAGCGCAAAAGAAGTTCCCGGACGAAATCAGCGGCGGTATGCAAAAGCGTGTGGCCATTGCAAGAGCCATCGCCCTCAATCCCAAATACCTGTTCTGCGACGAACCGAACTCGGGTCTCGACCCCAAAACCTCTCTGGTGATAGACGAGCTGATTCACGACATCACCGTGGAATTCAACATGACCACTATCATCAACACGCACGACATGAATTCCGTAATGGGCATCGGAGAAAACATACTATATATATATGAAGGGAGAAAAGAATGGCAGGGCAACAAAGACGAAATCATGAACTCGACCAACGAACGCCTGAACAGCTTCATCTTCGCCTCGGACCTCTTCCGAAAGGTGAAAGAGGCCAATAAATGAGAATACCTCGCAATGCCTTGCTACTACCCAGTATAGTTTCCGAATAATAAAAGCATAAAATCTAATATATGAAAAGTCAGGAAAGACAGTTTTCTGCTTTTCATATATTACAAACGCTATAAAGATTCAAATAAACCCTTTCTGCCCAATTTAAGCACTATTCTTCAATATGTATAAGGCACTGATCCTGAAAATCGAAAAATGTCATCTGACGTATCTTATAAAAAGACAACCAACAAGCATATAGAGCACTTATATAATTTCTCCTCGCCTCTTTATCTTTAAGCATCCCTTCCCACAACACATCCACATCATCACGCCCCAAACGGAAACGTTCCAACGATTCACAGTACACCTTGTCGGCCAACTCCACTGCACGCTTGGAAGCTCGCCACACTTGTATCTGTGCATTATAATCGTTCACGGTTGAAATAATTTCTTCTTCCACAGCCAACACCTCCTGCCGCGCAGCACTTTCTACAACTTTGAGATTATTTTGTGCCATTTTATAGTTACCTTTCCTTATCCCCCAATCCACTAATGGAATCTTCACTCCAACCGACACCATATCCTGCTGCATCGGCCTCCGATACGCACTCCCTATTTCATCTGCAACTTGGTTAAACCCTACACTCAAGTCTATATTAGCTTCCATAAAACGTTCTTTCCGGGTTTTATCTACATTCTGTTGTGCCTCTATGATTTTCTGCTGTTGTTCTCGATATACCGGATGATTCTCACGCATATAATACAATGCTTTTTCCCTGAAAATGAAATCAACAGGAATGCCTTCCGGTACTTGGATTCTCACATCTTCCCCTTGTGGAAGATTCAAATAAGATGTCAAGGCAAAGGCGGCCTTGCTTCTTGTATTTTCATAAGTAATACAAGTATTTTTAGCTTCAATAAGAGCCAATTCCAACGTTAACAGTTCTGTCTTTGAAAGAGCATGCTGTTTCACTTTTTCCAAACCATCTTCATATAACTTTTGGCAAACCTCCTCATATTTCTCTGCCTGCTCACAATCCGCCATTGCTAACGCCAAATTAAAAAAAATAAGATACGACGGACACGGCCACCCCTTCCATATTATATATCAATTCTTTTTGAGCCAGTTCAAACTTTACAGGCTCTATCCGCCTTTCCCATTTGAAGGGATTATAACCCACCAAACTTTGGGAGTATCCCACACGGATAGGTACGGTAGAAAACTGGTTGGTCGTAATCTGGCCAAAATTACGAAAGAATCCGATTTCAGAATCTATATAAAATGTACCGCCCGTCCAATCCAGATTTTGTGTCACAGATAAATTGCCATACGAATATAAGGATTGCTGAGTACGATAGACATCCCTATCTAAATCAGATACATAGCGTTTCACAATATCACGATTATACTGCATCGGTACCATATTTAGCGTCAAACTCGGCAATCTCCTTGCCCGGTAATTACGATATTCCCAGAATTTAGACAAATATAGGTTTTGTGAACGGAATGCCTCTATAGAGCTGTCGTTCGCCAAACGTATGGCTTGAGGCAAATTCAATTCTATCGCTGGCAGATTTATGGCACCGGCCATCCAACAAATCATCCCCCCTACATATTTCCATCTTTTTTTCATCTTACCTATGCTCCCTTATGATTTTGCTGACAGGCTCTACGAATGTTTCTATCAACCTCTTGTCTTTGATAATAATCTGTGCCGTTCCTACCATCTGTTTCGACATCGGCAACTTTCTTTTGTAATTGGTTGTCAATCCTTTCGGAAATTCGATTTCTACGAAATAATTGCTTTCTTCGTCGGGAATATCCGACACCCCCTTCACCCGCCCTACTAAAAAGCCATATTCTTTATCCGGGAAGTTATTCAACCGGACATTCACTCGCTGCCCTTTTTCCACCTTTCCTGCTCCGGCAGCAGGCAATAAGGCTTTTCCTATCGGAGCATCCGGTTTTTCCGGCAAGACGATAAAGACTAATTCTCCTGCCGCAACATGCTGATTGCTGCTCCAGATTCCCATCAAATTCACATTCCCGGTTATAGGGCTTCTCAACACATAAGCTTGTTCCCAAGCTTTTAACTGAGCTTCCAACTGCTCCCCGGCCGCCCACAGGGCTTGACGACATGCCGAAGCAGTTTCTTCATATTGGTGCTCCAAATCCAATTCCGTTTCCTTTTCTTGAATCCGTTGCATACTCATTTCCTTTTGATTCAACATGTTATCCAACACACTTCTACGGCTCTGCAAATAAGCCTGCAAAGCCTCGTCATAACTCTCTTCCGATCCTATTTGTTTGCTGAACAACACCGAATCTCTAAGATATATCTTCCGGGCCACCTCGGCCTGCTTCTCTCCCAACATCATTTCTTCCCTTTTATGATGTTCCATATCTTTTCTTTTAGCCCGTTCCTCTTTTTTTAAGGCTATTTTGCGTGGATAATAATTCCTTTTTTGATAATTCAGGTAATTTTCCAAACTCTGCTTGAAAGCCAAAAACACCGACTGCCACTCTCCGGCCTGCCATTCTTTCCGTTCCAAAAACACCCACATCGAATCCACAGTAATTTTCCCACTTTTCCAATTATGATACAAAGTAGCTAATTCAGACATATCCCTGAAATTCGCCGTGTTCCGTATAACAGCCAAAACGGTTCCTGCCTCCACCCGTTCTTTATCTTTCACAGCCACAAAATCCAACTGCCCGCTACTGCGGGCATGCAACTCTGCCGGTGGCGTTGCCGTCGTCAATGTCACTTGGGCATTCAACGACTGTGGAAACTTAAAGAACCAGCTAATCCCCAAAAACAAAACCATAAGGAAAGCCATTACAGTGATACCCCAACGCTGTATCCATGGGGGAACCTGCCCCATGATTTCCTGCACCTCCTCGCTTCTCAGTTCTATCTGTTTCTCTTCTTTCAGTTCTTCCATATTCCCGGATTCTTTAGTTTCCCAGTTCCAATTGATTTTTCACCAATGTGTAATATGCCCCCTGCCGCTCGACCAATTCTTGGTGTGTACCCTCTTCTACCACATGTCCCTTATCCAGTACGATAATCTTGTCCGCATCTTTCACCGTACTCAAACGGTGCGCCACCACGATCACAGTCTTTCCACGGTAAAACTCCCGCAAATTCTCCATAATTACCTTTTCATTGTTTGCATCAAGGGAATTCGTAGCCTCGTCAAAAAAAAGGAATTCCGGATTTTTATACACTGCACGGGCAATGAGAATACGTTGCCTCTGCCCTTGGCTCACCCCGTTACCTTCCATACCTATTTTTGTATTATACCCCAAAGGTAAAGAGTTGATAAAATCTTGGATATTCGCCGTTTTTACGGCATGCCTCAACCGTTCCTTATCCACCTCGTCCGTACTTACCGCAATATTCTTGGCTATGGTATCAGAGAATATATAACCATCCTGCATCACGCTTCCGGTCTTTCCCCGCCATAAATGGGGGTTAATCATACTCAACGGGGTTTCCCCTATCTTTATATTCCCCTTATTCGGTTCATAAAAGCCCTGTAAAAGTTTGATAAGCGTTGTTTTTCCGCTTCCACTCGCGCCAACAATAGCCGTCACCTTGCGCTCCGGTACAGTCAATGTAATATCTTCCAAAGCATAATCACGGTCAGCCCCACTATAACTAAAGGTTAGATTTTCCACAAAAATATCCTTCACCTCCGGCAGTGTATCGATTTTCGATAAGATAGTCTGTTCCTCATCCTCCTTCCCATGCACCTCGTTGAGCCGCTCCAGACTTATTTTGGCATCCTGAAATGCCTGGGCAAAGCCTATGAAACTGCCTATTGGGGCTGCGACTTGGCCTATAATATAAGTGAGTGCCATCATCATTCCTAATGTCATCTCTCCTTCCACGACCGCCTTGGCCGCCAAATATGAGATGATGATACTTGTAGTTTGTGTAAAAAACACAGAACCCACTTGTTGTATCTGCCCAATACTCAATCCCTTTATACCGATTTTGAACAACTTTACTTGTATGCGTTCCCATTCCCAACGTTTTTGTTTTTCACAATTATTCAATTTGATTTCCTGCATACCCTGTATCAACTGGATAATTTTACTCTGCTCACTGGCAGCTTGGTTAAAACGTTTGATGTCCAGCTCCCGACGGTACCTCATGAACGACAAAACCCACAAAACATAAAGCGTATTTCCAAACAAGAAAATTCCCAAAATCAAAGGATGATAATACCCCAAAATAGCCCCGAACACGAAAAAATTAACGATGGAGAACACTATACTGATGGAATTTCCCATGAGAAACCCTTTAATACGTCCATGATCGCCAATACGTTGCATTATATCCCCCGTCATCTTCGTATCGAAATAATGCTACGGAAGTTTCATCAACTTCATCAGGAAATCTGAAATCAAAGAGATGTTAATACGGCTATGTATATGCAATGAAATCCAACTTTGGATAAAACCCACTGCCAATTGGGCTACGAACAACATGAGTTGGGTTATCAAAATCAGCGTAATAAAACTCAAATTATTATCCTGTATACCTACGTCCACCAATGATTGGGTGAGGAAAGGAAACACCATTTGCAATCCGTTGGCTACAACCATCCCTAAAATCAACTGGGCAAACTGTCTTTTATAAGGTGTCAGGTAACGGACAAAATATGCCAAGTCCCTTGTCTTGCCACTATTTTCTTCTGGAATTTCCCAAAAATCGGTTCCTGGTTCTAACATTAAAACCATTCCTTCTTTCTCTTCATTTTCATTACAAGTTGAAATCCAACACTTCAGGAATTCTTCTTTCGTATATTTTAAACGCTGAGAAGCAGGATCAGCAATGTAAATTGTGTATTTTCCCTTTCTTCGTTTTTTGATATCATAACACACAACAAAATGATTCTGATTCCAATGCAAGATACAAGGCAACAGTACATCTTCCGCCAATTGCTCAAAAGTAATTTTCACCCCCACCGTACGGAAACCGATAGCCTCTGCAGCATCACTAATCCCCAACATCGATACTCCTTCACGAGTTATAAAACAACGTTCACGCAAGGTTTGTGCCGAATAATATTTACCATAATATTTGGCTATCATCCTCAATGAAGAAGGGCCACAATCAATAACGTCTTGCTGACTATAAAAAGGGAAAAACATAATTCACTTCAATAAAACCGCATTCTTTAAAAAAAAATCCTCTATCACATCTAAACTTCCAGATACAACAATGCTTAAATCAGATTTCGTTAAAATATAAAAAGGCAGAGCATAACTCCCCAAAAAGTCAACCAAATTTGTATTCAGACGAAAATTAAGCCAATCTAACTCATGTTTCCTTATATGAGAAAGCCACTCTTCCTGTTCTTGCTCAGAATTACAAGATAAACCTACTATTAAAACATTATCTTTACCAATATTTTCTTTAAACCTTTTAAGTTCAGGTAATTCTGCGACACAAGGAGCACACCATGTAGCCCAAATATCAAAAAGAACAAAGTTCTCGGTTCTTATCAAATCCGACAAGATGCCATCCTTTCCATTTTCCGTTTGTACATGAACACCTCCAATTTTTTTTTCGGACAGCGCATATTTATTCAGATTCAAGTATTGTATAGACTCTACCTTGTTACAATATTCACGTACGGTATGACATAAAACAGAATCTCTATATAAAACATTAAAAGGATTTGATAAAATATAACTCCAATCATCATAATCCAATTCTTGCCAATATTTATTCAACAAAGCAACCCCATAATCAAAAGAAGACCAATTCCTTAAAACCAATAACTTTTGATATCTCGCATATCCAAGTATCATTGCCTGCATAGCCTCCTTTTCTTTTATGTTTAAAAAAGATTGACTTGAATTAATTTTTTTATATATATTTTCAAGCTCCACGAATGGATTCTTAAACAGCAGAAATAATGAATTATTCCATTCCGATCCATAAACATTACAAATAGAATCAATTTCTACCCTTAAATCACTTCCATCTAAAAATAGTTCTGTTGAATACAAAATATCCCCATTCAATTCACAATGCAAATCAGCCAGTTCCACCTTTGGAACTTCCCCCTTAAAAAAGAAGCACCCATCAGAAGTAAGCATCGTATCTCGTTTATATATCCCAAGACCTGAATAATGGGATAACACAACACGGCATTGCTCGTATTGATTTGGCAATGTACCCCACACATTATACTTTATCCTTTGACCATAAAAGGAACTCATAAAAACAAATACATATATTATAAATAAAAAACACCTCATTTCTGATTTTTTTAAGAATATCAACTTGTGCTAAAATTATTTTTATAAAAAATCCCTTAACCCAACATGCAGCCATCTTCACTACCAAATAAAAGAGCCATATCATTACTTTTAAAGTTCAATACGGCTCTTTTATATTAGAGTTTATTAGAATAAGAACAGGGGGAATCCCCCTAAAACCTTATCCGATATAAGGTCTATTCATCAATTACAAGCTGTAGTTTTTTTTAAGTGCTTATTTTAACACATCTCTACAACAGTAAGGGATTAAGAGCATTGGCAGCGCGGCACTCCAGTCTGAGGGTTTGTTAAATTCAAACAAATCATCTTAATTCCGTCAATACGAGTAGGACAAGAACCAGCACAACCTAGCCCCTTCCGAGCACACTGCCCTCCGGCTCGAATAGAGATGTCATTCGATTGTCCACCCCGAACATTTTCTAATTGCGAACGTGTTAGCATGTTCGCTTTAAACTTTAATAAATCTGTTTTCATACCTACATATTTAATTATTAAACAAATACATATAACCTTTTAATCTAATAGGTTACATTTTATATCATCAATTGAATATATATCAGGCACTAATTTACCATTTATGTAAAAAGTAGGAGTATTTTCCACCTTCATGTCTTCTGTCCATATCCGCATTTCATTTATTTCTTCAGCATATTTAAACAGACATTCTTTTTTCACAGGATAAAGTTTATCAAATAATTCATATGTCATATTTTCAGACAAGTACCAAACATCTAACGCGTTACGTAACTCTTCTTGACTCATAGAAGAACGAAGGCATAAAAAGTGGCTTACCACATTCAATCGTCCATCATTTATATCTGAAGTCGTAGTAAACACCATCTGCAAACACAAATTCGGATTAAGATCCAATAATTTTTCTAATACACGATGCGATTCCGCACAAGCCTTACAAAAGGGATTACAAACTTTAACCAAATGAATTTTCCCATTCGGGTTACCTAATGTAATCCCCAAGTTTCCAATTGGCAACATATTACTTTCCTGCTTATCAAGCATAGCCTTAAATATAACAGAATCCCTTTTCATTAATTGATAAGCATAAAAAAAGAACTCACCAATCTTACTCTTTTTTATCAAATTAAATAATATGTACATTACACCAAAAGTAAGCATTACAGAAACCGCATAAGTCCAAGTATATGAAAAATCAACTTCACTTAAACGAACATTATAAAATCCACCAATAAAAAATAATATGACAATTAGAACTAAAATAACTTGAACGGATAAACAGAGTGGACACCACTGCTTTACCACATATTTTTGATAAATTACAGAATAAACAGGATAAACTGTAGAAAAAAGACTTATGTACGACAAAACGGTCAAATAACCTAGATCCACAGAGGGTACTGTCACCAAAGTCAATAAAATTCCCCCAAAATAACTACTCCCCCACACAGACCATGACACTCCACAAAAATGCGCACCTACAGAATTCAAAACAGCCTGACAACTTACTTTTCTCCCCGCTTGACACACTTTAGATAAAGAAGGATTAAATTGGTCAATTTCATAAAACATCAATAATACAGAAACGAACAATCCTATACTAAATAATATGACTAATAGTAAAGGATACAAAGAAAACCCCATAAGACTTATCTTTATACCAAAAGCAACCAACACCAAAGGAAAAATGACTAATATAACATATTGCCACAACAAAGAATATTTCTCTTCTTTTCTTTTTAAATGATATCCCTCCTCTTCATACGGCCTAGTTTGCTTAAATGCGTATCACACACTAAAATACAACCTGTAAAAAGCTCCCAAAAAGCCTCTTCCGTAATTTGTTCTTTAGTATGAGACATCGGATTATACCAAAAAACCTTCTCGTGTTCGATTTTATATACAATTGCAAATAAATGATTTTTTGTGTATTTATTGTAAATCTGAACTACACACAAATCATGTAATTCCTTTATATTTTTTTTGTTTTCATCTATTTGCATTGATTGGTTTTTCACCCCCCCAAAAAGATAAAATATCAGAGATAGCCAACAAGCTAGAATTATTCGGATGTGATAATAATTCCTCATGAATTGTCCGCTTTGTAACTTTTAGTGAAAGACAATCATATAATTCCATTAAGATTTCTTCCACATTCCCCATTGGCCAAAATATATCATCTATCTTTTTCACAACGTCATATATTATTAAAAACAATATTTATAAACGCAAATATAATACTATAATTTAATAATGACAATTATTTATTGCTGTTTTTTATATTAAGATTCCTGTCCATGGAATCCAAGAACACCACACAATAAAGTTGAAGACAAGCCACCAATGGGCATATTTACCTACAGAAGCTTTATTCAGCGACAAGATGCTGAAATATGGGCATTCCATCATTATAAAAAAGAGAGCAAGAAAAGTGAATAAAATCCCTTTGGATTCATCTGCCGGAAAAACATCGCACAGAACTTGGCATGCCGAATGCCAATCTTGATGGCAATCATACAGTGGCTATACATGGTGAAGAAAAGTGAGTTATCAGGAAAGAAAAAACTAAGATGACCAAAGTTCTTTATACCACAAACCGACAGGGAATACAGATTACCGCGTCTTCACCCAAAAAGCAGAGAACATCATGACATTGAAAGTGCAATACAGACCACAATAGAAGACCTTACAAAAGGAGATAAAAATATGATTTTTGCATCGAACATCCGGATTTTTCTTTGTAAATAGCAAAAAACGCCCATACATTCTGAGCCAAACGATTTTTCAATCTGCTGAAAACTGTTTTTAGATATGCTGACATCCGTTTGCGAGGCTTTGCCGTGCCAAATATCAGATAAAAAGGAGATATGGATGTTTTCCGGAAGATATTCTCCGCTTCTCCACCTCCCACAAACAGTTTTTCACCCAGAAAGGTTCGCATCCTTCAGACTACCTCTGTACCAATGCTTTAAGGTGAACTTTCTGACTTTACATCCTTCACCGGGATTTCACTGGGAAATGAGGAAACTGCATACTGGCTTCGATTTACAAATGTAAAGCATCTGGTAATCAACAGGGTTACGGTGAAGGGCTTGACAAAGGCTTTTTCATTTCGTATATTTGCAAATGAACCCTAAACATAACCACTATGGACTTCAAAAGAATTGCACATCATGCCGTAAGGCGGTGGAACGAAAAACGAAAGGCGGAAAAGGCTGCGGGCACGCCACGCACAGCCGCACCGCAGGCCGGAACGCTCCCAAAAGCCGCCAACCTCGAATCCGCCCTCGGCAGCTTCCTCGCCGGACGATACGGGTTCCGCTTCAACGTGCTCACCGGAGCCACGGAATTCCGCTGCCTGCCTGATAAGGAAAACGGCACCTTCCGGCCCGTCACGGAACGGGACCTGAACGCCGTCTGCCTCGAAGCGCACCGACACGGCATCGACTGTTGGGACCGCGACGTGGCACGCATGGTGCACTCCGCAGACGTACCGGAATACCATCCCTTCCGGCAGTATTTCCAACGGCTACCGGCATGGGACGGGCGCGACCGGCTGCACAACCTGGCCGCCCGCGTGTCGGACAGTCCCCTGTGGATACAGGCCTTCCACCGGTGGATGCTCGGGTTGGCCGCACAATGGGCCGGCCTTTCCGACGGGCTGCACGCACACAGCACCGCGCCCCTGCTCGTCAGCGACGAACAGGGACTCGGGAAGTCCACCTTCTGCCGCGCCCTGCTGCCACCAGAGTTGCAGGCCTACTATACCGACAGCGTCGACCTCGCGCGTCCCGACAAGGTGGAACGGCAGCTCACCGAGATGGGGCTGCTGAACCTTGACGAGTTCGACCGCATCCCCGAGAAGAAACACCCGCTCCTGAAAAACCTCATGCAGCTCTCCGCACTCAACCTGCGCAAGGCATACCAAAGGCACGGCCAAGCCCTGCCGCGCATCGCCTCCTTCATCGGCACCTCCAACTCGCGCGAACTGCTTTCCGACCCTTCGGGAAGCCGCAGGTTCATCTGTGTGCTCGTGGAACATCCTGTCGACTGCACGGGCATCGACCATGCGCAAATCTACGCCCAGCTGAAAGCGGAACTGGAAAACGGGGAACGGTACTGGTTCAGCCACGGGGAAGAGAACGCCCTGCGGTTGCACAACGCGGCTTTCTACCGCATCTGCCCGGCCGGGGAGGTGTTGCGCCGCTACTATCGTGCGGCTCAGCCGGGCGAGAAGGTACGCCCGCTTTCGCTGCCCGAAATATTCGCACGGCTGCGGAGACTTGAACCCGGGGCGATGGCAGGCGTGACGCTGCCGAAACTTGCCCAGGCCCTCGTGGCCGAAGGGGTGCAGAAAGTGCACACGCATTACGGCAACCGGTACAGAGTGGTGGAACGATAAAAAAATGGAAGATGCCCCACAAGCGACATCTTCCATATTCATTTTTGCGACTGGCAAACCGGTTTATTTCAACGCCGACAAGGCTGCGTCATAATCCGGCTCTTCCGTTATTTCCGGAACCAACTGGGCATATACCACCTTTCCGTTTTCGTCCACAACGATTACGGCCCGTGCCGCCAATCCGGCCAAGGGTCCGTCCACCATCATCAGCCCGTAATTCCCGGCAAAGTCCTTGCTGCGGAACAAAGATACGGGCTTCACGTTCTCAATGCCTTCGGTCGTACAAAAGCGTCCTTGTGCAAAAGGCAAATCCATGGATACGGCCAACACCTGCACATTCTCCAAATGAGCCGCTTTCACATTGAACTTGCGCACTGACGTGGCGCATACGGAAGTGTCCAGACTTGGAAAAATATTCAATACCACGCGCTTGCCTTTAAGACTGCCCAAAGACAATTCGCTCAAATCACCGGCCACAGCCGTAAAGTCGGGAGCCGCCTCTCCTTTTTGGGGCATCACTCCGTTGGTATGTACTGCTGTTCCTTTAAATGTCACGGTTTCAAACTGTTTCATAGTTCTCTTTTATTGTTTAGTATCCCGACGTGCAACAGGCACCTATCGGATAGCCCTAAGGCTATGTTACAAATATACGCAAAAGATTTCCATTAAAACATTTCAGTCAGTTAATTATCCCTTTTTCAGGAATCTTTAACTGACTGAAACTATTTCATACTGATTACTGCATCTTCCATTCCTCTCCGCATCGGACCATCGGCAAAGCGATTTCTTCACGCGTACTGTCTCTGAACAGCACTTCCAGAAAAACGCTAGCGACATCTCCAGAAACCGTATCTCCTAATGCCCGGACGGAAGCCAACCCGCCCCTACGTTCCTTCTCACGGGCGGCATACTGAGCCACAAGATCGACCATCTGGCTGCGATAGGAGTCCGTCATGCTGTCGCTATAAGCGATAGAGCGGACATAATCTTCATATTTTCCCTCTATCAAATAATTGTAATAGGTCTCGGCCGCCCGGCTTACCTCGCTTTTATCGCTTTTACCACACGAAACCCATAGGGAAAGTCCTAAAAAGGCCATCCATAGGGGAATGATTTTCCTCATTACTTCTGCCGCATAAAGATATTAATAGGAGTACCGCTGAAGTCCCAACGTTCGCGTATCTTGTTTTCCAGGAAACGACGGTAGGGTTCTTTCACATATTGCGGCAAATTGGCATAGAACACAAAAGAGGGAATTTGCGTATCCGGCAATTGCATGCAATACTTGATCTTGATGTATTTGCCTTTGATGGAAGGGGGCGGATAAGCCTCTATCAGCGGTAGCATCTCTTCATTCAACTTTGACGTAGGAACGCGTTTCTTCCGGTTCTGGTAAACCTCCTTGGCCGTCTCAAGCACCTTGAAAATGCGTTGCTTCGTCAAAGCGGAAGCAAATATAATCGGAAAATCATCGAACGGTGCCATGCGGTTGCGGATGGCATATTCATATTCGTTCATGACTACCGTGTTTTTTTCTTCTACCAAATCCCATTTATTGACCACCACAACCAAACTTTTGTTGTTCCGTTGTATCAATTGGAATATGTTCAAGTCCTGGGCTTCTATGCCACGCTCCGCATCCAGTATCAGAATGCAGACATCGGAATTCTCAATGGCCCGGATGGAACGCATGACGGAATAATATTCCAAATCTTCCGTCACCTTGTTCTTACGGCGGATACCAGCCGTATCGACCAAATAGAAATCAAACCCGAACTTAGTGTAACGGGTATAAATGGAATCCCGGGTAGTCCCGGCGATATCGGTCACGATGTTACGTTCCTCTCCGATGAACGCATTAATCAAACTGGACTTTCCGACATTCGGACGACCCACAACGGCAAAACGGGGGATATTCTCATCTGTTTCGTCATCAATAGTTTTAGGGAATTTTGAGACAATCTGGTCCAACAATTCCCCCGTACCGCTTCCGGTTGCCGCCGAAATACAATAGGGATCGCCCAACCCCAAAGCGTAAAACTCTGCGGAACTGTATATCCATTCGTTCGTATCGGCCTTGTTGGCCACAAGGATAACCGGCTTCTTGGTACGCCGCAAGATATTGGCCACGGCTTCGTCCAGATCCGTCACACCGTTCCGGACATCCACCAAAAACAGCACCACATCGGCTTCTTCCGTCGCCAACGTCACTTGCTTGCGGATTTCTTCCTCAAATATATCATCCGAGTTCACCACCCAACCGCCGGTGTCTATCACGGAGAACTCACATCCTGTCCACTCCGACTTCCCATACTGGCGGTCGCGCGTCGTACCGGCTTCATCACTGACAATCGCATGACGTGTCTGGGTCAAACGATTAAAAAGAGTGGACTTACCCACATTCGGGCGTCCGACTATTGCCACTATATTTCCCATAATTTATCGAATTTCGGCTTCACAGCCTGATTATTAATCTAAATTATATCCAAAACTTTTCAAAGCCCGTTCCGAACTTCTCCAATCCTTATCCACCTTCACAAAAGTCTCCAGATAAATACTCTTACCGAAGAATTTCTCCAAAGACTTCCGGGCTTCTGTGGAAACTTTCTTTAATGCCACTCCCCGATGGCCTATGATGATACCCTTCTGCGACTCGCGTTCCACGTAAATAACGGCATTGATATGAATGGATTTCGCCGCTTCTTTGAACCGTTCCACTACGACTTCCACAGAATACGGAATCTCTTTATCGTAATATAACAGAATCTTTTCACGGATAATTTCAGTCACGAAAAAACGGGCCGGTTTATCGGTCCACTGGTCCTTGCCGAAATATGGAGGGGAATCCGGCAAAAGATCCTTGATGCGATTCAACACCGTATCTATGTTAAACTTGCACAAAGCTGAAATAGGTATGATTTCGGCCTTGGGCAGGACGGCATGCCAAGCTTCCACCTTAGAAGTCAGTTCCTGCTGGTTACTCACATCGATTTTATTGATAAGCACCAACACGGGAACATCCATCTTGGACACTTTCTCCAAGAAGTCTCCATTCTTATCGGGGGTCTCCACCATATCCGTCACGTACAACAGCACATCGGCGTCTTGCAAAGCTGATTCCGAGAAGTTCAACATAGACTCTTGCAACTTGTAATTGGGCTTCAAGACACCGGGGGTGTCGGAAAAACAAATCTGCATGTCTTCCGTATTCAAAATCCCCATGATACGATGGCGCGTAGTCTGTGCCTTAAAAGTTGCAATAGAAATACGCTCTCCAACCAGAAGATTCATCAATGTGGACTTGCCGACATTCGGATTACCTACGATATTTACAAAACCTGCTTTATGCGCCATAATTGTTCCGTTTTTTCTTTGAATAAAAAGAACGCATCTATAAACGGATGCGTTCTTTTTTATGATGTTTCTTTTTTTGAAGGTTTCCCTTTTATCACTTATTTACCAGCTCCGTCATAGCCCCATTTCATATAAGCGGCTCCCCATGTGAATCCGGCACCGAAAGCGGTAAAAATCAAATTGTCTCCCTTCTTCAACTGCTGTTCGTAATCCCACAAAGCCAAAGGCAAAGTAGCTGCACTTGTATTACCGTAACGTTGGATGTTAAGCATTACTTTTTCCATCGGCAACTCCAAACGGTGTGCTACAGCCTCGATAATGCGTACATTAGCCTGATGGGGAATAACCCAAGCAATATTGTCCTTGGTCAATCCGTTACGTTCGGCCACCAAGGCCGAAGCGTCGCTCATGTTAGTGACGGCAAACTTAAACACCGTACGTCCTTCCTGATGGAGATAATGCAAGCGGTGGTCTATGGTAAAATACGAAGGAGGGCAAGCGGAACCGCCCGCTTTCATGCACAAGAACGGCAACCCCTTGCCATCCGTACGCAAATAGGAGTCCTTCCAACCCAAGTCTTCCGTAGTAGGTTCAACCAATACGGCAGCAGCTCCATCTCCAAAAATCGGACAAGTCGCACGGTCTGTATAATCGACCATTGAAGACATTTTGTCTGCACCGATAACAATAATCTTCTTATAACGGCCGCTCTGAATCAAAGCGGAAGCCGTATCCATGGCGAAAAGGAATCCGCTGCAAGCTGCCTGCAAGTCGTATGCAAAAGCATTCGTCAACCCCAACTTGCCAATGACAATAGAAGCCACAGAGGGGAAATGATAATCCGGAGTAGAAGTAGAAACAATCACACAATCAATGTCTTCAGGATTTACTCCCGTTTTCTGCAGTAACTGTTTCGCTGCTTTACGGGCCATATAGCTCGTACCCAAACCTTCTTCATTTAAAATACGCCTTTCCTTTACGCCGATACGAGTCATAATCCACTCATCGTTTGTATCAACCATTCGCGACAACTCGTCGTTGTTCAAGACATATTCCGGAACGTAACCGCCGATACCGGTGATTACCGCATTTATTTTTTCCATTCTTAATTCTGCTTTCTAAAAAAAGTTGCCGGAGAACACGGATGCTCTCTGGCTATATCTTCCTCACTGACGATTAAACAGCTGCTTCTTTCACGATAGCCACCTTACCTCTGTAATAGCCACAAGTGGGGCACACAGTGTGATAAATGTGGAATGCACCGCAATTCGGGCAAACTGCCAATGTAGGCGCTACGGCCTTATCATGAGTTCTTCTCTTACGGGTTCTCGTTTTTGACTGTCTTCTTTTAGGATGTGCCATTTTCTTAAGTATTTAATTATTATCCAATATTTTTTTCAATTTATCCCAACGCGAATCTACCGGTTTGCCACTTTCTTCATCCGCGCCTTTCTCGTCCTCGGAACCATCTGGGTTCTCAGACGAAGTCACCAAATGTGCCGCCAATGCCTCCATCATTTCCACATTGCAATGTCCAGGTTCATGCACGTGTGTGAGCGGAACTTCTAGCACAATAAATTCGTAAATAATCCATGCGACATTCAATATGGCATCTTCGTATGGTAGTATCATCATATCCCCTTCGTCCGCATACTCATCCCCTAACTTTACGGTAAGCATACGTTCCGTCTCTATCTCCACGTCCATATCGTCAAGACACCGGTCGCACGGCACATGTACCGTTCCTTTAATATGAAAGGTAAAAACATAAGCTCCCCCGCTTTCTCTTATCTTCAGGTCTGCGTCTGCCTTACCCCTCTTCACTAAAGTCCCTTCCACAGCTTCAAAGAATGCATCATTCAATGCAAACTGATATTCAGCGACATCAGTCCGCATGTTCTTCAAATCAATCTTATAACTGTCAAGTACATCCATTTGGGTTGCAAATTTACAAAAAATAAGCGATGGCACACAATAGAAAGCACAAAAAACGCTCTTTTTAATACTTTTTCAACTCCACTCTAAAGGTTGTCCCCACACCGACTTCCGAACGTTTCACAAAAATTCGTCCTTTGTGATATTCTTCCACTATACGTTTGGCTAAGGATAAACCCAACCCCCAACCTCTTTTCTTGGTCGTAAAACCGGGACTAAAGACCGTCTGGAAATGATTTTTCGAAATACCTTTCCCGGTATCTGTAACTTCAACAACCACTTTCCCCGCATCTTCAAAAGCTGTTACCGTGATACATCCTTGTCCTCCCATCGCATCTATCGCATTCTTACAAAGATTCTCTATCACCCACTCGAAAAGCGGAGCACACATATAAGCCTTCAACGGATATTCCGGCAACAGGCAACGGATAGACACTTTATTGGATGTACGGCGAGAAATATAATCTATCACGTGTTCAAGCACTGTGCCCAACAATTCCTCACGGGGTTCCGGTAAAGAACCTATTTTAGAAAAACGTTCGGCTATCATTTCCAATCGTTTCACATCTTTGTCCATCTCCGGGATAAGCTCATCATGGGGATAAGTCTCTTTTAAAATCTCTACCCATGCCATTAACGAAGATATCGGGGTCCCTAACTGATGGGCTGTCTCTTTGGACAAACCCACCCAAACTTTATTCTGCTCTGCCTTTTTGGAACTCAACAAAGCAAAAATAGCCACTATGACAAAAATAAGAACTACCCCCAACTGTATATAAGGATAGGAAGACAACCGTTTCAACATAATGGAATCATCATAACAGATTTCCATAAAATCACCATCAACGCCTTGAGAAGCCCCTTCATTCAGATAAATACGAATCACCCGGCCTCCCTGCCGCATGTCTTCTGCCATTTGCTTTACTTCTCTCGTACTGTCGGCAGCATTACTTGCTTTCAATGACAAATTCCGATAGCTGTGTATTTCTCCTGATTTATACTGCACAATAACCGGAATGGTATTATTTCCATTCAAAACCTTCAAAACCAAGGTGACATCGGTGTTTTCATCCGCATTGTTCAGTGTTCGCATGGCTTCCGCCCATACTTCCATGTTTTGGTGTTCACCCAAAGCCAAATCACGTACTAAATAGTTGGATATAATGAGAGAACCCACGGCTATCACGATGGCCGTGGCTACTAACAAAAACTTAACCTGCCTTATCCGGTCATACCACTGCATAACATTTAACTTTCTATACTCCTTTCCCAAAACGTGCAATCCTCCTTTTTATTGCATCATTGTTACATCCAAATTCAATGTAACACCGTCTTTACGCCTTGAGATGGAATGGAAGCAAGTGAGGTCATTTTACAAATTCTCTCTACACAGTGGCTCCCCCCCTTTATGCCTATACAGCATATGAGCGCCGGAGGATGTGAAAGGGGAACCTCGCAACGGCCATAAAAAAACCCGTTCCCCCGCCCGGCATGGGCCGTGCGCGGGGGAACGGAATGGAAAAAGGCGGCTACCTACTCTCCCGCCTTGCGGGCAGTACCATCGGCGAGGGCGGGCTTAACTTCTCTGTTCGGGATGGGAAGAGGTGGGACACCGCCGCTATAGCCACCATGATGGATTCGAACTGCGGCACGCGCCGGGGCGCGGACCGAGTGTGGGACACAAGTCAAACAAACAAAACGAAAGGATGACGAACAGGAATGCCATGTGCGGGCAGGGATACCACGAACGGCGAAAGCTTTCGGGCTATTAGTAGTGCTCGGCTTTGGCGTCGCCGCCTTTACACCTGCACCCTATCCACGTCATCGTCTTTGACGGCCCTCTAAAAGGAAATCTAATCTTGTGGAAGGCTTCGCGCTTAGATGCTTTCAGCGCTTATCCATACCCGACGCGGATACCCGGCGGTGCGCCTGGCGGCACAACCGGCAAACCGGAGGTCGGTCCGGCACGGTCCTCTCGTACTAGTGCCCGAACCACGCAAATTTCCAACGCCCACGATAGATAGAGACCGAACTGTCTCACGACGTTCTGAACCCAGCTCGCGTGCCACTTTAATGGGCGAACAGCCCAACCCTTGGGACCTTCTCCAGCCCCAGGATGTGACGAGCCGACATCGAGGTGCCAAACCACTCCGTCGATATGAGCTCTTGGGAGGGATCAGCCTGTTATCCCCGGAGTACCTTTTATCCTTTGAGCGACGGACCTTCCATGCGGAACCGCCGGATCACTATGCTCCAGTTTCCTGCCTGTGCGGCCTGTCGGCCTCCCAGTCAAGCGCCCTTCTGCCATTACACTCTGCGGCCGGTTACCAATCGGCCTGAGGGCACCTTGAGGAGCCTCCGTTACGCTTTTGGAGGCGACCACCCCAGTCAAACTACCCGCCAAACGCGGTCCTTGTATCCAACAAGTTAGTACCCAGACGGCCAAAGGGCCGTATTTCAACGACGGCTCCAAAGGCACTGGCGTGCCTCATTCTACGCCTCCGGCCTATCCTACACATCGACGGCCCGGGTACAACGTTAAGCTGTAGTAAAGGTTCACGGGGTCTTTTCGTCCCATCGCGGGTAATCGGCATCTTCACCGATACTACAATTTCACTGGGATCACGGTTGAGACAGTGTCCGGATCATTACACCATTCGTGCAGGTCGGAACTTACCCGACAAGGAATTTCGCTACCTTAGGACCGTTATAGTTACGGCCGCCGTTTACCGGGGCTTCAATTCGGGCCTTCTACATAAGTATGAGCCCTCCTCTTAACCTTCCGGCACCGGGCAGGTGTCAGGCTGTATACGGCTTCTTTCGAATTTGCACAGCCCTGTGTTTTTGTTAAACAGTTGCCTGGACCTATTCTCTGCGCCTCGTTTACACGAGGACCCCTTGTTCCGAAGGTACGGGGTCAATTTGCCTAGTTCCTTAACCGTGAATCTCCCAAGCGCCTTAGTATGTTCTACCCGACCACGTGTGTCCGTTTACGGTACGGATGACTTGGTGCTGGAGTTTAGCGGGTTTTCTCGGGAGCATGGTTACCGGCGCTGTCGCGTTGCCCAGAAGGGCGCCGCGTACTTTCGCGCTTCGGCTCGGGAGGTGGGCTTGCCTGCCTCCCTCGTAACCTTTGCGCTTAAACCCCCTTTTCCGTCAGGGGGCGGCCGTGTCACTTCTCCGTCGCCGCGTCACACACCAAGACAGTAACGGAATATTAACCGTTTGATCCATCGCCCTCGCCCTTAGGCTTATGCTTAGGGACCGACTCACCCTGAACCGATTGGCGTTGTTCAGGAAACCTTGGTCTTTCGGCGGGAGGGGATCGCACCCTCCTTATCGTTACTTATACCTACATTTGCTTTTCCATCCGCTCCAGAGCCGCTCGCGCGGCGCCTTCGACGCAGGATGGAATGCTCCCCTACCGATATTCTCATATCCCACGGCTTCGGTAACTGGTTTCATACCCGATTATTATCCACGCCCATCCCCTCGACTAGTGAGCTGTTACGCACTCTTTGAATGAATGGCTGCTTCCAAGCCAACATCCTAGCTGTCTGGGGGGACGGACTGCGTTAGTCTAACTTAACCAGCATTTCGGGACCTTGGCCGGTGGTCTGGATTCTTCTCCTCTCGGGCACGGACCTTAGCACCCGTGCCCTTACTCCATGGATTGGCCGGCGCGCATTCGGAGTTTGTCAGGACTTGACAGGCGGTGAAGCCCTCGCATCCTATCAGTCGCTCTACCTCGCGCCGGGAACTCCACAGGCGGCACCTAAATGCCTTTCGGGGAGTACGAGCTATCTCCGAGTTTGATTGGCCTTTCACTCCTACACTCACCTCATCCAGAAGCTTTTCAACGCTTATTGGTGCGGACCTCCATCCCGTGTTACCGGGACTTCATCCTGGACAAGTGTAGATCACCCGGTTTCGCGTCTGCCACCACCGACTCCTGCGCCCTTTTAAGACTCGCTTCCGCTGCGGCTGCGGGGCTCATGCCCCTTGGCCTTGCCGGTGACGGCAACTCGTAGGTTCATTATGCAAAAGGCACGCCGTCACGCCCAATGGGCGCTCCGACCGCTTGTAGGCGCACGGTTTCAGGATCTTTTTCACTCCCCTAACAGGGGTGCTTTTCACCTTTCCCTCACGGTACTGGTTCACTATCGGTCTCTTACGAGTATTTAGCCTTGCCGGATGGGCCCGGCTGATTCACACAGGATTACACGTGTCCCGCGCTACTCAGGATTCCGCTACGCTTCGCATGGCTTCGTGTAAGGGGCTGTCACCCTCTATGGCGGAACTTTCCAGTTCCTTCCACTCGCCATCACTCTTGCGACATCGCGGTCCTACAACCCCGGCGATGCCTGGACAACGCCGGTTTGGGCTATTCCCCGGTCGCTCGCCACTACTGGGGGAATCATTATTTATTTTCTTCTCCTGCGGGTACTAAGATGTTTCAGTTCCCCGCGTTCGCCTCCCGCTCTCGCGGGATAACGTTTCTTCAAAACGTTGGGTTGCCCCATTCGGATACCCGCGGGTCAATGGCCATTTGCGCCTCACCGCGGCTTGTCGCAGCTTATCACGTCCTTCATCGCCTGTAAGAGCCTAGGCATCCGCCGTGCGCCCTTGAATACTTTCGCCTCGGCCGCCGGCCGCCTTCCACCAGGGAAGATACGGCAGGCGGGCCTGCCTGCACATGTTCGTTAAAACATACCTCGTTCGCTTTCTTTACGTTTTGTCTGTCCAACATGTCAATGATCGCATGCCCCCTCGGGGCCGGGTGGAGAATAACGGATTCGAACCGTTGACCCCCTGCTTGCAAAGCAGGTGCTCTAGCCAGCTGAGCTAATCCCCCCGAAAATACCCGCGTAGTCCCAGGCAGAGTTGAACTGCCGACCTCCACATTATCAGTGTGGCGCTCTGACCAACTGAGCTATGGGACTGGCGTGACCCTGTGACCCGGATGCGGGCGGGCGGCGGAAACGCCACCGGGCGGAAGCTGAGCCTCCTGCATCCCTCACTTATCCTTTTTTAAGCCTCACATACCAAAACAAGAAAGACAGCCGTACAAGAGGAAACTACCCGGGAGCGGACGCGGAATGGACCGTTTTGCGGGAAGGACCCCAGAAAGGAGGTGTTCCAGCCGCACCTTCCGGTACGGCTACCTTGTTACGACTTAGCCCCAATCACCGGTTTTACCCTAGGCCGACCCTCGCGGTCACGGACTTCAGGCACCCCCGGCTTTCATGGCTTGACGGGCGGTGTGTACAAGGCCCGGGAACGTATTCACCGCGCCATGGCTGATGCGCGATTACTAGCGAATCCAGCTTCGTGGAGTCGGGTTGCAGACTCCAGTCCGAACTGAGAGGGGTTTTAGGGATTGGCCAACCGTCACCGGGCAGCGGCCCTCTGTACCCCCCATTGTAACACGTGTGTCGCCCCGGACGTAAGGGCCGTGCTGATTTGACGTCATCCCCACCTTCCTCGCACCTTGCGGTGGCAGTGTCCCCAAAGTGCCCGGCATTACCCGGTGGCAACTGGGGAG
This sequence comes from Paraprevotella xylaniphila YIT 11841, assembly GCF_900683745.1. NCBI lineage: Bacteria > Pseudomonadati > Bacteroidota > Bacteroidia > Bacteroidales > Prevotellaceae > Paraprevotella > Paraprevotella xylaniphila. Next base: position 1,964,758 of record NZ_LR215980.1, read on the forward strand.
GGGGGTTGCGCTCGTTATGGCACTTAAGCCGACACCTCACGGCACGAGCTGACGACAACCATGCAGCACCTTCGCAGGAGTCCCGAAGGAAAGGGCCGTCTCCGGCCCATGCACCTGCGATTCAAGCCCGGGTAAGGTTCCTCGCGTATCATCGAATTAAACCACATGTTCCTCCGCTTGTGCGGGCCCCCGTCAATTCCTTTGAGTTTCACCGTTGCCGGCGTACTCCCCAGGTGGAATGCTTAACGCTTTCGCTTGGCCGCCGACACTATGTCGCCGACAGCGGGCATTCATCGTTTACTGTGCGGACTACCAGGGTATCTAATCCTGTTTGATACCCGCACCTTCGAGCCTCAGCGTCAGTAATGCCCCGGTACAATGCCTGCGCGATCGGAGTTCCTCGTGATATCTAAGCATTTCACCGCTACACCACGAATTCCATGTACCCTGTGCATACTCAAGGCTGCCAGTTTCAACGGCGGAACGCGGTTGAGCCGCGCCATTTGACCGCTGACTTGACTGCCCGCCTACGCTCCCTTTAAACCCAATAAATCCGGATAACGCTCGCATCTTCCGTATTACCGCGGCTGCTGGCACGGAATTAGCCGATGCTTATTCATAAGGTACCTGCAAATGGCCATACATGGCCAACTTTATCCCCTTATAAAAGGAGTTTACAACCCGTAGGGCCGTCGTCCTCCACGCTACTTGGCTGGTTCAGGCTCGCGCCCATTGACCAATATTCCTCACTGCTGCCTCCCGTAGGAGTTTGGACCGTGTCTCAGTTCCAATGTGGGGGACCTTCCTCTCAGAACCCCTACCCATCGTCGCCTTGGTGGGCCGTTACCCCGCCAACAAGCTAATGGGACGCATCCCCATCCTTTACCAATTAATCTTTATTCATCAAGCCATGCGACTAAACGAATTCATCGGGTATTAAACTTCCTTTCAGAAGGCTATCCCCGGGTAAAGGGCAGGTTGGATACGCGTTACTCACCCGTGCGCCGGTCGCCATCAAACTTAGCAAGCTAAGTTCATGCTGCCCCTCGACTTGCATGTGTTAAGCCTGTAGCTAGCGTTCATCCTGAGCCAGGATCAAACTCTCCATTGTAGAATATCTTTTTGACCCGCCTTACGGCGGGGCATATCGTCTGTTCCGGACTCCCCGAACTTGTCACGCCTACCGGCGTGCCGCTCCTGGTTCCCCCTCAACTCGAATGAGGGGTATGACGGTTCGTTTCTTTTTTACCCTTGGACATTTCTCAAAGAGGAAACAACCTCCAAAAAAACATCCAAGCTCTTGTACTACTTTCTCTCTTTATGTAAGACTTTCAATGAACTCTTTCATTTACCGCCCCCGCTCCGCAACGGCCACACAAGGCCTTGCTTCCCGAAAGCGAGTGCAAAGGTACAACCTTTTACCATAACTGCCAAACGTTTTACCAACTTTTTTCCGGGCCAACCCCGGCGCAAGGACACACAAACACAACCACATGGACAAGAAACACGCTGTAAAACACGTGTTTTACAGCAGAAAGAGGCAGAGAGAAAGACACTACATTTTTTTGCTCCAGAAATGAGATTTGCATGGGTTGGGGGGATTGCAGTACCGGGAAGTGCATCCGCGTTGCCCTCCGGCACATCTTTGTGACGCACCGGCCGGGGCAGGACCGGAAGTCATTCTAAGCCGAATGATCTTTCATTGTATATTAATTAATCGTTATGCTTTTCAGCTGAAAGTAATTTTCCGTCCAAACGCGAACAGGGGAGGAACCGTGACAAAGCTTCACTGCCGCGTAAAACCTCATCCTCAGGCAGCCCTTAGCCGCCCTCCCCTCCATACAGGAAGTCTATCCGGTTCCACATTCGCATCTTTCAGACACTCTCACCATCAATCGCTTACGGTGAAGGATGCCATGTTCCAGCCTTCACCACGGATTCACCAAACATTCACCGCTGTGGGGCAGAATGGGGGCACGGAAGCCTTCTATAAGGAATGCCGTCCTTCCCGCAGACTACCCCTACACATGGAATTTATAAAAACATCCTTCAGGATGCAAGATAATCCGCTCAGGATACAGACGTTACATATTGTAGAATATTTAAGGACATAACCCACTATATGACAACAAGTTGGAATATTGCCTAAAAGATGAAGGATGTTTTTGCAAACTCCCCAGGAGGGAAATCATACGACCATGGAGAAGTACCCATTAAAATCAGACTAAACCGGATGACAGTGAAATTGCTTCTAAGTTATGTATCCAACAATGTTGAGACCATAGAAGAATATGACAGAATGGTAGGCATAGAAATACCTGATGCCCTCAAACTGAAACTGGTAAAAATTTAAATAGTTCATTTAAATATATTATAAATGAATGTGAAACCAGAGAAGTTGATATGGGAACATGAGGCAATACCACGTTTTGGTAAAGGAAAGAGAACATGTGACCGGTCGTGACATTCTCACCGTGACGTTTAAAGAAGAAAATGGTAATTTATGTGCCCAAATAGAATGGACTGATGATTTATTCGGTTTTTAACACCAATACACGAAAAGGCATATCATAACTCCCCACACCCCAAAAAGTTACATACTGCAACCACAAAGCCGAAAAGAGTCATACCAAGCTCTATTTTGAGAATGATACGACTCTTCTTTTTGCCTTTAAGGATGTTCAAGTTTCAAATCAAAAACTCATATAGACTAAAATTGAGTTTTGACACACTGTCTCTTTTCATATAAAAACATACTTCATTAAAGGTAATCCGGCAAATCGTAAAGCCTCGTACTATGACTGCCTTTAATCAATATATAATACCCTTTGGGTTTCTTGATTTCCAAAGCCTTCTTTACCTGCTCCACATTATCAAACGTACGGAAAGGATGACGCGCCGCCTTGAACTTCGGCCCTACCAACCACACATGCTCGAAACCGGATTCCACCAATAAATCGGCAATGGCCTGATGGGCTTTCCAACTGCAGTCCCCCAACTCACCCATATCCCCGAGTATAGCCATCCTGCGTTCCACTTTCATATCCCGGAAATTTTCTATGGCAGCTCTCATACTGGTAGGGTTGGCATTATAAGCATCCACCAAGAGCTTATTATCATCCGTCTCCGTGAGTTGGGAACGATTGTTTTTAGGCTCGTATGCCGCCAATGCCCGGTTAACAGCATCCACTTCTACCCCGAAAGTACGTCCTATCGTTGCTGCGGCCAACAGATTTTGCATGTTATAGGCACCTATCAATCCGGTCTGCACCTCTTGCCACTCACCTCCGGCAGGCCGCCAACGGAACTTCAGGAAGGGAGCACATTCGAGCACCTCTCCTTCCACGCTCAAAACCTCGTCACATGGGCTCCCATAACAAATTTGGTGCAAGCCCCCGGCTATGCGCTTCAAGTCTTCACTATCATGGTTGATGAAAACCGTACCATGCTTGGCACGCAAATAGTCATAAAGCTCTCCTTTCGTACACACGACCCCCTCGAAAGAACCGAACCCCTCCAAATGTGCCATGCCCACATTGGTAATCAATCCGAAATCCGGATCCACAATTTCAGCCAAAGCCTTAATCTCCCCGGGGTGGCTTGCCCCGGTTTCAATGACGGCAATAGTATGTTCCGAAGTTAGCTCCAACAAAGTCTTCGGAACCCCGATATGATTATTCAAATTTCCCTGCGTATACAACACGTTGTACTTTTGGGAAAGCACCGACGCTGTGAGTTCTTTTGTCGTGGTCTTTCCGTTGGTCCCCGTCACCTGAATTACCGGAATCTTAAATTGTTTCCGGTGATAGTGAGCCAGTTGTTGCAATGTCGCCAGTACATCTTCCACTAAAATGTAACGCTCGTCGTCCCCTACTGCGTACTCAGCTTCATCCACTATCGCGTAAACACACCCTTGCTCCAAAGCTTGGGCAGCAAAAGCATTTCCATTAAAAGAATCCCCTTTCAGTGCAAAGAACAAAGCCCCTTGCGGGCACTTGCGGCTATCGGTGGCCACCACCGGATGCTGCTTATAAATTTCATAAAGTTCTGCTATCTTCATAATTCTGTATTTTACCCCACAAATATAATGTAAATCGAGAGCAAAATATCAAACTTGCTTGAAATATTTTGCCGAGATGCCACCTATGTTATATAAATATAATCCAAGAAGCACGAAAAAACGGATTATTCTGTGTACATTTGCATGTAAATACTGCAAAAACAATGGAAGGACATATAGAACGTACCATAAGAGTCAACGGACAACTTATGAACCTTTCCACACCGAAAGTCATGGGCATCCTGAACGTCACGCCCGACTCCTTTTATGCCGGAAGCCGCAAGGAAACCACGTCCGACATCGCATACCGGGTGGAACAGATTATTACGGAGGGAGCCGACATGATTGACATTGGTGCCTATTCTTCGCGTCCCAATGCGGAACACGTCAGCACGAAGGAAGAAATGGCGCGCCTTCGAAAAGGTCTCGAAATCATCCGCGAAGTCGCCCCCGAAGCCATCGTTTCCGTCGATACATTCCGGGCAGACGTGGCCTCCATGTGTGTGGAAGAATACGGCGCAGCCCTCATCAATGACATATCGGGCGGACAAATGGACGAGCGGATGTTCGACACCGTAGCTCGTCTGAACGTCCCCTATATCATGATGCACATGCAAGGCACTCCCCAAGACATGCAGCTACATATACATTATAACCATCTCCGCATGGAAATCATGCAATACTTTGCTCTCAAGGTGCAAGAGCTGTACGCCCGAGGCGTCAAAGACATCATTATAGACCCTGGATTCGGATTCGGAAAAACTTTGGCGCACAACTACGAGCTGTTCAAGCATTTGGAAGACTTCAAGCTATTCGGACTTCCCTTATTAGTGGGCATTTCGCGCAAATCAATGATATACAAACTGCTCGACAGCAGCCCCGAAGAAGCACTGAACGGAACTACCGTATTGAACACCATCGCCTTGACCAAAGGGGCAGACATTTTGCGTGTGCATGACGTAAAAGCGTGTGTGGAAGCCGTGAGAATATTCAATCAAATGAACGAACAGAAATAAAAAAAACATTTCCATGCCATTAGAATTCGGACTGAAAGACTTTATCGACATCTTCCTTGTCGCGCTGATGCTGTTCTATTGTTACAAGGTCATGAAAGAGTCGCGTTCACTGAACGTATTCTTCGGCGTGCTGATTTTCGTCGTATTCTGGTTGTTTGTCTCCCAAATATTGGAAATGAAGCTTTTGGGGTCCATCCTCGACAAGCTGGTCAGCGTCGGTACACTGGCACTGATTATCCTGTTCCAAGAAGAAATCCGCAACTTCTTTTTCACGATTGGTACACACCGGCAAGTGGAAAGCCTCCTCAAACTCATCCGGCGCAACAAGAAAGACAATAAAAAGACAAACAAGGACGACATCATGCCCATCGTCATGGCCTGCATGAGCATGAGCAAACAAAAGGTCGGGGCATTAATCGTCATCGAACGTAACTTGCCCCTCAACGACATCATACGCTCTGGCGAACTCATCGATGCCAACATCAACCAACGGCTTATCGAGAACATCTTTTTCAAAAACAGTCCGCTGCACGACGGAGCCATGATTATCAGCAAGAAACGTATCAAAGCAGCAGGCTGCATCCTGCCGGTATCCCACAGCATGGACATTCCGAAAGAATTAGGCTTGCGCCACCGTGCCGCCAAAGGCATATCGCAGGAAACCGATGCCTTGGCCGTCATCGTTTCCGAAGAAACGGGCAATATCTCCGTAGCCTACAAAGACACATTCCATCTCCGCCTGTCCGCTGAAGAGTTGGAACGTTTTCTCACGGAAGAACGCACATAATCAGTTCATCATCAAACCCAAATAAGGACAGGCGTCTTCCAAAAGCATTTCCGGCAGCTCCCGAATATGTATGCTACGACAAACCCCGCCGCTTTCCGAACAACAAAAGGCACCGTACCCTTCTTTCCGGCATTGCCCATCGCCCCACACGTAAACTCCGTTATTCTCCGTGATATCCTCATCTCCGACCACACGTATCCGACCGGCCGTGTCCGCATGTTGCCGCGCATACAACTTCAAGACCTCATACACATGTATCACACGCAACTGCCCCCTGTTTTCCTGACGAATCATTGCGACATTCCCGGCAAAGCCGAATGCCTCCCGCACCTGCTTATACAAAATATTCTCAACGACCGCAGAAACGGAAAAACACTCCAAAACCCATAGTTTCCCTTCACGCGGGACGGCCCAAACCAGTCCGACGCAATGTCCGTCGCAACGCGCCACCACGACACAACCGTTCCCAAGGAACAAATCTGCACACACTGTATACAAGTCTGTCTCATCATGCAACACAGCATAAGGGGCACGGCGCAAAAAAACATCCAAATCAAACTGCAAATCCCCCAACACTGGTTCAATTTCATGCATAGCGGTATAAACTTCACATACCACCTTATCGGCATCGCATGATTCCTCTCGCTTCGGTAATGCCACCCCAGGACAAGTATAATAGCCAAAACGATGGTAAAAAGCAAACAAGCCCTCATCAGCCGGAATCAAAAGGCTGAACAGACACCCGTCGGCATACATTTTACGGTGAGCCTGCCCCATCAGTTCCGTCATCAGTCCCTTGCCTCGGCATTCCGGCTGCGTGCAAACCCCTGAAACATAAGCCACAGGAACAACCTCTCCTCCAAACATCATCCGGTATGGCAAACGTTGCAAAGCCGCAACCACACGCCCGTCCCTTACGAGGCAACTGTTTCTTTCAGGAGTATATTTACGGGTAAAATAAAGTTTCATAAACTCTTCCGTATCACCGAAACACAAGCTCCACAATGCACGGGTCTGCCATTTTATCAAATGCTGTTCCGGTGTCAGCCTACCCTCTTCAATCTCCGCCTTCACCGTACAAGACGACCACACACTGTATTTCACCAACAACATTTCCGGTTGATAAGACAGTTTAGCCTTTCGCAAGCCTTCCATCCCCAAGTCTTCTTCCCGGTTCACATATTTATATTGTGCCGGCAACCGTGAAACGAACTCCTTGTTGATTACCGTATAAGCCCCCTCAAACTCCACATCGGCTTTCTCCACGCACACATCAAAGGTATCACGACAAATCGGGGCCCCGTAAGTAAATGCCACGACCTGTCTCCCAACCAACAATACACCTCCCCTCAGATCCAGTTCATCCCGATGTGCCAATGCACGTTGAATGGCTTCCGACTCCGCTGCCACCGCCCTTTTCTCCGCTTCGTCCTGACGCGCCTCCACCCAACGGCGAGTCAAATCCAAACAAGCCGGAACCCATTGCTCCGCCAGTTCCTCATAACGATAATCCGGATACAAGGCTTTAAAACGATTCACATGATTACGTTTGGGCTGCAACTTCTTACCGGACAAGGTAGCCAAAGACTCGCGCAAGTAGACATAATCCGCATGGTCCCGATTGACATTCACACGGCAGTCCTCCCCCATGCACCTTTCCACCTGCGGCATCAAATCCTCACAAACGCCTAACAGTAAAAGAGGATGAGACAACCGGCACGCATCTTCTTTCAAAGCCTGCAGAATGGCACACCAATCCCCCTCGCCCACAGGCATAAGATAAGCCAAATGCCCATCTGCATAAAAACGAAACACCAGAAAACCGCCCCACTCCGCCACTTCCGTGCGATAAAGCATTCTCCAGGCATAAAGATTGGCAAAAGACAAATCACAGTTGCGGCGACCTGCGTTTTCAGTATACTTCCATACAAGCGAACGGTCTGCTAAAGACAAAGGACGAAAATCAAGGGACATAAAATATTTTTTGATACCAAAGTAACATAAAAATTATGAGAGGAACACCATTCCGGAATATAAAAAAATAAAATAGGAATCATACGGTTATTCGGTCAAAAAGCAGTAATTTTGCACAATCCTACTAATTGCAATGTAGAGTTATCAATTTAAAGATTTTAAATATGGACTTAATCAAAGAGATTGTCTCACGCGCTCAAGCTAACAAGCAGCGCATCGTTCTTCCTGAAGGTACGGAAGAGCGCACATTAAAGGCTGCCAACCAGATTCTTACCGACGAGGTGGCCGACTTGATTTTATTAGGAAACCCTTCAGAAATAGAAGAAGCGGCAAAAAAATGGGGATTGGGAAACATATCCAAGGCTACTATCATAGACCCGGCTACCAGCCCGAAAAAAGAAGAATATGCCCAATTGCTTTTCGAATTGCGTAAGAAAAAAAGCATGACGATAGAAGAAGCCCACCAAAAAGTGCAGGACCCCTTGTTCTACGGTTGCCTGATGATTAAGGCCGGTGATGCCGACGGACAGTTGGCCGGTGCACGCAACACGACCGGCAACGTATTGCGCCCTGCCCTCCAGATCATCAAGACCGCCCCGGGCATCACCTGCGTTTCCGGAGCCATGCTGTTGCTCACCAAAGCTCCTAATTACGGAAAGAACGGCATTTTGGTCATGGGCGACGTAGCCGTCACCCCCGTACCCGATGCAGGACAGTTGGCACAGATTGCCGTTTGTACCGCCCGCACAGCCAAAGCCGTGGCCGGAATCGACCCGAAAGTAGCCATGCTGAGCTTCTCCACCAAAGGTTCGGCCAAACATGAAGTCGTGGACAAGGTAGTGGAAGCCACCAAGTTGGCACGAGAAATGGCTCCAGGCCTCAGCATCGACGGTGAACTCCAGGCTGATGCCGCGCTTGTGCCGAGCGTAGGCGAAAGCAAAGCCCCGGGTTCCGAAATCGCCGGACATGCCAACGTGCTAGTTGTGCCCAACCTTGAAGTCGGCAACATCTCCTATAAATTGGTACAACGTCTGGGACATGCCGAAGCCATCGGCCCTATCCTCCAAGGCATAGCACGTCCGGTCAACGACCTTTCCCGAGGATGCTCCATTGAGGACGTTTACACCATGGTAGCCGTCACGGCCAATCAGGCCATCGCGGCAAAAGAACAAAAATAAACGGAAACTTTAAAATTACACCTATTTATATAATATGAAGATTTTAGTATTGAACTGCGGAAGTTCCTCCATCAAATATAAATTATACGACATGACCGACCATTCCGTCATGGCACAGGGCGGCATAGAAAAAATAGGCCTGCCCGGTTCTTTCCTGAAAATGACCTTGCCGGACGGGACGAAGAAAATCATCGAGGAAGACATCCCCGAACATACCAAAGGCGTACAATTCATCTTCCACATCCTGACCGCCCCGGAACTCGGTGCCTTGAAATCGTTGGAAGAGCTTGGCGCCGTAGGACACCGTATGGTACACGGAGGAGAAAAGTTCAACCAAAGCGTGTTGCTCACTCCCGAAGTGTTGGAAGCCTTCACAGCCTGCAACGACTTGGCCCCGCTACATAATCCCGCCAACCTGAAAGGTGTAAATGCCGTATCGGCCCTTCTGCCTTCGATTCCCCAGGTAGGCGTATTCGACACAGCCTTCCATCAGACGATGCCCGACTATGCCTATATGTATGCCCTGCCCTACGAGATGTATGAAAAATACGGCATCCGCCGTTACGGCTTCCATGGCACGTCCCACCGTTATGTATCCCAACGTGTCTGCGAATACCTTGGCGTAGACCCTGCCGGCAAACGTATCATCACTTGCCATGTGGGCAATGGCGGTTCCATTTCGGCCGTAAAAGACGGCAAATGTATCGACACCTCCATGGGACTGACTCCGCTGGAAGGCCTGATGATGGGTACCCGTTCCGGCGATGTAGACGGCGGCGCGGTAACCTTTATCATGGACAAGGAAGGGCTTGCTCCTTCTGAAATGTCCAATCTCCTGAACAAAAAATCCGGCGTGGCCGGTGTCACGGGAGTTTCTTCGGACATGCGTGAGGTGATTGCCGCAGCCCACGAAGGCAACCCACGCTGCCGCTTGGCTCTCGACATGTACGCCTACCGCGTGAAAAAGTATATCGGTGCTTACGCTGCGGCCATGAACGGGGTGGACATCATCCTTTTCACCGGAGGCGTGGGAGAAAACCAGGCCGACATGCGCGAAGCTTTCTGCAACGGTCTGGACTATCTGGGCGTATCGCTCGACAAAGCCAAAAACAACACCGTACGTGGCGAAGAAGCCATCATCTCCACACCGGACAGCAAAGTGACGGTATGTGTCATCCCGACAGACGAGGAACTGATGATTGCCAAAGACACCATGGCTTTGGTGTGAGCCTTAATTATGCCCAATATGCTTTTCTCATATTGATATGAGAATTACCCCTGATGTAATCGGGCGTGGAATCGCTTCCGCGCCCGATTTTCGTTCCTGTCCCACACCGTCCCCCGATGAAGCCCGAGTGAAGGCCCGGTGAAGGCTAATCCCCGAGAAAGTTCACCTTAACAAACTGAATTACAGCAAGTATGAAGGATGCGAACCTTTTTTTGAATGAACACATTGTATATGGAAGCAGGCATCTCTATCCCGTTGGCCTTAGCCCTGTCCTCCGTTCACAGCAGAACAAAAAATCGTTTGGAGCACATCGGAGAATCGTTTGACGGTTGTTTCTACAGTGTCTTTCCGACTCCTTGGGGCATTTCTCACAATACCTTTTACAAGATATAATTTTTACACTCTTCAAGCTATTTTGAATAGAAATATGCTTAATAATACATTTTTGTGTTAAAAACGAAATTTAAAAAAATCATTCAAAAAGTTTGCAGTTTATTCCCAAACCACATATATTTGCAATGACACTTTGGGAGGGAGAGTCTCACAAAGAAACATTATAAACGAACTTAAAATAAGAACTATGAAATTGAAAACAACTTTAGTATCTTTGATTGGTGCAATGGTAATTGGTACTACGGGATACGTGGGGTATCAAACTTATGAACCTTATGAAAAAAGCAATGAAAATGATTTGCTTTTTGAAAACATTGAAGCATTAGCACAAACAGAAATTATGTTAAAATGTACACGCCCCGTTAAATACGGAAGTTGCTACGATGAAGACAACATGTGGAGAGGTACTTTTATAGATGAAGTAGAAGTTTATGAAGTAGCATTAGGTTCCCCCATAACTTGCCAACATGCTTCAAAACAATCTTGTCCTCCTGGAACTCACAAAGGTGACGTAATAGAAGGTTAACAAAAAGTGATTCCTGGTTTTAGGAATCACTTTCCTTATCAAAAAGAAAAAGATTCCATCATTGTCTAACTAATTATACAGAAATGAGGTTTTTACATTATATCATTGTATCACTTATTTTTGCTTCGTGCGTATGCACAAAAGAAGATACAGAAACTAATATCATTGATTTACAAAAATACACAGACGATGGAATTAAGAATTCCGACATCTTTAATTTTATCGAATGTATTCCATTAGAAACAAACAACAAATGTTTGCTATCAGATATCAACAAAGTGATATTTTTCAAAAATGAATATTACATCTTGGATAGAAAAGTACAAAAAAGTGTGTTTGTATTCAACAATGATGGAAAATTCATTCGTAAAATAGGCATATTAGGACATGGTCATGGAGAATATCCTAGTATAACAGACTTCACCATAGACGAACAAAAAAAACGAATAATTATTTTATCGGCCCCCTCCCGTGTGTATGTCTATGATTTAAATGGAAAATTCCAATTCTCAAAAGAAATAAGCAAATCACTTATCTGGAATATCATCAGCACTAAAGACGGATTTATAGGAACCACTAATTATCTAACTTACACTGAGGGAAATGAAGCATTCCTATTCTTTGGCTTTGATAAAGACTTTAATGAAATAGGAAAATGGGAAAATGTTTTGGAACAACAAATGTATTCTCCTGCATGCGTTTCTACAGTGCTACAACATCAAAACGGACAGATTTACTATTGGGATAATTATACCAATTCAATCTTTACAATGAATGATATAAAAAGAGGCATGAAAAAAGAATATACCATAGAATTTTCCAATCCTATGCCAGAAGAATACTTTTGTTCATGGGAAAAATTCATGGAAAATCAATTCAAATACGATTTTATAATGGAAGCTATTACATGTGGAAAACAACATATCATTGCATATATACACAACGCAAAACAACATATAGCCATTGTAAACGATAATGGTAAGGTAAAAATAAATGGGTCTTATAAAGAAATTATCCCAACTCTTTTTAATGGAAAAGATAATGAAATGATATACCCTATTAGTGCAGAAAGCTACTTGTCTAATTGGAAAAAGAAAGTAAAAACAAGATATAACAAACTTATTTCTGCCGGAGACAATTATCTATTGTTAAGATTAAAAGTCAAATGAATTTATATATGAAATGGCATAGAATATATCTACTTCTTCTCATATGCTTATCTAATATTGGATGCACACATAAACAAAATATAGGAGACAAAATGTTACAAATAAAATCAAAACAAATAAAAATGCCATTGAATTCCATGTTTTGTATTAAAAGTTCGATAGAGCAGATTGCGATGCAAAAAAAACAATTAAAGTTGATTGTATATCTTGACTCTGTAAATTGTTCAACTTGTACATTAAGAAACATGTATGTTTGGCACGATTTGATGAATAAAGCAAAAACATATAAAGAATCTTTATACTTCTACTTTATACTTCATCCATTGCAATCTGAAAATAAAGAATCACTATATTTAACAGCAAAGGGATTGCATTTCCCAGTCCCCATATACATAGATACATTAAATTGTTTTTCAAAAGAGAACCCACATATTCCCAATGATCCACTAATGCATACTTTTTTATTAGATGACCAAAATAATGTTATTTTAGTTGGAGACCCGACAAAAAATCCACGTATCGAAGAAATGTTTTGGCGCATCGTGAAAGAGAAGTTAGGAGAACCGAAAGATTCTGTGGGGCGATAAACATTATTGCTCCCACCTTTATGATAGACCACCATGCTTAGAAAACACCATAACCCACACCTACTTCCCACCCTCTTAGGAACCATCTTCCTCATCTCCGGATGGCTCAAAGGCGTTGACCCTTACGGCACGTCCTTGCAGATGGAGGAATACTTCCGCGTATGGGGTATGGACGGTATGTGGAGCAAATACGGCATGGCGTGGGCGATACTCCTCTGCACCGGAGAGTTGTTTTTAGGACTGCTGTTGGTATTCGGCATCTTCCGTAAACCGGCAGCTTGGGCGGTATGCCTCCTGATGGTCTTCTTTACGACCGTCACCGGAAACTTGGCTTTTACGGCGACAGGTACTGCCATCCAAGACTGCGGATGCTTCGGCGAAGCATTTAAAATCAGCCATGAAGCCACATTCTTCAAGAACCTCCTGCTATTGGCTTTGGCCATCGGTAATACCCTTGCCGTGCGACACGAAAAGCTTCTACCGGAACATGGGTTTGGAAAATGGACGGCTTTGGCCTGCCTCATTTTCGCTACGGCCATCCCTGTACACTCCGCCTTGTTCCTTCCCCCGGTGGACTTCCTGCCTTACAACCGGGGAACAAACCTTGACGGGCATCCCGACTTCGCCACCTTCAACGGACAATACGAAGAAGTGACGGATTCGCTGCTCAACCTGTCGGAAAACAAGCCATTGGCCATCATTACGGCAAGGAAAGAACTGAAAGCGGAGGATTGGGAGAAACTGAAGACTTTCAGCACCTTGGCGAAGCAAGGAGACATTGCCCTTTGCCTCCTTTCCCTACCCGGCTTGGAGAACAAAAGCACTGTGGAAAACTGTTATGCTGATGAAGTGACCCTGAAGTCCATACTCCGCAGCAAAAAAGGCATCCTCATCGTGGAAAACAATATCATCCGTGCCAAATGGAACCTGGACACCTATCCGGCCAAACTTATACGCCATGCCACGGGGCTTAAGCAGCTCGCCGCATGGAACAGTTGGATCGCATACCGGTATGGCTTCTGCCTGATGGCCGGGTTACTCCTCATCGGATGGATAAGAAAAAAAGAAAAACAAGCCGTACAAGCATGAAAGTAGGAGATTACATATATAAAGGTATATTCGCCCTTAGCCTTTTGTGTGTAGCTACCGTGTTGGCCGTGGGCATACACTACGGTTGGCGCGCCTTCGTGGCAGACACTTTCATCGTGCCGTCGGACTCCATGCAACCCACCCTGATGCCGGGAGATAAGGTTAAGGTGGACAAGCTCATCTTCGGGGCGCGGATATACAAATCCCTCGACTTCACGGACGGCAGGTTGGAGTGTTGGCGCACAAGGGGACGGCGCGGACTGCGCCCGAACGACATCATCGTCTTCAACTACCCTGTCAACGACGGGAAAATAGGATTCAAAATCAACTATGTGTACGTGAAACGGTGTGTGGCCCTGCCGGGCGACACCATCTCGTTCGTACACAGCCGCCCCGTCAACAACAACTACCACGGCACGATAGGCGTGCCCGACATGCAGCAACAACTGGAAAGCGTGCCCGACGACCAACTGCCGTGGGGCGTAATGTGGCCGATATTGACGGGCGACCCGCGCTTGGGATGGAGCGCGAAAAACATGGGGCCGCTCTACGTGCCGAGACGCGACGACATCATCCGGATGGACGACTGGCGCAAGGCGGACATCTACCGCATGGCCATCGAGTTCGAGACCCGCAAACCGCTCATTTGGAACGGGGAACGGAACGTTTGCCTCTCCGGCGGGAAGCCCCTGCCCTACTACCGGTTCCAAAGGAATTACTACTTCGTATGCGGGGACCATGCCGCCAACTCACGCGACTCGCGCTATTGGGGCTTCGTGCCGGAAGAATACATCGTGGGCGTGGTATCGGAAGTGGTGGAATCCATAGACCGCACTACCGGACGCGAACGCAAGGAACGCGCCGGACTGAACCTGCTCTATCCCCAATCTCCCCAAACTGACGAAAATGAAGCGGCATGACCTGACACGATACGGCATGGCCGCCATCCTGACGACCTGCCTGTGCCTCCCGGCGGTATGGCAGACGGTGGCCTACCCGTCTGTTTCCGACGTATGGTGTTACGGGATGGTGGCCATGTTGTCCATCGCGGCTTCCTGTGCCTCCCTCCGGGCACAGCAGTGGCCAAGGCCGCACGCCTTGGATGCCATCGTCCTGCTATGGGCACTTTACATGGCCTGCAACTATTGGTTCCTCTCCCCTTATCCGGCCACGGAAGACTTCCGCGAAGCCGAAGCCTTGTGCCTTGCCTATGCGGCCTTGCGCCTCGCCATCCCTTTTTGCGGAAAGGCATTCGGGCAGGTATGGACCGCCGGACTATGCTTGGCCGGACTTTACCAAACCTATACCGGAATCGCCCAACTGGCCGGTTGGGAACCTTCACACCACTACCGTTATGCCCTGACGGGCACATTCTTCAATCCCGGCCCGTACGCCATTCTGGTGGCCATTGCGTTGGCCGTAGCCGCCGCATGGCTGTACAACCATAAAGGAGCATGGACAGGATTGTCCCGGCCAGACAAAGTATCCCGTGCAACCGTATACGCCCTATGGGCAGCCGGACTGCCGGTGTTGGCCGCCACATGGAGCCGCACGGCATGGGTGGCTCTGGCGGTAGCCCTTGCCGTCATGCTATGGCGTGGCCACCGCCGCATGGTGCTTGGAGGGCTGGCCGCAGCCGCCATCCTCGGTGCATGCGCTTATTTCATGAAACAAGGTTCGGCCGACGGCCGCCTGCTGATGGCCATCGTGGCCGGAAAGGCATGGATGGCGGAATGGCTTACAGGGCACGGACTGGGCGGTTTCGCCCACGCCTACGGGGAAGCGCAAGCCGCCTTCTTCGCCGGGCATCCGGATTCCCCGTTGCTGTCCGTGGCCGGAAGTCCGGAATATGCCTTCAACGGTCTGGCCGGAGTGGGCGTGGAGCAGGGCCTCATCGGCATGGCCTGCGCGCTCACGATTACTTCGTGGACGGCTTTCATCCTCGTGCGAAAACGCGAAGTGTCGGCCTGCGGCTATATAGCCCTGCTCGTGGCCTCAATGTTTTCCTATCCGTTCGCCCTATGGCCGTTCCGCCTGTGGGCTACGGGATGGGCGGCCTACGCCGTAAGCCTGCAGGCCGGAACCGGCATGGGGACCGTCTGGTGGAAAAAGGCCGCAGGAGCCGTCGTGGCCGTATCGTTGGCCGTACCTGCCGCATGGTGGACGGCAGGAACAAGGACACGGGTGGAAGCCTACAGGGAATACCGTGCCCTCTCCGGCATACAGGATGCCGCCTTCGTGGATGATTTCCGAAAGAATTACAATCTGTTGGAAAACCGGCCCGAGTACCTGTTCACCTACGGCAAGGCCCTGCGCGAACTGGGGCGGTATAACGACAGTAACGCCACCCTGCGACAAGGCACGCTCGTAAGTTGCGACCCCATGTTCCATGTCATGATGGGGAACAATTACCTTGACCTCGGAGCCGCCCGTGAGGCCGAAACGGCCTATCGCAAGGCTTTCAGCCTGTTGCCCGACCGCGCCTATCCCCTCTACCGCCTCATGAAGCTGTACGAAGCCACGGGCGAAGGTGGAAAGGCACGGGACATGGCGCGGCGGATAGTAGCCTTCCGTGCCAAGGTGGATTCGCCTGCCGTACGGAAAATGAAAGAAGAAGCGGAAGGACTGCTCCGGCAAACCCACACTCCAAAAACACATAGAAAAGACAAAGCCTTATGAGAAGATACATCCTTTTTGCGGCCATCACATGCGGCATGGCATTCCCGGCCTGCGACCGCACGCACGCCCCCCTGCTTGAGGAAGCCTTGGAAATGGCCGGGGAAAACCGCACGGAACTGGAAAAAGTGCTGGCGCATTATGCCGGTGACTCCCTGAAACTGGAGGCCGCCAAATACCTCATCCGGCACATGCCGGGGCATTACTCGCAAACCGACACGGCGGCATTCACGCCGTATTATGACGCCGTGGACTCCCTGCTCACGGCCATGAAGGACACGACGGACAAATGGGTGGTGCGGGACTCTCTGGTAGCCCTCAGCCGGAGGTTCGGCCATTTGCGTCCACAAAAAATGCAGGACGTGAAAATCGTCACCGCCGGTTTCCTCATCCAAAACATAGACAGCGCGTTCGTACAATGGAAGGAAGGACCATGGGCACGGCATCTGGACTTTGAGGATTTCTGTGAATACCTGCTACCTTACAAGGCCGAGGAACTTCAGCCTTTGGACGGTTGGCGCACGAATCTGCGCTCGTTCCACCCCGACCATCTCGACGAACTGGCCTATTGCGACCTGTACAGGAATTCCGCCCTGCAGGCAGCCATCAAGCTGAACGACAACCTGTGGTATTACATGAAACCGGGCATCACGGACGAAACCATCCTGCTGCCCGTCCATCGTTGGCGTACCCGCCTGAGGCTTCCCATCGGTACTTGTGCGGATTACGGCACCATAGCCACGTCCGTATTCCGGAGCCAGGGAATCCCCGTGGTAATGGATTTCACTCCGCAATGGGCTTTCCGCAGCTTGGGACATTCCTGGAACGCCCTATTGGCCGAGGACGGGCGGCACATCCCATTCAGCGGTGCATGCAGCAACCCCGGACAGCCCCACAAGTTGGGCGAACGCATGCCCAAGGTGTTCCGGCGCACATACGCCATGAACCCGGAACTCCGCCGGATGCTCCAAACGGAAGAATACGTGCCGGACGTGTTCCGCAACCCGTTCGTCAGGGACGTGACGGAAGAATACATAGACTGCCGGGATGCGGTCGTCCCCGCACCGGAAGGAAAAGAAGGGCATTACGCCTTCCTCACGGTGTTCGACAACAAGGAATGGGTACCGGTGGACTTTGCACGGATGGAAGACGGGAAAGCCACATTCCATAAAGTGGGAATGAACACGGTCTACCTGCCCGTATGTTATGAGGAAGGAGGAAAAATGAAACCTTTGGCCGCCCCGTTCCTTTTTGCCTACGGCGGCAAGGTACGTCCCGTCATAGCCGACACGACGCGACGTACCGACCTCGTGCTGTGGCGCAAATATCCCGTCCTGCCCCATGTACAGGAAGTCATCATGCGTATCGACAGCGGGGAGTTCCAAGCCTCCAACGAAGCCCGTTTCAAGGAGAAAACCGTACTCCATCGCGTGACGGACTGCTCGGCCACAGGAAAGGAAATCCTGTTGTCCGACACCGTACGCCCCTACCGCTACTGGCGGTTCTACCAACCCAAGGAAGGCTCATACTGCAACATCGCCGACATCCGTTTTTATGAAAGGGGAAGCCACAAACAGATAAAGGGCAAAATCATCGGCACGGACGGCCATTGGGAGGGGAACCCGGAGGGCACGAAGGACAAGGTGTTCGACGACGACCTGCTCACGTTCTTCGACGCGCCCCTCCCGGCCGGGGCATGGGCCGGCATGGACTTTGGCCGCCCCGTGGCCTTGGAACGCATCATCTACACCGCACGGGGCGACGGCAACACGATAGACATCGGCGACACTTACGAGCTGTTCTACTGGAACGGGCAGGGATGGAGTTCTTTGGGCAAACAGGAAGCCGCGAACATCTGCCTGCGGTTCCGCAACGTCCCGTCCGGCGGGCTGTACTGGCTGCGCGACCTGTCCAAAGGAAAGGAAGAACGCATCTTCACCTACGAGCAGGGAAGACAGGTGTGGTGGTGACAAAACATCTTACTTTTCTGCACCAAAAAGCAATCCGCTAATTTTCAATAAAATACAAAACAAAATCAATCTCCGCAGAACGGGAAATCGTTCGGCTGAGATTGATTTTTCAATCGGCTGAGACTGATTTTCCGTTCTGCGGAGATTGATTTTCCGGACAGCACAGAGCAGATTCTGTCATGTATTTTACAGAACTTTCATTTCCGCAAACCGTCCGGCGGAAACAGCGACAGACACGCTACAAAGGTTACAGGCAAGTGTCGCCCTCTACATAGTTCTCCATAAACAGGTTCTCCCCGTCGAACACGGCGTAAGTGAACTGCGTAATCCAGTCGCCCAGAATCAGGACACGGCTCGAACGGGTCAGCATCAGGTCCAGCTCGATGTGGCGATGGCCGAAAATGAAATAGTTGATTTCGGAATGGGCTTTCAGGTATTCCTTGGCAAAACGGACGAGATACTCCTTGTCCTCACCCAGATACGGAGGGTCACCGCCTTCCACGCCATGCTTCAGGCGGCTGTGCGCCGCCCACGACAGGCCGAAATCCACAGCCCAACGGGGATGGATGCAGGAAAACATGCGTTGGCAAAGGCGGTTGCGGAACACGGCACGCAGGAAACGGAACTTGCGGTCGGGGTCGCCCAAACCGTCACCGTGCGCCAACATGAACACCTTGTCGCCCATCTCCACCGTCATCGGCTCGGTGTGCAGCGTCACGCCGCATTCCTTCACCAAGTAATCGCCGCACCAGATGTCGTGGTTGCCCGTAAAGAAGTGTACCTCCACTCCCCGGTCGGCCAATTCGCTGAGCTTCCCGAGGAAACGGGTATAGCCACGGGGCACCACCGTCTTATATTCATACCAGAAATCAAAGATGTCCCCCAACAGGTAAACCGCCGAAGCCTTATCCTTGATGCCGTCCAGAAAGCGCACCAACCGGCGTTCCCGCGTACGGTCATGCGGGATGGAACGGCATCCCAGATGGGCATCCGAAAGAAAATATACGCTTTTCATCACAAGAATCCCAATTCCATTTTGGCTTCCTCGGTCATCATGTCCTTGTCCCACTCGGGTTCAAACACCAGATTGACCTCCACCGACCTTACCTGCTCTATACTCTCCAACTTCTGGCGCACGTCCTCCACGATGAAATCCGCAGCCGGGCAGTTCGGAGCCGTAAGCGTCATGTCCACGCTCAGGGCATAATCGTCTGCCAAGTCTATCTTATATATCAATCCGAGGTCGTACACATTCACCGGTATCTCAGGGTCGTACACCGTCTTGAGCATCTCGATCACTTTCTCTTCCACCTGCAATTTCTCCGGCATTTTCTTTTCCTCTTCCATATATCGATCTTTATTTATCTTGTTATACTAATTTACCTTCTTCACAATAACTGTAAAAACCGCCTTCGGCCACGATGATGTGGTCCAACAGACGGATATTCATCATCCGGCAAGCCTTCTGGAGCCGGTCGGTCAGCCGGTCGTCCTCCATGCTGGGGCGCACCTGCCCCGACGGGTGGTTGTGGCAAAGCGCAATGACAGGCGCACGGTGCAACAGGGCTTCGCGCAAAATCAGGCGGATGTCGACCGCCGTCTCCGTCAACCCGCCTTTACTTACGAGTATCTTATCCAAAATGCGGCAAGCCTGGTTCATCAGAAGCACATAACATTCCTCGTGGAACAAATCCTGCATCTGCGGCAGGAAATAATGGTACAAGTCCACACTGGAACGGATGGAAGGCAGCTCCGCAGCATCTTCCTCCATCCGGCGGCGTCCCAGTTCGCAAGCCGCCATGATAGCCACGGCCTTGGCTTCGCCCAACCCTTTGTAACGGCGCACCCTCTTTTTCTTCCCGGTCTCCTTGTCCCATACCTCTACATTCCCAGTCAGTTCTTCGAGCGACATGCGCCCCAACGCCTTCAAACGGTTGTCGCAATCGGCCATGACACGTTTCATCAAGCCCACGGCAGATTCCTCCACTGTGCCCGAACCGATAAGGATGGCCAACAGCTCGGCATTGCTCAGCGCCGAAGGCCCCTTCTGCATCAATTTTTCACGCGGACGGTCGTCTTCGGCCCATTGCTTGATGTTCAGTTTCGCCGTCTCCATAGCTTTATTTATAGAAATTCTTCTCGAAAGCCGAAAACTCATCCTTACCGCGCACACACCGCTGCCACCATGCACGGAGGAATCCCGTACCGTAACCCGCCAGTTGGACAAAAGAAGCCCCCACGGCCTGTACGCCGATTTTCAAACTGCGGTTGGCCACCGTGGCATCCGTGCAAATCAACAGGGCGAACAACAACAAGGGCAACAAGGGTATCCACGACAAGGCATGGAACACAGCCGCATGCTGCACCAAGCCCGGCATCTCCACGGCATAGACGTAACGGTGGGCCATCTGGAAAATCCAAACCGAACCTACCCATCCCACAAGAGCGGCCAACAGCAGGCAGCATGCCCCCACGGTAAACACCATGGGCAACAGATGCACCAACTTCAGCGATTCGGGATATTTCTTATACAGATTGATACGCGCAATGCCGGAATTATGCACTTGCTTGAAAAACTTCTTCATGTCCGTGCGCCGCTTGTGCCATACCCAGGCAGAGGGAAACAAACGGCAACTGCACCCGGCCTTGAATATCCGGATGCTGAAATCTATATCCTCGCCGAAACGCATTCTGGAGAAGCCTCCCAACCGACGGTAGACTTCCGCCCGCACTCCCATGTTGAAGGAACGCGGATAAAACTTATCCATTTTCTTCTTCCCCCCCCGGATGCCTCCCGTAGTGAAAAACGAGGTCATGGCATAGCTGATGGCCTTTTGCACGTCCGTGAAAGATTCATGTGCCCGGTCGGGACCGCCGAAAGCATCGGCAGGCTCGCTCCTCAACTCGTCATCTACGGCCTGCAAATATCCCGCCGGAAGCACACAGTCCGAATCCAACACTATCAGGTACTCGCCGCTGCTGCGTTCCGCCCCGTAGTTACGGGTCTGGCCCGGCCCAGAGTTAGGTTTGTCATAATACTTCACCGACAGACGTCCGGCGTATTTCTCCACCACATCGCGGCACGGGCGGGAAGAACCGTCCTCCACCACGACCGTTTCAAAGTCCGTAAACGTCTGCCCGGTAAGGCTTTCCAACAGTTCATCCACCTCATCAGGACGATTATAAACCGGTATAATCAGAGAATATTTCATTGTTTCAACTCACGCTACGAGAGACTAACCCTCATTGGACATCCTATCTTCCAAACGAGCCACGACGGGACGCGCCACGGCATCGTCAGGCAAATGTAACAAAAAAAAGTGAACAACAAGGTGCAAAACACCTTATTATTCACTTTCCGTCATTAAAAACTAAAATATCTTCCGTTACTTCACACGGCCCAAATACGAACCGTCGCGAGTATCGACTTCTATCATCTCACCCTCGTTCACGAACAAAGGCACACGCACCGTCGCACCAGTCTCCACCGTGGCAGGCTTCAGGGTATTGGTGGCCGTATCGCCTTTCAGTCCCGGTTCCGTATAGGTTATCTTCAATACCACCTTGGTCGGCACATCAGCGTAAAGCACCGTCTCGGTAGAAGCATCCGAAACCACATCCACGACTTCGCCTTCCTTCATGAAATCCACACCGTTAATCAGTCCTTTGGCGATAGGTATCTGCTCAAAAGTTTCCTGGTTCATGAAAATATAATCTTCGCCCTCCTGATAAAGATACTGGTAGGGGCGACGCTCCACACGCACGTCTTCCAAGGCTTCGCCGATGTTGAAACGACGTTCGAGCACATAACCGTTGACCACGTCTTTCAACTTCGTACGCATGAAGGTATTGCCCTTACCCGGTTTCACATGCAGGAAATCGATACAGAAATACAACTTGCCATCCATACGAATGCAAGTACCTTTTTTAATGTCTTGAGCGTTAATCATAAAAATCTTGCTTTGTATTCTATTTTAAATGTATATAATCAATGCACACTTCCGTTTGCGCTGCAAAGTTAATGGAAAAAAGAAAAAAAACACAAAAGTTTTGGTAGAAAATGACTTATCTCTTGCTTAATTTAAAAAAAGTGCCTAATTTTGCACCCCGAACCCGATAAGAAACAAATAAAAACAGAATATAACAATGAAAAGAACATTTCAACCCCACAACAGAAAGAGAAAGAACAAGCATGGTTTCCGTGAAAGAATGACTACGAAAAACGGTCGCAAAGTATTGGCTTCACGCCGTGCCAAAGGCCGTAAGAAACTTTCCGTATCCGACGAAAGACACGGTAAATAAGTTATAGCCATCTTTTTCCGAAAGAAATTGAAAGAAGTAAGGAAGCCCTTACTTCTTTTTTCTTTTTTATTAGTACCTTTGTCCCCCGAACATACACAGGTACTCGCAATGACCATAAAAGAATTCTTCGGCAAACTGACTAGCAAAATCATTTGGGTGAATCTGCTGGCGATGTTCCTAATCATAGTAGCCATCGCTGCCGGCATCTGGATCGGACTGGAACGCTACACCATGCATGGGGTGGAAATCACCGTGCCGAACGTGAAAGGCATGCGTGTGTACGACGCACGCCAGACTTTGGAAAGGCAAGGGTTAGTGGCTGTCGTCACGGATTCCGGATATAACAAGACGCTGCCTTCCGGTACGGTATTGGAACAGACTCCGGCCAACAACAGCCAAGTGAAACCCGGGCGGGAAATCTACCTGACCATCAATACGACACGCACTCCCACCCTCCCGATGCCGGACATTGCCGACAACAGCTCCCTGCGCGAGGCGGAAGCGCGGTTGACGGCCATGGGATTCAAACTCAGCCCGTGTGAATACGTAGACGGTGAAAGAGATTGGGTGTACGGTGTGAAATACCGTGGAAAGAATATCTTCGGGGGCGACCGTATCCCTATTGATGCCGAATTGACCCTACAGGTAGGAAGCGGAAGCTTTGGCGACGATTCGCTCTACGTTTCCGGCAACGACTCTATTCCCGTCACGGAAGAAGAGCTTTATGACGAAGACCGGGATGTCACGGCCCCGGATGATTTTTAACACACGTTCCCTCATGACACAATGAATACGGACTGTAGCAACGACAAAGACAGGCTACCATTGAACGGCATTCCGTTCACGGACGAAGAACCAGACGAAGAAGGCGTATCGGTGTACGAACACCACCGCCTGACAGCGGACAGCGGACAAAAGCCGATGAGAATAGACAAATTCCTTATGGAACATCTATACAATACGTCGCGCAACCGGCTGCAACGGGCTGCCGAGCAGGAATTCATCCTCGTAAACGGACGGCCGGTGAAAAGCAGCTATAAGGTGAAACCGCTCGATGAAATCGTCATTCTCCTGGACCGGCCTAAATATGAAAATGAAATCATCCCGGAAGACATTCCCCTCGACATCGTGTATGAAGACGAAGACCTGATGGTGGTGGACAAACCTGCGGGATTGGTGGTACATCCCGGCTGTGGGAATTATACCGGCACGTTGGTCAATGCCATCGCCTGGCATCTGAAAGACAATCCGGACTATGACCCGAACGACCCGACTGTAGGGTTGGTACACCGCATAGACAAGGACACCTCCGGACTTCTCGTAGTGGCCAAAAATGCCGATGCCAAAACGCATCTGGGGCGGCAGTTCTTCAACAAAACCACCCAAAGGCTGTACAATGCTTTGGTCTGGGGAAGCTTTCAGGATGAAGAAGGACGTATCGAAGGCAACATCGCCCGTCACCCGAAAGACCGGATGCAGATGGCAGTATTTCCACCGGACAGCGGAATCGGGAAACATGCCGTCACCCACTATCGCGTACTGGAGAATTTCAATTATGTCACGCTCGTGGAATGCAGGTTGGAAACCGGACGTACCCATCAAATCCGTGCCCACATGAAGCATATCGGCCATCCGCTTTTCAACGACGAACGTTATGGCGGGAACGAGATCCTGCGCGGCACACAATTCAGCAAATATAAGCAATTCATACAGAACTGCTTTGCCGTATGTCCGCGTCAGGCACTCCATGCCCGGACGTTGGGATTCATACATCCGCGCAGCGGACAGGAGATGTATTTCACTTCGGAACTCCCGGCAGACATGACGGCACTATTGGAACGGTGGCGTAGTTACACCGCGCATAGGGGTATGGAATAAACAAGAACATAAGCTTTTATAATATCGGCAAAAAATGAAAAAAACAATCGCGATTGTAGCCGGAGGGGATTCCTCCGAACACGACGTTTCCCTTCGGAGCGCCGAAGGTATCTATTCCTTTCTCGACAAGGAAAGATATGAAGTTTATATCATCGAAATCAAAGGCATGGCATGGGAGGCTCACCTGAAAGACGGGAGCCGTTCGAACGTGGACCGCAACGATTTCAGTTTCATGGAAGGCGGCAAGCGTATCCGGCCTGATTTCGCCTACATCACCATACACGGCACTCCGGGCGAGAACGGCATCCTGCAAGGATATTTCGACCTCATCCATTTGCCTTACTCCACATCAGACGTGCTCGTGGAGGCCATGACGTTCAATAAATTCACCCTGAACCAGTACCTGAAAGGATTCGGTGTCTGTGTCAGCGAAAGCCTCATCGTCCGTAAAGGGTTCGAGCATTTGGTCACCGACGACGAAATCATAGAGAAAATAGGCCTACCCTGTTTCGTGAAGCCCAATGCGGGCGGTTCCAGTTTCGGTGTGACGAAAGTAAAAAGTGCAGACCAAATACACGAAGCCATCCTGAAAGCCATGCACGAAAGTGACGAAGTCATGGTGGAAGCGTTCATGGAAGGAACGGAAATCAGCCAAGGTTGCTACAAGACACAAGAAAAAGAAGTGGTGCTGCCCGCCACCGAAGTAGTGAGCGACAACGAGTTTTTCGATTACAACGCCAAGTACAACGGACAGGTCAGGGAAATCACGCCGGCACGCCTGAAAGAGGAAACCGCCGAGCGCGTAAGCCTCATCACCTCCATGATATATGACATATTGGGATGCAACGGTATCATCCGGGTGGACTATATCATCACGCACACCACCGACGAAAACGGCAAAGAGAAAGAAAGAATCAACATGTTGGAAGTCAACACCACACCGGGCATGACCGCCACCAGTTTCATTCCCCAACAGGTACGGGCTGCCGGAATGGACATGAAAGACGTGTTGACCGACATCATCGAAAACAAACTGTCATAACTCAATTATCCGCTTATGCGTACGCCTGAAGAATTCGACGAAATCCGTCCATACGACCCGGAAGAACTCCCGGCCGTTTTTGAAGAACTGATAGCCGACCCGGAATTCCGCGCCGCCACCGAACAGGTCTTGCCCGAAGTACCTTACGAAGTGGCATGCAACCGTCTTCGCCGTTGCCGGACAAACTTAGAAGTGCAACAGACTTTCTTCTACCCTTTGCTTCACGGTATTGTCGGCAAATGCAGCGACGGCCTGGTGTTGGAGAACAGCCAGTCGGTAGACAAAAGTGTACCGCATACTTTCATCACCAACCACCGCGACATCGTGATGGACTCTGCTTTCCTTTCCATCAGTCTCTTGGACAACGGTTTCGGCAACACTATGGAAATTGCCATCGGCGACAATCTGTTGATACGCCCATGGATTAAAAAACTGGTAAGGGTGGACAAGGCATTCATCGTGCAACGCTCTGTGAGCCTGCGCCAAATGCTAGCTTCCAGCACACGGTTGAGCCGCTACATGCACTATGCCATCGCTACAAAACATGAGAACATCTGGATTGCCCAACGGGAAGGACGCGCCAAGGATTCAAACGACCGCACGCAGGATTCCATCCTCAAAATGATGGCCATGGGAGGAGAAGGAAGCACCATCGACCGCCTGAAGCAGTTGAATCTCGTACCGACTGCACTTTCGTACGAATACGACCCTTGTGATTATTTGAAAGCACAGGAATTCCAACAGAAGCGCGACATTGAAGGTTTCAAGAAGAGTCCGAAAGACGACCTGGTGAACATGCAGACCGGGATTTTCGGATACAAAGGAAGGATATGCTTCCGGATGGCAGGCCCGCTGAACGATTGGTTGGGCACATTACCCGCCGATATGCCCAAGACGGAACTGTTCACGGCCGTGGCATCTCATATCGACAAGGAGATTCACCGCAATTACAAGTTATACGCCGGAAATTATGTGGCTGCCGACTTGCTACGGGGCACACAAGAGTTTGCAGCACATTACACTCCTGATGAAAAAGCGCGTTTTGAAACTTACCTCGAAAACCGTCTGGAAAAAGTAACCTTACCCAACCCTGACACGGCTTTCTTACGCGAACGCCTGCTCACGATGTATGCCAATCCGGTGTTTAATTATATGGCCACCCATCAGAAATAAGGATATGAAAAGGCATTGGGGATTAAAAACAGGCTTTCCGCTTTTCCGGTTCCTGCCGGAAAGGGGGAAAGCCTGTCTGTTTCTTATAGGCTGCCTGTGCTGTACAGCATGTAGTGACGATGAAGAAGACGGATACGTATATCCCTCACTTCTGACGGAATTCGTCGAGGTTTACACCGATGCAAGAGGCAACGGCACGCATTTTGTCACCGACGACGGTAAAATATATGCCATCAATAGCCCTATACAAGGCTTGCAGCCTGATGCCGCCTACCGTCTCGTATACGGCTACGAAGTGACAGCCGACTACCAAGAAGGGCATCCTGTGGCTAAAGTCTATACAGCCGAGACGGTCAACCTCTTGAAACCGAAAGAAGAACCGTCGGACGATGACGCTCCATTGGCAATCAACAGTATATGGCATGGAGGAGATTACCTCAACCTTCACCTCGCACCTAAAACACAAGGTGGCAGGCAGGAATGGGGATACCGGACGGATTCCACCCGTTCTTCCTACACCGGAACAATTTACCACTTGTCACTTTATCACCGACAGCCCGGCGACCCGTATTCATATTCCACCACGGTATATGCCAGCCTCCCCCTTCTTCCTCTCGGCCTACAAGAAGGTGACAGCATCGCCTTCACGGTTCTGACTTTCGACGGGCGGAAAACGTGGCAGTTCGGCTTTTAGTACTTCACGCCCAAATAGTCTTCATAAAAAGACCTTGGCTTTCCTTTGTATTCCTTTTAACCTGACCGGCAAACAAGGACACCCTACGCTTGCCGGCCAGATGTGTCAAGGCTATAATGCCTCAAGCATTCGTTTAAGCACTACTGTGGCTGAAATCTCACGATTGGCAGCCTCGGGGATGACCAACGATTGCGGGCTTTCTATCACATCGTCCGTCACAATCATATTGCGGCGCACAGGCAGGCAATGCATGAAGAAAGCGTTGTTCGTCACAGCCATGTGAGCGGCATCCACCGTCCAACTCATGTCCTTGTTCAACACCTTTCCGTAGTCCGCCGGACGGGTCACACCGGGACAGCTCCAGTTCTTGGCGTAGATGAAGTCGGCTCCTTCGAAGGCTTTCAGTTGGTCGTACTCCACACGGGCGTCACCTACGAACTTCGGATCGAGTTCATAACCTTCAGGATGCGTCACGACAAAATCCACATCGGCGGCGTTCATCCATTGGGCGAAACTGTTGGGTACGGCCTGCGGCAACGCCTTGGGATGAGGAGCCCACGAGAGCACCACCTTGGGGCGCGCCGTCCGTTTATACTCTTCGATGGTAATCAAATCAGCAAAGCTCTGCAAGGGATGCACCGTGGCACTCTCCATAAAGAATACGGGCTTGTCGGAGTAACGGATAAACTGGTTCAGTATCTTTTCCTCATAATCGTCCTTACGGCTTTCGAAGGTGGCAAACGAACGTACTCCGATAAGGTCGCAATAGCATCCCATCACGGGAATGGCTTCCAACAAATGTTCGCTCTTGTCGCCATCCATAATCACGCCGCGCTCCGTCTCCAGTTTCCATGCCCCTTGGTTCACGTCGAGCACGATGACGTTCATGCCAAGATTCATGGCAGCCTTTTGCGTACTCAACCGTGTGCGCAGGCTGTTGTTGAAGAAGATGAGGAGGGCAGTCTTGTTCCTCCCCAGTTCCTGATATTGAAAACGATTCTTCTTTACCTCGAAAGCCTCGCGCAAGGCGGCTTTCAAATCGCCTAAGTCTTCTACGTTTTGAAATACTCTCATAAGATTGTTGTTTAATGATTGATAATCGGACTACTTCGGGCGTACCTGTCCGTCGCCCTGCACGAACCATTTGTAGGTCGTGATTTCTTCCAACGCCATCGGGCCGCGGGCATGCAGCTTCTGGGTACTGATGCCTATCTCGGCTCCAAGTCCGAACTGCGCCCCGTCGGTAAACGAGGTCGGCGCATTGGCATACACGCAGGCGGCATCCACCAACTGCAAGAACTTTTCGGCTGCATCGGCGTTCTCGGTAATGATACACTCGCTATGTCCCGACCCGAAACGGGCGATATGGGCCAACGCCTCGTCCATAGAGTCCACCGTCTTCACGGCCATTTTGTAATCCATAAACTCAGTGCCGAAATGTTTCTCCGTAGCCGCTTCCAACAGATCCGCCGGATAATGCCCCTGTAGGGCGGCCAAGGCGCGGCTGTCGGCATAAATGCGCACACGACTCTCCTGCAACGGAGCGCACAATTGCGGCAGGTCGGACAAACGGGAGGCATGAACCAGCACGCTATCCAACGCATTGCATACGCTCACCCGGCGCGTCTTGGCATTGTTGACAATCGCGGCACCTTTCCGCACATCCCCATCCACGTCAAAATAAGCATGGCAAACTCCGGCTCCGGTCTCGATGACCGGAATACGGGCATTCTCGCGCACATATTGAATCAAAGCACTACTGCCACGCGGAATCAACAAATCCACATAACCGCGTGCCTGCAGCAAAGCCGCCGTGGCCTCACGTTCGGCCGGTAATAAGACAACGACATCTGGATTCACACCGAAACGCTCCAATACGCCGTGGATTACTTTCACAATGGCACGATTGGAAAAGTCGGCGTCGCTTCCGCCCTTCAACACGCAGGCACTCCCGGCCTTGAGGCAGAGCGAAAAGACATCGAAGCTCACGTTGGGGCGTGCCTCATAAATTACCCCTATCACGCCGAACGGCACACTCACCCGTTTCAAGTCCAATCCGTTGGGCAACACGGTATGCTTCAGCACCCTTCCCAAAGGAGAAGGCAAATCCGCCACATGACGCGTGTCGGCGGCAATACCTTCCAAACGCGCCGATGTAAGTTTCAGGCGGTCGTACATCGGGTTATCGGGAGACATGCGCTCCAAATCGCGCGCATTTTCCGACAGGATGTATTCCGACTGTGCCAGAGCTTCATCCGCTACCGCACGCAGTATCTCATCCACACGTTCTACCGGCAATTGCAGCAACTCGCGGCCGGCTGCTCTTGCCCGTTCAAACAGAGAAGTCAAATCCATAGTTTTCCTTTTATTATTGTTTTCATTGATTTTTCATCTACACGGTTCCACGTCCGGCACCGGACACGTGCGCCCCACACCGGAAAGCATGGATTCACTCCAAATACAAATAATCATAATGCACCAAAGGCTTGCAGTCGTGCTGCCCGATGACCCGGACGGCCTCCTCGCAGCTATATGCCGTGCGCCCCACTCCCAGATTCTGCCCCTCGGGCGACATGATACGTACCAAGTCGCCTTTTTCAAAATCGCCTTCCACACGCGTGACTCCTACCGGCAGGATACTCACGGCACGGTCGCCGCAAACGGCTTCCACCGCCTTGTCGTTCAGGTAAACCTTCCCTTTCGTGAACCCTGTGCTGTGAGCCACCCATTTCTTCACGCTCGAAACATTGCCTTCACGCGGAGCAAAACGGGTACACACCCGGCTGCCGGGACGTAAAACCAAGTCCGTAAGCACGTCGTCGCGTTTGCCGTTGGCAATGATGACCTCGATGCCTTCGTCGGCCACCTTGCGGGCTATGGAGCATTTGGTCATCATCCCGCCGCGTCCGAAACCGGATTTCTCCGTACGGATATACTCCTGCAAATCCCGTTCCGGTTCCACCTCACGGATAACCTCCACGCCCGGTTCGCCGGGAAGGCCGTTGTATATGCCGTCCACATTGCTCAATATGATTAAAGCCTGCACGTCCATCATCGTGGCAATCAAACCGGACAGTTCGTCGTTATCCGTAAACATCAGCTCCGTCACGCTGACTGTGTCATTCTCGTTCACAATCGGAATAACCCCGTTTTCCAACATCACCATCATACAGTTCCGTTGGTTCAGGTAATGGCGGCGCGTACTGAAACTCTCTTTCATCGTCAGCACCTGCCCCACCGGCAAGCGGTGCTCGCGGAACAGTTCGTAATAGCGGTTGATGAGCTTGGCCTGCCCCACTGCGGAAAACAGTTGCCGTTGGTCCACGCTGTCCATCTTGCGCGAGACGGCCTCTTTCAGCTCGCCTCTCCCGCTGGCCACGGCACCGGAAGAAATCAATATGACTTCGATACCGTTTTCCCGCAGTTCGGCAATCTGGTCCACCAAAGCCGACATGCGTGTCACGTCCAAAGCCCCGTCCTTACGGGTCAGAACGTTACTTCCTATCTTGACGGCTATGCGTTTATATTGTTGTGACATAAAGACACTCCTTTCCTTATTTCTTCACCGAAGCCCTCAATCCTTTGATGACGCTTTGGGTGAACCCGGCCTCCTCCATCGCATTCAGCCCACGGATGGTCAAGCCTCCGGGCGTCGTCACTTTATCAATCTCCATTTCCGGATGCAATCCTCCGGCCTCCAACAAATCCACGGCCCCTTTCATGGTCTGCATGATGACGCGCTGCGCATCCTTGGCATAAAAGCCCAATTCCACACCACCTTCGGTAGCCGCACGGATGTAACGCATCACATAGGCTATGCCACAGGAAGCCAAAGCCATTCCCGCGTCCATCAAGCGTTCCTCAACCAACATGGCATCCCCCATCTCCTTAAACATCGCCAGCATTTGGGCGTCCAATTCCGGCGTGGAACAAACGGAAGTCATAAAAGTCATACCGCTCATAACCGCAATGGCCGTATTCGGTATCAAATAGTACACTCCGGGGTATTCTCCGTCACCACGATCCAAATAAGTACAAAGTTGCGCCGTGCCAATCCCACCTGCCATAGAGGCTATCGCCTGATTGTCATAATCCAAACCACCTTTGATTTCCTCTATCACCTCTTGTATCTTCCAAGGTTTCACAGCTAATATAACCACATCAGCCCCTGTCGCCGCCTGGGAATTCTCACAAGTGATGTTCAACTCCGGAAACTCAACCTTCAATGCCTCCAACTTACCCCGACTGGGATTGGACACCGTGATATCCGATGTCTTGACCAAGCTTCCCTTTGCCAAACCACGGGCAACGGCTCCTCCCATATTGCCCGCACCGATAATTGCAATCTTCATTGTCACTCTCCTCCTTAAAAGCAGACAAACCGGTCTCCGGCATACGCCTGCGACCGGTTTATCTCCGCTTGATTATTCATTAATTATTCACTACACGTTCCAACCGTTTCAAGAAATCAGCCGCTTCCACCTCACTCAGACAAAGCGGCGGCAAGAGCCTCAGCACATTCGTGCCACTGCATCCCGTAAAGCAATGCTCCTCAAAGAGCAACTTGTTCCTGATTTCCTTGTAAGGCACGTCCAACTCCACGCCTATCATCAGGCCGCGCCCTCTGACATCCACCACATGAGGCAGGTGCAAAGCCTTTATGCCTTCCATCAGGAAATTTCCGACCTTGGCGGCATTTTCCACCAGATGCTCCTCTTCCATGATGTCCAACACGGCCAAGGCGGCGGCACAAGCCAAATGGTTTCCACCGAAAGTCGTGCCCAACTGGCCGTACACCGGAGTAAACTTGGGCGAAATCAGCACCGCCCCCATGGGGAAACCGTTGCCGATGCCTTTGGCCACCGTAATCAAGTCCGGCTTCACCCCCAAATGCTGGTGGGCGAAGAACTTGCCCGAACGGCCGTAACCACACTGGATTTCATCGCAAATCAACACCGTATCCGTTTCGTCACATGCCTGCCGCACGCCTTGCATGAACTCGGCTGTGGCCAACCGGATACCTCCGACCCCTTGAATACACTCCACAATCACGGCACACACATCGCCTTTGGCCAACTCCGCCTTGAAAGCGTCCAAATCATTCAAAGGCAAGTAAGTCACATGCCCGTTGGCGTTGATGGGAGCTATGATTTTAGGATTGTCCGTTGTCTCCACGGCCAAAGACGTACGCCCATGGAACGCTTTTGAAAGGGACAACACGCGCTTGCGGCCATTGTAGAAACTGGCCAACTTCAACGCATTCTCATTGGCTTCCGCACCGGAATTAATCAGAAAGAGCTGATAGTCCTCATAACCGCAGGCCTTGCCCAAACGCTCCGCCAGTTCCACCTGCAACTTGTTGACCACGGAATTGCTGTAGAAACCCAACCGGCCAAGTTGCCGTGCCAGCTTCTCTATATAATGCGGATGGCAGTGACCGACACTGATTACGGCATGGCCGCCATACAAGTCAAGATACTCCTGCCCCTTGTCGTCCCAGACATGGCATCCTTTCCCTTTTACGATGTTCACATCGAAAAGCGGATATACGTCGAACAGATTCATTTTATTCCTCCTTTTTTAAATATGACATTCCGCCGCACCCCGTTTAGAATGCAGACGGTTTCAGGCGCAAACCGGACGTTTCGTCCAACCCGAACATGAGGTTCATGTTCTGCACGGCTTGCCCGCTTGCGCCTTTGAGCAAATTGTCTATCGTGGCCGTGACCAACAATTTATCGCCGAACTTGTCCACATGCACCAAAGCCTTGTTGGTATTGACCACTTGCTTCATGTCGATGACCTTGTCCACGTAATGCGTGAAGGCCGCGTCCTTGTAATACTCCTTGTAAAGTCCGGCAAAATACCCGGCATCGACCGACGCGTCCACACGAACCACCTCGGTGGCAAAAATTCCTCGGGCAAAGTCGCCGCGATAGGGAATGAAATCTATCGCTCCGTCGAAGTCCGACTGCAAGGCACGGAGAGACTGGCAAATTTCCGGCACATGCTGATGGTTGAAAGCCTTGTATATGCTCATGTTGTTGTTGCGCCAACTGAAGTGCGTGGTCGCACCGGGCTTCACACCGGCACCGGTACTTCCCGTGATGGCATTCACCGACACGTCGCCACTCAACAGGCCGTGGGCAGCCAAAGGCAACAACCCCAACTGGATGCAAGTGGCAAAACAACCGGGATTGGCCACATGCTGCGCCCCGGCAATGGCCGCCTTGTCCAATTCTGGCAGACCGTACACGTAGTCATTGCCCGGAGCCGCCAGACGGAAATCCTGCGCCAAGTCGATGATCTTCACCCGGGAAGGCACATCGTGAGCCTGCAAGAACTCCACGCTCTTGCCATGCCCGAAACAGAAAAATATCACGTCCACCTCGTCGAAAGGCAACTGGTCCGTAAACACCAAATCGGTTTCCCCGTACAGTCCTTCGTGCACGTCGGTAATCTTATTCCCTGCATTACTGGAACTATTGATAAACTTTATCTCCGCTTCGGGATGGTTCAGCAGGATGCGGCAAAGTTCTCCGGCCGTATATCCTGCCCCTCCTATGATTCCAACTCTTATCATTTGAAATATCTGTTTTTTTTATCTTCCGCCGCCATGGTTTACTTGATTCGTTCCTCGTCCTTATGGTTCGCATAATACAGGCGGAGCGGAGTGGAAGTCACTTTGATAAAGCCTTTGGCATCCTCTGCCGTCCAACCCTTCTGCGTCTCGCCATACTCGCCGAACTTGTTCTTCACCAAGTCGTCCGGAGAATCCACACCGACCGTCGTGAAGCCGTAAGGACGAAGCTCCAATGTCACCACGCCGTTCACGTTGCGCTGCGAACTGGTCAGCATGGCCTCGATGTCCGGCATGACCGGCTCCAGATACTGGCTTTCGTGCAGGAACATGCCATACCAGTTGGCCACTTGTTCCTTCCAATATTGCTGCCACTTGCTCAGCGTGTATTTTTCCAAGAAACGGTGCGCACCGATAATCAGCATCGGAGCTGCCGCCTCGAAACCTACACGCCCCTTGATACCGATGATGGTGTCGCCCACATGGCAGTCGCGGCCAATGGCATAGGCAGCACCTATCTTTTCTATCTCCTGTATGGCCTTGATCTTGTCGTCATACTCCACACCGTTCACGCTACAAATCTCCCCTTTCTTGAAACCGAGCTTCAACAGCTCCGTCCCCGTCTTCGTGGGATGTTTCAGATAAGCGCTCTCAGGCAACCCCTGATTGCTGTCCAGAATCTCGCCGCCACAAATCGACGTGCCCCAGATACCTACGTTGTAGGAATACTTCAACTTCGTGAAATCGGCATAATAACCGTGCTGGTTCAGATAATCCACTTCCTCCTGGCGGCTCAGGTTGCTGTCACGCGTGAGTGTGATGATCTCCATCCCCGGTGCCATCACCAGGAAAGTCATGTCGAAACGAATCTGGTCGTTGCCTGCCCCGGTCGAGCCATGGGCTATCGCATCGGCCCCCACCTCGTTGGCATAACGTGCGATGGCGATGGCCTGAAAAATACGCTCGGACGACACCGAAATCGGGTAGCAGTTGTTGCGCAACACGTTGCCATATATCATGTAACGCAGGCTCTTTTCATAATACTCCTTCGTCACGTCCAACGTGACGTATTCCTTGGCGCCCAACTTATAAGCATTTTCCTCGTTGGCCTTCAGTTGCTCGGCACTGAAACCGCCCGTGTTGGCACAAGCCGCATACACTTCGTACCCCTTTTCCTTGGCCAGATACATCACCGTATAAGAGGTGTCCAAACCTCCGCTGAATGCCACTACTACTTTTTTTGCCATAATATTCCTTTTATTTTGTCTATTCCAATTAACGCAGATTTTTTGCAGCCGCCTCGCGGGCCATCTTCACCACATCCTCCGGCAGTTCCACCGGAAGTTTCTCGTTCGGATGCGCGGCAGGGTCATACAACATGGCCGTACACACGCAATACCGCCGCCCTGTGCGCTGCAGGATGTCATAATTGACGCAACACGGATGCTCCGGCGTGCCGCAACCTTTCCAATACGCCTCGTCGTCCGTCAGCTCGGCAAAAGTGACCGGCACGTAACCCAACGCCGTATTGATCTTCATCACGGCACTCTGGCTCGTCAACCCGAACAATTTGGCATGGGGCCACCGCAGGCGCGAAAGCGTGAAGGCCGTCTGTTTGATACGGGTAGCCAGATGATGACGCCGGAACTTCTCTACGACAATCAGTCCCGAATTGGCCACATACTCCTTATTTCCCCAACTTTCGATATAACAGAACCCGGCAAACTCCTCTTCATCGCCTTCACCGGCCAAAGCTATGACCGCCTTGCGTTCCTTCATCTTCGTGGCCAGATATTCATGCGTACGGGAAGCTATCCCGGAGCCTCTCTTTTTCGCAGAATCCGTTATGGTCGCAAGAATAACATCTACATACTTTTCGTGGCTGGCATCTGCCACAACCACTCTGATTCCATCGTTGTATTCCACTTCTTTCTTAAACTATATACTGTTTACATAAACCGCTCCCGCTCGGCAGACCTGGAGCAAGCTCCGTCTGCGCTCGCTTACTCGCGATTTTCTACGTTCTTTATATTCATTGTATGTCGGGAATCACTTCGGCCAACCGCCGCAGGGCCAGTTCGGAGGAAACTCCTTCTGCCAACACCAGTATGATGGTATCGTCTCCGGCCAATGTCCCCAATATTTCTTCAAACCTTTTGTTGTCTATATCGTATGCGATATGACTTGCATGACCGGGCAAAGTATGGACCACAGCCAGATTACCTGAAAATTTCACGGACAAAGCACCGGCCTGATGTACGGCAGAAGCGGTCAGGTGAGTGTCCGAGACCCTTCTGTAAAGAGGCGAAGCCGGCAATACATATACATATTTACCAGAGGCATTCGTCGCCTTGGCCACTTTCAGTTGTTTCAAATCACGGGAAAGCGTAGCCTGAGTCAGTATGAAACCCATCTTTTTCAACTCGCGCAACAATTCCTCTTGGCTTGAAATATCCTGTGCAGACACGACCATCTTAATGGCTTCCAAACGGCTGTCCTTATTCCTCATAAATCCCTATCCTTTATTACTTCGATGCAAAGATATGTATTTTAAGCCTCACCGCATGCATAATATACAGATATTTTCTTATTTTTATTCAAAACAAATCATATTCCGCTTATTACCAAAAGAAAGAAGAGTTGAATGACCCGGATTTTCCTGCATATTTATGCAACACGACCACACCATCCCACGCCACCCCCATACCGTATGCCACGACCATACTTCCAATACTTTTATCAAGCATGTCCTACATATTTTCCTGCAAATCGTCATATATTCCAAACTTTTTGCGTAAGTTTGCAACTAAAGAACAAGAAATTCAATAAACACATCGAATACAACAAGCATTATGGAAAAGAAAAAAAGATATTTCCTGGCAGAAGAGGACATCCCCCGTTATTGGTATAACATCCAGGCCGACATGGTAAACAAACCCATGCCGCCACTCAATCCGGCCACCAAACAGCCGTTGAAACCGGAAGACTTGTATCCGATCTTTGCGGAAGAACTGAGCCGGCAAGAGCTGAACCAGACGGACGCGTGGATAGAGATTCCCGAGGAAGTGCGCGAAATGTACAAATACTACCGGAGCACACCGCTCGTAAGGGCCTACGGATTGGAAAAGGCTCTGGGGACACCGGCCCATATATACTTCAAGAATGAAAGCGTCAGCCCCATCGGCTCGCACAAACTGAACTCGGCATTGGCACAAGCTTATTACTGCAAGAAGGAGGGCGTGACGAACGTAACGACAGAAACCGGAGCGGGCCAATGGGGAGCGGCCCTCTCCTATGCCGCCAAGGTGTTCGGGTTGGAAGCGGCTGTATACCAAGTCAAAATCAGTTACGAGCAGAAGCCCTACCGCCGCAGCATCATGCAGACGTTCGGCGCACAAGTCACCGCTTCTCCCTCCATGTCCACCCGTGCGGGCAAGGACATCCTGACCAAGAACCCAAACTACCAAGGTTCTTTGGGCACGGCCATCTCGGAAGCCATCGAACTGGCACGCACGACCCCGAATTGCAAATACACGCTCGGGTCAGTATTGAGCCACGTCACCCTGCATCAGACCATCATCGGCCTGGAAGCCGAGAAACAGATGGAAATGGCGGGTGAATATCCGGACATCATCATCGGCTGTTTCGGAGGCGGCTCCAACTTCGGCGGCATCTGTTTCCCGTTCATGCGCCATAGCATCAAGGAAGGGAAAAAGACACGTTACATCGCAGCCGAACCGGCATCGTGCCCGAAACTGACGCGCGGGCATTTCCAATACGACTTTGGGGACGAAGCGGGTTATACCCCCCTGCTGCCGATGTTCACCCTGGGACACAACTTCGCCCCGGCCAACATCCACGCGGGCGGACTGCGTTACCACGGCGCGGGCGTCATCGTCTCCCAACTCCTGAAAGACGGACTGATGGAGGCCACCGACATCCAGCAACTGGAATCCTTCGACGCGGGCTGCTTGTTCGCCAAGGCCGAAGGCATCATTCCGGCACCGGAATCCTGTCATGCCATCGCTGCCGCCATCAACGAAGCCAAGGCGTGCAAGGAGAGCGGGGAAGAAAAAGTCATCCTGTTCAACCTGTCCGGACACGGCCTCATAGATATGGCCGCTTACGACCAGTATCTGGCCGGAAACCTGACCAACTACGAACTGAAAGACGAAGACATCCAGCATAACCTGGACGAGATTAAGGATTTGTAAACCTACGGCTCCGGCCTATCCGGCAACATATCAAGCGTCCATGCCCTTTCGCCTTTCTGGTTACGAAGGCGAAGAGGCATGGACGCTTGTTTACAGGCACGAAGCCAAAGTATCAAAGTCGGACAAAACGGGGCCTCAGGAGGCCGCCAAATCAATCTCCGCAGTATCTTCCGTGCAGATTTACAACAAGTTAGGCATCCATACGCGAAAGAATAAAAGATTCGAACAAAATGAGGTTGCTTACCTGTCAGGCCGTAGATCCCGGACCTCGCCTTCCCCCACATCCAGATTCGTATAACGGCTCGTCACGCTGAAATCCGGAACCGGATATTCAAAAAACGGGAAGCGACGCTCGGTCTCGCCTTCGGTATATGCCCAAAGCGTTTCATACTCACCCATATCTTCTCCCATGTCCTGCAACTGCAACAAGTAACGGTAGACCGGCTTGTTCTCCCGGATATACACTTCGCGGACACGGTCGATTATCGGGCTGTGCCTACGGGTGCGGTCGTGGTCGAACCGCAAGATGCGGCGTCCCTTGGCGTCCACTCCCACCAAAGCGAAAGACATGCTTTTGCCGATGCCGGGCAGATTGAGCACACTACGATCCGTAGCCAGGAAAGGCACGTCGTGCGCGACACAAAACTGCCGGACGGCCACGGCCTTGTTCGGTGCGCCGCCCAGGCTTTCCAGAAAGTCGTGCTCAGCCTCCGGTGCCAGACGCCCCCATGCTTTCTCCTCGGCACTTTCCTGCAAGGAACGGGCATTCGGGGCAAAGACCTCATAATTCTCCTCAAAGCCTTTCACGGTGAACGTGTAATAACAAATCACGCCCAGGCTGTTCAGCACCTTCCGCAGTTTTGCCGTATGCCCCCGGCGCGAAGCCGCCACGTTGTAGACCAACTGGTTCGTGACCGCCCATCCGGTAGACAGTATCCTCCGGATGGCCTCCCGCGACTCGGGCGTGACCTCCAAAGGCGACTGGAAATGCGTCTGCACGAAAAGTTGGGTGATGCCCGCCTCTGCGGCTTTCTGCCTGAAATCGCGCAGGATGTCCAACAGTTCGTCGTCCACACGCATCGGCAAGTACACCGGCAAGCGCGTCCCCAGACGGACACGTTGCAATTCCGCATACTTCTCGCCGTCGGGACGGGACAGGTTGGCCTGCCGTTTGCGGACGGCCATCTTGCAGACGGCATCCAAGATGTTGCGCAACGTGGCATTGCGGCTCATCAGCGCGTCTCCTCCCGTTATCAGGATGTCGCGTATCTGCGTGTCGTGTTCGAAATAGTCCATCAGCTTCCGAAGGCGGGTGTTCCAATTCTCTTTCGGCTTCAACTTCTCCAACTCGAAATTCAGCCGCCGGCTTTGGAAGTCGTACATCCGTTGGCAGGAAGCACACAAGCCTCCGCAGGCCCGCCCCATCGTGTCGGGGATTAAGATGGCCACTTCGGGATAACGGCGGTGGATGTTATGCCCGCCGGGCAGCAACCAACCGGCCACGTTCGGCTTGCCTTCCTCGACGATGTCCTCACGTTCCCATGCGCGGATGCCACCGAACGTCTCGACCAGGCGGGACGAATAAATGACATAGCTGCGGATGGCCGCGTCGTCGTAGCCTTTCCCGGTAGGATTCAACAAGGAAAGGTAATAAGGCGTAACAAAAACGGGAATCCCTTTTTCCTGCGCCTGTTGGTAAACGCGCATCGTCTCGCCAGAAAGCGTACCGCCCAACATCCGGTTCAGTTCGGCGGCGCTTTTTACGGCCATAGCCAAATGGAAACGGGCTTCGCCCCACCACTGGCGCACCCATCCGAGCTTTTCCGCCTCGCCACACCCTTCCGGAAACACATAGCGTCCGGAAGAAGCCGGACGATGTTCTATCTTCCGGACCAACAACGCCATAATCCTCTCTTTGTTCGCCTCACGGATGGCCCTCACCTGTTCATTCAGCCCGTCCGGCCAACGACGCATCCACCGGAGCACATCCTCTTTCTCCGGCACTCCGGAAGGGGCGTCATGCAATCTGGAAAACTGGTGGTACAATTCGAGTGCAAAATCCGGAGAAATCTCCTCTCCCTCCATACGCCCGGACAAGAAACGCCACAACAAGTCAAGGCTCTC
Source organism: Paraprevotella xylaniphila YIT 11841 (assembly GCF_900683745.1). Lineage (NCBI taxonomy): Bacteria > Pseudomonadati > Bacteroidota > Bacteroidia > Bacteroidales > Prevotellaceae > Paraprevotella > Paraprevotella xylaniphila. The sequence goes on from NZ_LR215980.1 coordinate 2,005,418, forward strand.
CACCTTCACGTCTTCCCCGACCGAAAGTTCATGAACGACCCGGCCGTCATACTCCAACAAACGCCTTACCACCCGCACCCCTTCCGCATTCCACGACGCATCCGACAAATAAGCGTCTATCTTTTGACGGAAAGAGGCCTCGTCCGGGCTGTCTACAGCCCTGGCGAGCAATTCTGGAAATTTATTTTCGAATAACAGCCTGACCTCATGCAGGGTAACCGCTTTATTCTTTTGCTTCATACATATTCTATTTTAGGGTTACACACAAAAAACGAAACAACCGTTTCATTCTTCTAATTTAACGGAAAAAGGGCACATTGGCAAAACGTATGGAATCATTTTCATTCTTTTTAAAAAACAAACCAAGGAAAACACACATTTTTGCTTATCTTTGCCCGAAACAAGCAAACTCACATCGTACTATGAAAGTGAAAATTGAAGAAAGTTGGCGGCTACGCTTGCAGGAAGAGTTCGACAAGCCTTATTTCGAAAGACTCACCGCTTTCGTGCGGAACGAATATGCCCATGCCCATGTGCTGCCTCCGGGCTCCCGTATCTTTTACATTTTTAATGCCTGTCCTTTCGAAAAGGTGAAGGTTGTCATACTCGGGCAAGACCCTTACCCCACTCCCGGGCAATATTATGGCGTCTGCTTTTCCGTCCCGGACGGAATCCCCATCCCCGGCTCTTTAGCCAACATCTTCCAGGAAATCCATCAGGATTTAGGAAAACCCGTCCCGGCTTCCGGCAACTTAGACCGTTGGGTCGAACAGGGCGTGTTCTCCTTGAACTCCGTACTGACGGTAAGGGCATACAAAACCGGTTCCCACCGCAACGTAGGATGGGAAACGTTCACCGATGCCGTCATCCGCAAGCTCAGCGAGGAACGGGAACATCTGGTTTTCATGCTATGGGGAAACTATGCAAAAGCCAAAAAGAACCTGATTGACGGGAAAAAACATCTGATATTGGAAGCCGCACATCCCTCACCGCGTTCTGCCGAACATGGCTTTTTAGGCTGCAAGCACTTCAGCAAAGCCAATGCCTATTTAAAAAGCAACGGGATTCAAGAAATAGACTGGTAAGAGCGTATATGCGTCCACGACCATCCGCTCCGCATATATACGCTCCTCAGCAAAACGACAAAACCATATCCCACAAGGTAAAAATGGTTGTTCTATCCGTGGCTGAGGTAATACATTATCCAATAGTTCCGGTTAACTTTGCTTCATCTAAAAATCAAAAAGTTATGAAAAGGCCATTCGCCATATCCCTGCTGGCCGGAGGAATGTTATATTCCCCATTCGCAGCAGCACAAATAGAAACGGGCAACGCCCCAAAGGACCGTTCCTTGGACGAAGTCGTAGTGACAGGCACGCGAAATGAGACCGATGCCGCACAACTCCCTGCTACGGTTTCCGTCATAGACCGTAAACAAATAGAACAGGCCAACACGCCCTCGCTGCTTCCGATACTGACGGAGCAAGTTCCGGGGCTTTTCGTCTCCTCACGCGGAATCATGGGATACGGCGTATCAGGCGGAGCTGCCGGAGAAATAAATTTGAGAGGCATCAGCGGAAGTTCCGGCAGGCTGATGGTCTTGATAGACGGACATCCTCAGTACATGGGCCTAATGGGACACCCCATAGCCGACGCCTACCAATCCCTCATGGCAGAAAAAGTGGAAATCCTGCGCGGCCCGGCTTCTGTCCTATACGGTTCGAATGCAATGGGAGGGGTTATCAATGTCATCACCCGGAAAATGCAGACAGAAGGCATAAGCACCCATGCCCACGTCGGTTACGGTTCCTACAACACGCTCCAAACGGAAGCCACCAACCGTATCCGTAAAGGACGATTCACCAGCATCGTCAGCGGATTGTACAATCGTACCGACGGACACCGTGCAGACATGGGTTTCGAGCAATATGGCGGGTATGCCAAACTCGGATATGAGCTGTCCTCAAAGTGGAAAGCCGAAGCGGACGTGAACATCACCCACTTTAATGCTTCACAACCGGGTGAAGTCAGCCAACCGTTACTGGACGCCGACCAAAACATCACGCGGGGAATGACGTCTTTCGCTTTGGAGAACCATTATGAAAAGACTTCCGGGAGATTGAGTTTCTTCTACAACTGGGGACGTCATAAAATCAATGACGGCTATGCCCCGAGCGAAGGAGAAAGCCAATTGCCTTACCGTTTCCACTCCCGTGACAATATGATGGGGGTATCGTGGTATCAAAATTCACAGCTTTTCCGAGGCAACCTGCTGACCACCGGAATAGACTGGTACCACTTTGGTGGAGAAGCATGGAACAAGTTCATAGAAGGTCCGCAAAAAGGAGAACGTAAGGACATCGTAGACAAGCAACAGGATGAAATCGCCGGTTATATAGACTTTCGCCAGAGAATCGGCTCGTGGATGACGTGGAATGCCGGCCTCCGCATAGACCACCATAGTCAGGCGGGAACCGAATGGATTCCGCAAACTGGCCTGGCCTTTCAAGTTCCGAAAAACGCTGAAATCAAACTTACAGCCAGCAAAGGTTTCCGTTATCCGCTCATCCGCGAAATGTTCATGTGGGGAACAGCCAACCCGGATTTGAAAGCAGAAAGCATGTGGAACTATGAACTTGCATTCAACCAACGGTTGCTTGACAATCGCCTGTCCTATGGCTTCAACCTTTTCTACATCAACGGTAAAAACATGATTACCACGGCTTCCATTGACCATCGCATGATGAACGTAAATACGGGAAAAATCAAGAATGCCGGATTTGAAATACAAATGGCATACCGTATATCCAAAACATGGTCGGCCGACGCCAACTACAGTTACCTGCACATGGAACATCCTGTCGTAACGGCACCGGAAAACAAGTTATATGTCGGCATTTCCTTTTCAAAAAAGAAATGGCTGTTGTCCTCCGGCGTACAATATATACAAGGTCTTTATACGAACGTGAAGGTAAACGGGAAAGGCGATGAGACCTCAGAAAATTTTGTTTTGTGGAATATTCGCGGAATGTTCCAGGCCACTCGCAACCTTGCCCTTTGGCTTCGTGGAGAAAACTTACTAGCGCAACATTACGAAATCATATCCGGCTACCCGATGCCCAAAGCCACTTTTATGGGAGGTGTCAATTTCAGCTTTTAGGAAATCAGCAAAAAAGGCTTAATCCTAACGAATTAAGCCTTCATGTCGGAAAGAGGCGATTCGAACGCCCGACCCCTACGTCCCGAACGTAGTGCGCTACCAACTGCGCTACTTTCCGTTTTGCGAGTGCAAAGATAGAGTTTTTTTCTGAAACAAAAAAATATTCGTAGTTTTTTCTTGGAATATTTTGTTTGAACCTCTTTTTGCCTTACCTTTGCACTCGCAAAACCGAAGTAAGTCGGTGCCATAGCTCAGTTGGTAGAGCAAAGGACTGAAAATCCTTGTGTCCCCGGTTCGATTCCTGGTGGCACCACCTGCAAAACTCCGAAATGCTTCATTATCAAGCGTTTCGGAGTTTTTCGTTTTAGCAGATAGCGCTGAGTTACCTATAAAGTTACCTATAAGGTAATCATCTGAAACTGTTTAAATCGCCTTGATTAAATACCATTAAAGACTTCCTTTTAATCTTCAAACCGATTAAAGCGCCAATAAAAAAAAGGCCAGCACTCACACCCTTCTTATTCGTAGTACATTCTTTTCCCTCTCGTTCCGAAAGCATCATAGAAGCACAATCCCGTAAATTAGACACACCACCTTGAACGTGCATCATAAACAAAGAAAACACAATAACCCCAATGACACGATGACACTTTGACCTTATTAGACATTATATCGAATAAGGTTTTAGTGCACTGATAACCAATAGCCATGTTCCTTATTCTGTATAAACTCTATTGAACTTTTTGACCTTTTGACCCTTTCCAATGATGCTCGTATTCACTTCCCCTGAACACGCAAACCACTGACCGGAATATTTCAGTTCATTATTCTAATAGAGTATGAACCATAGCTTCCTTTCATCATGATATTCCCATTCCATATCCAGACATTTCCTAATTGCTCCATTTCCTTTTCTTGTCTGCCATAACCTCAATTGATCAGCTTACACTCTACGTTCAATACGGCAAACACCGGTTCATCTACCCGAAATCTAATGTTCCGTCTAACATAAAGAACTTGAATTATTGTCTGCTGCAACAAATAAAGGCAGAACTTTGAACGGATGACATCCGGTTTATCAAGCAGTTTTTTATCCGTTCATTGCATCGTAGGACCGAAGTCCCCAAAGAGTTAAGTTTACAGATTCAACATTCATTGATTCTCCCTCTTTCGCGAAGCGAAACAACGAATTTATTCGCTCCGTTGCGCAGAAATCGGCAAGTTACCCTTGTGAGGACAAACTCGTTTTGTAATGACAAGGGTACAACTTGCTTGGCTCTGTCTGCAAAATAGGCTATCGCCTCCCCGTATAGCCGTCGACCACTTTTCGGGATTTTCCCAGATTGTCTACTTTTCAGATCTTACAGTAATCCGATGATTCAAAATTCAATTTACCATAAACACCAAGTATCATAGATTTCCGTTTCTTTGTGCACAAAGCTTGTGTTTCCCATGTACCAGGAACTACACACAAAAAATCCTTATCTTGATAACCATCAGCCTTCAGAACTCCGAACCCATATACAAGACTATCCTAAGACTTACATAACTCGAACACAAAGTGCATGGCACTCTTGTATATTGAACGCTCGCCATGATTGACTGAGCATCCCAATACGCAAAGTTGCCACGACCATGGTATCAGCAAGCAAAGGTGTCAACAACAAGAGGGAAACAAGTTTCTGAGTCTATTACACCTTGGTAAAAGCCTGAAGAATCAGGCTGGTAAACTATCCTTTAGTAGTCAATTTAGGCTTGCAGGATTTGTTAAGCAAGTTGTACTTTTGTGGGTACAAAATTCGTTTTGCCCCCTCAAAAGTGACTTGCCGACTGCTACCGCAGTGGAGCGATTAATCGCTGTTTCGCTTTGCGAAAGAGGACGTTTTAAAAAAAACGAACAGTTCCTCAACTCCTGTATCCTACAATATTTGATTCTACAAATCACATGACTCTAATAGCATGATAGCATAATAGGCAAGTTCTTACTATATTCGCATATAGATACTTTTGTTTTGTCCAACACTAATACTAAGGTATCAAGGATAAAAGATTCTATTACTGTTAATCTACATTCATTGTCTCCTTGGATTAAGATATTATGTGATAAGCCATCCAAATGCCTAAAACAATGAGCATTGAAAAAAAATATCCGTCTGATTTTACATTTATGGTTTCAGAAGGTCTTTATTACAGAACGTCCATTAAAATGAGCTCACGAAAGGTACGTGAAATATGAAAGTATAACGAAATAATAGAAATACTATGTGTACAACAAGAAACTGGAAAGCCGGAATACTGGCAATCGCAATGATATTGGTTTGCGGATCTGCAAATGCACAACATTGGCATCGGTATTATCGCCCCAATCGGGTTGTTACCGTTGTAGTTCAACCAAATGTGGTATCTCATGTCAGTAACCGTTTCAATCAAAAGGAGCGTTTGGCAATGGCTATAGCTTATTTGGAAACGCATGAGCACCTTACCATCAGGCAATATGCAAAAATGACGCAACTTAGCATGGCATCAGCGGAAGCGGAACTTGACGCTTTTGCTATAGATAAGAAAAAGCCGATACGACTTGTAATCAGAGGAAAAAAGAAAGTGTATATCAAAAGGCAATAGAATATGAAGAAAAAGAGAAACTGGAAATTATGGATATTTGGAGCGACAGTTCTGCTTTTGATGCAATCATGTGTGGTTGTGCGCAAAGCCCGCCATCACCACCATCACAGACATTGTATGCTTTATTACCAACAGAACATAGGTAATGCCTCATTTAATGCGTCTGCTGCTTATACTACAATAGAACCTGCGATAAATTATGAACGTAATGGATGACAAGGAACTGGTGAGGTTGATAGTCAAAGACTCGGAAACCGGCTTCCGCTGTCTGATGAAGAAATACAAGGAAGCCGTTTACTGGCATATACGCAGGCTGGTCGTAGCACATGAGGATGCACAGGACGCAACCCAGGAAACATTTGTCAGGGTGTTCCGGTCCTTGTCCGATTTCAAAGGCGAGTGTTCATTGCGTTCGTGGATTTACCGGATTGCTACCAACGAGGCCTTGCGGCTGCTCAGCCGTTACAAAGACGAGCAGGTTTCGCTGGATGAATCATCTGGTGAGTGGGGAGGTCTGATGGCTGATGAGTACGTGGATTACAGCGATTTGGAGGCTGTCAGACTGCAAAAAGCCATTTTATCCTTGCCAACCAAGCAGCAGCTGGCTTTTAACCTAAGATACTATAATGAGTTGGGATATGATGAGATTGCCGCCATCATCGGTTCTACGGCAGACGGAGTAAAATCCAGCTATCATATTGCCAAAGAGAAGATTATTAAGTTTATGAATGCTAATAATTAAGTGTATGAAAGAAAAATTTGATTTTGACCGCATAGGAAAGCGAATGCCCTATACCACTCCAGACGGATTCTTCGACGATATGGAGAACAGCATCATGCAGTGCATCAAACAGGAGGTGCGTCCCTTAAAACCCAAACGCAACTTGCAGCTGTGGTATTCACTGGCGGGAGGTTTGGTAGCTGCCAGCATCGCACTGGTGATTGTATTTGCCCCCTTCCATACACAGACGAAGAAATCGTTCGAAGATGTGGAAGAAGCATTTGCGAATCTGAGCAGCAGCGATCAGGATTACCTGTTTACGACCTATCAGTATGATCTGTTTATGAATGAATAAAGACAAAAGAAATGAAGAACATCATTAAAGTAGTTGTGCTTATTGTAGCCATGATGGCATCGAATGCAAACCTGTATGCCCAAAAGGGTGAGCAACAGCGCATAACCCGTGAACAATTGGCCGAAACACAGGCTCAGTTCATCGCCAATGAAATGGCGATGGATGATGAAACAACCCGGCAGTTTGTAGAAACCTTCTGCCAGTTCCAGAAAGAAATCTGGGCATTGGGTCCACGGCCGAAAAGAGAGAAGTCTCATCTTTCGGATAAAGAGGCAGAACAGGCCATGAACGAAAGGTTTGCCCATAGTCAGAAGATACTTGACCTACGTAAGAAGTATTATTTAAAGTACAGCAAATTTCTGACTCCCACGCAAATAGAAAAAGTATATGTATTGGAAAGAAGAATGATGAACCGGCTGTTTCAACGTTCCCAAAATAAAGATAAACGTAAATAAAAAATGAAAATTATGAAATTGAAAGCTTTTGGCATATTTTGTTTGTCGTTCTTCATGACGACAGCTATGTCTTCTTGTGACAGTGATGAGATTACAGACCAACCGGGAGAAGTATCCGGCAGCGGAAATCCAACCTTGACTGTTCTTGCCGAACAGATGGCGGGTTCTGAAGGGTATGACGAAAAGGGAATCACCGCAACGAACCTCCCGAGTTCACAGGATATACAAAGCCTGTTCAGTGGCTTGAAACTGAATTTCTCGCTGTCTGGAATCACTAAAATAGAGTTGGAAAGTGTAGACGGCTATGCCTTGGCCGGAACAACAGGTATTCAATGGGGAGATTCAGAGGAAGCGTTGACCGGAGAAGTGGAAAACGCCAACTCAATCCTGGTCTTCAATGCTCCGGATGAAAACGGATTGACTCCCGGAAAAGACTACTCCATTTTTACCTTGCCTTGCGACCTTTATGGAGGCTATCGCCTGTCTATCTATCGGGAAGGCCTCGTGGCACATTATTTTGGTGTGCATCAAACGGTGGAGTTGGGTTCATTCATCACACCCGCTGACCTGATTGAAAGTGAATTGGAGTTTGACGACCCGGATGCGCCGCTTGTTGAAGAAGAACGACCGGAACTGGATGCTACGACTACGGCACTTCTCCGTCAATATCAGCAGAACCCTACAGAGGAAAACAAGCAGGCTTTGCTGGATCAAATGGGTGTTCGTTATGATAAAGTGGTAGCCCGCAAAAAAGCGAAGCTCCGCGAACTGGAAAGAGAAGCCCTCACCTTGGATGTGGTGGAAGAAATGCAGGAGATTGTGGACGAGATGGTAGATAACCGTGACATCCGGCTTGAACAGCAGTTCCTGCGTCTTATCGACCCTCGAAATGATGAAAATCCGGATGATGCGTGGATGGTGCTGAGAGGGGCTTCCGCTCCCAATGCCTACATCGGTTATGCTCCCGTTACCAATGCGGAATATGCAGCATTCAAGTCAGACTTTACCTATGAAGACGGACAGGATAATTATCCGGTGGTAAATGTCACCGTAGAGGAAGCCGCAGCCTATTGCAATTGGCTGGCGCAGAATGACCCGATGCACAACTACCGTCTGCCGACCGATGAAGAATGGATCTTAGGTGCCGGACACATGCCCAAGGATGTTTCGATGAATGCAGGTCATGTAGAGGCAGGGCTGACTGCAGTCGACGCTTATAGCCATACCACCGGAGCTTGCGGAGGCATTGACTTCTGGGGTAACAGTTGGGAATGGACCACTTCAACGGATGCTGAGGGACAGTATATTATCAAGGGCGGCAGCTGGGATTCTGAGCGCGATGATTGCCGCAGCGAAAAATCAGACGTCGTTCGTTCCGGAGACCAAGGCTATGCCAACGTCGGTTTCAGAGTCGTAAGAACGGATCTTTTCTAATTATCTAACCACATTACAGGATGAAAAAATATGTTTTAGCAATGGCTGTTGCCATTGTGACGGCCACTGTTGTGTCCGCACAGAAGGATGACAGCAACTCAAAAATAACAGTATCGATTCATCAGACCGACCAGGAAGATGGGTATGAAGGGAGTGCCGAACAGCGTTGTGGCATCCGGTTCAATCTTCCGATGACGGGCGTGACGAAGATAGAAGTGGAAAGTGTGGACGGTCTTCCGCTGGCTGGTACGGCAATCACCCGTCAGGATGCCCAAGGAAGAACCGTAATCGGTGACATGGCGCATACTAGCACCATCATAACCTATACCTCCACTGAGAAGACCGGGTTTACTCCCGGAAAGGACTACTACATTTCCACCCTTCCCTGCAATCTGTATGGAGGATACAGGTTCTCCATTTACAAGGACGGTCTGGTAGCGCACTATTTCGGAGTACATCAGCAAGTAGAGTCGGGTAGGTTCATCAGTCCTGATGATTTGGTGGAAAGTGAACTGGAGTTTGACAAGCCCGGTGCACCGCTGGTGGAAAAAGGACGGCCTAAGATGGACTCCAAGACACATAAGCTCTTCGTCCTATACAGGAAGAATCCGACGGAAGCCAACAGGCAGGCGTTACTTGACCAGATGGGGGTACGCTACGACAAAGTAGTGGCCAGAAAGAAGAACAAGCTGCGCGAACTGGAACGCGAAGCCCGTACTTACAGCATTGTGGAACACATGCAGGGCATTGTTGATGAGATGGTGGAGAACCGGGAAACACGAATCCGGCAGCAGTTCCTCCGTTTCATCGACCCCCGAAGGGACGATAATCCGAAGGATGCGTGGATGGTGTTGCGCGGGGCTTCTGATGCAACGGCTTATATCGGGTATGCTCCCGTCACCAATGCCGAGTATGCTGCCTTTAAACCCGGTTTCACTTACAAATCAGGGCAGGACAATTATCCGGTAGTGAACATTTCCCTCCAGAATGCCCAAGCCTACTGCCAATGGCTGACGGCTCAGGATAGCAAGCATATCTATCGATTGCCCAGTGAAGAAGAATGGATCTTGGGTGCCGGACACATGCCTAAAGATGTAGCCATGAATGCCAATCATGTGGAGTCGGGGCTGACTGCCGTAGATGCCTACAAGCAATCTACCGGTGCCTGCGGAGGGATTGACTTTTGGGGCAACTGCTGGGAGTGGACCACTTCAACGGACGTCGACGGACAGTATCTTGTGAAAGGGGGCAGTTGGGATGCCAAACGTGACGACTGCCGCAGCGAGAAATCGGACGATGTGCGATCCGGAAACAAAGGCTATGCCAATGTGGGGTTCCGGGTTGTCAGAACAGATACTCCCCAATCCAAATAGACAAAGATTATTATCTACTTTTTATCAACTCATAATAGAAATTTAGTATGAAAAGAATGTTTTTAATGATGGCCATTGCCATCGCTACCACTTTGCAGGTATCTGCACAGGAAAGTAAAACCAAGCTCACTGCGCAACAGCGGACTGAACAGCGCATCAAGGAAATGGATGAAAAGCTGACCCTGAGCGATGAGCAGAAAACGAAAATCCGTGAATTGTATGCAGATTTCAACAAGCAGAAATATCCCCGTGAAAAGCGCAGGGAAGCCCTAGAAAAACTGACGGCGGACATCTGCCTTCTGCTGACTGCCGAACAGCAAACGACCTACAAGCAGATGATAGAACAGTCAATCGCTGACATGAAGAAAGGAAAGCGTGGGCAGTCGAAAGAATGATTTACTGCGAATACAGCGGCAGCGCATGATAATCCTAACTATTCTTTTGTACATGAGCATTTGGGCATCAGCTACACCATGCAGATATACAGATTCAGACTTCAGTTTCAATGTATGGTCATATAATAACATCACACTTCCTTACAGGGAAACGGTGATAACAGCCGGTGGCACACAACAGAAACCGATATTGGTAATCTATTTGCATGGCGGACTAAAGCGTGGAAGTGATAATGTCAGACAAATGAATGAAGATGCAATCTATACGATTGCCGATTACCTTTGCAGAAACTGTATCAATGCCTTTATGATTGTACCTCAATGTCCGGACTCCCTTACGTGGGGAGTCCAGACAAATGAGATTATAAAAAATCTTGTTGATGAATACATGAACAAGGGAAAAGTGGATCCAGACCGTATCTATCTAGTAGGCGGTTCTATGGGAGGTACAGGGGCCTGGAAAATGGCATCTGCCTATCCTTACCTGTTTGCCGCCGTTATGCCGGTAGCCGGAAATCCCGACACAATAGATGCTGCTCTGCTCGCCAATACTCCGGTCTGCACGGTGATGGGGACTGGCGATAAGCTAATGGACATTGCTCCAGTCATTTCTTTTATGAAACGATTAAAGGAACTGAATGGGGAAGCTATACTTGACGTGGAAAACGGTTGGTCACATATTAAGACTTGCACAGAGAGCTATACCGACAAACGACTCATTTGGCTTTTCAATCATATACGCTCAAGCAAATAGCCGGTCCTAATAATCTTCGTTGAAAAAAGATTCATCGGTAGCCGCTTTTATTGGTAAAATTAAATCCTGCTTTCTCTTTTTGGGTGAATGTGTTGACTTACGGATTTCCGCTTGATTTAATCCGCAGCAATATCAATGTCAGCATAGCTGCCAATTACACCAATACCCCCACTGTCTTTAATGGGGTGACAAGCGACACACGTGAACTGAACTTAATACCTAAAATAATTATCGGAAGCAATATCAATAAGAATATAGATTTTACAGCCTCTTACTCTGCGGCCATCAACAATATATTCAGTTCATCTGATGAAGCTACAAGCAACGATTACATCACTCATACCGCTTCTGTCAAACTGGGTTGTATGTTCTTTTGGGGGCTTACTTTGCGCAGTACGTTTAACTATGTAGGTTACACAGGTCTGGATACGGGTACGGAAGATTATTGTCTATGGAATCTGTCTTTAGGTAAGAAATTCCTGAAAAACAATGCTGCAGAAATCAAACTGGAGGCTTTTGATGTACTCAAACAGAACCGGAATTTTACACATCGGCTGGAAAGCAACTACTGTGATTATATATCAAGCAATGTGCTGGAACCATATATGATGCTCAGTCTTACTTATACGATACGTTAGTATAATAATCAACTAAATGCGGTATAATATACAATCAAAGAATAATATTTATGCAACCGAAAAACAGATTTACTATGTGTACATTTTCTATGACTATTAAAACTTTATTGCTTGGTCTGTGCCTGACAGCTTGCCATGAAAACGAGGAAGCGTATGCTGCTACACCTTCAGAACAGGAAACAGAAGCTGAGATTTCGTCGGGATACACCTCGCTCTTAAACAAGACCAGTTCCGTTCCAGCCGAATATCTGGAGGAATCCGATTCCCAGGGAAGCGTGGTGCAAATTGACTATGACACCCACAACTATGTTGATGGGAACGGTGAAATGCGCTCAAATACGGCCTATGTCTACCTGCCGTATGGGTATGAGGAATCATCCGATGAATGCTATGATGTGTTCTATTTCGTACATGGGCATGGAGAAACAGCAGCCTCCTTCTTTCAGAACGAGAACGGCATGATGCGAAACTTGCTTGACCACCTGATAGCAAAGGGAGACATGTCTCCGGTTATCGTGGTATCCACAAGTTATGTATATGGTACTCCTGTCGATTACTATCCTGATGCTGACCCCTATTGCAAGGCTCTTCCTCAGGAACTGGTCAACGACCTGATTCCGTTGGTAGAGAGCCGTTACCGTACATACGCTCAGCAAACGGACTTCGAGGGGTTGCAGGGTTGCAGGCTTCCAGAAATCATCGGGCCATCGGAGGTTTCTCCATGGGAGCGGTAACCACCTGGTATGCGTTAGAATGTACACTGGACTGTTTCAAGTATTTCATGCCGATAAGTTCCGATGGGTGGTCACTGGGGCGTTTTGCCGGAATGGACTATCCGGATGAGACTGCGGCTCATTTGGCAGACATCATTCGTTCTTCATCACCGTCAGGAAATGATTTCTACATTTGGGCATGCAGCGGAACGGACGATGTGGCTTATGATAGGATTTGGACACAAGTACAGGCTATGGCTCAAATTACGGATGTATTTGACGTAAATCATCTTACGTTTCACGAACAGGAAGGTGCTCGCCATGTCTTCGGTTCTTTGACCGAATACTTCTACAATGCGCTTCCTTATCTGTTTCCAAACTAATAAAAATAGTGGTTCAAAGTGTCATCGTGTCAAAAAGGTCAAAGTGTCATTGACCTTTTTAGATTTTGCAATAATGGCCGTGCGCCTCTTTCCGGATAAATTCACGGGCACCCTCCCGCAGGAAACGCTTGACGGTAGATTCCGAGAGGCCAATCCGCTTGCCGATACCTACCGCTTCGGAGGTGGTAAACGAGGAAGGCAGGAGGGAAAGCAGTTCGGTGTGCCGCAGGTCCAGCATCCCGACTTCCATTTCCGGCGCTATACGGCTCTCCATGGCACGGAAATATTCCGTCAGCCGGATGGCACGGTCGGCGCTTTCTTCGTCAATCTCGTTCATGTCGGCTTCTCCACAGATGCCACGCATGACTTGAATGACCAGACAGAAGCGGATGAGGTAGGTTTCCAGTTTGCCGCAGAGGGCTTTCTCCGCCTCGCTTTCTGACTCCACATAGATACGGCTGTTCACCTCATTCTTCCACCTGATCAAACACTGTTTGGCTGCCTGCGAAAAGAAAAGTTCAAGGGAATTTGTCTTCCCCTCCTGTCCTGCCGGAGGCTGAACGGCATCCGCCTGGCGGATGATGCGTTCCCATTCATCCAGGACTTCTTCCGGCATGGAAGCCTCGTTCCAGGATGGCATGGTTGCTATATCCGGATAGACTTTCAGGAAACGAGAGGAAAAGCCGTTCTGCGAGCGTTTCCCGCCAAACAGCGAGGAGAGCATGCCGGGTTGGGTGGAGCCGATAATGGAGCAGTAAGGATTGGGCAGGAAGATGTACTCGTTGTTCGACTTGCGGGTGTATTTGAAGGGAGTACCACTGAACAGGCTGAGAAAATAGCTTTCGTCCGAACCGCTGTAGCGGTTGAAGTTGGAGAGCAGGCTGTCTATTTCGTCATTGTAGATGAGTACGCCCCGGGGATTGTCGCGCAAAGCAGACACAAGAGCCTCGATGGTGGAGTTGACCACCACGTGACACTTGCGCTGTGGCATTTCCATTTCTTCGGGCAACGACTGCTGCTTGCGCTGTTTGGCAGTCAGTTTCTCCCATTTGCGGTACTGCCTGATTTCCTGTGCATAGATACGATCTGAAGCTTCGTCCAGTTTGAGCAGCGGGGCTACCGCCTGACGCAGCGGAGGTGTCTTGCCGCAGCTGGGCGGGCCAACCAGTACCACATAGAGAATGGGACGGCTGACCCATCCGGTCATGAAACGGGCTGACCAGGTATTGCCCATGGCGGCTGCAAATGCAGTGAAAAAAGAAACAGCCGTAAAGTCCACCTGATAGTGCTCATACTTCTGCAGGGATTCCACGATATGCCTTACGGACGCAGGAAATATACCCAGAGGGAAAAGAATGGGATTCTCCATAAGCTCATAGGATTTGGTTGCGTTGTCCAAGTGCCTTGCGCACTTCATACTCGGGATAAAGCACCTTGTTGCCGGTCTTGACAGGTTTGAGGATGCCTTTCCTGTCCCAATGCCACAGGGTGGCATCACATACACCGAACAGTTCCTTTACTTCTGCCTTGGATAGCATGCGCTCCTTACGGGCAGCTTCCACCATCGAGCCGAGTTCATCCTTGGCACGGCGGATTAGTTCATCGGAAAATGCCTTGAGGTCTGCAGCATCCATTTCCACTCTCACATGGGCTTTACCCTCACTGAGGATGTTGAATAAATCTTCCATACATACTGGTTTCCGTCCGGGTTCTGACGGCTTCTGCGGACGGATTGAAAACAGAAGCGCCATCGTTCCAACACAGAACGATGGCGCAAAAGTAACTGGCAATCAGCCGAATTTAAAAGAAATAAGAGTTCGTTCAGTTCGCTGACCCGAAAACGAACTGAACGAATTGAAAAGAATTGATTTCAGTCGGCTGTTTCAGTGGAAAGGAGCAGTACTTCGGTCTTGATGATGTCGATGGCAAAGCGATGCTCGGGTTCATCCTTGCCGTATTGCTTCCGGTTGGGAGAAAGGTTCTTCAGGTAATTGACGCTTTTCTGTACCTGGCGGTGTCCTACGATTGAATGTTGTGGGTAGGCTGCCTTCAAGGATGCAACAAAGTCGGTCACGGCCACCTTGGAGCTGATTTCCGCCGTTTCTGCCAGTGCGAAATACAGATGGGCTATATCCATGCCGCTACGGCCATAGCCCAGCCATGCTCCGATACGCTTTACCCGGTTCTCATCCTGCGAGGCAAGCATGTGCTGGAAACTTTCTGCCGTAAAGGTTTCTCTTCCTTCCGCTTCCCGGCATCTGCGGTGCAGTTCGACCCGCTGAAAGAACTTTCCCCAGAACAGTTTGAACAGGCTGGAGAGCATCTCCCTGTATGTGCGTTTGTCCTGTGCCACGACTGCCTTATCCAGTTCGTCGGCCACCTGTTCCGGAGCTGACTCTCCGTACTTCACCCAGGCTGCCATGGCCATGTGGTCCTCATTCTTTTCCCTCAAGTAGTTTT
This sequence comes from Paraprevotella xylaniphila YIT 11841, assembly GCF_900683745.1. NCBI lineage: Bacteria > Pseudomonadati > Bacteroidota > Bacteroidia > Bacteroidales > Prevotellaceae > Paraprevotella > Paraprevotella xylaniphila. The sequence goes on from NZ_LR215980.1 coordinate 2,020,881, forward strand.
CTGCAAAGTCTGACAATGTCAGGTGTTCCAACAAGGAGGAAACATCAAACCGCCCGGTGGTAACCATCCGTTCCACCTCCTGCTGGAAATCCGGAGAGAGCCGGAAAGCATCCTCACCCAATTTCAGTACGCCTCCTATTCCTTCCGTTTTCATTTTGGCTGCAAACTGGGCATATTCCTGCGGATGGGCTTCCATCCACTCCTTTACCGTGTCCGCTCCTTTGGCCGGAGCTTCTTCTTTTCTTTTCATGGCAAATCTTTTTTAGGGTTGAAAAAGGCAAAGATAAGTGCCTTGCCTGTCAAAAAAGAAATGCACAACATAAATCTGCTGAACAGATGTCATTTTCCCTATCTGTTGTTCTGGTTGATAAGGTTTACAATCACTTTCAGCATGGTGTCCTTTTCCTCAGTACGGCTTTCCGCTATCATCAGGGTGAGCGCCACCAGGGTATTGTCTGCTATGCGCTTGGTGCCGTCTTCATTGTAAAGGATGCAATTGCCATTGAGAAACCACAGGAACAGCGTGGCAGCGATACGTTTGTTGCCATCGCTGAAGGAGTGGTTCTTGGTGACAAGGTAAAGCAGCATGGCTGCCTTCTCTTCAACCGAGGGATAAAGGTCCTCGCCTCCGAAGGTCTGGTATATCTGCCCGATGGAGCTTTTGAACGAGTCGTCTTTCTCGTTGCCGAAAAGCGGGCTGCCTCCGAACTTCTCATGAAGCTGGCGAATCACCTCCATGGCATTTTCGTAAGTGGCATGAAAGGCTGCCCGGGGTGTGGTCTTTTCTATCGTCAACTCCTGATAGTCGTAACGATCGAGCGTATCGAGTGCATAAGTATAATCCACCACGACATTGAGCAGCGAACGGCTATCCTCGGTCAACTTCTCCTGATTCTGGATAGTACGTCCCAGCACCTTGACCAACTGGCTGAGTTCATCGAACTTCTGACTGGCTATGCGCTCATTGATGGCATAACCTTGAAGCAGGTATTGCTTCAATATTTTGTTTGCCCAAATGCGGAATTGGGTACCTCGTTTTGACTTGACGCGATAACCCACAGAAATGATTACATCCAAATTATAAAGGGTGGTTTCTGTACGCTGGGTAAACCCTTCTCTACGACCATAATCCTTGGTATGTGCAAATTTTGCACATACCAAGCTTTCTTCAAGTTCTCCCTCCTTGAATATATTATTGATATGACGTCCGATGACTGTTCTGTCCTTCTGAAACAACTCCGCCATTTGCGCTTGAGATAGCCAAACGGTTTCATCTTGAAACTTAACATCTATACAGGTCTCACCATCTGTAGTTTGGTATATAACGATGCTATCTGTTTGGTTCAAATTATCCATAATATATGATTTTCAATTTGTTGTATTTATAATCTTATTTAAAACACATCAGCTTTCGCACCATTGGCAATAGCATCAATCTCATCCGCAATCTCATCGGAAGAGAGCTTGATGTAATCCATGAAAGTCTTCTGCGTCTTATGTCCGCTTACGTGCATCATCTGCAAGATGGTGTATTTGTGCGTCAGATACATATTGGTGATACCGCTACGACGGGCTGTATGCGTAGTGACACAGTTGTAACGGGGCATCATCACTTCTCCCTTAGTGTTCCTCTCCACATTAATTTTTCCATCTGCTTCCTGCTTCCGCTGCTTCATGGTCAACTTGGTATGAACCTTTGCAGTCAAAGAGGGAACCGTTTCAGACAATTCCTTTAGGATTTCCTTGATATAACGGTTGAGAATGACATCAACCACAGAAGGCAGGTTATAATTGTACTTTTCACAGATAGCCTGCAAGTTCGGATTCATAATGGGAATCTTTACTTCCGTATGAGTTTTTTGTTGCACAAGCCGGATAATAGGTGTCCCTTTGGCCGTAGTTGTAAAACTGTCAGGGGAAATGTTGCTGTAGTCACTTACTCGCTGACAGGTATAACAGCCCACCAGAAAGACATCACGTACCTGTTCCTGGAGTCCGGTCAGTGGCATTTCATACAAGGCTTGCAACTCGTCTGAAGTCAGATAAATCTCGGCAGCCTTGTCTTTTTCCTCAATTTTCTTTTTTGAAAAGCACTGGGTCGCACGGTCGTTGTCATGTATGCCATCCGTATAAGCATAACCGATAAGTGCTCGAAGGGTCACCAGATATTTATTCTGTGCAGTAACCATATAACCTTCCTTCTCCATGAATGCTAAAAACTTGGCGACAAATTCCCGATTCACCATCCCCCATGTATATTGATGCTTTTTATCAAAGCAACCATATAGCCTCATGAAACTGTGCCAAGCCTTTACAGTCCCGGAAGAATACCTGTCGTTCCCATTCAAGCGCTTACCTGACTTGATTTCAGCACAAAAATCTGAAAGATAATTCCATATCTTGGCTTTCTCTGCCGCAATACCTGCCTGAATAAGCCGCTCCTGTTCTTGCCGGATACGTTCCTCCTCTTGCCTCGCATGTTGTTCCGCTTCCTCCTGAGCACGTATGATTTCATACCTTTCCGGATCGGAAATGGCCAATATTTCCGATTTGACGTGCTGTCTATCAAATTTGGGAGCTGACATCTCACGTTCCAGCATCACTTCAATCCGTCCTAACTTATCATGCAGTTTCGGGTTTTGCTTACGATGCCGTGCCAATGAATCTTCATCTGCTACAGCAGCCTTCCATTCCGGCACCCCTACCTGAATACGTGTAGTAAACTGCACATCAATCCTTCTGTTTGGGTCCTGTACTCTTACAAAAAGAGTAGCCTTTTCTTTATGCTCATCCTTTTTGAGGAAATAAAATCTGGAAAGTGTTTTTGCCATAACCCAATCGTTTTTAGTGGATAATATTACACTTACAAAGATACAAAATTTCCCTATAGTTACCTATAAAGTTACCTATAAAAATCACATTTAATTCAAGTGATGTATATTTACCATAATTTAAAATGATTGATAATCAGCTATTTCACGATTATTCTACTTTAATCAAGTTGATTGCAATTTAACCTTAATAGTACTGGTGGCACCACTTTGAAGAAAAGCAAAATACAGTAAAGAGGTTGTGTCAAAACTCTGACACAGCCTTTTTTTATGCGCAAAACCCAGACTTTCTCAAGCCCGGGCTTTGTTATTACCCAAAGTATTCGTATCTTTAGGCATAAAGTTTTTCGTTATGGCAAAGTTACATTTTCGTCCTTACATACCCAACCAAACCGTTCTTTTTCCACAAAGAATTGATGAAAACATAGCTGCGAACGACCCGGTCCGCATCGTGAATGCAGTTATTGACAATCTCAATCTTGAGAGTTTCAAGAAGCTTTATAAGGAAACGGGCCGTTGTCCTTATCATCCTAAAATGATGCTTAAGGTGATAATCTACGCCTATATGAATAATATCCACTCTTGCCGTAAAATAGAGAAGCACCTCCTTCGTGACATTCATTATATTTGGCTTGCCGGTAATGAGCATCCGGATTTTATCACGATCAACCGTTTTCGTAACCGTGTAAAGGAGGAAATAAATAATGTATTTACCCAGTTGGTTCTTGTCCTTTCCGATAAAGGTTTCATCAGCCTTGATGTGGAGTATATCGACGGGACAAAGATTGAATCCAAAGCCAACAAATATACTTTTGTCTGGCGCAAGAGAGTCGAACGGAACCGTACGAGACTAATGGATAAAATCCGTATTCTCTTGGAGCAGGTGGATGAAGCCATTGCACAGGAGAACTCTATAAAAGACACATCCCTGGAGTTTACTCCCTGCAGGCTCTCTGATATAGTGGATGAACTTAAAGAAGCCCTGGAACGCCAACCTGCAACAAAGGATAAGGAAGAAAAGGAAGCCCTGCGCGAAAAGAAGAAGCAGGCCAGGGAACTTGAAGGGTATCGTGACAAGCTGATAGAATACGACAATCACCTTGATACCCTTGGAGAACGTAACTCCTATTCCAAGACCGATCCTGGTGCCACATTCATGCGCATGAAAGAAGATGCCATGAAGAACGGGCAGACCAAACCCGGATATAATCTGCAAATAGGTACTGAAAACCAATTCATCACGGACTTCCGTCTGTTTCCCAACCCTACCGATACACTGACCCTCATACCTTTTTTCCACTCTTTCCAGTACCGCTATAACCGTTTACCGAATATCTGTGTGGCAGACTCCGGTTACGGTTCGGAAGAAAATTACCGGTTCATGCAGGAGAATGGGATAGAAGCCTTCATCAAGTACAATTACTTCCATAAAGAACAGCGTCCCCGTTATACTCCCAACCCGTTCCATGCCGAAAGTCTCCATTACAATGAGGGGGAGGATTATTACGTTTGTCCTATGGGACAGCACATGAACCGTATAGGAACCAAACGTGACAAGACAGCGAGCGGATACATCACCGAAAGTGCCCGGTATAAAGCAAAAAGATGCGAAGGTTGCCCTTTGCGTGGCAGTTGTTTTAAAGCCCGGGGGAACCGTATTATAGAAGTCAACCACCGATTAAATCAATACAAACGGCAGGCACGGGAAAGGTTGCTCTCAGAAGAAGGTATCAAGCGTAGAGGCAGGAGGTGTATAGAACCGGCGGCTGTGTTTGGACAAATGAAATACAACATGGCATACAGAAGATTCCGGCATGTGGGAAAAGACAAGGTTACAATGGACTTTGCTTTCTTTCCCATAGCCTTTAATATCAAAAAAATGTGTGCTAAACTGATAAAAGAAGGAAAGGGAATCATTACTGTTGCCAAATATATGTTTATGGGACTATTTATAACACGAGATAATTGGAATATAGCAACTTGTTGCCAAATGCATGAGGAAAAAGCAGCATAGCCAAAAGAAAATATAGCAGAACTTAAAATATAAAAGAGGTCGTGCCAACGTTTTGACACAACCTCTTTTTGTTTTTCCCAAGCACGCAAAAAACGGCAAAATATTACCGTTCGAGGTGGAGCAAAAGGTGAAGATAAAAGGTGGAGCGAAAATCTCCACCAATTTAGAGTTTTTATCACTGATTTGCAATGCTTTGCATATCAAGAAAACGCGGATGGTTTCCTACTTTTGTCCAACGAAAAACTGTAGGAAAAATGAAAAGAAACTCGTTCAATGTGCTTTTCTTCATCAAATGGAAAATCCACGCAATTTTGACCCTTTTTGGCAAAATAGTATTGCCCACTTGGCTCACCTATTGTTATAGATTTTTTGTGTAGATTTGAGTACCCTATTCCTAGTGTAACTGGGGAGATAATAAAATCTAGACAAATGGATAAACGAATCAAAAACATTTTAAGATGTTATGCGGCCGGTATGGGAATCAAGGAAACGGCGTCCACGTTTCATACTTCCCGTAATACAGTCCGCAAGTATGTCCGCTTGTTCCTTTCAAGCGGCAAAAGCATCGAACAGTTTCTTTCCCTGCCCGATGGGCAGTTGGATGAGCTGTTCGGCTGCACAGTGTCCCGGCATCGGGAGCCTTCATCCAAAAGGATTGAATTGGAGGCCTTGCTTCCCGGATATGTATCCCGCCTGTCACGCAAAGGTATGAGTGTCCGAAAGCTGTTCAAGGAGTACCATACCGAATATCCGGACAGCTATCAGTTGTCTTCCTTCAAACGGATTATCCTCGAATACAGGTTTCACATTAAGGTTGTCGGTCACGTCGAGCACTATGCCGCAGACCGGATGTATATTGACTTTGCCGGTGACAGGCTTGAAGTCGTTGATGAAATGACGGGCGAGACGAAGAAAGCCGAGGTATTTGTCGCCCCCCTTCCGTTCAGCCATTATACCTAGCAAGGCAAGGAAGACCTGATAAAGGCATGTGAGAATGCAATTCAATATTTTGAAGGCGTTCCTGCGGCTATCGTCCCCGACAATCTGAAGGCTGCCGTCACACGAAGCGACCGCAAACGAGCCTGTCATCAATGATGATTTCGCCGCTTTTGCCGAATAATACGGCTGTGCGGTCTATCCCACCGTGCACGTCACCCCAAGGACAAGGCTTTGGTAGAAAATGCCGTAAAGCTCCTCTACCGTTCCATTTACCTTGACATAGAGGGAATGACATTCTCCAACCTGGAGGAACTCAATACCGCCATCCGTATCTCCCTGCTTGATTTCAATGAAAAGGTAATGGCCGTACGAGAGATGTCACACAAGGAAATGTTCTTCCAGGGAGAGAAGGACATCTTCGACCGCTTCCCTTGAAACGTTACGTGGTGAAAGAGAGGAAACTGATGACCGTTGGGAAGAACTCTTACGTCTCGTTGTTCAAGCACCATTACAGCGTTCCAAAGGAGTATGTAGGCAGGCGCATGACGATTCTCTCTATGATGCCGACACTGTGGAAATATACTGTGGCATGGACCTTGTCGCCACCCACGACCGCCGTGACATCCCTTACGCTTATTCCTGGAAAAAGGAACACAACCTGCCGGGACACTATGGCCCCTATGACAAGGACCTGGAGGAACTCTTCCGGCGTGCCTCGGAAATAGACAACATCGTATTGAACTATCTACGGGAAGTGGAGCGTGCCATGCAATATCCGCCCAAAGCATTCTGGCCATGCCGTGGCTTCCCCGACTCCATTGACCCACAAAAATGTA